>JAJDTY010000080.1 GCA_022826945.1 Candidatus Binatia bacterium
GAGCACCGATTTTAATGGGACCTGCATGGAGACCTATACCTGGGCCACGGCCATGGCCACCCAGACCAAAAACATCATGCTCTTCTCCACCTCGCACGTCCCCACCATTCATCCCATTATGGCCGCCAAGCAGGGCGCAACGATTGACCATATTTCCCATGGACGCTGGGGCCTGAACATTGTGTGCGGCTGGTTCTCCCCGGAGATGGAAATGTTTGCGGCCAAGCAGATGGAACATGACGAGCGCTACCGGTATGCCGGCGAGTGGCTCCGGGTTATCAAGCGTCTGTGGACCGAGCAGAATTTCGATCACACGGGCGAGTTCTTTCAGGTCAAAGACGGCTATCTGCTACCCAAGCCGGTCCAACAGCCCTATCCGGCTCTGATTAACGCCGGCTTCTCGCCCGCCGGCCAGGATTTCTCCGCACGTGAAGTGGACTTCAATTTTATCCAGGTTGATACCCTGGAACACGGTAAAGAGATCGTCGCGGATGTGAAAAAACAGGCTAATGCCTATGGTCGGGAAATAGGTATGATGTCCTACGGTTTCGTCGTTTGCCGCGACACGGAAAAAGAAGCCAAACAGGCCTATGATTACGTTGTTGAAAAGGGGGACTGGACCGCGGCCCGCAATATCCTGAACCTGCTTGGCGTCGAGAGTCAGTCGTTTAGCGAAGCAACTCTCACCCAGTTTGCCGAACGCTTTATTGCAGGCTGGGGCGGCTATCCCCTGGTCGGCACACCGGAGCAGGTCGTTGATGAAATGGCCAAGCTGGCCGGTACCGGCATCGAAGGGCTGATTGTCTCCTGGCTGGACTATAACGAAGAGCTGAAGTATTTCGGCGAGCGCGTCATGCCGCTGATGCGCCAGGCAGGGTTACGGGGGCCCCTGTCCGCCTAGAGAATCTCCGTTCGCCTTTCCCGGATTCTCCGTTCCCCTCGGCTCCCGGATTTTCGTCCCCCTTCATTGCTCCTCCCCTCCCTTCGGCAGTACAATAACGGCCATGCCCCAGGCTAAATCGGACCTGACATATGAGTCCTACCTCCGCCTGCCGGAACTGCTCAGCCTTCAGACGCCCCAGTCCAACCCACCCGCTCACGACGAACTCCAGTTCATCATTGTCCATCAAAGCTATGAACTCTGGTTTCGATTGTTGCTGTACGAAGTCCGGACTATCATCGGCCATCTGCGGGCCGGGCGGGTGCGACAGGCGGTCTGGCTGATACGGCGGCTTATTGAAATCGAGCGGGTGATGATCCAGCAGGTCCAGGTACTGGAAACCATGTCGCCGGCGCACTTTCTTGAGTTTCGCGATTTGCTCAGACCGGCCAGCGGCTTGCAGTCCTTGCAGTTTCGAGAACTCGAATTTCTGTCCGGCCTCCGCGACGAACGCTTCTTTGAAGTGTTCGCCGGGAGTGAGGCTTCTCGGCAGCGGCTCCAGGCGGCCTATGACGGCCCCAATCTGTGGAGCACGTTTTGTGAACTCTTACACAGCCGCGGCTTTGCCACGGATACAGTGGAGCAACAGGAGCGGGCAGTTGAGCACATTTATACCGATCCCCGGTATTTAGACCTGCATCAACTGTGTGAAGTCATGGTTGAATACGATGAACAGTTTTGTATTTGGCGCTCCCGTCACGCCTTAATGGCCGAACGCATGGTTGGTGCAAAGCCCGGTACCGGAGACGTGCACACCGGCAAGCTTGTCGGCCGCGCGTCCTTCCAAGCTCCAGGCGTCCGCTACCTTCAGGGGCGGATCAGCGTCCGTTTTTTCCCTATTCTCTGGGATATTAGAACGCAACTCGGCGGAGGGCCGTATGATACATGATCTATCCCGATGGCGGACGGCGTTTCCCATCCTCGAAACCTCGACCTATCTGATTTCCCATTCCATGGGCGCAATGCCCAGGGCCACGGCGGACCGGCTAAACGAGTATGCCGCAAGCTGGCAACAGGAAGGGAGCGCGGTGTGGGATCGCTGGATGGGATTTTTCGAGGAAACCGCCGGCCTCATCGGCCGGTTTCTCAATGCCGAGCCGAGTAGCGTGGTCATGCACCAGAATGTGTCCGCCCTGTTTAACGCCGCGCTGTCCTGCTTTGACTTTAGCGGCAAGCGTAATAAAATTCTGTACGCCGAACTAACCTTTCCCACTCTGCGCTATAATATTCAGTCCCGAGCCCGGTATGGCGCCCGGCCGGTGATGATCCCCTCTCCAGACGGCATTCGGCAACCAGCCGAACGCTTTATTGAGGCCATTGACGACGAGACGCTGCTCTTGGTCCTGGACCACGGCCTCTACCGCTCCGGCGCCTTGATCGATATCGCCCCCATTGTTCAGGCCGCTCATGCGCGTGGCGCCCAAGTGATTGTCGATGCCTATCAAACCGTTGGGACCGTCCCAATCGACGTGCAGGCCTGGCAGGCCGACTTTGTGGTTGGTGGCTCACATAAATGGTTATGCGGCGGACCGGGCGCGGCCTACCTGTACGTCCGTCCGGACCGGCTTCCGTCACAACAGCCGGTGATGACCGGCTGGTTCTCGCAAGAACAGCCCTTTGCCTTTGGCGATGATATTGATTACGCCCACAGTGCGCGGCGCTTTCTGGGCGGCACGCCCGGCATGTCAGCCATCTATGCCGCCCGCCCCGGCTACGAGATTCTTCTTGAGGTTGGCGTGGAGCGGATTCGGCAACGGAATATCGAGCTATGCCAGCGCCTGATCGACGGCGCACGTTCCCGCGGTCTACATATCAACACGCCCCAGGACGCCCAGGAACGCGGCGGCCTGGTGTGTATTGACTTTGACGGCGCGGCCCAAGCCGAAGCACAACTCGTCGCCCGACGGGTCTTTGTCGATTACCGCCCGCGCTGCGGCCTCCGTATTTCGCCTCATTTTTACACCACGGAAGACGAAATCGACCGTCTGTTTGAGGAGCTTGACGCGATCCGTACAGGATAAGCGCTTCCTCATGACAGAGAACAGCCGGCTTCGTCCCTGGATATCGGCTTCGCATTGAACCCATACGTGGACTTATGGCAAGATGCGGGGCCGACATGGCAACCGCACAGGAAAAACCGCGGCCTCTGATTGACGACCTCACGCGTCCGTTCTGGGAGGCGGCCGGAGAACATCGCTTGGTTATCCAGCGCTGCCAGGACTGTCGTTATTTTAACCACCCGCCACGCCCGGTGTGTAACGCCTGTCACAGCGCAGCCCTCGCGTTCGAGCCGGTCAGCGGCCGCGGCGCGATCTACAGTTTTAGTGTGATGTACCAGCCCAACGTGGCCGGTTTTGGAGACGAACTGCCCTACCTCAATATTCTCGTCGAGCTTGAAGAACAGCCGCAGCTCTTTCTGGTATCCAACCTGCCCGAGGCGCAACGCGAGCAGGTCCGAATTGGCGGAAAGGTTGAGGTCTATTTCGAGGATGTCGATGCAGAACTGACGCTGCCCAAGTTCCGTCTCGTTGCTTGACCAAAGGACGCATCCATGAGCTGGCAAGGACAAGGCAAAACCGCCATCGTTGGTATTGGCTACTCCGAACTGAGCCGCCGGCCGCAGAAGTCCCTCGGTGCGCTGAGCCTGGATGCCTGTCGGGCCGCCCTTGATGACGCCGGGCTACCGGCTGAGCGAATTGACGGCTTGGCCACTTTTCCTGAAGCGCCTTTTCACGGCGCGGGCGCACAGGACGGCGAGCAGATTGTCAGCGTCGAATACGTGATGAACCACCTCCCGCTCGCTCCCGATATTCGGTGGTATGCACAAGTCGAAACCGGTCTGATCGCGAGTGCGGTTATTGAAGGGGTCAACGCCCTGTTGGCCGAGGCGTGCGAGTATGTGCTGGTCTGGCGCGCGCTCCACAATCCGCGTGGCCGCTATGGGGCGTGGTCCGGCAATCGGGCTCCTGGCGACGCCCAATTCATGGCCCCGTATGGTTGTACGAATATATTTCAGTGGCACGCCATGGCCTGGCAGCGTTATATGCATCGCTACGGCGCCACCCGGGAGCATCTCGCGACCTTTGTGACGAATAGCCGGCGGAATGCGAACCTCAATCCGAACGCCTATTTCTACACCACGCCCATGACCCGTGAGGATTATTTCGCCGCGCGCTGGATCGCCGAGCCCTTATGTTTGTTCGACTGCGATATTCCGGTTGAAGGCTGTGTCGCGCTCGTTCTGACCACGGCAGAGCGTGCCGCAGACCTCCAACACCCACCGGCCTATATTGCCGGCTACGGACAGAACACCAGCCGCCGCCGGGCTCTGTTTCACTATTCGTTGGATAATTATATGGAGTCCGGCCACTCGCTGGCCAGCAAGCTCTGGGCGTCTTCGGGCTTGGGACCCCAGGACATGAGCGCCGCCGAACTGTACGACGGATTCAGCCCCTCCACGCTGTACTGGCTGGAGGCGGCGGGTTTTTGTGGAGAAGGCGAAGCCTCCAGCTTCATCCAGGACGGGCGCATTACCCTGGAAGGTGAACTGCCGGTCAATACGTTCGGCGGCAGCCTGAGCGAAGGCCGCCTGCACGGCATGGGTCATATTGCCGAAGCCGTCATGCAGGTGACCGACCGAGCGGAACAGCGCCAAGTCCCCAACGCCTCGGCCGTCTGTGCCATCGACGGTTCCCCCATGCTGCGAGGGAGTGGTCTGGTCATCACCCGAGAACCGTAAGGGGAGAGCACGTCTCCTTACCTTTTATTCATTACCCATCACCGACGTTTATTTGCCCATTAAACGATCAAGGCCAGCCTGCCACGTATGCGCGTAGCCGACTATATAGCGAAGTTCGGTCGAGTCGATATCATTACAGGCCTGATCGAAAATTCGTCGCCAATTGGCGTCGTAGTGTCCGTCTCCGAGCCAGCCTAGAGTAAACAACGATCCTGTGTAGCCCCCTGTCATTCCTGCGCAAGCTCGTCCCCCCGTACTTGATACGGGGCAGGCATCCAGGCCCCCAGCTCCCCGTTCGTCCTGAGCGTAGCAAAGCGAAGTCGAAGGACTGGATGCCGGATCACGTCCGGCAGGACGAGAGTGCAACGGCGCGGCTAGAACCTATCGTGAAACGTGCTAGCCCGTCGCCTTCAGGCGTGCGGCGCCTGACGCCCTTCGGCAGGGCGCCCTTCGCCTCCGCTCCGCTCAGGCTTCCCCCTGTGACAAGGGGGAGTGAGGGGGGATTGGCCCGCCGGGGCGCCCGCCCTCGGAGCGGGCCGCTGGGGATAAGACAGGCCGGCAGTGGCAAACTGAGACACGACCGAAAATACCCCACCTTGGCCCTCCGCCGTCGGCTATGCTATAAGGACGGCTCGCATCTGGCGACAAGACAACACCGAGGAGACTTTTTCATGTCGAGACTGTGTCCAATCACCGGCAAACGCCCACGCACCGGGAACAACGTGTCCCACGCCAACAATAGAACAAAACGGCGTTTTCTTCCAAACATGCAGACCCACAAGTTCTGGCTGGCGAGCGAAAAACGCTGGGTGCGTCTGCGTCTGAGCGCGCGTGGGATTCGGATGATTGATAAGCTGGGCATTGAGCGGGTGTTGAAAGACATGCGCCGGCGCGGCGTCAAAGTATAGACGGACGTGACAAGGGGAGGACGAACGATGCGTGAAAAGATCAAACTGGAATCGTCAGCCAGAACCGGTCACTTTTACATTGCGACCAAGAACAAAAAGACCATGGCGGACAAGCTCGAACTCAAAAAATACGATCCGGTGGCGCGCAAACACGTCATCTACAAAGAAACCCGCCTGAAATAGCGACGCTCCAAGCTGCAACAAAAAGGCCGACATGCGCTGTCGGCCTTTTTTCGTGAAACCAAGCCGCCCCGTGTCCGGCCTTCCCCACGCTCGTGAATCCTGGAATACTGTTGACGCTATGGACGAGCAAAAAGAGCGGATTGTTTTCTCTGACGCCGAGCGTATCCCGGTCCATTTGATTTCCGGCTTTCTGGGCAGTGGCAAGACAACCCTCCTGCGCCGCCTCCTGGACTATTGTCTGGCCCAGGGGCTCAAACCTGCGGTTATGATGAACGAGTATGGGGAGGTCAACATCGATGGCGAGCTGCTGCGCGGGCAGGGCCACACCATACGGGAAATGACCAATGGCTGCATTTGCTGCACGATTGGCGGCACCCTGGGTCTCGCGATCCAGGATGTTGCCGCCCTCAAGCCGGATGTCATTTTCATTGAAGCCACCGGTCTCGCCGACCCGGTCGAACTCATGGACCAGGCCACAAAGGAAGAAGTCCTGCCCCTGGTCCGCCTGGCTTCGCTGATCGCCGTTCTTGACCCCATTAATTTCAGCCGCTTGGCCGAAGAAGTCCACTCCGGCATTCGTCAACAGACGGAACTCGCCGATGTGGTGGTATTAAATAAGCGGGACCTGGCAGACGAGGCTGTCCTGGCCGAACTGGAGGCGCAGATTCGTCAGTTAAATCCACGCACGGCGATTGTTCGGACAGAGCGCGGGGAAATGGATTACGCCGAGATTGTAGACCGACAAACAGACAAAAATACCGGGTACGTTTCCGCCTCGCGGCAGGCACCGGTGCACGACCATTTTCATACGCTGACGTGTCTGTGCGAAGCCCCACTGATCCGCGAGCGGTTCGAGCGGCTGATGCGTAGCCTGCCGGACGCAGTGTGGCGCGCCAAGGGGTTTGTGCGGTTTACCGACTCGGACGAGCAGTGGATGTTTCAATATGTGACCGGTGAATTCGACATGGAGTGGCTGGATTTATTACCCGAACCACCCGAGCACGTCGTTTTTATCGGCAAGGGGTTTGATCGGGACGGGCTGCAACGGGCGCTGCAGGAATGCCAACCCAGGGACAACTCGGAAGTCGCATGGCCACGCTAGGCAGAGCAGACGCGGAAGGACAGCACGCCAACAAGGAGGAGGACCCCTATGATTTATGAAGTCCGGACCTATCGCCTCAAGCCAGGGACGCTCGCCGAATGCGAACGAATTTTTGGTGACGCCCTGCCGCGTCGTGAGGAATTTTCCCCGCTCGGAGCGTTCTGGCATACCGAGGTCGGCCCGCTCAACGAAATCATCCATGTCTGGCCGTATGAGAGTCTCCAGCAGCGGACGGAGGCTCGAGCGCAGGCCATGCAAAGCGGGGCGTGGCCTCCTCCGATTGGCACGTTCATCGAACACATGGAGTCCGAAATTTTTATCCCCGCGCCTTTTATGGAACCGCTCGGCAAGCGCCAGCTCGGCCCGGTGTATGAGATCCGCACCTATATATACCGGCCGGGTGCCATGCCGACCGTGCTGGAGCGTTGGGCCAAAGCCATCAGTGCCCGGACCGAGCTTTCACCCCTGGCCGCCTGCTGGTATAGCGATCTCGGGACGCTCAATAAATTCGTCCATATCTGGCCCTACGCCAGCCTGGACGAGCGCAGCCGCGTCTGGGCCGAGGCCGCTCAACTGCCCAACTGGCCGCCCGGCACGCGGGAGTTGCTGCTGACGCAGCAGAACAAAATCGTCCTGCCGGCCGCGTTTTCGCCCATGCAGTAAATCGGCGGCTACCTCGCCACCATGTGAAAGACACCACGCCATGAGCTGGAAAAAAGAAGTCCAGGGCATTGAGCAACGCCGACAACTCGCCCGAGAGCTCGGCGGGCCTGAAGCGGTTGCCAAGCAACATGACCGGGGGCGATTGACCGTTCGCGAGCGCGTGGACCAACTGCTCGACACTGACTCTTTCCGCGAGCAAGGGCCGATTGCCGGCTACTCCGAAACCGATGAGCAGGGTCAGCTCCGCTCGTTTATCCCCGCGAACTATGTTGTCGGCTTCGGCAAGATCGCAGGTCGCTCCTGTGTGGTCGGTGGCGAGGACTTTACCCTCAAGGGCGGCTCGCCCTCGTCCGCCGGATTTCGCAAGAGCGTGTGGGCCGAAGAGTTGGCGTGTCGCTACCGGCTGCCCCTCATTCGCTTCCTCGAAGGCGGTGGCGGAAGTGTCCCGCGTGGGAAGAACAGCGGCGAAACAACCGGGAGTACGGAATCGGTGAACGCCCCGCCCCGATTCATGTCGGTCATGCAGGCTATGTCCATGGTGCCCGTTGCGTCTGCCGCATTAGGGGCTGTGGCTGGCTTGCCCGCGGCCCGTCTGGTCGCTTCCCATTTCTCGATCATGACCCAGAAGTCCTCGCAGGTGATGATCGGTGGGCCGGCTCTGGTGGAGCGCGCCTTCGGTCAGCCGATCACCAAGGAAGAACTCGGTGGCCCGCACATCCACCTGCGTAGCGGAGTGGTAGACAATGTTGCGGAGGACGAGCCCGCCGTCTTCGCCCAAATCCGGCAATTTCTAAGCTATCTGCCGACCAATGTCTGGGAAGCGGCGCCGGTCCAGCCCAGCGAGGACGACCGCAACCGTCAGGAAGAAGAACTGCTCAGCATTATTCCGCGTAACCGCAGGCGTGCGTATCCGATGCGGCGGGTGGTTGAGTGCGTTGTTGACCGCGACTCGTTTTTTGAGATTGCGCCTCTGTACGGTCCGTCTCAGATTACCGGACTGGCTCGGATGAATGGCCAGCCGGTCGGGATTCTGGCCAACGACCCGCAGTGGTATGCGGGAGCCATGACCGCGGAGGGCGCCCAAAAAGTGAAGCGGCATATTGATTTGTGTGACACATTTCATCTGCCCATGGTCAGCTTGGTGGACGAACCTGGTTTCATGATCGGCCCGGAGGCCGAGCAGAGCGCCACTATTCGCTATGGAACAGCGGTCATCTTTGCCCTCATGCAATGCACCGTTCCCTGGGTGTCGGTCATCGTCCGCAAGGTCTACGGCGTTGCCGGTGTAGCCCACTTCGGGCCGGGCGGGATGGTGTTTGCCTGGCCGTCGGCCGAGAGTGGCGCCCTGCCGCTGGAAGGGGGAGTCGCGGTCGCCTACCGGCGAGAGATCGCCGCCGCGCCAGACCCGGAGGCCAAGCGTCGGGAGATCGAAGAAGCGCTCGCCGGCAAACGCTCAGTCTACGCCCGAGCCGAGGGCTTTGCCGTCCACGACATGATCGACCCGAGACATACCCGACCGGTGCTGTGCGACTGGGTGGACTGGATTCAGCCTCAACTCTCAGCGCATACCGGCCCCCGTGCCTACACGATCAGGCCCTAGCGGGGGTGGGGGGGGAACAGGGCAGTCAGCTTCGCTCTGTTCCACTCAGGCTACGACCACAGCCCGATCACTTCGAGAAGCTTTCGCAAGTGTTGATCGTGGGCGGCTGCCCGTCGGACATCGTCCAGTGTGAAGCGTTGGTGCAACTGCTCGGCCGTTGGCGGCTTCTGATACTCGGGCCACATCTTTCGTAGCTCACTTTCCGATTCGGATGCCCGAATCTTTCTTTGTTCCTGCCCTGCATGCAGCCGGACTAAGAGTCCTTCCAGATTCGGGTCTTGAAAAATGACTTCGAGCTTATAGCGAGCTGCGACGGACCGAGCCTGAATCCCTTCTTGCGGTTCGGCTTCAATCCGGTCGCGGTCCAGCAATACCAACCTCGCCTGGTATTCGCGCCGGGACCGATTCCTTTTTAACCAACGCCCTGCTTGTTCAATAACGGCCACGGAGCCGCCACCGTCTTGCGGCTTGATGTCAAGATGCACGTGCAGAACATTTTTTCGTCAGGATTGGAATAAAGATGGGTAGATGGGGCAGACCTAAGACCGATGTTGGCAAGTACGCCTCTCTCGGCTCATTCCAGGCGTAAGTCGGCGGCGACCGTCTCGTCAGCCCTCGTCCGGGCTTTGCTCTGTGGTCTTGTTCTTTTTGAGGGTCACGACGTTGTGCCCTTCCTCGCGCCGATACTCGACGCTGTCCATCATCTGATGCACGAGGAACAGGCCGAGTCCGCCCAGGGGTCGCTCTTCAAGGGAGGCCCCGGTATCGGGTGTCGGCGCGTTCGACAAGTCGAACGCGCCGCTGTCGTCCATGATGACGATGACCAACGCTTCCGCTTCCGGGCGGACGATAATCTCGATCCGATGCGGCTCGTCATCGTCGTATCCGTAGCTGATGGTATTGGTCAGGATCTCGTCCAGCGCCAGGTTGACCGCATAGGCGACTTCTGACGTAAGGTCCTGGGAGGCGCAGAACTCGTCAATCTGTTCCGCGACGCGGGCGAGCTCCTTCAGATCGTTGACGAGTGAGATTTCCAGCGTTTCTTCGTTCACGCTCTCTCCTTATGTCTCTGAACCGTGTCTATCAGTCCTCCCGGAGCGCGCAGAGAAAAACCCGTCAGCGGTTTGGATAGTTGCTACGACGAAGGCCGTCCGACGGGGGAGGTGTCCGTCGCCATCGGCAGACTCGCATCTGCAGCCCATTCCATTAGTGAACCATCGTAGACGGCCACGTCTTCCAATCCCAGTAGGGTAAGGACGAAAGCGTCGCTGCAGGCCGCAATCCCAGCCCCACAATAGGTAATGACCCGCTTCGCGCCGGTTGCGCCAACGGTCTCGAATTTTTCGCGGAGTTGCTCGACAGGCAGATAGGCATGCGTCTCCGGATCGACCAGATCGTAAAATGAGACGTTCACACTCGATGTAATGCGTCCGGGCCGGGGATACCGAATCATCCCTCCCGTGCCCGCATGATCCTCGGCGGTCAGGGCGTTCAGCAGGCAGCTTGACGGTGTCTGTATCGCTTCCAAAACCTCCCGTTTGCCCGCCATCAGCGTAGGCCGCGGGGTGGACGTGAACTGGCCCCGTACGGGGGCGGTAGGCCGGTTCGAGACAGGCCGCTCTTCCTGTGTCCATTTGTGCCAGCCGCCGTTGAGGACTGCCGCGTTGTCAAAGCCACTCGCGCGCAGCATCCACCACACTCGGGCCGCCCAGATATTATAGAAATCGTCATAGAGAACGACTCGGGTGTGGGCACTCACCCCGACACGTGCCATGGTAGCGGTAAATTGGTCGGCGGGCGGCATCATTAATGGCAGGTCGCTGTGCTGGTCGGACAGGTCGGTGGTGAAATCGACGAAGCCACTCCCAGGGATGTGGCCCTCCTCCCAGGCGGGCCGCCCGCTCTCCATACGGAAACCGCCGGAATCCTCGGGGATCAGGCTGACGCGGCAGTCGAGCAGGCACAGGTCCGTATCATTTAGATGGTCTTCCAGCCAGTCCGTTTCAGCGAGAGCGTGGGGGTTAACATCGGCCATGGCATCCTCCTTGGTGTTTGCAGGCTAGAGAGTATGGTATACACTCAGCACCGGTCGGGCTAGAGCGAAACCACGCCGCATTCCATCTATCCTCTGAGCCAACGAGTCTGTAGATGAGTACCCAGACAACCCGTCATTTTATCAACGGTGCCTATACCGAAGGGACGAGCGGCCGAACCTTTGAGAATCGCCAGCCTATTGATAATGCGCTTATCAGCCAGGTGTACGAAGCCGGCCGGGCCGATGTGGATACCGCGGTCCAGGCGGCTAGGGCCGCCCTCAACGGACCCTGGAGCCGGCTGACACTGGCCGAACGCACGGAGGTGTTATACGCGGTTGCCGCCGGTATTGAGCAACGTTTTGATCGGTTTCTTGAGGCCGAGGTGGCCGATACCGGCAAGCCGGTGAACCTGGCCTCCCATATTGATATTCCGCGCGGCGCGGCCAACTTTCGTATCTTTGCCGACGTGGTCAAAAACGTATCCGGCGAACACTTCGACATGCCCACCCCGGACGGTACCGGAGCGCTGAACTACAGCCTGCGCGTGCCAAAAGGCGTCGTTGCGGTGGTGTGTCCATGGAATCTACCCCTGCTGCTCATGACCTGGAAGGTCGGCCCGGCCCTAGCCTGCGGGAATAGCGTGGTCGTCAAACCCTCGGAAGAAACGCCGAGCACGGCTACTCTGCTGGGCGAGGTGATGAACGAGGCCGGCGTACCTCACGGTGTCTATAATGTGGTGCATGGGTTCGGGCCGGACTCGGCCGGAGAATTCCTGGTCAGCCATCCGGGTGTTGACGCGATTACGTTTACGGGTGAGACCGTCACGGGCGAGGCCATTATGCAGCGTGCGGCCGTGGGGGTGCGGGATGTGTCGTTTGAACTGGGTGGAAAAAACCCGGCCGTTATTTTTGCCGACTGCGATTTTGAAGCGACCATCGAGGGCATCGGCCGGGCGTGCTTTGCCAACACCGGTCAAGTCTGTCTGGGAACCGAGCGGGTATATGTTGAACGGCCGATTTTTGACGAGTTCCTGGCCGCGCTCAAAGCCAAGGCCGAGTCACTCACGCTCGGCGACCCGCACGATGCGGCCACGACCCTAGGACCGTTGATCAGCCTCGAACATCGCAGGAAGGTGCTCTCGTATTACGAGCAGGCTCACGCCGACGGGGCGACCCTGATTACCGGCGGCGGCATTCCCGACATGGCACCCCCGTATACGCAGGGGGCCTGGGTCGAACCCACCATCTGGACGGGTCTGTCGGAAGACTCCGCGGTTGTGCGGGAAGAAATTTTTGGGCCGTGCTGCCATGTCCGGCCCTTTGACTCGGAAGAAGAAGCCGTGCGCTTGGCTAACGATACGCCCTACGGCCTCGCTACCTCAATCTGGACGCAGAATGCGGCCCGGGCCCATCGGGTGGCCGCACAAATCACCGTGGGCATCACCTGGATTAATTGCTGGTTTTTACGCGACCTGCGTACTCCGTTCGGCGGAGCCAAGCAATCGGGCATTGGCCGCGAAGGTGGGGTGCATTCGCTGGAGTTCTATACGGAATTGCGTAACGTCTGTCTCAAGCTGTGAAGGGAGACCATCATGCCACGGACGCAAAAGAAAGGTGCTATCGTCGCCGGGTTTCTGGCCCCCCATCCGCCCCACCTGGTGTACGGAGAAAACCCGCCCCAGAACGAACCCCGGTCGCAGTGCGGCTGGGAACAGCTCCGCTGGGCGTATGAGCGCGCACGCAAAAGTCTCGACACGCTTAAACCGGACGTGTTGCTGGTCCACTCCCCGCACTGGATTACGCAGCAGGGACATCATTTTCTTGGGGTTCCCAAGCTCAGCGGCAAATCGGTCGACCCCATCTTTCCGAATATCTTTCGTTATACCTTCGAGCTGAACGTCGATGTCGCCCTGGCCGAAGCCTGCTGCGCGGAAGGGGCCAAGCAGGGGCTGTACACCAAGATGATGCGCAATCCACACTTCCGTGTGGACTACGGCACAATCACCACCCTGCATATGATACGCCCCCAGTGGGACATCCCGGTTGTCGGACTGTCGGCTAATAATTCGCCCTACTACCTCTCGACCGAAGAGGGCCTCGAAGAAATGGACCGTCTGGGCAAGGCCACCCGCACGGCTATTGAAAAGCTGGGCCGCCGCGCCGTGCTCCTAGCCTCCAACACGCTGTGCCACTGGCATTTTCACGAAGAGCCAGCCCTGCCGGAAGATATGTCTCAGGAACATCCGCAAAGCCTGTCCGGCTATCAATGGGATATGCGGATGATTGACCTCCTGCGTCAGGGCAAGACCAAAGAGGTCTTTCGTCTGCTCCCGCAATTTATCGATGAGGCGTTTGCCGAGGTGAAATCCGGGGCCTTTACCTGGATGTTTGCTGCCATGGGCTATCCCGAGATTCCGGCCGAACTGCACGGCTACGGCACCGTAATCGGCACGGGGAACGCCGTGATGGAGTGGAACCTCGCACGGGCCGGGCTCTCCAAACCGGCCTCGAAAACCCGCGCTTCACGCCGGGTCATCAGACAGGCGGCATAGGCAAGCGGAACGGGAGGAAGCGCTATGGCTGTGGTCTCTGCCTTTCTTGTCCCCGGCTCGCCCCTGCCCTACGTCAAACGCGATAACCCACCCTGGGGCAGAATTGCGACGGGCCTGGAACGCGCCGGCGCGGCGCTCGTCCAAGCCAAACCGGATGTGATCCTCTTATATTCAACGCAGTGGATCGCCGTCCTGGACCAACTGTGGCAGACTCGCCCGCGGGTGAGCGGTCTGCACGTTGACGAAAATTGGCACGAGTACGGCGAGCTGCCCTACAAATTGAGAATTGACACCCGACTGGCCAAGGCCTGTGTGGCCGCAACCAGCACAATCGGGGTCAAGTCCAAGGCGGTCAATTACGATGAGTTTCCGATTGATACGGGGACGATTGTCGCCACGAATTTCCTGAATCCGGGCGGCAAAATTCCGATGGTGTTGGCCTCGAACAATCTCTACCATGATTTTGCGTTGACCGAGAAACTCGGACGCTTGGCGGCACGCTTGGCCAACAAACAGAAAAAACGGGTGGCGGTGGTTGGCGTGGGAAATTTTTCTGGTGCGTTCTTTCGGCACGAGATTGATATTGCCAAGGACAAGATCGTCGCCCCGAAATACGACCGCTGGAATAAAAAGATACTGGCTCTGCTGCAAGCCGGCGACGGAAAAGGGCTGTCTGCCGCCCTGCCCGAGTTTGCCACAAAGGGGCAGGCGGATATGGGCTTTAAGCACGGCGCCTGGGTATTGGGTGCCCTGGGCGGGAAGTTCACCGGCGCGCAGGTGCACGCCTATGGTCCGCTGTACGGCAGCGGCGGCGCGGTGGTGGAGTTCATATTGAAATAAAAGTCGAGGCCGGCGCTAGACAGGAGAACAGGTCCTACGACCTCCGAAGAGCGTGAGCGGAAAAAGGGCTTGAATGAGGAAAGCGTCTAATAATTTAAGGTTAGCCTTTCCCCAACACACCCACGATGACAAGTAGAATGACAATGAAAAGGACAATGGCGGAAAGCGTAATGATAAGAGCATTGCGAGTCCGTGTTGCGCGCGCCAGAACTCCCTCTCTTTGGCTGTCCGTTTCCTTGATCTCTTTACGTAAAGCCTCAAACTCTCCTGTTATGCGTGTGATAAGCTCTAGTTTGAAGTCTGACAGGTCTTCTTTCTTGACAAGACTCCCCATGAACTCTTTCTTATAGAAGTCCGTGTCGTCCTCTTGTGGCATTTATAGACTCTCCTCTTGTTACTCTCCCTGACAAGATGACAGCCGGTCTTGTCGGGTGACACCTTCGACCGACCCGACCTACAGGACTGTCCTGCTTCAGCGTCTCCGTAATTCCAACTCGTCCAGGCGTTTACGCACCCAGTCAATACGGTCATTACCCCAGAAGGGCTCACCGCGAACAAAAAACATCGGTACGCCAAAGACCTTATCTTTTTCCGCGCGTTCTCGTACCGCAGCAAGTTCCCGTGGACCGTTTTCTTCGACATAGGTCAGAAAGCCGGCCTTATCCAGCCCGACTTCGGTACATAAGGCCGCCATCACCTGGCGATCCTCAATGTCAAGTTCCCGCTTCCAGAACCGATCAAAAACCGCGTCGTGGTAGGGTCGAAAGTTCCCCTGCTGCATGGCATATAAACCGCCCATACAGGCCAGAGACGAATCGAATATCTTCTGCGGTCCGCGCACCAGCAGACCGCGCGTATTGGCCCAGCGGCGGGCATCCAGATAGGAGTAGCGCACCTTGCGCCACTCCATTTCCGTGCGGGTCTCTACGTCGCCCAGCGCCGCCGGGATATCCAACACATAGGGCAACCACTCCAAGCGGACGTGGTAGTCCTCTTCCAGCCGATACGCCTCGGCCTTGGCCAGGTGGGAATAGGCGCTCTTATAGTCAAAATAGAGCGGAATCGTGAACAGCCCCACGGTAGTCCTTGCTTAACAGCCGGGCTGTTCCGCTTCTGCCTGCATGTCTTCATGCGCGAACGAGAGCGGACACGGTTTGCCCACTCCGTCGAGTCCAACGGCGTAGACCAGCCGCCCATAGCCGATAAAAATCGCCATGCGCCAGCCCAAGGCCATGATCTCGGGCTCGCTGTAGTGGGTCCGCAGTTCGTCAAAGAGGTCCTGGGAGACCTGTTTATGATCACGGGCCAGCGTGTCTGCAAAGCGCAGGGCGGCTTTTTCGCGCGGCGTAAACAAATCGCTGTCCTGAAAATGGGGCAGGGCGTGAATCATTTCTTCCGTCAGACCCTGTTGCCTCGCCGAGGCATACACGGCCGTCATTCAAAGCTGGCATTCGTTGATTTGGGCCACCTTATGCCGAATCAGTTCGGTCAGCTTCACGCTGATCCCGTCGGCATCGACCATAATATGGGAGTAGTAAAAATCGACGAAGTGTTTGTAGAGGTCTGGGGTGTGGGCAAAGACCTGTATCCATTCCGACCCGCCGAGCGCCTCGTCGCTCTGCTGCATGGTTTTTTGCAGATCGGGGTCAACCTTCTCAAACGGCACCTTGCTGACACGTAACATCGATCTTCCTCCTCGTGTGTAGTGGGTTTCCCTTGCCAATAAACCAATGCGGACGTATTTGGAAGAGCTTAGTCCGACAGATTTTCAATGGTCAGGGGCTCGACAGCTTCAGCCAAGGGAAACCCAAAAATTCGCGAGTAAAAATACAACTCGCCGTCCAAGGCGCGTTTGATATTCTCGGCTTTGCGAAAGCCGTGCTGTTCGCCCGCGAACAGGACGTAGGCGACCGGCAACCCTTTCGCCCGAAGAGCCGCCACCATCAGCTCGGCCTGATTGGGCGGGACGATCTTATCTTCCGCGCCCTGGAAGACGATCAACGGACACGAGAGCTGCTGGGTAAAATGAGCCGGCGAACGCGCCTGATAGACATCCTGTCGCTCCGGGTAGGGTCCGACCAGATTGTCCGGGTAGCGGGACTCGAACTTATGAGTGTCGCGTGCCAGCGCTTCGAGGTCGCTGATCCCGTAGTGGCTCGCTCCGGCCTGAAACGTGTTGCGAAAGGTCAGTGCGCACAGGGTTGTGTATCCCCCGGCGCTGCCGCCGGTAATAGTCAGCCGCTCGGCATCGACCTCGCCACGGGAGACCAGGGAGTTCGCACCGTTGACGCAGTCGTCCACATCGACAATCCCCCATTGGCCGTTCAGGCGTTGGCGATAGGCCCGTCCATAGCCAGTGCTGCCCCCGTAGTTCACGTCCAGAACGGCAAAGCCGCGGCTCGTCCAGTATTGAATCCGCAGATCAAGGGCCGTTTGCGCGGCCGAGGTGGGGCCGCCGTGACTTTTGACGACCAGCGGCGGACGTTCTTCTGACGGAGCCGCGTAGTCGGCGTTTGTGGGCGGATAGTACAGGCCGTACGCGGTCCGGTTGTGCTCGGTTGGAAAGGCAATAGCCTGGGGCGCTGACAGATAGTCCGGGTCTAGGTCGAGTTGGCTGGACTGACGCAGGACGCTGAGGTCATGTGTGTTCAGGTCGAGTTGGACAACAGCGGGCGGGGCGCTCGGCGAGCCCGCCAGAAACACTGCTTTGCCAGATGAAGCCTGTACATCTCCTATTTCGGTATATGGCAGCACAATAGTTTCATATTGCCGCGTCCCCGGATCAAGGCTGGCCATATGCCAGGTCCCGTTTTCCGCGTAGGTACAGATAATCCGATTGGCAGAGGCAAAGGCATAGGTCGTCATGCCAAACATCCACTGCGGGCGGCCAAAATCCACGTTTTTTTCCCACAGTGCCTCAACGCTGTCGTTGCGCACCCGGTACAGATTCCACCAGCCGGAACGATCCGACACAAAGTACAAGATGCCGAGCGGAGACCATTCGGGCTGAAAAATGGACTCCGCGTCGCCGCCGGCCACCAGCCTGACCTCCGCCAGGGAACCGTCCGAGCGGACCGTCCCCACCCACAGCTCGGTACCGTCCCAGGGCATCTGCGGATGATTCCACGACAGCCAGGCGAGCTGGGTGCCATCCGGGTTGAGCCGCGGATTGGAATAGAAATCACTCCCGGAGACAAGGACCGTCTCTTCCCCGCTGGCGAGATCAATACCGACCAGGCTATTCTCCGCTTCCTGCCCTGTAACTCGATGATCTTCGCGCACGCAGACCAGACGCTTGCGCTGGGTATCAACAATCGAGTCGGCATAGCGCAGCCCGTCTTCCGAGGTCAGGGGCTCGGGCTCGGCCGCCCCGGTCTGTCGATACAGCCGCTGACCTGCAAAATTTGAAAAATAGAGCGTCCCGTCCCGGACAGCATACGCACCGCCCCCATACTCATGCACGCGCGTCCGGGCATTAAAGGGCGCCGGTGTCAGGTCGGCTATGGTTCCGTCGGGCGTGCGTCGCACTATGACATTCCGCCCGCCCTCGGTCGGTCGCTGTTCTATCCAGTACACCGCCTCCCCATCCAGCCGAACCTGGCCCAAGCCCACCGTTCCGGCCACGATCAGGTCTGATGTGATAGGGGATTTCCACGAACCGTACGGAGCCGTTTTTTTGTCAGGCATTGATCCCCTCATTGTGTTTTGCAGGAAGAGACTGCATAGCAATCCATATTCGTGTCAAGGTCTGGACTTTTCTCGTTTTGTGCGTTTTTGTGAAATCTATATATAGATGAGGAGGATATAGCATGCAGTCGGCCTTGCGTATCAAGACCACGGTGCTCCCAGGGGGAAAAATTGAGGTGATTGATGACACCCTCCAAGCAGGAGAGTCTGTAGACGTCATTGTTCTCCCCCAGCGAGCATCAACCGCTCGTCAATCGGCCGTCGATATTTTGGCCGGAGCACCGGGGCAACGTCTCTTTCACACGGCAGAAGAGGTCGATACCGCCATCAAAAAAGAGCGCGACGCATGGGATCGTTGACTCTGCCCGCTCGTGGTCCCATTTATCTTGATGCCAATGGATTTATCTATAGCGTCGAGCGGATCGAACCGTACCGAACTTTACTCGAACCGTTGTGGCAGCACGCCCAAGAAGGTCAGTTTCAAATCGTCAGCAGTGAATTAACACTGCTCGAAACTCTTGTGAAGCCTTTCCAAAAGGGAGACGCACTCCTCGAAAATATCTTTCGCTCCCTCTTTGAATCGCGTGAGGTGCAACTCATTCCCGTTACGACAGCCATCTGGGAACAGGCTGCGCGTCTTCGAGCCTCTCTTAATTTACAGACTCCAGATGCACTGCACGTCGCCTCTGCTCTTGCTGTTGGCAGCACACTGCTTCTCACCAACGATCCAGATTTTCGTCGTATTCCAGACGTGCCGGTTACTATCCTCGGCGACTTGGTCAGCTAAATCTCCTTTCCCGGTCTTCCCTTTACTCCCTCCCACCCGTAGCGCTATGCTGCCCGGCAACAACTCCAAGGAGGCATTGTATGGAGACGGTCCAGCCCTCGGCGTGCGGGTTTGACGCGGCACGACTCGACCACTTCGTGTCGTGTATGCAGAGCGATATTGAACGGGAGCAGTATGACGGAGCGGTCCTTATTGTGGCGCGCGGGGGACGGGTCGTGTTGTACGAGGCGCTCGGTTTCGCTGAGCGGGCAAGCCAGCGCGTCATGCAAAAGGACGATGTCTTCTACCTCTTCTCCGTCACAAAGGCGCTGACGGCCACCGCGATTCTCGCCCGCGTCGACCGGGGCCAACTCGCCCCGACAACCCGCGTGGCCGAGATTATTCCCGAGTTTGCGGGCAAGGGAAAACAACGGGTAACTATCGCCCAGCTTCTGACCCATACCGCCGGCATGTCGGCCGGGTTTCCACCCGTAGCGCAGGAGATGATGGGCAATCTCGAAGCGGTTGTCGCCGCGATCTGCCAGCAGGGTCTGGATGCCCTGCCCGGAGAGATCGTCAGCTATAGCCCGATTACCGCCCACGCGGTCCTGGGTGAAGTGGTCCGTCGGCTGGATGGGGGGACGCGGCCGCTGCGGCAGATTTTTGCGGAGGATATCTTTACTCCGCTGGGGATGTCCGACACGGCCCTGGGCCTGCGGCCTGACCTAGCCGAGCGACGGGTTCCAGTTGTAGTGCGAGACCGACGGGAAGGGCTCTTTCCACCGGAGGTCCTTGAAGGCTTCAACGTCATGCTTCAGGAGGACACGGAAATTCCGGGCGGTGGTGGGGTGGGAACCGCCGCCGATATCTTTCGGCTGGCGGAAATGCTGCGGCGCGGCGGAGAGCTGGACGGAGTCCGCGTCTTATCGCCGGCTGTCATTCGCTTGGCCGCGACAAACCATACCGGTCTCAAGCCCAATAATCTGTGGAACTACACCAGGGAGGTCCGCAACTGGGACGAGTTTCCAGCGTCGCTCGGCCTGGGCTTTTTCGTGCGCGGAACAGGTATCTTTCCCACCTATTTCGGCACACTGGCATCGCCCAACACGTTTGGCGCGGTTGGGGCGGGGTCAACCCTGTTCTGGATCGATCCGGAGCGCGATATCACCTTTGTGTGCCTGACCGCCGGGGCCCAGGAAGAGTCGTACAGCATGGAGCGCTTCCAACGTCTGTCCGACCTCGTGCTCAGCGCGGTTGTGGAGTAAGCCCACAACCGCATGATTACCGAAGCCCAGTTCCAAGGAGTTAGGCGTCTGGAAACGGTCCGGCCCCCAGCGTGCGGGTTTACTGTGATACAACTTCCCCATTTCGTGTCGTGTATGCAGAAGGCTAGGGAGCGATGGCATGGAGCCTAGCGTTATTCGTCATATCGAGCTATTGCCGGGCGTTCCAATTGTGGCGTCACCTTTTTTTGAGGAAATCCTCGCCTCAAGCTATTTCTGTGATTGGGAAAGGCAGGTGGCAGCCGATCTCTACCAAAAGGGCTATGCAGTTCTTGATTATCCTGATCCTGACATCTCTGTACGGGCACAACGAATCCGTGACTCTCTCGCTCCTCTCTTTGAAGCTGCAAGACAAGGTGGAGAAAAATTCGACGGACGCCTCCAGCCGCCCCGGTTTCAAGATGCCTTTCACATCAATGATGATGTTGCTGCGATTGCCACAAACGAAACGCTTCTTACGCTGTTGTCCAAACTGTATGGCCGTCGTGCATTCCCGTTTCAGACCTTAAATTTCGAGCGAGGGTCACAGCAACACTTTCATACCGACGCTGTGCATTTCCATTCCTGGCCTGAGCGCTTCATGTGTGGAGTATGGGTAGCCCTCGAAGATGTCACTATGAAAAATGGTCCACTCCACTACTACCCTGGAAGTCATAAGTGGGCTGACTATTCTAACGAACATATCACTGCTCTGAGGAGGGATCTGAGCAAGCCGGCATCGCAAGCGATTTATCAGAAGCTCTGGGAGGAGCTTGTGATTGCCCATCGTTGCGAAAAAGAGGTCTTTCTCGCAAAGAGGGGACAGGCTCTCATCTGGTCCGCCTATTTGCTACACGGTGGAGAGAAGATACTTGATCGGACCATGACCCGCTGGTCTCAAGTAAGCCACTATTTTTTTGAAAACTGTGCCTATTACGCGCCAATGGCGTCGCACGTGATTGCCGGAAAGATCGCCCTCTATGATCCGATGAACGTGTGCACTCGACAGTCGGTCAGTTCATCATACGCAGAGCGCCCATTGCCGAGCGACTATGTCGTCCAATGCCAGCAGCGCGTGCTGCTGGCATTGGACGAGGTTCCGACCGACAGACTCCCCGGAGACTTCGACGACGCACGATATCTCACTCTCCACCCAGATGTCGCAGAGGCTGGCGTGGACCCCGCCTATCATTACATGACTCATGGTAGATTCGAGGGGCGTGAATACAAATGATTCTGCAAAGAATGACCGCGTAGGATTAAGCGTCTCCCTTGCATGATTACCGCCCGGCAACTCCAGCAGATCTTTACCCCGCTGACCGGGGACCCGTCCCCGCGTGTGTGCCGGACGCTGTCAGGCAACATCAATACTATCCTCAAGGTCGAAGCCAGCGGACAGATGTATGGCCTCCGTATTCGGAGCCAGGAGCAGGTCTATCGCTACGAGCCGGACCTGATGAAAGAGGTCTTCATCAGTTGGCTGCTCGACCCTTCTCATGCCGGGGCGAGCGATACGGAAAGGGCATGGGCGCTCAGCCAACTGCGTGCGGCGCAGCGCGGGGTCGGCCGCAAGAGTTCCGGTATCGAGCCTACCGGACTGGCCTTTGACTGGAGTCGGCAAATCCTGTCGCAGCCGTATTTCGTGTATGAGTGGATCGAAGGCGAGCCCCTGTGGGATGACCCGGACGAGCAGTTATACCGGGCGACGGGCCGCGCGCTGGCAAGCCTGCACCAGGTGCGGTTCGATGCCTTTTATGCCGATTTCTTTGCCATAGGCAACGCTCCGCAGGCCTGGGCGGACCGCTTTCAGGCCGCGCTGGCCAAGGAGGTCGGTGAAGCGCGGAGCCGACTCAGCCCGACGCTCTTGCACGCGGTGGAGCATGTCTCCATGCCGTCCACGCTGCCGTTCCCCCCCTGTCTCATCCATAACGATTTCTCACCGGGCAATATTCTTGTTCGGGAAGGGCGACTTGCGGCGGTTATTGATTGGGATAATGCGGTCGTGGATGTGGCTCCGCTCGATTTTGTGAAGATGAAATACTGGACGGCCAAAGACGACCAAGGTCAACTCGGCCACAACCCCGGCCTCTTCCGGGCGTTTGTCACGGGTTATGGTCCCCGCGGTATTGAAATTGCCGAGTCGGAGACCTTTGCCTGGTACGAATTATTATGGCTGTTGCGCGTCTGGAATTTTGAAATGTCCAAGCAGGAGCGCGGGCTGGAGCGGGCTCCTGGCTACCCGGCTGCGGTCGAGTATACCGCAGCACTGGAGGAGGTCATCGGCCACCTGAGCGCTCGTTGCGGCTCTTCGAGTCCCACCTCCTAGTCGGCTCCTTTGAAAAGATGAGAAACGGCTCAAAAACCGGTATAATGAATTACACTTATGAGTCAGGTCGCTGAAGATCGTGAGGAGGCCGCTTCTCCCGAAGAAGTACAGACCGAGACCGTAGTTCCGCGTCGGCTACCGCGCTGGAAGATCGCTCTGGTCAGCCTCGCTCTGCTGATGGGTGTGGCCGGCATGGTGCTGCATCCCCAGGTGCCTTCAGACGTTCAGGAAACGCGGACCGTGGGGAATCTCTCTGCCTCTGGAACCAATACGCTGCCGGACCCACAGGCTTTTCAGTCTGACCCGGTTCCAGCCTTTGATCCGGACTTCGATATGATGGAGGAGACGAACGAAGAGCCTCTCCCGCCGGACTGGGAGAAGCGGTTGGAGGACTGGTCTCCCCTGCTCACGAAGCTTGGCTTCAGTTTTGTTGTCGGATTCAGCATCGGTTATGTGCTGCTGATCTTTCTGCGCACGACCGCCTTTCTGGCCGGCTTGGTCCTGCTGGCCCTGTTTGGGTTGCAGTATCTCGGCGTACTGTATCTCAACTGGCAGAATATCGAGACGAGTTATCAGTCGATCCTGAGCTGGGTGTTGCCCCGGGCAGAAAATTTTCGGGATTTTATTACGCATAATCTCTCTTCGTCCGGTATGGCGGCGATGGGGATTCTGACGGGTTTGACACGACGTTAGAGGGCTGGGGGGAGTATCCCCTCCTGAGATCAATGGCCAATTTCAAAACGCACCTTGGCGGCGCTGCGGTGGGGAGCGGACTCCTGGCGACGGTCTGCTTGGGCGCGGGGATGAGCAGCCCACAAGAAGTCGTCACCCTGTCCGTGGTCGGGACGGTCGGCGGGCTCCTGCCGGACATTGATCTCGACCACTCCAGTCCGACCAAGCTGATCTTTACCGCCCTGGCCATTGTGTTTGCCTTTCTGGCCGCGTTCAACCGAGTTGCGAGCTACTCGATTGTCGAACTCTGGATCGTCTGGGGAGTGACGTACGGTGCGGTCCGTTATCTTGCCCTAGGTGTCTTCTCTGCGCTGACGGTCCATCGCGGCATTTTTCATTCGCTCGTTGCCGCCCTCTTTTTCTGGTTCCTAGCCACCAGCCTGAGTTATTATCTGTTTGCCCTGAGTGCGCTGTTCGCTTGGTCCATCGGCTTTTTTCTCTTTTTTGGCTATATCGTCCATCTGCTGCTCGACGAGCTTTTCAGTGTAGACCTCTTGAACTCACGCCTCAAAAGCTCGTTCGGGACAGCGCTCAAAATCGCCGATTTTCACAACGCGCGGACCTCCCTGCTGATGACGGCTGCGGCGCTGCTCATGTTCTTTTCGACCCCGAGTGCCCAGCCTTTCCTGGACTGGGTCACCAACAAACAAACCTACCTCAATATCGCCGATCGATTTCTCCCCGAGACGCTGTGGTTTGTGCTGTAGGGCAAATCACGCTGCTGTGTAGCCGCCCGTCATTCCGGCGATTGTGGCCGGCAGGGGCGTATTCTTCATATCCCCTCTCGGGAGGGGTGGCCCGTAGGGCCGGGGTGGGTCGAGTCCGGTCGGCATGACGAGCGCGTACTGGCACGGCGACAACGTATCGTAAACCGCTCTTGAAATCGTGCGCCCATCAAGACAGAAGGAGCGCTTTATTCGAGAGACTATGCGCGCGTATGGGCTTGGAAAGTACCGGCAGAGTGCGCGGGCAGTCCCCTGAGCAATATCGTGGTTGGCTGGGGTGGAGCTTTTCACACCGCGCGTAGTAGCCCGGCCCGCGCCAACCGTGTCAACGCCTCCGCAATCAGCCGCACCGCCTCCTCAAGGTCTGCGTCGGTCGTGTCAAAGCCAAGGCTGAAGCGGATTGAAGATTCAGCCTCCTCACCACTCAACCCGATAGCTCTCAGAACATGCGACGGCTCAGGGATACCCGAGGTGCAGGCAGAACCGGTTGATGCCGCGAGGTGCGGCTGTAAAGCGCTGAGAATGTCCTCCGCAGAGAAATCGACGAACCGGATATTGGCATTGCCGGGGTGGCGTGCCTGCCCTTGAGGACCGTTCAAGGCTATCGGCCACGGCAGACGCTTGAGCATTGCAACAAACGTATCGCGACGACAGCATAACTGCGCCCGCTTCTTCCCCGCATCAGCAGCGGTCAAGATATCTGCTGCTGCACCCATCCCAACACAGAGCGGAACCGGGACCGTGCCCGAACGCAGACCGTTCTGCTGTCCCCCACCATAGATCAACGGCTCGATTTGATCCTGCAATTCACGCGCAATATAGAGTGCTCCAATGCCTTTCGGACCATACATTTTGTGCGCTGAAAGGCTCAGCATATCTGTCTGGCTCGCCATTGATCCCATATTCATAGCAAGAGGTGCTTGCGCTGCATCACAATGCAAAACGGCTCCATAGCCTCTTACCAGTTCGGATATTCGCCCAATATCTTGAATTGTCCCGATTTCGTTATTGACCGCCATGACCGACACCACGAGGTGATACCAGCAGCACGTATTCCCCACCTGAAGCCCGGTGATGATGCTACGCATTGCCGCTGAGCAGCGTCTCCCGTTCGCCCTACTGGTTCCGAACGAATAGACGGTTGCGGCTATGGTGGCAGCCCACCGTGGTGAGGTGGTTACTGTCGGTGGCCTGAGCGATCCAGTGGCTGATCTTTCTCAAGATGGCCGACGAGTACGCTAAGCCACGAACCAGCGCTTGCGGTCATCTTCTCAATAATGATATCGCTTTCTCAATATACTGATATCGGATGAAGCTATGGGCAAAGGACTTGTCAGAACAGTGATCAGTCTGGATGACGAACAGAAGGCGTGGCTGGACCGGCAGGCCGCGTTGCGCCGCGTGTCCATGGCCGCGCTGATTCGCCAAGCGGTCAGCGAATTTCAGAGACGGGAACAGCGCGGCGCGGCCGCGTCGTTTCAAGATGTGCTCAAGCAGACGGCGGGCATCTGGCAGGCCGGGGACGGACTCGAGTACCAGGAGCGTATTCGCAAGGAATGGCCCTGACGGATGGCCAGATATCTGCTCGACTCGGTTATCGTCATCGACCACTTTAACGGCGTTGAGGCGGCGACGGAGTTTCTTGCCGCCCACGGGCGCGACTGCGTGATTTCCGTCATCACCCGTGCGGAGACGCTTGCCGGATTCCCTACGGCATCGGAGCCCTTGGCCCGCCAGCTATTGGACACGTTTGCGACGCTACCCGTAACCGTCGAAATCGCCGATGCAGCCGCACGCTTGAGGCGTACCCAGCGCTGGAAACTTCCAGATGCGATTCAGGCGGCCATCGCCATTCAGGAAGGTCTGACATTGGTCACGCGAAACACCCGGGACTTCAAGGCCGGCGGCCCGGTCGCGGTAGAAACTCCGTATCACATGCCCAATCCGCTCAAAAGGAAGAATAACACCTCATGAATACCGCTCAATGCGGGCGATGAGGCGGATTGCCGGATGAGAGCCCCGGAAGCCCGCGTTGCGCGGGCCGTGAGCCCAGCGGCGACTGAGCGACAGAATCACTCTGCATCCTCTGGATCAGGCGGCAGGTCCGGGGCCTTGTCGAGATAGCGCGGCAGGTCACTCTCGACCGCATCTGCTGCGCGCTTCCGCAGAAAAGTCTCCGCCGTCTCGACGGCACCGATCTTCTGGGCGACGGCGGCGACAATCCATTGATTGAGCGAGACGCCGTCCTCCCTGGCGAGACGTGTCGCCGTCTCTTTGAGTGATATTGGCAATTGCAACGGGTACTTGTAGCGACGGATATCAGTCATCTGCTCAACCTCCTTACCATGCTACCAGGGGTTGTAATCTCAACCCCAAATGAGGGCGCTGGCCCAAAATCCTTGACGTTATGCGTTACGATGGCGTCGGTATGCCCGTTCAGGGCTGTTTCCAGAACCATTTCGTCGTCGGCGTCGCGCAACATCGGTCGGAGCCGGAACGATATGTCAACTGGTTCGCTCAGGGCGGCAAGGGCGTTCATGATCCTTGCAACGTCGTCGAGTTGGTGACCTGTGACTACACGGGTTCCTGCACGGCTCAGAACCGCCTCATACTCCAGGAAGAGAGCCGTGGAGCACAGGAGCGTCGCGCGTCGCACCTCAAGCAGTCTGAGGAGCGCATTACTCGCCCCTCGACGGCTCCGAAAAGCAGCAACAATTATGTTGGTGTCTAGCACCAATCTCATGATGACATCATATGAAACATCTTATAGGATGTCTATATTTCGATACGCAAATCTCGTAGAGCAGAGGTTCTTATCTATGAAAGCTAATCGAAGCCCGCGTTGCGTGGGCCGTGAGCCCAGCGGCGACTGAGCGACATATGACTGAGCGAGATACCAACGTACTGCTCCGCTATCTCCTGAGAGACGCCGCAGCGCAGGCGGAAAGGTCGCGTCGCGTTTTTGAACGCGACGAGCGCATCCTCATTACGGATAAGGCTGACGTGGTTGCTGTCGTTGAAAAGCTTTTGCAGGAACCCAACGTGCGCTTTGAGGACGATGAAGTGATCTGGAGCGCCTTGCAGGCATATCGTGAGACGGATGCGGACTTCGCCGATGCCCTGAGCATGCACAAGGCTCTGAAAACGGCAGCCCTCGACGATGAGTTGCATGCGGTTTACACCTTCGACACCACCGCTTTGCAGTTGCCTTACACCGCCGAGCCGTAGCGTCCACTCAGCCCGTGACAGCAACAGGAATTGATTCGAGCCTTGCTCGTTGCGACGTTCTCCGACAGTCGATTCTCAAAAGAGCCTTTGTGGGTGAGCCTGTCCCGCAGGACCCGCACGACGAACCGGCCTCGGTTCTTCTGGACTGAATCAGGGCCGAAAGAGAGAAGGCGGTGAAGAACAACCAGCGCTTGCGGCCATCTTCCGAATACTGATATCGTTTTCTCAATATCCTGATATCGGGTGAATCTATGAACAACCGGCGTCCCGACAGAGAGCGGGCACTCCTGGGAATGCAGGTATTGAAGAGAGGCCCATGCGCGCAGATATTCCGGCTCGACCGCCGCAGCCGCGATGAGCGCAACGCGGGCGGTGCCCCCTGGGCATAGAACGCTGTTTAACAGATGGCTGATTGTGAACTGGAGATTGGACCATCATGGTGTAGGGGCAACGTATGCGGCGCTACTATCGGTCGTACAAGCCACCAAATTACGCCCCAAAAGACATTTTACGGTTTAATACGCCGCCTGATTGTGCACAAAAAGGCGCCTCGTGGTTCAATAAGTTATTGATTTTATTGAATTCAGGTCAGAGACCCCCCCTATGTTTGCAGACAGTGTTTGTTAAGGAAGAACGATGTTTGATAATAAACCGCTCCCATAGCACACCGCAGACACGATACAACCGGGGCGCTCCCTTCTCCTCCCCGCTCGGGGCGGGTGAGGTGTATTGCCTGCGTCAGCCGAGGAAGAGGGGGGCAAAGGCCACGGCGGGCTGGCCGAAGAGGGGGGTGAGCCAGTGGCCGAGATTGCCGGCGGCCAGGATGGCCGCCCTCCCAGGCAGAGCGCCCCCCCCCGCCCACTTGGAGCCGGCCCCTCTCCTTCCCGACGAGCGCGGACTGGCATGGCGACAACGTATCGTAAACCGCCCTCTCTTGTCCCTCCTCTTGACCCGCTCCAGACGGCAAGCCATCATGCTCCGATTGTTTTCCACGGGAGAGCAAAAACCGATTCATGCTAGGATTTTCATGTTAGGGCGGCTTGGGGCGGTGTGGGGAATTGGTGGTGTTATCCTCCTACTGGTCTATTCCATCGCCCGACTCTCCGTCATTACATTGGACGCCTTTCACTACGAGTTCTCCTGGTACCACTGGCTGGCGCTCGGCCTGAACGTCGTCTGGATGGCCTATTCGGAGGGCTATTACGGCTTTCAGTGCGGCTTTGCACCGCGGGTCGCGGCCCGTGCGAAATATCTGGCCGCCTATCCGAGTCCGCTGTGTGCATTGTTGGCACCCGTCTTTTGCATGGGCTATTTCTCCATTCACCGACCCCGACAAATTTTCGTCTTCGTTCTCACCGCCATGATCGTCGCCTTTGTCCTGGTCATCCCCTATCTGGCTCAGCCGTGGCGCGGCATTGTCGATGCTGGCGTGGTCGTCGGCTTGTTCTGGGGGTTGATCACCATTGTAGTGTTTGCCTTCCAAGCCTTTACGTCGGACGATTTTTCGTATTCGCCCGAGGTGCCGGGTTACACACCGGAGTAGCGACCCGCGCTGTCTCGTCGTGCGCCTCCGGCGGCTTCTCAGACATAAGACCCAATAGACTCCCTCAGGACAGTACAATCATTACTTGTCTTGGACCATCCACGTCTTATAGTGTCCGCGTACAATTCGTTCGTCACCATGGACGCCACCAATCTTGTTCTCCCACTCATTGCGATCTCTGTCGCCGCTCTTTTGCTGCTGCCGGCAATCAAGGAGAGCACAGTCTGGAGAGCGAGCGTCACGCCCCTGGCCTCGATCATTGGCAGTGGATTTTTGGTGGTCGCGCCGTTGCTCGCCCTGGTTGTCGGCTGGGTCGCTCCTCTGGCGATGTTGGCCATCGTTGGCATCGCTTATGGCCTGGGTGAAATTTCGCGCTTCAATATCCGTCATGGCGAACCCTTGCTGCAAAGCGGCGAAGCGCCGACCTTGCTGGTGACGACCGAGCGTCTCGCGAATTTTACCCTGTCACTGGCCTATATCGTATCCGTTGCGTTCTACATCAGATTGTTAGCCTCTTTTGTATTCAGAGGCGTCGGATTGGACACGGCAATCGGCGCACAGGTATTGACCACGCTGATTTTGATATTCATCGGCTATATCGGTTGGCGACGGGGGCTGGAGGGTCTGGTCCGTGTCGAGGAGTACTCGGTCAGCATCAAGCTGGCGATCATCGTGGCCCTGCTGTTCGGACTGGCGAATTATGACGCTTCTGTCGATTTTTCGATTCGTGATTTTCCGGCGCCCTCTGTGTCAGCCTGGGAACAACTCCGTCAACTCGCCGGCATGTTATTGGTTGTGCAGGGCTTTGAAACCTCACGCTATCTTGGCAGCGAATTCTCTGCGGAGTTGCGCATCAAGAGTATGCGTTTCGCCCAGATCGTCTCGGGTCTGATCTACGTTGCCTTCATTGTCATGTGCATGCCGCTTCTTCTGGGTCTGGACGGTCTGAAAGTGGACGAGACAGCGATTATCGGTCTCTCGGGTCACATAGCCATGGTCCTCCCGGCCATGCTCGTCTTGGCTGCCACCATGAGCCAATTCAGCGCGGCCGTGGCCGATACGGCTGGCGCCGGTGGACTGGTCGAAGAGGAAAGTGGAGGTCGGATACCAGTGCGGCACGCCTCTGTGGCGGTGGTCAGTTTGGGGATCGTCCTAGTCTGGACGACCAATGTGTTCGAGATCATCGCCCTGGCCTCACGGGCCTTCGCCGCCTACTACCTGTCACAGGCTCTGACCGCGTTTCAGATTGCCAGCCACAGACCTGAGGGCCGGTCGCGTCGGATCGGCAGGATTGCCACGGCCCTGGCCGCTGTTCTGTTGGTCTGGGTCGTCATCTTTGCCGTGCCCGCAGACTAGCCCGCAGCATTTGCCTTGGACCGACTCCTCCTTGCGCCCGGTCCTGTCGCTTGACAGTGCCGGACGGCTTCAGGCAAAACCAGAACTGGAAACTCTAACAGTACCGAGGAGACGACTCATGTCAGGACCGTTGGCTGGTTATCGCGTTATTGACGTCACCCAGATGTTGTCAGGCCCTATGGCCACCATGATGCTGGGCGACCAGGGGGCGGACGTCATCAAGGTCGAACCGCCGGAAACGGGCGACCTGACACGTGCCCTTGGTGGAAAGTCGCGGCCCATCTCCCCGTTTTTTTCCACTCTGAATCGAAATAAGCGCTCGGTGGTCCTGAATCTGAAAGACGAAAAGGGCGTCGGCCTGCTCAAAGACCTCGTCGCCGGTGCTGATGTATTTGTCCAGAATTTCCGGCCTGGCATAGCTGAGCGGATGGGAATTGGTGAGGATGTCCTGCGCCAGGTGAAACCGGACCTCATCTATGTGTCCATCAGCGGCTTTGGCGAAAAAGGGCCGTATGTCGGCAAGCGCGTCTATGATCCGGTCATCCAGGCGCTGTCCGGTCTGGCCGATATTCAATCCGACCCGGATAGCGGCCGGCCGCGTATGATGCGGCTTATCATTCCCGACAAGGTTACGGCCCTGACCGCGGCTCAAGCCATTACCGCCGCCCTCCTGGCCCGGGAACGGACCGGGGAGGGGCAGCACGTCCGGCTCGCCATGCTGGACGCAGTGGTCTCGTTTCTGTGGCATGAGGGTATGACGCAGTACACTTTTATGGGCTCGGACATCGGGCCGGCCCGACCGGCTGACACGCGGGATATGGTCTTTGAGACCGCGGATGGTTATATCACCGCGGCGGCGGTCTCGGACAAGGAATGGCAGGGCATGACGCGCGCCCTGGAGCGGCCTGAGTGGCTGGAAGATGCCCGATTCAGCACGCCTGCCGGGCGGGTTAAATACGCCGATGTGCGTCTGGATATGACGGCCGAGGTCTTGAAAGAAAAAAAATCGGTCGAATGGCTGGAACGTCTCGATGCCGAGCAGGTGCCGTGCGCTCCGGTCAATCGTAAGGCCGACGTACTGACCGACCCGCAGGTTGCGGCCAACAAGCTGATTGTTGAATCCGACCATCCGCACGCCGGTCACATGCGCCAAGCTAGGCCGGCTGCGCGATTTGAGGGCACGCCCGCGGAACTCCTGCGTCAGCCGGCCCCGCTGTTGGGCGAGCAGACAGACACGATTCTGACCGAATTGGGTCTGTCTGCGGACACCCTGGCCAAGTTGCGTGAGGCTGGCACGATTGCCTGAGTCCTGGATGGTATATCGGACGCCTGAGGCCGGTCTCGCTAGAAGCAGTCTTCCTTAAGCTGAACGCTGTAAGCGGCCGGCCTTCCAGAGCAGGATCAATAGCACGACCCAGAACACCTGGGCGCCAATAGCCGCTGCCCACAGAAACCAGGCCAGTTTGCCGACAAGGGCACACAGCAGCACGAGCAGAGAATAGTCGCGGCTGGTCAGCCCGGCGACCATCTTTTCAATCCAGATATCTTCCCAGCCGCCCCGTGCCCGGCTGGCGTCCTCGGTTTTCTCGGCTCGGGTCACCAATGGGAAGGAAATGAACGCGGCCGCAGCCAGCAGCCCGCCGAGCAGCGGAGCAGCGGCCAGTCCATCCTGTTTCCATACCGCCACCCCAACCCCGAGAAAGATGGCAATATGGACCGCCGTATCCAGGGTGATGTCGAGCCACTCTCCCAGCGGCGATTCCAGCATTTTGACTCGCGCCACCTCACCGTCCACACAGTCAAGGACGGTCGAGAACTGAAGCAACAGCGCCCCAAGCACCGACCCACCATAACTGCCAAGCAGGAAGCAACTCGCACCCAGCAATCCGGTCAGAAATGAGAGAATGGTAATCTGATTGGGCGTCAGCGGGGTGCGGAGAAAAAGGCGGGTGATCAGCCGGGAGCAACTGCGATTGAGATAAGTATCAACCAGACCGTCGCGCGGATTCTCCAGGGTGAGGAGAAAGGCTTTCTCAACCGCACCACGGTCGTCCTTCTGGGTCAGACGATACAAGAAGTGCTGACCGGGAGACCGCACCGGAAGCGGTTCGGTGTACTCTTGCGACAGGCTACTCTCCTGTGTCCAGGCCGCCAGCAGCGAAGCGAGCTGCGAAACAGGGACAATCGCCAGATTTGCATGATTGGAGTCACCGTGTACCTGCCAACCGTCCTCGTATTCCTTTCCCACGTCCTGAATCAGGGCCGGGCGGAAAAGCGTATCGCACGAAAAAATCAGACAGTATCCCACGTCGGAAGGCAGGTCCGTCGGCAGCGGACTGCGCGGCGTGATCCACACTATCCCTCCGGTGAGTCGCGGGTCATTCGCCAGCGAATTTTGCAGGGCAGCTGCCTCTTCATTCCGGGCCAATACGTAGCAGACCCGTGCACCTGCTCGCTGGGCGGTCAGGAGCGCCCGTTTCAGCAGCGAGAGCCCGCCAAAACGTGTCAGTGGAGACGGGGCATCCACTCCTCCAGTTGAGATCACAGCAGTATGAACCATACGTGACCCAAACCGATACATTCGGCGGCGGCTGCTGGCAAGCAGGGCCGAGAGCAGCCTCGATTGCCTCCGCCGACTTGAACGCCTAGGATGCACTCAGAATGAGGATGGAACGGTCTGATCTGCAGCGCTGGTACGCGGCAGCCTGCCTGGTCGCGTGTGGGCTGAGTAGCCTGCTTCTGGTCGCGTGCGCCACGGAGAAAAAAGACTTTATGGCCTCGGCAAGAGAGCTTGAAAGCCGGACCTTGTTTGCCCCGGCTATGAAGGAGTACGAAGAGGCCATCGAAGAGGACCCCAATAACGCCGAAGCCTATTATCGCATTGGAGCCTTGGCCAACGAACTCGGCAATACGGAGTTTGCGGCCCAAAAGTTTCGTCAGGCCCTGAATATCGATACCAATCATCCGGGCGCGAAACGAGCGATGACAACCTACCACATCAATCGTGGGACCATCGCCCGGCAACAGGGCCGGCTGAGCGCGGCCCGTAGCGAGCTGCAAGCCGCGGTGCAGGTTGACCCACGCTCAAGCGTGGCTCAGCTTGAACTCGGCCGGGTCCACGAAGCAGAGGGCCGCCTCAACGATGCCCTGAAAGCCTATATCGCTTCGGCCAAGGCCGACCCGCACAATATTGATACCCAACTGGCACTCGGACGAGGATATCTTGCCCAAAAGCAGTACGCCGAGGCAGAGATGGCACTGAAGGCGGTGCTGGATGCCAACCCGGACAGGGCGGAAGCCTATACCAGTCTGGGAGAAGCCTATTTTCACCAGGGCAAGAAGCAGCCGGCCCAGCAGGCCTTTGAGCAGGCCATTCGGCACCACCTGCTCAAAGGGCGGCGCGACTTGGCCAAGCAGGTCAAAGAGAAAACGGACACCCTCTTCCCACCAGTTTCAGACATCACACAATAAAGCGGTCAGCCCGACGACTCACCGCTCCGGGGCAATGTCTTCAAGCGTGCGGCCGCTGGTCTCAGGAAAGACCAGCGCGACCAGCACCGGGGTGAAGAGCATAATCAGGACCAGGGTTGAAATCGCGGGCCAGTGCGACTGATACACGCCGTACAAGACCGATTCGAGTATCAGCCCGATGCTTCCTCCCGCCGTCGCAATAATTATGCGGACTCCGGCGGCCGTTGAGCGGTAGGAGGTCGGGAAGAGTTCGGAGCCATACGCGGCCAGCACGACATTCACGCCGAGCAGGGTAAAAATCATCAATACCCAACTCGGAATTATGAACAGGGCCGGCACATTGTAGTAGGCAAGGGTGAAGGTTACCTGCCCCATCAGAAAGCCCATCGTCACCTTCTTGCGTCCGATGCGGTCGCTCAGCCAGCCGGCGAAGGTATTACCAACGATTGCAAACGCCCCGGCCCCAAACGTCATCAGGCCCACGCCGCCCGGTGTCCAGCCGTGCACGTCCTGGAGATATTTCGGGCCGAAAAAATTGGCCCCTGACTCGGCAACAGCAACCACAAACAACACCGTGGTCACGGCCAGCAGGCGGCCCGGGTACATATGCACGAGATTCACCAGGGGCTGAAGCATGGTGTCTGCGCGCTGCCGGCGATGGGCCTCGAATCGAGCCGTCTCCGGTAGCGCCCGGCGCCAATAGGCCAGCAGCAATAAGGGACCCAGCCCCACCAGATACAGACCCCGCCAGCCGTTCTCCAGGTGGCCGACCACGGCAAAGAGCAGCGCGGCCAGCCCCGCGCCCGTAGACTGGATGGCGGCTAACGCACCAATGCCCCAACCCCGGACTTCGGGGTCAAATTCCTCGGCAATCACGACGACCGCCAACAGTGACTCGGCCACGGCAAAGGTCCGGGCGAAAAACTGGCACACCACAAAAATGGTGGCATTGGGTGAAAAAGCGGTGGCCCCCGTGAACAGGGTATAGGCCAGAATGGTGAACAGCAGCACCCGCCGTCGGCCGATGCGGTCGGCGACCAGGGCGACGCCAAAGGCCGGCAGCGCACCAAAACGGACAATGGAGCCCAGATAGCCGAGTTGGTCTTCGGCAATCCCCAGTCCGGCCTGTATCTGTTTGAGCGACAGGGTGAACAGATACAGGTCGTACATCTCAAAGAAAGAAGCCGCCGCCACGAGGCCCAGCACACGCCACTGCCGGCGGGTAAGGGCCGGTGGACGGCCCAGAAACCAGGCGAACCGCAGCCAGCCGGGTCGATAGGTGCGGTCCGCCTCAACAGACGGAACCGGTTGGTGAGAGATCGGATCAGACATGGAAGCAAGCTTTCGGCTGTTGGTCTATGCGCATTCTTGAGTCTAGGGGGTATACAACCTGGCCTCTAGTAGGGAACGCCCCAGAAATGCTAAACAGGGGATGTCGTCTACAGGAAAGCATCCACAGGAAAGCAAAGGAGGGAACCTGCATGGCCACTGCTGCACTCGACGCACCGCTGAAAAACGGAGCGACCCAGACCTGGCACGAGAAGTACAACTTTGACACCGGCCCCATTCCGATTGAGCCGTATATCTCCGAGGACTATTTCAAGCTCGAACAGGAGCGCGTCTTTCGGAAAGTATGGCTGAATGTCGGTCGGATTGAGCAGATTCCGAACCCCGGCGATTATTTTGTCAAAGACCTGCCCATGTGTCGCACCTCTCTGATCGTGACCCGTGACAAAAAGGGTCAGATTCGCGCCTTCCACAATATGTGCGCCCATCGTGGCAACAAGGTGGTGTGGAACAGCGGCGGCTCCTGCCAGAACTTCACCTGCAAGTTTCACGGCTGGAGTTATGGACTCGACGGGACACTCAAATTCGTGCCAGACGAAGAGAGTTTTTTTGATCTCAAGAAAGAGCAACTTGGATTGACACCAGTGGCGATTGATACCTGGGAGGGGTTTATTTTCGTTAATGTTGATCCCAACCCGGCTGAAACCCTCCAGGCATACCTGGGCGAATTCGCCGAACGGCTGAGCGGCTATCCCTTTGCCGAGACGTCCAGCCAGTGTTTTTCCTGGCAAACGGAGATCAAGTGCAACTGGAAACTGATTAAGGACGCCTTTCAGGAAGCCTACCATGTGGCTTTTCTGCATACCCGCAGCCTGCCCGACTCCTTTACCAGCCGTGACAATCCCTTTGGCCATGCGCTCGACTTCCGGCTCTTCGAACGCCACTGCCAGCTCTCCGCCTTCGGCAATCCCGAACACAAGCCCAGTCCGGTTGAGGCTCTGGCGTATCAGGCCGGATCACTCATTATTCCCAATGAGTTCACGCGTGAATCCCTGCCATCAGGGGTGAACCCCACCCGCGACCCGCGCTGGTCGCTCGACCTCAACATCTTTTTCCCCAACTTTTTTGTTGATGTGGGCCACGGCACGTATTTTACGTATAATTTCTGGCCGTTGGCGGCTGACCGGTCCCTCTGGGAAGTGCGATCGTATTTCCCAAGGGCGCACACCGCAGCCCAGCGTTTCAGCCAGGAATACAGCAAGGTCATCTTCCGTGACATCCTCACCGAAGATGCCAGCACGCTGGAGCAGACCCAGGAAGTGCTGGCCTCGGGCGCGAAAAAGGAATTCATCCTCCAAGACCAGGAACTCCTGGTGCGCTTCGGTAACCGGGTGCTGGAAGACTATATCAACGGCGCACGAGCGCAGTAACACAGGAATCTCACCGCAACAGGGGCGACCTCCGGGTCGCCTTTTTTTACAGAAAGCGTTGCAAAAACGAGACGGCCGCCCGGTTGAACGCTTCCGGCGCTTCAAGGTTGACTGCATGCCCGGCCTCGGCTTCAACAACTTCCAAATGGGGTAAGGTCTGCTCGGCAAAGCGGCGGCGTGGCTCGAAGCGTTCTTCTTGCGTGCCACACACCAGCAGGGTCGGCACCCGATTGGTTTTCATTAATGCCGGATCAATGGGATCGGCGAGTGAGGTATAGCGCGCCGTGTAGGCGGCTCCGAGGGGATCGTGGCGCGTCGCATCCGTGCACAGCGCCTGTTTGAATTCCGGGGCGAGACGGCGCGCATTCTTTGGGTGGACGGCGATTCTTTCGAGCGCGGCCGCCCCATCGCGCTTCGCCAGCGCAATCAGTTTGTCGGTCCCCGGCCGGACCTCTCGTACCCAGTCCATACTGCTGAACGCGGTCGAGGAATTGGTCACCAGGTGAGCCAGGACTCGGTCCGGATGGGCCAAGACATAGCGGAGGGTCAGGCCGGCTCCAAGCGACTGACCAATGACAAACCAGTCTGCTACGCCAAGCGTTTCCCGGATGCATTCAAACGCCTCCACGTAGCGCTCCGGAGCGTACTCGTGGGGGTTGTCGGGGGCGGGTGAGCGGCCGTGGCCGAACAGCTCAACCACCACCGGGCGGCACACCGTAGACAGCGCCGCCAGATTGGGCAGCCACTGCGCCCGGCTTGAGAGAAAGCCGTGCAGCATCAGCGCATACGGTCCCTGTCCGGCCTGGACCTCGTAGTATGGCAGCAGCATGGACGGTGTTCTTAACACGAACACAGGTAAGCGGGATATGGGGGAATACGGTCTGCTTGAAACTTCCTGTGACTGGTATTCACCATTGCTGGACGGGCGATTCGGGCGATGGCGGACAGACGCCAAGACACCTTTCCTGCTGAGAAGAATCCGGTAATCCCTCAATCTGCGCAGGGTTTACCGCGCTGATCAGAAAGGTGCGCTTTTTATAATACAGCCGTCCTTCAAAATGCAGCGGCAGCCCTTCGGCTGCATCACTTTGGATATATTTCATGATGGAGGCCGGTCCGGTAAAGAAAAGAAAGCGCCCAAAATGGCGGAGCACCGTCGGCGTAGAGTTGCCGGCCATCCGTACCTCAACATCCCGGATGCGCATTTTCCATACTGCGCCGTCCAGACTGATTTCAAAGTACGGATACAGCTCGCTGATCTCATCGTCCGGGCGAATCAACACACCGGTCAACCGTATGGGGACGCTCTGCGCGGCGGCGCTGAGCGCGTCAGACAACAGGAGGAGGGCAATAAAAAGTACACAAGCGGTCGGTCGCATACATCCTCTGTGTCTTCGGCGTCCCCCTGGTTTAGACGGCTGAAGGACGACACGGAATATGGAAATACTCTGGTCACATATATGGATTCTGCTACAAGGCAGGGGAATGCTACAAGCAAGGAGCCACAGCACCCATGAATACGGAACAGATCAAGAGCTCTCTCAATACCGAAGGCGCGGCCATGCTGTATTGGATTTGTCTGATGCTTGGTGTCTTCATGTGGACGATAGGCGAACTCACCACCACCTCGCACCTCCGACAGATATCACGCGATGTCGAGGAACTGAAAGCCCTGGTGGAGGAGGTCCAGGAGCAGACCGAATGTGTGGAAATGGCGCACGGGACCGACCCCAAGCGCAACGTCTCCAGCCAGGATCGATATGGCCCGGACTGGGCGGGTCAAACGTAAAAAAAGCCGCGCATGCTCTGAATGAGGACCTTACCACCGGACACAACGCCAAGACCGCGAAACGGTATCCGTGCGGAATCAGGGGAGCACCAAATGGGCACTGGATACACCATCGTTATCGAGAAGGACGAAGACGGGTATTACGTGGGGAGTGTTCCTGCCCTTCCTGGCTGTCATACCCAAGGTACGTCCATTGACCAGTTGCTCGAACGGATGCAGGAGGCAATCTCCCTCTAGCTTGAGGTTGAGGGTGAAGACGCACCACGCCCACTGGAACTGGTCGGTGTCCAAAGAATCTCTGTATGACCAGACTCCCGCACGTGACGGGCGCAGTTCTTCCTCCCTCACTCATAGACGCGACCAAGCCCCTTCCCGTATGTTGGGCTCCTGTCCAACATACCTGGAAGGAGTACCTCGTCATGCACCTCTACGATTTTCCACAGTCGCCCAACTGCCGCCGGGTACGGATGTATCTGGCGGAAAAAGGGATCACTCTTAGTCTCAAACCGCTCGACTTGTTGAGCGGTGAGCAAAGAACACCGGCCTACCTCCACAAAAATCCCTTTGGCGCAGTCCCGCTGCTTGAACTCGACGACGGCTCGGTCATTCCGGAGTCGCTGGCCATTATCGAATATCTGGAAGAGTATCATCCCGACCCGCCACTGTTTGGCACGACGCCGCTTGAACGCGCCCAAGTGCGGGCGTGGGAGCGCCGGGCGGAGTTTGGGGTCTTGCTCCAAGGAACCCGCCGCTTTTTACATACCAGCCCGTATTTTGCCGAGCGGGTCGAACAAAGTCCGAAAGTGGTCGAGGAAGCCGGTCAGGTGCTCAGCGAACGGCTCTCCCTCTTCAATACGCATCTGCAAGACCACGAATGGCTGGCCGGTGCCTACTCGGTGGCCGACATCTCGCTGTTTGTAGCCATTGAGTTTGCCGCCATGTCGGACTTTCAACTCGATCCGGCCTGGGAGGACATGCAGCGCTGGTACTCGGTTATCCGGCAACGTCCAAGCGCGGCGGCGTGATACGTCTTCTGACGTATGCCGCAAATGAGATTGCCCGGCGGTTTTGCCCTCATCCCCAGCCTGAGCTTGTCGAAAGGCCGGGTGAGGGGTACAACGGCTGCCGATACTGCGTGAGAAGGAGAGAAATATGAAAGCCGTTGTTTTCGACCAGCTCGGTGGTCCGGAGGTCTTACAACTTGGGGATGCGCCCGACCCGGAGGTACGGCGGGGCAAGGTGTTGATCAAGAATCATGCAATCGGCATCAACTTCGCGGATACCCTCTTCCGCCAGGGCCAGTATGCCATGCAGCCCAAGCTGCCGGACATCCCAGGGCTTGAAGCGGCCGGAGTGGTTGAGGCGGTTGGTGACGGTGTGGAGGGGATCAAACCGGGCGACCGGGTGACTTCGATCGGCATGAAGACATATGCCGAATACTCGCTTGCGTCAGCCGGCCAGGTCATGGCCCTGCCCGACTCGGTCAGTTTTGAGCAGGGTGCGGCCTTTCCGATTCAGGTGCTGACCGCCTATCATATGCTTTTCACCTCCCATAATCTGACCGCCGACCAGTCGGTCATCGTCCATTCGGCAGCCGGCGGTGTTGGCCTCGCCGCGGTGCAGATTGCCAAAGCGGTCGGGGCGCGAGTGATCGGTACGGTCTCGACCGAGGAGAAGGCAGTCCTGGCCAAGGAGTACGGCGCGGACGAGGTCATCAATTATGCCACCCAGGACTTCGCGGAGGAGACGCTCAAGCTGACCGACGGCAAAGGCGTGGACCTGATTCTTGATGCGGTGGGTAAGCCTACCCTGGAGAAGGGCCTGGGCTGTCTGGCGCCGTTCGGCCATCTGATTCTCTACGGTCGGTCCGGCGGCGTGCCCGACCCGCTCAATCTGTTTGGGCTGTTCCAGAAATCCATCAAGGTCAGCGGCTTTATTTTATATACGGTCTCGGCCATGCCGGAGGTCCATCAGAAAGGCATTCGGCAATCGCTCCAGTTCATGGACGAGGGCAAGCTCAAGCTGCTGATTGGCAAGTCCTTTCCTCTGGCGGAAGCGGCCGAGGCCCATCGCCACATGGAGTCGCGCCAGTCGGTTGGAAAGCTCGTCTTGATTCCGTAGGACGGGCGACGGCGAGACAAGGAGGCTCCGCCATGACCTGGCAAGCACAGTGGAGCGATAAACTGGTGAGCGCGGACGCCGCGCTCGACCGGATCGCGCCGACCGACCACGTTTTTACCGCCGGCCTAACCGGGACGCCGTTTACGCTGTGCCGGGCGCTGGTCGAAAACAGGGAACGCTTGCGGGGTCTGCGCCTCAACACGCTGATTTCCCTGTTTGACTGGAATCTGCCCGGCCTCGACGCATACTTTCATTTCGAGTCGTGGTATCTGAGCCGGCGCGAACGGCCCCTGCTCTACCAGGGCAAGCTCGACTATGTGCCGGTTTCCTACTTCCGAGCGGAGGCCCTCCCCTACGGTATTGACGATCTGGACGTGTATCTGGTGACCGTGTCGCCGCCCGACCGGCACGGCAACTGTAGTTTTGGCACGTGCGTCGGCATGTCGCCGCTGATGACGCAGCGGGCCGCCCGGGTCATTGTCGAAGTTGACCCGAGTTTCGTCAGAACGGGCGGGACGAACACGATTCATGTCTCGGAAATTGACTGCTTGGTCGAACGTCAGAGTCCGCCGGCCACGCTGGTCACACCCGAGACCTTTACTCAGGAAAAGCAGGACATGATCGACGCCATCTGTATGCAGATCGCCAACGATTTGCTGGAAGATGGGGATACGATTCAGATTGGAGCGGGCGATATGACCAGCCCGCTGCTCGGTTATGTGTATGGTCGGCGTGATCTCGGGATGCAGACCGAGATTATTCCGCCGGGGGTCGTGGCACTGGTGCGGGAAGGCATCCTGACCGGAACAAACAAGACTGTTCATCCGGGCAAAGTGGTGGGCACCGCCTTCCACCCGCAGTTGAGTGCTGAAGAGCTGGACTTTATTGACCGGAACCCGGTCTTTGAGCTGTACGATTTCAACTATACCGACGACATTCGGCTGCTGAGCAAAGACCCGCGCTTCACGGCCATCAATAATGCCTTGAGCGTTGATCTCACCGGACAGGTCGCGTCCGAATCCATCGGCTGGCAGATGTTCACCGGCACGGGCGGCCAGACCGCGTTCGCCATTGCGGCCTGTCTGGCCGGCGGAAAATCCATTATTGCGGTGCCGTCGAGTTCGTTCCTCGATGGCGCGCGGATTTCCCGCATCGTGCCTACCTTGGCCCCCGGAACCGTTGTCACGACTCCGCGGGCTTTTGTGGACTATCTGGTCACGGAATACGGGATCGCCACGTTGCGCGGCAAGAGTCTCCGCCAACGCGCACAGGCTCTGACCAGCGTGGCACATCCGGACTTTCGGGCCGAGCTGCAGGAAGAAGCGGAACGGATGTTTCATGGACAGGACTGAACCCGCGATTCCACTCCCTCATTGACCCGGCGCGCGCAAGCTGTCATGAAAAGGGCTCATATCTTCACCCTAAGGAGGACGCAGTGAAAATTGGTATTACGATGTTTGCAACGGACTATGCCATTCGGCCTGATACCCTGGCCAAGGAATGTGAGGACCGGGGCTTCGAGTCCATCTGGTTTCCCGAACACACTCATATCCCGGCCAGCCGCAAGAGCCCGTGGCCGGGCGGTGGGGAGCTGCCCAAGGAATATTGGCATACCCATGATTTGTTTGTCGCGCTGACGGCAGCCGCGGCGGTGACCAGTACGATCAAGATCGGCAGTGGCATTTGCTTGGTGATCGAGCGTGACCCGATTACCATGGCCAACGAAGTGGCCTCCTTGGATCAACTCTCCAACGGGCGCTTGCTGTTCGGCATTGGCGGCGGCTGGAACGCCGAGGAAATGGAAAACCACGGCACGCCGTTCAATCGACGCTGGAAGGTTTGCCGCGAGCGTATCGAGGCCATGAAAGAAATCTGGGCCAATGAAGAGGCCGAGTATCACGGTGAGTTCGTGGACTTCGATCCGATCTGGGCTTACCCCAAGCCGGTTCAGAAGCCTCACCCGCCGATTCTGATGGGAACCTTCAACGGCGGCTTGAAGCGGGTCGTCAATTATTGTGACGGCTGGATTCCGGTCGGCTTTGATACCTCGACGCTGCCCGAATCGATAAAAGAGCTGCACGCCCTGGCTGAGCAGGCCGGTCGCTCGCCCGAGGAAGTGCCGGTCTCGGTTTTTGGCTCCTCCGATAAGGAAGAAGCCTTGGCCAGCCATCAAGAATTAGGCGTTGAGCGGGCCGTGCTGTTTCTCCCCTCGGCCGATGCGGACACCGTGCTGCCGCTCCTGGATCAGTACCAGCCCTATATCGCAAAGTTTGCGTAAGTCGTTCAGGGGCGCACGGCCGTGCGCCCCTCATAGTTCCTGATTACGAACACATCCACCGGAGTGTCTCTTGACATCGCCTCGGCACGAGAGGAGAGTGGATACGCCAACTGTGGGCGATTCACGCTTACCCTCTTCCGCATCTCGCTTAAGCATCTATCCTCCATCGTTGACCGGTTTCTGACATCTCACCGTGCGGAGGTGTCGCTTACCTGGACGCTTACCGGTCGAGCCATGGGAGGAACTGGTAGTGCGCGGCGTTCGGAGGAGGATACCAGGATGTTCGGCATACCGCTGGAAATTATTGCGATAGTGGGCTTTATTGTAGTGGCAGCCATTGCGATGTATCGGGCGGATCAAAAGAGAAAAAGCGCCTCAAGCGAATGAGTTGATCCGTCTTCACGGGAAGGTTGCTACGGGGCTGCTAGCGGCGTCTCAGCAGTCCCGTGAGTCAGACCTACAGTCCAGGCTGGCGTGATGCTGCGCAGGAAAGCCCAACCGCTTCCGAACGACGAACGAAGGCGGGTTTGAGGACTCCTGGTATGCATCCGTCCGTCCTTTCTACAGCCGGGTATTCCACGTAGGTGCTTTCCCGTTCCTGGGACCACACCAGCGATACTTGTCCAGATTGACCTTACCGTTGCGGTTGAACGCCACCCCTTCTTCCTCCAGCAGCCAGCGTTGTTCTTCGGCGCGCAAAACATCGCCCCGCAGACTGATGCCGCCCGAGGCGTTAATCACCCGTTGCCATGGGACTTTTTTCGTTAAAGGGCGCGGTAGGTGTCGAAGGGCCGTGCCGACCGCCCGCGCGGCCCGGGGTGCGCCAAGCAGGGCTGCCACCTGCCCATAGGTTACCACTTTTCCGCGTGGCACCTGTGCGACCAAACGATAGACATGGGCAAAAAAGCGCGGCGGTCGGTCAGGCATGGAAAACGGGTTTCCCCTCTCTTACGAGGCAAGCACCCCAAGCTGCTTGAACAGCCCAAACACGTCCCACGACAGCCAGACTTCTTCAATCTTCTCGTCCGCCAGGCGATACACTGCCACACCCGCGACCACGACTTCCCTACCCGTTGGCGCAACACCCATGAAGTTGCCGTCGTGCGTGCCGTGGAAGGTCCAGCGGGCAACCACTTTTTCGCCTTGCGAGACAAAATCCTCTATCGTGAAATGGACGTTTGGAAATCCCCTGCGCACCGAAGAGACGATCTGTTTGACATCGTCCGGCCCGCCGCCAAGATCATAGCCGGCCGGATAGTGACTGACATAGGTCGGAGAAATGAGTTCATCAATGGTCTCCATTTTGCCCTGATTGAGACAGTCTTCAAAATAGCGACGAACAATGGCTTTATTTTTTGCAATAGACATGAGTGTGCTTCCGATTACGTGTTGTGGGTCTCGTGCTTATACATCCTGCTGTTCGGGTGAAGGTGATGAGGCGTCCTGCCGTCTGCGGCGCTCGGTCCGCTGGACACCGGGTACGAGCTTGGACACGGTTGTTGCGCCCTGCCAGTCACCCTGAACGTCTGCGGCAATAACGGTGACCCGAACCATTTCACTGACACCCTGAGGATTCGGGAGGAGATTCGCCTCCAAGCGACCGTCCCTGGGTAGCAGGGCATCGACATCCGGCGGAGGGAGAACGCCGGGGTCTTCGGGATAGTTGCCAATGGCCACGCGGTAACGGGTCTGGGGTTGCTGTTGCACAACGACGGCCACCGGGTAGTCCAGGCCGGTCGGCAGCCGGTCCGGCACCTCAATCGTCACATTCGGTGAAGACTCGCCAAATCGCCCCTCCCGATAGGTAGCCAGGCGTTTGTCGGTGTAGATTTGCCACTGCCCCGCGTCCTTCCGTAGGAGATGGGACAAAATATCGGTAATGACCACCTCACCGGCTCCGATATTGCGGAAACGGTCGGTATAACGCAGGCGCATAGAGGTCGTGATTGTCGCGCGCATATCGTCCGCCTCCGTCACATCGATCTTCTCAACGCTCAGCGACACCTTGCTCTGCCGTAGCCGCGTCAGCACCTCGCCCACACCGCGCTTTGATCGCCCGGTGCCGCTGATGAAATCATCCGCATAGACGGCCAGCACCTGTTCCGGATCAAAAGCTTCCAGCCCGTCAGCGAGTTGCTCCAGGGTCTGTCGCAGGTCGGATGGAACCGATGGATCAGCGGAGTCGTCCGGGTATTCGCAGGCCGCCCCCATATACAGAGAAAGCAGCACCGCGGGAACGAGACGCAAGGCGTTCATATCTGAGGCTGTACAGAAAAGCGCGCCTCTCGACAAGCCTGGGAGCGACTCTGGCCACAAACTCAGCCCAAGCGCGGCTCGACCGCTTGGTGTAACGGCTGGAGGTCCGGTCGGCAGACGCCACAGGGCGCATAACCAATGGCTTCCGCTCGGGGACGTGAGGCGATGAATATACGATTCCCCGCCCGAGTACCCTTTGAAGCCTCACAGCTCGGTCGGCAAAATATCTGTTCCGTTTGCCGACCGACATAGAGCTGATCCTGGGCAATGGCAAAACCTGAGCGTGACGGAACAGTCGGTATGCCTTCAACCGTAAGAATATCCCGCTTGAGCGCGACTTTATTGCCGGCATAGCCGGTGAGGCTGCCATTACTGCCAACAATGCGGTGACAGGGAATCCGAATCGGCAGCGGATTGTAACGCAGGGCCTGCGCGACCGCCCGGACGGCTGTGGGCCGACCGATTCTCTCAGCCAGCCCTCCATACGTTGTCAGGCTGCCATAAGGAATCTCACTCGCCGCCCGTAGGACCTGACGCTGAAAATCGCTCCGCATGAGGGCATCATCAATCACCCAATCAAGCGCTTGGCGCGAGCCGCTCAAGTATGCTTCAAGTTTCCAGGTCAGCGCCGCGATAGTGCCGCCATGACCTTGAGAGTGCTCAACCGCAAATTTTTCTCCGAACTCCTTTGCACTACCCCTGGGGTCGTCAGGAGAAACGAACTCAACCAGCGCCACTCCCTTATCCGTTGTGCCAATCCGCAGCGGCCCGATAGGTGAATCCCAGATGCTCAGGACGAGGCGCGGACGAGCGTCCGCAGTCAAGCGGGTCAACTGTCTGTCGAGTGCGCGTCGAGCTGAGGCGAGTCCGGTCTCCGGGGCGGGTAAAGAACCAAGCTGAAAGCGGATCTGTTTGTAGTGTTCCAAGAGCTGACCACAGTCGGGACAGGTGGTCAGGTGACGCTGGACTTTCTGCCGTATAAGCTGCGGATTTTCTCCGAGCGCTTCGGCGATAATATCGTCTTCCGCAAAGCCACATGCGAGCGTGTTACGCTTTTTGGTTGGCATGGCACCTCCTCTCTTCTCCTGTCGCGGTCTGTTGCCAGCAGGCGCGTAGCTTCTTCAGGGCTTGATACACATGCGCCCGGGCGCTGTCTTCAGAGCAGTCCAGGTTCTCGGCAATCTCCCGATAGGCGAGCCCTTCAAGCTGCCGCTGTATCAATGCTGTACGCTGTCGGAAGGGTAAGGCACTAATCGCGTTCAGGAGGAGTTGGGCTGTCTCTTGCGAGTGAAACGTCTGTTCTGGCGTTGTCGGATGAACTTTTGAGGAAGGTATGGGACCGTCCGCGACAAATACTTTTCGATAACGCTGGCGGCCACGGATATAATTTCTTACGAGATTTGTTGCGATCCGAAAGAGCCAGGCCCGGTGGTTCGCATCAGTTGGCAGGTCGCCGTAGGCGCGATAGGCACGGAGGAAGGTCTCCTGAAACAACTCCTGCGCGTCGTCGTTGTTGCCCGTACAGCGGACGAGATAGCGATAGACGGCGCGCTGATGGAGATCGACGATCTCCTCAAATGCGCTCGCCGTGTTGCCGGATTGTTCTGTCACAGGTGCTATTCCAATGTCGTAGAGCAGGCTTTCTATAACATTCTTCCGCTTGAAGAAGTCAGACCCAGAATCCTGCTGGCAGGGGGGCGAGAGTCCCGAGAAAGCAAGTCAGTGAAAACCACGCAATGAGCAACGAGCGACATGTAGACATAAACACCAACCTCCCTATTCTTTTACGTTCTCTATAGAAGACACCGGAAGGTGCTCGATGTGAAAAGAATGAGTGCCTGAAAACCGTTGTTGCCGGAGAGTAGAACCTTTAACCGACAGCATGCCGGATGCTTAGGACGAGGCGCGGCCGAGCGGCCTCAGGCAAAGGGGCGAGGGTATAGGGCCTTTGGATTAGCATAGCTTCCTATTCATCTCTCATCGTAGTCTGTCACCGAAGAGTATATAACTGCAGTATTTACATATCATCTGTGTGCATTATATAAATTCATCTAGCCGGCATTCGGAGTGATGTATCTGATAGGGAAGGAGACCCACATGGCCACAGGAATAGACATTCAATGGGAACGGAAAGATGGAGTTTTGGTTGCAGCGATCATTGGGCGTGTCGACGGCGGCAACGCCGATGAATTTCAGCGCCTCTTGGAAACCGGCATTGAGCCGGGCGACAATGCCTTGATCCTGGACCTTGAACAACTGGCCTTCATTAGCAGTGCAGGTCTGCGGGTCGGTCTGATTATTGCCAGGAAATTCAACGAGCCGGGTAAGCGGTTTGGCGTTTGTACGCTCCCCACTCATGTTCGTGGGGTGATCACCGTCAGCGGCTTTGACCAGATGATTGCCGTGTATGAATCACGGGCCGCCGCACTCAGCGCAATCGCAGGGAGTCCTAGCAGTGATGGCGACGACCAAGAGCCAAAAACAGAAGAAAAAATGGCAACCATGAGAGGCGTCGTCGATTATGACATCGTGGGGAGTAACGTACAGGAGATTGCCGATTTTACCATCGAGAAATATGAATTCCGAAACAACACGACCCTCTCCGCCGAGATACGTGAGGAAGGGATCGCCCAAATCAAGGATGTGTTGTGGAAGCGGATTGAGCTCTTGAGACAGCGGCGCGAGCAGCTTCGGAAATCCATGTTCGACGCAGCGGAAGAGGCGCTTGCTGAATTTGTCGATAAGAAGTCGTGAGGACAGCCAACATGGCTGACCCGTCCGTTGCTGACAGAAGGGTTGCGCCGCTCGTGGGAGCGCTGCCGCCGCACTGTCAGCAGGATGTCAATACCCTACGGAGATTCATTCATGCGACCGTCAGCCAGGAGTCGCCGGCCGAAGCCGTCCCTCCGACTGCCTTTCAAGAGGTCTTGCTGACCGGGGCGACCGGATTTGTCGGTCGCTTTTTCCTGCGTGACCTGCTGCGGCAGAAGGGCGGCCTGGTGGTGCACTGCCTCGTCCGGGCCGAGACTGTCGAGCATGGGTTTGCGCGTGTGCGGGCCGCCCTGGAGCAGGCAGACCTTTGGGATGAGGCATTCACACCGCGCATCCGCATAGTGGTCGGTGATATCGGTCAGGCTCGATTCGGCCTCAGCGAAGCGGAGTTCGACGACCTCTGTCAGCGGATCGATGCCATCTATCATCTTGCCGCCGATCTGGCCCTGGCTTCGTCCTATCTCGCCATACGTAAGATCAACACGCTCAGTATGCAGAGTGTGTTCGAGCTGTGTTTGCGCGTCCGCTATAAGTATGTGTTCTACGCTTCGTCTATGGGTGTCTTCCCCCAGTATTTTTGCAGCTTCGCCAATGAGTTCAGCCAGAGCCGCATTGACCATCAGATGCAGCCGGACCTCACCAGCATGAAAAAGATGTTCCCCCTCGGAGTCCTCGGCTATCCGTGGAGCAAGCTGGTGGTTGAGCAGAGTTTGTTGTTCGCGCACATGGCCGGTCTGCCTATGGCGATTTTCCGGCTGCCGCAAACCAGTCTGTCCAGTACGGGATTTCCTCAGGTGGACAATATCTCCATGCGTCTCTTTTCGGCAATGGTCGATGTTGAAATGGTGCTACAGGGTGTATCACTTCAGAGATACAACGAGCCGGTCGATACGCTGAGTCAGATATGCACGGCCATTTCGCTCAACCCGCGGCGACGGTTCACGATCTACCACTGCTGCGACCCGCGGCCAGCTCGTTGCGACCTCGAATTCGCCGATTTCGGCAACTATTTTCGTGAGGTTCCCTACGGGGTGTTCAAGCAGGCATGTCAGGCCCGTGGCGAGAACTCACCGCTGCATGGATACTGGGCCTTGCTTGATCATTTTGCGCCCTATTGGTTCAGCGACCGTAGGGCAAGCGCCACCCTGCCCATCTGCGACCGTACTCTGCGTGAAGATTGTCCGCGTCCAATCAAATGGCCGGGCCTGTTGACCAAGTATGCACGTGCCAACGATTGGGTGCAGCGTCATCGGCAACAGTGGCCGTATGCTGTCCGGCACGGTCGTGTGGACGCTGACTGTCTGCTCGCCCGAGCCAAGCACTATGCCGAGCGTATGAGTGTGCCCTTTGAACGGGCCTATCCCGAGTGGATACACCGCAGCCTGCATCGCTTGGTACAGGCGCTGAATGCGCCAGAGGCTCGGCTGCTGGAGGCGAAGCGGAGTTCCGTCGCCTACGGTTTGAGCCATCTCTTGGAGATGAATGCTGCGCTCACTCGTGAACGGCAGCAGCTCCCGGAGATCGAACGCGAGGAGATTGCTCGACCGGTTTTCATTGTCGGCATCAACCGGACTGGTACGACCCTGCTGCACCGCCTGTTGGCTCGGGACAAGCGCTGCTGGACGCTGCGAAGCTACGAGTTGCTTGAGCCGGTCCTGCCGACGGGCGAGTCTGCCACGTTAGCCGGTACACCGGCTGACCCGCGCCGGGCCTACCTCGAAGATATGCTTGCCGCCTCAAAAATGGAGGAAGTCTTCAAGGGCATCCACCACGTTGATATCGACGAGCCGGAGGAGGATATCCAGCTTTTGCGATTATCCTTCTCGTCCTGGGCTTCTACGGTTCAATACTACGTGCCGGATTTCGGTCAGTGGCTGGCAGCGACCAGTTCCCGGGATGCCTATGCCCACCACCGTCGCACTCTACAGCATTTTACCTATCAACGCCGGCAGCGCGAGTCGCAGGGCCAGTGGGTCTTGAAGATGCCTTTTCATCTCATGGAGTTGGAGACCGTGATTGAGACCTATCCGGACGCCCTGTTCATTCAGACCCATCGAGACCCCACGCGGTTCATGGGCTCCTGGAACAGCCTGGTGGAACGGGTGCGCTCTCTGTCCAGTGAACCGCCCGCGCCACGACCTCGGCGCCGAACAACTAGCCTTCATGAGCGACATGCTTGATCGGGCAGTGCGCTTTCGCAGGACCCATCCCGAACTGGAACACCGCTGGGTCGATGTGAACTATGCCGATCTGGTCGAGGAGCCGCTGGCCGTTGTCCGCACCATCTATGAGCGGTTCAATTGGCCGCTTGAGCGGGCGGCCATCAACGCTATGGATGACTGGTTGTTCCGGCAGGAAGAACAGCGACAACAGGAGGAGCGGCATCGCTACACCCTTGAGAAGTATGGTCTCACGCCGGAGGCGGTCAATACTGCCTTTGCTCAGTACCGGGACTTTATCGCCACCCATGGGATTCGAGGGTTTCGTCTCTGATGCGGAGTGACGCACTGGCAAGGGAATCCGTGCGTAGCGAAATGTGATGCCGGGTGTTCCAGCAAAAGGGGAAAAAATGAATACAGCGCCGTCCGACGGTGCAGTTGCCATCGTCGGGTACAGTTATCGCATGCCGGGAGGAATCCGGACCGACGACGACCTCTGGCGTTTGCTAAGCGAACGCGAGATCGTCCAGGAGCCCATCACCGACCGCTACGGCAGAGGCTATCAGCCGATCGGCGGATTCTCCGGTCCAGGTCGATTTGCCAGTCCCTACGAAGGGCTGATTCGCGAGGAAGGGGAGCAGCAGATCGATCGGAGTCTCTTCGGAGTCTCTCGTAATGAAATGATGTATCTGGACCCGCAGGTGAGAATGTTGTTGAACTGCGCCTGGGAGACCTGTGAGCGGGCCGGCTGGGGTTTACACTCGTTGCGCAATAGTCCGACGGGTGTCTTCATTGGCGCACAGACGCCGGCGGTGGCGAACTGGCGGGCAATGCACGGCGTCAATGAGTTTTCCATTCTCAGCATCGATCCGTCCATGATGGCCAACCGCATCTCCTACCATCTTAACCTGATGGGGCCGTCGATAGCCTGTTGCACGGCGTGTTCCGCCGGCCTGAGCGCTTTGCACACGGCGATGAATGCGATACAGCGCGGCGACTGTCACCAGGCCCTCGTCGGATCGGCCCAGTACCTGGGATCAGCCAGACTCAGTAGCGGCTTCAATGCGCTGGGGATCGTCAGCCCGGATGGCAAGTGTCATTCCTTTGACGCGGAAGCGAATGGCTACGTGCGTTCGGAAGGAGCATTTATCTTCGCGCTGAAGCCCCTGGAGGTGGCGGAAAGAGACGGAGATCGCATCTACGCCGTGGTGGAGGCGACCGCAGTCAATACGGCCGGGGCAGCCGACGGCACCGATGGTCTGGCACAGGGGCGCTATATTACCGCGCCGACCCGCCACGCCCAGGTTGAGTTGATGCGTACCGCCTACACCCGCGCCGGGCGTGGGCCAGGAGACTTTGATTATATTGAAGCCCATGCGACCGGCACCGTGGTCGGTGATCGTATGGAAGGCAACGCCATCGCAGAGGCGTTCGGCGGTGTCGACCGCGCGGTTCCGCTCCGAGTTTCCAGCGTCAAGAGCAATGTCGGGCATATGGAGGCCGCGGCGTTCCACTGCTCTCTGCTCAAGGTCATCCTGATGATGCAGCAGCGCACATTTGCGCCGACCTCGAAGAATTTCCTGGTGCCGAATCCGGAGATTGACTTCGACCGGGTTCCCATGCAGGTGCAGACGGCCTGTGAACCCTTTCCCGAACGGCCGGTCGTGGTGGGTATCAATTCGTTCGGCTTTGGTGGGGCCAACGGGCACTGCGTGGTGCGGGAATACCGCCCGGCCCAACCCCGGGTCTGGTCGGTGGCCCTGGCCCCGGAGGCCGGTTTCATGATTCCCCTGTCAGCCCGTACATCCGACGCACTAACGCAGAGCGCCCGACAGTTACGGGAAACGCTCGACAACCAGGCGATAGACCTGTATACGCTGGCCGGCAACCTCAGCCGCCGCCGTACCCACTTCGCTACGCGTACGGCCTTGGCGGTTCGCAGCCAGAAAGAACTTACCGAGGCGCTAGACGCCTTCACGGAAGAGCCTACACCGGTCGCTGCCGTGGAAGAAGGCGAGAAGCGGCTGGCCATGGTATTCTCCGGTCAGGGGACGCAGTGGGCCGGTTGCGGTCGCGGGCTGTACGACACGGACCCTGTATTCCGCCGCGTGATCGATGCCATTGAGGGACACTGGCGGGAGCACTCGGACATCTCGCTGCGCGAGGCCTGTTTCTCGGCCAGCCAGGAAGAACTGAACGAAGTGCAACTGGCGCAGCCCGTCATTTTCATGTTGCAGTGCGCGCTGGTGGAGCTGTTCAAGACCTGGGGCGTGTATGCGGACTGCGTGGTTGGCCACAGTTCCGGCGAGGTCGCCGCAGCGTACGCCTGCGGAGCGCTTTCGCTGGCAGAAGCCACGCGCCTGGTCTTCCATCGCGCCACCTTGCAACAGCGAACGGCCGGTTCCGGTCGTATGCTGGCGATCGGCCTCGACCGACCCGGTGTGGAGGACATACTTGAAACGCTCCGCATTCCCTTCAGCACCGAGAATGGTCAGCCGACCCAGGTTGAGATCGCCTGCGAGAACGCACCGGCCAGTACCGTCATCTGCGGCAAGGAGGCTGCCTTGCAGCCCGTCATGGCGGAATTGGATGGGCGCAAGCTGCAACATCGGCTGCTTCCGGGTAATATTGCCTTCCATTCCAGTGCCATGGACCCGCTCGAAGACGACGCCCTGGAGGCCCTGTCCTTTTTGAACGGCTGCGCCTTTGACGCCGATGTGCCATTCGTTTCTTCGGTCACCGGTGTGAAAACAGAGTGCCTGGACAACGCCTATTGGTGGTCAAATATCCGCCAGCCGGTACGGTTCGCGGCGGCCGTGGAAACCGTCAAGCGGGAGTATCAGGCTGACGTGATACTGGAAATCGCGCCGCATAGCGCCCTGCAACCCACTATTGCCCAGTGTCTGGAAGACGGCGTTCCGGTGCCGGCCTGCATTCCGACGCTCATGAGAGATACGGATGTCTGCCTCGGCTTTCACGAGGCTCTGGGTGCCCTTTTCCGGGCCGGCGTAGACCTGGATTTTGCGGCCCAGTATCCGCGCCCGGAGCCCATCGCCCATCTCCTGCCCGGCCATCCGCGAGAAGAGCGGGCGACAAAGGATGTCATGGCCGACAACGAGTTTCTTGTTCAACAGGGGGAGTACTCCCACGGCCCGCTGGTCGGGCACAAGGTTCCTTCTGACCACCTGCTCTTCGAAGCGCGGCTTTCGGAGAGGGACTTTCCCTGGTTGGCAGAGCACCGCGTCCATCATGCGTCGATCATTCCGGCAGCCGGCTATATTGAGTTGATCCTGCAGGCTCTTGAGGGCGTACCGGTCTATTGCGAAGAGATTGAATTCCTCCAGCCCTGTCCCATCCCCAAAGCTCCGGTACGGCTGCAAACGGCCTTGTATCCGGTCGCTGGTGCCCCGGACGAGTTTACCTTCACCATTTCTTCCCGGTCGTACGACATCGAAAAGGAAAGTACGTTGCATTGCCGTGGCCAGGTGCGTCGGGTGAGTGAAGAACACACGGTGGACGTCCCAAGGCAACTGTCGGATATCGACACGACCGGCTTTGAGACCGCACCCTTTACGAAAGACGGCGAATTTTACGAGCACGTGGAGGGAATCCTCGGAGACGCCTTCCAATATGGTCCTTTTTTTCGGACCATCCAAAAGATCGATAAGGATAGGAAGTCCGAGCATCTTTTGGTTGACGTGGAGGTTGATGAGGAACTGTGGGCAACCGGCCGAGCGGAGGGGTATGTCTTGCTGCCGTCCTTAATCGACGGCGGGCTGCAGATCTTCCTGTACCATCTGATGCGTATCCCTGATCTTTTCTCCATGCCACAGCGAGCCCGGCACGTAACGTTTGTTCGTCCGCCGACAACGCAACGGATCACCTGTTATGTAGCAAAACCCGCCAATGAGTTGTTCGATATGATTGAAAAGGGGCAATATGCCGTTCATACCGGCGAGAGGTCCGGTGGCAGCATCAGTTTCTACGATAGCGCGACGGGATCTCTCATCGCCTATATCGAAGAATATCGCTCCTTCAACACCAATCCGAGATGGATCGACCTGCCGCACAGCAAACATATTGTCTCCTGGCAGCCCAGGTTCGTCCCCGACGCTCGGCCACTTGTGGACAGATTGCCAGACGGAGAGATCGAGCCGACCGCTTTGATTGCTGCTCTTGAGCAGTTCGACTGCGACGACCGCCATGCCTGCAATGCCGTTGAGTTCGCTGCCGGTCGAGAGCCCGACCAGACCATCCTCAAACAATGTCTTGAGCATCTCTCGGGTACAGATAGCCAGACCGAATTCTGGCTCGTCGGTGACAGTGAAGAAGGGACTCAGGCGCACTACGATGCCTTCAATCAAAATGATGCCACCCTGCGTTTCGAGCGCCTTGATCTGTCCGCCCAGCCAGCGCCGGAACTGAATGCCGGCCTGCTGCGTCCGGGTGTCGCCGATATCCTGTTCCTGCATGGGGAGGCCGTTGCGTTCGGACTGGAGGACTGGCGATTCTGGCGCCGGTTGGCGGTCGCTGGTGGTCTGGCGCTAGTCTGCCACGACGAGGGCGAGGTGATCACACCAGGCGACGGATGGACCATCGTCCGTGCTGGACAGCGTACGACCCTGCTGCAAGCGCCGCAGTCCTATGCTCTTGACGCAACGGACAGGCCAGGACCGCGCTGGGTGCTGGGTGAGTCGGAGAGTTGGGCTGCGGACTGGGTGTCTCTGCTCAATGCGCCCGAGGTGTCCCCGATTTCCTATGACTCCCTTCGGAGCGGTGATTTCCATGCGCTCGAGGAATGGTCGCAAGTGGCCGATGTGCAAGCGATTGACTTCTTCTGTGGGACAGACCCGCAGGACCCGACAGGGGAAAAGGTGGTATCGCGCTGCGTCGCCTTTATCCAGGCATTGGTCTCCTCCAGAATCGAGCAGGCGAACGACAGGTGCCGCTTGACCGTGATCACACGCCGGGCGGCCTACGATGTGGAAGAGCCACGCGGACATGCGCTGTGGGGAGTGGTACGCAGTATGGCCGCCGAAGTCGATGAGGAGGCCAAGCTCGACTTCCGCCTAGTGGACTTGGGTGCCTCCGACGACTTGGAGACCTTGGCTTGGCTGGGTCGGTGCGATGTGCGGGAGCGTGAACTGGCGGTACGGCAGCAACGCGTGTGGGCTCCGCGGTTGGTCAGTATTCGGAAGCGATTTCCTCACGTTTCTGCCGGTGAGGAGCCTGCCTACCGACTCTGCTTGGACAATCCGGGACAGGTCGGCGGTTTGCAGATGAAGACGTACGAACCCGCGGCACTGGGAGCGCGAGACGTGGAGATCGAAGTGGCGGCGGCCGCGCTTAACTTCCGGGACGTCATGGTCACGCTGGGGTTGTTGCCGGCCCTGTCATACGAACGCTCTGCGCTTGGGCGTGAAGTCGGCATCGAGGCCAGCGGTGTCGTTCGCCGTGTCGGCTCGGCGGTGCGCTGGCACTCCGTCGGTGACGCAGTGGCATTCACCAAGGGGGGGTGTATTGCCAATCGTGTGGTGGTTGACGAGCATCTCGTTTTTGCCAAGCCCGCCCGCTTGAGTATGGAGGAGGCTGCCTCGTCGTTATCGGCCTACGTGACCGCCTACTATGCCCTGAGACATCTAGCGCGCCTCGGGAAGGGCCAACGGGTGCTGATCCACTCGGCTATGGGCGGAGTCGGCCAGGCTGCCATTGCCCTAGCCAAACATGTCGGAGCGGAAATCTACGCCACTGCGGGCAGCGAGAGCAAGCGAGCGCAATTGTTGGCGCTGGGCGTCCGTGCGGCCTTCGATTCTCACAGCTACGATTGGTACGACGACGTCATGGTGGCGACCGGAGGCGAGGGCGTTGACATCGTGTTGAATTCCCTGGCCGGTCGCCATATTGCCCTGTGTCTGGAGGCCTTACGGCCGGGTGGCTGGCACTGCGAGATTGGCAAGGTCGATATCTACGCCGACAATGCACTCAGCCTGCGTGTCTTTCGCAAGAACCTGCGCTTTGTGGCGATTGACGTTGATCGTCTCATGATGGACGACCCGGCCCTCTCGCACCAACTCTCTCGGGCCTGCCTGGACCTGCTTGACCGAGGCGCGGTACCGCCATTGCCGGTCACGGTCTTTCCGTACAAGGACTATGATAAGGCCCTGCGTTTGATGATCAACGGCCAACACCAGGGAAAATTGGTCCTGACGGCCCCGCCGGCGTCTGTCGGTCCTGACTTCCCGATTGCCGACCGACGGCCATTTCTCGATCCCGATGCGACCTACCTTGTGACCGGCGGCCTGGGTGGTCTCGGCCTGCGCTTTTTGCCCTATCTGGTCGCTTCGGGGGCACGCCATCTCACCTTGATGGACCGCGATCCCGAGCGCCGTCGGAGCGTTGATTGGGTCCGTCAGTCGAGTACTCTGGCCGACATGGATGAAGAGGTCGAGATCGGCATTGTTGCGGGTGATGTGGCGGAAGAGGCCGATGTCCAGCGCTGTATCGCTCAACTGCACCGGCCGCTCAAGGGTGTGTTCCACCTCGCCGGTGTGCTGGATGACCGTTATCTGGCCGACATGTCGCCCGAATCCCTGACAAGGGTATTCGCGTCCAAGGCCTATGGCGCTCTCCATCTTCACCGGGCGACAGCTGGCTGCCCACTTGAGCATTTTGTTCTGTTCTCCTCTATGGCCTCGACCTTTGGCAACCCCGGACAAATCAATTACAGCGCCGCCAATGCTTTCTTAGACGGGTTGGCTGCCTATCGCCGTCGGCAGAGCCTGCCGGGTTTGGCTTACAACCTCGCTGCCGTTACGGAAGTCGGCATGGCCGCGCGGAATGCCCAGTTGTTGCGCATGATGAGGACTGCCGGCCTGCCTCCGGTCAGCAGCGATTTTGCCATTACCAACCTCGATTACGCCATGCGGACGATGTCTGACCGGGACCATTTGGTCACCGCCCTGTTCAAGCGTCCGCCGTGGACGGTTGACTCTCTGGACTATATGCGGAGTGGCCGTTTGCTGACCAATCAGGACGCCTTCCGAGTGAATGCAGACGGCCAACTGACACTTGACAGCGTGGTGGCGCAGATCGCCGACAAGGTCGCCGAACTCTGCGGTCATGACGAGGGTGGTGTGGAGGAACCATTGTCCAGTTTTGGGCTCACGTCGATCTCGGTCGCCGAGTTGGGGACGTTCATCCTGACGCAATTCAACTACCAGGTCAGCGCGCTCGAACTGATGACTACGGCCTCCGCGCTGTCGTTGGCTCACGATATCATCTACGGCAAGAAGGACGCTGAAGAAGGTCAGACCGAGACGGAGACGGACGGGCCTGAGGAGGCGTCTCTCGTTGTACAACCGCGCGTCCGCCGCGTGCCGTCGGCTTTCGCCAGCGCGATTGAAGACCACTTTCCGCAGGGGAACGGCGTGCCCCATGGGAGCGGCGTGGAACCGAGTCCTTTCGCCATCCACTCACCCTGAAGGTGAAGGAGAGGAGAACATCGCCATGCCGAATGCACTTTTGGTGTATCCCGAAAACCCCCCTGCCTACTGGGGGGCGAAATATGCTCTGGAGATGCTTGGTATAAAGGCAGCCTTTCCCCCCTTAGGTCTGCTCACCATCGCCGCGATGTTTCCACCGGAATACGACCTCCGCGTCGTGGATATGAATGTGTCTCCCCTGGAGGACTCGGACCTGGAATGGGCGGATATGGTGTTTACCTCCACCATGATCGTTCAGCGAGTCTCTCTGCAAACCATCATTGAGCGATGCAACCGGGCCGGGGTTCTCGTGGTGGCCGGGGGGCCTCATCCCACCACATATCATGATGAGATCACAGGCGTGGATCATTTCGTGCTGGATGAGGCAGAGGAGATCTTTCCCGGATTTCTGCGCGACCTGGAAAACGGCATGGCCAAAGCCATGTATCGCGAGCCGCGCAAGCCGGATGTGACGCAGACCCCCATTCCACGCTTCGACCTCATCGATATGGAGCACTATTACTCCATGAGCGTGCAGTTCTCGCGCGGGTGTCCGTTCGACTGTGAGTTCTGCGACATTACCAAGCTCTACGGGCGGGTGCCCAGGACCAAGTCGCCAGAGCAAATGGTGAACGAGTTCGAAGCCCTGTATGGACTGGGCTGGCGAGGTCCTTTGCTTCTGGTTGACGACAACTTCATTGGCAACAAGCGAGATGCCTTGAAACTCCTGCCGGAGATCGCCGAGTGGCAAAAGGCCCGTGGATATCCCTTCTCCCTCTTCACGGAAGCGACGGTGAATCTGGCCCGCATGGATGAACTGATGGACCTCATGGTCGAGGCGGGTTTCAATTCCGTATTTTTGGGCATTGAAACGCCCAATCCCAAGGCATTGCTCAAGACGAAGAAACCACAAAACGTCAACAAGCAGGAAGAGCATTTCCTTTTGAATGCTGTTCGTAAAATCCAGCACAAAGGGATGCAGGTCCAAGGAGGATTCATCCTAGGTCTGGATGAAGATGACGAGGGCGTGTTTGACGCCCAGATCGATTTTATTCAGGCTGCCGGCATTCCCATGGCCCCGATCTATATGTTGGCTGCTCTGAAGAATACGAATCTATATAATCGCCTGAAGTCGGAGAACCGGCTTTTGGACGTACCCATTGAAATTGACGCCACAGCCCTCAACTTCAAGCCGGAGCTGAATCCCAAGACGTTGATCGAGGGATATCGACGCGTGACCACCACCATTTACGACCCAACGCTTGAGCATTACTTCAAGCGCTGCCTGACGTTATTTGAGCACCTCGCGCCCGTCCCGCACCTGCAAAAGCCGAGGAGTAAGAACACTCTTTTTTTGGCTCTGATGAGCGTACGCCGCCGGCTTTCCTCCAGGCAACTTCCGGCCTACAACAAGTTCATTGCCAAGGTCTCCAAGGACCATCCCCGTATGCTCCCGGAGGCGATCAGTCTGGCCGCTATGGGCTACCACTTTGAAAAGGTCACCCGTCAGCAGATTGCGATCCGCGAGTTCAAGGAGTTTTTGACGGCCGAATTGAAGGGGTTCAAGGAAGCGGCCTCGCATCAGTCACGGGAAGTGGAAAAAATCCAGAAACAGCAGCAGGAGTTGCTCGCGCGAGTCCAGGCGCGCTACAAATCGATACCTGACGATTTTCGATACCAGGGAGATGGAATCGAGCCGACTCTGGAGGCCTTCCGAAGCGCGGTGAATACACAGGCAGACCACCTCACTCACGCGGCGGTATAAGGAGCAGGACGTACTTGCATGGGCACTCGAAGACCACTTCCCGCCGGAGGCGAGTGTTGGAGCGGAGCTAGTCCAAGCCGTGGCTATCGGGTAGCAGTATCAGATGGATCGGGAATCGGATTGTGAGGCCGCAGGGAGTGAGGCGGGTATGTCCTCAACGGATGAATGTTGGTGGCGTCCGTTCAGGAAAACCGACAGGGCTGCTGTCTATCATGTTGATCTGACACCTCATGCGGCCCGCGAGCGAGCCGCCGTGGCCTGGCTCGACAAGCAAGAACATGTGCGTTGGCAGCGCTACCCGTATGCGCGTCCTCGGCGCGAGTTTGCCCTGTGCCGCGCAGCGCTCCGTGCCCTGCTGTGTGGTCGGCTCGATTGTCGCAATGATGAATTAGCCTTTGGTGCCTCGCAGTATGGAAAGCCGTTTGCCTTTGTGAGTGGGACGCCGGTGCCCATCAGCTTTAATATCAGTCACAGCGGCGCGCACGGATTGATCGCGTTTGCAGCAGCCGGCCGTATCGGGGTGGATGTGGAGGAGCGGGTCACTCGTCGCGATCTTGACGGAATAAGCCAGACGGTCTTTACGCCGGGCGAACGCGCGGCGCTGGCCGCGACGAGTGGAGAGCGGAAGGTCCACCTGTTCTTCAGTCTGTGGACGCTGAAGGAAGCGCTGATTAAGGCGCTCGGTCCGGGCTTTTCTTTGGACCCGTCCCGATTCGAGATTCCAGCGGCCATGTGTCGCGGCCTGCCTACCAGCGTCTTTCGGTTCCCTCACCTCCCCGCGGCCAGTTGGCGGCTCGAAAATCTGGACAACACCGCTTTTGCCGCCGCCATCGCCCATGAACTGGGACTCGGTCCCACAGAGTAAACGGACCCTCAACGGAGATGTTGGCGCGTCTACTCTTTGCTCCGGTGAGGAGCAGGGAGCCGCTCACGCGTGTCACGGCCGCAGTTCTGTCTCAAGAGCTCAAGCCTTTTGATGCAGTCCGTCGTCGGTCCGACGTTCCTCGTGGGTCGGTCGCTCACCCACGCCTGGCTGGGTGAGAACTCGCCAGTAGGCTCCAAGAAAAATGAGAAACGCCCCTGACCACAGGAGAACGGAGACGGTGACTGCAAGTGACTCTGCCTCTGGTATGACGAGGGGACCGAAGACGCGCACCACCGCTGCCAGGTGAACCAGCACGAATGTCGCCGTCTCCGCCTGCCCGCCCGAGATTGCACGGCCCGTGTAGGTCTGGGCACTGCGCGTCATCATCCCCAGCAGCATCCCGCTCATTGCTCCCATTTTCAGCCCGTAAAAGACGACGGTCTCCGGTATGTCGGCACCCGTCAGCCCCAGGGCGTGCAACACCAGCGACACCGGCAGCCACGCATAGGACAGGACCAGGACCCACAGCAAGGGTTCGCGTAGCGTCGAGGTCGGGTCCCAGAGCCACAGACGGATACTGTGCGCAACCGCCCCGATCATCGCGACCGCGGCCAGCCCCAGGTTCCCGCCCAACCACCCTGCGCCAGCGACCCCGGCAAGAGCGAGCACGCCGAGCGAACCGAAGGCCATGAGGTCCACGTACCGATTCTGCCGCGGCCGTGCCCCTGGAACCAGGCTGGGAATGAGGTCTGGAATCAGCCGTCCCCCGCTCAGCGCGATCAGGATAAAGGACAGGTCTTGCGCCAGCGTTGCGTCCCGGCCGGTAATCAGATCGGTATAATTCAGATGGAACAGCAGGTTGGCCAGCGCGAGCAGGGCCGGCACGGCCACCACCAAGAGGAGACGGTAGAAGCGGGGTCTGAGGGCCGGGCTGGCGGAGAGCAGGCGGCGGAGCCTGATGGCCGGGCCGGCGAAGACCATCGAGACACCGACCAGGAAGAGACAGTCAACCGCAATAGCCGGGACTGCCGGGCCGGTGACTACCAGAATACGACCCAAGACCCAGAGGCCGACCAGCGCGGCGAGCCGAGCGCCCGACAGGGGCGGCAGACTGCTTCGAGCCGGCACTGCCGTCAGCAGGAGCCCGGTCAGGCCGGCAGCAACGAGCCCGAAGACCATCTCATGGGTATGCCAGGCTGAACCGGTAAGATATCCGTCGGCGAGCAAGCGACCGGGCCAGAGTTGCCACACGGGAAAGGCGACCGTGCCAAACACCGCCGCCAACAGGTAGAAGGGCCGAAACCCCATACGGAATATGGGAACCGGACAGAGACGTTGGGGCTCGTCACGCATCGGTCACATCAATGGTGTTCCGGGTCTGAAAAAATCGTTGCCTGGCAGCAGTCCGGTCCGTATAGTCCATATGCTATGCAGAGCCTCGGCGCAACGCTCGTTGCCAGCCTCGTTCTGGGCGCGCTTTCGAGCCTCTTGACGACACCGTCTCCCGTTGGGCGAGCGAGTTTTTTCCCGCTCGCCCTGCATAACACCTGGACGCATGAGGTGAAATTCTCCGGGGGAGATTACCATTACTATATGACGGAAACCGTGATCCGAGATGATTTTCCGCTGCTTGACGGCGTGTCCTACATTGTTGCCGAGGAGTATGAACCCTTAACCGACAGAGCGCCCGAGGCGAAAAGCACGGTCGCCTATATGCGCAAAGACGGCTTTCTCCTCCGCTACCCCTGGCTTGATTCCGAACATGACACCGTGTGGGACACAAATCTTGGGGAAGGAATTGAACGGGTCCTGCCCAGCCCCTATACTGGAGAGCGGAGTTGGGAGGCCGGGCTCCAGACCAATGCTTGGCCGCTTGAGGGCGGTCAGGATGTGACGGCCTCGGCCCACGCGCGGATTGACCCTGTAGCGGTTCGGGTCCCAGCCGGAACGTTCCGCAATTGTCTCCGCGTGGAAACCAGGACAACGAGTCGGGTCGCTGACCCCAGACGCAAGACCACGGTATTCCACCTGCACTACACCGAGTGGTACGCCCGGGGGGTGGGCTTGGTGAAAGCCATCAGTAGCGAAGGCGCGGGCACGCCGGTCAAGAGCGTTACCGAACTGGTATCCTATCGGGTCTACCCGCCGTCGGACTAACGTCAGTCTCGACCGGAAAACCTGACAATCTTCGCTTTTACGCCTCGGAGGATACGGACGACTGGCGTAAGAGCAGTTTTCGCTTGACTTCCCATTCCGGTTTGCTAGGCAGCAGGGAGGGGGGGACAGGATGTATCCCAAAGCCATCGAGAATTATTTTGCACCGACTGATGTCGCTGAGGTGCTGACGCTCCTTAATCAATACGGAGAGCAGGCAAAACTTCTGGCCGGTGGCCAGAGTCTGATGCCGCTGATGAAGCTGCGGCTGGCCGAGCCGCAGACCATTATTGATCTGAACCAGGTGGCTGCGCTCGACAACATTCGCGAGGAGGATGGGCGCCTCCACATCGGCGCGCTCGCCCGTCACTCCGACGTAGCCACCCACCCGCTCATTCTGCAATCCTATGCGCTCCTGGCGGACGCCGCTCGGAATATCGGTGACCCGCAAATCCGAAACCGGGGGACGATTGCCGGAAGTCTCGTTCATGCCGACCCTTCGGCCGATTATCCGCCGGCGGTTATGGCCCTGGACGGCCAGCTCATCGTGGCCAAGGCGGATGGTGGCACGCGGACAGTCCTGATTGATGACTTTCTGGCCGGTCCGCTGATGAGTGATATTGGCGAGGATGAATTGGTCACGCGGATTGAATGTCCGGCTCCTGCCGCTCATTCCGGTGGCGCATACGCAAAGCACAGTCAGGTCGCTGGCGACTTTGCCATCATCAGCGTGGCGGCCCAGATTACGCGAGACCCGAGTGGGGTGTGCCAGCAGGCAAATATCGTTGTTGGTGGTGTGATGCCCAAGCCGTGCCGGGCTGAGCAGGCCGCCAGTCTGCTGCAAGGAAAGGCCCTTGACGCGACGCTCCTGACCCAGGCTGGAGAAGCCGCGGCCGAGGAAGTGGAAACCGAGGATGATGTCAGAGCCTCGGCAGCCTATCGTCGCCAGCTTATTCGCGTCACGGTGCCAGAGGTGGTGCGTCAGGCCAGCGCCCGAGCAGAAGAGTAAACGCTCCCTCCATATTTGCTCTTGAGGAGAGTCGGCATGAAACGAAGCATAGGTATAACGATTAACGGTGAAGTCTACGAGGAGACGGTTGACCAGCGTCTCCTGCTGGTTGACTTCATTCGCGAGGTGGCGGGACTGACCGGGACGCATGTTGGCTGTTCGGTCGAGGGGCGCTGCGGGGCGTGTACGGTGGTTCTGAACGGCAAGGCCGTCAAGTCATGCCTCCTGCTGGCGGTTCAGGCAGACGGAGCCAGCGTGCTGACCATCGAAGGCTTGGCGAGAGATGATGCGCTCCACCCCATTCAAGAGGGATTCTGGGAGAAGCACGGCTTGCAGTGCGGGTTTTGCACGCCCGGCTTGCTGATGACCCTGTACGAATTTCTCCAGAATCCCAAGCATTCGGACGAAGAAATCCGCACCGCCATGTCGGGGGTGATCTGCCGCTGTACTGGCTACGTCCATATCGTCGAGGCGGTCAAGCACGCCATCGCCACGGTCGAGGCGCTGTCGCCAGAAGAGCGCAAACAGTGGTTTCCAGTGTAAACAGGGGAGCGCGTCATGGCTACTGCAAACGCCTGGGTCGGACAATCCATTAAACGTAAAGAGGATCGCCGTTTATTAGTTGGAGACGGACAATACCTACCTGATATTGTCTTACCACGCATGGTCGTCATGGGCTTTGTGCGTAGCATCTACGCCCACGCAAAAATTACGTCCATAGACACCACTCAGGCGGCTGCCCTGCCCGGCGTGCGGGCCGTGCTCACCGGTGCAGATGTCAAACACCTCGGGTCGGTGCTGTCGGACATGAGTACGCCGAATCTGCCCGGCGAAACCAACAGGCCGATCTTTTGGCCGCTGTCGATTGATGAGGTGAAATACGTCGGCGACCCGCTGGCCGTTGTGGTGGCCCGCGATAAATATACCCTCGAAGATGCGATTGAGCTGGTCGACGTTGAGTATGAGCCGCTCGATATCGTAATCGACCCCGAGCACGCCCTCCAGGCTGAGGCGCCACGTCTCTATCCTGACTGGGGCGACAATGTGCTCTACCACCAGCATATTCCTGCCGGTGATACCGATGCGGCCTTTGTCCAGGCGGACCTGATTATTAAAGAACGCTTTCGGTGCCACCGCACCGGCGGTCAGCCCATGGAGACCCGTGGCTGCCTGGCAATGTACAATCCAGGCGAGGGGCTGACCCTGTGGCTGACCACGCAGCGCCCGCACATCAAACGTCACCTGTTGGCCGAATACCTCAACCTGCCGCACAGCCAGGTGCGGGTGATTATGCCTAAAGACATGGGCGGCGCGTTTGGGACAAAGGCTCCGCTCTATCGGGAAGAGCTCATGGCCTGTCATTTGGCCATGAAACTCCGCCGTCCGGTGAAATGGGTCGAGAATCGCCAGGAAAGTCTGATGAATGTGGGCCAGGGGCGGGATCAGATTCATCAGCTTGAACTGGCCGTAAAGAAGGACGGCACCATTCTTGGCCTGCGGGATAGGATTCTGGCCGATTGCGGCGATGCCCGGACAGCCATTTACGTCGGCTTTGCCATGCCCTTTTTGGGGGCGATGTACCTCATTAACGGCTACGACATCCCCAACGTGGATATCGATCTCACCTGTGTGGTGACCAACAAAGCCTGTCTTACACCGAGTCGGGCGTTCGGTTCGTTTGCCGGACGCTTTGCGCTCGACCGGGCTGTTGAAATGGCCGCCCGCGCTCTGGAGATCGACCCGGTTGAGATTCGTCTCAAAAACGCGATCAAGACCTTCCCGCACGTCTCCGCGGTTGGCGTACACGTAGACTCGGGGGACTTTCCCGGCTCGTTTGCCAAGGCGTGCGCCGCGCTGGATTACGACAATTTTCGGCAAGAACAGTCCGAGGCATGGGAAAACGGACGTTATCTTGGTGTCGGCTTCAGCATGGGGGTGGAAATTTCCGGTGTTCCCTCAGAGGTACTAGTCCCCATGGAACGCCAGCCCGGCTTTGGCGTGGCAACGGTCCAGTTCGACGCGCACGGCAAAGTTCAGGTGGCCGAAGGCGACTCGCCGCATGGCCAGGGGCATGAGACAACGATTGCTCAAGTCGTCGCTGGCGAACTCGGCCTGTCGCCGGAGGATATTTATGTCACATACGGTGACACCCACTCCGGCCCCTTTGCCGCGGGTACCATTGGCTCCCGCGGCGCTTCCTATACGCTCAGCGCTGCGGTGCTGGCCGCGCGCGCCCTGCGGCCCAAGATGGCCAATATTGCCGCCCACCTGCTGCATATCGAAGCTGGCGAGGACGATTTTGTCTTTCGTGGCGGACACGCCATTTTGACTAAAGACGAGAGCCAGCGCGTGCCGATTGCCAAGATTGCCGAGGTAGCGCTGCTCTCCCCCACCGAGCTGCCGCCCGGCATGGAGGCCGGCCTTGAACATACCTCCCATTTTGAAGCCGAGACCGCGGGTATGCATAGCTGCAACGTCCATGCGGCCCAGGTCGAAGTGTTTCCCGACACGGGGGAATATAAAATTATGCGCTATGTTGCGGTGGATGACGCCGGGCAGCCCATTAATCCCATGGTGGTTCGGGGTCAAATTCACGGTGGAGTGGCCATGGGGATAGGCAATGCGTGTATGGAAGAGTTTATCTATGACGAAAACGGCCAGCAACTCACGACCACGCTGTTAGACTACCACATCCCATCCTCCCTTGATCTCCCGCATATTGAGACCATCGAACACAATGTTCCCTCCCCGCACACCCCATTAGGTTCAAAGGGAAAAGGCGAGGGTACACCTGGGATGGTGCCGGCCGCGGTGGCGAATGCGATCGAGGACGCCTTGCAACCCCTGGGCGTCAAAATTACGGACCTGCCGCTCACGCCAGAGCGAATTTGGAAGCTGATTCAAGCGGCGCAGTCAAAAGAATAAGGTACGGGAAGACTTCGTTGTTGCTCCTCGGGGAAACAGGGGGTCTCAGACGCCGGTCGTTCTGAAGACGAAGGAGGGATGAGTATGGCATCACTGACTGGGAGAGTAGTCATCGTGACCGGGGCGGCGCGGGGGATCGGCCAGGAATACTGCTGCGCCTTTGCGCGGGAGGGAGCCCGGGTAGTCGCTTCCGACGTCCTGTCGTGCGAGGAGACCGTCGCCAGAGTCCAGGACTCGGGGGGTGAGGTGGTGGAGGTGACTACCGATGTCACGAGCGCCCAGAGTACCGAAGCCATGGCCGCTACGACACTCGAGCGTTTTGGCCAGATCGATATCCTGGTCAACAATGCTGCCCTGTATGGAGGGATGTGGGTCGGCCCGTTCGATCAGATTGCGGAAGCCGAATGGGATCGGATGATGGAGGTGAATGTCAAAGGCATCTGGCTGTGCTGTAAGGCAGTCGTGCCGACGATGAAGGAGCAGGGAAAAGGCAAAATCATTAATGTTTCGTCGAGTACGATCTGGGCCGGCGATCCGTTTGCCCTCCATTACGTCGCCTCAAAGGGGGCGGTGTTTTCCCTCACTCGCGCGCTGGCGAGAGAACTCGCCGGGACAGGGATTAATGTAAACGCCATCACCCCTGGCCACACGATGACCGAAGCGAGCAAAACGATCCTTGATCCCGAAACCTTTGAGCGGTTCCGGCGGCAGTCGGTCAAGCGGCAGATTATCAAGCGCAACGAAGAGCCGGCAGATGTGGCGGGGACAGTCCTCTTTTTAGCATCGGATGCGAGTGACTTTATGAGCGGGCAAACGCTCAACATCGATGGTGGACGGTGCCATTACTAACGACCGGACAAAACCGGAGAAGAAATCGGCTTTTTTCTTCCGCCTTACATCTTGACCTGCACGGTCACTCCGGTCCGGGCGACCAGATTCTTTTTATCAAGGTCCGGCCCGTGCGCTTCCCCATCAACGACGTTATCGGGCATGAGGTTCTGCGTGGTCTCCCGCCGCAGGATAACGATCACATTTGACTGATCGACCAGGGCAAACGGAAACTCGTGCCAGGTTCCGACCTTCATCGTAAAGCCAGACGAGCCGTCGAACAGGAGCGCCCGGGCCTGTTCGAGGTCTGGCATGTCGCCCTCGGTTGGTGGGGCAAGGACAACGACGAACGGTTTCCCCTCAAGCGGAATGAAGGTCTGCGTATGCTTGAAATGGCGCTCCATCCATTGGACCTGCATCTCGCGGCGGTCAACGCTGGCCAGAGTGAGCATGGTCTCTTCATCGGACTCGAAAGTCACCGGAGCGTAGACGCTGACCTTGCCATCATAGAAGGCGACCGGCAGCGGCTTGGCCTGCTCATGGATGCCGAGCAGTTGTCCGAATGGCGCAACCGTTTCAGGGGTAGCCTGCTCTACGGGAATTTCATGGATGGTTGGGGTTGTCATACGAGGCCCTCCTTTGTCGGGGATTGTGCCAAGCCCGAAGCCATTCGACAACCTGGCGTCTCCTAGTGCTCCCTCCGGGGAATAGATATGTTCTGTCAAGCCCAACGAGAAGAAGAGGACATCATGGCCGAGACCGATCTGTTTGACATCATGTATTCCTGCCGCAGCATGCGCCGCCTCAAGACCGACCCGGTTCCATTAGAGTTTATTTACAAAGTGATTGAAGCCGGCACCCAGGGACCGAGTGGGGGCGGGGTCCAAGCCTGGCGCTTTGTGGTAGTCACGGAACAGCAGGTAAAAGAACAGATTGCCGAGATCTATCTGCGTGGCTGGCGTATGGCGGAAACCAATTATGCCAAAGCCGGGCTCACGCCAGAGAATAGCAAAAACGTACGCGCGGCCGCCTATCTGGCCGAGCACTTGGCTGAGGCACCGGTCCTGCTTATCCCCTGTCTCCGCTCGCGCAAGAGTCATGAGGCCCGTCTCAACGGACCGAATAGAGAAACCTTTCTGCGGATTCTGGGCGGGAGTATCTATCCGGCGATTCAGAATATCCTGCTGGCGTGCCGGGCCCTTGGTCTGGGTGCCTCACTCACGACGATTACGACGCTGTATGAGGACGAGATGCGGAAGATTCTCGACCTGCCCGAATTTATTACAACGTATGCGCTCATTCCGATTGGCTATCCCAAAGGAAAATTCGGACCAGTGACCCGACGCCCGGTCGAAGAAGTGACCTGGCTGAATCGATATGGGGAGGCGTTTCCACAGCGGGGAGCGACGGAAAGAGCCTAGGAGATTGAGGGTAGGGCAGCCCTGTACGGCTGCCCCTCTGTCTAACCCTGTTTTAGCTCCGGAAAGAGGTCACGCTTGGGGACATGCGCCTTTTTCCAGACCATCACGTTGCGCGTGTACTGGCACACCAAGGTGCCGTCTTGTTTGACTCCTCGCGTCTCAACTTTGATGATTCCCCACTGCGGCTTGGACTTGGATTCGCGCTTCTCCAGGACTTCCGACTCGGAATACAGCGTATCGCCGGCAAACACCGGATTTGGGAGGGTGACATTATCCCAGCCCAGGTTAAAGCCGTTCTCACTCACATCGGCGACACCGAGCCCAGCAACAATCGCCAGGGTGAGCCCGCTGTTAATCAGGCATTGACCGAATTCGGTCTGTTTGCCGTATTCGTTGTTAAAATGGATTTGATTGGTGTTACAGGTCAGCAAGGTAAACCAGGTATTATCCGTCTCAGTCACCGTCCGCCCCAAGCGACAGCGATAGACATCCCCGATGTCAAAGTCTTCGTAGCAACGTCCTTCCCAGCCAGGTTTGACCGCCATAGGAACCTCCTTACATAGTCTGATGTGGACCGCAGTGTACCACAGGACCTCTGTCCGGAGGAGTGTGGGATGGGAGGACACCTAGACTAGAGCAGTTTTCAGGTGGTGTAGCGAGGTACTATCTATAGTATCGGCGATAACTGGCCCGCTCAGCCGGGGCGAAGCCCTCAATCGCACACCCGCAAACCATTGGGCGCTACACTAATGTCAATTTGGCTCTAGCCCAAGGGCATCCCTCTAAGGAGAAGGAGATTCACCAGTAGTGCGCTTTTGGTTGCGGAGTCTGCTGGGCGGGAGGCGTTTCCTCTTCCTCTTCGAGGATGGCCGAGACAAGAGTGAGCCGACCACTCGTTCGGTAGAAAAATCCGGCCAACAGAACGGGTTTCCGAATATGCTCTTCGGTCAGGAGCGGAGCTAAAATCTCTCCGTTGAGGATACGCAGATTCGGTTTGTGTCGGCGCATAGCTCGGAGCACAGAAAGCTCGCTTTGCATTCGACTCGTGGTGTGGAATTCATCAACCTGAAGATAGACTTCCTTTTCTTTGGAAATCCCGAAGGCCAGGAGGTCGTCATGCCGGCCAGGCTCGCCGGTTGGAACGAAATAGAGCTTCCCACTGAAACGGACTGGCAGCGGAGGACCTTCAGCGCCAGACCTTGACGGGAGAGCGAGTAAAAGAATGAACGCCCCGGCTAGGAGACTGAGAGGTCGGAAATATTGCCTGAACATCGGACGCATGTCTGATACGCTCTCCCGTCGCTCACTCTCTCCGCTCGCCTTCCGACTTGGACTCCCCCTGACCTGGAGGTAGGACAGGCTGCTGCACTGAGACCAGCGGCAGCCGGACAGTGAAACAGCTCCCTTGCCCTACGCGGCTCTCGACACTGATCTGCCCGCCATGCGCGAGCACAATTGAACGGGCGAGTGCCAGACCGAGACCAGTTCCTCCGCGGCTCCGGGCCGGGTCGGCGCGATAAAAGCGATCAAAGATATGAGGCTGCTCCTCGGCGGCAATACCGGCTCCAGTGTCTCTCACCGCTAGGTCTGCTTCTGTCCCGCGTGGTTCCAGGGTCAGCGTCACAGTCCCGCCCTCCGGGGTGTATTTAATAGCATTCTCACCCAGGTTGAACAGAAGCCGGAACAGCATGGTCTCGCTGCCCCGCACCCAGAGTTCGGTTGGCGCATCATGCTTGAAGCTCATATGTGCCGCCTCGGCCAGCGCGCCCAGCGCGACACAAACATCGCGCAGGACTGCTGTCAGATTGACCGGCGTGCGCGCGATGCTCATATTGCCGCTGTCAGAGCGGGCCAGAAAGAGCAAGTCCGTAACGAGCGTGCTGAGGCGGTCAACTTCTTCAAGGCAGCTGACCAGGACGGAGCGATATTCCTCCGGTGTCGGAGGAGAACGGAGCGCAACCTCAATCTCACCTTTTAAGATCGTAAGCGGGGTGCGCAGTTCATGAGCGGCATCGGCGCTAAAGTGCTTGACAGCGGTAAACGCACGTTCCAGCCGCTCCAGCATGGCGTTTAAGACGGCGGCCAGACGGCCGAGCTCGTCCGTGCTGTCCGCGGCCTCGATCCGGCGCGAGAGGTCTTCCGCCTCTATTGCCCGGGCCGTATCAACCATCGCATCCACGGGAGCCAGAGCGCGCCGCGCCAGAAACCAGCCGCCCACCCCAGCTCCCCCGAGCGCCAGTGGGATCAGACCCAAGAGAATCAAGAGAAACCGGGAACGGGCCGCGTCCGCACTCTCAAGGGGCATGGCGACCTGAACGAGATGAATCATCCGGCCGCGTTCAATAACCGGCAGCGTCAGCAGCCGGACCGGTATTCCCTCCCTATCCCCCCTCTGAGGAGGGGGTAAGGTGATGGTCTGATAGGTTTCCCGGCCTTGCCGGGCGTTCAACTGCGCTTCCGGGCTGAGTGGGAATTGCATACGCGGGCGCGGCACGATGCGGGGGTCCGGACGACCGAATGGATCAAGTAAACGGAAGAACCGAGAAGTCGGCCCAGGACCAAACGGACCAAGCAGCGCGTTCAGAGCCGCATCTAAATCACGTCCCGGCGACGAGGGACGTCGGACTGAATCGGCAATGGATACGGCGACCGATTTCAGCGAGGTATCGATGTTGTCGCGCAAGCCCCGGTCGAGAAGGATGAGGGCCGTTGTCCCAAGGAGGGCCAACATCCCGGTCAGCAGAGCCGTATACCACAGCGTCAGGCGCGCTCGCAGGCTGGAAAAGAGGATCCGCATTATTCCTCAGGTTCCTTTATGACATAGCCCGCCCCGCGCACGGTATGGATCAGCTTGGTGGGAAACCCCGCATCAATTTTTTTCCTGAGATAGTTGACATACACGTCAATCACATTGGTGAAGGTGTCGAAATCCACGCCCCACACATGCTGGGCGATAAGGGCGCGGCTGAGCACACGCCCCGGGTGACGTAAAAAGAATTCGAGCAGGGCGAACTCCTTTGCGGTTAGTTCAATCCGGGTGTCCGCACGCGTGACCTCGCGTGAAACCAGATCGAGCTCCAAGTCCGCCACGCTCAAGGTGGAGGGAGACAGGGGGCTGCCCCGACGCAGCAAGGCGCGAATCCGCGCGAGCAGTTCTTCAAAGGCAAACGGTTTTGCCAGATAGTCATCCGCGCCTCGATCCAGCCCGGCGACTTTATCCGCAACCGTATCACGCGCGGTGAGCATCAGAACCGGAACGTAGAGCTTATGCCTCCGCATCTCCTGAAGGACGCTCAAGCCATCCCGCTTGGGCAGCATCACGTCCAGAATGACCAGATCGTACTCGTGATCGAACGCTCGGGTCAGTCCGACCTCACCGTTCGGGGCGATATCAACACGATAGCCCTCGGCCTCAAGGCCGCGACGGATAAAACTGGCAACTTTTGCTTCGTCTTCGACGACAAGGATACGCATGTCTCTTCGCTGCCTCAGGTTCACGAACGGCGCGAATGAGCGTATTGTAGCAGACACCTCGGGAACCACAGACCCATGTCGAGCTGCTTTCTCCGTTCTCTTTGACCGACTACGTGTGAGTGCATATGCCTCTAGGACGCCCGAGCCTGTCCCCTCTTCACATTCTGAAACTCGTCCGGCATCTGCCCCAGTTTGCCAAGCTGTTCTGGCGGTTGTTCCGCGACCGACGGGTGCCGCTCCGGGCCAAGGCTGTGCTGGTCGGCGCATTCGTCTATATGCTGCTGCCTATGGACTTGCTACCCGATATTCTACCTTTTGTCGGTGTTGCCGACGATATTACCGTCCTGTTACTTGCCGGTCGCTGGTTCCTTTCCCTGTGTCCACCTGACGTGGTACAGGAGCAGGTGAAAGCATTGAGTGAGGAAGCCGCTGGCTCATGACTGTTTGTCTTGTCAACAAAAGTCTCGAGAATGACCGCTGATTGGATTGAGGATTCTCGAGACTTCTGAAGGAGTGATCTATGGCCTATCGCCCGACTCTGATGAGTACACGAGGGATGATTTCGACTGAACACTATTTGTCCGCCGAAGCCGGTATGCATATTCTCCGTGCCGGGGGTAACGCGTTTGATGCGGCCGTTGGTGCGGCGTTGGCCGAAGGTGTGCTCAACCCTCATATGCATACGTTCGGGGGCGAACTGTCTGCGCTCGCCTATAGTGCGGCGGACAAAAAAGTCTTCTCGATTAACGGCAATACCGTTGCGCCCAAAGCGGCAACTCTCGAGTGGTTTCAAGAGCAGGGCATTACCCTCATTCCAGGCAGCGGAGCCCTGGCCGCCGGACCGTGTGCGGCTCCGGACGCCTTTATTTCTGTGCTGCAACGCTTTGGGACCTGTAGCTTTGCTCAGGTGGTCGCTCCCGCGCTGGAACTGGCTGAGAACGGTTTTCCCATGCATTGTGCCTTACGGGGCCCGGCACCGGCCTATCTGAATATGGATTTCTCGATTGCCGGGAATGCCGAGCATTTCAGGAAACACTGGCCGTCTTCAGCCAAGGTCTATCTGCCGGACGGACACCTGCCCGATGTCGGTCAAGTCATGACGAACCCGGATCTGGCCCGGACATTTCGGCGTCTGATAGTGGCCGAAGAACGGGCCGGTGGTAACCGCCTCGACGGTCTGGCAGCCGCCCGGGCCGAGTTTTATGAAGGGTCTATCGCCCAGACCATAGCGGCCCACGCGAAAGAACAGGGGGGGCTGCTGAGCGCGGAAGACCTGGCCGAATTTCATATGCAGATCGAAGAGCCGACGACCCTCAACTACCGTGGCTATGATGTCTACAAATGTGGTCCTTGGAGCCAAGGCCCGGTGTTCCTGCAGCAACTGGCCCTGCTTGAAGGGTTTGATCTCAGGGCGATGGGCCTGAATAGTGCGGATTATATTCATACGGTTACAGAAGCGGCCAAGCTTGCCTTCGCCGACCGTGAGCAATACTACGGCGACCCGGATTTTACCGATGTGCCGCTGGAAGGACTCCTCTCCAAAGGCTATGCGTCCAGTCGACGTGAGCTGGTCGACAACGGGCAGGCGTCGCTTGACCAGCGACCAGGGAATCCGCGGACCGGCGCCGCGTTGCTCGAAGGGGAAGATATCTTTGCGGCCCGAAATTGGGGCCCGGGTACCGTCTATGTGGCAGTGATCGATAAAGAGCGGAATATGGCCTCTTTTACCCCGAGCGGGGCCTGGATTCCGTCCTCGCCGGTAATAGACGGCCTCGGCTTCCCGCTGGGGACCCGGGTGCAGACATTCTTCCTGGATGCAAAGCATCCGAACGCCTTGGTGCCGGGGAAACGCCCGCGTACCACCCTGACGCCGACCCTGGTCATGCGAGATGGAAACCCCTGTATGGTTTTTGGCACGCCGGGTGGAGACCAGCAGGATCAGTGGACGCTCCAGTTCTTTCTGGCCGTAGCTGATTTTGAAATGGAAGTGCAGGATGCCATCGAAGCGCCCCGATTTTCGACCTCCCACTTCCCGACGAGTTTCTATCCGCATAATGGTGTTCCCGGTCTGCTCCGAGTTGAGGAGCGGATTGCTGAAGAGGTACAGCGTGAACTCAAAGCTCGTGGACATAGGCTCCAGGTCAACCCGGCGTGGAGCGAGGGGGACGTGCTGGGCATCCGCATTGATGCCAAATCTGGCACGCTGTACGGCGGAGCGGATATCCGTGGGGAACAGAGCAAACGTATGCCGTCACATATCATTGGGTGGTAAGGTTTTCCGTGGGCGGTGGAATGCTTTTTTTATCCTCCCACCATTCGCGTCCATCTCTATTAGAATAACTAAAATTCAATTTTAGCCTTGACTCTCAATGTGAGAGTGCTAGGTAGGAAATAGAGGTGTGTGGAAGGTCGTGGCGAGGTACCATCGTCCACGGACTGATAGAGAGGAGGACAGCTGCTCTATATGCCAACTCGGGAGCAACATCTCAGCTCCGTTCCTCCCCGCCGAACGATTCGGCTTTTTCCATCCACACAAATTTCCTCTATTCTCTTCCGTTCAAAAACATTTCCCTTTCGGACTGTTGACGTCTTTTCTGCCCGGCAGCGTCCGCCCCCATCCATCTTACGCTGAGATAGGCCTTTTTATGTGAACCCAAAGAGTTGGAGGAGTAGAAGTATGCAACTTCCAGTGCAAATCGTCTCTCGCGACCTACATCTTTCCAGACACCTAGAGACAGCTATTCATGAGAAGGCCGACAAGCTTGACACCTTTTATAGCCGTATTACCCGCTGCCAAGTCGTTATTGAATCCCAGACCCATCATCACTGGAAGAGTAAATCCTATAAGGTTCGGATCGACCTGAGCGTTCCTGGTGCTGAGCTGGTCGTCAACCACCATGAAAACCAGGATTTGAAAGTCGCTATTCGAGACGCCTTTGGTGCGGCCAAACGTCAGTTGCAAAACTATGCCCATCAACAACGCGGCGATGTGAAAGCGCATTCCGCAACAGCGGAGGCGTGGCATTAGAACGAATGACAGACCGTTCCTGTTTCCTGAAGGAAAGGACAAACTATGGCTGAGGGATTTCGCAAGATCGTGTGTCCTGTCTATTTGGATGAAACATCGTCCCAGACGCTCTCGTATGCGCGACACTTCGCCCAGCTCGGAGAGGGGACCATCTACCTCCTTCATGTCGTGCCCACCGATGAGTTGCATCTCCTACGCAGGGTCTATAGGCCGGACGAAAGTGGCGGGGCGGATATCAGTACGGCAGAACGCGTTGCCCGAGAACAGTTAGAGGCGATTGCTCTGGAACATTTCAGCGATACCAACTATGCCATTCTGACCCAATTCAATAGCAATCCGGCTGCTGGAATTCTGGAAGCCCAGAAAGAAGTCGGCGCTGACCTTGTGGTAATGTCTTCGCACGGTCGAACCGGATTTGCCCATCTCATTCTGGGGAGTGTTGCCGAAAGGGTCGTACGGGAGGCCGTCTGCCCAGTGTTGACCATTCGCCAAGGAGATGAGGAAGTCACCACCTCTGCATTCCAGAATATCCTTGTTCCAGTTGACATTGCCGACCGGTCGGCGACTGCCCTCATCTGTGCCAGGCAGATTGCGGCACAGCACGGGGGAACCGTCTATCCACTCCACGTTGTTCCAACCGAAGATATCTACCTCCAGCGCGATGTCTATCGGCTTCAGGAGGGAGAAGGAACGAATCTTGTACGAGCGGAAAAGGTGGCCAAAGAGCGGTTGGCAGAAATCTCGCAGACCTATCTTGGTGAGGTTCGATATGAACCGGTTGTCCATGTGAGTGGTGACCCGGCGCGCACTTTTCTCGAAATGGAAAAAGAAGTTGGCGCGGATTTACTGGTGATGGCGACCCATGGGTTTACCGGCCTGTTTCACCTTTTGCTCGGGAGTCTGACCGAAAAAATGATGCGTGAAGCGGGCTGCCCGGTCTTGGCCCTTCACCAGTAACCGAAAGAAGGAACGACGGAGTCTGATCCACAACACAAGAGAAGGGGCACTCTGATGAAGGATACAGCCTATAGGATTGTGAGTGAATCTCTGAAAGACGAGTTGCGGGCTATTGATTTTTACTTGCTTGCTGCGGATGTTGCGCCCACCCCAGCCGCTCGACTTGCAGCCCGGCAGTTCGCCAGGGAAGAAGAGCAGCATCTTGACGACCTCATCGAGTGGATTGAATGGGAAGACGACCCAGAACTCCGCACGGTCTTACGAAATATCCACCTCCTCCAGTACGATAGGTCGCCCCAAATCGATGCCGTGCGGCACTGGGTAGAGCTTTGTCACCAGCAGAAGGTCTCCGATCCCGTGCGGACGCTGTTTGAAATAGCGCTAGCAAAAGAGCAAGCGTCGCTCGGGCACTACCACGCCCTGGAGCGCCAAGTCACAGAGCCGCTCGCTCGTCGGGTGCTGCACACAATCTGCCAGGCCGAAGAACAGCACCAGCGGTTCCTGGAAGAGCAGTATCATCGGCTGGTGGCCGAGCGTGAGGAGTCCACACAGTCCTGGCACTGAACGGGAAACGCGTGAAGTGCGCTAGTCTTGCGCTGCCGTCAGGTCAAAACTCCATCTCTCTGACGTCTTCCGCAATATGGAGGGGGGCGGCAGTCGCCGCCCGTACTGCGTCGGGAGTGACGCCCGGCGCAAATTCTTTTAAGACAAAGCCCTGAGAGGTCACCTGGATCAAGGCCAGATTTGTCAGCACCCACGAGACACACGCACGGGCGGTGAGCGGATAAGTACATGTGGGGAGCAGTTTTGGCTTACCCGCCTTCGTGGTGTGATGCATCACAACAATCAACCGGCGTGTTCCGGCGGCAAGGTCCATGGCCCCGCCAATTGAACCGGCCTGCATATGCGGGGCTTTCCAGTTTGCCAGGTCACCGTTTGCTGCAACCTGAAAGCCACCGAGTATGACCGTGTCCACGTGTCTCCCGCGGGCCATGGCAAACGCATCTGTACTATCAAAGAAACTGGCCCCCGGTTGCAGCGTCACCAACTGGGAACTGGCATTATAGAGATCGATATCCTCTTCTCCATCTGCGGCAAGCGGACCATAGCCCAGCACGCCGTTCTCGGCGTGGAGCGTTACGTTGTCGGCAATAAAATCCGAGACTAGGGTTGGCAGACCGATACCGAGGTTCACATACTGACCAGGCTCCAAGAGGCGCGCGGCGCGTAGCGCCATGAGCTCTGGCGTCAGGCCGCTTGGAGACCCAGCGGCCTGCTCTGCCGTTGTGATCGTCCGGCCTTGGGCCCGCATGAGCTCTAACACCTGAGCACGGGCGAGCGGTTTTTCACGCAGAACAAGACGGTCAACAAATATGCCTGGGGTGACAATTACCTCTGGATCAAGCTGCCCTGACTCGATAATTTCATCGACCTCAACGATGGTGACCGCCGCCGCGGAGGCGAACGGGGGGTTAAAATTACGCGCCGTACCGCGGTAGATCAGATTCCCAGCCGTATCAGCTTTGTACGCCCGAATGAGGGCAAAGTCGGCGTGGAGTGCGGTTTCCATGAGATACTCTCGGCCGTCAAAGGTCCGTTTCTCTTTTCCTTCCGCGACGACCGTGCCAACCCCGGTGGGAGTGAAAAACGCGGGAATCCCCGCTCCAGCAGCACGAATGCGTTCGGCCAAGGTGCCCTGGGGCACGATTTCAAAGGCGACTTCACCCCGTCCAATCTGCTCGGACAGCGGCGTTGTGCGGTAGGCATACCCTCCGAAAGAGGCGATCAGTTTCGAGATTTGGCCGTTTTCAGCGAGAATTTGAGGAGATAGCGGTCCGAATCCGGGAGAATTGCAGATGATGGTCAGGTCGCTCATGCCGCTGTCCCGGAGGGCAAAGAGCAATTCGTGAGGCCAGCCCTGGAGTACGCCAAACCCGCCTATCAGAATACTCGCTCCGTCCTGGACATCGGCAATCGCTTCGACCGCGGAGTAACGAGCCTTTTGTACACTCATACAACCCTCATACACGAGAAAAAAGATTTGGGCTGACCGCTCGGTCAGGTTGATCTTCGTTCTCCCGCCCCGTAATATAGCTCATCAGGCCGATACGTGCTCAAGGGGGAGGGCGGAGTGAGCGAATATAAGCGCGCAGGAAGGATAACCAGTGGCTGACCATCCAGTGTGGCTCTCACAAGGCGTCCCTCAGGGGGAGACACCGCCGCTCGTGGTATTTCACTATCCACTCGCTTTTACCCTTGTCAGCCGAGAAGCTGGAGCCCCGTTGACGGTGACGGTAGAAACCGCACTTGATGATATTCGTGCGGAAGACCTTGTATACATGGAGAAGGTTCTGAATTTTGTGACGGAACAGCATCAGAGCGGCCAAGTCCGGCTGCGTGACTCTCAACCCTCCCCAGCGGGAACAATGCCAACCGGTCGGATGTGCGACCTGTGTGAGATGGCCCATTATACGCAGTGGTATGCCGAGTTTTACGCTCCCTTCCGTTTTACCATTCTCGACTGCGATTCCTGTGAGGTGCCTATCGCGGTCCTTGGCGAGCACCGCGTTGATGTGCGTCCGGAAGAGGTTGCCTTTATGGAAGACGCTCTTAATCTCGTGGCCGAACAAAAGTATATCGGGAAATTCCCAAAGTGGATGTTCGACCACAATATGCGGCAGATTCCGGATCATTATCATTTTCATGTCCGCCCCTTGTTATGGTGAAAAGAGGAAACGTGCCCTCCAATCATTTGCAAAAGCTGGACATGTTTCCTCTTTGCGGCGAGGAAAAGGAAGTGACGACTATGCAGGCGATGTTATTGCTTGGCCCAGGGAAGATTGCCTGTCAGGAATTACCCGTGCCAGAACCGGGCCCCGAAGATGTCGTGCTGAAGGTTGAGTCTGCCTTGACCTGCGGAACGGACCTCAAGGCCTTTTTGCGTGGCCATCCCAAGATGCCCCCGCCGATCCGTTTTGGCCATGAATACTCCGGAACGATTACCGCGCGCGGGTCGCAGGTCAAAAATTTCTGTGAAGGCGACGCGGTCATGCTTGCGCCAACCGGCCCGTGCGGTCGCTGTTTTTATTGTCAGCATGATCAAGAAAACCTGTGTACGTCACTCATGACGACCATGGCATTTGGCGGTTATGCGGAATATGTCAGCCTTCCCGGTCGGATTGTCAGATCCAATATGTTCCAGAAGCCCAAAAGCCTGCCTTTTGTCGAAGCCGCGTTGTTGGAGCCCGTGTCGTGCGTGGTCTTTGGATTACAGCAGGTGACGTTCACGCCCGAAGACACGGTGGTGATTATTGGCGCAGGTGGCTTTGGGCTGTTACACCTCATCCTCTTAAAAATGTTTGGTCTGGAACGGGTCTATATGGTGGCTCGGAACCCGGACCGGGCCAGAGTTGCGGACGAACTTGGTGCATGCCGCGTGATTGCCCGTCCGGCTGAGGAGGCCCGGGAGGAAGTCTTGGAGGCCACGGGGGGCCGGGGGGCTGACCTGGTCATTGAGTGTACGGCCCAGCCGAGCGTTTGGGAGGAATCCCTGTTCTTTGCTCGTCCCGGCGGTCAAGTTGTTCTCTTTGGTGGCTGCCCGCAGGGAACCAAGGTTTCGCTGGACGCAACTCGGCTGCACTACGATCAGATTCATCTGTCGAGCCCCTTTCACTTTAACCCGGCCGCTGTGCGGAAAGCGTCCGAATTGCTCATATCCGGGCAGATTCCAACCGAGTACCTGATTAGTGGTCGCTACCCCCTGGTTGACCTCTGCCAGGCGTTCGATCGGATGCGGCGTGGCGAGGGGATCAAATACGAAGTCGTACCCTGAGGGCGAGAGGCTGTCATGAAGATTGTCACCCCGAACGAAGCCGTACGAGCCATCCCCGATGGCAGCATTGCGATTTTCCCCCACAGCTGTGTCGAACCGACGACCTTCTATACGGCTTTCCAGCACGAGGTTGAGCGCTTTAACAACCTAACCGTGTATTCCGGGCTGGCGTTTGGGAAATATCCCTTTCTGGAGAAGGGATTGGGGACGAATTTCCGCTATGTGACCTGGCAGGCCGCGCCCCAGCTTCGGCGTTTGTTCAAAGAAAACGACCCGCGCAAGATTGGTTTTGCCCCCATGCGGTTTAGCGAGATCACCCGCATTGTGAACAAAAACGGGATTATCAAGCCGGATGTCGTCGTGGCGCAAGTCTCGCCGCCCGATCAGGATGGAACGGTCAGTTTGGGGATTTCGGTCAGTATCTATCAAGACTTCATCGATAGCGCGAAAATGGTGATCGCTGAGATAAACACTCATATGCCGGCAACGCACGGCCAGAGCCGAGTGCCGGTTGAGAAAATTGATTTTGCCCTAGAGTCCGCCGAACCTCTCGGGACCTATCGCTCGCCCCACCAAAGCGAGCGTGACGCCACAATCGTTGACTATGTTCTCGACCTAGTTCCTGACTTGGCTTGGGTGCAGCTCGGTATAGGTTCCGTCCCCGATGCAGTGCTGGGCCGATTGGCAGACAAACGAGGGGTGAACCTCTACTCGGGCATGCTGTCACAGGGGCTGATCCAGTTTCTTGATCAGGTGAAACATACCCCCAAGATTCTCACCGGCGAGCTTGCCGGTGACCAGGAATTCTTTGATTTTTGCGGTCGCAATCCGCTCGTAGAAATGGCGACCGTCGATGTCACCCACAATATTCTGGAGTTGGCAAAGCTGCCGCGCTTCGTCTCCATCAATTCCGCCGTGGAAATTGACCTGCACGGCCAGAGTAATGGCGAGACCATTGGACCGGTACAGATCAGCGGCGTCGGCGGCAGCCTCGACTATGTGGAAGCTGCGGCGCTGGCCGAGGACGGTGTGTCCATTATTGCCCTGCCGTCGACGACCGAAGATGGCAAGCGCTCAAAGATTGTCGCCAGCCTAGCCACTGGCGCCGTTGTCACCACGCCCCGCTTTTGTACCGACTATATCGTGACCGAATACGGCATCGCCCGCATGAAGGGCAAAGACCTCCACGGGCGAGCCGAAGCCCTCATCCAAATCGCCCACCCGGATTTTCAGCCTGAATTGGAGAAACAGTTAGGATAGGAACTGTTCCGTTCGTCCATGTGAGGGATGATCCATATCCGGTTTCTCGTCGCTCGCCTTTTTTCTCTCCGACCTGTTTGCTACGCTCAGTCTCTCGCTGGTACCGTATGTATCGCTTGCCGAGGCTGCCAGGCAGGAACCAGTCTGCATGAGGGAACGATTATGATTGAACGGGCCGCTATCCTGAGCACGGGGGATGAAATCACGACCGGTAAAGTCGTTGATACCAACTCTAACTATATTGCGGATAAGCTGATTGAAGCCGGGCTAGACGTTGCCTCAATTGTCACGGTTGGCGATGTGACAGAGCGGATTGTATGGGCCTGGGAACAGGCCATGGTGCACGCCGACGTAATCATTTCCACCGGTGGTATTGGACCCACGGCAGATGATCTCACGACCGAACTGGTCGCCAAGGTTGCCGGAGTCGGGTTAACCTTCTCTGAAGAAGTCGCTGAGAATATTCGGCGGATTTTTGCCTCGCTGAACCGCACCATGCCGGAGAATAATCTCAAGCAAGCTCAGTTCCCCGCCGGAGCGACCATTATTCCCAACCATCTCGGGACGGCGCCGGGCTACCGCCTAACGCTGGAGACACCGCACGGTCGGAAGCATCTGATTGTCCTGCCAGGTGTCCCGCGCGAGATGAAGCCCATGATGGAAGAAAGCGTTATCCCCTGGATTGGTGAAATGCGGGGTGGGGGCGATGTCTTTCTGACCCGGACGTTTCAGACCTTCGGTATCAGTGAGTCCGGACTGGACGAACTGGTGTCCGGCGTGGTTGCTGAAGACGAGGGGAAGCTGGCCTTTCGGGCCAACTTCCCCCAAATTTCCATGCGCGTAACTGTCCGGGGGAAGGCAGACGAGATTGAGCGACGGGTCGAAGTACTGGCGCAGCGGCTGCGCGAGAAAATCGGTCCGTATGTCTACGGCGAGGGTGACGTCAGTATGGAAGGCGTGGTGGGGCAGCTCCTCAAAAAGCAGGGGAAAACAGTCGGCTTTGCCGAGGCGTGCTCGGGCGGCCTGAGCAGCCATCGCCTGACGAATGTGCCGGGCAGCTCAGACTATTTTCTGGGTAGCATTATTGCCTATTCGGACAAAGCAAAAACCCAGTTGCTCAATGTCAACCCCGACACCCTGAGTCAGCACGGCGCGGTCAGCGAGGAGACAGTCAAGGAAATGGCTAGCGGCGTCCGAACCCGTCTGGGAACCGATATTGGTGTTGCGGTAACAGGTATTGCCGGACCGGACGGCGGCACCCCGGACAAGCCGGTCGGGACTGCCTGCCTGGCGCTTGCCATGGATGGAACACTGGTGTCGCGGCAGTACAAGCTCTGGGGCAACCGGGAGTGGATAAAAACCTTGACCTCCCAGCTGTGCCTGGACTGGGTGCGGCGTGCGCTTCTTGACATTCCGATTGCAGAATCAGGATTTATACGTCGCTAAGGAAAGAGCGGACTCCTTGTTGATTCGCGCCTTCATCGCAGCTAATCTAGCCCCCTCAGTAAGCGAAGAAATGGCAAAAGTCCAATCCGCTCTCCAAAAGGCAAGAGGCGATATACGCTGGGTCAAACCGCAGGGATTTCATCTGACGTTTCGGTTTCTTGGGAATATCGAGCCGACTCGCGTTGCGTCTATCCTGACCGCATTGCGAGCAGCCGTGAAGTTTCATCCTCAGTTCCGAGTCCGAACGCAAGGACTCGGGGCTTTTCCTTCACTCACCCGGCCGCGGGTGCTGTGGGCTCGTCTGACCGGCGACGGTCTACAAGAGCTGCATACAAAGATCGAGTCGGCTCTCGGCTCCTGCGGCTTTCCGTCCGAGGACCGCGCGTTTCGCCCGCATATCACCCTGGGCCGGGTCCGTTCCCTGCGTGGCTGGAGTCAGGTACTGGAAGGGATTAAGGTGTATCTCCAGTACGATTTTGGTGAGAGTCTTATTGACAAAGTGACCCTGTATCAGAGTGACCTGAGGCCAGGCGGAGCAGTATATACGCCACTCGGCGTCGCTCCTCTGGATCCTATTCAAGGTATATCAATCCACCGCCTACAACAGTAAGGAGTGTATATGGCAGAGGACAGAGATCGTGAACGAGCGTTGGACTTAGCGGTCAGCCAGATCGAAAAGCAGTTTGGCAAGGGCTCGATCATGAAGCTCGGCGAGGACGCCCTGGTGCGTAACATCGCTTCGATTTCGACTGGCTCGCTGGGCCTGGACCTCGCTCTTGGTATTGGTGGCCTGCCGCGCGGACGTGTGGTCGAGATCTACGGACCTGAATCATCGGGGAAAACTACACTCGCTCTACACGTCGTTGCTCAGGCGCAAAAGGTGGATGGTGCCTGCGCCTATATTGACGCGGAACACGCCCTGGACGTGAGCTATGCCGGAAAACTTGGGGTGAAAGTTGACGAGGTGTTGATCTCTCAGCCCGACAACGGTGAACAGGCGCTCGAAATCACGGACACCTTAGTCAGAAGCGGTGCGCTGGATGTGATTGTGGTCGATTCTGTGGCTGCCCTGGTTCCCCGCTCTGAGCTCGAAGGCGATATGGGTGAGCCGCAGATGGGCCTGCAGGCCAGACTCATGTCGCAAGCGCTACGGAAACTCGTCAGTACGATCTCACGCTCGCGCACCTTGGTTATCTTCATCAATCAGATTCGGATGAAGATCGGCGTCATGTTCGGCAGCCCCGAGACCACAACCGGTGGCAATGCCCTCAAATTTTATTCCTCCGTCCGCATGGACATCCGCCGTACGGGCGCCGTCAAGCAGGGCGCCCAAGTGGTTGGGAATCACACTCGGGTCAAAGTGGTCAAAAATAAGGTTGCCCCGCCATTCAAGGAAGCGGAATTTGATATTTTGTACGGAAGCGGAATATCCAAAGAGGGTGAGCTGATCGACATTGGTGTGGACAACAATATCGTTGAAAAGGCTGGCGCCTGGTATTCTTTTGCTGGAGAGCGGATCGGTCAGGGTCGGGAGAACGCCAGAGAATATCTGCGAGACAACCCCGAGGTGTCCGCGACGATAGAGCATCAGGTTCGGGAGAAGTTTGGTCTCAGCACCCCTCAAGCCGAAGCCGCAGTGGGAGAAGAGGTGACTGAGAACGCCTAGCGTTGTATGCCTTTACTTATGAGTCATCCGCGTTCCTCTTCTGAGCAGACCCCGCTGCATTATGCCTATAGTCTCCTGGCGCGGGGCGACTACAGCGCGGCTCGCTTACACGAGAAATTACGGCTCAAGGGATTCACGTCACAAGTCATAACCGAGACGGTTGACACACTGAGGGAGCGCGGCCATCTGAACGATGCTCGCCTAGCGCGTGGTCTGGCTGAGCGATTTCAGAAGCAAGGCTTTGGTCGGTGTGGGGTGTGGGCCAAACTCCAGCAACGGGGACTACCGGACGACGTGATTGCAACTGCGCTGAGCGAGTGGGAAGAACCGACGGAGATCAAGCTCGCCGAGCAGCTTATCCAGCGTCGTTTCCCTCCTGTCGCGCTCGAAGAGCCCAAGACACGCGCTCGCGCGTATCGATTCCTATTGCGACGAGGATACTCTGCCAGTGTTGCGGCAAGCGTGCTAGGAAGAGAAGCGTATGACGACTAGCGAACGGAAAGAGTAGCCGCCATGACAGGGAACGAGATACGCAACAGCTTCCTGCAATTCTTTGCCGACCGGGGTCACCAGATTGTCCCGAGTGCGTCTTTGATTCCAGCAAATGACCCGACGCTGCTGTTTACCAATGCCGGGATGGTACCGTTCAAGAATATTTTTCTCGGGATTGAACGGCCGACCCACCGGCGTGTGGTCGATTCCCAAAAATGTCTGCGCGTCTCCGGGAAGCATAACGATTTGGAAGAAGTGGGTCGCGATACCTACCACCACACCTTCTTTGAGATGCTGGGGAATTGGTCGTTTGGCGATTACTACAAAAAGGAAGCCATCCGCTGGGCCTGGGAATTGCTGACCGAGGTCTGGAAGCTTCCCAAGCCGAAACTCTGGGCAACCGTGTATACGACAGACGACGAAGCCGACGAGTGGTGGCGGACCCAAACCGACATTGACCCGCAACAGATTCTGCGTTTTGCTGAAAAGGACAATTTCTGGGAGATGGGTGAGACGGGTCCCTGTGGACCGTGCTCGGAAATCCATATTGACCGTGGTTCCCAGGCCTGCGAGTTAGCCAACACCCCGGGCCATACCTGCGCGGTCAATGGTGGCTGCCCGCGCTATATTGAGTTATGGAATCTGGTGTTCATCCAGTACAACCGCAATGCGGATCAATCCCTGGACGACCTGCCCGAGACGCATGTCGATACGGGTATGGGCTTGGAGCGCATTGTCTCTGTTCTCCAGGACGTGCCGGGCAATTATGACTCCGACCTGCTGCGCGACATTATTACCTTTGCCGAGGGGTTAGGCGATAAGCGCTACGGCGAGACGAGTGAACAGGACGTGTCGTTTCGGGTGATTGCCGACCACGCGCGTACGGCAGCATTTGCCATTGCCGACGGTGTGGTCCCGACCAACGAGGGGCGAGGCTATGTATTACGGCGGATTATGCGCCGCGCCTTACGCCACGGACGACTCCTCGGCTTTGAGGGGCCGTTTTTCTCTCAGGTCGCCGGGAGCGTGGTCCAGCTCCTGGGCTCAGCCTACCCCGAGCTGATTGAGCGACGGAATTATCTGACTGAGGTCATACACAACGAGGAGACCCGTTTCTCGGAAACACTGGACAAGGGTCTGGCCCTGCTCGAACAAGAAATCCACGATCTACGTCAGCGCAACGCCACAACCCTGTCCGGCGAAACCGCTTTCCGCTTGTACGATACTTACGGCTTCCCGCTGGATATGACCGAGGATTTCCTTTCGTCCGAAGACTTCAGCGTCGACCACGATGAATTTCAGAAGGCCATGGAAGAGCAGCGGACGCGCGCGCGTGAGGGACAAAAGGGTTCGGTCTCTATCAGCACCGGGCTCTCCGATTCGGATGTGCGTTCCAGTTTCGTTGGTGACCGCCAGGCCGAGCACGAATCCGAGGTGCGCATGCTGCTGGTGGACGGACAGCCCCGAACAGACGCAGTAGGCGAAGGGGAAGTGGTTGATCTGATCACTGCCGAGACGCCTTTTTATGGTGAGTCTGGGGGACAGGTCGGGGATACCGGGACGATACGAACGAGCCGCGGCGATCTCATTGAGGTGCTGGATACGCTCAAACCGCAGCCTTCACTCATCGTGCATAAAGGCCGGGTAGTGCAGGGCACGATACAGACCGGAGATGCCGTTCAGCTCAGTATTGACGCACCGCGGCGCGAGGCCATTCGTTTGAACCATTCCGCGACGCATATTATGCATTCCGCGCTGCGCGAGCTCTTAGGCTCCCACGTCCGGCAGGCCGGCTCCCTGGTCACTCCGGATCGACTCCGTTTCGACTTTACGCATACCAGTCCGGTCAAGGACGATGTCCTCAATGAAATTGAAGATATGGTGAACCACCATATTCGGGAAAATGCCGCAGTAACGAGTGAGGAGATGTCCTTTACCGACGCGATCCAAAAGGGGGCGTTGGCCTTCTTCGGCGAGAAGTACGGCGAGATCGTTCGGGTGTTACGGATGGGAGATTTTTCAACCGAGCTGTGTGGCGGAACCCATGTGAGCCGGACCGGAGACGTGGGGCTGTTCAGATTCAGAGCGGAGACAGGCGTGGCGTCCGGTATCCGACGGGTCGAGGCGGTCACGGGCGAGGGTGCCCTCAACTGGGTGCGTCAGCGCGAGCGCGTGCTCAAGGACATGGGCAGTATCCTGAGGGGGTCTGAGGAGGACGCGCTTGAGCGCTTGGAAAAATTGCTGAGCCGGCAACACGAGCTTGAAAAACAACTCGATCAGCTCCAGAGTCAACTCGCCGGCTCACAAAGCGATGATCTTGCTTCCCAAGTCCGTCAGACCAATGGAGTCAATGTGATTGCCAGTCGGGTCGAGGGCGTAGATCAGAAAGCCCTCCGGGAGATGGCGGATACGCTGCGCGACAAACACCATCCTGCGGTTGTTGTCCTCGGAGCAACGAACGGGGCGAAAGTGTCGCTTCTCGCCGCGGTGAGTAAGGATTTGGTGCGGCAGTATCACGCAGGAAAGATTATCAAAGCGATTGCCCCGCTGGTTGGCGGCGGTGGGGGCGGACGGCCCGATTTTGCTCAGGCCGGCGGAAAAGATCCGAAGCGCCTGGATGAAGCCCTCCAAAAGGTGTATGAGCTGATTGAAAAAGGTACATAAAGTGTAACTGTTTTACGCTTTTGACGGAGGCTGCTTGGCTGAAGTAGAACAGGTGACAGCAGAAACATCTCATATCGAGTTTGGTAATCATCGCTTCTTACGCGATCTCCTCGGCCAACACGACGCGCACCTGCACGGCCTGGAGAACGCGCTCGGCGTGAAAATCTCAGCCTCCGGCAACGCCCTCATCATTGCCGGAGAAGAGCCCCAGCGCGATTTGGCGGGTCGGGTGGCGACCCAACTGTACGACCTCATCCAACGGGGCTACCCCGTCTATCCGAGTGATGTGGATTACGCGGTCCGCATCCTCAGCCGTGACCATACGGCGAACCTTCAGGATATTTTTCTCGACACGGTCTATGTGTCGTCCAACCGCCGAACCATTACTCCCAAGAGCCTTGCTCAGAAAGCCTACATTGATGCCATTCGCAACTACGATATTGTATTTGGTATCGGACCGGCTGGCACGGGGAAAACGTATCTGGCGATGGCCGTCGCGGTCGCCGAGCTGATGAAGCGTAAAGTGAGTCGGGTCGTCCTCACCCGGCCTGCGGTCGAGGCCGGGGAGAAGCTGGGTTTTCTGCCGGGCGATCTGGCCGAAAAAATTAATCCCTACCTGCGGCCCTTGTACGATGCCCTGCACGACATGGTTGACTTTGATCGCGCCCAAAAAATGATTGAGCGCGGCGTGATTGAAGTGGCTCCGCTGGCATTCATGCGGGGCCGGACGCTTAATGATTCCTTTGTCATATTGGACGAAGCGCAGAATACGACCCGCGAGCAAATGAAAATGTTCCTCACCCGACTGGGCTATGGGTCGAAAGCCGTGATCACCGGCGATATCACCCAAATCGATCTCCCCGCCGGGACGCGCTCAGGCTTAAAAGAGGCCCGGCACATTCTGCGCGATGTTGATGGGATCCAATTTACGCTTTTCACGGAAAAAGACGTGGTCCGCCATCGTCTTGTTCAGGATGTGATTACTGCCTATGAACGCGCCCAAGAAGCCCAGGAGCGCCGCAACCAAGAAAGTCGTACCCTCCGCCGCAATCGCCTCCAGGCCCGGTCTGAGCGTAGACATCAGCGGCACGGTGCCGGGTCTGAGCCGGCCCCAGATTCGCCGCTGGAGCCAAACGATCCTGCGTCATCTGAAGTTGAAACAGGCCGAGCTGAGTCTGGCTTTCGTGACGGATCAGACCATCCATGAACTGAATCGGCAGTACCGGCACAAAGACCGGCCAACGGACGTGTTGTCGTTTCCGCTGGCCGATGAACGCTGTCCGACTCTTCTGGGCGACGTGGTCATATCGATCGATACCGCCCGTCGGCAGGCCCGGCAGCGCAAACGCGCCTTTACCGACGAACTGCGCGCCCTGCTCATCCACGGCATTCTGCACCTGCTCGGCTACGACCACGAAGTGTCGGACAGCGAAGCCGTCCGCATGCGCCGAAAAGAGCGTGAGCTGAAGGTCCTGTTGCAAGATCATGATCGATAAGCGCGACAAAGGCTGAAGTCGTAAAACAGACCGCCTTGAAACCGGGACCGGCGGCATGTCTAGCTCTCGTGTGTTTGGAGGACACGTTTACGCTTGTTGGCCTTTCCAGGCTGGGAGAGTCAGGCTAGGCTGCGTCTGTATGCAGCGTTTGTGGCCCATTCCGCTCGCCGGTGTAAGCGGTGTTCTGCTTGCCCTGGCCTTTCCGAAAGTCGATTGGAATATTCTGGCCTGGGTTGCTTTTATCCCGCTACTCTGGATGACGCAGGGGCAGACGCTACGCCGTGCTTTCAGCCTTGGCTGGATTGCCGGTATGGGGTTTTATCTCTGTACGCTGTATTGGGTCGTCGATACGATAGGCCTGTACAGCAATATTCCTCATATTATTGCCGTCGGTCCGTTGCTCCTGATGTGTGCCATTTTATCAGCATACACCGGAGTCTTTGCTGTCGGCCTGTGTGTCTATCACAAGAGCCGGCCGCACAACAGCGGTTGGTCACTCCTCGTATTCGGACCCATGCTCTGGGTCGCCCTGGAATGGGTTCGCTCGTTCTTTTTTATTGGATTTCCCTGGGTCAGTCTGGGCTATTCACAATACAACTTCGTAAACCTGATTCAGTTTGTCGAATACACTGGTGTCTACGGGCTGTCGGCGCTGGTGATCTTTGGCAATGCTGTTCTCTTTCTCGTTTTTTCCCGTCAGGGCCGTGGGCGCTTGGTGCTGGTTCTACTCCTGGTGATCGCGGGATTGTGGGGCTGGGGAAACTGGCGTCGCAGTCAGTTGGCTGCGCTACCCACGACCCATACGCTGCACGTTGGGATCGCCCAGGGGAATATCGCTCAGGATCAAAAATGGGATCCTGATTACCAAGAAGTCACCATCGCCCGCTATGAGCAACTCACGCGTCAGATCACGGAACAAGCAACCGACCTGGTTATTTGGCCGGAGGCAGCAGTGCCATTTTTCTTTCAGTCCGAGGTGACCTACCGTGGCCGGCTGCTAGACTTGGCCCAAGACACCAACACGCCCATCCTGTTTGGGAGCCCTGCCTTTCGAGTCGATGATACGGAACTCACGCTGTTCAACCGGGCCTATCTCCTGTCTCCGGACACGACGATTCTGGGGCATTATGACAAGATGATCCTTACCCCCTTTGGCGAATACATCCCCTTTCAAGACAGTGTACTCTTCTTTCTGGATAAATGGGTGGAAGGGATAGGCGACTTTGCGCCAGGGACGACGCCGACCGTTTTTTCTCTTCCCCTAAAGAGTCGACCTGTCCTCCACCCGGATGACAAAGCTGGACACGTTGATGCCTTTGAGACTTTTGGCGTACTCGTCTGCTATGAGGGTGTGTTCCCTGACCTTGCGCGTCGCTTCGTTCATAATGGTGCGCGGCTGCTGATCAATGTGACCAATGATGCCTGGTTTGGAGAGACTTCGGCTCCCTATCAACATCTGGCCATGGAGGCCATGCGGGCCGTCGAGAATCGAGTGCCCCTGGTGCGGTCCGCAAATACCGGGATCTCAGCCATCGTGCATATTGATGGACAGATTCAGGCCCAAACCGCGCTCCTGGAGACCACCTTTATTGCCGACCAGCTTGCCTGGCCTCACGTGACCTCCTTCTATACCCAGTACGGTGATTGGTTTGTGACGTTGTGCGTCGTCGGGACGCTCGTTATGCTAGGCTACATAGGGATAATTGTATTATTCGTTAAGCGAAACGGAGGAGGCGGAGATGCTGGCAGAAATCAGAGAAAAATTACATGAGTTGAGCGCACGCATTGAGAGTCTTGGGAGGCATCTTTGACATCCCGGATAAGGAAGCCCGTGCCGCCGCACTGGAAGAACAAACGCTGGCCGACGGATTTTGGCAAGATCAGGAGAAGGCGCAAGCCATCCTCAAGGAGCGAGCAAGCTTACTCGACACGGTAACGGAGTGGAAAAAGCAGACCCAGACCGTATCTGACGCGCTGCTCTTTCTGGAACTGGCCGAAGCCGGAGACGCCGAGGCGGTTGAAGAAGTCGAACGGACGGTGCCCGAGCTTGAAACGATCGTGAGTCGGGCAGAGTTGCAGTGGATGCTGGGCGGAGAACACGATGGGCAGAGTGCCATCGTCAGTCTCCACCCCGGCGCCGGTGGTCTCGAAGCCCAGGACTGGGCCGATATGCTCCTCCGACTCTATCTGCGCTGGGCGGAACGCCGCAGCTATAGCGTAGAGATGGCTGAACACCTGCTTGGTGAAGGCGGGGGGGTAAAAAGTGCGACCTTTACCGTTGAGGGGGCCTACGCTTACGGCTATCTGCGGGCGGAGGCGGGCATTCATCGGCTCGTTCGAATTTCGCCGTTTGATGCCAATGCCCGGCGGCATACCTCCTTTGCCTCTGTTTTTGTTTATCCGGATATTGATGAAGCTGTCGAAGTTGATATCCGTCCTGAAGATTTGCGCGTTGATACCTACCGGGCCAGTGGGGCTGGGGGACAGCACGTCAACAAAACCGACTCCGCGATCCGTCTGACCCACATCCCGAGTGGGATCGTGGTGGCGTGTCAGAATGAACGGTCCCAACATCGGAATCGAACCATGGCGATGAAAATTCTCCGTGCCCGTTTATACGAGCTGGAGATGGAAAAACAAAAGGAGAAGATGGAGGGCCTACATAAAAGCAAAAAGGATATTGCCTGGGGAAGTCAGATTCGCTCGTATGTCCTTCATCCCTACCGGATGGTCAAAGACCATCGCACCAACGTGGAGGTCGGGGATACAGACGCGGTCCTGGATGGCGATATCGATCAGTTTATCGAAGCCTATCTGCTCCAACAGTCGACGGCAGCCGAGTAATGGTCTCGACCGTTCTCGGTCCGCGAACCGGGTGGCGAGACCAGCGTAATCTCTTGGCAATCATCCGGGAAGCAGGTACACTCCTGCGACCTGTCCTTGCCTGAGATCAAGGGGTAAGCGCCTCTAGGGGGAGACCATGAACGCGTTGACGATTGAACGAATTCCGGAACTAAACGACCCTGTCCTGATTGTCGCCTTTGCCGGCTGGAACGATGCCGGTAGCGCGGCGACGCATGCCACGCAGTTCCTCATCAAGCGCCTCCAGGCACAGCGTTTCGCGACGATCGACCCTGAAGAATTTTATAATTTCAGTGAGGTTCGGCCCCACGTGCGCCTGCGAGACGGGCTCTACCGCGAGATTCGCTGGCCGGCCAATGAATTCTTTGCGACGAGCGCAGAGCAGCTCAAGCGCAGCATGGTCCTGGGTCAGGGCATTGAACCGCATCTCCGCTGGAAGGCGTATTCAGCGGCCTGTCTGGATGTTGCCAAGCAGTGTGGGGTGCGCCTCGTGATTACCCTCGGGGCGCTCTTGGCCGATGTGGCCTATTCCAGGCCGGTACGCGTGGTTGGATTTAGCAGCGACCCCGATATTGCGACGCAACTCCAACTCACCCAGTCCCGTTACGAGGGGCCAACGGGCATCGTGGGGGTGCTGAATGATGCCTGCCGTCAGGCTGGATTGACGTCCATCAGTTTCTGGGCCAACGTACCGCACTATATTTCCGCTTCTCCAAACCCCAAGGCAGCCCTGGCTCTCGTCAGCCGTCTTGAGTCCTTTCTCCAATTCGCCCTGGATACCACCGAGCTGGTGACAGGCGCGGCGGAGTTTGACGCACAGGTCGCCAAGGCGATTACCGAAAACCCCAACCTGGCCGCCTACGTCAAACGCTTGGAAGAACAGGAGCAGGAAGAGGGGCTGGAAACGGAGCCCGCTGCGCAGGACAAAGCCGGCAACGGACACGGCAACGGCAATGGGCATGCCAACGGCAAGGATATGGCTGAAGAACTTCAGCGTTTCTTGCAGCAGCGTAAGGATCGTAAAGATGACGAGTGAGGCCCGGTCCGGCCCGGATAAGTCCGTGTATCTGGTGAATCTGGGTTGCCCTAAAAATCTCGTGGACGGCGAGGTCATGCTCGGCCTGCTGGCGGATGCGGGCTATACGCTAAGCCTCGACCCGGAACAGGCCGGGGTCCTGATGGTCAATACGTGCAGCTTTATCGACGAGGCCAAGGAGGAGTCGATTGAGACGATCTTGGATCTGGCGGCCTATAAGGCGACGGGGACAAAGAGGAAACGTATCCTCTCAGACAAAGCTAGACATGTTTCCTCATTCGAGAAACAGCTCATTGTGACCGGTTGTCTCGCTCAGCGTTATGGCCGGGAACTGCGCGAACTCCTACCCGAAGTGGACGTTTTTGTGGGAACGGGAGAGTTTCTGCGGATCACCGAGATATTGGCACAGAAGCAGCGCGTGCTTGATGGTCCCACCCTGTATCTGGGGGCCTCCCATGTCCTGCCGGATCATACCGTTCCGCGTATCCCGACCACCCATTTTTACTCCGCCTATCTCAAGGTTGCCGAAGGCTGCAACCATAAATGCGCCTTTTGTATTATTCCGAAAATTCGTGGCTTACAGGAAAGTCGGCCGATTGCTTCTCTCGTGGCCGAAGCCACCGGACTGGTTGCGCAAGGGGTGCGAGAAATCAATCTCATTGCGCAAGACCTGACCGCCTACGGGCGAGAGCGCCGTGATGGGACGACTCTGCTCGCCCTGCTCAAATCCCTCGTGCATGTTGAGGGGCTGGACTGGATTCGGCTGTTGTATTGCTATCCGAATTATCTCGATGAATCCCTGTTAAAGTTCATTGCCGCGGAAGAAAAGGTGTGTCCGTATATTGATATGCCCCTCCAGCACATCAGCGACCGGATGTTGAGGCGGATGAAGCGGGAGAAAAGCGGGGACGGCATTCGCCGTGTATTGGATCGGATTCGGGACGCTATTCCCGGTGTGATTGTACGCTCGTCTTTTATTGTAGGCTTCCCTGGTGAGCGAGAGGAGGATTTTCGACAACTGTGCGATTTCGTGACCGAGGCGAAACTCGATCACGTGGGGGTGTTTCGCTATTCCCAGGAGGAAGGGACGGCTGCGGGCATAATGACCGACCAAGTTAGCGAAGAGATTAAGGAGGAACGCTGGCATAAATTGATGGCCTGTCAGGCCGAGGTCGTGCGTAAAAAAAATAGCGCGCTGGTGGGTGAGGAACGATCGGTACTCGTCTGTGGTCAGGACGATCACGGCCGCTGGTGGGGACGAATGCAGTGCCAGGCTCCGGATATCGATGGCATCGTCTTCCTGGAACAGTGCCTGGCTGACAGCGGCGACATGGTCCGCGTCCGGATTACCGGGGCGTCCGGCTATGACCTGCAAGCGCGCTGTCTTCCCGAACAGCCGCTGCAAACGCCCATAGCTCTTGACTTGGCAGCCGCTTCTCCCTAAGGTGTCTGTCCTTTTTATCTCGACCGTGGTGAAAAAGAGTTGGCGTGCCCTCCACTCATCCAAATAAAGCTGGACACGTTGACTCTTTGGAGAAGGCGTCATGAGAAAAACGTTCCTCAAAAAAATGCGGACGACGCTCGCTGGCCAAAAGCAGCAAATCCTGATGCAGCTTGACGAAGAGATTCGAGAGGGTAAAGAGAGTGAACTGGACGAAGGAATGGATACCTACGATCTCGCCAGCGAGGAGCGCGAACGAGAAATCCATCTGATCCTGAGTGACCGTGATCGAGATAAACTGCAAGCCATAGAAAACGCACTGGAGCGGATCGAAGAGGGCGAATACGGTATTTGCGAAGACTGCGAAGAAGAGATCGCCCAAGCACGCCTTGAAGCGTTGCCGTTCACCAGACTATGTGTCGCCTGTCAAGAGGAACGCGAAAAGGAAGCGCGCTTTCAGCGCCGTATTGATGACGGGGGTGGATTCGGTCGGTCCAACTTGGTTGATCTGGACGACGGGTAAAATCAGCCCCGTCTTTTTCCTCGGTCTATTTTGGTTGCCTGCGCAAGGCACTCCCTCTGTCGGCCCGCAGTGATGAGATGCGACCCGACGACCACACGCTCCTCACTACGCTTTTTCGGACGGCCATTGAGGCGGTTCATCCACGCCATCTGATCCCACAGACTGTTACGATTGAAAAGGAACAGCTGCTCGTTCGGCCACGGGACAAAGAGGGAACGTATCCAGCTTTTTTAGATGATTGGGGGGCACGTTCCCTCTTCGAGGCCGCTGATGCGTTGACGCTCACTCTGACGGGTCGCCTCTTCCTGATTGGGGCAGGGAAGGGGGCAGGCAGTATGGCCCAGGCGCTAATGCCCGTGCTCGGTCCGAGGCGCATTGGCGGGTGTGTCATCATTCCGAGCGAGCAAGCGGTGTCCGACCTGTCCCTACCTGGAATACGGGTTGTGCAAGGAGAGCATCCATTGCCCGGACCGGGCAGTGAGTCCGCGACCCAAGTGCTTGTGGAGAGCCTCTCCCAGGTCCAACCCCACGACCTCGTCCTGGTGTGTCTGACTGGCGGAGCCTCCAGCCTGCTTGTGCGTCCCGCGGTCGGGCTGACGCTTTCGGACAAGACCCTTACCAATGCTGTCTTGTTGGAATGTGGGGCGGATATCCTGGCGCTGAACACCGTACGCAAACATATATCCCAGGTAAAAGGCGGCTGGCTCGCACACCACGCGCAGCCCGCGACTGTGGTCAGTCTGATTCTGTCGGACGTGATTGGTGACGATCTGAGTGTGATCGGCTCAGGCCCGACCGTCGCTGATCCCACGACGTTTATGGACGCGTGGCGGGTGGTGGAGCAGTACGGCATCGCACCGCGGCTCCCCCAGTCCGTGTGCACACATCTGCAGCAAGGCGTCCGCGGGAGCATACCTGAGACGCCAAAACCCGGAGACTCGCTCTTCTCTCGCGTCCACAATATGCTGATTGGGTCGAATCACCTAGCGTTGCAGGCTGTCCGCGAGGCTGCCGCGCACCGAGGGCTACGCTCTCACCTGATTGCTCAACCTCTCGCTGATGACTCACTCGTGGCCGGACATAATTTTGCCCAAACTCTGCGTGCCGTTCGTCAGCACTGCTCTGGCCCGACGTGTCTGCTGGCTGGTGGCGAGACAACGGTACAGGTCCGAGGCACTGGGAAAGGAGGGCGCAATCAAGAGTTTGCGCTGGCTGTCGCCCAGGAACTCGCCGGGGAAGCCGGGTGGAGCCTGCTGAGTGCGGGAACGGACGGCATAGATGGTCCGACCGACGCTGCCGGAGCCTTTGTGGACGGCCGGACGCTGGGTCGAGCGCGTCGTAAAAATCTCGATCCCGCTCGATTCCTGCGTAATAATGACACTTACACCTTCTTTTCTGTTCTCGGTGACTTATTTCGCCCAGGCTCAACAGGAACAAACGTGATGGATATTAAAATTGCGCTTGTGGATCCTCCCGACGCTGAAGAGTGCTTCGACAAACAGGACAGAGAGTAGAGTATGTCCCGTCGTCTGTTGTTACGCGGAGTGGCGGCTTTTAACGCGGGCCATTTCTTTGAAGCGCATGAAATCTGGGAAGCGCTCTGGAATGAGACGGTTGGCGAAGAGAAACGTTTTGTCCAGGGGCTTGTGCAGTTGGCCGCCGGTTACCTCAAGCTCTCCAGCGCTCAATACCCCGGCGCTCTCAAACTGCTCACGCGCGCTTGTCAGACCCTGCGGACCTATCCACCAATATATGCGGGACTCCAAGTTAGCCTGCTGTCTGACGCCAGCCTCACCGTTGTCCGCCAACTGGAAACGGGGAGGACGGGTACAGATATTCAGCCTCCGCAAATCCAAACTGTGCCGTAAGAACCCTCGCTTTTCTTATTCTGAATGGACATTCAGTCAGTTTTTCTTGACAAAACCCCAGTGTCAATAATATGATTATCCATCCGGACAGTGCGAGGATGGAGTGGAAAAAAGTGAGGTCCATGTCCGAAGAAGTCTGCATGGCTGTCTACACCGTCCTTGACCGCAAAGCCGTTAATCGTCTCGTCAAAGACTATGGATTAGGGCGTCTGTCAACTATTCATGGTATTTCTGCCGGGTCGGTGAACACCCATTATGGCCTTGAGTCCGCGAAGGGGAAATTCATTCTGCGGATCGATGAGGTCAAAGACACCAGCGATGTGCAGCGTGAAGTCGACTTTCTGCTCTTCCTGCGTAAACATGGCTTTCCGTGCCCACGGCCGGTGGCTGATAAAAATGGGTCCTATCTCCAGCACTACGAAAAGAAAGCGGTCTCCATCTATCGTCATCTGGCCGGTAAAGACTTCTCGGCCGCAACGCTCACCACTGACCATATAGAAAAGATTGGACAGACCCTGGCTCGGCTCCATCTCATTGGCCAGGAATATGATACCCCGATCAGAAATCGGTTTGCCTTTGATCGTGTACGTAGCATCTATCAAAGTCTGCGTGGCCGGATTGCGGTCCATCTGAAGCATATTGGTCACGTTCTGGATGATGAAATCGCCCATCAGGAAGAATATCGGGAAGAAAAGCTACCAAAAGGTATGATCCACGGTGACCTCTTTCCTGATAACGTCCTGTTTCGTGGTGGAAGAGTGGTTGGGGTGCTCGACTTTGAAGCGGCCTGTTTTGGAAAGTTTATTGCCGACCTGGCAACTGCCGTAAACGCCATGTGCTATCACGAGGAGCGCTACCATATCGGTCGGTTCAACGCCCTCCTTGACGGCTATCAGTCCGAACGTACGCTGTCGCTGGCCGAGTGGGACGCCTTTCCGAATGAGCTCCGTTTTTCCGCCTTCCGCTTTACCCTGACCCGTCTACGTGATTTTTTCTTTCGTCATATGGATGAAAAACGGCGCGTGAATAAGGATTATCGGGAATTCTTTCACCGTCTCAGAATCCTCCGCCGGGAGCGGAGCGGTGGGATGGACCAGATGCTCCTCACGATGGCAACGGGCTATGATTACCGCAAGTATCAAAAGATCCACGCTGAGGAAAAAGGCGTGAACGCCTAAGTCCGGTACAGGAAACGAAGAGGAAGCGTGTCCATGTCTGATTGGAGGACACGTTCACTCTTCGCCCGCTCCTGCATCCTGACAACGTTGCGGAGGCACCCAGATCACTGTGTTCTCAAAAATACTCATTGCAAATCGAGGCGAGATCGCCACTCGTATCGCCCGGACCTGTCGCGAAATGGGTATTGCGACAGTGGTTGTGTACTCAGAGGCTGACCGTTCTTCACCCCATTTGTATGCGGCGGACGAGGCCGTGTGCGTGGGGCCGGCTCAGGCAAGCGAGAGCTACCTTAACGTGGAGTCCATCCTGACCGCGGCCCGTCAGACCGGGGTGGACGCGATCCATCCGGGATATGGGTTTTTATCGGAGAATGCGATCTTTGCTCGGGCCGTGGCTGATGCCGGCCTGACCTTTGTCGGTCCTGCTCCGGATGCCCTGTCTGCGGTTGGCAACAAGATTATTGCGCGCCGGACAGTGGCTCAGCTCGGTGTTCCGGTGATTCCCGCGCTTGAAGACCCGGCGACCGACCCCGAGGCTGTACGTGAGCAAGTCGCGACCCTCGGTTACCCCCTTCTGATTAAAGCGGCTGCGGGTGGGGGAGGGAAAGGAATGCGCATTGTGCGCGAGGAAGCCGAGTTGGTTGAGGCCTTGTCTGCGGCGCAGCGCGAAGCCGAAGCGGCCTTTGCCGAAGGCACGGTCTATGTCGAGCGTTTTCTCGAACGCCCACACCATGTGGAAGTCCAAATTCTGGGTGACACTGCCGGGAATATCGTCCATCTTGGCGAACGGGAGTGCTCCATTCAGCGCCGCTATCAGAAAATAGTCGAAGAGACTCCCTCGCCAGCCGTGTCCGAGTCCCTGCGGCAGGAGATGACCAAGGCCGCACTGACCGTGGCCAGGGCGGCTGGCTATGACAATGCCGGAACCGTCGAATTCATCCTCGACAACGACGGGAACTTCTATTTTCTGGAGGTCAACGCCCGCCTCCAAGTTGAGCATCCGATTACCGAGTGGGTGACCGGTCTGGACCTGGTGCGGGAACAAATCCGGATTGCCGCCGGGGAAACGCTGGGCTTCCGGCAAGAAGACATCCGCCGGAACGGCCACGCCCTTGAGTGCCGCCTGTACGCGGAAGATGCTGCTCATGGGTTTCTGCCGTCGCCCGGACATGTCCTGGCCTGGCATGCGCCCCAGGGGCCGGGGGTACGGGTCGATTCCGGAGTCGAGTCGCAGACCGAGGTCCCGATATACTACGACCCCATGATTGCCAAGATTGCGACCTGGGGAGCGGACCGCGAACAAGCCCGCAGACGTATGGCCGGGGCTCTTCGTCAAACGGCAATTCTGGGCCTCACGACCAATCTGCCTTTTTTAATTGATCTCATGGACCACCCTGCCTTTGCCGCTGGCGATACCCATACCGGCTTTCTGTCCGAGTATTTTCCGAACTGGCAGCCTGGCGAGCAGCCGCATATGCTTGCTGCTGCCTTGGCCGCCAGCCTGCACCGTGGTCCATATAGAAACGGTGACGGACAGACCGCTTTGCCCTCGCAGGACTCCTCGACTCCATGGCGACAGCTTGGTGGCTGGCGCCTCGGCTCCTGATACCCGAATTATTCTGAAACGACACCTGAAATGAAGACCTTACTCTATGTCGCGGGTGAAGAACTGGCGCTGGAATATAACCAGCACGGCGAGAGCGACGATCTGTACGAGCTTGTCTGGAACGGCCAGACTCAGCAACCGGCACACGTGGTCGCTATCCGGGATGGGACGGTCACCTTCCTTGTTGACGGTCATCCTTTACACGCCCATGTGGTCCGGGATGGTGACCGCAGCCTGATATCCATCGAGGGGCGGACCTACGAATTCAATCACACCCCTCCCAAGCACGACCGAACCCGCCAGCGGGGGACGAGGGGGAGCTTTGAGCCTGAGGTTCGCTCCCCCATGCCAGGGAAAATTCTCGCCGTCAAAGTCGTCGAAGGCGAGGTTGTCGAAGACGGCCAAACTCTCGTGCTTCTCGAAGCAATGAAAATGGAGAATGCACTGACGGCCGAAGGGAATGCCCGTGTGGCTACCATTCATGTGGCCGACGGAGACCTCGTCGAACTTGGTCAGGTCCTGGTCGAGCTTGAGCCCATCGAAGCAGAGTAAGCCCAGTGGATGTGCTCTCAGCCGAGCTGGGAACCTACCCGAAGCCCAATATGTCCGGCGAGCTCATCGGCGGCGATTTTGCCCGGCTCACCGCGGAGCTTTTTGACCACGACCGTGCCACCGTTCAGGGCAATACTGACAGTCCCCCCCCCAAGAGCAACCACTTGTCCCGGTGTTGCTGATCCGTTAGACGGCTCCAGACGACAGTCATATAGACGAATTTTCTGTCCTTGCCAGAGTGTCGATGCGCCGGGCTGCGGGTCACACCCGCGAATATGATCAAAGACGGCTTGGGCTGGCCGGGACCAGTCAATACCCGAATGTTCATCTCGACATAACGGGTCGTAATTGGCCTGGGATTCGTCTTGGACAATACGCGGCGGATTGCCGGCTTCAATCAGATCGATCGCTTCACCAGCGGCCTCAATGCCGAGCGGGAAGAGTTTGTTGAAGTACAGAGTCCCGGTTGTATCTTCTGGGCCAATATCGACTTCTTTTTGGATCAGTATCGGACCGGTATCAATGCCTTCGTCTACCCAGAACCAGGAGATGCCAGTCCTTTTCTCACCATTGATTAAGGTCCAGTTAATCGCACTCCCACCACGATACTTGGGTAAGAGTGACGGGTGAAAACAGATGCTGCCGAGTTTGGGCGCGTTGAATACTGGAGGCGGAACGATTTGGGTCACAAACGCCAATACGGCGAGGTCAGCGTCGAGTTCTTGAAATTTCTCCAGGATCTCGGGGCCCTTCATGGAGCGATGTTGATACACGGGAATATCGAGTTCCCCTGCCCGCTTTTTGACAGGATCAAACTTTCCTTCGACTCTGTCCGGGGGGCAGAACACCGCCAGGATGTCCTGCCCCTTGTCCCGGAGCTTATCGAGTGAGCTTGAAGCAAAGGCGGCTTGACCGATGAGAATGATACGCATGTGGGTTCTCCTTTCCGTACGTCCGTTCGACTCTCTTTGGAGTGATTTCAGCGTGGCAGAAATACGTCCTTCAGCACGTGGCTCAGCTTGTGACCCATTGCAGCAAGACTCGTCCTGTCCAGCAATAAGCCATTATTGATTTCGATTTCGAGATAGACGAGATGCTGACGCTCACCATGATTCCGGGCGCTAAAGATAAGACCATCATAACCGGAGTAGGGCTCGTTATAGCGCACCCGGTAGCCGGTATGGCTCAGCCGTTGCCCGAATTCCTGAGCAAGGGCTTCATAGCGGTTGAACAGAATACCTAAATCAAACGATCTTTTCTTCTCACCAAGGACCGGGGTAAAGCTGTGAACGCTGAGCAGCAAGACGGGCGGGGGAATTTTCTGCGTCAGCACGTGGTCAATAGCTGTATGATAGGGTTGGTAGAATTGCGTAATGCGTCGCTGTCTCTCTACCTCGGTCAGATGCATATTAGCCGGAACGCGCGTGCCATCGCTCTCGGGAATAATGAGGTCATCGTCTGACAGGGAACGGTTGCAGTCAATCAAGAGACGTGAGTATTGAGATAAAATAGCTGTAGAATCAATACGTTGTATGATCTCTTGAACAACCGCCCCCGCGCCAATGTCCCAGCCAATATGCCGCTGCAACTCGTCAGGAGGAATCCCGAGCGTCCCGTATTCAGGCGGGAGTGCGTATGATGCGTGTTCACAGGTGAGCACCACTGGAAATGTGCCGTTCGGGTTGAGAATCGTGAAGGAAGACGCTGCGCTCACGTCGAAAATCCCTACAGAACAATTTTATAACTCTGTTGACAATCGAATGGGGTTTAAATTAGAACAGTTTTTCCATTAGAAAACTGTTCTTGTTTCTGGCTAAGGAGATACCGTGGTGCGACGAGAAAAAAGCAATTATATTATCCAGGCGGTCGCCCATGCCCTCGACGTTCTTGAGCAATTCCATACTGATGCGGAACTCGGTGTGACCGAATTGAGTAAACGACTCACCCTGCACAAAAATAACGTCTTCCGAATCCTAGCAACATTGGAATCACGCGGCTATATCGAACAAAATCGTTCGACCGAGAACTATCGTCTGGGCACAAAATGTCTGCAACTCGGGCAGACCTATATCCAACACATGGGGCTGTTGCAACAAGCCAAGCCGGTCCTGAGCGGGATCGTCCAAGCCTGTCGTGAGACGGCCTATGTGACCGTGATGCGGCAGGGAAAAGTCGTGCCGGTTGACATGGTTGAACCCGACCAGGCCGTTCGCATCGTCTCGCATATTGGGGAGAGCCTGCCGCTGCACTGCACGGCTGCGGGGAAAGTCCATTTAGCCTTTGAGACCAGGGAAGAGGTCCAGCGTTCCCTGCTCGATTCGCTCCAGACGCACACCGAGCAAACCATTACCAACCGTACGCTGTTAGAAGCCCAACTCAAAGAGGTATCCCAGAAAGGCTATGCGCTTGAAAACGGAGAGCACTTGACCGATGTACGGACGGTGGCCGTGCCGATCCGAGATTATACCCGTACGGTCGTCGGGAGCTTGGCGGTCAGCGGTCCTGCCTATCGGATTGGGTTCGAACGGCTTGAGCAAGAGCTAGCCCCTTTGACAATACAGGCGGGGAAAGAGCTCTCCAGCCGCCTTGGTCATCCGCTTTCTTGAGCTGGCAGGTCGGAGGGCGCATAGCTCCTCCTGACGGTCTGATCGTGCCTGCTTGACAGCCAGGGTGCGAAGCGTTGAACTAGGGGCCGCACCTGAAGCGAGCCATACTTGCGCAATTTATGACAGGAGGAAAACACTGGTGAAAGTACTTGTGACGGTCAAACGGGTTCCTGACCCGGAGACAACGATCCGTGTGAAATCTGACGGATCGGGCATTGAGACGGATAATATCAAATATGTCATCAACCCGTTTGATGAGATCGCGCTTGAGGAAGCCTTGCGCATCAAGGAAAAACTGGGCTCCGGTGAGGTAGTGTTAGTCAGTATTGGCGACAGCGTGGTGACCGAGCAACTCAGGACCGGGCTGGCGATGGGTGCTGATCGGGCTATCTTGGTTGGCTGTGACCAAGATTTGGACTCCTTGGCCGTCGCCCGGATCCTGGCCAAAATTGTTGAAGAAGAAAATCCTCAACTCGTCCTGATGGGCAAGCAGGCGATTGATGACGATGCTAATCAGGCCGGCCAGATGCTGGCGGCGCTGTTAGGCTGGCCTCAAGCGACCTTTGCCTCTGAAGTCGTGCTGTCCGATGACCAGCAAGCCGTCAAGGTCACGCGCGAAGTGGACGGTGGACTGGAAACAATCGGCTTTGCCCTGCCCGGTATTATTACCTCTGATTTACGGCTCAACGAACCCCGCTACGCCTCTCTGCCCGGTATCATGAAGGCGCGTAAAAAAGAGATCAAAGAAGTCGCCGCGGCAGGTCTCGGCGCTGATATTACTCCCCGCTTGACGATCAATAGCCTTGAACCGCCAACCCAGAAAGAGGCGGGCAAAAAAGTCGAGACCGTGGAAGAGTTGATTGGTCTGCTGCATGACGAGGCGAAAGTGATCTAACGCTGCTGCGCTGTGCGATGACATCTGGAGACGAGAATAATGGGAAATATACTTGTTTTTGCGGAAACTCAAAAAGGGCGCGTCCCCAAGAGTTCGCTGATTGCCATTCAAGCCGGTAAAGATGCGGCGAGTAAACTCGGTGGCGACGTGCTCGTGGCCGTCTTGGGCTCGGACACCGCTGTCGCCGCCCAGGAAGCGGCAGGCTATGGGGCGGCAAAGGTCTTGGCCGTCAATGATACGGTGCTCGAAAACTATCTCGCGGATGCTTATGCTGCCACGCTCGAACAACTCGTACAGGCAAACGAGGTCACGTTGGTGGTGGCGACGGCCACGGCGGTGGGTAAAGACCTGTTGCCGCGGGTGGCAGCCCGGCTGGGAGTGGGCATGGCCAGCGATGTGGTGAGCTTTCATGACGATGGCACATTGCAGCGGCCCATGTATGCCGGGAATACCATGGCCACCGTGACGCTTGCGGACACGATCAAGGTCGTGTCTGTCCGCAGTACTGCATTTGACGCTGCTCAACCAGGAGAGCAGTCTGCGGTGGAACAGGTTAGCGTCAGCCTCGAAGCAGACGCGACCAAAATGCAGTTTGTTGAGTTTAATGAAACTAAATCCGACCGGCCCAACCTGACGGAGGCCAGCATCGTGGTGTCTGGCGGGCGCGGACTAAAGTCGGGCGAGAATTTTACAACCTATCTGGAGCCTTTGGTGAACGAGCTGAACGCGGCCATGGGTGCCAGTCGGGCGGCGGTTGACGCTGGTTTTGTCCCCAACGATCTGCAAGTTGGGCAGACCGGGAAAGTCGTGGCGCCGGAGTTGTATATTGCGGTGGGGATTTCCGGCGCGATTCAGCACTTAGCTGGCATGAAGGACTCAAAAGTCATTGTGGCGGTGAATAAAGATCCTGACGCCCCGATTTTCAACGTGGCTGACTACGGCCTGGTCGCGGACCTGTTCAAGGCCGTACCCGAGCTGACCGAGGCGGTAAAAAAAGCCAAGGAGTAGGGATGTCAAAGAACGGGAGACAGGGGAGAGAGACTCTCCTGGACCGTTTTTTCGACAGTTTATGTGCTCGCCCGAACGGCGAGCCTCTTTCCTAGGGCTGGGATGTGAAGCGCTCCTTCAGCCCATTTGACACAACCCGTCCAATCAGAAGGTAAGGTGTATGGGCCTGACGAGTCTTTTGATCGCCAATCGAGGGGAAATTGCTATCCGTATCGCCCGCGCGGCTGCCGAACTCGACATACGGACCATTGCTATTTTCTCCGAAGATGATGGGCAGTCGCTCCATACCCAAAAGACCGACGAAGCACTGCCGCTCCAAGGCCGGGGTGCCGCGGCCTACCTCGATATCGAGCAGATTATTGCGCTGGCTACGCAGGCGGGCTGCGATGCGATTCATCCCGGCTACGGGTTTCTGAGCGAAAACGCGGAGTTCGCCAGACGCTGTGCCGAGGCTGGGCGGACTTTTGTCGGACCCCAGGTCGAAACGCTGGTCCTGTTTGGCGACAAAGGACAGGCCCGAGCCCTAGCTGAAAGATGCGAGGTGCCAGTCCTGCCGGGGACGTCCGGTCCGACGAGTGTGGACGAGGCAAAAGAGTTCCTGATATCTCTGGGTGCCGATGGAGCCGTGATGCTTAAAGCCCTAGCTGGTGGCGGCGGCCGTGGTATGCGAGCGGTGCAGACGGTCGATGATCTTGAAGCGGCTTACGCGCGGTGTCAGTCCGAAGCAACCGCGGCGTTTGGTAATGGCGATGTATATGTCGAGCAACTCATTCCCCGAGCGCGGCATATTGAGGTCCAGGTCATTGGTGACGGGTCCGGCGCGGTCAGTCATCTTGGCGAGCGTGAGTGCAGCGTCCAACGCCGCAACCAGAAGCTGGTGGAAATCGCTCCGTCGCCTGGGCTGTCGCCTGCGCTCAGAACGCGCTTGAGTTCCGCCGCGGTTCGACTCGCTCAGGAGGTGCAGTACGCCGGCCTGGGTACGTTCGAGTTTCTGGTTGATACGGAACACGGCAGCGACAACGCGACATTTGCCTTTATTGAAGCCAATGCTCGGCTGCAAGTTGAGCATACCGTCACCGAGGAAGTGACCGGCGTGGACCTCGTCAAGACGCAATTACGTCTGGCCGGTGGCAGCTCGCTCGCTGACCTGGGACTCACTCAGGAACGTATTCCAGAGCCACGTGGCTTTGCCATGCAGGTCCGTATCAATATGGAGACCATAGCGACGGACGGTGCGCCACGCCCGTCGGGTGGGACCTTATCTGCGTTTGAAGTACCGTCGGGTCCCGGTCTGCGAACCGACACGTTCGGTTATGTCGGCTATACCACCAGTCCAAGCTTCGATTCCCTGCTGGCCAAATTGATCGGTTCTTCTCCCTCTTCTGATTTTTCCGACGTCGTGACCAGAACCTACCGGGCGCTGTGTGAATTCAAGATCGAAGGCGTGGCCACGAACATCTCGTTCTTACAGAGCCTCTTACGACATCCGGACTTTGTGAAGAACCAGCTCTATACCCGCTTTGTCGAAGACCACAGTGCAGAGCTGGTTCAGGCGGACCATCATCAGCGTTTCTTTTTCCATGTCGACCGGGCTCAGTCAGAAACCCCAACGTTGGCTGGTGTGAAGGTGGATAGTGTTGATCCCTTGGCCGTGCTTGAGCACGGCAAGTCCGCGGGTTCGACGGCTGCTGTTGCCGTAGCTTCGGTCGGACAAACAGCCGAGGTGAGCGGTCCTGACGGGACCGTCGCGGTCCCGGCTCCCCTCCAGGGAACCATTGTCAGTCTGGCTGTCAGTGAAGGAGACGAGGTGCACGTCGGCCAGCAACTCCTCATCATGGAATCCATGAAGATGGAGCACGTGATCTCGGCGGAAACGAGCGGTATTATCCGCCAACTGACCGTCGGTCAGGGGGACGCGGTTTTTGAAGGCCATCCGCTTGCCTTTATCGAGGAGACCGAGGTGGAGGTGACGGCAGTCGAACAAGCGACCGATCTTGACCTCGACTATATTCGTCCAGACCTGGCTGAGATTGTTGAGCGGCATGAACTGGGCATGGACGCCGCCCGGCCCGAGGCGGTTGCGCGGCGGCGGAAGACCAGTCAACGCACGGCACGTGAGAACATCTACGATATCTGTGACCCCGATACCTATGTCGAGTACGGGCCTATGGTCATTGCGGCCCAACGGCAGCGGCGTTCGTTGGACGATCTAATCCGCCGTACCCCGGCGGACGGCATGATCGCTGGTGTGGGTAGGGTCAATGGCGACCTGTTTGACGAAAAAGCCGCGCAGTGCATTGTCATCTCCTACGATTATACTGTGCTGGCCGGGACGCAGGGCTTTAAGAATCACTACAAAAAAGATCGTATGTTTGAGTTGGCCGAGCGCTGGAAGCTGCCGGTTGTCTTCTTTGCCGAAGGTGGCGGCGGTCGTCCGGGCGACACCGACTGGTCGAGTCCATCCGGGCTGGACGTACCGGCCTTTTACCTGTGGGGCAAGCTCAGCGGCATGGTGCCCCTGGTCGGCATTACCTCAGGCCGGTGTTTTGCCGGCAATGCAGTGATTCTGGGCTGCTGTGATGTGATTATTGCGACCGCAGGATCGAATATCGGCATGGGCGGCCCGGCCATGATTGAGGGGGGTGGACTGGGTGTCTTCCGGCCGGAAGAGGTGGGGTCGATGGAAGAACAGGTGCCGAACGGCGTGGTGGATATCCCGGTTAAAGACGAAGCCGAAGCGGTCCAGGTGGCGAAGCAATATCTCTCCTATTTTCAAGGACCAATCGCCGAGTGGGAATGCGCCGACCAACGCCTGTTGCGTTATATCGTGCCGGAGAACCGCCTGCGCGTCTATGAAGTCCGCGATGTAATCGAAATCCTGGCCGACACTGGTTCCGTGCTGGAAATCCGCAAGCATTTTGGTATCGGCATGGTAACGTCCTTTGTGCGGATTGAGGGACGCCCGGTTGGTGTGATTGCCAACAACCCCAAACATCTGGGGGGAGCCATTGATTCTGACGCAGCGGACAAGGCTACGCGGTTCATGCAGTTGTGTGATGCGTTTGACATTCCCATTCTCATGCTGTGCGACACACCGGGCAATATGGTTGGTCCCGAGTACGAAAAGGCCGCGCTGGTGCGTCACTGCTGTCGCATGTTTGTGACCGGTGCGAGCCTGACCGTGCCGTTCTTCACCATCGTGTTGCGCAAATCGTACGGACTCGGCGCGCAGGGGATGGCTGGGGGAAGTTTCAAAGCTCCGGCTTTTGCGGTGTCCTGGCCAACGGGCGAGTTTGGTGGCATGGGGCTGGAGGGCGCGGTAAAGCTGGGGTACCGCAAAGAATTGGAGGCTGAAACGGATCCGCATAAGCGCAAGGAACTCTACGAACAGCTCGTCGCCAAGATGTACGAAAGCGGCAAAGCGCTCAGCACCGCAACGTATTTTGAGATTGATGACGTGATTGACCCCGCCGAGTCCCGACGCTGGATTATGGCCGCCCTGCGCTCCTCGCCCCCGCCCGTTCCCCGGACAGAGAAAAAACGACCGTGTATTGATACGTGGTGACGAGAGCGGGCTACGACCCGCCCTGTGTATACTGGTCGCCGATACGCCGCTCTCGCTGACCCATCCCGAAGGCGCGCTCTGCCTTGCAGCTTGAAGCAGGTCGCCCTCGGGATCACGTTCCCGCTCTGCTCTTGGCCGAGGCTACCGTCCCACAAAATTGCCGGGTCGCCGCTCAGCCACGGCTTTAATGCCCTCTTTGTGGTCTTCCGTTTGCTGGAGTCGGTGCTGCTCTCGAAACTCGTGATCTGTCGCCGCTTTGACTGCGGCCGCACAGCCGTCTCGCATGGTTGCCCGCACGGACTGCACGGCTAGGGGGGCGTTCTCGGCGATTTCCTTGGCGAGATCCAGCGCCGCCGAGCGGACGTTCTCCTTTGTAGTCAGGACCTCGCCCAAGCCCCAGCTATAGGCCTCTTCGCCGCCAATCCTCCTGCCGGTTTGAAAGATCAGGTTTGCGCGTGGCTCGCCGATCAGACGGGATAGGGTATAGGTCAGGCCGAAACCCGGATGAAAGCCAAGTTTGACAAAGTTTGCCGCAAAGCGCGTTTCCGGGCAGAGCACGCGGAAATCGGGCACCAGCGCGAGGCCAAAGCCGCCCCCAATAGCCGCCCCCTGGATCGCGCCAACAACCGGCTTTTTACAGGAAAACAGCCGTACGGCTTGAGCGTAGAGCGGATTACCGGTTTCGACATCGCGCAGGTCACGTTCTGCCTGGCCACTATGGAAATTGGCCCCGGCACAAAAATGCTTGCCGTTTGCCGCAAGGACGATAGCTCGACAATCTGTTTCTTTATCCAACTCTTCAAAGGCATCGGCCAGGGACTGGATGAGGGCCGTATCAAAGAAATTGTTTGGCGGTCGTTGAATCTCGGCGGTTGCCACATAATCGGCCAAGCTTACTTCAACATCTCCGTAGCGTGTCTCCATCGATGTGCTCCTTTTACTGTCTCAGCCCGACTCTCACAGCAGGGCTAGCGTTGCCCACCGGATATAGCATTATCCGCTCACTCCCGGTAGCGTTCTCAAACTGAGTTTTCCTCCGGACTCATGGTACGGGGTGGATGTATGGAATCCGACGAGGTTCTGGCGACGAACTATGCTGACGCAGTCCTTCTTGCTCGGGACGAAAAAGTACAAACGAACCACAGCCATACTGTGGATTAGCACGGCTGGACGATATACTGTCTACCCGGCCGCGTTTGAAGGCTCCCCCTGAGAAAGGGACACTCATGGCAGGACAACACATTCTCGGACCGACCTCGCATTATTTCTACTCGCAGCGTCTCAAGCTGCACTATGTTGACTGGGGCAACCCTGACAAGCCGTTGCTCGTTCTGATTCATGGCGGGCGGGATCATTGTCGGAATTGGGACTGGGTCGCTCAGGCGTTGCGCGAAGACTATCACATCGTTGCCCCGGATTTACGCGGACATGGCGATTCGGAGTGGGCTCGCGGCAGCGAGTACTCGATGATTGACCATGTCGTCGATATTGCACAGTTGCTGGCTCAGCTCGACTTGTTTCCGGTCACGTTGATTGGACATTCTCTCGGCGGTGGTATCGTGCTCCAGTATGCAGGTGTGTATCCCGAAAAAGTGGCCAAGGTCGTCTCGATTGAGGGCTGGGGACCCCCTCCACAGATGCTCAAGGAGCAGCCGCAAAGCGCGTTTGAGCGGATGCAACACTGGGTCGATGAAATGCGTGGGTTCGCCGGTCGCCTGCCAAAGCGCTACAAGACGCTGGAAGAGGCGGTCGAACGTATGCGTGAAGCCAATCCTCACCTCAGCCCGGAGCAGGCCCACCATCTGACCGTGTATGGAACCCACCGCAACGAGGACGGAACCCATACCTGGAAGTTTGACAACTATGTCCGCGCCCGCTCACCGTATCGCTTCAATATGGCGGATGCCCAAGAAATCTGGGGACGTATTACCTGCCCGCTTCTCCTACTCCGGGGCAGCGAATCCTGGGCGGTTGATCTGGAGAAAGATCGTGAACGCGCAAAAGCCTTCCGCAATCCTGCTCTGGTGACAATCCCCAAGGCTGGCCACTGGGTGCACCACGACCAGTTGGAGCACTTCCTGCGGGTGACCACGGAGTTTTTGCTTCCGTCTCAATCAGCGGGGTAGCTGCACCCAGTGGGGCGGATTCAGGACGCCAGGGTAATCGGTGACACCACTTTTTCCTGGAGCCAATTGGACAGGTCGGTCAGGCTGCGGGCATTGATTTCGTGACCCATATCATACTCCCGGTAGGTCACGGGCGCTTTGACATCACGCAGGATTTCGACGGACTGGCGGGCCCGGCCCACATCGATCAACTCGTCCTTACTGCCGTGTTGGACCAGTACGGGAAGTTGCTCGGTTGCCGGTACGTCCGGTAATGCAGTCAGCATATCTTTCGGTAGCCACGAACTGAGCGCTGCTAATCCGGCAAAGCGCTCGGGCTCGCCCAGGGCTAGGCTATAACCCATGACCCCACCCTGACTAAACCCCAGCACGCACAGTTTTTTGGAATCAACAGGGTAGCGCTGGAGTGCTTCATCAAGGAAGGTGCGAACGGCCTCGCGCGCGGAGAGAACAGCCTGGACATCGATCGGTCCGTCACTCGTCAGCGGAAACCAGCCGTGACCGACCATGTTCGGACCGATGGGGACCTGAAGTGGGCCTTGCGGACAGAGAACGAGAAACTGACCTCGACACAGATGCGGAGATAAGCCCAGGAGATCGAGCGCGTTGGCACCCCAGCCGTGCAGAGCGAGAATGGTTGGATGCGGGCCTGTGCCCTCGGGCTCGAAAACCGTGTGGATAAGATTCATCGTCCTCGATTCCTTTCAGCTCCCGCCGCACGGGCGTGTAGCTCTTACTGCTTCCCCATCTTGCCATGCCTCTTGTTGCTGTGCGAGGGGTAGAAAAAATGGATGGAATCTTCTCCTATTTTTTCGGGACCTGTTTCAGCAGCAGTTCGATGATCTGGTCGGCACTAATGCCCTCTGCCTCCGCCTGAAAGTTCAGCAGGCAGCGATGCCGCAAGGCCGCCAGCGCAACATCGGTGATATCCTCAAAACTGACGTGCACCCGCCCGTCGAGCAGAGCGTTGACCTTGGCCCCTAAGGTGAGGGCCTGTGCCCCACGCGGGCTGGGGCCGTAGCGGAGATAGTGCGTGACCTCAGGCACCGGCGAATTTGGGTTGCTAGGCGTGGCTGCTTCAATAAGTCGGGCAATATACAAACTCAGCGGAGGAGCCAGCAGGACTTCGCGCACCAGATTTTGCATCTCGGCGATGACTGCTGGAGCCGTTTCTGCCGAGAGGACCGGATTGATGCAGTACTGCGTCTCTTTTGTGGTGCGCTCAAGAATTTCAGCCACCTCATCCGCGCTGGGCGATTCAATAATCAGCTTGAGCAGAAAACGGTCCAGTTGTGCCTCGGGGAGCGGGTAGGTCCCCTCGATTTCGACTGGGTTCTGGGTCGCCACAACAAGAAAAGGGGGCGTGAGGGTATGCGTCTCCCCAAAAACGGTGACCTGCTGTTCCTCCATGGCTTCAAGGACAGCCGACTGGGTCTTGGGCGTGGCACGATTAATTTCGTCTGCCAGGACGATGTTGGCAAAGATCGGGCCGGGCTTGAATTCAAAATAACGCCTGCCGTCAGCGCCTTCAGACAAGACTTGGGTGCCTACAATATCGGACGGCATGAGATCTGGCGTAAACTGAATACGCTTGGCGCTGAGCGCGAGGGCCTGGCTGAGCGACTTGGCCATTAACGTTTTGCCCAGACCAGGCACGCTTTCAATAAGGACATGCCCACCGGCAAAAAAGGCGGTTAAGATCTTCCGCAAGATACTCCGCTGGCCAACGATGAGCTGGCCGACCTCTTCTTCGATGGTCGCAAAGATGTGTCGAAAGTGTTCAACCCGTTGTTCTGAGGATGAGGACGATAAAGAGGTTGACATGCGGCTCCTATTGCAAAATAGCCCTATATTCGAGCGGGATGCGCTGTTGGGGGGCGTTTTGCTCTGGCGGACGCTCGGCGAGTGGGGCGTTGCTATAGGGCGTGGTTGGGACCGCCGGGCTGGTATTTTCGGTCAGTTCCTGGCTGTCCTGTTCCGTCTTGATACCGGTTGGAATACGAACTTTGACATAGCGGGCAGCCTGGGTCAGAAATCCGCCGGGCTGCTCGCCCGGTTTGTAAAAACGCTCGCCTTTTCCCTGCCCGCCAGATTGTCCGGGCCGCTGGTCTGACTGCTCTGGGGCCTGCTGAGGTTGTTTTCTCTCGTTACTCTGCTGCGTGGCGTGACGGTGCTGCTCGGGTCCTGCTTTATGTGGGTCTACCCCGGAAGGTGGCTGCTGGGCGTCCGGTTTTTGGCCCGGTTGCGGAGCTTTTTGCTGCTGACCGGAGGTGTTCTGTTGAGCCTGCTGCTTGCCTTTCTGTTCTTGAGACTGAGGCTGGTCAAACTTGATGCCACCGCCGGACTCCTGGGAGGTGTTTTGCCGCTTTTGTGACTGTTGATTGTCTGATTGGTCTGGCTGGTTTGTGTTTTGCGGTGCCTCATTCCTCTGAGCAGAAAGCGACTTCTTGAGTTGCTCCAGGTTCTCATTTGTTTTCGCTAGCGGCGTATGCTCCGGCTGTGGTCTGTCGCCCTGGTTGCCCGGACTATCGTCCTGTTTACTGTCGCTCCCCAAGAGTTTGAGATCAAGCGGAAGAATCTGCGGCACTGGTAGCGGCAGATTCATACGTTTTTGCGCTTCATCAATCAGACGCATCTTCTCCTGAGGGGTCAGAGCCGGATTCTTGAGCTCCTGAGCAAGGGCGAGGAGTTGGGCGCCGGCTTGCCGTTCCTCAGGAGAAGACTGTGCACGGATCAACTGCCGGGCACTATCTTCAATATTCTGGAGCAGAGTCTCAGTCGTCGACGCAACAGGTGAGAGGTCACTTGGAGCCAAGGCAGCGCGGCCGGATGGCAAAAACAAGAAGAGTAGGCCACTTAGGACCGCGCCGACACACGCAAACGGAACCCGCCTGTCGAGATGGAAGGGCAGGTCGCGCTCAGGAATGAAGAAGGCGGCCCTCCGGGCAGCTTCGCTCCGAACCTGGGCTAAGAAGTCTAAGGAATGTGGTAGGGTCGTCAGAGTGAGGAAACGCTCTTGGCCGGCCGTCTTCTCATCTAGCAGGCGGGCAATGCTCTCGTCCTGGCAGTTCTTTTTTTCCTGTCTGAGGGATTCCAGTAGAAAACCGAAGACGATGACGGGTGGAAGAAAAGCAAACCCGATGGGGAGCGAGTAGGCCAGGAGCAGACTGCATCCTAGGAAAAAGACGGCAATCCCTAGGGGGAGAAAAAAACCGAGGGTATTGGCACTCCGCTGCCACAGCACCCGGCGGGCTGTCGCAGTGAGGAGTTGGGACAAGCTATCCATTGCGCGAGCCACGTTTCTGAAACCGGCGAACCGCACGATTATGATCTGCGAGCCGAGAAGAGAATACGTGTGTGCCGTCTCCCCGAGCAACAAAATAGAGGTAGTCCGTTTGGGCTGGGGAGAGAACAGCCTGAATAGCCGCGAGTCCCGGGCTGGCAATTGGGCCGGGCGGAAGGCCAGTAAACAGATAGGTATTATACGGCGTGGGCGTACGCAGATGGCGACGGGTCAGGTTCCCGTCAAAGTTCGGAATGCCATAGATGACAGTTGGATCACACTGGAGGGGAATGTTTTGACGGAGCCGATTATGAAAGACTCCGGCAATCAGCGGGCGTTCCTCGACCGCCCCGGTTTCTTTCTCAATGAGCGAAGCCAGGGTCAGGACCTCATGTTGGGAGAACCCTAACTCCCGGGCCTGCTGGTGCATGGCCGGGGTAAAGACCTCAGACAGACGTGTGACCATACGCTCCAGAATATCCTCTGCGGCGCTTTGCTTTGAAAAGAAATAGGTGTCCGGATACAGGTAGCCTTCAAGGCCGTACTCCTGAAGGTTCCATTTGGCTAGGAGTCGAGGAGAAGTGCTCAGAGACAGGAATTGCTCTTGGGGGCCAAACCCTTGGTCTTCCAGTCTTTTGGCAATTTGTTTGAGTGTCAGTCCCTCTGGGATCGTCACCATGTGGTGAATGACCTGACCTTGGGTCAACGTCTCAAGCAACCTCCGCGGGGTCAGCGGGGTTTCCAGGATATACTCCCCACTTTGTATGGAATGATCTTTGCCTGTGAATTGCGCCCAGAAACGAAATGGCTGGATACTTGCCAGTATGCCTTCGGCAACAAGCATCTGCGCTGTTTGTTGGAGAGTGCTGCCCGGAGCAATAAAGAGCCGAGCGGGCGCCGCCAAAGGCGGACCTGGGGTGTTGAGCCGTGCATAGATGTAACAGGCGGTGAGTCCGCTAACGCCAATGACAAGACACGTAATAAAAGGCAGAATTTTTTTCACCGCCACCCAACCTACCACCGGTATAACAGCGAAACAATGTCGGACTATATCTCCTTGACTTTTCTGCGTTCTGCTGGCACTTTTCTTGACCATGCATAGCCGGTGGCTGGAGTATTGCAAGGAAATACTCTGCATCTCCCTTGGGCGCCAGAACGGCCACGTTCAGGCGCTGCTTATCGCTCCCATTCTGGCAGTCGGTTTTCTCGGGCTTATTGTTCGGGCGGCAAACCCGGCCGTTGACCCTTCTTTCGCCAAAAACGAGGTGACCGCTCAGGCCCAACAACGTTTGAACGAGATTCAACAGAGAAGCGATGTTCTGGGTCATATGGAGACGGCTTCGGCCGGGACGCAACCAACTCCGGAAGAAAAAGAAGACGCGGTCCCGTCCGTTCTCGTTACCCTTCCCCCGCTGCCCGAGTCAGTAACGCCGATAGGCATGCCGCACCACATCGTGCATGCCATTAAGCCGCACGAGACGTTTGCAGGTATTCTGAAAAAAGAAGGGCTCTCGCCTCAACAGACCGCCGCATGGATCACTGCGGCGCGGCAAAGGGCTGAGGTACGGAGGTTACAAGTTGGACGCACCATAACGTTTTCCTATGAACCCGATCACAATGGGCCGCCAACGCTGCGAACCGTTTCCTGTAGCATTAATCAGGACACTTCGCTCGTGTTTGAGAAGGATGAGAGCGGGCATATTCAGTCACGAATCGAGACCGCTCCCACGACCCTTGTCTGGCGGGCCGTTGGTGGCCGTATTACCCATAGTTTAGGTTGGGCAGCCAGAAAAATAGGTGTCCCGGCCGGTATCATTGATGCGGTGGCAGATATGGGCTGGGATCTGAACCTTTCATACGACCTTCAGCCGGGTGATCCCTTCAAAATCATTTTTGAAGAACTTCAGCATAACGGGCAAGCCGTGAAGCATGGTAAAGTGCTTGCCGCAGAAATCGTGAACAAGGGAAGAAAACACCTCGTCTTTCCTTTTGACGTGGGAGAAGGGATGGGGTTTGGGCAGCAGTTTCTGCGTTACCCTGTCCAATTCACCCGCGTCTCATCGGTCTTTAGCGATGCCCGGTTGCATCCCATCTATAAACGGAAACGTCCCCACCGTGGTGTAGATTTCGCTGCCCCAACGGGAACCCCGGTACGCGCGGTGGCGGATGGCAAGGTTACTTATGCCGGCTGGAAGGGCGACTATGGCCGTTTTCTCAAAATTGACCATGCCGGACCCTATAGCTCGGCATACGCCCACCTGCGGCGGATCAAAAAAGGAGTGAGAGCTGGAGCTTTTGTCAAAAGGGGACAGGTTATTGGCTATGTCGGGTCTTCAGGAGCCGCAACCGGTCCGCACCTGCACTTTGAGATGCATAAAAACGGTCGGTATATCGATCCATTGAAAAAAGTGCCGGCGCCAAAGACCCTTGTTTGGCAATCAACTACAGCGCGGCCTGACCCACAGCTCGCGGCAATACGAAAAAAACTGGAAGAGTATCTCGCTAGGCTGAGCGTGCAGAACGGGCCCGAGAGCCAGATCTACACAGCCATCCCACGGATTCAAACTGCTGCCAGCGTGGCCGTTGAGCCACAGGCGTAATTGCCCGTCTTGAGCTTCCCTATTTTGTTCCTATCCTTTGGGGATGCACGCCTTTCCCGTTCAGAAATTCCTCTAAAAACATGCTATCCCATACGGAAAAACTTCGAGTTCGGTGGGTCGATACCGATGCGTCGGGTCGCATTCATTACACGGCAGCGTTCCGGTATTTTGAGATAGCCGAGTGGGAATTGATGCGGCAGGCCGGGTTCCCGCTGTCCGACCACCGAAAAATATCAGGGCTGCCGCGGGTGAACGTCTCGGCAACATTTTATGCTCCCCTCTTTGTTGATGAGCCGATTGAGGTGAAAGTCTGGGTTGAGCGGATTGGAACCACCTCCATGACCTTTGCCGGGGAGATCCACCGAGCTGGAGAGCGCTGCGTCAGTGGGTCGATCACCGCAGTTTTTGTGAATTCGCACGACCAGCCCCAGCCCATTCCCGAGGCCATTCGCCACGCTCTTGGGAGTTGACAGAAAAAACACGCTCGCATAGGTAACGGGAGATGTCATACGCAGTAATTCGTACGGGCGGAAAACAATATCGAGTGATGCAGGGCGAGTTCCTGCGAGTGGAGTCTCTACCGGGAGAGGTCGGGAATGATATTACGTTCCCTGAGGTGTTGCTCACCTCGGCTGAGGGCGCTGTCCAAATTGGCACCCCGCTTGTGCCCGGCGCTTCCGTGACGGCCCGCGTTGTTGAGCATGGGAAAGAGAAAAAGATCATTGTTTTTAAGAAGAAACGGCGCAAAGGATATCGGCGCAAACATGGCCATCGGCAGCACTTTACGGCCGTGCAGGTCAAATCGATCAACCTGGGAGGATAAACATGGCACATAAAAAAGGACAAGGCTCCAGTCGGAATGGCCGAGACAGCCCAGGACAGCGCCGCGGCGTCAAGCTCTTTGCCGGACAATTTGCAAAAGCGGGAAACATTATTGTTCGTCAGCTCGGAACGCGTATCTACCCAGGGACCAATGTTGGCATGGGACGAGATTATACGCTGTTTGCCAAGACTGACGGGGTAATTCAGTTCGAACGTATGGGCAAGGCGCGCAAGCGGGTCTGCGTCCACCCGCAGTAATCTGTTCGACTGCACGCGCGAGCATCAAGTCATAGGAAAAGCCCCCCTCGGGGCTTTTTTTATTGGCCTTCTTCGATCCCCTATTCCTGATATACAGGAGCTATGAACTTCGTTGACGAAGTGACTATGGCAGTAAAGGCCGGTGATGGCGGACGCGGCTGTGTCAGCTTTCTGCGCGAGAAGTTTCGGCCCTGGGGGGGACCGAATGGCGGCAATGGCGGCAATGGCGGAGACGTCATCCTGCGCGTCGACCCGCAACGCAACACCCTGCTTGATCTCGCCCATCGGCATCATGCCAAAGCGGCACGGGGCGAACATGGACGGGGTAAGGATCAACACGGAAAAAACGCAAAGTCTCTCATTCTTTCCGTCCCGGCTGGAACTATTGCGCGCGATATGGAGAGTGGAGAAATACTCGCCGACCTCCGAGCTGTCGGCCAACAGGTCGTGGTCGCCCACGGCGGCAAAGGTGGAAGGGGGAATGCCTCTTTCGCCACCTCTACCAATCGAGCCCCCCGGTTCGCCCAACCGGGATTGCCCGGAGAGACGCGGCAGCTCCAACTGGAACTTCGCTTATTGGCTGATGTTGGCTTGGTGGGGTTTCCCAACGTCGGGAAGTCGACGCTGATCTCGGCTGTGTCGGCCGCCCGTCCGCGGGTGGCCGACTTTCCCTTTACGACCCTCGTTCCGCACCTCGGCGTTGTCCGCTATGGCGATGAGGGCTCATTTGTCATGGCTGACGTACCGGGACTCATTGAGGGGGCGCATGCCGGACATGGGCTGGGCGTGCGTTTTCTACGCCATCTCTCGCGGACTTCTATTCTGGTTCATCTTCTTGATATATCTGATCCGGCATGTGACCCGTATGCCGACTACCGCGTTATCAATCGTGAACTTGCTGCTTTTGAGAGTACTCTGGCTCGACGTCCGCAGATCGTGGCTGTCACAAAAGCTGACCTGCCGATCACCCGTGACCGGTTTCCTGAGGTGCGGGAAGTTTTTGCTCGGCATGAGAAAATATTACATCTCATCTCTGCTGTAACCGGGGAGGGGAAACAGGAATTGGTGAGAGCAATTGCCCATCTGCTCGAACAGAGACAACACCGGATGGACGACGAAGGGGAGACCGAGGGTTCCTCACCATGAGTGGCTGCAATATCCAGCTCACGCATAAAGCGCGTATTCTTGAGAAGACGCGGCGTATTGTGGTGAAAGTCGGGAGCAGCGTGCTGTCCGATGGGGACGGTGTCTATGCTCCACGGGTTCGCCAACTCGCGACGATCCTTTCCGCCCTGCAGCAGGCGGAGGTGGTCTTAGTGACTTCGGGAGCTGTTGCGGCTGGAATGGGTGCACTCAATATGAAACAGCGCCCGCGGACGATACCGGCGAAGCAGGCGGCCGCGGCCATTGGGCAGATTACGCTCATGGCGTTGTACGAAGAATGTTTTTCGCGGTACGCCATCCGGGTGGCGCAGATTCTTCTCACCCATGACGATCTGGCCAACCGGAGACGTTATTTGAACGCCAAGCACACCCTCCTGACTCTGATCGAATCCGGGGTCGTGCCCATTGTCAACGAGAATGACACGGTGGCGGTTGAAGAAATCCAGTTTGGCGACAACGATAATCTCTCTGCTCAAGTCGCCGTCCTTGTCGAGGCGGACCTGTTGATCATATTGAGCGATGTTGCGGGCTTATACGAAACAGACCCACGCGTGGACCGGCACGCAAAACGTATTGCCTTGGTTGAGCGGTTTGACGAACAATTGATGCAGCGGTGCGGGCAAGCTGGCCCGCTGGGCCGTGGCGGAATGACTTCCAAAATCGAAGCCACCCAAAAGGCAGCCCTGTCGGGTATCCCCTCCCTTCTCATAGACGGCCGGAGTAATGAGGAGCTCTATGCGGCTTTTGACCCGCAACGGGAAGTAGGCACGCTGTTTCTGCCAGTTTCGGATAGGATTGCGAGTCGGAAACACTGGATTGCCTACACGCTGAAACCGGCCGGCTCACTCCGTCTTGACGCTGGGGCGGCGGCGGCGATTCGACGGGATGGGAGGAGTCTGCTACCTGCCGGGGTACGTGGAGTACGCGGAAACTTTGAGGAAGGGGACTGTGTGACCTGTCTCGACGACGGCGGGGATGAATTTGCTCGGGGCCTAGTGAATTATAGCGCCGCAGCTCTGAGACAGATTCAAGGCGTACACACGAGTCGGATTGAACAGACCCTCGGCTATAAGGTGAGCGATGAGGTGATTCATCGCGACGACTTGGCCTTGCTACAAGACTAGTACAGAGACACAAAGGAAGAGGCGATGAGTCTTGAAAATATGGTGGTCGCATTGGCACAAACTGCAAAAAAAGCCGCCCGAATACTGGCAACAGTGCCAACACACACGAAGAATCAAGCGCTTCTTGCCGCCGCCCAGCAACTCCGGGATCAGACGGAAGCTTTGATTGCCGCCAATGCTCAGGACGTTGCTCGGGGAAAAGACAACGACTTATCTGCCGCTCTGCTCGATCGGCTAACGCTGAACCAAGCGCGTATAGAGGCCATGGCCACAGGGCTCGAAATTATGGTCGATCTACCGGACCCGATCGAGGAAACGGTCGCGACCTGGAAGCGACCAAATGGCCTGGAGATCAGTCAGGTCCGCGTCCCGCTCGGTGTTGTTGGAATTATTTACGAGTCGCGACCGAATGTCACGGCCGATGCCGCCGGCCTGTGTCTCAAGGCCGGCAATGCGGTTGTGCTGAAGGGAGGGTCGGAGGCGTTTACGACCAATAGTGCCATCGTTGATGTGCTGACCCGGGCCTTTGCCGAAGCGGGCTTGCCGGACGGGGCGGTTCAACTGGTCCGTTCGACTGATCGACAGGCCGTCTCCTTTCTCCTCCAGCAAGACCGCTATATTGATGTTATTATTCCGCGCGGCGGAGAGGAATTAATCCGCGCTGTCACGCGCGCCTCCGCTATCCCGGTGATTCAGCATTTCTCCGGCGTGTGTCACACCTATGTCGATGCTGCGGCTGATATTGAAAAGGCGCACCAAGTGTGCCTGAACGCCAAAGCACAAAGACCGTGGGTGTGCAACGCTATGGAGAACCTGCTGGTGCATGAAACCGTTGCACCCCGCTTCCTCCCTGACTTTGTTGCGCGACTCGAACAAGAGGGCGTCGAGGTGCGGGGCTGTGACCAGACGCGCCAGGTCGTCCCGCAGGTGGGCGTCGCGAATGAGACGGATTGGCAAACCGAGTATCTTGATAAAGTGCTCTCGGTCAAAGTAGTACGCTCACTTGATGAAGCGCTGGATTTTATTCATACCAATGGGTCAGGACTGGCCGACTGTATCGTGAGCGAAGATTACTCACACGTCCGACGGTTTCTGCGTGAGGTCGACTCTGCGACGGTTTATGCAAACGCTTCAACGCGATTCACCGATGGCTTTGAGTTCGGATTCGGAGCTGAGGTCGGCATTTCGACGAACCGACTCCACGCCAGGGGGCCCATGGGCTTGCGTGAGCTGACAACCTATAAATATGTGGTCTACGGAGATGGCCAGATACGAGCATAACAGACGAAAAAGAGTCACCGAGCCAACTGCTTTATCTGAGTTGGAGGGCCCGTTGATCCTTTCAGACTCTTGCGTATGAAAGTCGGGCTGTTCGGCGGAACGTTTAACCCCATCCACTTGGGTCATTTACGCAGTGCGGAAGAAGTCTGCGCGGCGTTTACGCTTGACCGCATCTACTTCATTCCTTCTGCTTCTCCTCCGCACAAGCGCACAACGGATATCGCCCCGGCCCACCATCGCTACAATATGGTGGAGCGGGCAGTTGCCGCCAACCCTGCTTTCCTTGCCTCTCGTACTGAACTCGACCGCGCCGGTCCCTCGTTTTCGATTGATACGATACGTGCCTTTCGGACGAGGGAAACATTGACCTCTCTCGCCTTTCTCATCGGGATGGATGCGTTCTGTGAGATAGAGACGTGGAAGGACTACCTGGAGATTCCCAGCCTATGCGACCTGATTGTCACCTCGCGCCCTGGGGTTCCTACTCCACCGTCCGACCAACTCCTTCCCGTTGCTCTGCGGCCCGCCTTTTGGTATGATCCGGCTCGGCAGAGATACCAGCACGAATCAGGGCATACATTGACGCTCTATACACTGAACGGTCTTCATATTTCGGCCTCCAGCATCCGTGACAACCTGCGCGTTGGTCGGTCTACACTCCATCAGCTCCCGCCTGCCGTGGCGGACTATATCGTGACTCACGCCCTCTATCGTACCCAAGAGGCTCTTTCCCTTGAAGGCTGACGACAGCTGGCAAAAAGCTCTACGGTGCGCGCAATCCGCGCTGGACAAAAAGGCCTACGACCTGGTTGTCCTTGACGTCGAAGCGTTGACGTCTGTTGCCTCTTATTTTGTGATTTGTACCGGGCGGTCGGACATTCAGGTGCAGACGATCAGCCAAGCGATTGAGGAGGCCCTCCGGCGGGAAGGTCATCGCCCCTTAGCCCTTGAAGGCGTTTCGCACGGACAATGGGTCCTGATGGATTTTGGGGATGTTATTGTCCATATTTTCTATGAAACAGTCCGAGAATTTTACAATCTTGAAGGACTCTGGGCCAAGGCTCCACGCTGTACGCTGCCCGAACCCTACTCGACGCAAGCCATGGACCTTCGGCTCGAAACCGGCTAGCAGCCTTCCCCTAGTGCCGAGAAAATTCGCCTTCTCTTTCTTTCCATACGCCTTTCCCCTTATACTAGAGGCCGGAACCAGTGAGAGAGCCTCGGTGGGGAATGCTATGGGTCGAACGGCTTCTGCTCAAGAGATTCTATATTACGGCAGTACCCCTAAACACCAGTATTGGGAGAACGAAAAACAGACGTTGCGTCTCGTCCGCGACCGATCCGCCTCCGTCTGGCGAGCGTATCACAAGCAAAACGGCCGGTATCGCCCTTTGCTCGTGAAGTCCCGCTCCTCGGCAGGACTCCGAAAAGGAAAACGGAAATCGGCACCGCTGACGGGCAGAAGCGCTGAAGAAGTCGTGGCTAATATCAAGCGTGACTATCAGCTGCGGTTGGTGCTTGAGCAACGACTGCGTCGCTGGATGGACAAGTCGTCAGGAAAGCGTGTTCTAGCCTTTCTCGACCCCAACCAGGGAGGTGCGCCAGCGATGACAGACCCAGGCACGTATAATGCCCAATAATACCAGCTCCCCTTCTCTCGCAACAGGAAAGTCTTGAAAAGTCGATTGCTTAATCAACCCGCGTCGGCACGATCCTACCAGCGTGCAACCGACGCCCCCCAGGTGAGTCCGCCCCCACAGCCGTTGAGTACGACAATATCGTCCGTATGGACCTTGCCTCCCCGAACAGCCTCATCCAGCGCTATCGGAATGGAAGCGGCAGAGGTGTTTCCAAAGCGGTCTACATTGCAGTGTACTTTGTCCATGCTTGCCCCCAGGCGGTCGGCCACCGCTTGGATAATGCGTAAATTCGCCTGATGGGGGACCATCAGCTTGATATCTTCCGGAGCCAGACCGGCTTTTTCGAGGGCCTTTTTTGTCACGTCGGACAAGGCACGAACGGCAACCTTGAACAGTTCGGGGCCTTTCATCTGAATCCCCCAGTCCGGCTCCTGTTCCCCGGCTTGATCAAACGTTTGCCGCAGACCGGACCGAACGTGGAGCAGCGGCCATAGGGCTCCGCTGGACTCGACGACCGTGCTGAGCAGGCCTTGATCGTTTTGCTGATTTTCTAATACGACGGCCCCGGCGCCATCACCGAACAGCACGCAGGTCGTCCGGTCTCCCCAATTGACCATAGAGCTCAGGGCATCCGCGCCAACCAGCAGGATACGGTTATACTCGCCGCTTTTGAGATAACTATGGGCAACCGACATGCCGTACACAAATCCCGCACAGGCTGCCGCAACATCAAAGGCGGGAATATTATCCACGCCAAGGCGTGTTTGGAGTAAGCAGGCAGTGGAAGGAAAGGCATACTCCCCAGAGACCGTGGCGATCAGAATCACATCCAAGTCCTGCGCGGACAGGCCCGCCGCCTTGAGCGCCGTTTCGCTCGCCGTGTGAATGAGGTCGAGCAAGGCCTCATCCTTTTGGATGACCCGCCGTTCCTGTATGCCGGTTCGGGTGACGATCCATTTATGATTAGTGTCAACCCGTTGAGCCAGATCATTATTGGTGAGACAGGTCGAAGGGACGGCGGAACCCGTGCCGATAATACGTGCGCCCATGCGCTACCTCTTTAATCCTTCTTGCCCAGCGAGAGAAAGAGTCAACGGGCCGACGGCTTTGTCTGATTGGGAGGGCACGTTTACTCTTTCAGGCCAATCACTACGTTGCATACTGTTTCGCTCAGGGCAGGTTGATTGTTTCGGTCCCAGTGTTCTCGTTGCTCTAACCGCCCGTTCTACTGGTTCGTGCTCTGCCCGTTTTGATCGTTGTCCCATTTGCGAAAGACGAGACAGGCGTTGGTTCCCCCAAAGCCGAAGGAATTGGATAAGACGGCCTGGACTGGTGCCGAGCGGGCCTTGTTAGGCACATAGTCCAAATCGCACTCCGGGTCAGGTTCCTCATAGTTAATGGTTGGCGGTATGATCTGATGATGGAGCGCCAAAGCGGAATAGACGGCTTCGACGCCACCAGCCGCCCCAAGTAAGTGGCCGGTCATGGACTTGGTTGAACTGATAGCGAGCTTGGCGGCGTGTTCGCCAAAGACTCTTTTTAGAGCCAAGGTCTCGGTCGCGTCGTTATACGGTGTTGAAGTCCCGTGCGCGTTGACGTAATCGATCTCGGTCGGATCAAGCCCACTACTCCGTAGGGCCATCCGCATGCACCGGACTGCGCCTTCACCTTCGGGCGAGGGCGCGGTGATATGATGCGCGTCTCCATTGGCACCGTAGCCGACCACTTCGGCGTAGATGGTTGCCCCATGACTCTTTGCGAATTCGAGTTCCTCCAATACAACGATACCGGCGCCCTCGGCCATGACAAAGCCGTCACGATTCTTGTCAAATGGACGGCTGGCCTCCTCGGGTACCTCGTTCCGTGTCGAGACTGCCCGCATGGCAATAAAGCCGCCCAGCCCTAACGGGGTCAGCGCGGCCTCTGCTCCCCCAGCAATAACCGCGTCTTGGTCGCCCAGCCGAATGGCCCGGTACGCTTCCCCAATGGCATGCGCACCAGAAGAGCAGGCGCTCGTTGGCGTATAATTAATGCCTTTTGCTCCATAGCGAATAGAGATTTGGCCGGGTGCCAGGTTACTCAACAGTTTGGGGATAAAAAAAGGAGAAACGCGCTTGAGCCGGGTATCGAGAAAGAGCAGATGATTCTCCTCAATACTGGTCAGCCCACCAATCCCCACCCCAATAATACACCCTACCAGATCCTCATTATCCGGCGTGATTGGGACTCTAGCCTCATCCATTGCCATCTGGGCCGCAGCCACACTGTACTGGATGAAGAGGTCCATTTTTTTGACCTCTTTCTTCTCGATAAAATCGGTCGGTGTGAAGTCGGCGACCTCGCCAGCGATCCGCGTGGGAAAGTCTGAAACATCAAAGCGGGTTAAAGGTCCGACTCCAGAGCGGCCTTCAAGCAGTGCTTGCCAGTTTTTCTCCACTCCAGTGCCCAGTGGAGTGACCGCCCCTAGCCCAGTAATAACGACACGACGTTGCCCGTCTTGCATAATATCCTGCCTTACAAACTACTGATGCCAGCATCCCACCGTCCCAAAGGTGGACCCAATAGTTTTCTACCAGCGCCTCTCCGTTCCCCCAGAAACTCTGTTCAGGCCGTGTATCTTAAAGATTCCGAGAAATCCCTGCAACCGGCGTAGCCCTCTCATGTCGGCTCCAGACCGGCAAGGCGAGTACTAAAGGGAGTCCTTTTTCTAACAGAGGACTGCTATACGGAGTGTTCGAGGAGACAATACCCCGATCAGGAGGAGCTGGCAGACGTATGTCAGAAAAAGGGCAGGATCGACACACTCAAATAGTGCGCCTGAATCACCGCGCTTACGCCTTCCCACGTCGGCCTGTGGTCGTGGTCTGCATAGACGGGTGCGATTCAGCCTATATCAAGACTGGCCTAGCCCAGAACATTCTGCCCAACATCCAGCGCTTTCTCACCAAAGGGTTTGGCACCTGGGCGGAGGCGGTCGTCCCGACGTTTACGAATCCGAATAACCTGTCCATTGTCACGGGCAGTCCGCCCGCCGTGCATGGGATTTCGGGGAATTATTTTCTCGACCCGACAACCGGACAGCCGGTCATGATGACCGACCCCCGCCAGCTCCGCTCCGAAACCCTGCTGGCGCGCTTCTCCCACAGCGGGGCCAAAGTCATCGTCATCACCGCCAAAGAGAAACTACGCCGTTTGCTCGGCCATGGTCTCGCCGACGGTATATGCTTCTCTGCCGAAAAAGCGCAGGACTGTACCATCTCCGTGCACGGTATTGAGAACGTTTGCCAGCAGATTGGCTGTCCACAGCCCGATGTCTACTCTGCCGAGCTGTCACTCTTTGTCCTAGAAGCCGGTCTCACCCTGCTCGAACAGTACCGACCGGAGCTGATGTATCTCTCGTTGAGTGACTATGTCCAACATAAATATGCACCGGGGAGTGCGGAAGCGGACGCGTTCTATGCCGCGCTTGACCTTGTGTGTGGTCGGCTGGCTGAAGCGGGAGCCCTGGTTGCCCTCACCGCCGACCATGGCATGAACGCCAAACCGCAGGTCGTGTTTCTCCAGGATATTCTGAATGCGAGCTGTGGTCAGGGTAAGACACGCGTAATCTGTCCGATTACTGATCCCTATGTGGCCCATCATGGCGCTCTGGGGTCTTGTGTCCGCGTCTACTGTCTTGGTGCGGACCGGGCCGTTGTGCGGGCTGTCATCGTGGACATTCCTGGGGTTGAAGCGGTTTATGACAGGCCCACCGCGTGCGAGCGGTTTCTCCTGCCGCCCGACCGTGAGGCCGACCTCCTTGTGCTTGGCGATGAACACACGGCCATTGGGGCGGCGGAGCGAGACCATGACTTGTCCGCGTTAGGAGCTGTGCCACTCCGCTCTCATGGCGGACGGGCGGAGCAGGTGGTCCCGTTCATCCTTTCTGAGCCCGTCTCCGTAGCCTATCGCCAACGCGCAGTAACCGGTCGGCTCAGCAACTTTGACCTGTTCGACTACGCTTTGAATGGGACAAGTGGGTTGTAGTCTCCCGTACTCTTTTCCGTTTCCTCACGCCTTGTGTCGGGAAAATGGAGTCTATAGACTGAAAATAATGGATGTTTTGGGGGTAGTGCAGCAACTGTCCATTTGGGGACTGCCGGTCCTGGTGGCGGTTATCTTGCACGAGCTCGCGCATGGCTATAGCGCCTATCTACTGGGTGATCCGACCGCCGCCCGAATGGGCCGACTGACCCTGAATCCGATTGCCCATATCGATCTGTTTGGAACCCTCTTGTTACCCTTTCTGCTGATCATGACTGGCGCGCCCTTTCTGTTTGGCTATGCCAAGCCCGTTCCCGTAGACTTTACGAACCTGCGCAACCCTCGACGAGACATGGTCCGCGTGGCCGCAGCTGGTCCGATTATGAACCTGATCCTAGCCGGATTGTCTGCCTTTGCGCTGAAGTTCCTGCTGTCCCTCCAACTCATCACCGATGGACTGGTCGCCCGCAATCTGTTGAACAGTGTCCTGATCAATGTTGTCCTCGCCGTCTTCAATTTATTCCCGCTTCCGCCGCTTGACGGCGGGCGAGTCGCCACCGGACTGCTACCTCGACAGCCGGCTCTTGCGCTCGCTAGGCTTGAGCCCTATGGCATGTTGATCGTGATGCTGCTGTTGATGACCGGACTTCTGGGCGACATACTTCAACCGCTGACGCTCTTCGTCCTCAGTACGCTCTTGTGAGAGACGTTTTATGACCGACACCACACCGACGCGACAAACGATTGTGAGCGGCTTTCGCCCAACCGGTAAGCTTCATCTCGGCCATTTACACGGCACCCTCACCAATTGGGTCCGGCTCCAGAGTGAGTACCGGTGTTTTTTCTTTGTGGCGGACTGGCATGCCCTGACCACCGGGAAGACGGATGCAGAAAGCATTCGGAGCAATACCGAAGAGATGGTGATTGACTGGTTAAGCGTCGGGCTCGACCCAAACCAGTCCGTGATTTTTCGGCAGTCCGATGTGAAAGAGCACGCCGAGCTCCACCTCTTGTTTTCAATGATTACGCCAACGCCGTGGCTGATTCGCAACCCCACCGTTAAAGAGCAAGCGCGTGAGCTGGGCTTTATTGATTCTGATGATGAGGCTGCGGTGGCCACGATTCACTACGGGCTGCTCGGCTATCCTGTGCTCCAGGCGGCCGACATCTTGATGTACAAGGCACAGCGGGTTCCGGTCGGGGTCGATCAAGTCCCGCATATTGAACTGACCCGCGAGATTGCCCGGCGCTTTAATGCCGTCTATGAGGCCAGGGTCTTTCCTGAGCCTCAGGCTCTGCTGACGGAGATTCCAAAAATTCTTGGCGTTGACGGCCGCAAAATGAGTAAGAGCTATGGCAACGCGGTTGTCCTGTCAGACCCGCCGCAGGAGGTCGATACGAAACTGTCGCGGATGATGACCGACCCGCGTCGGGCGCGGCGACGCGACCCTGGCGATCCAGCCGACTGCCCGGCTTTTCACCTGCACCGCCTCTACTGTACGCCGGAAGAAATCGAATTTGTCACGAATGGGTGTAAAACAGCAGACATCGGCTGTCTTGAATGCAAGAAGATTATGATCAAGCATGTGCTTGACGATTTGGCACAATTCAGGGAAAAACGAACGTACTGGGAAAACCACCGCGACGATGTGCGCGACGTCCTCCGGGAAGGGGAACGTCAGGCTCACGGAATCGCCCGTCAAACCATGGCGGAGGTGCGGGAGGTTGTTGGTGTGTAAGGTGACGGAAGGGTTGGGCCACCAGAGTTGATGAGACGGTGTTGGCTGCCCCTCGTGTCACATGGGAAAAAGAGTAAACACGCTCTCCAAGTCATATAAAGCCGTTAGCGTGTTTACTCTTGATGACGAACGGCGAAGAGCGTCCAGCCGACAAAGCCCTTTCCATGTCTTATCGCGTTAAACTCGACGTCTTTGAGGGCCCGCTCGACTTATTGCTCCACCTCGTCAAAAAGAACGAAGTGGAGTTGCCCGATATTCCCATTGTCGCAATTACCGACCAGTATTTAGCCTACCTCGACCTCCTCAAACAGCTCGATCTTGACATCGCCGGAGAATATCTGGTGATGGCGGCGAGCCTGCTCTACCTCAAATCGCGCCTCCTGCTGCCTCTTGAGGAAACCCCTGAAGAAGAAGAGGGCGAAGACCCGCGCGCAGAACTGGCTCGACAATTGCTCGAATACCAGCGCTTCAAAGAAGCGGCCGAGACGCTGATCGGTCGAGAGATGCTCAACCGCGACGTGTTTGTTCGGCCCCCCATGCCCGTTGAACCGGATGGCAAAGACGATATCGTGTATGACTTGTCGCTGGGTGATCTGCTTGATGCTCTGCAGGATGTGATGGCACGTGCAGACTCTCAGGAGGCGCATCAGATCATGCTTGAGCATGTGTCTTTGCGTGACCGACTGCGGGCCGTGCTTGATACCTTACGGGAAAAAAGAGAGGTATTTTTTGAGCATCTCTTTCCCCAGAATTCAACCCGACTGCAGGTCCTGGTGACCTTCCTGGCCGTCCTCGAACTGGTCCGCAATCGGATGATCCATGTGCGCCAAGAGAATGCCTTTGGTCCGATCGTTGCCTCCCTGGCGGTGAGCCCAGAGGAGCCCTTACCCGAAGCCCTCGGAAACCTATGAACACAGATTACATCAAGGCGATTGTCGAAAGTCTGTTGTTTGCCTCTGGCGTGCCCCTGCCGCTTCGCCGTCTGGTTGAGGTCACTGGCGCAACCAAGGCGGAAGTGAAGGAGGCCCTCGCCGCCCTGCGTGCCGAGTATACCGGCCCCTACCGAGGGGTGCGGCTCCGAGAAGTCGCGGGCGGCTATCAGTTTCGGACGGTTGCCGATTATGCCGACTATGTGAAAGCCCTGGGTCGGGATAAACCGGTCAAGTTGAGCCGGGCGGCCCTCGAAACGCTCGCCATTATCGCCTATCGTCAGCCCTTGACCAAGATCGAGATTGAAGCCATTCGTGGCGTCGATGTGGACGGCGTGTTAAACTCGCTCCTCACGCGCAAGCTCATTACCGTCCTGGGACGCAAAGACGTGCCCGGCCGCCCATGGATATACGGGACGAGCCAGCAGTTTCTTGAAGTTTTCAATCTGGAGAGTATTACCAACCTCCCCCCGTTGCCCGACATCCATGAGCCGACGGCAAACGCGCATGCAGAAGACACCTCGGACTCAACGGCTCCAGAAGATTCTGAGTCAGGCCGGGGTCTCTTCGCGACGGGCGGCGGAACGGTTGATCCAAGCCGGCCGGGTGCGAGTGAATGGACAAACGGTCACGCGTCTGGGAACAACGGCGGACCCGCGACAGGATCGCATTGAGTGCGATGGCCATCTGATCGATTTGCCCACCGGTTGGCTGTATTTCCTGCTGCATAAACCATCGCGCGTGGTCAGCACCCTCAAAGACCCGGAAGGCCGTCCAACGGTCCGCGATTTGCTCTCCGGCGTTCGCGAACGTCTCTTTCCGGTCGGCCGCCTCGACTATGACTCGTCCGGGCTGCTGCTGCTGACCAATGACGGCGCGCTAACGGAACGTCTTCTCCATCCCCGTTTTCAGGTGCCCCGCACCTATCAGGCAAAGGTCGGTGGTGTTGTCACCGGAAAAGCGCTGGCCGAGCTTCGCCACGGCGTACAATTGGACGACGGCACTCGCGCGGCTCCCGCCAAGGCGCATATTCTCCGAGCAACGGCTCGGAAGACCTGGCTCGAACTGGTGCTGCGCGAAGGACGCAACCGCGAGGTGCGCCGGATGTGTGAGGCGCTCGGCTATCGGGTGGAGAAACTGGTCCGCGTGCAGTACGGCCCGCTCAGTTTGGACGTTCCGGTGGGTGCCTACCGGATGCTGACCCCGCAAGAGGTCAAACGACTGAAGCATCTGGTTGAAAGGCCTGCGTAATCACGGCCTTAATCTTGGTCTTGACGCCATCTTTTCAGGGCGCTACATCTATCCGACGCGGTGTCAGCCGCATTGTTGTCCTGCGCGGGGTGGAGCAGTCCGGTAGCTCGCGAGGCTCATAACCTCGAGGTCCTAGGTTCAAATCCTAGCCCCGCAACCTATGAGAGTCCCGTAAGTTCAAGAACTGCGGGACTCTCGCCATGTATACGGCCCGCTAAACAAGCGAGATTGTGTACCTATGGAATCAGACACGACGCGCGGCAAAGACTCCATTCGCTACGAACCCAACGAAAACCCACCGCCCCTTCTCTCCTTCGGTATCGGCTTTCAGGCGGCCATGCTGGTGATAGGCGGGATAGTGTTGACTCCCGCGATTGTGATCCGAGCGGCCGACCAGAGTGAGGTCTATCTATCGTGGGCGATCTTCGCGGCGCTTATCATCAGTGGGTCAACCACCGTCCTGCAAGCCGTACGGGTCGGACGCTTCGGAGCCGGTCACATCCTGATCATGGGGACCTCCGGCGCCTTTATCGCGGTATGTATCACTGCCCTGGTGGAGGGCGGGCCGGCCCTACTGGCGACGCTCATCTTTATCTCGTCCCTGTTTCAGTTCGCCCTGGCGACCCGGCTGTCGCTCTTACGACGGATCATTACGCCGGTTGTTTCGGGTACGGTGGTCGCGCTGATTGCCGTGACCATTATGCCTATCGCATTTCAGATGGCGTCGGTCGTGCCCGAGGGTACGTCGTCGGCAGCAGCGCCGGTGTCCGCCACGGCCACCCTGGTCGCGATTGCGGTGCTGGCATTGCGCGCGTCAGGAGTATGGCGGCTCTGGGCACCGGTTATCGGCATCGCAGTAGGCTGTGTGGTTGCTTCGTTCTTCGGGCTCTATGACGTTGCGCGCGTGGTCGAGGCGGATTGGGTTGGCATGCCGACATCCGGCTGGCCCGGCTTTGACCTGTCATTTGGGAGCGAATTCTGGGTGCTTCTGCCCGCATTTGTGTTTGTGACCCTGGTCGGTGCCATTGAAACAATAGGTGATTCAGTGGCCATTCAGCGCGTCTCATGGCGCACCCCCCGAGCGGTCGATTTCCGGACGGTCCAGGGAGCGGTGAATGCCGATGGTCTGGGCAATCTGTTGTCCGGTCTGGCCAGTACTGTACCGAATACGACCTACTCGAGCAGCATCCCGCTCACCGAATTGACCGGCGTGGCGGCGCGCAATGTCGGGGTCAGCCTCGGTCTCATCTTCGTCGCTCTCGCCTTTCTGCCCAAGGTGGCGGCCCTGATACTCGCCATTCCCAGCCCGGTGGTTGCCGCCTATCTCATGGTGCTGATGGGTATGCTTTTCGTCCAGGGTATGAAGATCGTCATGCAGGACGGGCTCGACTACCGGAAAGGCGTGGTAGTCGGGCTTTCCTTCTGGCTCGGCGCGGGCTTTCAGAACCAGGACATCTTTGCCGCCCAACTCGGCGAGCAGTGGGGGGTGCTGCTCGGCAATGGCATGACAGCTGGCGGTCTGGCCGTTCTTGTTCTGACCCTGTTTACGGAGCTGACGGGTCCGCGCCGTCACCGCCTGGAAATGGACTTGGACATAACGGCTCTGCCCAAGATCGACGGGTTTCTACGCGAGTTGGCGTCACGCTTCAATTGGAATACCGCCTCGACGGAGCGTTTGTGTGCGGCCGGTGAGGAAACGCTGCTGAGTCTGGTGCAGCCGGAGGATGAAACCGCCCCCGACAAGCGGCGGCTCTTTGTTGTTGCGCGTGGCGACAGCGCGGCAGTCGAGTTGGAATTTGTGGCCGCGGTCGGGGATGAAAATCTCGAAGACCGCATGGTCTTGCTCGGTGAGGGGAGTGCCACACCCGAAGAGCACGAGATTTCTCTCCGCCTGCTGAAACATTTCGCGGCCTCGGTCCGCCACCAGCAATACCACGATATCGACATCGTAACCGTGCGGGTCGAGGCGGCACGCTAGGCGGGGATCATCTTCGGCCTGCAACCCCTACCCAACGGACGGTTTGGTCGCTTGCCAGGGGCATAGCTTCTCGAACGCCGCGGAGGCGCGCAACACGCCAGCGTCGTCAAACCGTCGTCCCACGATCTGAAGTCCGACTGGTAATCCATCTTTGGTAAACCCGCACGGAATGGACGCCGCGGGATTCCCGGTCAGATTGAAGGGAAACGTAAAGGTGAGCCACTCGTACGGGGCGAGCCGGGTGCCGTTTACCGATTTGGCATTGTCGAGCCCGACCGCAAACGGCGGGCAGGGCAGGGTCGGGGTGAGCAGCAGGGTGTATTTCTCAAAAAATTTCTGGACTCCGGTATTCCAGTCCAAGCGTGTGAACCACGAGTCAATATAGTGGTTGGCTTTCCATTTATGCGTTTTCTCAATCAGCTTCACCAGATTGGGGTCTATATCCGACCGGCGCGTTTTGAGGGCCGGCCCCAACCGGGCGGCAATCCCGCCACAAAACAGCCCCTCCCAGGCCGGTTGCGGGTTTGGCCACCTGGGTTTGACAGTCTCGACTCGACACCCCAAATCCCTGAACCGGCGGGCCGCTTTGGCGCACAGGGCTTTGACCTCCGGGTCAAGCGCCTTGGTAAAGCCCAGATCATCACACCATGCCACCCGCCAGCCTTCCATTGAGCCCTTAAGGGCTTTGACATAGTCGGTCGTGTCAGCCGGCAGAGAGTACTGATCGTGCCCGTCCGGTCCGGCTGTGACGTTCAGCATGAGCGCGGCATCGGCCACCGTCCGCGTCATCGGCCCGACATGCGACAAACTCCAGGCTCCGCTCGGCGGGTACACGGGAATCCGGCCAAAGGACGGCTTGATCCCGTACACCCCGCTGAACGACGAAGGAATCCGAATCGAGCCGCCCCCGTCCGTCCCTATGGCAAGGGGTCCTAGGCCGGCTGCAATTGCTGCTCCGGCTCCACCGCTTGAGCCGCCCGGCGTCAGGGCGACATTCCACGGATTCCGGGTTGGTCCGAACAAGAGATTGTGAGTCACCCCAAGCCAGCCAAATGTTGGCGTATTTGTTTTGCCAAGTTGAATAGCCCCCGCCGTTTTCATGCGTGCCACCATGGGGGCATCTTCGGTCGGGATATTGTCGGCGAAGAGCGGAGTCCCAAACGTCGTACGAACCCCTTTGGTTATCACCAGATCCTTGGTTGAGAACGGAACGCCGTGGAGTGGACCAAGTGAAGCTGACCGCTGCATCAGCATCTTCTCGGCTTTGCGCGCGTCGCGCAGCGCGGCTCTGTCCGTCAAGGTGACAAAGGCATTAAGCTGCAGGTTGAGTTGGTCAATCCGATCAAGTATTGCTCGCGTGACCTCGACCGGGGAGAGCTGTTTGCGCCGAATCGCTTTCGCCAGTTCGGTTGCGGGCAGCCAGCAGATATCGTCCTTTGCCATGGTATCCTCCTTTGCCTTCTCTGTGTACGAATCTTCCAGACAAGAGGCAAGCTCCTCTGGAACAAGAAGGCGGCATCTCTCTGATAATCCTACCTTGCCCCTGTTTGGGCTGAATGGTAGGGTTCCCCTCGCCTTTACGGTTCGTCCCTCGACTGGAACATATTCAGGAGTGCATACATGTCCGAACAGCAAGCAGACATCTCAGCCCAACGCGTAACCTATCGCGTCGAAGAAGAACTCACCATTATCGGCGACGCCTGGGGAGACACCGGCAATCCGCCAGTCCTGCTCCTGCACGGTGGTGGCCAAACGCGCTTTGCCTGGGGGAATACGGCCCGGACCCTGGCCGAGCACGGCTGGTATGCCGTGTCTCTGGACCTGCGCGGGCATGGTGAGAGTGGCTGGGCTCCGGACGGCAATTACAATATCGAGAAGTTTTCCGCGGACCTCCACGTTGTGCTGGGCCATTTCGACCAACGGCCGGTCTTGGTCGGAGCCTCCCTTGGCGGCATTACCTCAATGCTGACCGAAGGGGAGGCGCCGCAGCCGGTGAGTGCCGGGGTGGTGCTGGTCGATGTCACGCCGCGGGTAGAGCAGAAAGGTGTGGACCGCATTCGAGCCTTCATGACCGCCCGGCCCGACGGCTTTGAGAGTCTGGAAGAAGTCGCCGATACCATCGCCGCCTATATTCCCCATCGTCCCCGCCCAAAAGACGTGAGCGGTCTGGCCAAAAATCTGCGCAAGGGAGAGGACGGCCGCTACCGCTGGCACTGGGACCCGGACCTCATGAACCCGGCCCGCTTTCGACGCGACCCCGAACGGCTCATGGCCGCGGCTCGCGGGCTGCGTCGGGTGCCGACCCTGCTGGTTCGGGGAAAACTCAGCGATGTGATCAGCGACGAAACGACCCAGGAATTTCTCGACGCCGTGCCGCATGCCAAATACGTTGATGTGTCTGATGCCGGCCATATGGTCGCCGGGGATAAAAACGACATCTTCAGTCAGGCAGTCATTGAGTTCCTGGCTGATATCAGGGCAACAGCGCCAGCCGCCTAGGCAGGCGCGCTGGGCCTACGGCCCCCGACCCATAGTGTAAAACTCGTCGTTGGGTCGCATATCGGTCAGACGGGTCATGCGACAGGGCAAAAGAGGCAGCAATAGCGCCGATATCCCAGCTATCCTCATCGCTGAAGCCGTGTTTTGAGTAAGTCTTCGAGTCGGGCAACCGGATAACGGCTGGTGGGTGCGTCTGACATATCCGTCCCTTTTATCAGGGGACATCCAGGGCTTGCCAAAAAATCTTGGCTTTCGTAATGGAGCCAGCTAGGCTAGGGGCTCGTCCGTGAGCAGGAGACAAAAGGAGGGTCACATGGAAAACAAGCCGGAAAAAACAGCCCTGCAAGACGATTACTCCTACCGGGCGGTTGATGCCTATAACACCCGGATGTACCTCCTGCCGGCGCTCGCCGACCCCGAGCGCCGCGCCGCGCTGATTGCCGAGCACCGTGCCCGTCCGCTATATGAGGCCGCTCAGCCCGGCAAACCGGCCCCCATGGACAGTCCAGAGCTGGCCCGTCTGCTGGACCGCCTGCGTGTCGTCCCCCAACAGGACAAACACGTCATTATCGAGACGCGCCCCTGGGAGGAATATCGTATTGGTGTTTTGCCTGGTGTCCGGGGTCAGGCGGTTGAAATAACGGACGAAGCCTATCCTACTCGGGAAGATGCTGAGCATGCGATTTTCCTCAAGCGCCTCAACGCCTTACTCGACGCGTATGGGATTACAGACTAAGCCGCAGTTCGTAGGAGAGACGTATGACGACACTGGGGATTACCGGCTATAGCGACCGTATTTCCGTTCAACCCGGGCAGACTATTCAATTCTATGTGCATTCCGAACGTAACGAATCCTACCGGGCCGATATCGTCCGGCTCATCCATGGCGATACCAATCCCGATGGCCCTGGCTATAAGGAAGAAGAAATTGTCACCTCGGTGAGTGGTGAGTATCCGGGGCGTCATCAAGCCGTCCATGCCGGCTCGTATATTTGTGTGCCACACGACGCGCGGTTCGATATCAGCAGTTTCACCCTGATGGCTCTTGTCTTGCCCACAACGCCCACCAAAGGTGTGCAGGGCATTATCACGAAATGGTCTGGGCCGGAGGAGACGGGCTACGGCCTGTTTATCGACGATCAGGGCGAGTTGGCCGTGCGGATAGGCCGGGGAGACGGCGTGGTCGAACAGTTGTCTTCGGGTAAACCGCTGTTCCGTAAGGTGTGGTATCTGGTGGCGGCGAGCTTTGACGCGGCCAGCGGTCATATGACCTTGGTGCAGGAACCGATTGTGACCAGCACCAACACGGGGCACGGGATGCGTTTCATCCATCCCATCGAAGAAACCCGTGCTACAGTTGAGCGGTCCGGCTCTCCTCAGACTCCCGCCCCGAATGACTGTCCGGTGCTGATCGCCGCGGCAACCACTCGGGCCCATTCAGGTCGACACATCTGTGGCGGGCATTTCAGCCATGTGCACTCGCCCATCGAGATTCCAGAGCACGAAGCCAAGTTCAACGGGCGGATAGAACGCCCGGCTATCGCTAATCGCGTGCTCAACCGGGCGGAAATTGAACGCGTCCTGCAAGGTCCCCGGCCCCTCCCGACCGAGCTGCGTCCGGCGCTGGTTGCAGCCTGGGATTTTGCGGCCAATATCGTTCCGAATGCGTCCTCGACCCAGGTGCTGGACGACTCCTTGCACCGCCTGCATGGTCACTGCATCAACATGCCGTCGCGCGGCATGCCCGGCCACAACTGGACTGCGGACCATATGAGTTTTACGGCCGCGCCCCAGGAGTACGGAGCGATTCATTTTCATGACGATGCCGTAGACGACGCACGCTGGGAGATTGATTTTGCCCTGACTGTTCCCGAAGACCTGAAAAGCGGAGTGTACGCCGCCCGCCTGCGTTTGGACGGGCAGGATACGCCCGGCAGTGAGGACTACATCCCTTTCTTTGTTCGTCCCCCGGCGGGCAGACCCACCGCCAGGATCGCGGTGATCATTCCCACGGCCAGTTACATGGCCTATGCCAACGAGAATCTCAGCGCGGACTCACAGGTCGCCCAGCTCCTGACCGGTCGCGTGCCGCTGATGCAGCCCGGAGACCTCCTGCTCCAGGAAAAGGATGGCTACGGATACGGCACCTACACCGTCCATAGCGACGGCTGGGGGGTGCATATCTCCTCGCGGCTGCGGCCCATTCTCAATATGCGGCCCAAATACACGCACGTGCTGTCGCCGTCGGTCTGGCAACTGAACGCCGACCTGCATCTAACTGACTGGCTTGAAGCCATGGCGTTTGACTTTGATGTGCATACGGATGAAGACCTGCAACGCGAAGGGGTCGAACTGCTCAAGCAATACCGCGTCGTGCTGACCTGCCACCATCCCGAGTATTGCTCGGAAGAAATGCTGGACGCCTACGAAGCCTACCAACAGCAGGGTGGGCGCTGGCTCTATCTGGCAGCCAACGGTTTTTACTGGTGTACGGTGTTTCACCCCGATAATCCCGCCCTCGTCGAGGTGCGCAAAGGTGACAACGGCACGCGGGCCTGGACCATCAGCCCAGGGGAATATTGCAACGCCTTCGACGGAAAACACGGTGGCCTGTGGCGGGTACGGGGCAGGAATATGAGCAAGCTGACCGGCGTGAGTTTTACCTCGTTCGGTCTGACGGCCTCAAGCTATTACCGCCGAGCCCCGGACAGCTTCCGGTCGGAATGTGCCTGGATGTTTGAAGGCATCGGCGAAGACGAGCCGATTGGAAATTTCGGTCTGGTCGGAGGTGGAGCCGCCGGGCTGGAACTCGACCGCTACGACCTGGAACTCGGCACGCCCCATAACGCCTTTCTACTCGCCCACTCCGAGGGACATAACGATATCTTTGTGACGGTCTCAGAGGAGTCGACGTTCAATGCGCGCGGCTATTTTGCGGCCGGGGGCACCGGCGACCAGAATCCCTATATCCGGGCGGACATTGTCTACTTCAAGACGCCGAATGACGGGGCGGTGTTCTCGGCCAGTTCCATGGCCTGGTGCGGCAGTCTCTCACACAACAACTATGACAATAATGTGTCGCGTCTGACCGCCAATGTCATTCGCGGCTTTCTCCAGGATGGACCGTTGCCGTAAGGGGGATATTAGAGGGGTTCCGACAAGCCCGTGCCTGTCCTGTGTTAAGCGGCATGCTCAACGGCTTCCTCAAGAAGCTCATGCAGCAGGGTTTGATACGGTTTTTGTCTCTTTGCCGCCAGTCTCCGTAGTTTGGTCAGCAGTCCGGGATCAAGCCGAATCGCGATTAATTGCTTGGAGTGATCTTTCCTGGGCCGACCAACGCGCCGGCCCCGTGACAGCTCTTCGTCGCTCATCTCCGGAATATCGCTGAAGTCAATTTTAGAGTCTGGCATATGCCGCACGTTCTTTCCGCGACGCCTGGCGTGCGCTGATCATAATTTGAGATCGCTTTTGTATATCCCAGGAGAACATATTTCTGTATATACAAAAATATAGAGAAACAAGGACGATTATTCCACCTTCCTCCCAGCGAGGACTCTCATTTGCTTGGGCGAAAGATCAACAGAGGAATGAGATGAAACCAGTCACACGCTGCGCATGGGCCAAAAACGCGCTGGCGATTCAGTACCACGACGAGGAATGGGGTGTGCCGGTGCACGACGACCGGACGCTGTTCGAGTTTCTCATCCTCGAAGGCGCCCAGGCCGGTCTGAGTTGGGATACTATCCTCAAAAAGTGCGCCCACTATCGGATTGTCTTTGATAACTTTGACCCCGTTCGTGTCGCCCGCTACACGCCACGTAAAGTTGAGCGCCTGCTGGCCGACCCCGGTATCGTGCGAAACCGGCTGAAGGTCGAGTCCGCCATAAAGAATGCAAACGTCTTCCTCGCTGTCCAGAAAGAGGCGGGCAGCTTCGATGCTTATATCTGGCAGTTTGTCGGTGGACGGACGCGCCAGAACACGTGGCGCACCCTGCAAGAGATCCCGGCGCGTACCGTGCAGTCGGACGCGATGAGCAAGGACCTCAAAAAGCGTGGCTTCTCTTTTGTGGGGTCAACAATCTGTTATGCCTTCATGCAGGCCACCGGCATGGTCAATGACCACACCACAGACTGTTTTCGCTATGCTGAAGTGGAGGCTCTTAGCCCGTAATGACGATCTTACCAAAATGCGTGGCGCTCTCCATCAGTTTCAATGCGTCCTGAGCTTCCTCAAACGGATACACCCGATCAATCACCGGCTTGATCTGATTCACTGCCATGGCCGTGTTCATCTCTTCAAACATCTCGCGTGAGCCAACATAGACACCCTGGAGTCGCAGGCTCTTCATCAGCACCGGAATGGGATTCACCTCACCATCTGTGCCGGCCAGAATCCCGATCAAGCCAATAAAGCCGCCGACCCGCGTGGCCTCCATCGATTGTACCAACGTCCCGGCCCCGGCCACTTCGACCACCTGATCAACCCCCACCCCATCGGTGAGTGCCAACACCTTTTTGCCCCACTCGGGTGTGGTCTTGTAATTAATGACTTCGGACGCGCCGAGCTGTGTGGCGCGTTCCAGTTTTTCGTCGCTGCTTGATGTAATAATCGTGCGCACCCCGGCGGCTTTGGCAAACTGAAGGGCAAAGATCGAGACGCCACCGGTTCCCAGAATCAAGATCGTGTCACCGGCTTTCATATTGCCTCGCGTGACCATACTCTGCCAGGCGGTGACTGCGGCGCAGGGCAGCGTGGCCGCGTCTTCATACGTCATATAATCGGGAATCTTCACCACCCCGTCTTCGTGCAAGATGACCAGTTCGGCCCACATGCCGTCCACGGCACCACCGAGCGCTGAAGCCCCATGAGACGCGTCCGGCCCACCGGCCAGCCAGTTCTGAAAGAAAATACCGGCGACCCGGTCGCCCGGTTTCACCCGTGTTACGCCTTCACCAGTGGCAACCACCTCGCCTGCGCCGTCGGACAGGGGAATCAACGGCAGCTTGAGACCCCGCATCCCGCCGTATTTGACGGTCATGAGGTCCCGATAATTGAGTGACGTGGCTTTGACCCGAATAGTAATCTGACCGGGACCGGGCTGCGGGTCGGACCGGTCCGCAAGAGTTAAATTTTCAATGCCGAATTCCTGATTGATTTGCCACGCGCGCATGTCAGCAACTCCTTTCGGATTTGTTTTTTTAGGTGGAAAACGCTTTGACTATCGAGCGCCAGCGGGCATCGTTCACACCCGGACGGTCGGGATGATAGAAGGCTACCCGGTCAAGCAGGCCGTCGTACTTTGCTTTGAGCATGGCCGGGACCTCATCCGGGGAGCCGGTCACCGCATACTCGTCCAGCATCTCATCGGTCACGTCCTTGGCCATGGCCTGCCACTCGCCCTTGGCCGCTTTGGCGTTCAGACGGAGACAGACGTCGCCCCAGCCGTGGACATCCAGCACGGGTTTATACGTTCGGGTCGAGGCATAGAACGCAATCTGCATGCGTACCTTTTCGCGCATGGCGTCCACTTCTTTCTGCGTGTCACCCATAATCACAAAAGATGAGCTTGAGACCACCACGTCTTTTCGGCTGCGACCGGATTTCCGCGCCCCCTCTTCGATCTGGGGGATCACCCGTTCACGCAGAAATTTCGCGGAGTGAAACGGGTGGGCGTGAAAGCCGTCGCACAGCTCGCCCGCCAAACGGCAGATATACGGGTTCACCCCGGCGATATAGACGGGAATCTGCGGATGGTCTATTTTCCCTGGCGAAAAGGCCGGGGTCATCAGCGTATGCTGATAAAACTCGCCCTGAAAGTCCAACGGCGTACCGTTCTGCCAGCAGTCCCAGATCGCCCGCAGCGCCAGAACAATCTCGCGTAGCTTCGGACCCGGCGATTCCCATTTCACACTATACCGCCGCTGGTTATGGCCTTTCACTTGGGTGCCGAGTCCCAGCACGAATCGCCCGTTTGAGGCACGTTGCAGGTCCCAGGCCGTGTAGGCCAGCGACATCGGGCTGCGCGGAAACGACAAGGCAATCGCTGTGCCGAGTGTGAGTTTGGTGGTGGCGGTCGCCGAGACGGCGAGCGAAAGAAAGGGGTCGTGCTGGTTCTCCATGCTCCACACCCCGTCAAAACCCATGTCCTCGGCATTACGCGCAATCGTAATCGCTTCGTCGAGCGAGCGGGCAGTCAGTAAGCTATCGAGCTTCATATGCGTCCTTCTCTGTTGCATGGTGGGCCGTCAGCGTGATCCGGTCCCAGCGGGCCGTACGTTGCAGCCGCCCTCTTATCAGTTACCCGCTAGATGTCCAGAGTGGTTCTAACGGGAACTGAAAGGAAGGCGTGCAAAACGACGGTCGAGTTCCTTCTTTGCCTGCTTGCGGAGCTGGATGCAATTTCTATAGCGCCAGCCGGTCCTGAGCCAGTCCCACATGCCTCCCTTCTGAAGAGGGTTCATGGCTTGGGCAAAGCCCAGCACACCGGACTGCGGCTTTTTGATTTGTAGCAGGGCGGGGAGATTGTCGAGAACAGGCCCTCCGAGCGTTACACGGGCGCGGGTTCGGGTGTTTTCCAATACCAGATTGAGCGTATAGTCCCCGTCCAGCCCTGGGATATCCTTCCCGTACAGACGCAGCTCGGGAGGGTGGCGGTGTTCTTTGACCGGATCTGCCTCACTCTCCTCCGGTTCCATGAACCGCACCCAGTCCAGTTCTCCGGTAGCGGAGAGCTGGTACTCTTTCTCTCCACCCTGACTAGGCGCAACCTGGACGTAGCGCGTGAGAACCGGGCCGGTCATTGTCTGTTGTGTCTTCACGGCGACCAACTGCAAAGCCAGTCCGAACGTGGCGTCGTACCACTCGGGTGGAAGCGCGAGGCGCTTTTTCTCAATGATAAGAGAAACGCCGTTCGGCCCGGGCGGTCCGGCGATCCATCCCACAGACACGTTGGCCAGCACGAGCGCTTCGTATCGGCCCTCAGGTGAGCGTTTCTCGAAGAGGGCGTATGCCTGCCGATACGCCCCGTAGCTGCGGCCAAGTTCGGAACAGAGATGATGGAAACGCAGGGGGTGATCCCGATCGAAAACCGGTGGTCCCACATATTGCTGGCCCAAGGCGATACTTGCGGACAATAAGAACAACGCCGTAATGGTAATAATCTTGGACATCGTGTGCGGCAAACAAGGTGCGAACCTGACGCTTGAATTTTCCGGACCTGTCTCTATTTGTACCGGCGTTCGGACCGGGACTGAACCCACTTTCCGCGGAAACCAATGTCTAGTGTTTTTCCAGTCGCTCCCCCTCCAAGGAATCGACTTGGCGTAACTGCGGAAAGATACGAGCCCACAGGCCGACAACAGCCAGAGTGCCGAGTCCGCCCAGCACCACTGCGGGCACAACCCCAAACCAGGCCGCGGTGACGCCGGACTCAAATTCCCCGAGTTCGTTTGACGCGCCAATAAAGACCGATTCGACCGCGCTGACCCGACCGCGCATCTCGTCTGGTGTTTTCACTAAAACCAGGACCCGACGAATGACCACGCTGACCATATCTGATGCGCCCAGGATGGTGAGGGCCAGCAGTGACAGCCAGAGATTGTGAGACAGACCGAAGACGACAATAGACAGCCCAAAGACTCCGACTGCTCCTAGAAGAATTGCACCCGCATGACGCTGAATGGGCCGGCGCGCGACGATCAGCGCCGTGACCAGCGCGCCAACTGCCGGGGCGCTTCTCAGCAGCCCGAGTCCCCAGGGACCCACGTGCAGAATATCCCGCGCATAGACCGGCAGCAGGGCGGTTGCTCCGCCCAACAGCACCGCAAACAGGTCGAGCGATGCGGCACCCAGGACAACCGGCTGCCCCCGAATAAAGGAAATCCCAGCCACAACAGACTCCCAGGTGGCGGCCATCTGCTCTCTCTCGCGGTGTTCAATGCGGATGGTGTTCACTAAAAAAGCGGAAAGAAGAAACATCAGAATACAGCAACCATACACCGCCTCCGGTCCAACGGCGTAGAGCAGGCCGCCGATGGCCGGGCCGACAATGGTCGCGACCTGCCACGAAGACGAGCTCCAGGCCGCGGCATTGGTAAAAAGGCGCTGGGGTACCAGATTGGGCATCAGGGCGACCGAGGCCGGAAACTCAAAGGCGCGGGCCGTTCCGAACAGGACCAGCACCCCAAAGAGAAAAAGCGTATTTGTTCCGCCTTGCAGCGTAAACGTCAAAAAGAGCACAGCACAGAGCGCCTCAACGATGATGCAGAGCGCCATCACGGTTCGCCGGTCATAGCGATCGGCGACGTGGCCGGTCACCAGCGCGAGACCGAGCGACGGGAGAAATTGAGCCAGACCGACCAGGCCGAGGTCGAGCGGCCGACGCGTCAGATCATAAATCTGCCAGCCTATGGCCACCGCCTGCATTTGAATGGCCAGGGTGACACACAGCCGGGCGGCCCAATAGCGTTGGAAGCCGGGGTAGGTAAAGGCCGATGCTGAAGAAAGGGCTGTCCGTTGTTCCAAAAAATCCGCCTAACCTCGCAAAGAGTGAACGTGCTTTATAGCTGATGGAGGACACGTTCACTCTTTATAGGCAGTATAGGCTTTCCCAAACGCCTCGCGGGCGACGATGCCTTTCATCACCTCCGGCGTACCGTCGCCGATTTCAAACCCGACAACATCCCGCCAGCGCTGTTCTAAAGGGACTTCCATGCTGTAACCGTAGTGGCCGTGTAAAATCATGCAGGCGTGAATCGCCTCGGCAGACACTTTCGGGCCCATCCACTTGGCCATGGCCGCCTCTTGGGTATGCCGCTGGCCGTGGTCTTTGAGCCACAGACATTTATAGGCAACCAGGCGAGCCGCTTCGAGCAGCGTCAGATATTCGGCGACCTGAAACGCCACGCCTTCAAACGTCGCCAGCGGTTTGCCAAAGACCTGTCGTCCCTTGGTGTATTCGATAGTTTCATCAATCGACTGCTGGGCCGCCCCAAGAGCGGCGAGGGCTACCAGTGCCCGGTTGAAATCAAAGGCCATCATGGCCTGATAAAAGCCGCTGTTCTCGTCTCCCACCAGATAAGCAGCCGGAATCCGCACATTATCGAAAAACAGCGAGCCGCGTTGATGCAGCCGGGCTCCTGCACTGGCGTACACCTGACATGAGACGCCGGGTGCGTCAAAGGGAACGAGAAAAGCGGAGATGCCTCGCGCCCCACCCTCGGCCGTCCTGGCCAAGACCAGCCCGGCGTCCGCATTGCCGGCAAAGGTGATACTGGCCTTCTCTCCGTTCAGCACATACGCATCGCCGGATTTAACGGCGCGGGTCGTGATATTGGCGGCGTCCGAGCCGGCCGCCGGCTCGGTCAGCGCAATAGCCATAATAGCGTCGCCCGTTGCCATGCGGGGTAACCACTCGGCTTGGACCTCGGGTCGGGCATAGGCGGCCAGCAACTCGGCGATCATCATCCCAAGCTGAAGAAAGAGGCTGTAATTGAAATCGCCCCGCGACAGCTCCTCGTTCATAATGCCGCAGGTGACAAAGTCCGCATTCTGGCCGCCAAACCGCTCTGGTACGCGCAGGCCAAAGATACCGAGTTCGGCGACTTCCCGAATTTCCGCTCTGCCGATCTTCTCCCCCCGGTCCCAGCGCGAATAATTCGGTAACAATTTGTCTTTGGCAAACTGACGGACCGTCTGTTGGACCAAGAGCTGTTCTTCAGTAAAGGCAAACTCCATCGCAGTTCTCTGTTGGGCTCGGGTTCAAAAGAAGAGGAGTGTAGACACGAACGCACAGAGCGTCAATGAACGGGCGCTTGGCGGCCTGCCTCGCTCAGGGCATACTAGCAAGCCTAAGGAGGAGAGTGCATGCCAGAACCAGTCCTCATGGTTGAGAAAGCCGATGGAGTCGCAACCCTGACCCTGAACCGCCCACAGGCGATGAACGCCCTGTCCCGTGAACTCCGGCTCGAAGTCGTCAGCGCCTTTGCAGCGCTGCAAAGCGACCCGGCCACCCATGTCGTTATCCTGACCGGAGCCGGTCGGGCATTTTGTGCGGGGATGGACCTCAAAGAGCTGAGCCGGACGAGCGAGCCCTTACAAGAACCGCCACCAGCAAAGGGCAGCATGGATGTGGTGCGGGTCATGGAGGCGTTCGACCGGCCCATTATTGGGGCGATCAACGGTTTTGCCATTACGGGCGGGTTTGAGCTGGCCCTGGCCTGCGATGTGTTGATTGCGTCCAGCGACGCGCGTTTCGCAGATACGCACGCCCGGATGGGGGTCATGCCGGGTTGGGGGCTGAGCCAGAAACTCTCGCGCGTGATTGGTATTTACCGGGCGCGCGAATTGTCTTTGACCGGAAACTATCTGTCCGCCCAGCAAGCCGAAGCCTGGGGGCTGGTGAACCGGATTGTGGCTCCCGACGACTTGCTGCCGACCTGTCACGCCTTGGCCAAGGATATGCTGTCGTGTCTCCCCGACATGCTGCGCAATATGAAGCGCGTGATTAACGAAGGCTATGCCCGGACGCTCAGTGACGGACTCCAACTCGAATCAACCGCTTGGCGTGAACAGGTTCGTGGCGTCACGCCAGAGGCGATTGCGGACAGGGTCGAAGGGGTGAAGCAGCGGGGCCGGACACAGACATCCTGAGTCAGGTACGCTGGGTGGACACGGGGGTCCGCCCCTACAGAGTCTTACTCTAGACTCGCCCAATAACCGTGTCCCCAATCTCTTTGACGTAATCCATAATTTCCGTCTCAGTGGAGTTGAGGGTGAACAGGGCGTCTCCTTTGGGCGGGAAAAGCAGAATCAAACGATCCACACCCAGGTCTGCATAACGCTTGGCCTTGTCGAGATCGATCCGTCCAACCGGCGTCACGCTGATTTCCAGCTTGCCTAATCCGCTCGGGCGTTCATTTTTTTCCTCGGCAGCCTGCAAACCATCAAGGCATTTTTTGGTGCCGTCCGCATCAAGGGCAAAGCCGTACCAACCGTTGCCATGGGTCACGGACCGCTGGAACGCCTGGGGGGTCATACCGCCAAACACAACCGGCGGACCGGGCTGCTGAACTGGCTTGGGAAATGCCTTGACGCCGCTAAAAGAGGCAAACTGTCCCTGATAGGACGGATCGTCCTGACTCCAAATCGACCGCATGGCATCAACGTAATCGAGTGTGCGCGGCCCTTTATGACTGAATGGCGCCCCGAGAGCGTCAAATTCCGGCTTGAGATAGCCAATACCGACGCCAAAGATCAGGCGTCCGCCTGACAGGACATCCAGGCTGGCCATCTCTTTTGCCAGCACCAGCGGATTCCGCTGCGGCAGAATAATAATACCGGTTCCCATGCGGACGGTTTTGGTCTGGCCGGCCAGAAAGGCAAAAGCAATATTGGGGTCGAGCATGGGGTAGGTTGGTGGTAAGGGCGAAGGCGGCTCCTGCGGGTCCGGCAACACAATATGCTCGCCCGCCCAGACGGATTCAAATCCCGCCGCCTCGGCGGCCTGCGCTACCCGCGCCGATACGTCCGGCGTACTGCACGGTCCCATATTGATGCCAAAGAGTCCGAGTTTCATGTTTTTCCTCCTTTTATCGGTCGATGAAGCCTGCTCACACAATCTGTCAGGTGAGGCCGATGCAGGGACCACACCGCGCTACCTCTCCGGCGCTAATACTTCAATGGCCCGCTCGTCCGGCACCATACCTCCCTTGGAGCTCAGGGGCATGATACACACGTGTGACCCCCCCGCCTCATAATAGGCGGCAATCCGCTCGCGAATTTTTGCCTCGTCTCCCCAGGCAATAACTGCGTCCACGAGCCGGTCACTACCGCCGTTTGCCATATCGGCGTCAGTAAAACCGACTTCTTTGAAGCGCTGAACGTAGTGATCGATTTGGAGATAGGTCTGCATATAACTGCGGGCCGCAGCGCGGGCCGTATCCGCGTCCGACTCCAGCATGACGCCCAGCTCGGCGCACAGCCACGGTTCCGGTCCAAGCGCCTTGCGGGTCGCCGCAATCTGCTCAAGCACGGTGAAATAGGTATGCGTCCCCTGAGTCTGTGTTGCGGATAGCGCAAGCATCTTGGGCATCATTCCGGCCAGCACCACGGGTGGCTCGCTTTGGGGGGCCGGTGCGGCGTACGGTGCGGCTTTCATCTTGGTCAAATACTCACGCATGAAGCTGAGGGGTTTGCCATACGGAATGCCGCGCCGGGCGTTGCCCTGCGCATTACTCACACCCAGACCGAGTACAAAGCGGTCGCCGTACAACTCGGCGAGCGTCCGGGTGGCATTGGCAATCGCAATCGGCTCATACGCATAGGTCACCACAATGCCGGTGGCGATGACCAGACGCTCGGTTTGGCTCAGCAAATACGAGGCAAACGAAAAACTCTCGCGGCCCAGGGTCTCGGGAAACCACAGGGCGCTATAGCCGAGCTGTTCGACTCTGCGGGCGAGCTGACCGGTCTGTTCGCCCGTAAGGCCATCCAGAAAAGTGAAAACGCCGGGAGGTCGGAGGTCCATACTTGCTCCTGCGGACTAGCGAAAGGCTGGAATAACCTTGCCGGTAAACAGCTCCAAATGGGGCTGAATCCAGCTTGCCGGCAGGCCCGGCGGCAGCGTCCACGAATAATAATGCGTCAGCGGGGTCTCTAGGGCATAGTCGCGGATCATCTGAATGCAGGTGTCCACGTCCACCACCTGAAACAGGCCCGATTCTCGTAAGGCATCGGTATCCGGCACCTTTGGAAACAGGGGCATACCAGCCTTTTCCAACCATTCGGCATAGGCGTTGACCTGATAGCGGACGTGTTCGGCGGCTTCATTCCAGGTCTTGTCCGGATCCTCGGACGGAATCAGCCAAAAATAGCCACCCGCGAGACGAATATCCGTGGTGGACTTCCCGACTTTTTCCAAGGCGGCCACATAGCGTTCATACGCCTCTTTCAGCGGGCCGACGCCGATATAGCCGTCACCATACTTTGCCGCCCGCCGGAGTGCCGGTGGGGTGAAGCCGCCGACCCAAATCGGTGGCCGTGGTTGCTGAATCGGCTCCGGGGTGAGCTTGGCTTTAGTGACCGTGTAATATTTCCCCTCAAATGTCAGGGTCTCGCCTTCCCACAAACGACGAATGATCTCGAGGCCCTCATTCGTGCGGGCGCCGCGCTCTTTGCTCGAAATCGCGAAGCTCTCAAACTCCTCGACTTTATACCCAACGCCCACACCCAGCTCGAACCGGCCACCCGAGATCACGTCCACTGTGGCCGCATCTTCAGCCATCCGGACCGGATTGTGGAAGGGCAGGAGCACCACGCTCGTCCCAATATGAATTTTCTTGGTCCGCGAGGCAATCGCGGCGGCAATCGGCAGCAGCGAAGGAGAATAACCATCCTCGATAAAATGATGCTCGGACAGCCAGATATCGTCGAAGCCGTTCTCCTCTCCCCATACGATCTGATCGATGATTTCGTTGTAGAGCTGGTCATAGGGACGTTTCCAGGCGGGCGGATTGCGAAAGTCATACCACATGCCAAAGCGAATTTTCGGATTTCCATGCTCACTCATCGGACTGTCCTCCTTTGTCATCGATTGCGTATCTTATGGTCTGAGTGTGAAAATGGAAAGCGGACGCTGCTACAATTGATTCGTCAGATGGCCCCTCTTCGCTCTGGAGAATCCTGGGCCTTCCCGCCTAGTTGACGGACCGCAGGGTTCTCTGTATAGCGAACGGGTTTCACACGAGAAGAGTATGGGAGAGAATAGAGTATCTCCCCTTGAGAAAGGTATTGCATGACGGACCAGATTGGCTCTGAAACAAATCCCCTCCGCGTCGCTATTTTCGGCTCGGGCCCGGCTGGATTCTACGCGGTTGGCGAACTGCTCAAGCAAAAAGATATTGCTATTCGGGTTGACCTGTTTGATCGCCTGCCGACTCCCTATGGGTTGGTCCGAGGCGGCGTGGCACCGGATCATCAAAAAATTAAAGCGGTCATTCGACAATACGAAAAATTTGCCAATCTGCCCGGCTTTCGCTTTTTCGGAAACGTGACCTTTGGCGAAGATATCCGGCTGGCCGATACCCTGGCTCACTACCACCAAGTCCTGTTTTCGACCGGCGCGGAATCCGACCGGCAGCTCGGTATTCCGGGTGAAGACCTCATCGGCAGCGACCCGGCGACGATCTTTGTCGGCTGGTATAATGGGCATCCTGATTATCGCGATCTCAACTACGACCTGAGCAATGTCGAACGCGTCGCCGTGATCGGAAACGGCAATGTGGCCATGGATGTCGCCCGTATTCTGGCCCGCTCAATTGAAGAACTCTCAAAAACGGATATCGCCGACTATGCGCTCGAAGCACTCAAGAAAAGCGCGGTCAAGGAGATCTATCTGCTGGGCCGACGGGGGCCCGCGCAGGCGGCCTTTACCAACCCCGAGATTCGGGAACTGACGGAAATGCCGATCACCGATCTGGTCGTCGAGCCGAAAGACCTTGAGCTTGATGAGGTTAATGCCGAGTTTCTTGCGCAGGCTACAGAGCCGGTACATCAGCGGAATATGGATATCCTGACGACCCAGATTCCCAAGGGCGAGGGAACGGCCCCCAGGAAGATTCGGGCACGCTTTTTTGTTTCTCCGGTCGAACTCTACGGGACCGAGCGCGTTGAGGGCATGAAGCTCGAAAAAAACCGTCTGGTAAAGGATGAGAGCGGAACGTTGCGTGCGCGCGGAACCGGAGAATACGAGGAGTTACCGAATATTCAGATGGTCTTCCGGTCCATCGGTTATAAAGGTCATCCGCTGAAAGACGTTCCGTTTGACGAGCGCGCAGGGATTATTCCAAATCAAACCGGTCGAGTGATCGACCCGGAAACACAGGCGCCCATTGAGCGGCTGTATGTGGCCGGCTGGATCAAGCGCGGCCCGTCCGGCGTGGTGGGTACGAATAAGCCGGACGCGATTGAAACCGTCGGGTTCATGCTGGAAGACCTGCAACAGGGCAAAGTGCCCACTACCATCAACGCCAGCGACGGGGCGGTTCCTGCTCTGCTGGCCGAGAAGGGCGTCCGCTACGTCTCTTTTGCTGACTGGAAATATCTGGATCAGATAGAAGTCGAGAACGGGAAAAAAGTGGGCAAGCCGCGTGAGAAGATGACGACCGTCTCGGAGATGTTGGTCGCGCTCGATACCCAGGATTTGCAAGCTGCTAAATAATGACAAGCTGCCGTGGAAGTGAGTCAACGCTATGAAAGCTATTCGGATACACGAGTTCGGTGAACCAGAGGTATTGCAGCTCGAAGAAGTCGCGGACCTGACCCCTGGGGCGGGTCAAGTCGTGGTGCGTATGCACGCGGTCGGAGTCAATCCGGTTGAGACCTAGATTCGGTCCGGGATCTACCCCAAGCCGCCGACACCCTTTACTCCCGGTTCTGACGGGGCCGGCGTAATCGAGGCTGTGGGCGAGGGCGTGGACCGGGCTGCCGTGGGCGACCGGGTATATCTGGCCGGTTCTCTCAGCGGCACGTACGCCGAACAGGCCCTGTGCAAGCAGGAGCAGGTGCACCCGCTCGGCGAACCGGCATCGTTTGCCCAAGGGGCCGCTGTGTTCGTGCCCTATGGAACTGCCTATCAGGCGCTCTTTCACTGCGGTCATGCCTCACCCGGTGAAACACTCTTCGTGCATGGGGCCAGCGGTGGGGTGGGTATCGCCGGAGTGCAGCTCGGTCGGGCCGCCGGTATGACGGTGATTGGAACCGCGAGTACGGAACGCGGCCGTCAGCTCGTGTCCGAACAAGGCGCGCAGCATGTCCTTGATCATAGTGCCGCGTCGTATCTGGAAGAAGTGCAGACCCTGACGGACGGGCGGGGCGTCGATGTTATTTTGGAGATGCTGGCCAACGTTAATCTCTCCAAGGACCTCGACCTGCTCGCCATGCATGGGCGAGTGGTTGTCATCGGCAATCGGGGCGAGAGGAACCAGGGCACAATCGAGATCAATCCCCGGGCGGCCATGATGCGGGACGCCTCCATCATCGGTATGACTTTACGCAACGCCACGCCGCAGGATCATGTCCGCATCCACTCCGCCCTTGTTGCCGGCCTGGCCAACGGCACACTCCGGCCCGTAATCGGACAGGAACTCCCCTTGGCCGAAGCTGCACAGGCCCACCGCGCCGTCAGTGGAGCGGGCAAAGCCTACGGCAAGGTGGTGCTGATACCGTAGAATTGCGCCTCATTCTTACCTGTCCGTTATGAAGGCTCGCTCTGTACGAAAGCTATAGACTCTCTGTATATAGTTCACGGAGGTGTCTTCGATGTCTATTGGTTCTATATTCGTTCATAACCGCACCCAGGCGGTCCGGTTACCCGCCGAGACTCGTTTCCCGGACGAAGTGAAATACGTCACTGTTCGTGTTGTCGGAAAGGATCGGGTGTTATCTCCCGTGGATAGCTCATGGAACAGCTTCTTTCTCGCTGAAGAAGGTGTGAGCGATGATTTTCTGGAAGAACGGGCTTTCAAGGAACAAGCTGAGCGGGAAGCCTTTTGATAAGGGCTACCGATTGGCGTGAACGATGTAGATATAGCGGGTCACTCCAGAAGCGAAGGGCTCACCTTGGTCACTAATAATCTGAAGGAATTTGAGTGGGTGGAAGGCCTGCGGCTGGAGAACTGGCTTTCATCTTGAGGATAAAAAATCCCAGTCCAGGCCCATCGCGCCGTGAGCGGATCAGGCAAAGCCTACGGGAAGATCGCGCTGATATCGTAGAGCTGAATCGTCTCTCTGACAGGGCTATATCTGACTATCACATGACTCTACTCTCAGGGAACGCTGGGATGCTTTATAATAACAACTTAGTCTTGGGAAGCATGGTGAGTATAATCGTGCTGTTTGCAACGGGATGTTTTCTCACTACTTCTACTTCGAGGAACTCTTATCATTCTCCCCGCACTGGCCTACCTTCAGTCTCAGCGCAACCGTCAGTTGGTGATAGAAACAGTGCTCTGATCTCCGCATGTGGCTCTGCAGGTATGGGAGTAGATTTTGTAACGGGGAATTGCGTCCCATCGAGCGGAGGGCAGGTTAATCCGTATAACCTGTATCCCCCGTTTCAGGCCCCACTTCCCAAACAGACACCAAGCGAAATGATTCTACGTTGTCCAGGTGGCGTCGATTTCGTCACAGGGCAGTGTATATGACAGTGCCACAGAGGTGATACTGTTCGCCTGTTTCCTCAGTTTCGCTCTGATTCCCTACACCAATTGTGACGTTTCCCTTCTGGAGCGGACCGTCCGTGGCCTAATTTGATCAATGCCGTTGCTAAGTCGTCGCCGGCTATGCTCCATCCTGTCGTGAGTGTTGTTTTCTATCAGAAAATCAGTACTATCAGAAAACCAGTAAGTAGAAAGAGATGCGACATGGACACAACGGTACAGGTCCGACAAAGGGGTACGCTGACGTTACCGGCCAGCCTACGAGAGCGGTACAACATTAAGCCGGGGGATACGTTTAGAATTGTCGATCTTGACGGTATCCTAGTTCTGACTCCCATGGTCCCCATGGTGCCCGAATTGGCGAGAGAGATAGAACGCGCTCGGATTGAGGCCGGCCTTAGCGTCGAGGACATGCTTGATTCGCTGCGCGATCAGCGGGCACGATACGTTCAAGAGAGGTATGGTAAAAAGCATTCATGAGCAATCTGTCGGTCTTTCTTGATGCCGACGCTATCTTTGCCGGATCAGCCGCCCCGACAGCACATAGTGCCAGTCACATTATTCTCCGACTCGGAGAAATGACCCTCATTGACTGTGTGACCTCTACCCAAGCGATCACCGAGGTTGAGCGTAATCTCGCAGACAAGCTGCCAAGCAAGTTGTCAGAATTTCAACTGATCGTGAGTCGAAGTCTGCGAGTCGTCTCGGACCCTGAGTTGGAAGAATTATGTCAGTATAAAGGGCAAGCTGACCCGAAAGACTTGCCAATTCTCGTTGCTGCTGTGAGAGAAAAGTGTTCGTCTCTGCTGACGTTTAATATACGCCATTACCATCCGTCCGCTGCCACGATAACGATTCAGCGTCCGGGCGAGTTCGTCCGAACTGTGAGAGCAATACTGTCGCAGATAAGGACTTAAAGAGAGGCCTGACTGCCCATACTTCCAAAATCAATCTGGATATTGGAATAGACCTCGTTCAGGCTGGAGATATGCTCCCACGGAACGCCTAAGCCTTCGCGGCTGTTCCCCATCATCATGGGTTGCAGGTCTTCTCTGGCAAGAGACTGGGCATCGGTGAAGACGAGTACGCCGGCCGCGGTAATCTGGGGCTGGTCGAACTCAATAAACCGGTCCGTCTCCCAGATGGCATCCTGCAGCGTCAGCGTCAGCATCTTTGTCTCGCCCGGTTGGAAGAGTCCGTCGGGTTCTACCCGCATCGTCGGAATCTCGCTTTGCAAATCCGGATAGAGGTCTTGCGTGGCGGGGTTGATGAAAGACAGATAACTGGTCGTGAACTTGCGCAAGACCACCGCCTGATCCGAGGTGTTCGTGGCTTCAACCTGCATGCTCAGGGATCGCTCGGTGGTGTTATAGCGTAACTCTTTGACCTCGGTCCGAACGGCACCCGGGACTGGGAGACCGGACAGGTCCCACATTCTGGCGGCCTGGTGGGGAATAATCGGCGGGCGGCCCGAGTTCGTGACCAATAACCCTCCGATAACCAGGACCACCAGGACGACAGCAAAAATAAGAGAAGTTCGACGATCAGCAGGCGTAATTTGTTCTTCATCAACCCCGTTAATTAGCAGAGCGTGGCGGACGAGCATCGGCCGTCTGGCCCAATAACCCAGCCAGGCCAGCCCAAGAATCCCAAACGCGATATGCCAGCCGACAACCCGCTCAAATCCGTAGTGCTCCAGGTCTATGGTCTCGCCGGTTGCCGGAATCTGTATGGTATAGGATGGCGGGGCGTCGCCCGGCACAACGGTGATCCACTTGGCCGGCCCCACCAGCCCACCCGTACCGGACAAATTAATCAGCGGGTGGACATGATACCGGCCCGGCTCGCGTGCCTGGAGAATCATCTTAAAATCGTAGATCTTTCCTAACTCGATATTAAACGCGTTCTGGATAAAGCGGTCATTCACCCAGCGTTCGCGCACGGCAAGTTTCGGACCCGGAACCAGGACGCCAAGCCACGCCAACTCCGGTGTAGTCAGCATGCGCGGCCAGGAGTTCATCGCTCTGAACTTGCCGGTGACGGTCATGGTCTCGTTGACCGCAAGCCGCTCGTGCGAGAACTCGACATTGAAAAACGCGACTCCGCGCATACGGACAAACGGTTCGAGGTTGTGCTCACCATGGGCGTGGACAACCGGCGCCTGCATAAACGAGGCCCCGAACACGCACAGGCAGGCGAGGCTGACAACGAGGCAGGCTTTTCCAAGTGGAGACATGAAAGCCTCTACCAGTCAGGTTTGACGCAAGACTTTCTGCAGCGGCATAACGCCGAGCGCTTTGCCGATGCCGAGGCCAACCCAATACATGATGGTGCAGGCGATACCGGCCATTAATATGCTGATCCAGATACGCTGGCCCAGGAAGGCTTGCAGCGTACCTTCATCAATCCGGCGCAGATATTCTGGCGTTTGGGGGCGGATGAAGTAATAGCCCATCAAATCGGCAATGGTAAAGGTCTTGCCAAACAGTGTCACCGGCTGCAGGAAGGGCATGAGCATCAGCCAGTTCACCGGATAAAAGAGAAACCCCCAGAGAAACCCGCCAATCAGGCTCGTCACCAAATAGCTGCGTGACCACAAAAGCATCAGGTCAAGCGCCAGTGCCATGGGAATCGTTGTGGCCGGCCAGATAAAATTAATCGGATAATACTCCATGCTGTAAAAGCTGAAGATCCGACTCAGCCAAGCTCCGACCAAGACGAACACCGCGGTAAACGTGGCCCCCAGCGGCAGGCGCAGATAGTGCCAGGCGAGATAGTGGCCCACCGCAGTCACCAACAGGGCGGCACTCGGGCCGGCGATCGGCCACCACAGCTTGTCTTTCCAGTCCACCCAGAAATCCCAGTCACCCATATAGAGCATACGACTGACATGGGGGATCACGGTGAAGAAGCCGATCAGGGCCAGGAGCAGGATGACATCAAAGACCTTGGCCATCTTGTGCTGGCCAAGCGCAGCAAGCTCTTCGGCCTTCATTTTTTTAACCTCTCCTGAGGCCAGCCCCTTCCTGAACGCCGTGCAGTGCGACGATGAGTAAACGTGCCCTCAACAGACATGCAAATATCGGCGCGTTTACTCATTAGTCCGCCGGTAGACGAGTCGGTAGCCTACGATGACGCCTTCGCCTCGGTCGACGCTCGCTGGGCTATTTCTCCCAGGTTTTCAAAGATGCGTGGCACGGTCTTAAAGAGCAACGCAAACCCGGCAAAAAAGAAATACGTCGCCCAGGCAAACGGAAAGTGGTAGGGCTGCACGAACAGTTCTTCGGTAATCCAGCTTGAGTGTCCCAGTTCATTAAACGCCACATTGGCGAACAGGAACCAGCCGCCGGCCGGAAACAGCAGATAGCAGATAGGTATGCCTTTGCCCCCCTCACCCACATACAGATGATGCAAGCGGTTATAGGCGTACCAGGAGCTGACGCCAGTCATGATGATCAACATGGGAAAGGTATAGAAGAAGAGCGGAATGTGGCTGGGCGTAAAGGCTGTATCGCGCACCACAATCTGGTGCCATACGGCGTCTTGCTCGGCAAAATAGCTGACCCCAAAGCCAAACATGGCCGCCACCGCGACCGTGGCCCAGAGCTTGCCAATGTGATTGAGTTCGTGCTCGGGGTCGATGCGCCCCAGCTCTTTTCTCTGAAGGGCACAGGTCGGACAGGGTTTACGATAGGCCGTAAAGCCGATGATGGCGGCGGCGATAAGGACGATCCACTCGACGTACAGCAAACCCAGCCAATACGTCGCAAATTCGGGTGTCGTTGCGTCCATACCAACCGGGAACCACCACTCACCCTGCCACAGCCTGATAAGAAACAACGACAGCAGCCCCAGGCCACCGCCTATGACCAGAAAGGGTACGAACGGCATCTCGCCATGCGCCGTTTGGTCGTGCTTCATTTCTTCTACCTGGACGGCCTGACTTTCGACTGAGGCTGACATAGACGTCGCTGCCATAGAAGGTCCCTCCCCGTATATTATTATTCAGCCCCGAGAGTCCTGTAGTGGACCACCCCGGAACAACAATAATGCTGTGTATGAATAAGCCTCCCTGTACCACATGTCCTCCAAAATATGCAAACAGGGCTTTGAGTTCCGTCTCTTACTGATTATGCTCCTCGGCCTCAAACACTCCCGGCTCATGCCAGCGGCGGCTGACGAGTAGTTTCCCGGCGTGGTGCCGTTTCTTGCGGAAGCCCAATAGGTGAAAAATTTCCATCACAAACCACCGGGCAATGCGTGGTTCGACAATCAGGGTCGCGGCTTGGCCCGGATGGCGGCGTACTCCGGGCAGCAGCGGTAAGAGTCGCTCAAGCCGGAGGTGGCGCAGCCACACCGCGAGGCGCAACCAGAACCGCCGCACTGTTCTGACCAGGAAAAATCCGTCCGCTCCCTGGCCCTGATAGAGGGGCATCAGAATCTGGCCGGACTCCTGGGCCCGAATCTGGCCGTGACGGTCACGGGCCAAGAGCTGGCCCCGCCTGACCGGCTGGAAGTTGGTGAAGCCGGGTTCCATCATAAAGTCGTCCCCGGCTTGGATCAGATGGTGATAGCGGATTTCTACCACCGGACAGACCGGCTGCTCGGCCTGCGTCTTTTCGGGTGCGTCTTGGGGCCGGAGACAGCCGGAAGTTGTCAAGACGCTCCAGATGGCCGCAGTATGGTTCTCCACTGCGCTTGGCGAAGCGTGCTGTCCGCCTTCAAAACCAATGACGACATGTCCCTGCTCGCTCAGGTAATTCAGTAGCGTGCCCTCTAGCTGTTCCTCCAGGCCAAGAATGACCGGAGCCTGAAGACCAAACGCAAAGCGACGGTTGAGCAGGCTATCGCCAATCACCACAAATGGCTGACCCTCGGCAGAAGTGGTGTGCAGATCGAGAAAAACCGCCGGTCCCTTGCGCTGCGCCAGCGCTGTTTCTATGGCCGCCAGCAGCTCCCGCTGCTCCTGCTCCTCCGAGGTCAGCTCAGCGCATGGCTTCCCCATCCCTTCGAGACGCTCAGACACCCACAGCCGGTTGAAATCCTCATCAATATACCGGCAGCCGCGCGCCAGAGCGGCGCGGTTGCCCGTGAGGGCAAGCAGTCTACCACGAAAGGGGAGCCGTCGGGTGCGTAGGCTGTGCAGCACGTCCTGCAAGGCAAACACCCCGGCCGGCTCATTGCCGTGCATGCCGCCAATACCAATCACAAGCGGCCCGGGCGTATCGTCGTCATAACTGCCGAGCAGGCGGGGAAAGCCGGGGGACTGGGCGGGCGGGTCGGGCATCAGTCCTTCCGGGCCGCCCGTTCAAGCAGACGGGCCGTTAGCGTCAGGATGTCATGCTCGGTCACGATTCCGATCAGCCGCTCGTCCTTGGCCACCAGCAGAGACGCGCTTTTTTCCTGCTGCATCCGGGCGACCGCCTCGACGAGCGGTGTTTCGGGCGGAAGCGTCAGCGGCTTTGACTGCATGATCGCCCCGACCGGGATCGGCTCGCTCTCGGCCTGTTGGAGTGACGGCGCACAGTGACGCAGGACCTCAAAGCACGAGATCAAGCCAACCAGCTTACCCTGGTCGTCTTCAACCGGGATATGCCGAATCCGTTTCCAGTCCATCAGCTTGGCCACTAAATCTACCGGTTCATTGGGATGGACGGTGAACAGATCGGTTGTCATACATTCTTCAATACGCAGGGCGTGCAATGTCTCACTCCAGCCTTCTTCAATCTGGGCCAACGGCCATTCATGCACCGGGCTTTCCGCCCATTGCCTCCGGGCGATGGCGGCGGTCAGCGCGCTCAACCGCGCCGCTTGGGTATCAGTCTCCCGCATGTCTGCCAGTGAGCGCAAGAGCCAGGACGAACCGGTCAGGCCGACCGTGACCCGTTGTTCGATCACGCCCAGGTAGCGCTCAATGTCCTCGGGGTTCAGCCCTGCGGTACGGAGTCCGTGCCGGGCCAGCGGTAATAAATCCTGGCGAATCAAGTCGCGGGCGAGTACAACCTGCCCGTCGAGCCAGGTAAACTGGGCGTCAAGTCCCCTCTGAGCCGCGGCCAGAAAATTGATCTCCGCATTGTGGAAGGGCATTTTTTGAGCAATATCACCATAGGTTTGTTGCCCTCCCCGGAGCAGACCGAGGAAAAAGGCGGCATTCGCGACCTCATCAACAACACTCGGACCGGCCGGCAGGACACGGTTCTCAATACGGATATGGGCTTTCCCACCTCCAATGCCAAAGCAACCTCTATTCCAGCGATACACCGTCCCCGTATGGAGACGCAGGGCTTGCAATTCGGGCAGCTCACCCTGTTCTAGTAAGCGCAAAGAATCTTCCTCTGACGGCGTTCCGATCAGGACGCGAAAACGGGCTAAATCTTCCTGGATGAGATCGAGTATCGAGTGGTCTACCCACCGCTGACCGAAGCTCACCCGTGGCGCACGCTCACGCAGATGAGTGCTGGCGCGGCGGGTATCAACAGATTGTTGAAACAGTGGAATCCGCGTCTCGCGCCATAGCCGGCGGCCAAACAGCAGGGGCGAGTTGGCGGCCGCAGCCAGGAGCGGCGCCGTCATGGCCTGGGCGATATTATAACACTGAGGAAACTCGGCTGGCTCGACTTGGTAGTGGACCTGAAAACTGGTGCAGCCCGATTCCAGCATGACCGAGTCGTGCTGGATGCTCAGTTCATCGGCGCCCTTGAGCCGGAACTCGTAATCGCCACCGCGGATTTGAGTGAGTATGGTGTTCAGCGCCCGATAGCGCGGCTTGGGGGTCATATTGGTCAGCGCCAGGTCAGACTTGCGCAGCGTCGGCAAAATCCCACTCAGGACCACCTCGGCCCCACACTGATGAGCGGCGGCCCGTACTGTGGCGAGTGAACGGTTGAGTTGACCCTCAAGTTGACTCAGACAGTCACCTTCAAATACTAAGGGGTCCAGATTGATCTCCAGATTAAACAGCCCCAGCTCCGTGGTGTAATGGGGGTCATCGATCCGCTCCAGGATATCCAGCGCACGCGGCGCCGGATGCCAGGCGGCATCCACCAAAAACAGTTCTTGCTCAGCCCCAATCCGGTGGACCCCGGATTCGATCAAACCGGTGTCGAGCATGTGTTCCAGCGCGTGGATATCGCGCAGGAGATGGGCGATAAAGCGACGGAGTTGGCCTGAATCAGTATCGCGCAGTACGTCTTGGTTTCCCACTTGTATCCCTCAAGCCTGGCTCACTCACCGGTCTCGAATGCGGGAACGTATGTTATATGTCGGAAGAGCGAAGGCATAGAGCGTCCGGTGATAAAAAGAAGGAACGCGCGCACCACGCATAGGGACTAACGACAATGGCGAGTAAGGGCCGACCTTTCCGAACCGTCTCTTTCGAGGGCTTTGAGATTCTGGTGGGCAAAGGGGATACCCAGAATGACCGGTTGACCTTCGAGGTTGCGGAGCCTGAAGACTGCTGGCTGCACGTCGTCAACTTTCCCGGCAGCCACGTTGTGATACGCAATCCCGCCCGGCTCTCGGAACTGCCGTCTGCGGTCTTGATGCGGGCGGCCCGGCTGGCGGCCTGGCATTCCAAGGCGCGCGGCAGTCGAGGCAAAGTGGAAGTGCATCTCTGCCGGGCTGCGGACGTATCCCAGCCACCCGACTTTCCGCCCGGCAAGGTGCTGCTGCGTCGCTGGCAGAGCCTCAGAGTCTATCCGCTTGAGCCGTCCGAAGGACCGGACGGTGAATAGACGAATGGTCGCGGCCTCCCTCTCACAGACGTGTGATGCGAGAGTGCGGCTGGGGGCTCAGTGCGTCCTTCGACTTCGCCCCTCCCCCCTGGCCTCAAGGGCGAACGGCAGCCGGGGGGGCCGGCTGCGCGGATTTCGCTCCGTTTCCTCCAGGCGCTGGGGCTAATTCAGCGACTCCGCTAACACCAAGCCCTGATTCTCCTGTTGCCAGACAAAGGTGGCGTTTTGCCCGTCTCGGAGGTCTGCAATCTCACACGTGCCGCCCGCGTCGGTGACAACCTCTACCCCAAACGTGGTGACGAAAAAATTGCGCGTGGCGCGCTCTTCGCCATTGACGAAGAGCGTCAAGGTTTTCTCCCCGGGTCCGAGCCGCGCCCAGTTGATTTGCATGGAGAACCCATTATGGATATCTCCACAGGCATCCTCCGTCGTGGGCCGATAGACGCCATACTGGAGCGGATCAGCCAAGATCGGCGTCCCGTCCGTCTCGCTGAATTCGACCTCCAGATGCCCGCCTAAACACGACCAGCCGGCCACCATGCCGACGCCGCTCTGGATTGAGCGTGCGGTCGGGATTTCCAGGAAGACGGTATTCGGTGGCGCCCCGCCGGCCAGCGTAATGTCTCCCGCCGTGTCCCAACTGGATGTCCCCGAAAAGGGCGTCGTATAGGTACTGGTTCCGGTTGTCGTATAGCTTCCTGTAGCATTCGCATACAGACCCGTCCCGCCAAGGATATTGAAGTCCGTCCGCGCTGTTGCGGTACAGCCCGCGACGATATTGTTGTTTGCATCAAAGCACGACAGCGGCAGGCAGGACGTGGCATCAGCGGCCGACGCCCACACGACCCCATCACCGTCCTCATTCTGGCACACAGTCCCGCCTCCAGGAACCGCGCTGAACTCCACGCCATCGCAGGTGCCCGATGGGGCCGGGGCAAGCTGATATTCAATGGACGAAGAGCACTGGCCTGCCCCGGCGAGGCTGCTATAGCCAGCGGTTAAAGCCTGGATTGCAGGAAGGCCATCCCCGTTCGAATCAGAGTTCGCGACAGCCCAGAATTGTCCCGTGCTTTCCCCTTCAAACGGGACCGCTCCGACTGGACTCGCCGCGAGAGCGATGGCCATGAGCGCGGCTCCGAGGGCTGCTGTCCCGGTGCGGCCCCTGCCTCTTTTCCTTCTTTCAATCATACTGCTGTCTCCTTTCCTGCCTTCTTCCCTAGTCTGTTTTGTTTGCCTGAAATAGAAAGATTCCCTCTTTATAAGTAGAAAATATCGCCTTTTTCTCTCTATAAGGAGGATTAAGTATCTATATAAGTAGAATTAGTCAAGTATATTCTACTTATATTGTGTTATGCATACCGCACTGGCCTTATACCTCTAAGAAAAGGTATGGAAAGGAAAATTCTGGTCGGACGGCGGGTCAGGAAGCTGCGAAAACTGCGTCAGCTCTCTCAGGAAACCTTAGCGGACAAAGCAGCCATGAGTGCCAAATATCTCAGTCGTATTGAGACCGGGAACGAGAATCCCTCAATAGACCTGCTGTTTCGGCTGGCCGACAGCCTGGAGGTCGAACCGTATGAAATGCTGTGCTTTGAGGATGGTGAGCCGGTCCGTCGCTTACGGGCGAGGGCAGCGAAGCTCATAGACGATGTGCCGGACAAGGACATCGCGCGGGTTGTCGGACTGCTCGAAGCGGTGCTGCATTAAGAGCGGCCCGCAAATCTCTGAAAAATCTAGCGTATTTCACGCTCTATCCGTGCAGGGGACTCCCGTTATGCCGGACGTGATCCGGCATCCATACTTCGACTCCGCCCTTCCGGGCTCCGTTTAGCACAAACGGCCTTACGTTCGCCCTGAGCGGAGCGAAGTCGAAGGGCCTATGGCAACCGGGAGCCTGGATGCGCCGGAATGACGGTGCTGGTGGCTACGCAGCATTGTCAAGTGCTCTAGCTGTGCGACCTGATCCCGTTTAATCTCCGAATACTTCCTCTTTTTTTACTTGGGCAGGGACCGGAGGCGGTATTGGGTCGGGGGTCGGAGGCGATTCTTGCACCGGCCTCCGGCGGAAAAGCCGGCGCGGCAGGTTTCTCAGGACCGGAATCGTGCGGCCCAGCCATGCCTCAATGTCATCGAACAAGGAATAGGCGACGGGTGTCACCAGTAAGGTGATCAATAAGCATAGACTCTGTCCGCCAATAACCACGACCGCAATGCCCCGATGACTTTCCGCAGACGGGCCCTGGCCGATCAGAATAGGAATCATGCCGGCCACCAGGGCCAGGGTCGTCATCAGAATCGGGCGTAGCCGTTCCTTGTTGGCCTGTAGAATGGCCTCATCGCGTGGCAAGCCGGCGGCCCGTAAATTGATCGTGTGGTCAATCTGCAGGATCGAGTTTTTCTTCACAATTCCGAATAACAACAGCATGCCCAGAATCGCGAACAACTCCAAATGCTGGCCCGCGATATACAACGCCAACAAGGCAAAGGGCACGGCCAGGGGCAGGGACAGCATAATGGTAATCGGGTGCAGAAAGCTCTCAAACTGCGCCGCCAGGACCATATACATGCCAATAATGGACAACAGAAAAGCGATCTGAAAGCTTTCCATCATCTCTTCAAACATCTTGCCCATGCCGGTCACCCCGGTGGTATAGCCCAGCGGCAGGCCCATTTCCTCGACCTCAGCATCAATGTCGGCAATCGCGTCGCCGAGCGCTTTGTCTTGGGCCAGATTGCCGGTAATCGTAATCTGGCGCTGCCGGTCCTGGCGGTCAATTTGTACCGGGCCGGTGCCGGGAACCAGGTTGACCACATTATTAAGTATGACCTGTCCAACCGACGCTGACGGAACCGCGACCTGCTGAATCACCTCTGGCCGATTCCGGCTCTCCGGCGTCAGACGGAGACGCACATCGTATAACTCATCGCCTTCACGATAGGTCGTGATTTTTTCGCCCGCGACCATGATGCGCAGGGTCGAGGCAATGTCCGCGGCTTCGATACCGAGGTCTGAGGCTTTACGGCGGTTGAGATGGACCTGGAGTTCGGGATTTCCGCCCTCGAAGCTCGAGTCTACATCACGCAGGCCGGGCATGTGTTGGGCGCGGGTTTTCAAGTCTTCAGAATATTCCCGGAGCGTTTCAAGGTCCGGGCCGCGCAGGTTGTAAGAGACATCCACATTCTGGATACCCCCACCGCTAACCGGCAGAATCTGGTCCACACTGATTCTGAGACTGGGAAATCCTTGGACCTTCTCACGAGCCAAATCCATGATCTGACTCTGGTGAAGGTCCCGCTCGGAGTAATGCGTGAGAGTGACGATAATTTTCGACTTTGTCACCGACTCTCCCACGGTTGAGCCAATCTCGGTCAGCAGGTGGTTCACCCCGGGAAGGGGATGAATCTCCTCTTCAATCTGGCGTGTCACGGCGTCAGTTTGTACCAGGGAATAACCGGGCGGTGTCTTGATATTGATTTCAAACTCCCCCCGGTCGTCGCTGGCCATCAGGCTGGGGCGGACAAGACCCGCAATAAAAGGGGTGGAAACAAACACGCCCAGGGTGAGGCATACAATCGCCCAGCGATGACGCATCGACCACTTCAGCATAGCGGTATAGGAACGATCAATGAGCCGGTAGAAGCGTGACTCACGTGAGGAATGGGCGTGGTCAGTAGCGTGCTCGTCGAGGTGTTTGGGCAGAAAGCGCGAGCACAGCATGGGCGTGAGGGTAAAAGCGACCAGCAGGGAGACCATGATCGAGAACGCCATGGTAAACCCGAAGCTGCTCAGCCACATGCCGACGATCCCCTTGAGAAAGCCGACCGGAACGAAGATGACAACCAGCGACAGGGTGGTGGCGCTGACGGCCAAGCCCACCTCGGCCGTGGCGGCGCGCGCGGCTTCAAAGGCGTTCATGCCCTTTTCTTCGATATAGCGATAAATGTTTTCCAGCACGACAATCGCGTCATCAATGACAATGCCCACGGCCAGGGTGAGCCCCAGCAGGGTGATGCGATTGAGGGAATAGCCGGCCGCGGCCAAAAGCGTATAGGTCGAAATGATGGACACTGGAATCGCGACCGCGGCAATTAATGTCGAGCGCAGATTGCCGAGAAAGAAATACACGATGATGCTGGCAAACAGCGAGCCCAGGATGAGATGCTGCTCGACCTCGTGCACCGAAGCCTTGACGAACTCTGACTGATCGCGGGTGACGAGGGCTTCGATACCCGGCGGGAGGAGCTGGCGAATATCAACCAAACGTTCCTGGATCGCTTCGACCGCGGCAACCGTGTTCGAGCCGGACTGTTTACGAATGATCAGAGATACCGCGTTTTTGCCGTCGTACCGGGACAGTGAACGTGGCTCTTCCACGCCGTCTTCGACCCGACCAATATCGGCCAGGGTAATAGGGACGCCGTCATTGGTGGCGACCACGATATCTTCGAACTCGCGGACCGATTTGACCCGCCCGAGCGTGCGCAAAACGGTCTCTCCGCTCTCTTGAGTGAGGCGTCCGCCCGGAAATTCGACGTTCTGTTTGGCCAGGGCCTGCGCAACGGTTCGGATGGCCAGCCCGTATGCCTTCAGTCGGTCGGGATCAATCAGAATCTGAATTTCCCGTTTCTGACCGCCTAACACATCAATAGCGCCGACCCCGGTCACCGACTCCAGCGGCTCTTTGACCTGATTCTCTGCAATTTCGGTCAGCTCTTTCAGGCCGCGAAAACCCGAGACGGTAATGGTGGCAATCGGGGTGGCATCAATGTCGAACTTCTCGACAATCGGCGGGTCCGCATCTTCGGGCAGGTCGGCGAGGACCGTGCCGACCTTGTCGCGGACTTCCTGAGCGGCAATACCAAGGTCTTTCTCCAGAACGAACTGGACAATCACTTGCGATAATCCCTCACGGGTGACCGACCGGAGCTCATCAATTCCACTGACCGTATTGATGGCTTCCTCAATGATCTTGGTCACCTGGGCTTCAATCTCTTCCGGTCCGGCACCGGGCAGGGTGGTTGTCACCGTCACAACCGGCATTTCGACCTTGGGCATCAATTCCAGGGTCAAGCTGTTGTAGGAAAACCAGCCGGCCACCACGAGCACCCCAACCAGCATGGTGGCAAAGACGGGTCGGCGAACACAGACATCGGCAAGAACCATATGCTCTCCACAGGGCTTACTGGGTTTGGGATAAGGAGTCGGTTGAGTCCTTGAGACCCAACGACCCAATAGACTCAACCGACTCAAGGACCTCCTGGGTTTGGACGGTCATGCCATCAGCCAGACGGTTAAGGGCGCTGACGGCGACCGTTTCCTCCTCGGAAAGCCCTTTGGCAATTTCTATCCAGTCCCCGTCCTCCATGCCGGAGGTGACCTCACGCGAGGTGACGACGTTCTCCTCGACGATAAAGATGCGCTCAACACCGGCGAAACGTGCCAGGCCGGTGCGTGGAATAAAGAGGGCGTCTTCTTCTCCGAGGACGCCGGTAATACGTGCAAAATAGCCGGGGCGGAGTTTTCCGTCAGGATTGGGGATCTCGGCTTCAATCAGCAGGGAGCGTGTCCGGTGGTCCACCCGGGCGGCCATACGGGTCAGGACTCCTTCAAACATCTGCCCAGGCAGCGCTTCGACTTCAACCCGTAATGGCATACCCGTCTCGGCCACCGCGGCAAAGCGTTCCGGTACGGGGGAACGTAGCTTGAGCGGGTTGACCACGACGAGTTCGAGCAGGGGCGAGGCATCCTGCTTGTATTCGCCAGGATTGATAAAGCGTTCCTGGACAAAGCCGTTGACCGGCGAAACAATCCGGGTATCGCGCAGGCGTTTCCGCGCCAAAGCCAGGATCTTTTCCGCGGTGCGGACCCGCGCCTCCGTCACTTTATAGTCGGCCTCATTGGTATCCAGCCGTTGCTCGGGAATCAGGTTTTCCGCGGCTAACTCCTGGGCGCGGGTATATTCAGCCTGGGCGCGGATGAAGTTGGCTTCCGCCTGCTTGAGCGCACTTTCCTGGACTTCGACCTCCAGGGCAAGCTCTTCCTGCTCCATCTCGGCCAGGAGCTGGCCTTTTTGCACCTTGTCACCAAAGTCAACGTGCACTCGCTGGACATAGCCTTCTCTCTTATTTGACAGAAGGATGCTCTCTTTCGCAAACAACGCGCCCTGTCCCCGACCGGTGCGCACCACGGTGCGCACGACCGGCTGGGCTACCTGAACGGTGAGAGGCGGGGGAGGGGCAAGGGCGGTTTCCTCTTGTGTTTTTGCCGCTTCCGAACTGGACGACTGACAGCTCGGAAAGACGAGCAGAACCAACACCAGACAGGCTTGACCAAGAAGGAATACGAAGTGTCTCACGATACCGGCTCCTCATGGTTCTGATGCTGATTCAGAACCCCGTTGAAAAACAAATCGAGCAAAATACTTGCGTCTTCGCTGACCGGACGAGCCGTCAGCCCCAATGCCCGTTGCTGAAAGCAGCCACGGATCGCCTCGTTAAGGACAAAGGCAGAGGCTTCGACGTTATGGGGCCGAAACACGCCCACGCGCACGCCGTCCTGAATGATTTCTTCGATAAAATGGATATGGGCCAGATACAGATCGAGCATATGCGCCGCTTCCGGATGATTAGGCGAAGCGGCCAGAAAGTTTCGCTCCAGCAGTAGCGTCTTGAAAAAGTCGCGGTACGTATCGCTCAGTTCCAGGCTGGCTTCAATCAGACGTTGGAGCTTTTCAATCGGAGTCAGCGCCTCGACGACTTGGGTGCGTACCTGACCGGTGAAGTTCTGTATTCCTTGCTCCACCGCGGCGGTGAAGAGTTCATCTTTGTTCTGGAAATACAGATAGACGGTTCCTTTGGCGATCTCCGCCTCCTCGGCAACACGCTCAACCGTGGCCCCCTGAAACCCGTGGCTCGCCACCACCCGACAGGTGGCATCCAGAATTTCGCGGACTCGAAACTCGCGGAGCACGTCTTCTTTCCTTGTGGCTGAACTTTTAGTCATGTGACTGACTATACAGTCATTATGCAGGCCACGCAAGGGGGAATACTGGCGGTCTTTACCCATCCCAGGGATTGGTGACATCGACTTCCAAGCCATCGAAGTCAGTCACGTTGCAGCGGGATTCCGCTGCATTCAACTGAGCGAACGTGTCAAGAATGGTTGGGGAAGGAAATATCAGCTTGATGGTCTCACGGTCGGCTGCACTATTTTCCCTGAAATTGGGGACGGCGTTTTTCCATGAAGGCTTTCACCCCCTCTTGATAGTCCTGACTCCCAAAGCAGCGGGTGGACCAGGACTTGACGGCATCCATGTCGCGCAGGGTTGCGGCTTTGGCGCTCTCCCGGACGAAAAACTTGTGGGCCGCTACGCTTAAGGGGGCGTTATCAGCCAGCTTGAGGGCGTATTCGCGGGTATAGGATTCAAGCTCGGCCTTGGGCAGGACGCGATTGACCAAGCCCATATGGGCCGCTTCTTCCGCGTTATAAACCCTGGCGGTCATCAAAATCTCGGCCGCGTTGGAGACCCCGACGATATGAACGAGCCGCTCAACCCCCCGCTCAAGTGGATAGGCAATGCCCAAACGAGCCGCCGGAATCCCAAAGCGGGCATCATCGGCACACAGCCGCAGGTCACACATGACGGCAACCGAACAACCGCCGCCCATGCAGAAGCCATGAATCATGGTAATGACCGGCTTTTCTAGGCCGGCGAGCGATTTCAGCGCACCGTCCACAGCGCGGTCATACTCCCGCGTTGACTCAGACCCGGAGCGGACCTTGCCGAACTGCGAGATATCGGCGCCTGAGACAAAGGCTTCCTCGCCTGCTCCGCGCAGGATGAGCACGCGGAGGTCATTGTCTGCCGCGACCTCGGCCACGAGCTGGGGCAGGGTGCGCCACATATCCAGGTCAACCGCGTTCCGGCGCTCGGGTTTATTGAAAACGATCCAGGCTAATGGAGCTTCTTTTTGCAGAAAGAGAGTGTCTGACATGGGGAACTCCTGTTTTGTCTTTTGCGCGTTTGCGTCCGCCCAGCATATCGCTCTCGCTGGGGTGTTGTCCATTGCTGTGTCTCTTCGCCCGACCGCACCTGATATGTCAAGCTGTCTGGTATTCCTTTTCTATCCGGTGTATCATGACGATCAAAAGAACTGGCTCCCAGTGCGACCTTTCTCTCGCATGTATCTTCTTCCAGAAACTTCATACGACCCTCTGCCGGGGTGACACACGGTGTAAAGTCTCGACGGCAGGAAAGACGGAGGACAATATGGCAGATGGATGGCAAAACCAAGGAGGCTCTTCTCCCGGCGACGAACTCCTCCAGGGTCTTGAGGATCTCAAACGGACGTTTCAACGTTTTACCAAAGGAGCCGGGGTATGGCTGATTATCGCGGTCCTCGCTCTCCTGTGGGCAGGCTCGGGATTCTATGTCGTCGGTCCGAGCGAACGAGGGATTGTACTACGCTTTGGGGAGGTCGTGGGAGAAACTGACCCTGGCTTGCGCTTCCATATCCCCTGGCCGATTGAACGACATGTGGTGGTTGATATCGCCCGTGTTCGGAGCGCTCAGGTCGGCTATCGTCCGTCAGGGGTGCCTGGGCGCAGCGGCAGAGGCAGTGGCCGCACCATTCCGCAGGAAGCCCTCATGCTGACCGGCGACGAAAATATCGTTGAAGTCAACCTGGTGGTGCAGTACCGCATTCAAGACCCGGTCAAATATCTCTTTGGTGCGTTTGAGCCGGAAGGTATGCTGCATTCTTCGGCGGAGGTGGCGTTGCGCAGTGCGGTTGGTGGGAACACAATTGATTACACGATGACGGATGGACGGCTTGAGGTGCAGGAGCAGGCGAAAGGGGCGCTGCAGAGCCTGCTCGACATCTATCAAACCGGCCTGTTTGTCACCGAGGCCCGCCTGCTCGCGGTTGATCCTCCCAATGAAGTCCGGGACGCCTTCAACGATGTGGTCCGGGCCCTGGAGGACCGGGACCGGCTCCGCCAGGAGGCAGAAGGCTATCAGGAGGACGTAGTGCCAAAAGCGCGTGGTGAGGCCGCCCAAATGGTCCAGCAAGCCGAGGCGTATAAGGCCCAGCGGGTCATCCGTTCTCAGGGTGACGCCGAGCGTTTTCTCCAGATTCTGGCCGAGTATGAGAAAGCCAAGTCCGTGACGCGCGACCGGCTCTACCTTGAGAGTGTTGAGCGGATTATGCCGACGATGGAAAAGTTCATCCTCGATTCACAAAACGGCGGCGGAGGGGTCGTGCCCTTATTGCCACTGAAAGAGTTGAGCGCCGGCGAGACCGCAGCCGGTGCCGTAGCGAATCAGGAGGGGAGATAAATGGTACCGCGCTTAATTATCGGGCTGGGCTTGGTCCTGGTCTTTGTTGCCGCCCAAGCCGCGTTTACGATTGGTGAGTGGGAACAGGGGATGGTGGTGCAGTTCGGTAATCCGAAACGCATCATTCAGGAGCCTGGTCTCTACTTTAAGCTGCCAGTGGCGCAGAATCTGGTCCGCTTTGAAAAACGGGTCCTGACAACCGATGCCCGCGAGTCCGAATATATTACGCTCGACAAGAAGCGCGTCCTGGTCGACCACGTCTCGCGCTGGCGTATCGACGATCCCCTCCAATTCTACCGGAGCGTCCGCGACCGCATTCGGGCCATGGCTCGGCTGGATGACATTATTTCAGCCCGTCTCCGACAAGAAATCGCTACGCATAATTTTCTCGATCTCATTCGTGAAAAGCGTGAAGATATTATGGCCATCGTGACCAAAGATACCCGAGAGACGGCCAAGACCTTTGGTATTGAAGTGACCGATGTCCGCATCAAGCGGCTCGATCTGCCCGAAGAAGTCCAGGCCAGCGTATTTGCCCGTATGCGAGCGGAGCGCGAACGGATTGCCAAACGCTACCGGGCGGAAGGGGAAGAGCAAGCGCAGCAGATCCGCGCCGGTGCCGACCGGGAGCGGGAAGTCATCCTGGCCACCGCGTATGAGTCGAGCGAAAAGCTCAAAGGTGAAGGAGATGCCGAGGCCACACGCATTTATGCCGACGCGTTTGGCAAAGACGCCGAGTTCTACGCGTTCACGCGGCGACTCCAGGCCTATGAGAAAATCCTGAGTAATGACACCACGCTGCTCCTGGATCCAGACTCCGAACTCCTGAACTACCTGCAGAGTCCGGGCAGCGGTTCGCCAGCCAGCGAATAGTCGAGTATGCCTGGACTCGTTCGCCTGCTGCTCCTGCTTGCAGTGGGCTATCTGATTATCGCGGGTATTCGTCGTCTCTTTTTGCCCGCCACTTCATCGGGTCAGAAACGGGCCGGGCGGGAACACGCCCAGGGTGCGGACGGTGTGTCCTTAGTCCAGGATCCCCAGTGCGGTCGCTTTATTCCGCAGAACGAAGCGATTCAGGTCTCGCGGCGCGGACGGACCGTCTACTTCTGTAGCCAGGAGTGCCGCGCCGCGTATCGGGCGGTATAATCCACGGCTGTCCCCCCGAGAGAGGGGCAGCCCGTCTCCTATCGAAACGCCGGCATGATCTCTTCCCCGATCAGGCGGGTATTTTCGTCAATATAGTCGGTTGGGCAAGCCGAAGGCAGGATCACCGTCTTCGCGCCGGCGTCAATATACTCCTGGAGTCGTTTCCGGCACTCTTCCGGCGTCCCGGCCAGGGCATATTTCCCGATCAGCTTGGAAAAGTCTTGGGCGTACTGCTTGCCGAGCCGGTTGGCTGCCATCTCCCGGCCTTTGTCTCCATCTGGATGGGTCGCGGTGAAGATGAACACACCGGGCTGAAACGACTCGACATCCCGCCCGTACTCTTTGCGCAGACTCTTGATCTTCTCAATACTGTCGTGGAGCTGTTCGGGCGTATACATATACGGCAGCCAGCCGTCAGCATACTTTGCCGTGCGTTTCATGGCCGGCTCCTTGCGGCCCGCCACCCAGATTGGCGGCCGTGGCTTCTGCACGGGAGCCGGCTCAATGCTGACTTCATTCAGCGTCGTATATCTTCCTTCGAAGGAAACTTTCTTTTCTGTCCATAAGCGGGTGATCACTTCGAGTGCCTCGTTTGTACGTGAGCCACGCTGTTTCACCGGCACGCCGCAGGCCTCGAACTCTTTTGGAAACTCTCCGCCAATGCCAACCCCAAAGTTATACCGTCCGTGTGAGGCCACATCGAGCGCCGCCCCCATTTTTGCCACCAGGGCGGCCGGATATAACGGCAGGAGGACGATGGAGCTGAGCAGTTTAATCTTCTGGGTGGCGCCGGCTGCGACCGAGAGCGAAATAAATGTATTGGCCACCGGTCCGTGAAACATGACGTGTTCGCCACAGCCGAGCAAATCAAACCCTAAATGTTCTGCCCGCTGGGCAAATTCCCCGATATTGTCCGTTGTTGGCAAAGCCGTCCCGAATTCAATATTTCCCATACATCCTCCTACGACATGATGCTCTCTCATAGCGGTGAACGCGGAGAGGAATCAAGCCGAGTCCGGTCCGTCCCGAATCAAGCGAAGCCCTTAGACTATTCCTCCGGCTTTTCATCCATCCTGTGCCATACGCCTTTCTCACGCAGGCGTTTGACATCCTGGGCGGTCTGTTGCACCCGAATCCCCATTGCGCCCAGAAGCTCGGTGCTCATATCTGCGGTAATCTGATCTTTGATGCTGCCGCTGCCGTAAGGGTCGGCGTTCATGAAGGTCTCGATTTTTTCGCGCGGTAGGCCGGTTTCGATACAGATGTCCAGGAATTGCAGCAAGTTGATTTGCCCGCGCTGTTGAGTGTACAGATTGTGTAAGCGTTGGCAGTCTGCACATAGCCGTTTGAACCAGCCAGCGCGCTCCTGGCAGTAGGTGCATCTCATCGTCCCGAGCTTAACGATTCGTCTGGGGGGGAACAACGGCAGGGCCGGAAGATCTTGTGCTGGACAGTAAGAGATGGGGGATATAAAGCTGAGACGAACACCGTGTAGGAGGGAGACCTATGAGTGTAATGCGACTCGGGTATGTACACGCCCGCGAATCGGACCTGGAGAAAGCGGTTGACTATTACAGCAATGTCTTGGGGCTACAGGAAGTCGCCTGTCAGGACGGCAAACATTATTTCAAATGCTGGGACGAGTATGACCACCACAGTTTGGTCGTTGAAAATGGTGGACTGGGTCTGGTGAAGATGGGCTATAAAGTTGCGACCCAGGATGCCCTTGCCCAGATTGAGAAGGGGGCAGAGCAGTTCGGCCTGAGCGTCAGTCGGGTCTCGGCAGGGGAGAATCTGGGGATTGGACAGGCCGTCCGCTGCACGCTTCCGTCTGATCATGTTTTGGAACTGTATGCCGAGGCCGAGCAGAGCGGTACGCAGGTTGGCGTGCTCAATCCCGATCCGTGGCCGAGCGATAGGCCCGCGGCCGGGATCGGGCCAGACCGGTTGGATCATCTCTTATTGACGGCCGAAGACGTGCAGACCAATGTGGATTTCTTCACCCAAGTCTTGGGCTTTCGGATGAGCGAGCGGATCATTCCCGACCCGCACAACGAAGAACTCTTGGGCGCGTTTCTGTTTTGCTCGAACAAGGCGCACGATATTGCCTTTGTCAAAGGCTCAAACGGGAAGCTGCACCACTTCGCCTTCTGGCTGGATAGCTGGAATGACATCCTGCGGGCTGGCGATATCCTGGGCAGGAATAATGTGAAAATCGACTTCGGTCCGGCTCGGCATGGAATCACTCGCGGGACCACGATTTATTTCCTGGGTCCGAACGGCAACCGCAATGAAGTCTTCTCAGGCGGATATATGACCTACGCCGACTTCCCGTGCATTACCTGGACCGCGGACCAGATCGGGAAAGCCATTTTCTATATTCACCGAGAGGTCAACGAGCGCTTCAACACCCACGTCACGTGATAACTCCTCTGCCCCCCTGATTGCCTGGTGGGTAGCCGCCGCTTATCTAGCCTGTCGGTTCTGCAACTGGGAGCAACGGTTGGTAAGGCTGAGCCCGCCGGGCATCCGGCAGCTCACGCGGAATATAGCGGGCGTATAATTCATAGCGCTGGAGAATGGCGTTGACATACTGTACTGCTTCACCGCCGGGGATAAAACTGGCGTTGATCCGCTGGTAATACTCCGCGTCTTCCAGGAGGGGGAAAACAAACTCAACGGAGTCTTTCCAACAGTCCGGGTCGTAGCCCAGGGCCTGGGCGAGTTGTTGGGCGGCTCTGACTCGACTCGGACCGAGTAGATATCCACTCAGGGCAAAGGCGAGACGATCCTGGGCCCGTCCGTCAGGAAATTGTTTAAGGAGAAAGCGTAAATACTTGACGCCGGCTTCAAGATTGCCGTGCAGGGTGTGAAAATTTTTCACACCAACCTGACGAGCGGCAATCCGCGTAACTTGCATGAGCCCTCGTGCGCCACGCTGACTCCTCCGCTTCGGGTCAAAGCGCGATTCCTCAAAAATAAGAGCGGCTATGAGCCGCCAGTCAAAGCCGGCCTGCTCAGCATAGCGCGCAATGAGCGGATCGTACTGTGACAAACGGTTGGAGAATACGGTCGATTCATCCGAACGGAGAAAACGTGTGTTTGTAAAGTACTTCTCGTACAAAATTTTCCGTAGACCCGACCGCTTCGTCTGGGTGTGATACTGGTTCACCGCGGCTAATAATTCCCCTTGTTCTGGGCGGACGGCCCAGCCTCTTCGGGCCGGCTCCGGGCGAGCGGACACGTCATAGGCATCAGAGTACCGGACGCGAGTGGACGGGCTGCCATCCGGGACAACAACACCGGCTGCGATATCGCCTCTCCCCTCAATGAGCCACTGCGTGAGCGCAATACCTGGGGGTGGGGTCCTGACTTGGAGGGTGACGCCAAGCTGCCGGGTAAACTCGCGGGCCAATTCGTATTCAAACCCCTGTTCCTGACCACGGTAGAGAAAATAAGACGTTGCATCATGGTGCATGAGCACGGTGAGCACACCCCGTTTTTGGATATCAGCGACGGTCGGACGCGGAATGTGAAGAGTCTGAACGGCAGAAGGAGTCGGCAAGACCGGCGCGGAGGGTGGAGACCAGAGCATCACGCTACCGCACACGCTCATCAGAACCAAGACCAAGATGCTGAAACGAAGGCTATTGTGTCGCATACAGACGACAGGGATGTCCTTTATTCTTTTCGTTATTATACAGTCCGCTCCTCCGGCGTGTTTGACAGTCTTGGACTTTTTACTTACCGTGCCCGTGTGAACACGCGCGAAAAAATTCTCGACGTTGCCGGACGGCTGTTCGCCACGCAGGGGTATGCCGATACCTCATTGGCACAAGTGGCCCGGTCTGCGGAGGTGAGTAAGGCCCTCATTCTGTGGCATTTCAATAGCAAGAATGACCTCTTTCGGACGGCCTTACAGAACTTCCTGTCCCCGTATGCTATTGACGCAACCGGCCTGCGTGGGCTGAGTGAACGGGAACAATTTGAGAAACTCATTGATGACTATTATACCTTTATCACTGACCACTTACCATCAGTAAAATTTGTCCTGGGCCAAGTCGTCCGTGAGGAAGAGAATGCTAAAGAGGTCATTGACCATGTCAGTGACCTCTACCATGTGTATCAGCAGTTGCTGACCTCTATTCTGAATCAGGGTCGAAAAACGCGCGTATTCATGCCTGACATTCAGTCGGCAGAAGAGGCGGCCTTGATCATGGCAACCCTGAACGGATTACTGGTCCAGCAACTCGTTGACGCCAACAGCGGTATCAAGGCACACCAGTTGCTGGTTCGCTTCAAGGAAACGCTCCGGAGCCGACTCTATGCGCCTGAGACGGCTCCTCCTTCGGGTCGCACCGTAGCCTATCGTCCTGTTGATGGAGCGCGCTCTGCCACGGAGCGATAGCCATATCCGTGAGCGATACAAGGAGGGCTTATGGTCGAAAAAACGATTGAACTGACAGGTTTGTCTTCAACCAGTATTGAAGACGCGGTATCTCTTGCCGTCTCCCGGGCGGCCGTCACGGTGAGTGGGATCTACGAGGTCCAGGTCTCAGACATTACCGCAATTGTCGAAGACGGAGTGATAGCCCGCTGGAAGGTGAAAATAAAAGCAACGTTTCCCATTAAGGACAGCATACACGAATGACACAGACCGAAACCAAGACCGAAGCCAAGATTCGCGAAGTTGCCTCCGGCGTCTACCAGCTATTTTTGCCGCTCCCGATGCGGCCGAGCATTGTCAATGTCTATCTTGTCAGAGACGCTGATGAATGGGCGTTGATCGACACGGGCATGCACACCGCAGACAGTATTGCCACGCTCAAGGCCGCTCTCGACGCAGTCGGCTGTCAACCGACGTCTATCCAGACCCTCATCTCAACCCACCATCACGCCGACCACTTCGGGACCTCGCGAACCTACCAGGAATTGACTGGTGCTGAAGTCTACCTGAATGAGCTGGAACTGTCCCGGGTCGAACGGCTGCAAGCGACCGAACGCCACCCCGAAGCATTTGCGTTTTTTCAGCAACACGGCATTCCATTGGACTCGCCGGAGCAACTGCCGACCCCGGGCAGCTTTTACGGTTCTCGCTATATGCCGGCCAAACCGGACCATTTCATTCGCGATGGCGAATCCCTCTACGTGGGGAAACGTGAGCTGCGGGTTGTCTGGACGCCCGGCCATACGCAAGGGCACTGCTGTCTCTACTTGCCCGAGGATAAGGTCATGATTGTGGGCGATCATCTCCTGCCCAAGATTACGCCCCACGTTGGCGTGTACTACGCGGGACCGGACAATCCGCTCCAGGATTTTCTCGACTCTCAGGAGAAGATTCAGGGCTTTGATGTGGAACTCGTGTTGCCCGCCCACGGTGGCGTGTTTAAGGATCACCGTTACCGCGCCAAGCAGATTATTCAGCATCATCGCTATCGTTTGGATGAGATGTACGACCTCATTCGTGGGAAAGCGCACTCGGCCTATGAAGTCGCCTCCAAGGTCTTTGATTTGAATTCCGGCCTGCCCATCTTTCATGTGTTTGCAGCCACGTTTGAAACCTTGGCCCATCTGCACCTGTTGATGTACGATGGGAAGGTGAAACGAGTCGAAGACGAACCCATCACGCGCTTTATCGCCTGAAGCGGGGTTGCGGGTTTGGTGTCCCGGGGCGCATTTCACGCCGGAGTTTTTCGTATGCGCTACACTGTTTTCGATATTGAGACCCGCATCGACAAGAGCTTGGTCCGGGCCGTTTATTTTCCGCAGGCGGAAGAAGAGGGCCTGTCGGACGACGACGCCTACCGCCGGATGCAACAACGCCTGCGCGAGGAACAGGGCAGCGATTTTTTTCCGCTGTCCTTTCATCGGCCCATTTCCATCGCTGTTGGGTCAGTGAATAAAGAGCGCGTGCTGACCGGAGTCGAGACGATGAATGCCGCGGACACCGCTCAATCAGAGGCGGCCGAGGAAGCATTAATACGGGCGTTTTGGGAACGGCTGGAACGCTTCTCCGGGACTCTGGTCAGTTTCAATGGGCGGAATTTCGACCTGCCCGTGTTGGAACTGCAAGCCCTCAAGCATGGCTGTCGTATTCCACACTACTTTAGGGGCAAGGCCCGTTACCGTTTCTCTGACGAGGGCCACTACGATCTGTACGATTTTCTGACCAACTACGGAGTTCACCGTCTGCGGGGTGGCTTTAACGCCCTGGCCAAGCTGATCGGACTACCGGGAAAAACCGATATTGATGGATCGATGGTCCAGCAGTTGTGGGAAGACGGACGTTTGGACGATATTCACCGCTACTGTCGCACTGATGTCGTCCAAACCTATTTTCTTTTTCTGCGGGTCGAGTTGATGCGCGGGCGGATAACCCAGCAGCAGTACGATACGGCTGTGGAGCAGTCCGCGTCCTTTCTTGAGGACGACGCCAAAAGTCCTAACGAGATCGAGACTACTCCGTCACCGAATGGAAAATAGGGAGCCCTCGGCGCTATGCCGGCGCAGCTTCGATCTCTATACTCCCGTCTTTATTGACCTTTATCTTAAATTTATACTTTTTTGAGACGAGATAGATGACAACCACAGAGATTGCCAAAACAACGACCGCTTTCACTATTTCTCGTATTATTGCTGGATTTAATAGCAGGAGTTGAGGGGGAGCACTTATATTCCCTCGACGCTCCACCAAGGCCAAAAGCCTTCTCATGCCTAGAGGAAGCTCCGCCCACTCTTTGCAACCCGTGCGAATATGCACAGGCCGGGAAGCCCTGCTTTCCTCTTCGAACTTCTCCCAAAAGGCCGTGAGCCCTGGTTCCTTACGGTCCAGTATAGTTGCGTTCATAAATCTTCCCGAGAAGAGAAGAGGATATATCTTCAAACCAGACAGGACGCCGAAAGCCTCCATGAATCAGTCTAGCGTAGAGTTTGTCCGTAATCGTGCAGGTGGTAGGTTGGGTGCCATACCATGGATATTTCAAAGGGCTGTGTTTTTCTCCTGTTCTGCGTAAGCCTCTCCCTGGGGTGTGTCTCACACACGGAACGCGTTCCGTACCGCCCGCACCTGACACCGCAAGATGAAGGGGTATGGGCTGAGGTAAAGCGGGAGTTTGGCTGGCAGGCGTCGCGCAAAACAAACAAGCCGAAGAAAAGACAGGCGTCGCTCTACGCAAGAATGGTCCGTAGCGTCACGGGCTGGTTTACGGATAACGAGCGACCCGTAGGACCGGACCTCCACCCGCGCCAGTGGGAACGGATACACCAGGAATACGAGCGGGAGCAGAAGAAGTTGGGGCTGTACTAAGGGCGGGGAGAAAGGCTATCGATACGGTCAGGGTTCTGAGAGGGAAAGGAGCGCTATGAAAGCACTGGTTGTCGGGGGCACCGGACCGACCGGACCGTTTATTGTGAATGGCCTGATTGAGCGAGGCTATGAGGTCACGATTTTTCATCGTGGGACGCACGAGATTCCTAAGATTCCGCCCGAGGTCGAACATATTCACGGTGATCCGCATTTCCGAGAAACCATAGCCGCCGCCCTGGCTGGCCGCACGTTCGATCTGGCGGTCGTTACCTACGGACGGATTCGCTTTCTTGCCGAAGCTCTGGTTGACAAGATCGGGCGTTTTGTGGGCGTGGGTGGAGTGGCGAGCTACCGGGGATATATGGACCCCTCGGTGCTGTCTCCCGTTGGACTCAAAGTGGCGGTTGCCGAAGACGCACCCGTTGTCAAGAGTGAAGCGGAACTCCGCTTTGCCTATCTGATCGCCCAAACCGAACAAGCCGTGCTGGAATACCATCCCACCGCAGCCTATTTCCGGTATCCCTACGTCTACGGTCCCTATCAACTCGTGCCACGTGAGTGGTGTGTGATCCGGCGTATTCTTGACAAGCGTCCGCATATGATCGTCGCCGACGGCGGGCTGACGCTTTTTACCCACGGCTATGCTGCCAATCTGGCCCATGCGGTGCTGCTGGCGGTTGATCAGCCCGAGGCATCGGCCGGACAGTTATACAACTGCGGCGATGAGAGTCAGCTCACGATCCATCAGGTGATTGAAGTGATTGCCAGAGCCATGAATTATGAGTGGGACATTATCAGTATGCCCAACGACCTGGCCCGCCCGGCGCGACCGTATACCATGCAGGAAACCTCGCACCACCGCGTCGTTGACCTGACCAAGATCAAAAACCAACTGGGGTACACGGACCTCTATCCAGTCGAAGAGGCCATAGAAAAAACGGTCGCATGGTATCTGGCCAACCAGCCTGAACGGGGCGGAGAGATTGAAACGCGTCTGCAAGACCCGTTTAACTATGAGGCCGAAGACTACCTTATCGCCGCGTATCAGGACAGCGTGCAGCGTTTAGCCGATATTCCCTTTGCGGTCCAAACCGACCGCCCGCACCCGTACGCTCACCCAAAAGAGCCGGGCCAGGAACGGGACCACCGGGAACGCTAACGGACGCGGATCACGAGCGTCCTGCCGGCATCAGGCCGAAGTCGTACTCCAGCAGGGTGAAGGGTGGTGTGAGACCATAACGTTCGGCTAATACTGTGTCCTCACACTCCTTGAAGTCGGCTACGAGCGAGTCCTTGGTGGCAAAGACCGCGTCAGAGTCCAGATAGGCGTCACCCTTCACGAAGATGTGGGTGGTCAGGGGCCTATAGCCATCGGCGGATAGCATAAAATGTACATGCGCCGGACGCATCCCGTGCCGTCCGGTCGCGTCCAGCATGCGGCCGACCGGGCCATCGGTCGGAATCGAATAGCTCACCGGGGTTTCGGAGATGATCGCATAACCGCCGTCTTCTTCAGTCGTGAATCTCCCGCGCAGATTCCACTCCGGCGCATCCTGATCCTGAATATCGTACAGCCCGTTGGCCGAGGTCTGCCACACATCAACGGTTGCGCCTGCAATCGGTGCCCCCTCGGCGTCCGTAACCTTTCCCCTCATTAACGTGGGCCGCGCGCCAACGTCTCTGCGGATGACGGATGTGCCGTTCTTCTGTTCCGGTGCGTCCTCGACATAGAACGGACCCAGGACTGTCGATTCGGTCCCAAGACCCGTCTTGGGATGATTGAGCGTATCGACCAGCATGGACACCCCGAGCGTGTCGGACAGCAGGATAAACTCCTGACGTTTATCGTCGCACTTTTTGCCCGTGGCGGTCAGAAACTGAATGCCTTCGAACCATTCGGTCTCCGTGAGTTCAACCTCCTTCACAAAGGCGTGCATATGCTCGATGAGGCTGGTGATGATATGCCGCATGCGTGGGTCCTGAGTCTTGCTCGCATATTCCTTCACAACCGCTTCGGTGATGTTGTCTGCTGTATAGTCACGCATACTCTGCCCTCCTTTTGAGACAAACCGCTCCCGACCCCAGGGGACACGGCTCCACTCAGGCATAGCGGAGCGAGGGGGGTGTCGCCTAGCCCTTGTTGTATTTTATTTTTGCCTTTCTCCACCGGGTTCCCAATCCTGACCGTGAGCTTTATATTTCACCAAGCGGAAGAAGAGGCGCACGTATGACGAAACCACTCCTCATTCTGAAAACGGGTGAATTGCCTCGCGCTGTGACCGCGCGGTGTGGTCGGTACGAGCAGGCGTTCTTTAATGTCCTGGGCCCTTCGCGCTGCGTTGTTGTTGATGCGCGCAAGGACACCTTCCCCGAACCGGACTGGGCCGGCATTATCGTCACCGGCTCACCCGCCTCAGCGAACGATCCTGATCCCTGGGTGACGAAGAGTGAAGATTTGCTGAAACGGGCCGCAGATCAGTCCGTGCCCATCTATGGGATCTGTTTCGGTCATCAGCACGTTGCCCATGCGTTTGGCGGCACAATTGAAAAAAATCCGCAGGGCTGGGAACTCGGCACGGTGACGATCAGCCTGACTCCAGACGGGCAGCGGGATCCGCTCTTTTCCACAGTCCCCGAATCCTTTGTGGCCCAGCAGAGCCACGGCGAGATTGTGACCGCCCTGCCTCCGGGCGCGACTGCTCTGGCTCATAATGACTCCTGCCCCTATCAGGCCTTCTCCCTGGAGACACATATCTGGGGAACTCAGTTCCACCCAGAATTCACTCCTGCGATTATGGAAGGGCTGATTGCTTCGCTGGTCGCCGTTTTACCTCCCGGATCATTCCCGCGCTGGCCGTCCGCGCAGCAGCCGCTGCAAGACTGGCTGCTCAAGACCGTGCGAACCGCGCCTGCAGCCCAGCGCTGTCTCACGAATTTTGCTGCCATCGTCACGGAACGGCTACGGACGCAGGTAGGATAAACGCAGTTGCCCAGAGACAACAGTCTGGGTCGCGCGCGCGACTCCTTCGGTGTCGTCAACGACCATCCACGCCCCTGGATGAATAAAGCCTTGCAGCGTTTCGCCGCTTCGGATGAGTTGGGGATAGAGTTCGTGAGTGGTACTAAACGCCCGTCCCTGCGGCATGTAATCAAAAATACGTGGCTCTAAGACCTGACAGCCGGTAAACATGAAATCCGAAAGGGGCTGTTGGACCTCAACCTCACTCGGCTCTCCCCGAATACGACGGATAGTTCCTTGCTGGTCTATCTCAATCAGCCCGTACTGCTCCGGGTCGGGATTCGGTCTGAGCAGTAATGTTCCAAGGGCTTGGGCCTGCCGGTGGGTGGCCAGGAAGGCGGTCAGATCGAAATCAAGGATCGTATCGGCATTCAAAACCAGAAACGGTTCGCCGTCGAGAGACGGCTGAGCTTTCTTGATCCCGCCGCCAGTGTCCAGGATAGGGTCTTCCGGCGAATAGGTGATCCGCAGGCCGTAGGCACTCCCGTCGCCCAACGCATCTCTGAGCAGATGCCCGAGATGGTGGAGGTTGATCACGACCTCTTCAATGCCGTGGGATTTGACAAACAGCAGTGTGTATTCGATCAACGGTCGGCCAGCGACCGGCACCAGCGCTTTGGGAAGCGTGTCCGTCAGCGGCCGCATTCGGGTTCCGAAGCCGGCCGCAAGAATCATGGCGCGCATCATGAGCCGGAGAAGTGCTCTGGAAAATGGCCCGCCAGAATGTCTTGCAGGTGTCGATACTGCGGCAGCCGGCCCAATACCCGGCGGATCGTTGCCAGTGTCGGCGGAATATAGCGCGTGTAACCGCTCTTGCCTTTTTCCAGTTCCAGATAATAGAAACGGCCGACGACTTTACAGGCCTTTTGGAGCAGACAGAGATTATACTCGTCCCACACGTATTCCAGTGACAGCGGGTCACCACCAGTATGGTGCCACGCCTCGTGGTAGTAATTGACCAGCGCCTCTTCCAACTCCGGGGAGACGACTTCCGGCGTATCCCGATCATTGAGCAGCGTGGCGAGATCGTAGGTGGCCGGGGCGAGCAGGGCGTCCTGAAAATCGATTACCCGGATGCGCTCCTGCTGCACGAATAAATTCCAACTGTGGTAATCGCGGTGGTTGAGAAAAAAGGGAGCCTGATTGAGATGGGTGGAAATATCCTCGAAGATACCACTCAGAGTCTGTGTCTCCGCTGACGAGAGGGACTGCTTGCCGCGCTTGTCCAAGCCCCATTCAACAAAATGCTCAAATTCCCACAAAAAGAGACGCTTATCAAAGCGCTGCCGAAAGGCGATGCACCGCTCGTTTTTCTGGCGGGTGCCCTCGATTTGGATGAGCAGCAACTGATCGATGGCACGCCGGTACCACTGTTCCACCTCGGCGTGGGGCAGGTCCTGGACGGCATCGCGTAAGGGCAGGTCGCCAATGTCTTCCAGGAGGAGAAATCCATCCTGATAGCCATCCACGTAGAGCTCTGGGATATGCACGCCCAGGGGCTCCAGGAAAGCATGGACGTTGAGATAGGGCAGTTCCTTGAGGGGTTCGTCGAACACGGCGAGCTCGTCCGAGGAGAGCGCGAGGCCGCTCCCGGCCAGAATCATGACGACCGCCGAGGCCGGGCCGTCACCGCTCAGAGACAGCCGCGCATAACTGCGGCTTGAGGCGTCCCCAGCTAAGGGATCAATCCGCATAATCCGAGTTTCTCGCCCCCACTTTTCAGCAACGGCAGCGTCAAGCGCCTGGCGCAGTGTCACGTCCATAGCTGACGAGGTAGCAAGCAGGTGAGGACTTGTCAAAAATGGGCGTCCAACGACAGGGCTGCATTGCAAATCGTCCACGCCTGTGATGGAAAAAAGTAGTGGATTCCGACCTGGATATCACCGCGCTATCGCATGGCCAGCTGGTAGCTCTGGTCTATGACCTGCGTCGGCAACTGGCCGACAAAGAGCAGGAAATCGCCCGGCTGCAACAGTCCGCCAGGAAGTCAGCGCCGGACGCTGAGGACAACACTGCGGAAGCAGAGCCGCCACCCGGCACACAGGCCGCCCTCATGGCCCAGCTTGAGCAGATCTACCCCGAGGACTAGGTCCACCTTCATTCACAACACGCCCGCGTCCCTCGAATCTCTTTACCCCCAGATATGAAGCGGTTAAGGTAGGGCCGCGGAAGGAGACGGGAATGGATTTCAACTTTACTCCGGAAGAGGAGGCTTTCCGGCAGGAGCTACGCGCGTGGCTCCACAGCCATCTGCCTGCGGGCTACGATCCCGAGCATTTTGACGATATCGACGCGGATGCGCGCTTTGAGTATCAGCGGGCGTGGCAAAAAACCGCCCACCAAGACCGTTGGGTGGGTATCCACTGGCCAGAGGAATACGGGGGGCGCAACGCCAGCCTCATGGAGATGTTCATCTTCAATCAGGAGTTGCATCGAGTCCACGCTCCGCGGTTTGCCAATACACTCGGGCTGATGATGTCAGGTCCGACCCTGATTCATTGGGGGACTGAGGAGCAGAAGAAGCGCTATCTGCCCCGGATTCTGTCAGGCGACGAAATTTGGTGTGAGGGACTATCCGAGCCGGGAGCGGGGTCTGACCTGGCTTCGATGCAGACGCGAGCCGTAGAAGACGGCGACTATTTTGTGGTGAACGGCCAGAAAGTCTGGACCAGCTTTGCCCATCGGGCGGATTTCATCCAGCTCTTTGTCCGCACCGACCCCGATGCGCCCAAACACCGGGGGATAAGTTGTCTGGCCGTGGATATGAAAACGCCAGGAGTGACGATTCGACCGCTGGTTCAGATGACGGGCGACTCCGAGTTCAACGAAGTCTTTTTTGAAGAAGTCCGGGTGCCCAAGACCAATCTGATCGGGCCAAAAAATGAGGGTTGGAAAGTCCTGGTCACTACCCTGATGCACGAACGCGCCGGGATTGGATCAGGATTGCCCGTCCACCGCCAGTTCTCCGAGTTGCTCAAGGTGAGCAAAGAAGTGGAAATCAACGGTCGGCCCGCCTGTGAGGACCCTGCCGTGCGCCAACAGTTGGCGCAGTTTGCCATTGAATGCAAAGCCATCACCTACAATATGTTTCGCAGTTTCAGCAAACGCCTGAAAGGCAATCCGCCCGGACCGGAGGGATCGGTCAATAAGCTCGCCGGCTCGGAACTCAATATGCGGCTCGCCCGGTTTGCCACTGAGCTGCTCGGACCGTACGCCCAGCTCACGCAAGGCTCACGCTACACGATTGATAACGGTCGCTGGCCGCGCGCCGCGTTATGGTATCGCCTGCTGACGATTGGGGGCGGAACCTCGGAAATACAAAAGAATATTTTGGGTGACCGGGTGCTTGGCCTGCCAAAGGGATCATAGGAGGCTCGACAGGCGCGGGAAGCGTATCTCCACGCAGGACTAAGGAGGTATCACAATGGGGAACCTTGACGGAAAAGTTGCTGTTGTCACTGGTGGAGAGGAAAAACCCATGACCCTGATGCACGCCACGTACGACGCCCCGACGCAGACGGTGGCTCTGCCGCCGGCATTGGCGAACATGAACAGCAACGTGCTGGATGACGCAATCCTGAAGAAGCTGGTCGACCCGGACATCTATTACGCGTTTGCGCGCTGTCGGGCGACCGGACTGCCGATGGACAAGGAGGACGCGAACGCGCTGGCGAAATCCATCCTGGAGTGGGCTCAGTCGAAGGGGTGCATCGGGTATTCGCATTGGTTCTCGCCGCTACGAGGACCGATCCACGGGGAGAAGCTCGAGACCTTCGTGGCGGTAGATTTCGCGACCGATCGATTGATCATCAACCTGACCGGCTCCGAGCTGTTTCAGACCGAGACTGACGGGTCGTCGTTTCCGAACGGGGAGTTGCGCGAAACACATAAGGCGGCGGCCTATATCGGCTGGGATACCGGCTCTCCGCCCTTCGTCTACCGGGAGACGCTGTATATTCCGTCCGCCTTCGTTTCCTGGGCCGGCGAGGCGCTCGACCAGAAGACCCCATTATTGCGCGCCGACCTCGCGGTCGACGAGCAGAGCCTGCGGCTGTTGCATCATCTCGGCGACACCGACACCAAGCAGGTCGTGTGCAATGTTGGGTGGGAGCAGGAGTTCTTCCTGATCGATCGGGAAAAATACTTAGCGCGGCCGGATCTGGTGGCCACGGGACGTACCCTGCTGGGGGCCACACCACTGCGCGGGCAGGAGCTGTCGTCCAACTATTTCGCCAGACTGTCGCCGCGGGTGAACCGCTACATGGCCGAGGCGCGCGAGAAGATGTGGAATCTCGGGATTTCGATCCACTGCACCCACAACGAGGTGGCGCCGGCGCAACATGAGATCTCGCCGATCTTCAATCTGGCCAACCTCGCTGCGGACACCAACGTGCTGGCAATGGACGTGCTCCGCGACTTGGCCTTCGACCACGGTTTCGTCATCCTGTTCCACGAAAAGCCGTTTGCCGGCATCAACGGCAGCGGCAAGCACAACAACTGGGGTCTGAACACCGACACAGGTGTCAACCTGTTCGTGCCAGGGGAAACCGAAAACGACAACCGCCGCTTCATCGCGTTTGTCGCAGCCCTGCTGCGCGGGGTGAACAAACACGGCGACTTGCTGCGTTGCGGGGTGTCGACCGCCGGCAACGATCACCGGCTGGGTGCGCAGGAGGCGCCGCCGGCAATCCTTACCCTCCACCTCGGCGACCGGTTGGAAGCGCACGTGAAAAAGGTCGCCGAGGGCGGCAATTTCACTGCATACGAAACGCAGCACAAGCAGATCGAGATATCGGCGCCGGTGGCCGACATCCGGGCCAGTCTGGAAGACCGCAACCGCACCGCGCCCTTTCCCTGGTGCGGCAATCGGTTCGAGTTTCGTGCGGTGGGCGGAAACCAGCATATCGCCTTCCCGCTGACAATGGTCAACGCGGCGCTGGCGGACAGCCTGAAGTATATGTGCGAGGAGATCGAAGCCGGCAAGGCGGTCGACCAGGTCATCCGCGAAACCATCAAGCAGAATCAGGGCGCCCTTTTCAGCGGAGACGGTTACTCCGAGGAGTTGCACGAACACGCCGAAAAATCCGCCCTGATCCACCTGAAGAGTAGTCCCGAGGCATACCAGGCGCTGACATCGGCCAAGAACATCAAGCTCTTCAGTGACTTGAATATCTTCAACGAGCGCGAAATCGCGGCGCGGCAACGCGTCCTTCAAGAGGCGTATGCGACGGAGCTGCGGATCGAGGCACGAACGCTACTAAACATCCTGCGGACGCTGATCATTCCCGTCACCATCGAGGATGCCCGTGTGAGCACCGAATCCGGCTACTCGTCCAAGCTTTTCGATGAAAAGGCGAATCTCGTTCAGCAATTGCTGACGGAAACCGACAAACTGGCCGTGGCGTTCGACGACTTCCCTGACGATGGTCCCGCGCAATCGGCGTCCTACGCCCACGAAACCATTAAGCCACTGATGCAGTCCGCAAGGACCGTGGCGGATCGGCTGGAGGCGTTAGTGGATAGCCGCCTCTGGCCATTGCCGACCTATTCCGAGATGCTGCACGGACATCAATGACACAGTGAGAGCGCGTGGGGCAGCCGGTCGTCGTGCTCGTAAGGCCGCCCTATGGTCGCGCTTATTGACGATGGGTGGGAAGGCATTGGAAATACAAAAGAATATCTTGGGTGACCGGGTGCTTGGCCTGCCAAAGGGCTGAGGGTGCCAGGCCGCACCGTGAACCCATACACAAAGGAGGTATCAGCATGGGAAAGCTTGACGGAAAAGTTGCAGTCGTCACCGGTTCGGGCCGGGGTATAGGGCGGGGTATTGTGCAGCTTATGGCCAAAGAAGGGGCGCAGGTCGTGGTGAACGATCTGGGCGGCAGTGTCGATGGCGAGGGGGAAGATAAAGCTCCGGCGCAGCAGGTGGTTGAAGCAATTCAGGCGGCGGGAGGGGAGGCCGTTGCCAACACGGACAATATTGCCACTGTGCAGGGTGGAGAAAGCCTGATTCAGGCCGCGGTCGATGCGTTTGGTCAGCTCGACATCCTGGTCAACTGTGCCGGTATTCTGCGCGACCGGATGATCTTCAATATGACCGAAGAAGAATGGGACGCGGTGGTAGCGGTTCATCTCAAGGGCCACTACTGCACGATCCGTCCGGCATCGGCCCTGATGCGTCGCCAGAAGAGCGGGCGGATTATCAACTTCTCTTCCGGGTCTGCTCTGGGTGCCCCGGGACAGCCGAACTACGCTGCGGCAAAGGCCGGTATCTTGGGACTGACGTATAGCAGCGCCAACGCCCTGGCAAAGTATAATATTACCTGTAACGCCATACTGCCCGGTGCGGCCACCCGCATGACCGATACGATTCCAGCCAACTTTGCGCAGGAAATGGGATTGTCGGAGAGTAGTGGTGCCGCCCAGGGGAGTCCGCTTGATCCTTCCAATGTGGCCCCGATCGTTATTTTCCTGGCCAGTGATGAAGCTCAGTATGTCAACGGGCAGGCCTTTGGAGCGAGTGGCTATAAAATCTCTCTGTATTCCCATCTCAAGCCCGAGAAGACGATTTACAGTCAGGGGCCGTGGGACCTCGATCATCTCTTCAAAGTCTTCAAGGGTACTCTGGGTTCAAACCTGAAGCCCCCGCGCATGGAGTGACGCTCGAAATGTGCTATGTTGGCGGTCAGCCCGACGCACTTCCGGGCGGGTCTCTAGCAACGTTTGTGGAACGGCACTCAGGGTACGAGGATCAAACGGAGGTATCCTCGTGCCCTTCTTTTTTTGAGGAGAAAAGGACATGCAGACCAGACGGGACGGGGACGGGAAGGGACGGATGCTCTTCGCGACGATGAGTCTGGCGTTCCTGCTGACCGTCCTCGGACCTGCCTCTGGGGACGCACAGGGGACGGTTGCCGACGGCAAGCGCGTGTCGCTCGAATACACCGTGACATTTGAAGACAAGACGGTTTTTGACACGAACGTCGGCAAGGAGCCGTTGGTGTATATCCATGGCTCGGAGAAACGGGTCCCTTTCTTCTCAAAGCACCTGACCGGACTCAAAGTGGAAGAGACGAAACAGTTCGCCATGCCGCCCGAAGACGTCTATGGCCCGGACGATCCTGAACGGATTATCGAAGTGCCGAAAGACAGCATTCCTGAAGACCGGCGGAAAGTGGGTGAGAAACTTGAGGGAAGAAGTCCGGAGGGCCGGCCACTCTATGCGGAGATTCTTGAAGTGAAGGCGGAGACGGTGGTCATCGATACCAACCATCCGCTCGCCGGAGAAACATTATTCTTCGACGTGAAGATACTGAAGGTGGAGACAGTGCCTGAGCAACCGTGAGGTCTCTGCTCCATGGCGATAAATCCAATAGCGAACGCAATACGGACGACAGAAGGAAGGATATTCTTGATGGGAACGACACGCTATGGGCGGGGAAAACGGAGCATTTTTAGTATCACACTCGGTCTTGGATTCCTGTTGGCGACCTCAGGCTACGCCCAAGACACGGTCGGCGAGGGCACGCGCGTGTCGCTCGAATATACGCTCACCCTCGAAGACCAGGAGGTTATTGACACGAATGTGGGGAAGGACCCATTAGTCTATACGCATGGTTCCCGGGAGATCATTCCGGGCCTGGAGAAGCAGCTGATAGGCCTCAAGGTCGGAGATACCAAGAACGTCGAAGTCGCGCCTGCGGAAGGCTATGGCGAGGTCGACCCGAATCGGGTCCAAGAAGTGCCCAAGGAGAATGTCCCCGAAGAGGCGTGGGGCGTCGGAAAAAAACTCCAAGGACGCGGCCCGGATGGCGGGATGATGTTTGCCGAAGTCACGGAGGTGAGAGAGAACACGGTTATTGTTGATCTGAACCATCCGCTGGCCGGAAAGACGCTTTTCTTTGCCGTCAAAGTTCTCAATATTGAAGCAGCGGAGGCGCAAAAGGTGGACATGCCGGGGACAGCGCCGGCAACAAAGCAATAGACCTTGTCCTTTGCCTCGCTACCGCGGTGTGATACGAGCCTCTTGCATCTGACCTTCCCGTGTTCATACTCAGCGTCAGAGCGCCTACCAGCTAAGCCGCTCTTCCAGACGGCCTAGCCCATTGCTGGAAGAGGAAGCCGCATATGGCTACGCTGTTTATTGAAGACCACCGGCCGTTTAATTTTGCTCACCTCCTTACCAGTGTGCGGCTCGTCCTGACCCCGGTGTTTCTCCTCGCTATCGAATACAGCATGCAGCAGCCAAGTCTGTTCCGCGCGGGCTGTGTCGGCGGACTCTTTGTGGTGATCTGCGCCAGCGATTACTACGACGGTCCGATTGCCAGGGCACTGGGTTTGAGTTCTGACTGGGGCAAGATTTTCGATAATCTGGCGGATATTACCTTTCTGCTCGTGACCCTGACCTATTTGGCGTATGGCGGTACCGTGCCGTGGTGGATTCCGTGTGCGGTTGGCTGCGCCTTTGGCCAGTACACGCTTGATTCGTGGTGGCTCTCCAGGCGAGATACGGCCATTGCGCTCGTGTCCAACCCCATCGGGCACTGGGCAGGCGTGCTGAATTACGTCGGCACCGGGCTGATGGCACTGCACGCCGCGCTCCAGCAACAATTTCTTCCCGCCCCTCTTGATCAGGTGTTGCTCTTCTTGTGGTTGGGCTATCTGTTGCTGGCAATGGGCATGCGGCTCCGGTTTTTTTGCCGCGCGCAACGGGCGATTATTCACAATTAGCGCCTGCACTCCCTATGCAGAGAAAAATCACAGGCTTTCATCGTGATCAGAAAAGCGATTGGGTCGCCGACCTCTCCTGTGGTCATGGGCAGCATGTGCGCCATAACCCGCCGTTTGAAAACCGGCCCTGGGTCGTCACCGAAGACGGCCGAGCGTCCAAGCTTGGTGTGGCCCTCAACTGCGTCCGGTGTGACGCGCTCGAACTGCCCGACGACTTCAAGCCGTATAAGCGAACGGCTGTTTTTCAGGCTGAGTCCGTTCCTGTTGGACTGACCTCATCCCACTCCACGAAACCGGGCGTGTGGGCAAAGATTCAGATCCTGGCCGGACAGCTCAGGTATGTCGTAGCAGAGCCCGTCAACCAGGCGTTTCTCCTGGATTCTGAGCATGTCGGGACTATTGCTCCTGAAGTTGTTCACCATATCCAACCTGAGGGGACGGTTCGATTTTACGTTGAATTCTACTGCAAGCCCGAAGCGTAGCTGCCCCTTGATGATCTTCGGACGTTCCCTCTTCTCGTGCCAAAGCCATGACCCCAGCCATTCACGCCCTCACACGCGCCCGGATTCCCTGTCGCCTGTATGCATATCGCCATGGTCTGGCTGCCATCTACTGGACCAGGGTCGAGAAACTCTCTTTTGCCAATATTACCGAAGACGCCGGGCGTTCTATGCGGCCATGGGGTTCCAGTCGTTGCCATCGCGTCCGCTGCGGATGTTTATCAGTATCGAGACCGTGCGCAAGGCTAGACCTTAACGGCATGTCCGATAGAGTGACACAGAGGTTCTTATCGGATGGAGCGGCTTGACCGGGCGCTATTTGATCTGTCGCCTGAATCAGCCTGATGGGGAGGTTAAGAGTGACAAAAAAGAAGGCCCTAGTAGACAAGCTAGACCTGGTCCCACTGGGCCCGTATGAAAGGTGTCTGTCGTACCGTGAACGTGCTGTTTTGGGACAGGCGCTGTCGCCGGAGGAAGTCTGGTATTGTGCGGAGGTTACGTGGCGCATCGGAGCGATACTGGCGATAACCGATACGCCAGCGGTGTCGAATGAGCAAGGATGTCAGGTTACGCTTCGTTAGCCTGACCTACGCAGCTACAGAAAGGAGCGCAACTGTGGAACGAAGAGTCGGTATGCTAACCCTGAGTCTGATCCTCGTCTTCTGTCTCGGTCTCGTGAATCTCTCCTTCTCTGATGACGCGATTCGTCTGGAAAGCTGGCGGCAGAGGGCGCATGAGGGCAATTTTGCCCAAGGGATTGCAGGCGTCTACCTCATCCGGCACCACACAGACGAGGGCACGCCCGGTGCCTTCCGCTTGATTTCCTTAACCGCAGGGGGCAACTGGGCGAGCACCCATTCCGGTCAGCACGCCATCGTCAACTTCCCTGGTGTCCCGTTTCTCTCCGAGGACTCTGGGAACGACATCCTCAGCGAAGGCGGCCCGTCTCTCCCCGAAGATTTTTTCGATCTGTCCACTCTCTTCAATCCGGCCCGCTTCAGCGACCAACACGGGGTCTGGGTACGGTCAGGCTGGCGGGAACTGACCGCGGAGGTGGTCGATTTCAACCTTGACGCCTTGACCGGAGCGCATACCGATATCGTGCGTGTCCGCTATGTGGTGCAATTCAGCAAAGATTTACAGTCCGTCACCGGCACGCAGAGGGGGCGGGTCTTTCCGCTCGATCAAGACCCGCTGGACCCGGAGGCGGTACCGGCCCTGGAGTTTGACTCGCTCTTCACCGGCCGGCGCGTGACGGTCGAGGCCGAGTAGCACCGGCGGGGGGGGACCGAATAGGAGCGGTTCCTTATTGACCAAAGTCCACTGACCCAGAGGTGGGCGGTGTGGTCGGCGACAGAGCGGGAGTTTGTATGCGTGCAAAAGCAATGGTGGTGGACATCTCAGCGCTCCCTGAATACTGGCCAACTCAGATAATGCCGGCTGAGGAAAAGAAGGCATCGCGAGGAGTGCCACAGCATGTTTCCTCTTAGTGGAAGGAATATCGATGCGGGCCGTCACGCGGTGGCGTTTATCCGCGCCCGCTCACGGCGTATCTGCCAACACTCTCCCCGTGAGCGGCTACAAATCACCACAGATGGCAAACACAAGAGCGTTTCACGAGAGGTTCTCACCGTGTCATTGCGCTCTCGTCATACCGGACGTGATCCGGTATCCAGCAGGCCGAGTTGACGGTGCCAGGACACCCTGCGTAGGATGGCGCCCATGAAGCAGATTTTTCTCCCGCGCGCCGGCCTCCTGGTCCTTGTGCTGATGGGGTGGCTGGCCGGCCCCGCCGCCGCTGAACCCGGCGTGACCGTCGCCGAATACTGCCAGGCGTTTGCGCGTACCTTCTGCGCGCAAAAGGCGCTGGCCTACCAGGAGCAGTCGGTCCGCCTCGCCCCGCACTCGGCGCTCTTTCAGGGCCTGTCGAACCTGTTTCAGCCCCCGGACTCCACTTTCACGGCGGGCTATCAGTGCACGTTCCGCGCCCGGACCCAGGACGGGCCGGCGCAGCCCTTTGCGGTCAGTCTCTTGTTGACCCGCACCTTGTCGTTCGCCGAACACACCCAATGGGAGCGCCTGCAACTCCTCCCGATTACCTACGTGACGGACGAGACTACCGGCCGGGCGGGCTATGGGGTCTTCAAGTACCTGGAGCCGTCCTCATAAGGACAGCCCCCGACACCCCCTCAGACTTGCTGTACAGGAAAAGAATCTCTACACTGGAGGTAACAACGTCGTGTGTCCACAATTGCTCAACCCCTTAGCCGGCGGGGTCCCCAGTACGCCGCCGCGATGCAAGGAGGCGCTGATGGCACACTCTATCACCACGTTCACCAAAGGGGGCACCCACACCGTCGAGTTCGCCCACCCCTTCCTGTTCAAAAACCACCTCTTTCCGACCGAAGCCGAGGCCCACGCGGCCCTCGCCGCCCTGGATGCGCGGTGCTGTCCGCAGTTGCAGCAGCTCGCCAATGGCGAGTGGGTCATCTGGGTCCATAGCTATCAGCCGTCGCCCGAAGAGACGTATATCCCGCAGTAACCGGGGCAGCAGGAGGCGGGGGAATCCGCCTCCTGCCCCTCACGCACGCCCCGCCGAGCTCAGGCCAAGTCAAAGCGATCCAGATTCATCACCTTGTCCCACGCCGCCACAAAGTCCCGCACGAACAGCGGCTGCGCATCGTCACAGGCGTAGACTTCCGCAATGGCGCGGAGTTGAGAGTGCGAACCGAAGACCAGATCAACCGCCGTGCCGGTCCACTTGCGGGCGCCCGTCGCGCGGTCGCGGCCCTCGAAGACATGCTGACAGGTATCGGACGCCTGCCACTCCGTGTTCATGTCCAGCAGATTG
>JAJDTY010000050.1 GCA_022826945.1 Candidatus Binatia bacterium
AAGCGCTGGCGCGCGGGGCGGCTCACCGCTCCCGTGAGGATCTCTGGGCCTACCTCGGCTCCGTCATCCCGCGCTTCTCTCCAGTGGAATGCCAACACTACTTCCATCATTGTGGCTATACTCTATCGTGAAATGCACTAGCCAGCCAGGGCTTTCTCGACCAGATGAAGGGCAATACCACGCCCATGCTCATCATCATTGGCGAGTTCGACATGGAGCCATTCACTGAGGCGATAACAAAAGAGACCTTTCTCACTTGGTATCCCAACGCCGAAATGGCCGTCTGCCGCAATGCCGGCCACTACCCACAGCAGGAAGCGCCGGTCTATGTTGCCACGGTCATCAATCGATTTTTGCAGAAGCAGCTTTGAACCAAGCCGTTCTCTTTCGGCACGTCCAGGAAGGGGATAGAGTCGTTCCTACAGCTAAGAGAAGAGGAGCCCGGTATGAAAATCGTTGACGGCGACAGTCACTTGATCGAACCCCTGAATTTATACCTCCAGTATATTGAGCCAGCCTACCGCGAGCGGGCCATGCATGTGGAGCAGGACAGTTCAAGCGGCAAGCTCCGCATGGTGGTGGATAACGAGTCCATGCGGCTGGGGAGCGAAATCGACGAAATGCTCAGCATTGTCGTCGGTTATGGTCAGAAGGAAGACGGAAGCGCGCTCAACGAGTTCGACCAGTCCCTATACGAGGGCGGCGCCTGGCAGGACATGGACAAGCGCATGCAGTTTCTGGACGCCGAGGGCATTGATCATCAGGTTCTCTACCCCACCCTGGGCCTCTTATGGGAAGGCGAGGTCCAGGACCCGCAGCTCGCCGCGGCTCTCTGTCGGGCCTATAACACCTGGGCGTTTGAGATCAGCGCCGGCCATCGTGACCGTCTCTTTCCCGCGGCCCATATCTCGCTCCGTGAACCCACGCTCGCCGTACAGGAGATTCAACGGGTGGCCAAACTTGGTGCGCATTCAATTATGATCGGCTCCGCGCCCATCAACGGGAAAAGCTTTGGCCACCCGGATTACGATTCGCTCTGGGCAACCGCTCAGGATTGCAATATCGCCGTCAGCATTCACCCGGCCGGCAACAAGGAGTATCTCGGTAGCGCCTGGTATAAGAACCGCAACCCCGGCTTCATGTTTATCTCCATGAATGTGATCCAGGACCCTCGCATGTCGCTGAGCACCATGGTGTATGACGGCGTGTTTGAGCGCTTTCCCAAACTGCGCGCAGCAACCGTAGAATCCATGGGCAGTTGGGTTGGGGAGTGGATTGAACGTTTCGACTACCGCTACCAATACATGCGCCACACCTCGCAGATGAAGCGCCCTATCCGGGAGTATCTGGCCCGCAATATCTGGATCAACGCCGACCCAAGCGAAAAGCTGCTGCCGTATATCGTTCAGTTTGCCGGGGACGAGAAATTCTTTGTTGGCTCGGACTACCCGCACGCCGAGGGCTTTACCAAGCCGGTAGAAACCATGCGCGAGTTGCTCTCCGCGCTGCCAACGCAGTCGGTCGATAAAATCCTGGGGGCGAATGCCGCCGCGTTTTATGGGATTTGATGGAGCCCGCGCGTGATTTTTCCTCATCACCGTGATTCCCAGCAGTCTCGAAAGAAGGCAGGGATGAAACAGAAGGTGCTGACGGTTGTTGCGCTGTGTTTATATTGTCATACCCTTTGGAAAAGAATAGAATATCTGAAAGTCTGAATATCAGGCAAAATTATGGGAACTCCAGACACCAGTAAAGTAGGAAAGCGAGGGACGGTTGTTCTCCCAGCTCGCCTCCGGCGTCGTTTTGGTATCGAAGAAGGTTCCTTTGTGATTGCTGAGGAGTGCACGGATGGTATCCTCATTCGTCCTGCCGTTGTAACACCCGTTGAAATCTATACCCCGGAGCGTAGAGCAGAATTCCTGCTGTCAAACGCAGTTGACGCAGACGATTATGCAGATGCGGTCCAAGAGGTACGGAAGCTCGGCCTTGACCCCGACAAGATTCCTCACCGCCGGCTCTCAACAGACTAAGTCGTGAAACGTGCCTTTCTCGATGCCAACGTCCTCTTCTCGGCGGCCTATAAGACGAACGCCTCGCTGACCAAGTTATGGCATCTCTCAAACGTAGAGTTCGTGACTTCTGCCTACGCAGCAGAAGAGGCGATTCGTAATAGCATCCTTGCCAAACCTGACCGACTCTCCGCTCTCCAGGACCTCCTCATGCGGACGATGGTCATAAGCGAGCCAGCCCAGTTTCCAGACCTGCCAAAAACGATTGATCTCAAGACAAAAGATCGGCCTATCCTGGCAGCAGCGATAGCCGCGCACTGCCATTACCTCATTACCGGAGACAAAACGGACTTCGGGTCGTATTACGGTCAGACGGTGAGAGGAGTCCTGATCCTCCCTCCTGGGGAATTCATTCGGCTCTCCACTCAGCAATAGGGGGATTCTCCGGGCCTCAGAGGGCGGCCGCCGTCTGCTCCTGAGCCGCGGCGTCATCCGCCCGGAGGACTGGCATCACCTGTGACGCAAACAACTCGGTGCTGCGCACGGCCAAGTCGTTGGGCAGGCTGCCGTATTTGAACACACCGATAAACTGACTCGGGTTCATGACCTGGCGCAGCTCCCGGATGGCGGCAACGCACTGCTCCGGGGTGCCAAAAACCTGCGTTTTGGCGAACTCCTGCTGAAAGGCGTTGGCCTGCTGCTGGCTGGCTTGGGCAAGCTCGACATAGGCCTCATAGCCCTTGGCGGCACGGAAATGCTCGGGTTCGTCAAAAGCGTAATGCTGCACAGCGGTGTCGGCATAGTCCATGATCCACTTCCGCCCGTCTTCCTGGGCCGACTCGTCTTCGGAGCAATAGATCCAAGCGGTAATAATTGGCCGCCTCGCCGCAGTTCCGAATCTGGCGCACGCCGCCTGATATGCCTCATAGTCCTTCAGGTGGTCGGCCCAACTCTTCTGGGGGATGATCAGCATGCCCAAGCCGGCCCGCGCCATAATCTCGCCGGTCTCAGGACTGATAATGGCACCGTACATCCGCTCGGTTAGGTCCGAACTGACCGGACGCGGGCGAATACGCATCTCCGGGATATTGAAATATTTGCCGACAAAGGAAAAACGGTCCTGTCCGAGGGCGCACTTCACAACCTCGATACTCTCGATCAGGCGCTCGCGCGCCTCGCTCATCGAGACCCGAAAGCCGTCGTACTCCACCTGGGCGGCACCACGCCCGAAGCCCAGCAGCAGTTCGCGTCCGCGCGCAAAATTATCCAGCATGGCAATCTGCTCGGCGACCCGCACCGGGTCGTGCCAGGGCAGCACGATCACAAACGTGCCAAGTCCGATCTTCTTGGTCCGCCCGCACACATAGCTGAGCATCTGCACCGGGTCGGGAATGAGTTCATAATCCGTGAAATGATGCTCCACCGACCAGACCATATCGAACCCGAGGTCTTCGTACATTTCGGCCAGGGCCAAGTCTTCCGCGTAAATCTCGTGGTCCGGTCGGGGCGACCGGAAATAGTTCTGACAGATCAGCGAGCCTCCGAATTTCATGGCGTATCCTTTCTTTCCCTCGTCCTGGCGCGGTCGGGCTGCATTCTAGCCGAAAAGGCGTTATGCAGATAGTCGTTTGCGAGAGGAGGGTACGATGCCAGTGAGTCGTCTGTCAGGCATGGCCGGGATTGGGGTTGACCGCATGGGTAATCTGGCGGACCAGTCCCAGGACGGAGCGGTACTGCGTTTGGAGAATCTCGACACCGACCTGCGGCCGCCGCCCGGAGTGGAAGAAGCGACCCGGCAGGCAGTAGGGGAAGACGACGCCAACAGCTATCTGCCGTTTCTAGGTGCCGACGCCCTACGGCAGGCGGCCGCAGCCCTCGTCAGTCGCCTCTCGGGTGTGGAGTATGACTGGCGGAATTCCACCATTGTCAGCGCAGGCGGCCTGAACGGCATTCTCAACGTGCTGTTGGCTCTGCTTGAGCCCGGAGATGAGGTTATCCTTACCGACCCGATTTATATTGGTCTGGTCAACCGCGTGCGGCTGGCTGGCGGTGTCCCGGTTCTTACGCCGTACCAGATTGAAGACGGCGTCTGGCGTTTGGACCGTGACCGGTTGCGGCAGGCCGTGACCGCCAAGACAAAAGTCCTGCTGATGATGAGCCCCTCCATGCCGACCGGTGCCGTCTTTACGGGCCAGGACTGGGACAGCATCTGCGCGGCCTGCCAGGATGCCGACGCGTGGCTGCTGTATGACAGTGCCATGGAACGCATTCTGTTCGACGGCCTGGACTCCATGCACCCGGCCTCGTTCCCCGGTATGGCCCAGCGGACCATTACGGTTGGTGCGGTCTCCAAGGAATACCGGATGATAGGCTGGCGGGTCGGCTGGATCGTTGCCCCGCCCGCCATTATCGATGATATCGGTCTGGTGAATATCTCCAACGTGGTCTGCCCGGTCGGCATTGCTCAAGCCGCGGCAACCGCAGCGTTGCAAGCGCCCGACACTGATATTGCCGCGGCCAGCGCGGAATGGCAGCACCGGCGCGATACGATTCTGCACGAACTTGAGGGCTTCCCCATCGTCAAGCCCCAAGGCGGCTGGTCCATGCTGCTGGATGTCTCGGGGTTCGGCCTGACGGGTGCGGAAGCCTCGCAGCGCCTGTTGGAGAAAGGAAAAATCGCGGCGACTGCCATGACGGGCTGGGGCAGCGAGCGGAGCGCAAGCTTTGTCCGCTTTGTCTTTTCAAACGAACCCGTCAGTCGGCTGCGCGGTCTGCGGGAACGAGTAGAAGCGGCTCTATCCTGATGCGAGGGCAATTCATGAATTGCCCCTACGGGGAATCCCCTCCGTGGAGATGCCGGGGTGGGTTCTCCGGGCTGTTCCTAGCTCGGCGATGCTTCGAGTATCCGTCCGATTAAGGGACTCTGGTGCCAGCAGACCAGCTTCCAGGCTCCGTCCCGATACACCCAGGTCAGAGTAAAGCCCATAAAGCGCTGGCGGAAACCGGCATCGCGCGGTTTGCCCCGAAACGTCGAAAAGCCGCTGACATGGCCAGTATCCCCAAACACTTTGAAGTGCATCTCGCGCGGCTTCCATTCAAACGATTCCCACATCCCTTTCCCACCGGCGTGGAAGGCAATGTGGTCCTTGAAGTCGTCCAGGTCCATGCGCCACGGAAAGTCTTCGTCCAGAATTTCCGCCTCTGCGTCAAACGCCTGCCAGAAGGCGTCCAAGTCGCCGGTATTGAGCCCGTCATTCCAGGCGTGAAAGGCCGCTTCCAAACTCTGTATGTCTGCTGCCATGATGTTCCCCTTTTCTCTTTCGGCCTATATAGCGGGTTGACCAGAGGAACTCTATGATATTTTGAAACAAATATTTGGCATGGCACAATGCGCGAGCCAATCGATCGTTAAGGAAGGTAAATGATGAAGCAAAGAATCACACGCAGCGTCAGCGTCCTATTCCTACTAGCGAGTGTCTTTGTCGGTCTGCCAGTTCTCCGAGCCGAGCAGCTCGGAGAACTGAATTTCCCGACCTCCGGCTCAGCAGCAGCCCAAGAACACTTCCTTCGAGGCGTCAAATATCTGCATAATTTTGGATTCGAGGATGCCGCCGAGGCGTTCCGGGCGGCGACGAAAGTCGAGCCGGACTTTGCCCTGGCCTACTGGGGAGAGGCGCTCAGTCACAACCACCCGCTGCAACCGGCACGTGACCTGGAAACGCCAAGAAAAGTCCTGGCCCGGCTCGGTTCTTCACCGGCCGAGCGTGCCGCCAAAGCCCCGACTCCGCGCGAAGCCGGCTTACTTGCCGCGGTAGAGATTCTGTATGGAGAGGGAGACGATGCCAAACGCGCCTTTGCTTACGCAGAGGCGATGGGTCGGTTGGCGACCCGTTATCCTGAGGACGAAGAAATTCAGGCGTTTTACGCTGTTGCCCTTCTGGGGACGGTCCGCCATCTCGGAGACACCTGGGGAGCAGAGTCAACGTTTGGGGTCCGGATGGAAGCGGGGGCGATAGCACAGGAGGTGTTTCGCAAACACCCAAACCATCCCGGCGCTGCCCATTATATTATTCACGCCTTCGACGATCCTATTCACGCGCCCCTGGCCCTGACGGCAGCCCAACGCTACGCGACAATCGCTCCGGATGTCTCCCATGCCTTACACATGCCCTCGCATATTTTTATTCAGCGCGGCATGTGGGCCGAAGTGGTGGCTTCCAATGAAGCCTCATATCAAGCCGCTTTCGCGAGGTGGCATCAGCGAGACAGTTTTTCTAAAACACAACGATATTTTAATGATGTGTATATCTGGCACGCTTTGGATTGGGGCCAGTACGGCGCACTGCAACTGGCGGATTGGGCCAAGGCAAGGCAGGCAATTGCGCTTCTCCGACCAGTCGCAGAGAAAAGCACGGTCTCGAGGGTCAAGGAAGGTGTCGGCGAAATGACGGCCCGCTATATTGTCGAAAGCGAGCAGTGGGAGCAACTTCCGCTTCTTTCCGATCTCACTACTCACGAGTTGATGGCAACCGGCATGAGCGCTGTGCGCATGGGGGACGTGGCAATCGCTCAGCAGGTGGAGGCCAGGTTGAGCGCACGAGAGCAGGAAGGGGCGTCGACTCGCTTCAAACAGACCCAGCAGGCGTTGACTATCATGCGTCTTGAGGTCGCAGCCCTGGTTCGTCTGGCACAGGGCCAGGGCGACGCCGCCATCGCCCTCGTGGAGAAAGCCGTGGCTATTGCCAACAGTATGGGCCTACCCAACGGATCAGCCATACCAATCAAACCCGCGCACGAGTTATATGGAGAAATCTTGCTTGAGCTTGACCGGCCGCAACAGGCGATGACCTGGTTCGAAGCCTCTTTACGGCGGACCCCGAACCGTCCCCTTTCGCTACGCGGCTTGGCACGCGCAGCCGCAAAAAACGATGCCCTCAGCACTGCGCGTCAAAATTATCAAAAGCTTCTTACAGTCTGGGGGGACAGGAATACCCCGGAGGCACTGCAAGAAGCGAGAATGTTTCTGGCCGCAGCGGACCAGTAAGATACGAGGAACAAGGAGTAAGCATGTCCGAAAAATCCTGTAGACAAGCCATAGACACCGGGACCGACCAACTCCTATGTCATATCGAAGAGCGTGTTGGAGTGGTGACCTTGAATCGTCCCGAGGTTCGGAACGCGCTGTCGGATACGCTCACCCCGGCGCTCCGCACCATCATCCCGGAGTTGGCGGTCCGCCCCGATATTGGCTGCATTATGCTCACCGGAGCCGGGACGGCCTTTTGCGCCGGCGGCGATGTCAAAACCTTTGGCTCGTGGTCTAAAGAAGAACAGACGCCGGAGGAGAAAATCCAGCTCTTGCGGCGGCGACAGAGAACGCTGACCGGCATGATCTACGAACTCGAAAAACCCATGGTCGCCGCCCTGCCCGGCCCGGCCGCCGGAGCCGGACTTTCGATCGCCCTGGCGTGCGATATCCGCATTGCCGCGGCGCGGGCGTTTGTCACAACCGGGTTTGGGAAAATCGGACTGTCCGGAGATTACGGGGGGAGCTGGTTTTTGACCCAACTGGTCGGCACGGCCAAGGCGCGCGAACTCTATTATACCTCCGAGCGCATCGACGCCGCGGAGTGTGAGCGTCTAGGCATCTTTAACCGGGTCTTTGCGGACGAGACATTTGAGACGGAAGCCCTGGCCTTTGCCAAACGGATTGCCGCCGGTCCCCCGCTCGCCCTGCGCTATATGAAGGAAAACCTGAACCGGGCCACGACCCAGGACCTGCATACCTGCCTGGATATGGAAGCGGACCGGCTGATCCGGGCGTCCGGGACAGAGGATTTTCAAGAAGCAGTTCGAGCTTTCAGGGAGAAAAGATCGCCCGTCTTCACCGGCCGCTGAACTTTCCCATGACGACAAATATTCTCTTGCTCGATGTCGATGGTGTGCTGAAATCTCTCCAGGGCGCTGCTGGCACCATACGCGGGACGGATTGGAAAGAGGGGGTCCAGGAATTTGTTGCGTGGTGTCAGGAACAGTTCCACGTCGTCCTTATCCTCTCTTCGTGGCAGGCCCACATCCACCTGGAATTCGCAGCGCTCGGTATCCACCTGCCGTCACTGTCCTGGAAGACTACCAAAACTGAGGGGCTGGCCGGCTTGGTCGGACCAGGAAAAAGGATCGTGTGGGTCGAGGATGGCTGGGACGCCGAGGATCGAGCGATAGCGGAAAGTCTGGGGATTACGCTGGTGGAAACACATTTTCACGAACCGCTGACACTGACGCGCCAAAAGATCGCCGCGGCATAAACGCCGGGCTCTCACTGGTCAGCAGCACTTCAGACTGATACACGAGAACGCCAGCCCTCAAACACAAAGGAAAACAGCATGGCAGAAGTTGGTCTCGACGCTATCACCATAGAGTACGCCAGTATCGAAGACGCGAAGCAGATGTCCGGTCTGCGTCTCGTTCTGGGCGACTACGCCGTTCCCGCCCCGTGGCGGGAGGCGTGTAAAGGGCTCTTCTATGTCAAAAAAATCCCTTATACCCCGGTTGTTGCAGCAAGCCTGGATGGCAACGACACCGCACTCCGCGAATGGACGGCCCAGTCCAGCGCGCCGGTCGTTATCTGGAATGACGAGCCACCGCGCTCGAAGTGGTTCGAGCAACTCTACCTGGCCGAACGTCTGGAACCCAACCCGCCTCTGATCCCGAACAATATCGAAGACCGGATGCGTATGTTTGGCTACTGCAATGAGATCTGCGGTGAGAACGGCTATGCCTGGTCAAAACGGCTGATGATGATCCACAGCGTGCTGACCAACCCGGACGTAGACGGGGGAACCAAAGCCTTCTGGGCCGGCTTTGGCAACAAGTACGGCTACAGCCCTGGGGCAGCCGAAGCTGCGCCGGAACGCATGGCGACCATTGTTCGCTCGCTCGCCGCTCGGCTTGAGCAGCAAAACGCGCAGGGCAGCCGATTTTTTATCGGTAACCAGTTGTCCGCGCTCGATATTTATTGGGCTACCTTTGCCGCCCTGATTCAGGCGCTCCCAGAGGATCAATGTCCAATGGCAACCTCGTTTCGGGCTTTCTATGTGACGACGGAGCCGGTCGTTGTCGCGGCGGTCACGCCTGCCCTCCTGGAGCACCGCGACTTTATTTATCAGGAGTATTTGGAACTCCCGATTGTGTTCTGAAGTAACGGCAGGGCGACCGAGAGACGACCAGAGAAGAGACACCGTAGCGTCGGTTGGAGCAACGTATGGCAGACGGACACACCAACGCAGAGCAGATTGAGTATTGGAACGAACGGGGTGGACCGCAATGGGTCAAACTCCAGGAGCGGCTCGATGCCCAGATCGGTCCGTTGGGACTTGTTGCCTTGGAGCAAGCGGCCGCGCAACCGGGAGAGTCCGTTCTTGATATTGGCTGTGGGTGCGGACACACCGCACTCGCTCTGGCAGAACAGGTCGGTCCTCGCGGCTCGGTGAGGGGGATTGATGTCTCCCGCCCCATGCTGGGTCGCGCCCGTGAGCGCCAACAGGAACAACAGTTGCAGAACCTGAGCTTCCTGCATGCCGATGCCCAGACACATCAGTTCGAGCTGGCCAGCGTTGATCTGATCTTTTCCCGTTTCGGTGTCATGTTCTTCGAGGATGCCTCCCAGGCTTTCGGTAATCTGCGGACCGCGCTCCGCCCTGGGGGGCGGCTGTGTTTCCTGTGCTGGCAGGAGTTACAGAAGAACGATTGGGTTCGAGTTCCGCTTCAAGCCGCGGCTCAACATGTGCCGCTTCCGCCTCGTCCCGAGCCCGGCACCCCCGGCCCTTTTTCTTTGGCCGACCCTGACCGCGTACGCAGTATTCTTGACTCAGCCGGATTTCGCAATGTGCGCTGCCAGCCTCATGAAACGAATATCAGCGTCGGCGGTGCAACAGGCGTAGACGGGGCGGTCGCCTTCCTCCTCGCCATCGGGCCGGTTGCGTCTCTGTTGCGTGAGTCCAATACTGAGACGCGCAGCCGCGTGGCAGAGGCCATCCATACCGCCCTGCTTCCGTATGCGGACGGAAACAGTGTCTATCTGTCGAGCGCCACCTGGGTCGTACAGGCAGACGCACCCTCATAGAACGGCGTGGAGAAGCCCGGCTATTCTCGCCAGGTAAAGAGCCGCAGGCAGTCCGTCGCCAAATCAAACAAATGGCGACAGCCGGTTGAGCCCCCGATTCGATCGACTACCGGCGGCGTAAAATTTTTTCCGACCTTGAGGCCGTTGAGCCCTCCCGTTCGGGAGTGGGGCTCTTCGCATAGCCCGCGAAAGGGCAGCCGTCCGGGCCGACTAGTGGCGTTGGTAATCGTTCCTTCAGCGTCGATATCAAAGTCGATCTGCATCTGCTGAAAACGGTCATCCAGTGCATGATGGCAGTGAAAACCCGCCCGGTCAGGGCGTGGGGTGATCTGTAAGCGCTTCGTGCGCCAAAAGAAGCGTGCCTCCCCTGGTTCAGGGACAGTCATATCAGGATCGAAGGGCTCAATCGTCCGTTCCTCAAACAGTCGGGCCGACTGATCACGATACGTAAAGCACGAGTTCTTCAGCATACTGAAATCGGCGCGATCCCGTTCCCAGAGCATACGTGCCAGCCGGCTCGGTCCGGGCGGCATGTCCGTCACAAACGACGCAAACCGTTCATGATCGTCTTTGGGAACCGGGAAAGCCTGGAGGCTGACGCGCGCCATTTCCGTTGCTAACGTCCGGTGCTCTTTGTGACCTGGTAGGTTGCCCAGCGTCGCTCCTACGACCCGACTAAAGCCCTGACCAATCGTTGCGCCCTGAATGGCGGGCAGGCGCGTGATCAAGGCAGGTGAGAGGAGAGCGGAGGAATCGGAGAGATGCGTCACGGAGGCCTGACGGATCTCATACGTCGGCAGACACACCACCCACTCGGAGGTCAGTGTACAGCGATGGTCGGCAAGCGTTCCCCGGACTCGCATTTCCGAGTTGACTAAGTTGTCAATCTCAGCCTCAAAGGTTCGCGTATACCCGGCTTCCACAAATGGGAGAGAGCAGGCGTAGGCTGCGACAGGACGAGTCATAAGGGGAACGGGTAGGTCCGCACGCGGAAGGTCAACGATAGCCGCCAGGTGGGAGAAGCGCCTATACCGGTCGCGCGCTCATGGGCTCGGTGGAAAGCGCCACCTCGCGTCCCGCCCGCATTTTGGTAAGGACGTGATCCACCACCGTTCCATAGTGAATGCCCACGATCGACAGTTCAATTGCCTTCACGAGATGTGACCCCGGAAATTGAAACAGGGCACGCTTCGCAAGCAGATATTCGCGGGCGGCTTCATAGACCGATTGGGCTTCCGTACGTGGCAGGACACCCTGGGCGACCTCTTCTCGCACGCGTTGGACGAAATCCTGGATTTCCGTCAGACCCATATCGGGCCGGCAGCGTACCAAGGCATCCTGGGCATAGGACAGCATCTCGGAAAACCGCTTCGCATCTTGTCCGTCCAACTCGATATCATTCTTGGCCACAGCCCCGACCTTGTCCCAATAGGAGCCCAAATTCTGGGCTTCGGTACGGAGATCCCGTAGGAATTGCCGGTCAAGCTGGAGAGCCCGCTTGAGCAGATGGAGGTAGCCGCGCTGTTCCTTGGTCCACAATCCGCCCAGGCCCTGTCTGACAAACGAGCGAAGCGCCGCCGAGACATGGCTCACATCAAGATGACTGTTCGTAAAAATATGGGTATCCAGACGACCTATCAGGCGCTCCGCCCGTCCATACATGGCCTGCTGGCTGAATAGGGACTCCAGGATATGGAGAAAGCCGCTCTGCAAATTATCGACGCCCATTATGGGCTTGAACTGGACGGTGTCGTCAACATTATTACAGGCTAGCTCTGCTTCGAGCAGACGGCCCTGCTCTTTAAGCTCGACATACAGCGGCGTATGCGGCAGCGGGGTCAAGGTGCCCGTCATGGCTGAGAAGACCCCATTCTTTTCGACAAAATCCACAATATTGTCGGCCGTCTGTCGGGTGTCGGTATCGGCCCCAAAGATAAAACCGGCCTGGACCTCAATACCATGTTTCTGGAGCAAGCCAATCGTATCCTTTGGGGCGGTTTTGATATTCTGAATCTTATTCATCTGTCGCAGTGCCGCGGGGTCGGGGTTCTCGATACCCAGGAAGACGGTGGCAAATCCGGCCTGTTGCATCAGAGGCACCAGATAGGCCAGCGATTCTTTACCCAGGTCAATACTCGCCTGGGTGAAAAATTCAAAGGGGTAGTTGTGTTGACGCTGGAATTCCGTCATCGCGTCCAGGATTTCTTCCATGGCCTTGGGTTCGGACACGAAATTATCGTCAACCGTGAACACCCCACCACGAAAGCCGGTATCATAGATGGCTTGTAATTCCCGCGTGACATCGGTGCTCCCCTTTGCCCGGGGGAATCCACCGTTGAACTGAATAATGTCACAGAAATTACATCGAAAGCGGCAGCCGGCGGTTGTTTGCAACATCAAGGCGCGGTAGTCACCCACATCAATCAAATCCCAGCGCGGGCTGGGCAAGCCGTCAAAAGGCTCGAAAATTGAACGGTCCTGGAGATACTTGCGGGATGCCTCGGGGGCGTTGAGGACCTGTTCGGGGATGAACAGAAAGGGGGACTCATCGCTATGTTTGGGGGCCTCCTCAAGGCGGCGGTTGAGGTCGGCAACCCACGGACTGGCCTCCCCCCAGACCAAGTAGTCGAGACCCCGATACAGCACCGCATCCATCTCGTTTCGCGGGTTCATAATGGAGTCGCGATAGGTCGAAGCCAGGGGCCCGCCAAGAACCCAGGGCGTATCCGTGCCGTGGGCCGGCCCTTTGAGAAGCTCAACGAGGGAGTCGCGTTGGACATTCATCGCCCCGGTAAAGACGGCGTCGCTGTCCTGAATTTTTTTTCGGAGCTTTTGAGACGAAAGGCGCTCGACATTCAGATCAACCAACTCAAATTCCCATTCGTCCTGCGGCATCAGCGCCGCAAAGGTCAGGAGTCCGACCGGCGGGAACGGAGCTTTGCGTCGGATGTACTTCATCACATACTTAAAGCTCCAGAAGGAATCAGCCGGAAATTCCGACGCAATCAGCAGTCCCTTTTTCATACGCATGGCATTGCCCCTTCACGACCGCCCGCTATGAGTCAGGAAATCCGTATTTTGGTTCGTCTGCACAACTAGGACACCCTACCTTGTTATCTTGTACAGTTCAATGCACTCGAGGAGCCAATGATAGTTCAACGAAGAAGAGACGACAGTGGCCCACAAGAGAGATTAAGAGGCCGAGAAAAGTATATTGATCGGTATCGTCCCTTTCTGTCGTTCACACTATGCCTCTGGAGGAGAGAACCCAAAGAGCCTCGCAGCGTTATCCCGCGTCAATTGACAGCGTTCGTCCGCAGGTACCCCGGCAAACATCTTCTCCAGGAACTCCATCGATTTCGGCCACGTCGATTCCGAGTGCGGGAAGTCGTTGCCCCACAGCATGGTGTCCATGCCGATCCGGTGTCGCAGCAGAACGCCGACCTCATCTTCCTGAAACACAGCAAACATATTTCGGCGCCAGTAGTCACTGGGCAACAGCCCCTCTTTGGATTTGAATTTCGCATACACCGGCCGGTCCGTATACGTATAATCCATCTGCTGGAGCCAGTGAGGAGCCCACGAGATCTCGTGCTCGACAGAGCCAATCTTGAGGCGTGGATAGCGCTCGCACACCCCAGCAAAAATAATATCAGTCAGCGCATAGCGGACCCAGTAATCTTGAGTTGGCCGGAGTCCGGCTGGTGTGAATGTCGAAAAACTGATCGAGATCTCACAGCCAGGTACGTTGGCTCGCTGCGTCGCCAGGTGCATTAAGAGCGGCATGTCCGTTTCTTGGGCAGCCGCCCAGAATGGGTCGTACAGGGGATCGCGATAGGGCCGTCCGGGCAGCGGGGTGACGGGAATAAATACTCCGGCTAACCCAAGCTCAGCACAGCGCCTGAGCTCGGCACTCGCCTGTGCGGGATCATCGACATTGATCATGCCAATGCCACGCAGCCGTTCAGGATAGGCGCTACAAAAATCGGCAATCCAGTCGTTATAGGCGTAGCAAATACCGGACAGGAGTTCGCTGTCCTCCAGGTGATACCAGAACAGCCCCTGACTCGGCTGCAGCACGGCTCCCCAGATGCCGTCCATCTCCAGCTCGGCAATCATCGCCTGCGGCTCATACGCCCCTTCTCTCACGTCTTCCCAAATACTGACAAAATCGATTGTCGAGCCGTCGTCAAAGCGCCGACCCGCCTGAGTCACGCCTCCGAGGGTGGCAATCTGGGTGTCGCCAATAAACCACGCATCTCCATCTCTTCCATCCTCGGTTTTATAGCGCTTCATCACCGGTGCTCGGTCCAGCAGCTTTGAGGGCATACCCTTGGTGTAGAGATCGGGCGGTTCAACAATATGACTATCACTCGAAATAATGACTGGAGCTGCCATAGATCCCTCCTCAGTGCACTGAGCCGACGCCTAGCAGGCAACCGTTCGGGACACAAGGAGAAGAAGCGCTGTGCTGGCTTGATTGCTGGAGAGGAGACGAACTGGTATAAGGCGGCGTTATCGGTCGGCGGCCCGGTCGGGTTTACGGATCAGGGAGACCGCCGGCCAACGGGGGGAAGTATGCGAAAATTGCTCTGGGTTTTTAGCATCTGCGGCTTGCTCTGGTCGGAGTCCGCCTGGGCAGAGATGTCCGCCACAGCCATACAGGCGATGTTTCATCCCTACGCCAATGGTAAGCCGTCGGCGGAGGGGCTGGCTCCCGGAACGCGGATTGGACAGGATTCATGGCAGGCGGCTCAGGACTATCTGCCGACCGAAATCCTCGACAGGATCAAAGCCGGCGAGTTTGCGTTTGAGGTCCGGGAAACAACCAACCTACCGGTCAGCGACGCCTATATCACGGCTACCCAGAATCACGCCGAACACGTGCAACTTGGCGCCGACGGCGAACTCGGCGGCTATGTGGCCGGCATGCCCTTCCCTATTCTCGACCCGGCCGATGAACAAGCCGGGCTCAAGGCGGCGTGGAATTATCGCCACCGCGACTTTGGCAATATCATGCAGGTGTGGAATACGTTTCGCCTCATCGAAGAGTCGGGCGCCGTCAATCGGGAGATCGAAAACTATTATGTCGTGGCCTTCGGCATGCATCGACCACCAACGGATGGTCCCGACCCCAACATCTGGCAGGAAGAGGGCTTGCTGTATAAGGAGTATTACCACATCACCGCGCCGTTTGACCTGAAAAATACGATCAGTCTGAAGCACCGTCATATCCGTGACCAAGCCAAGGATGACGACTGGGTCTATTCCCCGGCCGGGCGCAAGATTCGCAAGATCATCGTGAAACATGAAGATGCTGCGCTCGACTCGGGCATGCTGAACGACGACTACTTTGGCTTCTCCGGTTATATCCGCAGCTATACGTGGAAGTTGGTGGGCATACAGACGCTCCTCGCGCCGGTCGGTGTTCAGGCGGTAAAAACGACCTTTGGCGGGCGCGGCGGCTGGTATCCAGTCGATCCCTGGGAGTTGCGCGAGATGGTCGTCCTCGAAGGCGTGCCCAAGGCCGACGATCATCCGTATGGCAAGCGCGTTCTGTATATCGACCGCCAAATGTTTGTGCCCGTTTATGCGCTCATGTATGACCGCGCCGGGACGCATGTTAAGACCATGTTCGAGCTGTACGGCAACCCGAAATTCAATCCCGGCAACGAACATGTGCGCGTGCCGGTGTGGACCGGTGAGACCATGATTGACTATCAGAATGAGTTTGGGTCGGTCACCGAAGTGACCAAAATCATCTACAATGAGCCCATGCCTGCCGACTTTTTCAATCTCAATAAGATTGTCGCCAGAGGACGCTAGCGGCTCCAGTGGAGGGGTCAGCGGGTGCGCTTCGCTCGGCCTCTCGCTTTCCCACTCAATCCCGTTTCGTTATGAACATATTTGATTACAAGGCTCGCTTACGGTCCAGCTGTGTTTTCATCGCGCTGTGCGTACTGACCCTTGCCCTCCCCTTTTCCTTCGCCCGTGCGGACTTCACCTATGGTGATCTTTCCCTGTCCGGCAATCTGCAAACGCAGCAGATCTTTCGTCATCCGGAACCGGACAAATGGGCGATCATTCAGCAGCGCAACGTCCTGCGGGCGCGCGTGGAATATGACTGGATCAAAAACGGCCAGGCGTTCAGCCGCTTCTCCCTGCCGGGCATAGACTACGCCCACTTTGTCGGTCTGTACCGGGGCGTGTATGACAGCGTGTACGATTTTCAGCCCGGTCCCCGCCAAGACGTGTTTCCCTATCGCGGCCGGGCCGGTCGGGATGGAAAATTGTCCGACCTCTCTCACAAAGCGGCTCACGCCCTGCGCTTTGAGAGCACATTTCGCGAAGTCTTCACCGACATCGAGTTTGCCAAGATGCCTCTGTCCTTGCGCATTGGTCGTCAAATGGTGGTGTGGGGCGAGTCTGACAACCTGCGTATGCTTGACCGCACCAACGCGCTGGATACCACCTGGCACGGAGGCGGCGTCGGTCAGGAAACCTGGGACGATCTGCGTATTCCGTACTGGATGATACGCGCCACCTATCGTTTTGGGCGGATTGGGGATTTGAGCGATGTGTATACTGAGTCCTATTGGGTGCCTGGACTGTGGGTGCCGCTCAAGTTTGGCTTCTCTCCGGGTCGGCCCTGGAGTTCGCCGTTTGCGAATCCGTTTGTGGGGAGTCCGACCGGTGGCAACTTCAAGCTCCTCAACCGCACGGTTCTGGGTCGACAGGGCAACTACAGCAAAAGCATCGATGAGAACAGCCAGGTCGGCTTCCGCCTGGGCGCGACCACGCCGCAGGGCGTAACCATAACGCTGAACTATCTGTATCAACGCACGGCCCACGATGACGGCGTCAACACCTCCGCTCTGCGCGGCCTCAACCAGTGCCGGCTCGGCACGGCCGAATGTGAGACCATAGCAGATGTGGCGCGCAGCAATAACGCCCTGCTGGCACGCGGTATTCTGCCGGCCGAAGCCTACTATCCCTACACGCATGCGGTCGGCATCTCCGCCAGTTATGCAGACGATGACTATACCGAGGGCGTGTGGCGTATGGAAACGATTTATGAGTTCGGTAAGCCCTTCGCGGATAAACGCAAGCCCATTATGATCCTGGATGAGGAAGAGAGGCCGATAGAGAGCGGCTTTCTCGGGATCAAGAAGAGCGATGTCTGGCAGGCGTTTATCGGCTTTGACCGGCCGACCTGGATTCGCACACTTAACCGCCGCTCCACGTTTTTTCTGACCTCGCAGGTCTTCTGGCAATATATTCCAACCAGCACGTCCCGTTTTCAGGGCCAGATTTCGGCCACGGATAAAGTCCGCAATTGGGAAGCCGTCGGCACGATTGCTGCCAGTACCACTTATATGCGGGGCAAGCTCCTGCCGGTGGCCTTCTTTGTCATTGACCCGATTAACCGCTACAGTTCCCAGTTCGGCTGGGTGGTGGATTACTATATCACTCCCCGGCTGATCTTCCGGCTCGCCCAGAATTATTTCTTCGTGCCCGGCTTTGGCGGCCGGGTGGACGAGAGCTGGGGATTGGGCGGACTGTACCGCAAGCGGGACGAGACCGTCGTGCGGATGACGTATCAGTTTTAGCTGTTATACAATGGTGAGAGTACGCGATAGAGGAAGCGTCATGGGGAGAACGTGACCATGAGTACAACACCAGAGACAGTTACAGAAACATTACAGACGGGCTTGGTCAGTGATGCGCAAAGTAGCGCGGAGATTCCAGTTCTCGATGTAGGCGATTATCTCTCTGGTGTCCCAGGGGCGCGTGAACAACTAGCGCCCGTCCTTTCCCAAGCCTTGACGCAGGTTGGCTTTTTCTACCTGGTTGGCCACAACATTCCCCGCACGGTTATCGATGGGGTGTTTCAGGAGGCCAAGCGATTTCTTTCTCTCCCTCTGGAACAGAAGAACACAATCAAACTCAACGATGTTTTTGTTGGCTATATGGGAGATAGACAGCAACTCGGCCGCACCTCAGAGTACTATGAGGGTCACACCAAGCCAGATCGGGTTGAGGCATTCTTTATGCAGCGAGATCGATCTCCTTTTGAACTGCCATTTCCCAACCAATGGCCGGAAGGCTTACCAGGCTATCGGGAAACCTTGATCGAGTTTTTCGAGGCTATGGAGGATCTCTCCATTAAGTTGCTGCCACTGTTTGCCACGGCTCTGTCTCTCCCCTCGGACTATTTCGAGCCGTTCTTTCCAAAATATCGCAATATTGCCTTCCAGCGCCTTTCTCACTACCCGGCCGACCCTTTGGAGGAGGGTCAGTATAATTCCTCACCGCATACAGACGGTACATTCCTGACCCTTCTCGCAACAACTGATGTGCCAGGGCTGGAAATTAAGCCGAAAGAGCAGGACTGGATTCGTGCTCCAGTCTGGCCGGAAGCCTTTTTGGTCAATTCGGGCGATCTTCTCACTCGCTGGTCCAACGGTCGCATCCTGTCCACACCACACCGAGTACGCAATTTGTCAGGCCAGGATCGCTACTCTATCCCCTTCTTTTTTCTCCCCAGCCCAGACACAGTGATTGAATGTCTGCCAACCTGCCATGAGGTGGACAACCCACCCCAAAGCGAACCGATAACTACCCAGGAATATCTCCGCTGGTATTTGGAACAGAATTTTACTCAGTACGGGAAGTTCGAACACGACTGAGCTGTCATTACGGTTGCGGCACCAATGCCTGAGCCTGCGCCCGTAAAGATATGATCCCGATCCATTACGCCTCAACCGGCGTATCCGGCAGCCGACCCCACAGATTCCACGAGGCATCAAAACTGCGGACGGCCGGATAGCCGAGCAGTTGCGTCAGCACAAACCAGGTATGGGCCGAACGGATGCCAACCGCGCAGTACGTAATCGTTTCCTTGTCCGCGGTGACACCGTGGTTCGCGTAGAGGGCTGCCAGCTCGTCCGCGGACTTGAACGTCTCGTCGTCGTTGAGAGCGGCTTCATAATAGAGGTGAGTGGCTCCCGGAATATGGCCGGCCCGCTCGCTGCCCTGGGGCGGCTCCAGCAGAAATAATTCACCCCGATATTCCTCGGTGGTACGGACGTCCAATAGGACCTGGTTCTCTTTCCCAACGGCAACCCGGACCCGGTCCTGTAGAGCCCGCAGGTCCGGGTTGGGTTCTCGGGCGGTATAGCTCGTTGCCGTAATGGTCGGTACCTCAGTCGTCAGCGCGTGACCGTCGGCAACCCATTTCTTGCGTCCGCCATTGAGGACGCGTACATCGTCGTGACCGACAGATTTGAGAAACCAGAACACCCATGGCGCAATCGCACTATGGCCGCTATAGGCGATCACGGTAGTGTCGTTGTCAATGCCCGACCGTCCGCAGAACTGTTCTACGGCGTCTGTGTCAAAATTGATGCGCCAGTCCGGTTTGAGCAGTGTCTCAAAGCCGTTCCAAAAAACGGCACCAGGAATATGACCGGATTCATACGGCGCAGGATCAATATGCGCATCAATGATCCGCACCTTCGGGTCGTTCAGATGTTCGGCAACCCACTGCGTATCAACCAGCACCTCGGGATGTATGTAGTCTGTCATCGATTCTCTCTCTCCTGTTCGGGCTCAAGGACGTGTTCGACACCCTATATAACCGGCGACGCTCGGGTCAACGGCGCTGCATGCTAACTGGATACTCGCAGATATTTGTAAAACTTGCTTGTCCCATTCCCACCGAGACGCTAAAGAGGACTCACGGGCAGAGCGCAACGAGGAGAAGAAAACCATGGCTGACAAACGAGACGTGCATGTTTCGGCAACCCGGGGTGCGGCCTGCGTGGTTCGGCAAGGAGAAACGATTCGCATTGTTGATGTGGAAGGCCAGCAGATCTGCGATTTCGTCTGCTTTCACCTGCATCACCTGGCAGAGAAACTGTCTACCGGCGAAACCGTGAATTTCAATACCTTGACTGGGAGCGGTTCCCTACATTTCACGGTTGGCAGCAGGTTCTACTCCAATCTTCAGCACCCCATGTTCGAGATTGTTGAGGATCAGGCCCACGGCGTGCACGACGCCCTGTTTGCTCCGTGTAGCAGCGCGCTGTATGCGGCCGCCGGCGCCCTCAACCATCGTAATTGTCGGGACAATCTCACCGAGTCGGTGGAGCCGCATGGGCTGGGCTATCTCGACGTGCCCGACCCCATCAACCTGTTCCAATATACGCGGGTCCGCCCCGACGGCACCATCGACGCGCGTCCCGCGGCAACCCAGGCGGGCGAATATGTCGCCCTGAAAGCGCTGATGGATTGCCTGGTCGCGGTCTCGGCGTGTCCGTATGATATCGAAATTGACGGCCAGCAACCCAATGGAGTACAGTGTACGCCACTCAGGATTGAGTTCGTTTCTTCATAGCCAGAGACACATCAGAGCAACCGTGAGCCAACCGGACAACTTTGACCGCATCGTCGCGGCCCTGCACGACGCCGCGTTGGACGACACCTTGTGGCCCAGCGCGTCGGCCCTGATTGATGACGCGGTCGGGATGATCGGGAGTCATCTGACAATCATACATGAGCATCCTCAGGATGACGCCGAGTTCCTCTTCGGGGATATCTATCACCACGGTGAATTCATCGAACTCGGGCGAGAATGCGTCACAACCTACTTCCCCCAAGACGAACGCTTTCCCCGTTTGTTCAGCCTGCCGGACAGCCGGGTGTTTCACCTCACCGATATCTTCACCGAACAGGAACAACGGACTTCTGTGACGTATAATGAAGGATTACCAAAGGTCAGCGCTCGCAACGGTTTGAACGTGCGCCTGGACGGCCCAGATGGCTTACACATTATATGGGCGTTGGCGGACCCCGATGACCCGCTTGGCTGGCGTTCCGAACAGATCGCGTTCATCACCCAGCTTCTGCCCCACATTCGTCAGTTCGTCCGCGTCCGGCAGGCCCTCGCCACTGCCGAGGCACTCCGCACCTCGCTGACCCACCTGCCCGATAACGCCATGGTCGGTGTGCTCTACCTCGATCGCTACGGAACGATTGTCGAGGCCAATGCCCGCGGCCGGTGCATGCTACGGCACGGTGACGGCTTGGTAGACCGGGGCGGCGTCCTGCACACCCGATTCCCGCCCGACAACGCTAAGCTCCAGCGACTCATCGGCCGTGCCCTGCCGCAATGGGGCCGGACCGCCGTAAGCGGGTCCATGACGATGAGGCTGGCTCCCGGCCGACCACCGCTCACCCTGCATATCCACCCGGTCAGCCTTCGGGCAGGCTTTGGCGTCCAGCGCGTGGCCGCGCTGGTGCTGCTCGTCAATCCCGAGCAGCCGCCTCATATTAATCCCGTCCAGGTGGCTGCACTCCTCGGCCTCACTTGCGCCGAAAGCCAGGTGGCGGTCGCCTTGGCCAAGGGTTACAGTGTGCGGGACATCGCCGTGATGATATATCGGACACAAGCGGCGGTACGTTGGCATGTCAGGCAGATCTACGCCAAGTTGGGCATTTCCCGTCAGGCTGACTTGGTGCGGATGGTGCTAACGACCGCCGAAGTCCCACTGTTGCGCAGGCAGAATTAGCAGAGTAAGGAGGAAGGACCATGAGCGATCAATTTGTAGCGTATCTGCACGAATGTTTTCAGGGTGAAGTGATGGGAGAAGCCCTTGGAGTCGCACTCGCAAAAGCGGCACAGGACCCCATTCACAGCCAAAAGTGGCGTTTTGTGGAACAGCTTGAACGCGAGACCAAAGGCCGAATTCGGGCTGCGCTCGAAGCCCTCGGTGAATCGGTCGAGGAGGACCCTGAAAAACGTGCCGAGGGAAAATCCTGGGGTGAGAGGTTCGCCAAATTGCCTTGGTCCGAGGCGATGGATAAGCTGAAACCCGAGCTTGAGAAGTACATCCGTTACTTTGAAAAGCACGAGAAAACAGCCCCGTCTGATGGGCTGGCCATCGCGCAGCATATTACCCGGCACGAACGCGCCTTATTGGAGTTCACTCTACGTGAGATTGAAGGGCAAACGGACAGCTCGGTTGAACCGATTGAGCGCCTCTTGGACAATCCACCGTTGGCGGCGTAGGTCCCCCGATGTGCCCCTCGCCCCCAACGGGCGAGGGAGCGACACCGTTCCTACTCCAGTCCCTCCCGCAGCGGCGTGTGCGGCACCCGCTCCGTCCACGGCTTGTATGTATGGGCGTTCTCGGGCGTGATGAGCCGCCCAAGACCGGCGATAAAAGATTCACCGTGCAAGTCTTCGCCGTCTACCAGCACCCGCGCGACCAGATTGCCGACCGCTGCACCGATATTGGTAATTTCAATATCCCACGTGCCGTGAGACCTGCCGGCACGGACAGCTTCGACTGCCTTTGGACTACCGTTGCGTGAGACCATTTTCATCTCACCGGATCGGCCGGCCGCCTCGACCGCATCGAGCGTTCCCAGCATAGTTTCGTCGTTGAACGGAATCAGGCCGGCCAAGTCGGTAAAATCGGCCAGCAGACGCTGAGCGGCCTCCCGACCGCCTGCGGCAACGTCCTGCAAGTTCCGATAGCGTTCCTCAAACGGATCGTTGACCAAGGTAAAACCGCTCTGCCTGACGCCGTGCACGATTCCAGCGACAAGCTCGATGTCGTCAATCACTTCTGGCCCACCGATAACCGCCACCCTCGCCCCGGTCGGCAGGAGTGAGGCCAGATACTCAGCCATATACACGCCATGATTGAAATTCGGGTAGACCAACGACGCGGCGACCGGAAAGCGCGGTCGCTCAAACGAGAAGACCGGAATCCCCTGTTGGCGGGCCGCCTCGACCGCCTCGGCGGGCTGGAGGGGGTCAAGGACATAAACGATGATCCCGTCCACCCCGGCCTGAATGCCGCGCCGAATCGCTTGGTCCTGTCCTTCTATCCAGTCCGGTCGGCGCACATCGACCGTCAGCGTTCGCAGCTCAATTCCTGACTGTTGCAAACGATGGTCGAGCCCATGGGCAAGGGCATCAAGACCTGGATGCGCCCCGTATTCCATCACATTCACGTAGAGTACACGCACCTCGTCCTCCGCTTTAGAGCCCAACTGATAGCGGGGTGCAGTCCACTCGCTCTGACCAGGGCTTCCAGCTTTCGATATTGTCCAGGGTGATCATCCGGCCAACCGGGCTCATGCTCAGATAATCTTCAAGTACTTCTCCACCCACCAGATGACGAACAACCAAATCACCCAGCGTCGTGCCTATGCCCGATGCATCCAGATCCCAGGTACCGAGCGTTTTCCCGGTCCGGACCATCTCAACCGCTTGGGGTGAACCATTCCGGGAGACGATCTTGATATCGCCCAGCCGGCCCGTTTCTTCGAGCATGCTCAGGCAGCCCAGCATGGTCTCGTCGTTATAGGGAATGAGCCCTTGGAGCTGGGACTGAGGGACGTTTTCCAACAGGCGGAGAGTTGGCTCGCGCGCTCCTTCCGAGACATCTTGAACGTTGCAGTAGTGTTTGTCCTCGGGGTCATTCAGCAAGCGACAGTGGCTGCGTTTCAGCGCATAGACCAAACCGGCAACCTCCTCTGCATCGTCCACCGTATCCGGTCCCCCGATCACCCCCACCCCACTGTCCGCCGGCAAAACCGAGGCCAAGTATTCAGCCATGAACACACCGTGGTTGAAATTCGGATACACCACAGCCGCATTGACGGCATAGCGCGGTCGGACAAAGGAAAAAACGGGAATGCCTGCCGAGCGGGCCTTGGCCACCGCCTCACCAAACAGCGTCGGATTGAGAGCATAAATCACGATACCCTCGACCTGGGCACGGATTCCTTCCTCGATCGCAGCCTCATACTTTTTTCGCATGCCCGATTCACGAAAGTCGGCGAACAGCACCGGCATCTGAATATCCGCCGCGTGCAGGACTGATTGCAGCCCGTAGGCGAGTGCGTCTATGGCGGGATTGGCATCGAGGTAAATGGGGTTCACGTACAGCACTCGCTTTGTCATGGCCGACCTCCCGCAGCGTTTTCTCGCCACCTAGCACGAGGGGTAGCCAGGGTGCAAGCGGAAGACCGCAGTCTTTTTCTCATCCGTGTGGGAGAATGGCACGGAAGGTGGTATACGTAGTAGCAGCTATGAACGCCTATGAAGACAAGCTCAAACAGTTTATTGCCGGCGGCGGTATTGAGGCAAAACATTTATCCTTCGAGCAGTCGTGCCACTCGGTGGCCGAAGCGGCTGCGGTGGTCGGCACGGACCCGGAGAATTTTGTCAAGAATATCTGTATGACGGATGCCCAGGACCAGGTGATCGTGGCCATTGTCAAGGGCGAAGATCGAGCCAGCACCTCGCGAGTGGCCAAGGCACTCCAGACCGAGCAGGTGAGAGCCATGACGCCGGACGAAATGCTGGTCAAAACCGGCTATCCGTGCGGTGGGACGCCGTCGTTTGGGTTTGCCGCGACCTTTCTTATTGACCCTCGGGTCATGCAGAAAGACGAAGTGTATACCGGCGGCGGCTCGGAAACCGCGTTGATCCGGGTCTCGCCCCAGGCGCTCCTCCAGGCCAACGGGGGCAGAGTTGTCAGGATCAGGAGATAGATGGCGGCTGGAAAGAACGGGTGAAGGGCGGTATGTCGGCAGTAGCAATTGCCAAGGAGGGCGTATGAGCAAGGTCGCACTCACAACTGTAGGGCCAGACGTTAGCGCGGAGACCTACCTGCCCGTGATCGAGCGGGATGGCGGGGTGATTATCGAAAACCTGCTTGAGCCCGATTTGCTGAGGCGGCTCAACGCTGAACTCGACAGCTATATCGCCACCCACCCGCCTGGTAGTCGCAGCGATGAAGAACTCTGGCAAGTCTTTCACGGCAAGAAAACGATCCGTTTCTGCGGTCTGGCTGCCAAATCAGAGGCGTTTATTGAGGTCCTCCTCCACCCTACGCTCAAGACGTTTGCGGATCATTATCTTTTGCCCAATTGCGGCTCGTATTGGCTGAACACCTCCCAAACCATGATCGTCGGTGGGGGAGAACCGGTCCAGATGCTGCATCGCGACGAAGCGAACTGGCCCCATTTTTCCTGGCCCGGCCCGGAACTCACGGTCAGTTCGATGTTTGCCCTGAATGACTTCACCGAAGAGAACGGCGCCACGCTCGTCGCGCCGGGCAGCCATTGCTGGCAGGACCCGGAGCGCGAGGCTCGCCCCGAAGAACTGACCCAGGCAGTCATGCCGGCCGGCTCTGTCCTGCTCTACACGGGGAAAGTCATTCACGGGGCTGGGGCAAACCGCACGCCAGACACCTGGCGGCGCGGGATGCACGTCAGCTTTGTTCTTGGCTGGTTGCGCCCGGAGGAGCACCATTCCTTGGCCGTTCCTTTGGAAGTCGCCCGCCAACTGCCCGAGCAGGCTCAGCACCTCCTGGGCTATCGTTCGTATCATCCGTCCGTCTTTGGTGGACGGCTGGGTCTGGTGGATTTCGAGGACGCGGCCCTGGTGGAAGCGCAGAGCTGATCAGAAATCCCTACTTACGGAGGTCCATCTTGCGCAAGAGGGGCAATACCTCATCGTGGCACATATGCAGCCCTTTGATCGGATCGAAAAAGCCGAGAAGGACCCCTCGTTGGCCGGCTCGCTCGTGAATCGCACGGATCTGCTCCGCCACCGTTTGCGGACTGCCACAGATCTGATGCCCCGCGAGTCCTAGTGCGATCTCACGATAGGCGTCTTCTCCCACCTGCTCCCGTATACGCTTCGTTGCATCACGCTTCCGGTCCGGCGCGAAGGAGTGTGGTTGTGCTGTGGCCCGCTCCACAAAGGTGTCCGTCGCGTCTTCGTCAATTTCTTCCACCAACCGGTGGTAGACGGCTTCCGCCTTGGCGTCAGTTCCCTCAATGATGACATAGGCAACCGCCATGGGGTCGACCCGGCGACCATACTCCGCCGCACGGTCGAGCACGGTATCAGCCGCCAGTTTCATCTTGTCGATGCCTCCGGCGCAGAACAGCCACTCACAGTGTTTGGCCGCAAACTCGATACCGGCGGGTGAGGATCCGGCGTTGATCAGATACGGCCGCGGTTTACGGGCGGGTTTTGGACTCACGTAGGCTCCATAGGACTTGTAGAACTCTCCTTCATAGGTGATAGGCTCCTGGCTCGACCAGGCCCACTTCATGAGGGTGACAAACTCGTCCGCCATTTCGTAGCGTAGATCGTGGTCGGGAAAGGTTTGCCCGAACAACGCCTGCTCGTCTTCAATCCAGCCCGTCACGACATTCAGGCCCCAACGGCCCTGTGAGAGATAGTCAATCGTAGCCCCGAATTTAGCAAAGTGCAGAGGATGAAACCCGTAGGTCACGTGGGCCGTGGAAAAGAGCAGAATCCGATGGGTCAGTGGAGTCAGCGCGGCGGCTGTTGTCAGGAAATCGAGCGAGTCTTCGTTAAAGCGCGTCTCCCCACCGTGTCCGAGCCAACGACCAAACGGGATCTGGAATTCGAGCCCCATCCGCTCGGCGAACTGGATCAGATACTGGGCCGTATCCCAGTGCCAGAAGTTTTGATACCGGTCCGGGTCGTCGAGCACGGCTTTGGAGATGGTCGCCCCACCGGTCAGGTTCCAGGCAAAGAGCCCCAGTAAGAGTGGATGCGGACTATCGATCGTGGGCTGCCCGCCCGGATCAAACGGTCCCTGGGTAATCTGCACCCGTTCTCCATAGTGCCCCACTCTACCCATTCGTGCGCCTTAAATCCCGTTGATGGCGTCCTCAGGCAAGCCGCTCAAGTCAACCAGCGCTTCAGGTTTCAGTTGCCGGGGAATCGCCCCTAAGGTGTACATCGTCTCCACCGCCACCGCCAAGCCGTCCATATCAATCAGGCCCGTCGTGTTCCAAATCGGTAGAGTCCGCGTCAACGCCTGCTCAACAGTGGCGGGTGCGTACCCTGGCATATACTCGCAGACCATGGCTTTGGTTTCTTCAGGATGGGCGGTACAATACTGGGCACCCTTGAGATATCCTCGCAACAATTTCCGTAGCAGCCCTGGTTGTTCCGCGATAAAATCCTCACGCGCCACCAAAAGCCCCCATTGAAAATGGGGTTCAACTCGACTGGCCGGCTCCACTACCCGCAGTGCTCCCTGCCGCTCACCCAGAGAGACCCACGGCTCTATGATCAGTTGGGCGGACAACTCCCCGGAAGCGAGGCCATCAATTTTATGATAGTCCTGCCACAGCTCCCGGTAGGTAACGTCTCGCTCGGGATCAAGGCCGGCTTGCTTCAGCTCCAGTTTCATGAGATGCCCGTCGCAGCTCCCGTGAGATAACAGGCCAACCATCTTTCCCCGCAGTTCGATCAGCTCCTGGATTTCTGGGCGAACAACAAACAAGAAGTGATCAAGATTGCCGATCACGCTGCTGGCAATAATCCTGCTGGAGAGCACCCCATTGCCAACAGCCGTCAAAAAAGGGGGGCTCCCCATCCTGCCGACCTGAATGTCTCCGCGGCCCATCGCCTGCGCCAACGCGTCTCCGCCAGGGACAACCTGGATATGGAGATTGATCCCCTCTTCTAAGAAAAATCCTTTCCGAAGCGCCATCACAAAGGGCCAGTCATGCTGACCGCCTTGATTGGCATGTCCCCACGTAAAATCTACGCAGGTCTGCTCTGCCATTGGTAATCCTCCTTTACCGAGTGTAGACAAGAGATATTCGACCGGGTTACTCCTGAGTAGCACCCTTCATGCGGATGTGAAATGTCTCGATCCAAGGAGGGAATTATGCATGCTACTCCGACGCCTTCGATAGTGGAAATACCATGCGATCGAAAACTATTGGCTCAATAAGATCAAACCGCCGCGTAGCGACTGGCTGTAATCCGGGGCGCGCGGTGCTCAAGTAGGAGTCAGCATGACGGCCTTACTCACCGACACCCTAGAGTCGCCCATCGGTCGCCTCGTGCTCGTATTTGACGCAGGTCGGTTATGTGCACTTGACTACGCAGAAGGCCGCAGACGGATGACCCGGTTGTTGCAGCGGCGCTATCACCGGTTCCGGTTATGTGCAGCCTCCAAGCCTCTCGACGTGACACAACAGCTCAGGGCCTACCTCGGGGGGAAGCTCGACGCGATCGATAGCATTCAGGTGGACCCCGGCGGGACCGCGTTTCAACAAAAAGTCTGGGAGACGCTACGCACTATTCCGCCGGGAACCACACGAACCTACCGTGACGTGGCCGAACAGATAGGCAGGCCAAACGCCTGGCGCGCCGTCGGTAGGGCAAACGCCCTCAACCCGATCTCCATTGTCCTGCCTTGCCATCGTCTCATTGGTGCCAACGGCGCACTCACCGGCTATGCCGGGGGTCTGGAACGCAAACACTGGCTGCTTCGGCACGAAGGGGTATGAGTATGAAAATTTTTGTGACTGGCGCGACCGGAGTCATTGGCCGTCGTGTTGTTCCACAACTCATTCAGGCCGGGCATCAGGTGACCGGCCTTGCCCGCACAGACCAGAAAGCGACACTTCTGCGCCGGTTCGGAGCAGCCCCGATTCGGGTTGATCTGTTTGACCCAACGGCGCTGGGGCCTGTGCTGGCCGGCCATGAGGGAGTCGCTAATCTGGCGACCAATGTTCCGCCGCTCGAACGAGCGCTGGAGCCCACCGCCTGGGAGATGCATGATCGCCTCCGCAACGAGGCGTCCCGGAGTGTGACTCAAGCGGCGGCTGAGGTGGGCTGTCGGATTTTCATACAAGAGTCGATTACCTTTCCGTATGCGGATAAAGGGGCGGAGTGGATTGAGGAAAGCGAAGCGGATAACTGTCCGCCGGAGATGGCCAGCAGCCGCGTGGCAGAGGCACAGGCGGCCTGGTTCAGCGCAAATAGCGGGCGAGGTATCGTGCTGCGCTTCGCCCTGTTTTACGCCCGTGACAGCTCGCATACCCAGGAATTTCAGGCGGCGATCCGGGCGGGCCAGTCTCCGTTTCTCGGCGACCCCGCCAGCTATATGAGCCATATTCACGCCGAGGATGCCGCTACGGCCGTTGTGGCCGCGCTCAATGCGCCCGCAGGCATCTATAACATTGCCGATGACCAGCCGCTGACCCGTCAGGAGTTGGCGGCGGCCATTGCCGAGCTTGAAGGAGTGGCGTCTCCCGCCCCACCTGAGCCTATACAAGGAGAGCTACCTGGGAGTATCGAAGCCTTAACACGTTCACAGCGCATCTCGAACAGACATTTTAAGCACACCACGGGCTGGGCCCCTCTCTATCCCAGTGTAAGAGAGGGCTGGCGTCAGATTCTCAATAGCTGAGGAGGAGTGACCCATGACTGTTGATACACGTCTGCGCGTCGGTCTCTGGTTTCTCATTGCGAGCGGCGTCATGGTTGGCGCGTGGGCGCAATTCTTTCCCCAGGCGTTTTACGACAGTTTTCCCGGTCTTGGCCGCAGTTGGGTTTCGGTTGATGGTCCGTTTAATGAACATCTGGTTCGAGACGTGGGCGGCCTCTATTTAGCCCTGAGCGTGGTGACCCTTATTGCGGTTTTTGCCAAAACCCGCGAAACGGTTCTTGCCGCCGCGCTCGGCTGGCTCGTCTCCCAGATCCCGCACTTCATCTACCACATGGCGCATTTGCACGTGTACACTTCGATGCTGGATAAGGCTGGAAATGTACTGACGCTGGGCCTGCTCGTCCTGGTTCCGGCCTACGTGTTTGTGCGAGCAATACGCAAACCGCGGGGGCGGCTTTGATAACGATTTCTCCTGATCCCGGAGGGTTCTCTGATCCTCAAGCGTCGAATAGCCACTTCGAGTGATACGGAATTTGCGCGCATCTCGCACCATGCAGCCTATCGCGATGTCGTCTGTCGTCAATTCGGAGCATGGGATGAAGCGCTGCAAGATCACCTGTTCGAGGAGAAATGGATACCAGACCAATTTGAAATCGTTCTCTGCGACGGCAATCCCTGCGGTTTCCTTTTAGTAGAAGACCATCCCGATCACATCTATATAAGCGAAATCGTGATTGCCCCCCAGTTTCAAGGGCGCGGTATTGGCTCTCGACTCCTCACCGAGGAGATGCAACGCGGACGAGAAGCGAAGTCCCCGCTCCGGCTTCAAGTCCTCAGAGAGAACCGGGCCATCGAGCTCTATCGAAGGCTGGGTTTCAAGGAATGCGGCACGACAGAGACGCATATCCGCATGGTCTGGGAATATTCCGAGAAACACGCAAGATAGCCTCCTTAGTCCAACTACTGCGCGAATGCGTCTAATGTGGCCCGGACACTTCGGGCCATGTCTCCATCAATGGCCATCGGATAGAGAATGGAGTACGTAGCCCCAGCCTTTTCAAAAGCTTCAGCCTGGTCTCGGCACTCTTGCGGAGTACCCACAAGGGCGCATTCGGCCGCCATGCGTTCGGACACGGCATCAGCCGCACCGGCCTGGTCTCCCTTGAGCGCGGCATCCATAATTTGGGCCGCGTCCTGCTCAAAGCCATGCCGCGCAAAGATTCGATTGTAAAATGGCATCTGGCCGTAAAAGGCTAACTGTTGTTGCACCGAGCGGAGCGCGAGGCCGCGATCTTCACACACGCAGCAGTGGACAATAGGCGCAATCTCGACGTCCCGTGGAGAACGACCGGCTTTCTCCGCCCCGGCCGCAACGCCGTCAACAATTTCTTTCAACATCGTCGGGCCGTATTGGGCCGGGATACTCCCGTCAGCGAGTTCGCCGGTCATCTGAATACTCTTGGGCGATACGCCGGCGAGGTAAATGGGGATTTTTCGTTCGGCCTTCGGGACCGGCAGACCCGCGGCTCCGAGCTGAGACAGCCCAGGATGATCGCCATTCAGGACACTTTGCAACTCTCCAATATAGGAACGTAGTGCCGTCAGCGGTTTGTCCATAGGCAGGCCATACGCCTGGTTCAGGGCGGCATGGCTCGTTCCGAGCCCCAGGAAGAGGCGGCCGGGGGCGATTGCATCAATCGTCAACGCGTGCAGAGCGGCTTGGAGGGGTGGATGCAGAAAAATATTAAAGATCGCGGTGCCGACCTGAATACGGGAAGTCTCGCTGGCCAGATGTTGGGTGAGGGCTAAAGCGTCTGAGGCTGCTTCGGTGACCAGGAAATTCCGAAAGCCGCGCGCCTCAGCCATTTTTGCATATTCGGTCGCACGCCCCAGCGTCACGCTAGCCGATCCCGTGAACAGCAACATCCCAGGTGTTTGCATATCTCCCCCCTTAATTCACTGGCGATTCGTTACATGGCAATTCCTCTTGTCTTGATATATACCCGGCCTGCCCCCCTTGGATAGCTGGGTATGATAGAAGACGGGTTTTGATGATAAGGAAACGTCTCGGACGAGGGTTATGCCTCGGCAGCGTCTTGATCCTTCTCCTCGGAGGCACGGCTTGGTCCGCACCTCTCGACGGACCAACCCTGTATGCAAAGGAGTGTGCAAGCTGTCACGGCAAGGATGGGCGGGGAGCGCCCGAAGGCACCGGCCTGACCGTTCCGCTACCGGATTTTACGGACTGCTCGTCCAATAGTAGTGCCTCAACAAGTGGCTGGACCGATGTCATTACCAATGGCAGCGCATTTATGGGCTTCTCGGACCAAATGCCCTCCTTTGGCGAGGTCCTGAGCCCGGAGGAAGTCCAGACCGTCCTCAAATATGTCCGAAATTTTTGTCAGGAAGAGGGCTGGCCGTCCGGCGACCTGAATTTCCACAAAACCCTCTTTACCTCTAAAGCGTTTCCGGAAAATGAAGCCGTGCTCAAACAGGAATTCATCAAAGGAAAGAAAGGAATGAGAGAGTGGACAACAACGCTCTCGCATGAGCAACGGCTTGGTGCTCGGGGAGAGTGGGAGCTCAGCCTGCCGTATATCGTCAAAGAAACCCGCGAGAAGACGACCGCCGGCCCAGGCGACTTGTCACTCGAATACAAACACGTCCTGTCCACCCACACGGAAAGGCGCGCACTGACGGCGGCCGCCCTCGAAGTAGTTTTTCCTTCAGGCGACCGCGACCGTGGACTTGGCGATGGCACGTTCAAGTTCGAGCCCTCCCTTTTGAGCGGGATTGCGCTGCGCCAGTTCGTGTTCCAAAACCAGATCCAAGCAGTCCTTCCACTCGACGAGGACCGGGCGGACCGGCAAATGCGCTATCGGGTTGCCGGAAGCTATCCAACCTCACTATTGAAGCGCGACCTCGTTCCCAGCCTGGAGGTCGAGTTCCGTCATAACCTGCAAGGTGAGAGCAACAAGGTACTCCTCCTGACCCCGCAGCTCTATACCGGCCTGCGCTTTCGCGGTCATGTTGCCTTGCGCATTGGCGCCCAAATCCCCATAGCCGGGACAGACCCCTTTCATTACCGTATCGGCGCCGCTCTCGTCTGGGAGTATCTCGAAGGCGGGCTGTGGTGGTAGGCGGCGTACGTTCTCAGCGTGAAAGACCGACCGGAGGGTGGGACCGACATTGATGTTAAAATGACCCTCACCACTCAGGGATACGGCAGGGGACCGGCCATTGCCATGGACGCGCAGATACGGATCGAAGGTATCCCTGGGGTTGAAGACGCGAATGTCGAGGTCGTGTGGGACCCGCCCTGGACGCCAGCCATGATTTCACCCGAAGGTAAAGAAAAGCTCGGTCTTGAGTAACCACTCATTGACCCCACGATGACCGGATTCAGTTCAATATCGAATCCGAGGCTGTACTCTGGCGTTTCTCTAGTTGTCAGAAGGTCCTCCAAAACATCGTAGAGGGATTTTGGTTGGACCGAGCGTATATTCAAAATTACTAAGATTCTCAACCTCCACCGATACCTCCAGATACCAATAATTGTTCGGTGGATTACCACGCAACCGCATGTTTAGTTTTCTATCTCGATGGCTTCGCACCCTTTGGGCCGTTGCAGTCCCGCCTGAGTATTCATAAGAAGTTGCGCTTAAATATCCGTTATCAAAAAACCCAGCAATCACGCCACCAGCACTCCATAGTGTCCCTATCCCAGGAATAGCGCTCACATAACTACTTCCCAGAGATAGAGACTCATCAAATGCAGAGTTAGGAGTAGGCAATATTAAATCTATATAGATACCCGGGGGTAAATCGAAACTTACTGTCCACTCTAGATAATGCTGTCTAGGTTCCCTAAAGTGAGCAGTGAATTGAGCGATTTCATCACCACACACAGCATCTTTAATACTAAAAAACTCGTCAATAGTATAAAACTCGTCAGCAATACCGTTCACAAGTATCTTCCGACCACTTGAATCAGCGTATCTGTAATTATGTCCACCTGGAACAATCACGGATAATAAAGTCTCGTTCTCTATGGAATCATTGGGAGGGACGCCAAAAAAACGTACCGTAATGTCTTGATTTTCAACAAGGTCAATATTGATAGTTGCTCTGTAATGAAATTCTTTGCTTTGTATATCTCCCCAACTGTAGGCCCCCCGTGTCTCCCTGTCAGGGGAGTATGTGGCTGCGTGGAGAACTTCTCCCTCATCATCAGATAATTGGAGGTATACATTATAGCTATCATGATAGCCCATTAGAGACCATGATATTGTCGTATTCAGACCGGTTACTATACGGTTCTCTGGTATATTGAGTGAATATATAACAGGAGGAAGACGATGCTGAGCTTCTTCGTATGTTTGAGCAAAACTATTTTCGCTGACGGCTAATATTAAGAAAAGAAATCCGAGTCTTTTGATTAGAAGCCATTTCATATACAGGGAAAACATGTTGTTCTAGCCCTTTCTCTTCAATTTCATGACCTATCTATTGAGTAGTGTCTCAGTTTGAATCTTGTGAGTTTCAAGCTTAGGGACCTGTCTCTTGTCAGTCGAATTCATGGATATATCTCTCCCACCAACCGTGGCGGATCCCAGGAAACCACGCTATCGCACAGTCCTCCTCTTTTAGTCGTGAGAGGAAAAAATCCCCATAGCCCAGTGCCTCGCAATGCCTTTGCACTTCTTTACGGTTGGAACCCCAGCCGGCATATCTGAGGCATTGCGCCCCTCCCACTCTTTCGCTTCTTTCGCGATCGCCGGTTGAACTGACGCAAGCATAGTAATACCAATATCCTGGCTTTCTCGTTACACATTTTCTGCACTCGTCGTACCTTTTCCAACTTTCGGGGTCGAGGCTCTTCGCCCTTTCATCCCAGATTTCTTGGACCTTCTGCTCATATTTCAGTTGATGATCCCTTTCCCTCTCCGCGTCTGCCACCACGACCTGGGGAAAGAGGACCCCCACAAGGAACAGGCAGCCCAGACTGAGCACGCCTCCCGTCAGGCACCGGAGGTTCCGCCATCCTTGAGGACACAGCAGAGATTCAGGCTGAAGCTTTAATACATCCATGGGTTCATCCTTTCCTTTTGATGACGATCTTCTGATCATGACACTGCTGGGGAGGCCCCATATCGTCCAGAATGGAGCACAGCACCTACTACTTTCACCCGTCTTTTCGTAAAAGCGCGACTGATGCTCTATAGGGCCATCCAAACTCACAAAACCGAATACGGTCCATTGGGCGCCCTCCTTCTCTTCCATTTCTTCATAAACTCTTGTATCGCTCGTCTCTCCTCTGAGGCCTCATTACAATACGGAAGCGGATATTGGAGACGGGGTTCGTCTCGACGGGCCCCCTCTCCCTCTGGTTTACCACCTCCCACGGAAATGGATGCCACACTGCTCCTCGGTTCTACTCCAATTTATGCCCTCAAAACCCGCCTCCTCACAAAGCTCTCGCGTGTCGCGTTGTGTGGTGTCGCCGAACCATAGCTTGCGCCTACAACGGCCCTCACCGACCCCCTCTCCCCCGCCGCTTGGATTGGTACAAAAAAAGAAATGCCAATTCCCGGGTTGGGTATTGACACACCGCCTGCACATTTCGAACATTTCCCATTCGTCCGCGTCTGCCCGCACTGCCTGGGGAAGGAGGACCCCCGCAAGGAACAGGCAGCCCAGGCTGAGCACGATCCCCGTCAGACGCCGGAGGTTCTGCCACCCTCGAGGATACAGCAGAGATTCAGGCTGAAACTTTAATCCAGCCATGGGTTCATCCTTTCCTCATGTCTTCAGCACTCATCTATTAGTGGTTCTCAGTTTGAATCCTTCGTATTTCGCCCTCGCATGGGGGACTGTGACGCCGCCAGCCTCAGTGTCTTGGCCTCACTGAGAAGAGAGCCATACACACTTCTGCCGCTCCTGTCCCTATCAAAATTGATAGAAAAAGCGGGTAGTGTCTCACTATGAAAACTCCTAATCCGTCAAAACATGGCCGTCCAGTCTGGAGACCTGCCGTAAGCATGCGACTAGAGGGAAGGCGTGTACCAGGGGAAAGGCGGCCAGTGAGGCTCCCATCTCGGAGGCCGTCATAGAGTTGCTTGTAGAGCGGGCGGGGGGACGCTGGATCAAGCGCTACTAGAAGATCAGGAGCGGCTGCGATGGGGTAGGACGACATATTTTTCCTTTCAAAATTGGACCTGTTATTTTTTATATTTTGGCTCTCTTTACAGAGCCATAAAAATATCTAGGGTAGGATCTGCCATCAAACCGTCAGGCATCGACATGCTGAGCCCCGGTCCGTCTGATGAGGGGAAAGGAACCGCTGGAATGAGGAGTTTTTGGGGATTTGTTGTCCTGTGTTGTTGGGTCAGTGCGGGATGGGCGGCAAATGAGAAGGCGCCGGGCACGACGAAAGAAACGGTCCTCCGTTGGGTCGAAACCTTTCGGAGCCCCAAGCCCGAATTCCAGGCAGGCGAAACGTTGAAGCTCGACGACCTGGAGAAGGCGCGACCATTTCTTCCGCCCGGCTACTTTGCGGAATACCATTTTCCAGATGTCGAGTTTGTCATAACCCAAACGGGCAATTATCCGCCCCACCCGGCCTATCGCGAGGCCACGGAAAAATTCGCCGGCCAGACCCGACTGGCAGCAGACGGTGCTCTTGAAAACTACATAGCCGGCCAACCGTTCCCCAATGCGAGCCTGGATACGCAGGACCCGGAGTCTGGGATAAAGGCCGCGTGGAATTTTAATTTTCGCTGGCAGCACTACGGCCAGCGTGTAGATAGATATGCCTACCTATTAGTCCAGGAAGGTGGAACGCATGGCCCAATCGCAGACCTGCCAGAGGAGGTGATTCGAGGAACGGGTGGACAGATCAAGCGTGTCCTGTGGCAGCGATACCAGCGCGTGTACTTCACCCATCTGGCCATACTCCCGACGAACAACTACACCCTTCCTGCGCCCGAGGCCGAGCAATTCGAGTTTAAAGATTACTCTGAATTTTTAGCCCCCTACGAGCAGCGCGGACAACGCACCGTCATCCAGCGACCGGCTGACCCACACTTGGCCGATCAGGCGTGGTCGTACTCACCGGCGCTCCGCCGAGTCCGTCGCTTTTCCGCCGAAGAACGAGCCGATTCGTTCGCCGGCACGGACACAACCCTGGACGACTTTTATGGATTCTCGGGCCACCCGTTAGACTACAACTGGACCTTCCACGGCTGGAAAGAGGTCCTCCACGTCATGAACTCGCGCTATCCGTATCCGCATTACTATGGCCCTAATAGCTGGCTGCCCTATGACCGCTGGGAGTTGAGAAAGTGTGCGGTTGTCGAGATGGTACCCAAGGATCCGAGGCACCCTTATAGCAGCAAATTGCTGTTTTGGGACGCGCAGACCTACCGAACTGCGATTGCCCTTGCGTTTGATCGAGACGGCAAGCTGTGGAAGATCTGGCAGCCTCAGAACTCCTGGTCGGAGGACACGGTGGAACAGCCGAATCCCGATCAGGGGCTCTTTATCGCCCGGTACGAGGGCGTGCCCACCATCGACGTGCAAAACAGACAAGCCACGCTCTACATCACCTTTGAGATGGACTATCCCGTGGTGTCTCCCGCCGACATCGAGGGCCTGTTCGATCTCAATAAGCTCACGGAAGGACGGCGCTAAAATGAGAAAAAAGGGTTGCTCGTTTGCCCCGCTAGAGTCATTGTTGACAAGAGCCTTCGAGAACTCCACCCGCCGTCCGGCGTGGGTGCCCGAGGAGAGGAGGACCGGATGAAAGCTGCCGTCATAGAAGCGATCGGGCAACCGCTTGTGGTAAAAGAGGTCCCCATCCCAGAACCGGGACCGGGAGAAATTCTCGTCAAAATCCAAGCCAGCGGTGTCTGTAACGGCGATATCGACGCCCATGCTGGTGATTTCCCCACTCCAGCCCTGCCGCAGTTGCCGCGCATTCCGGGCCATCGAGGCGCGGGCACAGTCGAAGCGGTTGGCGCAGATGTCACGCGCGTTGCGGTCGGCGACCGGGTTGGGGTGCCGCTTGTTCACCGCTCGTGCGGGCACTGTGAATACTGTTTTAACGGCCAGCATATGCTGTGCAGCGCTGTCGTTCTGACCGGGTTTCAGGTTGATGGTGGCTACGCCCAATACGTCAAAGCTGACGCCGCCTACGTTGGCCTTATCCCCGACGGATTGAAGATAGAACAGGCCGCTCACCTGACCTGCACCGGGGTGACCGCCTGGGGGGCGCTCAAGGCGGCCGAGCTTGAGACTGGCCAATGGTGTGCCGTGTTTGGCTTGGGCGCAGTCGGACAATATACAGTCCAGTACGCCAAGGCGTTCGGCCTACGGGTGGTTGCCGTCAGTGCGCATGAAGAGGCCCTCGATATTGCCAGCGGCAACGGTGCGGAGGTGATGGTCAACAGCAGTGCCGACGACCCGGCAAAATACATCCGTAAGCAAATCGGCGGAGTCCATGCGGCGATCTGTAATAGCACCAAGGTAGAGCCGTTTGTCCAATGTTTTCACGCTCTGCGACGGAAAGGCACGCTCGTGGCCATAGGCTTACCAGTGGCCGATCTCCCCATCCCAATTTTTTCCCTAATTATGAAGGAGATCACTGTGCGGGGGTCGTTTGTGGGCTCACGGAACGATCTGGAGGCGGCGTATCATGCCGCCACGCGCCTGGGCATTCACCTCGACACGGAAGAAGCGCCTTTGGACGCGGTCAACGAGGTCTTTCGGCGCATTCGAGAAGGGACAACCAGCAGCCGTATCCTGCTCCGACCCTAGACCACGAGCGCGCAAGTTTGCCGTGCTAGGATCATTGTTGTGGTTATGAAATTCTCTCCATGACAGCAAAACAAATTCGCTTCCAGGACCTGCCCACCCTCGTCGGCCAGGAAGTCGGCGTGTCGGACTGGTATCTCGTCACTCAGCAGGCCGTCGATGCCTATGCCGCGGCAACCGATGACCACCAGTGGTTTTGCGAAGACGTGGAACGAACGAAAAAAGAATCGCCCTTCGGTGGGACGGTGGCCCCAGGCTATTTTATTCTGGCCCTGGCTCCAGGGTTGCTGAAAAAAATCTGGTATCTCCAAGGAGCCCGGCTCGGCATGAACTACGGCATCAATCGCCTGCGTTTTCCCGCGCCGCTGCTCATTGGCAAACGGGTACGACTGCGGGCCAACATTCGGCGCGTCACTCCCGTTCGAGACGGACAGGAGGTAACTTTGGAGCTGTCATTTGAGGTCGAAAACGGCCAGAAACCTGTATGTGTCGCCGAGGTAACATATCGCTACCTGGGCTGAATCCCCCTGTCACTACGGTTCCAAGCCTCACCCCCACGCCACTTTGGGGGAGCAATGCACGATTGCATTATTCGACAAATGGCAGGATCACCGTGCGCTACCGCACTGACAGCTTGACTATACACAGTGCCGGAGCCGCGCGTTGTCGCAGGCTTCTCGGTCAGAATCGCAGAATTGGGGATACTAAGGAGTGGAAGTACACCGTTTCTTCAGCTCGCGCATGAAGCGCTGTCTGGAGCGTGTATCCTGCAGAATCTGTCGAACCTTGTCGAGATCGAACTGAGACACGCCATCGTAGACCGCTCCCCAACACAGCAGCTCTACGAGGACAGGAATCAGGGCGACGCCCTTCTCAGTCAGCGTGTAGACGATCTGTCGCCCGTTCTCAAGATCCGGCTGCTTGGAGACAATACCGTTGTCCTCAAGGCGCTTGAGTCGATCCGTCAAGATGTTCGTTGCTATCCCTTCGTCCGAGGCGAAGAACTCCTTGAAATAGCGCTTCCTGCCGAAGACCATGTCACGCACGATCAGCAGACTCCACTTGTCTCCCAGCAAATCCAGGGAGCAACTAATCGGGCAGTCGGACCGGCGCGTCTCCACATTGGACACCATAGCCTCTTCCTTTTACCTGAATGACTTGCATTACGGAAGGGATTGACGCCGCCTCAATCACTTGCTATTTGCAAGTTGTTGAGGGAAGCACATGAACCTCTCAGTTCGTACCAGGACCCATTTGGGATCAAGAGAAAAGCAATTCAGGAGGAGATGTACTGAACCAGGAAAACAGAGGACGCTGCCTTGCTGGGTAAACGAAAGGGAGGAATATGGCTATAGAAGGACAATTTGCACCAGCGCTCGACGCGGACATTATCGTTCCCTCACAGTATTTTGATCAGATTCGGTCCGAGATATCTGCCCAGCCTGAGAAGCGACTGATGCTCGCGGTCATGGAAAACGCGATTGCGGCCTTCCAGCATTCGATTCCCGGTGCAACCCGCCGCCAACGGCGCCTCCTCAAAGAGACGGAAGAATGGGTGTACTCCGACGATACCAGTTGGCTATGCTCGTTTGAGAATATCTGTGCTTTGCTCGGTATTGACGCCGATTATCTCCGCAACGGACTCGCCAAATGGAAAAAGACACAGCTTACGCACGATGAAGCACCGGGAGGACCGGCAGCACGCTTTCCGTTACGCCGCATGAGTGGTCGGCGCTACGTGTTATCGCCCTATACGTCCTCTCTCTCGGCATAGCCTCTCCAGGCAATCACTTCGGCCACCAATAGGCCGAATCAAGGCAGTTTGTCTGTCATGGCCAGATCGTAGTGACTCGCTCCGGCGTTTATGTCATGCTGAAATACGGCTGGATAGATTATGCGCGTGGACACCTACCATGCACACTTCTTCTCTCGCGCGATATGGTCTCTCTGGGCAATCACTCATGCATACCCGTTACGTTCATCTGCACTCCGCCCGACTCATGCTGTCTGGGTATATCCCTGTTCCACTGTTCCTGATAGTCGGTTGCCTTCTTTTCTGGGCCTGTCAAAAAGCCGCGGAGCCGTCGCGTAGTCCTGTACCACCGCCCATCCCCGTACAAACGCTGACACTCAAGGCTCAGTACCTGCCGCGCACGATTTCGGCGGTTGGTGGGCTTGAGAGCCCGCAGACCACCCAGGTGACCGCCGACCGGAGCGGTAAGATCGTTTTCCTCGATATTCCGGAAGGTCAGGAGGTTCGTCGAGGCCATGTCCTGGCACGTATCGATGCCGCCGAGGCGCAGGCGGCGGTTGACGTGGCCCAGGCTCAATATCAGAACGCCCAGGCGACGTTGGAGCGACTGACCAAACTGCCGCCCAGGGCGCGCTCCCAGCAGGCGCTGGACAACGCGCAGGCGGCGGTCCGAACGACCAAGGGCGAGTTAGACGAAGCGACAACGATCTTACGTAAAATGACTATCCGTGCGCCCTTCACCGGTCGCTTAGGTCTACGCCAGGTCAGTCTGGGCACCTATCTGGAGCCCGGCGATACCGTGGTCCGGATCACCCAGATTCACCCCCTGCACCTGGTCTTCAGCTTACCGCAGCACTATGTACCGGACCTCGCAACTGGTCAGCATATTCGCGGGGTAGCGGGTCAGTGTACGAGCCGGTTTACGGCAACTGTCAGCGTGATAGACCCCTTTCTCAATCCGGACACCCGTTCGGTCACGGTGCAGGCCGTTGTCCCGAACGAAGAGAGAACGCTTTTGCCCGGCATGGCCGCCGCCTTACGCCTCGAAGTTGCCAGTCTCTCAGACGTGGTTTCCATTCCCTTGGAGGCCATTATTCGGCAGGGAACGAAACGGCTCGTGTATACGCTTCAAGATGATAACCTGGTTGCGAGTCAGCACGTCCAACTCGGACAATTTGCCCTGCAGCAGGTTGAGATTCTCAGTGGGCTCAAGCCCGGAGACACCATCATTGTTGCCGGCCATCAAAAATTGCGGCCCGGAGACCGGGTACAGCCAAGCCCGTACGAGCCGGTTGAGAATACCAACCTTGAGCTCGGGACGAGCAGTACGCTACTGACGACGTGTGATTTTTAATCCATGATTCTCTCCGACCTGTGCATTACCCGTCCGGTTCTGGCGACGGTACTGAGTCTGCTCATTGTCCTGGCCGGGATTGCCGCCTTTTTATACATACCGGTTCGAGAATACCCCGATGTCGATAACCCGGTGGTCTCGATTACCACGGTCTATGTTGGGGCCAGCCCGGCGACGGTCGAGAGCACCATCACCGAGCCGCTTGAACAGTCCCTCAACGGCGTTGAGGGTATTCGCAATATCACGTCGATTAGCGGTTTTAGTCGCAGCTCGATTACGGTCGAGTTTATTGCCGGCCGCGATATTGATCTGGCAGTGACCGATGTCAGCAACGCGATCCAGCGTGCGTTTGACGATATTCCAGAGGAAGCCGAGCGGCCGATTGTCGCCAAGTCCGGAGCCAATACCTTCCCCATTATGTGGATTGGTTTGCAGAGCGAGGCGTACTCGACAGAAGACCTGACCGATATTGTGGACCGTATTGTCAAGCCGCCGCTTCAGATTCTGCCGGGTGTGGCCGAGGTGTTCCTCGGTGGGCGAAAATACGCCATGCGCATCTGGCTCGATCCGGCCAAAATGGCGCTGCACGGCGTGGACCCGGCCGATATTTACCGCACCATTATTGAGAACAATCTCCAGGTTCCGGCCGGTGAGGTCGAGGGCACGACCCGAAAATTTACCGTTCTGGCCGATGCCCAGATTGATGACCCAAGCGTGTACGAAAACCTCATCATCCGCGAGGAGGGCGAGAGCAGGGTCCGCCTCAAGGATATTGGCTGGGCCGAACTGGGCTCCGAGAACTATAATGTGCTCACCCGCCTCAACGGCCGCCCAACGGTCGGTGCCGGCATCGTCCGGCAGTCACGCTCAAACCAACTCGAAGTCTCGGACGCCGTGCGGCGCAGCCTGCCGGCTATCCGCGCGGCCCTGCCGGATGGGGTCGATCTCCGGGTGGCGGTCGATAGCACGATCTTTGTGCGGGCCTCTCTCGCAGAGGTATGGTTCACCTTGGGCGTGGTCTTTGGCCTAGTAGTGGTGGTGAATCTGGTCTTTCTCCGCTCTGCGGTAACGACGCTTATCTCATCGATTGCCATTCCCGTCTCTTTAGTCGGCACCTTTGCCGTCATGCTTGTCCTCGGCTTTTCGGTCAACGTCCTCACCCTGCTCGCCCTGGTCCTGGCCATCGGTCTCTTGGTCGATGACTCCATCGTGGTGATGGAGAATGTCTACCGTCGGCAAGAGTTGGGTGAAACGCGCCAGGTCAGCGTCCGCCGTGGAGCAAAGGAAGTCGGCTTTCCGGTCATCGCCACGACCGTTGCGCTGGTTGCCGTCCTCATTCCGCTCTCCCTGTTGACCGGCAACCTAGGCCGTCTCTTTCGCGAATTTGCCCTGACCATGGCCGCCAGCGTTCTCATCTCGACCTTTGTCGCCCTGACCCTGGTACCCATGCTGTGCTCTCAGTTTCTGACGGTTCGGGCGGTTCACGGACGCTTCTACTACATACTCGAGCCCTTCTTCGCCAGCCTGAATCGCGGCTATGAGCGCGCCCTCCGCTGGGCCCTCCACCATCGCCTGTCCATGGGCTTCCTGCTTGTGGCGACCATCGGCTTCGGTTTGCTCCTGTTGCAAGCCCTGCCCTCCACCCTGGTCCCAGTCGAAGACCGAGGACGGATTATTACGGTGATTAAAGCGCCCCAGGGATCGACTCTAGCCTACACCGCCCAGACCCTGGATCAGGTGGAAAAACGTATTCAACAAATTCCGGAGGTCGAGGCCTTTTTTGAGGCCATTGGGTTGTCTATTGGCGGACCGCCCAATACCAGCGACGGTATCGTCTTTGCCCGCCTGACCGATTGGGAAAAACGCGACGTCGCCCAGCAGGCCCTTGTGGCTCAACTTTTTCCCGAATTCTTTGCCCTGACCGGGGCCCTGGTCTTTCCGATCAACCCCCCATCCCTCAACCAGCGCAGCATTAACGATTTGGAATTCATCATCAAGAACGCCGCGGCGACCCAGGAAGAATTTACCCAGACGGTCAGCACCATGCTGGAGCAGGTGCGCCAGCTTCCCAGCCTGATTAACGTGGACAGCGACCTGCGGCTCGACAACCCCCAACTGGACATGATCTTTGACCGCGACCGGGCCGCCGACCTCGGAGTACCCGTTTCCACCGTAGCCCAGAGTTTGCAGCTTCTCCTGTCGCAGGCCAAGATCGACGAATTCATCATGCGCGGTAAGCAGTATGACGTGGTGACCGCGCTGGCGTCGCGCTATCGGAGCCTGCCTGACCAAATCGGAGAGATTTACGTCCGCAGCCAAACCGGGATGATGGTGCCGTTGTCCGGCTTGGTGCACGCCGCGCCCAGTATTGCTCCGGCCCGACTCAACCGCTACGACCTCCAACGCTCGGCCACAATCACGGGCAGCCTGGCCCCTGGGGCAACCCTGGGCGAAATGCTGACCGGTGTGCAGCGCATTGCCGGCGAGGTTCTGCCCGTCGGCTTTACCACCGCCCTAGGGGGCAGCGCACGCGAGTTTGTGGAATCCTCGGCCGAGATTTATATTGTTTTTCTTATTGCGCTGGTCTTCATCTATCTCGTTTTATCGGCCCAGTTTGAAAACTTCTTCCATGCCCTGACCATACTCGGCAGCGTACCTCTGGCTCTCTTCGGAGCCTTATTCGTGTTGTTTATGACCGGCCACACGCTGAACCTCTACAGTCAGATTGGCATTATCCTGCTTATCGGTCTGGTGACAAAAAATTCGATCCTGCTGGTGGACTCCGCCAATCAGTCGCGGGCTCGTGGCACCGAGTTGCTGGCCGCAGTGCTGGCCGCGGGACGCAGTCGCCTCCGCCCAATTTTGATGACCAGCGCGACCTCTATCTTTGGGGCCTTACCACTCGCCCTGGCTGTCGGGGCGGGGGCGGAAAGCCGTCGCCCGATTGGTGCTGCGGTGGTTGGCGGACTGGCTTTTTCCACCGCCTTCACCCTGCTCGTCATTCCCGTGGTCTATCTATTTGTGACCTATGTGGGTGAACGGCTGGGGGTCAATATGGTCCCTCCCAGGGTGAAGTTGATGGAAGACGAGCAGGACCAGGAGACCATTGCTCGCGCGGCACGCAAGAGTGCAACTGTATAGGACCCGAACACGTGATAAGGAAAACGGCATGCACAGGACGCTGACCCGACACTGGAGGCTCGCCGTTTCGTGTCCTCCGCCCCTAGCTTGGGCTCTCCTCCTCTTCTGCCTAGCCGCCAGTTGCACAGTGACCCCAAAACAACCGGTCGCCTCGGTCACGATTCCCGAGACGTGGAGTGAGCAGCCTGAGACCGCTACCAGCGCGCAATCGATAGAGCTCGCGCGTTGGTGGAATACCTTTCAGGACCCCAGGCTCCAGGCTCTGATCGAACGGGGGATCAGCCAGAATCGGGATATCCAGGAAGCCACCGCACGAATTCAGGAGGCACGCGCCTCACGGCTGGTCGCCCTGGCTCCCCGCTGGCCGCGCCTCGGTTCGGCTACGTCGTACACACGTAGTCTGAGTAGCCGTACGACCACCTCACTGTCATCCAATTTTCTCGATGACGAGTCCACCCGCACGGACAATAGTGAGAGTCCGGTTGGAACGTCTCTGGGCTTTGGACAAGAACGGAACTTCTACCAGATAGGCCTGGACGCAAGCTGGGAGATTGACCTGTTTGGTCGTCTGCGCTGGGCTGAGCAGGCGTTGAGCGCCGATATCAGCGCGGCGGAAGAACACCGTCGCGCAGTGCTGGTGGCACTGTTGGCCGAGATCGCGCGCAACTATATTGAACTCCGTGGTGCACAACAGCGGCTCCGTATTGCCGAGCAGCATATTCAGGCTCAGCAAGATTCGGTTGAGGTCACGCAGTCGCGCTATCAAACCGGCCTGACGAGCGCACTGGATGCAGCCGAGGCCAAGGCTCTGCTGGCGAATATCCGCGCTCAGGTCCCCTCCCTCCAAACCACAGTCAAACGGACCCTCCACCGTCTAAGCGTCCTGGTGGGTGAGCCTCCCACCGCTTTTACACCCTCCCTCTCCCAGGACCATCCGATCCCGCAGGCCGACCTAGCAGGGGAGCTCGGACTGCCGTCCGAGCTCTTACGCCGACGTCCCGATATTCGGCAGGCCGAACGTGAACTGGAGGCAGCCACCGCACGGGTTGGTGTGGCGACCACCGACCTCTTCCCTCGGCTGACATTGACCGGGCGACTGGGGACGCAGGGCTTGGATGTGACAGACCTAGCCAAGCGGGCGGGCCTGTCCTGGGCAACCGGTCCCGCACTGAGCTGGCCGGTTTTCGATGCAGGCCGCATCCGGGCCGCCATCAAGGTGCAGGACGCGCGTCAAGCCCAAGCCCTCGCCCGTTATGAGCAGGTGATTCTCACCGGGTTCGAAGAGGTTGAGAATGCCCTCGTGGCGTACAGCAAAGAGCAGGCCCGCCAGCAATGGCTGACGGCATCAGTCGCCGCGCACACCGATGCCGTCGAGATTGCCACTGATCGCTATCTGAGTGGTCTGGAAAACTATCTGAGCGTCGCCCTGGCCCGCCGCGCGCTCCACACCGCCCAGGATGCCTCTGCCCAAAGCCAAACCGCCCTCGCCTCTCACGTTGTCGCCTTGTATACGGCGCTCGGTGGTGGCTGGGACATGCCCGGGTCGCCCGGCTGACACGATCCCCCTCCGGTAATGATGTCATGGTCACCATACCTCTCGGCTCTTGTGATCGCGGGGTCTTCGGCAAGCTTTCATTCATGACGCCTCAGCACTCTGCGCATCCGCGCCAGTTGCCAGCTTCCCGTAGATGAGACTAACTATCAGGGAAAGGATGCCAAAGACAAAGACAATCGTGACAGCTGAGGTCCCTGGAAAATTAGTACCAACGATGAGCAGCGCCACCGCTACATTACGAATCGCCGTGGAGATGGCGAGCGACCGGCGCATTTCAGCCGCCGCGCCTTTCATCATCACGTTTCCGATAAGGAGACAAACGAGGATGGAGAGAAGCGCTGCCAGATGAGGAAGGACTCCAAGGCCAACAATCTGCTGGGCTTGCATAGCAGCGATCAAGGTCAGACTCAGCACAATACCAATCAGGGCGAGCTTGGGCACGAACTGGAGCAGTTTCTCTGCCCACCTCTGCCTGACATGCTGGATGGTCATCCCTACACTCAGCGGGATAAGCTGGGCGGTCAGGAGGGTCTGAATGATTTTCCAGAGGTCGATTTCTAAGCCTGCCTCGCTCGGAGGAAGACAGAGAGCGAGAATGAGCGGCGTGATCGGAACGCAGAGGAAGGCGACAATGAGCATCAGCCCCACCGCGTACGGGAGGTCGCCCTTGGCCAACCCGACAAAGGGGGGAGCCGCAGACGCGACCGGGACAGCAGCCAGGACCAGCAGGCCGATGATAACGTCGGAGCCAAGCGGTAATCCCTGCAGCACGAGGGCGAATACGAAAGGAACGACTACGAAATTCGCTACCAGGCCGCGTAGTACGAGGTGGTACTGCTGGGCGACGGAGAACACCGCTCCAAAGGGAGTGCGCAAGCCGACGCCGAGCAGGAGGCACATGAGCGAGACCAGCATCAGATTATTGACAACGTCGACCATCTTCGAACCGTCCTCCTCCCCTTAAAGCCGCAGAAATTTGACTTCTTGGTACACGGGTTTCTCTCAACAATCTTTCCATCTCAATCTCGTGGGGGACAGTCCAATTATCCAGGCGCTTTTATAAGCACCTGGATGCTGAAACGAGATCGTACAAGCCTCCGGCCAAGCCGCGAGTGAGCCTAAACTTTTCACTTTCATAACGCAAATATGCCGAAAGTAGGGCCGGGAGACGTGTCATAACCGGCCGTATCATGTCATCGTCTTGTACACCGTGCTCGGTGGGGACAGGGACACGACCGGGTCGCCAAGCTGACATTATCCGTCCCTCTCTCACTGGTGTTGGCAAGGGAGCGGGATTGCTTCCCTCATTCGAGCTTGGTAGGAAATTTTCTGAGAAGCAAGGAGTAGTCTATGCGACGGATGATTGTGGCCGCACTGACCGGCATCGCGCTTATGGTTCCGGACCTGAGCCAGGCGGCAACCTGGAAGAGTGATTCGGCGCACGCCAGTGTGCAATTTGCCGTGAGGCATTTAATGGTCGCCACCGTGCGCGGCACGTTCGACAAGTTCGACGTGACCGCGATCATAGACGAGGACGATATCAGTCGCTCCTCGGTGGACGCCACCATCGAGGTGGCCTCCATCAATACCCGCAACCAGAAGCGGGACGACCATTTACGCGGGCCGGATTTCTTTGATACTGCCAAACATCCGACCATCACCTTCAAATCAAAGGCAGTCGAAAAAATACAGGACTACAGCTATAGGGTCACCGGAGACCTGACCCTCATGGGCGTCACCAGGGAGGTCGTGCTCGATGTGACCGGCTCGCCCCAGGCCGTCACCGACCTCCGAGGCAAGCCTCGCCTGGGCGGAGCCGCCACCACGACGATCAATCGGATCGATTATGGGCTCAGCCGCAACTCGGTCCTGGAGTCGGGCGGGGTGGCGATCGGCGAGGAGGTCGAGATCACGATCGACCTCCAACTGGTGCCGGCGCAGTAATTCGCCGCTTGCCTCTCCTACACAAATCGGCGACCCACAGGCGCTCCCCAGTCCCACTCCCAGCCCTTGACGGCCCCCCCGCTCTTTTGCTTGGTTGAAATCTCCCATGAAGCTGCTCGGCACGCAACTCGCCTATTTTCTGGATGAGCCGGCAACGCGCCGGAATATTGGCGCGCTCCTCAAATTCGCCGCCTTTTTAGTCGGGATTATTCTGCTCTTCTCGGTTCTCTTCCATGTGATCATGCTGCACGCGGAAGGGCAGGATCACTCGTGGCTGACCGGGGTCTATTGGACCCTGACGGTGATGAGCACGCTTGGATTTGGCGACATTACGTTTCACAGCGATATTGGGCGGTTTTTCAGTATTGTGGTGCTGCTCTCCGGGATTGTTCTGCTGCTCATCGTCCTGCCCTTTACCTTTATTCGCTTCTTTTACGCTCCCTGGCTGGAAGCGCAGATACGGTTTCAGGCCCCGCGTGAAGTGCCACCCGATACCCAGGGGCACGTCATCATCTGCACCTACGACACCATTGCTCCCGGTCTCATTGAACAGCTGCGCCTCCAGGATATTCCCTATTATGTTCTTGAGCCGGACCCAACGACCGCCGCACGTCTATATGAAGATGGCATTTCGGTCATTGCTGGTGAGATCGATAGTCGTGAGACCTACGAGAGAGTTCGGGCCTCCCAAGCCCGTCTGATCGTTGCCAACAGTGCGGACACCGTCAACACGAATATTGCCCTGAACGTCCGGGAGGTTGCCCCGGACGTCCCCATCATGGCAACGATCGAGGAAAAAGACTCTATTGATATCCTCGAATTGAGCGGGTGTACGCACGTGGTTCCTCTCAAGCAGCGCCTCGGAGAGCGGCTGACGAACCGCATTAACATCGGTCACGCCCAGGCCCATGTAATCGGCAGTTTTCGCGACCTCCAGGTTGCCGAGTTTCCTGTCCACAATACCCCCCTGGCAGGCCGGACGATCCGGGAAACCCGGCTACGCGAGGTTATCGGTCTCAATATTGTCGGGATTTGGGAACGGGGCCGTTTATTGCCGGTCACTCCAGACACTTACCTGTCCAACACCAGCGTCATGGTCGTTGTCGGCTCGGAAGAACAAATGCTGGAGCTCGACACCCTGCTTGTCATTTATGATACCAATTACAGTCCGGTCCTGATCATTGGGGGAGGCAAGGTCGGCTGCGCCGCCGCCGAGGCCCTGAAGCGCAAGGAAATACCGGTTCATCTGGTTGAGAATGACGAAGCTTTGCGGGAACGGATCGCCCACATCCCGGATCAACTCTTTATCGGCGATGCTGCCGACCGAGAGGTCCTGATGCGTGCCGGTTTGCGGGATGCCCCGGCCGTCCTGCTGACCACAAACGACGACGCCATGAACATCTACCTCACGGTCTATTGTCGCCGCCTCAATCCTGAATTACGCATCGTCAGCCGTATTACCCATGAAAGGAATCTCGAAGCCATCCACCGCGCCGGTGCGGACTTCGCCTTGAGCTACTCTTCACTGGGGATTGAACAGGCCCTCTCCCTGCTGCAAGGCCGTGAGCTAGGAGTCTTGGGCGAGGGGGTTGAGCTATTTGCAGTCTCGCTGCCACGGATGTTGGCCGGCTTGACCTTATCCGATAGTGGAATTGGGGCGCGGACGGGGCTGAACGTGATCGGTATCCAGCACAACGGGAGCCTCATTACCAACCCACCAGCCTCGATAAAGCTCCAGGAAGAAAGCGAACTCATCATGCTGGGCAGCACACAGCAGCGGCAGGCCTTTACCGAGGCGTATAGTTAAGAAGAATGCCTCAGGCGTCTGCCTGGTCCTGCGTCAGATGGAATATGGCCAGCAGCCCGGCACTCAGCCCATACGCGAGTGCAAATTCCGGTGCGGCAGCAAAGCCAAACGCATTCTGGACTCCCACGGGAGTCAGTTCATAGGCGTGGATCACCCCCACAAAAGACAGAGCCGCCGCAACCAGCAGCCAAGCCGCCGCGCTGAGAAATTGGCGTTCGATAATAAAGACCAGAATAGCCGCCAGGATCATGGCGCTCAGCAGAAAGCCCTGGCTGAGAGCGATCACGCCGTGAATGTAGAGATCACCCCCAAATTTCGGCGCGATGTCGAAGAGCGAAGCGCCGGCCTTGCGGAGGCTGGTTTCGATCAGCTGCAAGGCCCAGGTGGCCAGCGCGGGAATCAGCCCGAAGGCCACCGCGAGCGCGTGCGATTGGGGGACGGCCTGAAACGCCTGAGCCGTCATAATGATACCGATCCAGAGCAGAATACCCAGCGTCGCCTCGATTGGGACGATGTGGAGGACCACCGTCATTCCACCGATCAGACACAGCAGCCAGATGACCACTCCGTTAATCACCGAGTATCCGACCCGCGCCCCCATCGCCTTCCAGGCCGGGTGCCCGATATAGATGGTCGTGGGAAACGGGCTGCCGAAGAGAGCGGCCAGGAGCGTCCCCACACCATTGGCGACCAGTGAAGGCTTGGTTTCATAGCGGTCGCCGGCGGCCTCTGCACTTTCCAGATTCTGCAACGAGCCAATCACATTGAACAGGCCCATGGGAAAAATAATGGCCAGATACTGCCAGCCTCGCTCACTGGTCAACAGGGAAAAGAGATCGGACGGCACCGGCGTCGGCATATGCAGCGCCAGTTCGTACTGTTCGGCCGGCGGCTCAAAGACGGGTATCCCCAGCAGGCGCAGCCCCCACGCCAGGACGACGCCCGTCAGCACGGCAACCAGGCCGCCGGGCAGCCCACCGGGGAGGGTCCGGCGTGACGCGTAGGCGGTCAGGATCATCATCATCGGCACAACCGCAATCAGCGGGTGGGCAAAAATCTGGAAGACAAAACCGACGGCAATAAACGTGATCGCAACACCGGCCAGAGCCGTCAACAGGGCCGCCCGCGGCGTATGCCGGCGCAGCCAGTCCCCAACAAAAGCGCCCGCCGTTTCCATCACGCCGCTGAGCAGACAGGCCAACAGTCCGACCTGCCAGGCCAGGGTTGGGTCCTGCGTTTCCTGATAGACCGGCCCCATGATGAGAAAAATGTAGGCAAAACAGCTCGGCGTATTGATGCCATAGGGGAGAGCCGTCACATCGTTACGCCCGGTTTGCAGCATCAGCCGTCTGGCTTGCCAGGCGTAAAAGATGTTCCCGAACAAGATGGAGAGTGCCGCCCCAGGCAGGATGCGGCCAATCACTAACTCTTGGGGCAAGCCACACACCAACGGACACAACACGGCGATCAGCATGAGCTGCAAGAGATTGTCGATAAACAGCCCAAAGAAGCCGTCAATATCTCCCCGGACAAACACGGCGCGCAGCCCGTGTACCGTCCAGGCACCTCCCCGCCCATCCGAATCTCCGTGCATAGGGCGAGTCTAACGACCGGATAGAGGACCGTCAAACCGAACTGGGGAGTTGGGAGGGGGTTGTCAGCTGGACCGGGAGTATATTGAGTCGCGCTTTCATTTTGATTATCTGTGGTGGGTGTGACGTAAGGAGGCGCTATGAAAACGCTCGTACGATTCGCTCGGGCTGGCTTGGTCCTTGGAGTGCTCAGCTTCTTCCAACCGTTCGGGCATGCGGCAGACATTGATGAGGTCCGAAAAGCGGCGGAAGAGGGCAGCGCCCAAGCGCAAAACATCCTAGGCGTCATGTACGTCAAAGGCGAGGACGTCGAGCAAGACGCCAAGGAAGCCGTCAGATGGTTCCGCCGGGCCGCCAAGCAGGGGCACGTCGGCTCACAGTATAATCTGGGCCTCTTATATTCCGCCGGGAGTAATAGCGACCGGGCGAAGCAGGAAGCCGCCAAGTGGTTTCAAAAAGCGGCCGAGAACGGACATCCGAAAGCCCAGTACCGCCTCGGCATGCTCTATATCCAGGGCGGTGGTGTTGAGCAGGATTATGCCACCGCCGCCATTTGGTTGCGGAGCGCGGCCGACGAAAACCACGCGGAGGCCCAATACAATCTCGGCGTGCTGTACGATAACGGCTACGGCCTGGAGCAAGACCTGACCAAGGCGAGAGGCTGGTACCTCAAAGCCGCGGACCAGGCCCATCCAGGAGCGCTGTTCAACCTCGGCACCATCTACTTCGCTGGTCGAGGCGCGGAGCAGGACGATGCGGAAGCGGCCCATTGGTTCCGCCAGGCCGCAGAGCGGGGCCATTCTGGCGCGCAGTACAATCTGGGGGCCATGTATCTGGAAGGCCGGGGAGTGGCCAAAGACGATGACGCGGGGATCGACTGGTTACGCAAAGCGGCCGCACAGGGCCATGCCAATGCCCAGAAAATCCTCGATCAAATCAGCGCCGGCAGCTAATGGTTATTCGGTTCGGACCTCTGCCTAGGCTGATGGGAGATGTATGACAGCCGTCACCAAACGGGCACGGTTCCTGCTGGCCGTGCTGATTGTCATGACCGGCGTGGGTTGCGATCAAGCCACCAAACAGATTGCCGCCCAACATCTCCGCGGAACGCCGCCCATCTCTTTCATGCACGACCTTGTCCGCTTGCAATATGCAGAGAACCAGGGCGCCTTTCTCGGGCTCGGCAACAGCCTGTCGCCTGAACTGCGCTTCTGGCTGCTCACCGTTGCGACCGCCGTGCTGCTCCTGGGCTTAGCCATCTTCCTCATCGTGCAATGGCAGCTCCCGCGGCTTTCGTTCATCGCGCTCTCATGCGTGCTGGCCGGAGGGCTGGGGAATATGATTGACCGGCTGGTGCATGACGGCAGCGTCATCGATTTTCTGAACCTCGGCCTGGGCTCACTCCGAACGGGTATTTTCAACATCGCCGACGTCGCTATAACGGGCGGCGTCGTTCTGCTTTGGACCGCGAGTTTTCGGAAAGCTCCCCAGTCGAATGAGCCGACCGAGTCGTAAAGGGTAACGTAGCGCAAACAGAAGGCAACCAAACATCCCCTCCTCGGAGGGGAAGCAGGGACAAGCCGTTTCAACTCCTTCCACATGGTGCTAAGGTCTGAGCTAAATTCGGATAACGGGAAGAAAGGAGACCGTATGGCCAAAGATGCTGTCATCCCAAAGGGAATGGAAGCCTATTACAATGATTTTCATTTTGCTCCGGCAATCAAGGATGGAGATCGTCTCTACTGTTCCGGCCAGATCGGAGTGGGCGAGGGGTATAAGGTTTCGGACGATCCGGAAACGCAGTTCACACAGGCGTTTGAACATGTCAAATCCACGCTGGAGGCGTCTGGCGCGTCGTTTGACGATGTGGTCGAGATGACGACCTTTCACGTCGATCTGCAAAAAAACATCCAGGCCTTCATGAAGGTCAAGGACAAATACATGGCAGCCCCCTACTCGGCCTGGACCGCAATCGGTATCACCGAGTTGGCATTTCCGGGCGCCTTGGTCGAGATCAAAATCATCGCCCGGTTGCCGTAGCGTAAGGGACTAGGAACTGGGGGGTAGGGAAGAAGACACCCCGTGATTTCCCGCCCTAACCCCTCATCCCCAACCCCCCACATGAAACCCTTCTGGAAGACAAAACCACTCGCCGCCATGAGCCAGCAGGAGTGGGAGTCTTTGTGCGACGGTTGTGGACGCTGCTGTCTGAATAAACTGGAGGACAGCGAGACCGGGGCCACTCATTATACGAATGTGGCCTGCTGGCTGCTCGACCTCACTCGCTGTCGCTGCAAACGGTATGAGCGGCGGACCCAGCTCGTTCCCGAGTGCGTGCGGCTCTCGCCCCAGAACGTTCAGAAGATCGGCTGGCTGCCGCACTCCTGCGCGTATCGACGCCTAGCTGAGGGTCGCGACCTAGCCTGGTGGCACCCCCTGGTCTCCGGCCGCGCCGAGACCGTCCACCAGGCCGGCATCTCGGTCCGGGGCAGAGTAGTCTCCGAGGATGCCGTCCCACCCGAGGCGTTTGAAGACCATCTTATCGACTGGATCGAACACGACTAACGCACTGAAAGAAGCAGCTCAATCGTTAACCCATATAGGTTGATCCTGCATGCGATCCCTCGACGTTGCCACTTCTGTTTTGAGTACGGTTGCTCGGCTCGGTTACGCTGAGCGTATCGGTACGCTCGGTCCACGGCCAAAACAGCCGCTTGAGCTCTACGATTTTGAGGGCTGACCATTTTGCCGCAAGGTCCGTGAGGCCTTCACTGTCCTTGATCTTGACGCAAAAATTTATCCCTGTCCCAAGGGCGGGCCGCGCTACCGGGAAGCCATTAAGCAGCGGGGCGGCAAATACCAATTCCCGTATTTTATTGACCCTAATACAAGGGTCGAAATGTACGAATCGGGCGATATCAACCGCTATCTGTTCAAGCAGTATGGCACCGGGAGCGTTCCGTTCATGCTGTCTGCGGTCCCTCTCACAATGCTCATGGTATCTTTGGCTTCGTTGACGCGGCCAGGGCAAGGCTCATTCTATCGCAAGTCAAACCCTCCCGATCAATTACTTGAACTCTACAGCTATGAAGGTTCACCATTTTGCCGCTTGGTTCGGGAGACGCTCTCGGAACTCGAAATCCCCTATCTGCTCCATAATATCGCTCAGGGCAGCCCCCGCCGTGAAGCCTTTGTCGCCCGCTCAGGCAAGATGATGGTCCCTTATTTGGTTGACCCGAACACCCAGACGTCCATGTTTGAATCTGCCGACATTGTAGCGTATTTGAAACAGACGTACGCGGTGGATTGATTGCACATCCTGAGGGCTGATTTTCCCACCCTTTGTAATTTGAACCCGATGCTTTAGCGTCGGGTGGAATTTCTTATTCCTTCTCACCCTCACCCCAGCCCTCTCCCACGAAGGGGGAGAGAATTTCTCTATGCCTCGACACGTCGTGGACACCACCAAAGCGGGCTTCGACAAGCGTAGCTTGAACGGATATAGTCGGCGGCGCATATTTGCCACGGAGTGAGACATGGGTCAGAAACGCTGGTCGCTATCGGTGCCGCTGGAAGGATTCAGCCTTGTAGAGCATGTTCAAATCGCACGGGAAGCCGAACAGGCCGGCTATACCGATGCCTGGTCCATGGAGGTCGATGGCGTCGATTGTTTTGCCCCGCTGGCCACTCTTGCCCAGGCAACCGACCTGCGGCTGGGCACGGCGATTGCCAATGTGTATACGCGCGGGCCAGCGACCTTGGCCATGAGCGCGGCGGGCTTGGCCGAACTCGCCCCGAATCGATTTTGTCTGGGCATCGGCGCGGGTTCACATCCGATTGTCGAATTCTGGAACGGCGGCAAGTTTGTCCGCCCGGCAGTCCGGGTACGAGAAATGCTGGCCTTCCTGCGCCAGGCGTTTACCGGAGAGCGTGTCACTTTTGAGGGCGAGACCTTTACGGTCAAAGGCTTTCGGTTCAGCCGTCCGCCGCAGCATCCTATTCCCATCCACGTTGGCGCGCTGAAACCGATGATGCTGCGTATCGCCGGTCAGTATGCCGACGGGGCGATTATCAACTGGCTCTCCCCCACTGACGTCAAAAAGTCGGTCGCCGTCGTGCGTGAGGCGGCTCAGGCGGCGGGCCGCAGTCCTGACGAAGTGGAAATCACCGCCCGGATTTTCATCAGCGTTGACCCCCCCGGCCCAGCGGTTGAGACCGGTATCCGGCGGCATATCAATACCTATTTGAATGTACCGGTGTATAAAGCCTTCCACCAATGGCTGGGTCGGACGGACCTGCTGGGTCCCATGTGGGAAGCGTGGGCCAACGGCGACCGCAAGGCTGCCGTGGCCGCTGTGCCGCCGGAGGTCATGCAGGACTTGTTTATTCAGGGCTCCCCGGAAGAGAAGAGGGCGCGGGTACAGCGCTATCTGGATAACGGAGTGGACACGGTCTTTCTGCAAATGCAGTCATTTGAAACCGACCCGGCCGTAAAGCGCGTCAACATCCTGAACGCCCTCCGCACCCTCACGCCGGGAGCATAATCCCTAGAGCAGTTTTCAGGGTGGTGTAGCGAGGGGCTATCCAGAGTATCGGAGAGAACTGGCCCACTCAGCCGGGGCGAAGCCCTCAAGCGCCCACCCACGGGCCATTGGACGCTACACTAATGTGAATTTTGCTCTAGCGCCGTTCAAACGCGGAGAGCAAGAGATACAGTGCCCCCATACCCAGGTTGGCTTTCACCAGTTGGGTGTAGCGGTCGTGAAGCCGCGCAAACTCGTCCAAAAAACCTTTCTTTGTCATATCGAGAGTATCGAAATCCTGAATCTCTACGGCCCGCAGATACTCCAACCGGTCGCCCACGACCAAGGCGTAATAGATCAGCGTGGCAACCATGACCACGACGAGTACCGTCTTCGCCAAGCGTACGGTCGTCCACCAATCCGAACGCAGCAAGAAGTACACCGCAGACACGGCCATCCCCGCGGCCGCAATAAATTCGAGACGGTTCAGCTTGGCCAGCACTGCGGCATTCACATTTCCGGCCAAGGTGGTCGTGGGCAGTTCCTGAAAGATCGTGCCAGCCACGGCAAAGCCGAACCCGCCCAACACTCCGATCCAGACGCCAGCGGCAAGCGTCTCAATAAAGACAAAGATACGATCGAGAAACAGCTTCATACCACCTTCTTTACTCAGGCCGCCCTGCTCCGGCCGCTTTGCCCAGCACATGCCGGAGGGCATCCTCTAGACTTGGATAGCGAAAGGCATAGCCGGTTCGCGTGAGGACACGCGGCTCAACCCGGGTACTGGCGAGCAGCAGAGTGTCGGCCATCTCACCAAAGGCAAGCCGAGCCGCAAAGGCCGGGACCGGAAACAGTGTGGGACGCCCCAGGACCCTGCCGAGCGTCCGAGTGTATTCCCGATTCGTCACGGCCTCGGGACACACCGCATTGATCGGACCGCTAACCTCGTCATTGGTTATGGCGTGCTGTATTACCCCGATAACGTCGTCCAGGGCAATACAGCTCATATACTGTGTCCCCTCGCCAATCACGCCACCCAGGCCGAGCTGAAACGGCAAAAGCATTTTTTTCAGCGCGCCACCGGCGGGACTGAGGACAATGCCGATCCGCAGCAGGGCGGTCCGTATGCCCGTGTCGGTCAGCCCGTCCGCAGCAGCCTCCCAGTCCCGACAGACCTCGGCCAGAAACCCCTCCCCCACCTCGCTCTCTTCGGTCAAGGTCTCGTCTCCACGGTCTCCGTAATACCCAATCGCGGAAGCACCGACAAAGACCTGAGGCGGCTGGGCACATTGTGTCAGCGCTTCACACAGCACCTGGGTTCCATTGACCCGGCTGTCCCGAATGCGACGTTTACGCTCGGGGGTCCAGCGCCCGGAGGCAATGTTCTCTCCCGCCAGATGGACAACCGCATCAAATCCCTCCAATCCGGACCGATCAATCGTTCCGGCAGCCGGAGACCAGGCGACTTCACCGTCTCCCACACTCGTCCTGTCCTTTCGGACCAAACGCGTGACGCTATGCCCGCCCGTTGTCAGGAAAGGGATAAGCGCGGAGCCAACCAAACCGCTTGCACCGGAGACGAGTACCTTCATCGGTCTTCCTCCCTCGTTCAACTGATTGTGCTGTCGATTATGGTGATGAGCAAGCACATCCTGGCGCGTCACCTCATGCCGATAGGAAAAAAGCCGTGCTAATTTCCGCCTGGTCCATGCACCACCGAGTATCTGACCCAGCCGTCCGCCCGGCAGCGCGTATTCAATCCGATCCTCCAAAATACAGCCTGCTCGTCCGTCCGCTTCAACTCGGTGGGTATGCTCCCAGTGGGCAAAAGGTCCGGAAATTTGGACATCCCGGAATTGGACTCCCGCTTCGTAGTCACGATGTTCGGCGACCCATTGTTGGGAAACCGGACCGAGCCCCATACGCAGCACCACTCGTCCACCGTTTTCAATCCCACCGCTGCGTTCAACAATTTCCACCAACTCCCAGGGCGGCGTGAGGCGCTCGAACGCCCCCGGTCGCGCGTGCCACTGAAAGACCTCAGCCACTGGCGCGGGAATATGCACCCGGCGGATAAAAATCTCGGTTCTCATGACATCCTGCCCAACACCGCGGAGTCCGCCTTTTTTTCACCGTAGCCGGTCAGCTCAACATAGCCGTCGCCTTCGAGCGGGCGCCCTTGTCGTGTTCCCCGCGCGCGGACCGCGCCTTCCCAATACCGAATCAGGGTGTGCATCTCCTGGTCAGCCATATATGGCGTAATCGTCAGGTCGATCGCCTCACCCGGAATACGCACCCGCCATTTGGCCGGGTATACGGTTCCGTCAGTCGGACTCTGCCAAGTTTGCAGCACCTCGATCTGAAAGTCCGCCGAGGTCAGGGCCTGCGGTGTCCCATCCGCGGCGACCAGGGTTCCGCTGCTGAGGGGATGAATGCCGCCCGCTTGCTGACGGACCTGATAGACCATCAATTCTTGTCCGTTTGTGAACTGAAGGGCAAACCAGTCCCAACCCTGGAGCGCCTCGCTCAGCACGCTCGTACTCCATTCCCGGTCCATCCAGCTCAGCCCCTGCACCTGGAATTCTTCGTCCCCCAATCGAATGACGCCGGCCGAGCGCAGACGGGTGAGGGAATAATAATACGAAGCCTGACCTGCCGCAGCACCTTTCTGACTCAGCCCATTCTGGCCATGTAGGACAATAGGCTTATCTGACACTAGCCTGATGTCCAGCGCCACGTCCTGTTCTTCAGCGGAAAGCTGCATGGACACGGGCTGCTCCACCGCCGTCTCGCCAGTGACCGACCAGTCTTCGAGCCAGACGCGAAAGGGGACGGCCGACGCCCCGGCCAAGCCAAGCGCCGCCCGGCTCAAACGCTGAAAGGCGTGAAAACGTTGCGTCGATACGTCGCTCAGCGCGAAATGGGCCATATACACGTCCTGCATCCCCCAAGCCGAGGCACGCCCAGCTTGGTCTGGTGGTGCATTCAGGGCCGTTCGGAAGAACGTGAGCTGGAATCCGAAACGGCGGCCCTCGGCAGACTTCAGATTACCGGTGTAATACCACCACTCCGTCCGATAGGTCGGATGTGGCCCGTGGTCGTCAGGAAATCGGAATTCCCGCGGGTGGTCTGCCCGCGCAAAGCCGGCCAAGTCCCCGCCCAGCGCCTGGCCGAGCGACAGCCTGGGTTCCGTGATTGTATAGTCAGGCGCTCGCCCAACGAGATACCACTGCCCCACCCCGACCAGGACGGCCAGCGTCAGAAGGATTCCCATGATGCGCAGGAAGGAGGTCATCCGACTCTCACCGTTTATTCATTACGTAAGGCCAGCGCTGGCGAGGTCCGAGCCATACGCAGGGCCGGGTAGAGACCGGCCAGCAGCGCGGCCACCACTGCCATTACAATCGCCTGCACAAGGATTTCCGGAGCAATCTCGATTTGCAAGGTCCAGCCAAACGAGCGCCGATTGATCACCAAGACCAAAATCAGCGCCAGCCCGATCCCGACGGGCACGGCCAGCAGACCGGCAATAAGGCCCATCAACCCGGTTTGGGAGGTCATGAGCCCCCAGACCTGACCGGGGGTGTAGCCGGTTGCGCGTAGCACCCCAAGTTCACGCGCCCGTTCGAGCTGGAGGGCCATCAGCGCACTCAATACTCCGATGAAGGCCACCACCGTGGTGAGCAGATGGAGGACAGTCGTTATGGTAAAGGTTCGATCAAAGATTTCGAGTGAAGCGTCGCGCAAAGTCCGGTTTGAGCGGATGAGGACATCGTGCTCTGCCCCGGCCAGCCTGCGGAGTGATTCGACGAGGCGGTCAACATCGGTGTTCGACTCGGCATACACGCCGAGGGAGGAGACCTTTGCATCCTGCCACCATTGGTCATAGGTGTGACGGCTCATCATCACGATACCTTGGTCTGAGCCGTAATCCGTAAAAATCCCGATGACCCGAAACACGTGCTCACCACGATCCGTGCGCAGTTGAAGCGTGTCGTTGAGGCTGAGGTGATGTCGATAGGCATAGGGCTCGGAAATAATGATCGCCGCCTCGTTCTGAAATGCCGGCCAGATGGCTTGCGGCTCACCGACGATAAACGTAAAGGCCGTATAGCTACGTTCCGCTAGGTCAAGGGCAACCAGTTGGGTGAGGCCCAGATGGGATTCGACCTGGAGTCCTTTATAAGTGTTCACCCGTGCGATACCGGGGGCGGATGCCAGTCGTTTCACCAACGCTGGATCGAGCGTGGAATCACTCCGGCGGGCAATCAGACTGGGCGGGGCAATATAGACATCGGCATGGAGTGAGGATTCCAGCCAACGCACGACGGTCTGACGAAAGCTCTGCACCATGATTCCCACGCCAACCGTGACGGACACGGCTACCATCAACGCGGCGATCGCCACCGCGGTCCGACTTAGCGTGGCCACCACGCTCCGTCCGCACAAGCGTCCGAGTGTCCCCCCCCACGCATTCAACAAGGGTTGGAGCAGGCGGATGCAGCCAACGGTCGTCAGCGGTGTCATCAGCACGCAGCCGAGGAGAACGCCAAACAGGGAACCGAAACTCAATAATAAGTTCGTACCCGACAGCCACAGACCGCCGAGTCCGGCAGCAAGCGCCAGCAGACCCAGAAGCATCGTTCGCGGTGCGGTTTGTCGAGCGCGTGTCTCCAGGCTAGAACGCTGCAGAGTCACGCGGGGAGGGGTCGCCGTGGCTTCCCAGGCCGGCCTGAGCGCAGCCAGCAGGCTGGCCCCGATGCCGAGCACCATGCCTTTACCGAGCACGATCGGGGTTAGCGCGAGTTCACGCACAGTCAGGACAAAGTACAGATCGGTAATCGTCCGCGTCACGAGCTGCACCAAGCCGTGGCTGAGTAGAATCCCCAGACCAATACCGGCGACTGTCCCCACTCCACCTATGAACACGGCTTCACCCAGAACCAAGAGGCAAATCTCAAGGCGGGTCACACCCTGGGTGCGCAGCAGGCCGAGCAGACTCCGCCGCTGAACCACGGAGAAGGTCATGGTGTTATAAATGAGAAACGCTCCAACGATCAGCGCGAGCAGACTCAAGGCCGTCAGGTTGAGCTGAAAGGCCCGCGTCATCTGTTCGATGGCCTGAGAGCGGCCGCGCGACGACAGGATTTCCACACCGGCTGGCAAAAGCTGACGAATCGTTGCCAGGAGTTTTTGCCCTGCCTTGCCCTCAGGCGCTAGGACATCAATCCGGCTTAACTGGCCGACCAGCCCCAGGATTTCCTGAGCCGTAGCAATATCCGTTATGAGCAGATTCTCCACCGCGCTAGCGACCCGGCTCTCATGCGGGTCAAGCAGACCCACCAGAGTCACAGCCTGATGCCGGGTGCCAACCCGGACGCTGAGTCGGTCTCCAATATCGAGACCGAGCTGTCGGGCAGTACGAGCGGCAATCAGGCCGGTGGCCGGTTGGGTCAGAAAGGCGAGAAAGTCGTTGTCAGGAATCGTACCTGCGCTGCTGAGATACGGACGGAAGGGAGCTTCCGCAAACGCGTCAACCCCGAGCAGATGAAAAATCCGACCGGGATAGTCTGTCGCGGCGACATCGCTTTCTACCACGGGCGCAAGAGCCCGGACTTTTCCCATCAGCCGCAGACGGCGATACACCTCCTCGGGTACTCCATTTGGCCCCCCGACAATCTGATGCGTCGCTCGTCCGACGATACTCTGGGTCGCCAGCAGAAAGGCCCGACGGGCACTCTCGTTTGCTACGTCAATCGCCACGACGACCGCAACACCGAGGGCAACGCCCAGCAGCGCCAGGCCGACCTGCCAGGCATGGTGCTGTAAATAGCGGAGGCTGGAACGCCACAACAGCCAGCTCATCCGGCGGCCTCGGTAGGATAGTCACGCGCAACCACTTGACCGGCGTGCAGCGTGAGCAAACGGTCGGCGACCCCAATCACCTCGGGGCTGTGGGTGACCATGATCAGCGTTTTGCCGCGTTGTCGGGTCAGGCGATCCAGCAACTCAAGCACCCGCCGCCCGGTCTCAAGATCAAGGTTACCGGTTGGCTCGTCGGCCAGGAGCAGCAGCGGGTCGTGGATCAAGGCCCGGGCTATGGCGACGCGCTGTTGTTCGCCGCCGGACAGACGGTCGGGAAAGCTCCGGGCACGATCTTCCAGGCCGACGGCCTCAAGCAGGTCGTGTGCCCGACCTCGCTCTGCCGGCCCTGTACGGCCGTTGAGTTCCAGCGGCAGGAGCAGATTCTCTTCGACCGACAAGGTCGGAATCAAATTAAAGAACTGGAAGATAAAACCAATATGTACGCGACGGAATAATGTGCGCTCGCGTTCACTGAGTCGGGTGAGATTCACTTCGCCCTGATCGGTGGAAAAGACGACTTCACCGCTGGTCGGCAGGTCGATACCGCTCAGCACATTGAGGAGGGTGGATTTTCCTGATCCGCTCCGTCCGAGCAGCACCACAAATTCACCGGACTGAATGGATAAGTTGACCTGCCGCAAGACCGGATGGAGGCGCTCGCCTTCCTGATACACCTTGGTCAGGTCTCGTAATGCAATAAGCGGCCGACCCGACTGACTTCGAGATGAGTCGGGTGCCTTCTCCCCCCTGCTCACCGGACTGCCACCCCCTACTCCTTCCCTTTCCACGCCAGGACGATTTCCTCTGGTTTTCTTTCTGTCAGACTTCTCCCATTGTATAGACGTGACACAAACTGAGAAGCCCTCCGGTTATTGTGAGGGTAGTGTTGAGGGCATAGATTTGGTGCTATACGGTGATTATCGACCAAGTCCGTGTAGTGACGCGAGTCTGGTGTGTCTCGACTGAGCCTCGCCTCCTATGGTTCACCCCTTCATCAACATAGTCTCGTTTTACCTCGGCTGGTTTGCCTGTCTCCTGGGCGCTACCCACAGCATGCCGTGGCTTGGCGTACTGGTCATGGCTGCGTTACTGGCGCTACATCTCTTTCTGACGGCAAATCGTACACAGGAATTACGCTTCATCCTGGTTACGGGCCTACTCGGGACCAGTCTGGATTCGCTGCTCATGCTGGGCGGTCTGTACACCTTTACGAATCACACCCTCTCATGGCTGTGTCCCGTATGGATGACGGCGCTGTGGATGGGGTTTGCCTCAACCCTCAATCACTCCATGCGCTGGCTGCGCGGACGCTATCGCCTGGCCGGTCTCTTTGGTGCGGCTGGCGGGCCGCTGAGCTATTATGCCGGCGCGGGCCTGGGCGCGCTGAGCTTTCTCCCTTCTACCGGGACCACGCTGATGGTCCTTGCTGTGGTGTGGAGCCTCGTCGTGCCCGGCCTCCTGCGGCTGGCCCACACCATGTCATCCCCAGGTCAACCCAGAAGAGCCGTGATTGCCTCTCGGCGATAGTCAAAGATGCGTTCCAGCATACGGGCGACAAAGAGTTTCTTGGCCAGAGTACCAATAATGCCGTACGGGATGTCGTAATCCACCACATCCCGCATCAGGGTTCCATCGACGCCGGCTGAGAACTCATGCAGATGCACCCAGTACTTATAGGGTCCGGAGAGCTGGCTATCGACAAAACGGTGCGGGGGCGCGTAGTCCTCTATTCGTGTAGTCCACTGGATAGGAATACCGACGAGTCTGAGATGATATTCAATATGCGCGCCGGTCTGCATAGTTACAGGCAATGGAGTCAGAATATGAAAATGCAAAAACGGCGGAGTAATGCGTTCCAGGTTTCCCGCGTCAGCAAAAAATGAGAAAACGGTCTCCAGCGGTTGGGAAATGCGCTGCACTCGCTCAAGTCGGTACCGAGCCGTCATCATTGTATCCAGCGTAGCGGATGAAAAGAGCTCGACAAGTGGATGGCGTGGGGCTGTCGTCGGCCCAGAGCGAGGCAGGACAGCAGATGACCCCCTAGAAAGACATCCCGTATGCTCCGTCGCCTCCTGCCCATCCTCGGTCGCTGTCTCCGCCTTCAGTGCCCACGCTGTGGACAGGGCCGTCTGTTTGTGCGCACCTTTACGCTTTTTGAGCGGTGTCCAGTGTGCGCTTTGTCCTTTGAACCGGAACAGGGCTATTACGTTGGCGCGATTTACCTCAATTACGCCGCCACGGTGTTGATTGCCACACCTGGATTTTTGATTCTGGATTATTGGACGGACTGGTCGTTGACACACCAAGTGCTGGTCTGGAGCGCTTTCGCCGTCGGCTTTCCCATCCTGTGCTTCCGTCACTCAAAAAGCCTATGGCTGAGCCTGGACTATTTCTTCACCCAATCTACCAGAGACGGAAATCGGCCAAACCCGACGGAGAGTTAGAGCCCATCGTCTTCTCGTTCAACAAGAAGTATCAAACGGGTCGAGTCGGGGGCAAGCGGCCATTTGACCTAGGCTACCTGGGAGGTCTGTACGTCTTGCCCGGCGGACTCTTGCGCATGGCCGGTCTTTTTTTAAACGAACCCCCGTGCTTCTGGTAGAAGCCCCAGAGCGTACTGATGGCGACCTGCACCCCACGCTCTTGGGCGAGACGGGTCCGCAACTCTTCCAGAGTCAGGTTCCCTTTGTCTGCAATGAGGCCCAGTAGATAATCCGCATGCACGTCGAGCTTCGACCCCACGGGATGGCCCTGCTTGTGGGCGGTCCGCTCTCCCGTTTCACGCCACCGGCGCACCCACCGTACGACCGTCGCTGTACCAATCCCAAAATGCGCGGCTGCACTGCGCGCCGACCGGCCCGCCGCTACCGCATCAAGCACCCGCTCCCGCAAATCCGACGAGTACGCTCTACTCATATCGCCCCTCCTCTCTTGATCTGGAGGCAAGCATCGCTCCCCTATGTTCCCCGTCAGCGAATCGGAATGTGATGGCTACCCCAGTAAGCCATACAGATCATTTGTATGCAGATCAACGGTATTTGACTGCGATTACACTAGCGGCGCAGTCTTTTTACCGAGGGTCCGGTCGTACTGGGTCATCCAGGCTGAACAGGGCTCGGAGAGCGGATGGCAGAGACTTGAAATCTTCCAATATCAGGTACGAGGCTGGCAGCAGCACCAGGATGATAACGGTTGCAAACAAAATACCGAAGCCGAGAGAAATGGCCATAGGCACCAGGAAGCGGGCCTGGACCGAGGTCTCAAAAATCATTGGGGTCAACCCGAAAAACGTAGTCAGCGAGGTCAGTAAAATCGGACGGAACCGACGAGTCCCAGCCTGACTAATGGCTTCGCTCGCGGAGAGCTGCCGCGTCGTACGCAGACTATTGGCCGTGACTACCAGAACCAGCGAGTCGTTAATCACCACCCCGGACAGCGCAATCATTCCGAACAGGCTGACGACGCTCAGGTCGTGGCCGAGCAGCATAAGGCCCAGAATCGCGCCAATAATGCCGAACGGAATGCTCAGCATAACGAGCAGCGGCTGAAAATAGCTCCGAAACGGAACGGCCAGCAGGCCGTAGATACCCAGCAGCGCAAACACAAAGCCGATGCCCAGAGCCTCAAGCGATTCTTGTCGAGACAACTCCTCCCCTTCCAGCGCATAGCTCAGGCCGGGGTATTTTTGCATGAGTACCGGTAATTCCCGACTGAGCACCTCGGCCGTAATGATACTCGAATTCGCCGTACTTTCGTCCACATCTGCGGTCACGGCAATAATCCGTCGGCCTTCCCGGCGGCGGATTTCGGTATAGGCGCGTCCGCGTTCAACGTATGCAGCCTGAAAGAGTGGGATCTCGCCGCCGCCATCCGTGCGCAGCATCAGCTGCTCAATTGTATGGGCCGTGCGCCGCTCGTTTTCAGGCAGCCGCACCATGACCCGGACTTCGTTGCGTCCACGCTGTTGTCGCAACGCTTCGGCTCCGTAGAACGCGCTCCGAACCTGGCGGGCCAGGTCAGTAGCGTTAATGCCCAGGCTGCGCGCTTCGGGTTTGAGGGTCAGGCTTAACTGCGGCTTCCCGCGGGCAAAACCATCGTCAATATCACGCACCCCGGCATATCCGGCTAGGGCCTGGGCCAACTCCGTTGCCGCTGCCTCCAGCGTGGGCCGGTCGCGATGCGTCAACTGAATGTCGATGTCCGCCCCCTCGCTCACGTTTGTTTCGGCATCAAAGGTCAGGGTTTCGATGCCAGCAATATCCCCAGTCACCGCTCGCCAGGCGTCGGCAAATTCCATGCCGTCAATCTCGCGCCGATCCGACGGCACGAGCGATACTTGCACGCCAACCAGATGGCTTCCTCCTCCGCCCAGGCTTTCAGCACGCGGAGGCCCAAACGTCGGCAGAGGCGCGCCGATCAGGGAATACGTGCCCTGAAGGATGTCCACTCCTCCGTGTTCTTCAACCGTGGCCTCGGCAGTGGCGAGCAGTTGCTGCTGAACGCGCCGGGCGGTCTCCATCGGCACCCCAAACGGAAGTGTCGCCTGAGCGGTGACGACATCGGTATCAATACGCGGAATGAAGCTGAACGGAATATGCCCCCCGCCGATCAGGCCGCCCGCCAGAATCAGCAGCGCGATTCCCGTGGTGAGTGTCGTGTAGCGGCTGGCCAGAGCCACACGCAGGAGCGGCTGGTAGACCTGCGTCAGGCAACGCTGCAAGAGCGCATTAAAAATGCGGCGCGGCCGCCCGAGTGTGGCCCACACCCGATTCTCTTGTGTCTGGCGCGACAGATGGGCAGGCAGGATGAACAGCGACTCAATGAGCGAGACCACAAACACGGCAATCACAATAGCCGGGATCTGGCCAAAGAATTTTCCAAACGACCCCGGGACAAAAATGAGGGGCAAAAATGCCACGATATTAGTCAACACAGCAAAGAGCACCGGCCCGGATATGTCTCGGGCTCCTTCGACTGCGGCCTGCAAAAAAGGTAACCCCTGCTCGCGCCGTTCGTATATGTTTTCCCCGACAACCACCGCGTCATCGACAACGATGCCCAGAGTAATAATGAAGGCAAAGAGCGTGATCATATTAATCGAGGTGCCCGTCAGTGGCAGAAAGAGAAACGAGCCTAAAATGGAGACAGGAATGCCCAGAGTCACCCAAAAGGCTAGCTTGGGGTCGAGGAAGACGCCCAACAACAACAAGACCAGGATCAGCCCCAGGAAGGCATTTTTCACCAACAGATTGACCCGATCGCGGTAAACTTCGGACCGATCGTTCCAGACGGTCAATCCGATGCCGGGCGGCAGATCAGGCTCGATTTCGGCCACATAGGCTCGGACTACATCGGAGACCGACTGTGGACTTTCATTGCCGACGCGAAAAACCTGGACCTGGACCGCGCGTTGCCCGTTGAAAACCGCCTCCACGTCGGTCTCCTCAAATCCGTCATGAATATGGGCAATATCACCCACCAGAATCTGCGAGCCGTCCGGCGCTGCCGCGACCGGGATATTGGCATACTCACGGGCAAAGTCGCGGCGCTCCTGGGTGCGCAGCAGCACTTCACCACCTGGGGTTTTCACCCCGCCGGCCGGCAGTTCAATCGCCGCTTCACGCACCTCACGCGCAATGCGATCAAGGGTCAGGTTATAGGCCCGCAGGTTGCGCTGTGGGACCTCCAGGCTGATCTCCAGCGGTCTGGCGGCCGCCAGCTCAACCAGGGTCACACCGGGCCATTGCAACAACTCGTCTCGAATACGCTCAGCCAGATCGCGCAGGGTCTGCTCGTCCTGCGGACCATGCACCAGCAGGGTCAGCACCCGGTTACGCAGCTTGGACAGGCTGACGATCGGCCGTTCCGCCTCCTCGGGAAACGATAAGATACTGTCCACCGCGTTTTTGACATCCTGGAGCGCCTTACCCGTATCCGCGCCAGTCAGCAGTTCAATGGTCACCCTGGCACGGCTTTCGGTCGCCTTCGACTTCACCTCCTTGACCCCGTCCAGCCCCCGTACCTCATCTTCGATGGACAGAATAACACCCTGCTCAACTTCCGCCGGGCTCGCGCCGCGATACAGCACGGAGACGGTAATGGTATCGACAGTGAACTCAGGAAACAGTTCTTGTTTGACGCGCGTACTGAGAAGGAGGCCACCCACGAGAAACAGGAGCATCATCAGATTGGCGGCCACATGGTTACGCGCCATCCAGGCGATCGGGCCGCCGCCATGTGTCGATGTGTCAATAGTGTCGGCCACGGAATGTTTATTCCTCGTCCGTACGCTCGGCCGTCGGGGCCGGCTCAGCGGCCGCAGCCTGCAACCGCATCCCCGGCAGCGCGGCCGGCAGAGAGCTAGTCACGACTTGGTCGCCGTCCTGCAGGCCGGCGCGAATCAGCACCGAGTCCCGCCGCCTGAGCGCAACCTCTACCTGCCGAATTTCCAATTCTCCCTGCGCGTTATACACCCACACGCGCTCTTCCTCGCGCAGGCTGCTCCGCGGCAGGACGATCGTCTGGGGCAGGGTTGGACCGAGAATCTCCACTCTGACGTACTCTCCGAGCAGGAGAGACGAACGGTGCCTCTCACCGTGCTTCAGGCCGAGCGGGTCCGGGACGAGAACCAGCACCCGGGCCATACGGCCGTTTTCGGTCACGTCACCAAGTAGACGCTCGACCCAGCCCATCCACTGGACGGACGCTCCGTTTCCGAGATCGCGCAGAATACGGACGGCAGAGCCTCTTACCTCGACACCCGAGAGGCCATCAGACGGCTGTGATTGGACCGCGTCCGGGAATTCCACCCAGCCGAGTTGATTCAGCGGCACGCTCACTTCGACCCGAAACGCATCGGTACACACCAGGGTTGCAACCGCACTCCGCGCGTTGACCAGTTGCCCGATTTCAACCGTCTCCTTCAACACCAGGGCGTTGCACGGCGCCGAGACCACGGTTCGGCTCAGGTCCAGTTCGGCCTGCGCCAAGCGACTCTTGGCAGCGTCCACCGCGGCACGCTTCTCTTTGAGATGCGGCTGGCGCAGCGCCAAGAGCCGCCCCATCTCACTGGTCTCGATGGACGACTCCAGCAGGTCCCATTCCTGGTGGGCAACGACCTGATTCCCTTGTTCGACTTGCAACTCAAATTCCGCTCGCGCCAGATTACCCCGCTCGGTATCGACCGCCAGACGATAATCCTGCGGGTCAATTTTGAGTAACACCTCGCCCGCCCGGATCAGGCCGCCGTCGATCAGATCGTCATGATGGGCAATGACATAGCCCTCGACCCGGGGGAAGAGGGTCAGTTCCCGGTGAGCCCGAACGGTGCCATACGCCTGCAATACAGCTTGCTCATCCTGGGCGTGAACGGTAATCACCTCAACCAGCGTGGGCTCGGCCTCGAGATCAACTCTGGGGACCGGAGGTCGGCTTGCAATCAGCGCGCGGGCACCCAATATGCCGGCAATGAGAATGAGCAGCGGCAGTCCAAGTCGGAACAGACGAGTCGCCCACGATTTTCCCCCTGCGGCCCGCATCACAACCGTCCTCCCGAGAGAGTGGGCGGGTCAGGAGAGGCGGCCAGCCGGATGGCGTTCGGCGCTTCTAAGGCCTCCGTCCACTTGCCGCCTAAGGCTCGGTAGAGTTCGGCCCGGCGACTCAGCAGGGTTTTTCGTTCGCTAATCACCCGGCGCTGAAGAGCCTGGAGCGATTGTACCGCCACGAGCACATTCAGATAATCAATAAGGCCGTGGGTATAGCGCGAGCGGGAGACATCCAGCGTTGACTGGGCAAGAGTCATCTGCCGCTCAAGATTGCGCAGGAGCTCTCGTTGCTGACGTTCCTGAATCAAGGCGTCTTCAATCTCACGCAGGGCGTTCAGATACGTCTGCCCAAAACGGTCGAGCAATTCCTGGACTCGCGCCTTTTGCCGGACCACCTCGTTCCGGCGGCGGCCGCCATCAACCAACGGCGTGAGCATATCACCGATCAGCGAACCGATTTCTTGACGAAAGAAGGTGTCCCAGCTCCGTGCGCTGAACTCGTAGGACAACTGCAATACCAGGCGAGGCAAGCGTTCGGCCACTGCCGCGGCAACCCGATAGTCCGCGGATTGGAGTCGGAGCTGGGCGGCCTGCAAATCCGGACGGGACGCAAGCAGCAGGGCCGGAGAAACCAGTTGCGGAAACGGCGGCAGCTCGGGTAGCACCCGGCCGGGCACCAACTCGTCAAGCGAGCCCGGCACGCGGCCGAGGAGGACCGCAAGCTGGTTAAGGGCCGTCTCCAGAAACGATTGGACAACCGGCACCTGAGCTTGGGTGTCGGCCAACTGCTGTCGTTGCTGTAACACATTCACGGCCGAGCCGGTCCCAACACTGAAGCGGAGTTCGGTCAGGTTGAGCAGGGTCTGGCTCACCTGAATCTGCTCCCGCAGCACATCCAAGAGGGCGTATTGCTCCTGACAGGTGAGCCAGACATTCACCACCGCGCCCGTGAGCAGCAGGGCCGTGGCTTCCACATCCTGACGCGAAGCGACCGATTCAAGCCGGGCGGCAGTCCGCTGGGATGCAATCCGCTTCCAAAGATCAATTTCATACGCGAGACCCGTGGCCACAAAATAACGGTCCGGATTCGCCGTACGTCTAAGGCGGTTGCCGTGCAGGTCCATCGCTTCTCGGTCAACAGTATGGAGGCGGGAGGCTCCCGTGCGGAAATCGAACTGGGGCACCTGCTCGGCCCCCGCGATTCGAGCCAGGGCCTGGGCTTGTGCGAGCCGGGACCAAGCCTGCCTCAACTCGAAATTCTCGGTAAAGACACTCTCCATTGCCGTGTTCAGCCGAGGGTCGTTAAACTCCCGCCACCACTGACCCAGAGATCGCTCGCCTGTCGTCCCATGATGATACGCCTGCGGGATGGCAACGGTCGGCTGCTCAAGAGAACGCACCGAGTACGGGTTACAGCCGGCGATGACAAGTAAGAACAGGACAGAAGACGGCACTATCCGTCGGAAATGCGTTCGTTCGAGAATGGGCTGTTGGCGTACCATAAGCAGGGCGATCTTTCACCTTCTGCTGCTATTTTATCGTTTTATTATACGTGCAATCCAGGGTTTGCATCAGGGGACACCAGACGGGCGGCGCGCACCCGTTTGGCCGGGCCTTTGCATTGCCTCTTCCTGACAGACTTGATAGGGGACGAAGTTCAACAGGCGATCGCCTGTGGGGAGCAGAATACCGCATGGTCAAAACCACCTATTTCGAAGAGTACGAGGTTGGTGCGTCTCGCGAGACCTTAGGCCGGACGATTACCGAAAGCGACATTGTCACCCATGCCGGACAAACCGGAGACTTTTTCCCACATCATGTCGACGCCGAGTGGTCCAGGAGCAATGAGTTTGGCCAACGCATTGCCCACGGTACGCTGATTCTCAGCATTGGTGCCGGAATGACGGCCACGGAGATCAATCCGGTCTCGTTTTCTTATGGCTACGACCGCGTCCGTTTTATCCGCCCGGTTTTTATTGGCGATACGATCCATGTCCGTCTCACGGTCAAGGACAAGCGCGATTATCCCCGGCGGACAACTCACGGAGTGCTCGTTGACCTGCTCGAAGTCATTAACCAGGACGGCCATGTCGTGCTGGCGTGCGAGCATCTGTCCCTGGTAGAGCGACAGACACCGGCAGAGAGGGTCACACACACATAGTCCAAGGAGTTCGCATGGAATCTATTCGCGCAGTCGTGGTCGATCCTGACACGGAAAAACGCCTGACTATCCAGAACGTCGATTCTCCTTCCCCGCTTTCGTCCGAAGCGGTCATCCGAGTCAAAGCTGTTTCTCTGAATCTTGGTGAGGTCCGGTTTTCCATGAATGCCGAGGCCGGATGGCGACCGGGCTGGGATTTAGCTGGAGTCGTTGAGCAGGCTGCGGCTGATGGCTCCGGCCCTCCGGTTGGAGCCCGCGTAGTCGGCTTCGTCCCATCAGGCGCATGGGCGGAGCAGGTTGCCGTGCCGACTCATGCCTTAGCAGTTGTACCGGAGGTGGTTTCTTTTGCTCAAGCTTCCACGTTACCGGTTGCAGGCCTCACCGCACTGTATTCGCTTGAGCGTAACGGTTCACTCCTCGGCCAGTCCGTATTGATTACTGGTGCTTCTGGCGGTGTGGGCCATCTGGGCTGTACGCTGGCTCGACACATGGGCGCACACGTCGTTGCTTCAGTCCGCCGTCCAGAGCGCGCGCAACACGCGCGTGACGCGGGTGCACATGAGGTTGTGGTTGGAGAAGACATCGCAGGCGCGGCCGCGTTTGGCCCCTATCACATGATCGTTGAATCGGTTGGCAGTGAAACACTGACGAAAGCCTTATCTATGCTCGGCCCAGATGGTATGTGCGTTACCTGTGGAGTGTCCGCGGGAGCAGAGGTGACCCTGAACGCGCGCGACTTTTTTCGTATTGGTGGAGCCAAGCTGTACGGCTTTATTCTGTTTCACGAGGTGAAAGCCCATCCAGCGTCAGTAGGCTTATCTCGACTGGCCCAACTGGTCGCCGATGGCACCCTCACACCACAGATTGGGGTAGAAGCGCCCTGGGCTAGTATTGCTGACGTGGCTCAACGATTTTTCAATCGAGAAATTGCTGGCAAGGCGGTACTGCTGTTGTAGATTCGACAGCGATTTATACGGAGTTAATCCTACACAGGCCGACACGAAGGAAGGACACAAGTCCATGCAATTCGGCGTCTTTTATCAGTTACCCTGCGCTCCAGGGCAGTCCGTTCCGCAACGCTATCGGGAGACGTTCGAGCAGATTGTCTACGCGGACCAGTTAGGTTTCGACTCTGCGTGGCTGGCCGAGGCCCATTTTGACGCCGGCTTTTCCACCATGCCGGCTCCGCTGGTTGTTGCCGCGGCCCTCTCGGGGCGCACCGAGCGTATCCGCCTCGGCATTGGGGTCAGCCAACTCCCGCTCCATAATCCGGTCAGCGTGGCCGAAGAAGCGGCAACGGTTGATATTGTCACCGGCGGAAGGCTGGACTTTGGCCTGGGGCGGGGGACGTGGAATCACAATTTCGACGGTTTTGGCATTCCCTGGGAGGAACGCACGACCCGACTGGAGGAAGCGATTGATATCCTGGAACACGCCTGGACCAATGCCCCGCTCACCTACCACGGTCGGCACTATCAGTTCGAGTCAATCAACGTCGTGCCCAAGCCGCTTCAGCAGCCTGGCCCGCCGCTGCATATTGCCGCCAACAGTCCGAGTACAGCAGAGTTTGCCGGGCGGCGTGGCTTACGCCTGTTGATGGCCGCTCCCATTCACCCCTGGCCGGATGATTTCCTGACCCATCTCGGGCTGTACCGCGATTCGGCGGCCAAATCGGCCTCAGAAAATGCGCAGGTGTCAGCCGTGTTCTTTGTTTTCCCGGCTCGGGACCGGGCCACGGTGCGCAGGCAGATGGCCGACAGCTTTGCCCGTCACCCCATAGGCCAGCGCACCTCGTATGAGACCGCGGAAGAGAAGATGGCCATATTCGGTAGCCCGCAGGAATGCATCGACCGGATTGCAGAGGTGCAGCGACGGGCCAAGCTGGATTCCCTGATCTGTTCCTTCAATCCCGGCGGAACCGTTCTCCATGAACACGTGAAAGTGGCGATGCAGCGCCTTGCGGAAGAGGTGCTGCCGAGCGTACGTGACCTGTAGCGTCTCATCGGCTGGCGCTTTGCTCAACCGCTCGGCCCACAAATATGATCGAAGCGGGCTTGCCCGTCTTCGGATGGACCGGCTCACGGCATTCCAGGATAGTGAAACCGCTGTCGCGTAGGAGTCGAAGCCATGACTCCACAGTACGGAAATACCAAGGGGCCGGTTCGGTGAATTCCGGTCCGAATCCATCCCACGAGCCGGGCCGCCAGCTGTCACTATAGGGCCGGTCGCCGCACGCTATGACAGGGTGCAGGGTCTGGATGACCACATAGCCCTGGGTCCGTACATAGCGCGGCAGGGCGTGAAGCAGCTGCTCCACCGAGGCTTTTCCCAGTAATGAAAAATTACAGATAATCGCGTCGAACCGGTCTGCCCCAAACCGACCGGCGGCCATATCCTCGTAGGAACAGACCTGAAACCGTCCCCCACCGAGCCGCTGCGCTTCCGCTATCAGTCCGGACACAACGTCAATACCGAAAACCTCGATTCCACAGCTCGCCAGAGCACGCGCCAGCCAGCCTTCCCCGCAGCCAACATCAAGCACACGGCGCGGCGCCAGGCTCGTAACGGCTTGGACTATGGCCTGATTGGTGGCCAGCGTCCGACTCTCAATTTCCTCATTCTGGACGGCTTTCGTCCAGGGGCGGGCGTTCGTATGCCACGAAGTCACGATCTGTTTGTCGCTGAATTCCGGCATTCATCTGCCAGGCAACAGCAGGGGCGAGGTCAGTCCTCCCCTGCCCGTTAGAAAGACTTCGGCATACCGTCCACTTTTGGTACATCTGGGTGCATCACATCCCACGGCTGGGCACTGGCCACATAAATATCCCGCTGGGGCTGATACCAGCTTGGGTCGTCGAGACTGCCCGCGTACAGCACCCTGAAGTCCGGTGCAGCCCCGTTGGTTAACAGGACGGGGGAGCCGCAGGAGGGGCAGAACGAGCGGCCCATGGTGTGGCCGCGGTCGGCCGGCTTCTCATACCAGGCCAGCTCGCCCGTAAGGGAAAAATCAGATTTTTTGACGATGACCGCCGCAAAATAGGCACTGCCGGTTGCGCGCTGACAGTCCCGGCAATGGCAGTTTCCCATATAGAGCGGTTCGGCCGCACAACTATAACGGACCGCACCACACGCACAGCCACCGGAAAATGGCGTCTTCATATTCAGCCTCCTTCAGCCGTATCGAGAATAATATTCCAGAAGTAGAACTCCTTGTCAGGCCGCGACCGCAGGATGCAGCTCTTTCAGGCGCGGGTACACTTCCCGGGCAAAGAGCTGCATGCCCTTGACCGTTTCTTGGTGGTCGAGAAAGCCGGCCTGTCCCATCAGGAGGATGTGTCCAAAGCCGCCCACGTGTTCATAAAACTTGATAATTTGACGGTAGACGGAATCCGGGTTGCCGGCAAAGACCAGCCCGTGCTCCATAAAGCTCTCCAGCTTCGGGTTCTGGAACATCTTGAACACGCCCGAGGCCGGGCCTTTCATCGCGCCAGCCATCGCCTGTGGAGGATGATAGCCTGGCGGGCTGGTGAACTGGAACGGCACCTTATTGGCCTCCACATACCACATCAGCTTGCGCGCTCCGGCATAGCCTTCCTCATCCGTCTCACCCGTGTACACCAGGGCGGCATAGGCAAAACGATCCAGGCCGGCAGGGGGGAGGCCGAGTTCGGCCCGGCGCGTCCGATAGGCGTCAAACACCTGTTTCGACCCGTCGAAGCCGGTCAGAAAACAGGCCACAACCGTGCCGCGCTCCCCAACCGCCTGCGCCGAGCCCGGACTGAGGGCTGTAATCCAGACGGGCGGGTGCGGCTCCTGATAAGGCCGGGGCCAGATGTTGACTTGGCGATGGTGAAAGTATTTACCCTCCCAGTTGAACGGCCCGTCGTGACGGGTCCAGGCTTTGAGGATCAAGTCATACGCTTCCCAAAAGCGCTCCATCATGCGCGTGGGCCGATGGTTACCGGCCGACATTTCATATGGCACGCCACGCACAAAGCCGACCTCCAGACGCCCGCGGGAGTAGACATCGACCATGGCCATCTCTTCTGCTACCCGTACGGGCTCGCGTCGGTTGGCAATCGGGTTACCGAGAATCAGCAAGCGGGCGGTTTTGGTTTCACGGGCGAGGATACCCATGACGATAGGACCGCCTGGGTTGAGATTGGTCGCGGTCTGATGGTGCTCGTTCACCATGATATCGAGCCCCAACTCCTCGGCAATCAGCCATTCGTCGATAAACCGATGATACAGGTCGGCCCCCAGTTTCGGATCGTAGTAGCGATTGGGGAGAGTGACGCGGATCGAGTCGTACTCTTTCGCATCGGGCAGCAGATGGTAGGCGTTTTCGCTGAAATGCCAGGCACGCATGAACACGGCTCCTTTTCTATGTTAAGACGATAAACGCACCGACTCGCTCGGCAACGGCCTCTGGCTGTTCCATGTGCGGCCAGTGTCCGGCCCGGTCAATAACGGCAAGTTGCGCACCGGGAATAGCGTCCCGATAGGCCGTTCCATAATATTCGGAAGTCACAAAACGATCACTCGCCCCCCAGACGAGAAGCGTCGGAATAGCAATCCGGTGCAAACGCTGCCGCAATTTGGGATTATGAAAATACGGCTCCCAGGCGTAGAGAGCGGTTGCTTCCCGGTTGCGGGCAATCATGAGGAGTTCGTCGTCGGACAGGCTGGTGTAATCAACCGTGGTCTGGGCGGGGTCGTGGTATTGCAGCCGCGCGACCTCTTCGGGCGGCAGGGCGAAAATATCCGGAATATCCCGTGTCTCCCGGTCACCGACCTTAATACCGAGCGGCGCGGCCAAGACCAGACGGCTGATGCGAGCCGTAGACCTGACCGCCATCTCGGCGGCTATCCAGCCACCGAGCGAGCAGCCGATGACAACCGTATCGCGGAGATCATATTCGTCGAGCAGATCGAGATAGAGATAGGCCAAGTCATCCACCGTGTCGATATCGGCCACATCAGGCCCATGGCCAAAGCCGGGATGGGTCGGCAAAATCACCCGCCCCTGATTGGCCAACAGAGAAAAAAACGGAGCCTGAGGGAACGGTCCGTCTTCTCCGTGTAGCACGAGTATCGGACGGCCCTGTCCCTGCTCATAAACATCAATTTGTACGCCGTGCAGCGTCAACCGGCGCGACTGGATGGGAGGACTCATGGTTCACCTGTGTCTAGCAGAACTGTACGGTGATATAGGTTGCAACTCCACACCGCAATCGAGTCTTTTCTTCACACCGCAAACAGACGTTCGACATTACCGTGGAGTATCTGCTCCCGCTCGGTATCCGAGCAGGCCAGCTTCTCCACTAGTTCAATGGGCCGCTGCCAGGAGCCATAGGGATGGTCCGTGCCCAGCACGAGTTGCTGGGCTCCCATCATCGACAGGCACCATTCCAGCGGTTCCGGCTCATAGGCCACCGTATCCATATACAGCTTTTTCAGAAACCGACTCGGCTCCTTCACCACGTCCTCCCCACCAAATGCTCCCAGCATGCCGTCCAGCCGCCCCATCAGATACGGCACGGTTGCGCCAACGTGGGGGATGATGATCGGCGCCTGGGCATAGTCTGACAGCACCCCGGACAGGGCCAGACGCATGGCGGCCAGCGTGTTATCGACCATAAACGCCAGCACCGGCACCGGCACCAAGTCCATCAAATAGCGCTGGTTCAAGGGAACAGTGGGATGAATGAAAATGGGCCGGCCGAGTTCGGCCATACGTGCGAAAACGGGACGGAACTCGGGAGAGTCGAGCGGTTTGTCGTTGATATTGGAATAGAGTTGAAGGCCCCGAAAGTTGAGTTCCGAGAGACAGCGGTCGAGTTCCCTGAGCGTCGCCTCGGGGTCCCCAAAGCCCAAAGTCGCATAGCCCCAGAAGCGGTCCGGGTGAGCGGCAATGAGTTCGGCCAGGAGATCGTTCGCAATCCGGGCCAACTCATCCGCCTGAGCACCCCCGACCCGGTCCGGGCCGGGCACGGCAAGACTCAAGATAGAGATGTCGAGACCTGCCTCATCCATATGCGCCAGCTTGGTCGGCATATCGTACAGGGGCGGCATCATCGGAATGGTCAGGCCCTGACAGCAGTGAAAGTGATACGTGCCGTCCACCAGCCGGGTGTAGGGGAAGTCGCTCCGTTTTTCGAGTGTGCGGGCGATGTGCTCGGACAAGAAATGGGTGTGAACATCGATTTTCATGCGCGCCCTCCTCTCTCTATACGCCAGCTTTACCCAGCCTTGCGGGGTTCACTCCGCACGTCAAAGCCTCCCTCTTCGGGCGCGTGGCCATAGACGTCGCGCACATAGTATTCGGACTGATGTGTCGCGGGCCGTCCGCCCCAGCCATACTCGATCAGCCAGCCCGAGGGCGTACGGAAATAGAACGAATACATATGATCGTTGGAGTGTTTGCCGGGTGTAATGGCGACCGGCACCTTATGCTCGCGGACAATCTCATGGGTCAGGCCCACGTCGTCCAGATTGTCCACCTCGACCATAATATGGTTGAGGCGCTGCTCGGACGGACCGATTCCAAAGGCCACGGAGTGGTCACGCTCATTGCAGTGCATAAAAACTGGTGCAATCGTCTGCTTGCCCCTGTGAATCTTGTATTCCACGCTGCCGCGCATGCCCAGGGCGCGGTAAAAGCGATACGCCGCTTCCGTATCCTGTTGGCCGACAATACAGTGGCCCAAGCCGCCCGCGCCGGTCTTGAACCGGCCGTGCATACGGCGTCCGGGATAAAACGGCTGGCTGAACTGGACCTGTGGACCGTGAAAAATTTCAACCGGATTGCCGTTGGGGTCGGCAAGTTTCAACACTTCCAGCACGCGGCGTTCGGCAGCCTCGTCCGGCGATCCCACGCGGTAGGCAATATCCGCCTCGGACAACTGCTGCTGCATCTGCCCGAACTCTTCGGGCCCGGCAACCCGAAAGCCGAGATAGAGCAGATCGTCGCTTGGATCGTCGTGCAGGACAATCCGATGATGCCAGTAGTCCATACGCGCGTAGCAGCGGTCGCCTTCTCCGTCGTCCGCAATTTCCCAGCCAATAATATTGGTCGCAAAATGCTTCCAGGTACCGATATCCTTGACGCCAACACCCATATATCCCAACTCTGTCACATGAATCATATTCCTCTCCTTTGGAGTTGTTTTTTCATCTCGCTTTGTCCACTCCTACCCGTGACCAATCATACCTCTGCTTTCAAGACAGATACAGGGATAGGCAGGTTGCGGCTTCCGTTCCGGGCAGGAGTGCGCTACCGTGCCTTTCTCGTTTCATGTCTGTCAGGTGTCAAGCGGGAGGGAGAGATCGCTGACGGGAGTCGCCATGATCCGAACAACGGTCGTAGGAAGTTGGCCGCTGCCTGAACAGTACCGGAACCGCTTATTGCAGTATCACCGAGGGCAGTTGCCCGACATGCTCGTCAAACCGACACTGAGCGGTGCGGCAGAAGTGGCCATCCGCGAGCAGCAGGCGACCGGCGTGACCCAGTTCATGGGCGGTGAGTTTTTCGCCGAGGTCTTCATTCAGCACATCCCCCGCCAACTCACCGGCATCCGCCTGGTGAAACCCCAAGCCGACGAATTACGGACGTATAGGGATGTGGCCCGCTACGAACTGACCGGCGATATCGAGGCGCCTCGCGGTCTGGGCTATGTCGAGGCATTCCGCCGGGAATCTCATATTGAACCGAGCCTGGATAAAGTTGCCGTGCCCGGTCCCTTGGAAGTGCTCGGGCATCTTCAATGGACAGATGCGGTTCGAGCCCAGCTTCCACGGGCCATCGAGATCGTCAATCGGGAGCTGCGCGGGCTCGCGGCCGCCCAGGTCCGGGAGATACAACTCGATATCCCCACGGTCGCCATCCGCTCCGTCCTGGGCCGTCTCGCTCCTGAGGAGGCGGCCGATGTAATCGCCCAGAGCTTTGAAGGGGTGGATGCGCTCAAGACCATCCACTGTTGCCTGGGCGACCTCGGTTCGCAGTCCGCCGTCACCATCCATAATCTCCACGCCCTGCTGCCCTATATTGAGCGCCTGGCCGGTGTGATCGACAAGGTCCACCTGGAATGCTCCCATCCCGGACAGTGGGCCGACCGGGCCAGTCTGCGCGATATTCCCACGGGCATGCAGGTCATTGCCGGCATTGTCGATGTCAAAGCGCCGGTTGAAACCAATGCCCAGATTGAGGAGCGTATTCGTGAGGTGCTCAAATATGTCGAAGCAGACCGGCTGTGGATTGCGCCGTCCTGCGGCCTGGGCCGTCGCACAACGGACATTGCCATGGGCAAAGTCTCACGCATGGTTGAGGTAGCAAAGCGCAGCTGACACAGTCTATGTTCACAGTCGAACAGGTCGGCAGTATCAGGAGGGAGCAGTATGTCGGAATATACGACCGTGTTTGGTTCCCTGGAGCGGTATGAAAAAGGCCGGGTCGAGATCATTAACGACCAGGCCCGGCATTACGCCTTTTCCAATATCTTCGAGGTTGCCTCTCAGGCCCAGCCATATGAAAAGATCGCCGTGGCAAAAAACCTGGAGTATGTGGTCGAAGTCCTGCGCGCGGAAGGTCGCTCAGACTGGTTTACCGTGGTACACGATGAGTTCGCGGTGGTGATGGACGGGCACCTGGAGCTTCATCTGGTCAAACTCGACGACCCGGCCTCCGTTGTGTCACCGGACACGCAAGGGTCGGTGCGCCTGCCTGGATCGCCCGTCGGCAAAAAAATGGGCTGGATGAAACTCGGGCGCGGGCATCAGGCCTTGCTGCCGGCCGGTGCGGCCTATCAGTTTCTGGCCGAACAACCGTGCGTCATACTGCTGCAAACGCTGAAAGGATCGCTCACGGTCGAAAAATGGGCGGATATTTGTGCAGCATAAGGAGACAGACGATGAGTAGCGTCAAAGCCTCGGCGCCCGACACGAAGACCGGGTATAAGCGTTTTGAGTTAGGACAGTTTTCTTTTTCACGCGACGAGTACTTCGTCACCGTCCGCTGGCCGGCCAGAGAGGCGCAACTTTCCCACACCATGCCGGTGGATGCCTTTCTCAGGGCCCTGGTGCGCGATGTGGCCTGGGGATTTTTTTACGGCTGGGTCAATTTCGATGCCGTGCTCGGCACCCGTAATCGGTACGGGCAGGTGGAGTTATACGCCGGACGCTATAACGACAGCTATCATGACTCCGGCCTCGATTATGTCGAGACCTTTGAGACACCCGAGATTCTGGCCACCTTCAAGACCATGCTGGCCGACTGGACGAACGCCGGCTTTGACCCGTTTGCCGCGCCCGCGGAGACCGGCACCACAGTCTTCGGCAAAAAGAACGGGAGCAACACCGCAGCCATTGAACGCCACCGGGAGACCTGTCGTCGTATGCCGGGTCTACCCGGCGATGCCTCGCTCCGCTCGGACGCCAACGGCTATCCGATCAACCGCGCCTTTGCCGATGTCGAACAGGACGAGCCCGAGATTCATGCCGAGCCGGGCTTTGAGAACGAGGTCCATGCCTTTAATCTGTTCAAATACTTGTCTCGCTCCGATGTGACCTGGAACCCTTCCGTCGTCTCCGTGTGTCGCAACAGCCTGTTCTGCCCGACTACCGAGGAGCACATCCTGCCGGTCATTCACGGCAACGACCGGGTCGAGTGGTTTATCCAGGTCAGCGATCAGATCACCTGGCAGGTGAGCGACAAAGAGACCGGCCATCCTCGGGCCAGGGTGGTCATGAAGCCCGGCGATGTGGCGGCCATGCCGGCCGATATTCGGCACCAGGGCTTTTCGCCCAAGCGGGCCATGCTGCTGGTCTGGGAAAACGCAACGTCGGGTCTGCCCGAAAAATACGACAGCGGCGAGCTCTCCCCCTATCCGATCGAGCTGTAATCAGAAGGAGAACCGCATGAAGTTCGGCGTGTTGTATATTCCTGACTATTACGAAGAACGCCACAAATCGTCCAGCCATTACTACGGCGAAATGCTGGAGCAGATCGATCTGTGCGAAGAAATCGGTATGGACAGCATCTGGTTTGCCGAGCACTACGTCGGCGGCTATGCCTTTCCTTCCCCGCCGATTTTTGCCGCCGCGGTTGCGCAGCGTACGAAGCGTGTTCGCTTCGGTACCGCGGTCACCTTGTTGCCATTGACCAACCCGATCAAGACGGCCGAGGAATATGCGATGCTGGATGTCCTCAGCGACGGACGGCTCGATTTTGGGATCGGCCGGGGCATCCTGCGCCACGAGTACGACCTGTTTGGGATCAACCCGGACGAAAGCCAAGGTCGTTATCATGAGGCGCTCGATGTTATCCTCCAGGCCTGGACCCAGGACGAGGTCACGTGTACGGGCGACTACTTCACCGTCGATCATGTCAAAACCCTGCCCAAGCCGGTTCAGCAACCCCACCCGCCCGTCTGGGCGGCTGCCGTGGCCTCTCAAGAGTCGTTCATCTGGACGGGTGAGCGGGGCTATAACATCATGCTCGTCCCATTCGCCTATCCAACCTTCGGCCCGCTCCGCGAGCGGGTCGATCTGTATCGCCAGACCTTGATGGACAACGGCCACGACCCGGCCCAAAAAGAAGTCCAAGGCACCTACCATCTGTACGTCGCCGAGGACGACGAGCAGGCCCGGCGCGAGGCCGCAACGGAGTTGGAGCGCTATTTCAAGTTCTTCGCCAGCCTGGACAAGCCCTGGCAGTCGGATGAATACAAAGCCTACGGCAAGGGCCTCGGCGATATCTTCTCTCAGCTCAACTACGACGTTCTGGACAAAGGCGACGGCCTGATGTTCGGTACTCCTGAGCGCTGTATTCAGCGCATCAAGAACATCAAGGAAGGCTTGGGCATTACCTATATGCTGTTTGAGGTCAATTTCGGCGGCATGGCTCACGACAAGGTGCTGCGCTCGCTGGAACGTTTTGGCAAGGAAGTGCTGCCGCACGTACGTGACGTATAGGCTTGGCCGGCTGGGGGAGGCAGGGTGAAAATTGCCATTATCGGTGGGGGTATCGGCGGTATGACGCTGGCCCTGTCGCTCCACGATGCCGGCCTCACCGATGTCGATATCTATGAGTCCGCTCATACGATCAGCGAGTTGGGCGTCGGCATCAACGTACTGCCCCACGCGGTCCGCGAGCTGACCGAACTCGGCCTGCTGGACGGCCTCTCCGCGGTCGGCATCCCCACCGGCGAGTTGGTCTTCTACTCCAAACATGGCCAGCGCATCTGGGGTGAACCTCGCGGCCGCGCCGCGGGATATCACTGGCCCCAGTTCTCCATTCATCGCGGCGAGCTATTAAAGGTGCTCCACCAAGCCGTAGCAGACCGGCTCGGCCAAGCGCATGTCCACACCGGCCACCATTTGGTCCGCTTCGGACAGGCAGCGGGAAGGGCCTGGGGCGAGTTCGTCGATAGAGCAAGGAATACGGCTGCGCGTCGTGTCGAGGCCGACCTGCTGGTTGCCTGTGACGGCGTCCATTCGGTTGTCCGTCAGCAACTCTATCCCGACGAGGGTCCGCCCAAGTGGAACGGGATTACGATGTGGCGGGGAGTCACCGAGGGAAAGCCGTTTCTGTCGGGCCGCACGATGCTGATGGCCGGCTATTTTCAGCGGCGGGTGGTTATCTATCCGATTTCAAAGCGCCACGAAGACCGGGGCCGAGCGCTCATCAACTGGGTAGCGGAATTCAAGGTCGCCGACGATCAACCCATGCCCCCGCAAGACTGGGAGCACACGGCGCGTCTTGCAGAAGCGCTGGCCCCCTTTGCGTCGTTTACCTTTGATTTTCTCGATGTACCGGAACTCATGCGGCAGGCTGAGGTTATTTACCAATACCCGATGGTCGATCGTGACCCGCTGCCGGACTGGGACTTCGGGCGGGTGACGCTACTGGGCGATGCGGCCCATCCCATGTATCCGGTCGGCTCGAACGGAGCCTCCCAGGCTATTATTGACGCACGCGTATTGGCACGGGAACTCGCGCTCCAGCCGTCGATTGAGCGCGCCGTAGCCGCCTATGATGCCGCGCGTCGTCCGGCTACCGCGGCGGTCGTGCAAGCGAACAGAAAAGTCGGGCCGGAACAGTGCATGGAGCTTGTCGAGCAACGCGCGCCGAATGGGTTTAGCAATCTCGACGACGTCATCAGCCAACGCGAGTTGGAGGAAATTTCCCGTTCGTATAAACGCACGGCCGGTTTCGACCCCGACATATTGAACAACCGACCGTCCCTGTCAGTCGGTTAGCACTATGCCTGTTTTTTCAAGAGACCGTTCTCACGCTACGCGATCTGACGAGACGAAAATCACATCTCTGGCTACATTCCAAATAACCGTTGTAGCTTACTCGCGACTTGGGACTGCAATTCCGATGACAGCTCACCAAGCTCACGCTGAATCAGACTGGTTGTTACCATCATAAGGAGGTGAAGGCTCAGCGTAGAAGAGACTTGCAGCCTCGTTTCGGTAAAATCGGGATGCTCCGAATCAAGTACAAGATCACTATCCAACAACGGGTCGGGAATACGACTGGTAATAAAAGCCAGAACAAGATGGCGGTGTGGTCCGACCGCCTCGGTCAGGCAGGCCGCCGGTCGAACCTTTCGTGTGGACAGGTCGTCAAAAGGAAAGGGAACAAGAACGATCTTACCCTTGGTCACGAAAAGGCTTCCCGTCACGCAGCGTATAGCGGTCTTCCGAGGAGTCTTTCAGAAAATCAAAGGCAGGATTCTGCCCCGCCGCCCGCAGCCACTCCTTCTCATCCATATCGGCAACGTCAGCCTCTTCCGGGAAGACAATAATGACCCTCACCCGACTCGGACCGGAGAGCGGAAGCGGAGCGTCCAGATGCAACTGATGCTGCTCGTCAATGGTTCCCATCACTTCCAGCGCTTTCGAGGCAGCTTCCTTCATGTGTGCTTCTTGTGGAGAAGAAAGACACTCCTACCGTACCAGAGATAGAGTGCAAAGAAAGTGGTCTCCCCCCTATCCGCTGGCGGCAAAACGCTCCAAATGGTGATCCGCGTCGCCAAAGGTCTGGGCGATCATGGTCAGGCGGCGAAACGTGTGACTGACTTTCAATTCCTCAGTCATGCCCATCCCCCCATGCAACTGAACGGCTTCCTGGCTGATGTGACGGCAGGCGTCGGCAATATGGATTTTTGCCGCGGATATGGTCCGACGACGTTCGTCGGCATCCGCGCTGTCGGCCTTCACGCAGGCCAGACAGGCCATGGATCTGGCCTGCTCAGCGATGATCGTCATCTCCACCATGCGGTGTTGCAGGGCCTGAAACGAACCGATCGGCACCCCGAACTGCTTCCGTGTCTTGAGGTACTCAAGCGTGGTGTCGTTCGCAAACTGCATAGCCCCAACCGCTTCCGCGCAGACCAGGGCGGTTGCATAGTCCACCACGGCTTCGATCAGCGGCAGGGCCTGTCCTTCCGGGCCGATCAGCGCACCAGCGGGAACGACCGTTCCGGCGAAATGCACATCCGCGGCGCGTAAATTATCAATCGTCCGATAGGGCGTGAGCGTCACGCCTGGTGCGCTCGGGTCTATTATGAACAGGCTGATACCGTCCGCAGCGGTGGGAGAGCCTGCGGTGCGCGCCGACACAATGAGTTTATCGGCGCCGGGCGCGTGCAGGACGACACATTTCTCGCCCTCCAGCCGATAACCGCTATCGGTCTTCTCTGCCCGGCAGACGACATGGGCCAGATTATAGCGCGCCTCGCGTTCGGTTTGGGCGAATGCCAGCTTGCACCGACCGGCAATGAGAGCCGGCAGAATCTCTTGCTGCTGGGTCTGACTGCTGCCCCGGGCAATGAGCTGTCCACCCAGACCGACGCTGGCCAGATAGGGCTCGACTATCAGCCCGTCGCCTATTGCTTCCATGACCGGCATCAGGTCTACCGCGCTTCCCCCAAAGCCCCCAACCTCGCTCGCAAAGGGCAGGCCCAGCAAGCCCATTTCGGCAAACGTGGTCCAAACCTGCTCACTATAGCCCTGGTCGGACTCGATGATCGCTTGGCGAGCGGCAAAGGTGTATTCTTTGGTCAGAAACTGCCGGACACTCTGGGCCAGCAGTTGTTGTTCTTCGCTATAGTCGAAATTCACGCTGCGGTCTCCTGTTTACACATCCGGTTTACAGCCCGAGGGACGCCTTGGCGATGATATTGCGCTGGATCTCATTGGAACCCGCATAGATCGAGGTCTTGCGGTAATTGCAGTAGCGCGGGGCGATACTGGCCGTTTGTTGGTCAAAGTCCGTGGCGTGCAGCGACTGGAACGGCTGGGCAAGCGGTCCGACCGCTTCCAGCATGAGTTCCGTGAGCGCCTGTTGGATTTCCGTGCCGCGAATCTTGAGCAAGGAGACTTCCGCGCCGGGTGCCCGTCCGCCGCGCATCTGGTCCAGAAAACGCAGATTGGTGATCTCCAAAGCCATCAGCTCGACTTCCACTCGGGATAGTCGGTCGCGGAAGCGCGGATCGTCAATGAGCGGTTTGCCGTTTTTGGACTGCTGGGCCGCCAGTTCTTTCAGGCGCAGCACTTCTCGCTTTGACGCGCCGGTGTTGCCTGTGCCGAGGCGCTCATAGCCCAAGAGATATTTGGCGACCGTCCAGCCGTCGTTTTCTTCGTGGACGAGGTTTTCCGCCGGGACTCGTACATCGTCAAAAAACACCTCGTTCACTTCATGGCCGCCATCCATGAGCATCAGCGGCCGGATGCTGATGCCCGGCGTGTTCATATCCATGAGCAAAAAGGAAATGCCCTGTTGTCTCTTTGGAAAATCGGCGCTGGTCCGCACCAGACAGAATATCCAGTCCGCATGCTGGGCCCAGGTGGTCCAGATTTTCTGGCCGTTGACGACGAAGCTGTCCCCCTCCCGGACCGCGCTCGTCTTGAGCGAAGCCAAGTCCGAACCTGAGCCCGGCTCGGAGTAGCCCTGGCACCAGAATATGTCGCCATTGTACATGCCGGGCAGAAAGCGCTGTTTCTGCTCTTGCGTGCCAAATTTGTGCAGGACGGGCGCACACATGGACACGCCAAAGGGAATACGCGGCGGGCAGCCAGCATAGCCGCATTCTTCTTCAAAAATATGCCGCTGCACGATGGTCCAGTTTGTTCCGCCCCACTCTTCCGGCCAGTCAGGCGCGCCCCAGCCTCGCTCGGCCGTGATTTTCTGCCAGCGCAGCAAGTCTTCTTTGGTCAGCTCTTCATAATTGACGACTTTGTCGCGCAACTCGTCCGGCAGGTTGTCTTTGAGCCAGGCGCGGACTTCATCACGGAAGGCCACTTCTTCAGGAGAATAGTTGAGATCCATAGTGTACTCCTCTCGTCGGTCTGCCCTATGTATCAGGCTGCTGCGGAAATCCTAGTCCGGCCCCGGTTTTCCGTTCGCCCTGAGCGGAGCGCGACGAAGTCGAAGAGTCTGGGGGATACAGTCGGGGGCGGGTTTGCTATGCTTTGCCAATACGGTACCGCTGACCATACCAAGACTGGAGGATTTGGGTATGCCTGCCCGCAATGCGCCACACTCCCACGGCCAGCCGATCTTTGGCATGCGGAGGACGTTTATTTCCGAGGTCGCACCGCCCCACGACCTGTCCGGCCCGGCCTGGTGGTTCGGCTTTCACCGCAACCGACTCCTGCTTCAGAAGCACGGTGAGACGTTTCAAGTCCCCTGCCTGGAGCGCTTTGAAGAGTTAGGGGTTTCTGCGGGAAATCGGCATTATCTCGGGCGCTACGACGGACAGGCGTGTTATGCCGTTGATGTACTGGACGCAGCGCTGCCCGACCACTTGGACTTCAAGGACCTCCGCCATGCGCACGGCGGACTGGAGGAGGATTTGTTCGTGCTGGGTGGCCGCGCTGTCCAGATCGTCGAGTGGGACCGTACCCATCAGTACTGCGGGCGGTGCGGGACCCGCAACGAAACCAAATCGGACGAGCGGGCCAAGCGCTGCCCCAAGTGCCAGCTCCTGAGCTTTCCCCGATTGTCGCCCGCCATTATTGTCATGGTAGAGCGCGACGGAAAAATCCTACTCGCCCGTTCGCCCCACTTCCCGACCAAGATGTACAGCGTGCTGGCCGGCTTTGTGGAGCCCGGCGAGACCATAGAGGAATGCGTGGCCAGAGAAATCAAGGAAGAAGTCGGCATCACGGTCGATAATATTCGGTATTTTGCCAGTCAGCCGTGGCCGTTTCCGAATTCGCTCATGCTCGGTTTTACCGCCGAGTATGCAGCGGGCGAGATTGAAGTGGATGGCGTGGAAATCGCCGAAGCGGCCTGGTTCAGCCCGGATGCCATGCCCGCCATCCCTGGTCGTATCAGTATCTCCCGCCGGTTGATCGATTATTTTCTAGACAAGCATGGGTAGTTCCGTAGGGGTAATTCATGAATTGCCCCTACCCTGGCCAGTCGAAGGGACGGCCCCGTACTTGATACGGGGGCCGGAGTGGGTTTGCCCGCACAGGTCTTGCTCGGCGGCCTGGACTCAGCGACAACAGACGGAATGCCTGGAACAAACACTAAACTGACCATCGCAGTCGAGGACTACCTGACCGACCTCCGCCGGATACGCGCCTCCGGTGGAGCCACCGCAGAGCGGTCCTCTTATGGGCCGCTGGCGAATCTGCTCAACGCCGTGGGCGGTACGCTCAAACCCAAGGTATTCTGTGTTGGCGAGTTGGCCGACCAGGGCGCGGGTCATCCCGATTTTGGCCTGTATGCCGCCAAGCAGCTACAGAAAGGCCGGCTCAAGGAAGGCCAGACCCCCGAGCGTGGCGTGGTCGAAGTCAAATCCATCAGTGACGATACCTGGCTGACCGCAGCGTCCGCTCAGGTGAGCCGCTATTGGGAGCGTTATCGTCTGGTGTTGGTCACCAACACACTCGACTTCGTCCTGGTGGGCGAAGACACCGCCGGACAGCCGGCTACACTCGAAACCTTTCGGCTGGCAGAGACCGCTGGAGACTTTACCAGGCGCTTAGACACGCCCCGCACCTTTGCCCGTACCGTTGGTGCCGGGCTCGGAGAATATCTCTGCCGCGCCCTGTCTCACCGGGCCGCCCTGACCGAGCCGAAAGACCTAGCGTGGCTGCTCGCCTCGTATGCCCGCGATGCCCTTACCCGCGTTGAGGCCGCTGGCGACCTCCCACAACTCACGGCCCTGCGGATCGCCTTGGAAGAAGCCTTGGGGGTGCGCTTTGAGGGCGACAAGGGAACCCGCTTCTTCTATTCCACGCTGGTGCAGACCCTGTTCTACGGGGTGTTCTCCGCCTGGGTATTGTGGGCACGACAAGAGCCTTCCCCGAGGAGAACGTTCAACTGGCACGAAGCTGTGTGGCATCTCCGCGCCCCCGTCCTGGCGGCCTTGTTTCAGCAGATTTCCAGTCCGAGCCGGCTGCAACCGCTCGGGCTAGTCGAAGTCCTGGACTGGACCGCTGCGGCCCTCAACCGCGTGGACCGCGCGGCCTTCTTCGCCCGCTTCAACGAGGGTGAGGCTGTACCCTACTTCTACGAACCTTTTCTTGAAGCCTTTGACCCCGACCTCCGCAAACAACTCGGCGTCTGGTACACGCCCGCCGAAGTCGTCCGCTACATGGTGGCCCGTGTGGATAAGGCGTTGAAAGACGATCTGCATATCCCGGACGGACTCGCTGCGGACAATGTCTACGTACTCGATCCGTGTTGCGGCACCGGGGCGTATCTGGCGGAGGTGTTGCGCCGGATTGCGGAGAATCTGCAAGGCCGAGGCATGGGCGCGCTCGCTGGTGCGCGGGTCAAACAGGCTGCCATGCATCGAGTATTCGGTTTCGAGATTATGCCCGCCCCGTTCGTGGTGGCCCACCTACAAGTCGGGCTGACCATGCAGGACTTGGATGCGCCCCTTGCAGACGACGGGAATGAACGGCCCGGCGTCTTCCTCACCAACGCCCTGACCGGCTGGGAGCCCCACACCACCAAACCCTTACCGTTTCCCGAACTCGAAGAAGAACGTGACCGGGCCGAGCGGATCAAGCAGAACACGCCGATTCTGGTGATTCTCGGTAACCCACCCTACAACGGCTTTGCCGGGATGGCCGTAGACGAAGAGCGGGTATTGTCAGAAGCCTACCGCATAACCAAGCGGGTACGGCGGCCCGAAGGCCAAGGCTTGAACGATCTGTATGTGCGTTTCTTCCGTATGGCGGAACGCCGGATTGCCGAGAAGACCGGGCAAGGGGTGGTATGTTTCATCTCCAACTATTCGTGGCTGGATGGGTTGTCGTTCACCGGGATGCGAGAGCGGTATCTGGAGGCGTTTGACGCCATTCGGATTGATTGTCTCAATGGCGATAAATACAAGACCGGCAAGACCACCCCAGATGGGACACCTGACCCGAGTATCTTTTCCACGCCCAGTGACCAGGTAGGGATTCAGGTGGGGACGGCCATTACCACGCTGATCCGCAAGGCCGCTCACACACCGGCTGAAACTATTGGCTTTCGACATCTGTGGGGGCAGGCGAAACGGGAGGAACTGTTGGAGACGGCGGAGGTAGAGCCGGCAACGCTCTATGAGGCTATCGAACCGGTGTTGCCGCTGGGGTTGCCATTGGTGCGAACGGCGGTCAGTACGAAGTATTTCGACTGGCCAGCGCTGCCCGAGTTGTTCCCGGTGTCGTTTCCAGGGGTGAAGACCAGCCGAGATGGGTTTCTCGTTGATACTGACCTTGACCGGCTCAAGGAGCGGGTTGCCGCGTACTTCAATGCGGACTTGAGTCATGAAGAGATCGCCCAGCGTTATCCGGGGGTGATGAAGACGACGGCGCGGTTCGACTCTCGGGCAGTACGCGACACCCTGCTTGCGCGTGGTGGCCCGAACGAAGAAGGCTTTATCCGCTTCGCCTACCGACCCTTCGATAATCGGTGGTTGTATTGGGAAGGGGAAACGAAGCTACTGGACGAAAAGCGGGCCGATTATAGGCCGCATGTGTTCGAGGGGAATGTGTGGTTGGAAGCCAGGGAGCGGGAAGCGAAGGAAGATTTCTTACGTGGAACATTCGTTCGTCATCTTGCCGATAATTTTGGCAATGGCCTGTCGAGTTTCTTTCCCCTGTGGCTCCGCAATGACGATGGCCTCGAAACCGCTGGGAACAACACAAAACGTCGCCCTAACCTGTCACCAGCCGCACAGCGTTACCTCAGATATCTCAACGCCAGCGTTGAAGACTTTTTTCACCATGTTCTGGCCGTGCTGCACGACTCTACCTACCGTGAAGCCAATGCCGGAGCGCTCCGTATGGAATGGCCGCGTGTCCCACTCTCCGGCTGGCCCGATGGAGACGCTTCCGAAGCGGCTGAAACCCTTGCTCGCTCCGCTGCACGGGGGCGCGAACTGGCCGCCCTGCTTGATCCCGAAACCCCGGTGCCCGGTGTGACGACCGGAACCTTGCGCCCGGACATCACCACCATTGCCGTCCCCGCCACGGTAGACGAACGAAACATGGTCGGAGACGATTTCGCCCTGACCGCCAGGTGGGGGCATTACGGCACGGGCGAGTCCGTGATGCCCGGCCAAGGGAGAGTGGTCGAACGTGAGTACACGGCAGACGAACGTGCCGTTTTGGGGGATGCCATCGGCGTACTCGGTCAGACCACGTTCGACATTTACCTGAACGGCAACGCCTATTGGCGTAACGTCCCGGCTACCGTCTGGCGCTACAAACTCGGCGGTTATCAGGTGCTTAAAAAGTGGTTGTCGTACCGGGAGCGGGGGGTGCTGGGACGGGCGTTGATGCTGGAGGAGGTATTGTATTTTGCGGAGGTGGCGCGGCGGATTGGGGCGATAGTGGTGGTAACCGATACGCCGGGAGTGTCGGATTACGCCTGTGGCTAATCCGTATGTGGACCTCTCCCGTTTGGGAAGGGTACATGACCGACGGCCAGTATTTCTGGCACAATGTCAGACAGTCGCCGCCTCGGGGGATGTAGCCGCGAAATGACTTGGGAACCTATCTGGGCGTTACCAAATATTGACTTGGATGAGCCCGTCGAGAGTCCTATCTTCGCGCTCGTTCCCGCCTCTGATCCCCGTGTTGAACGACTCAAAAGGGAACACGGAAGTTTTCAAACTTTCATGAGTCAGTTTCAGGATACCCATAGAAATCGTATTTCGCCGACGCTCATGATTCGCCGAACCGATGCTCCAGAATCCTTTAGGAAGTTGGATGTAGCCGCCAGCTTTCGCGATCTTCTTGTTGCATCCACGGTGCCACTAGCGAGATCACGAGCCATAATCAACAGCAACACTTTTCATCGAGTCACGTATTCCAGTTTCTTCTGGGTCTATCCCTGGATGCTCGATCAGCACTACGAAACAATCATCGCACACACACCGGCTACGCTGGCGCTCCACGATGTTGATCAGTTTAGAGGACACTCATCCCCCGAATTGTCACGGACGACCTTGCACCGACGAGACTTTGATGAGCCGCTCTTACAGGAGCTTCTTCATCGCTGGAGGGCACGATATGAGACCGCCAATCCACAATGGGCTAACATTGCGCTCTTTCGATCTCTGAACATGGCGAACCGAGCCTGTCTCCTTCCTGCGGGAGCCGATTTTGTCATCCACGATGACGGCAGAATGGCTGGCTTGTGGACGGCAGCCTTTGAAATTCTTGTTCATCCCGGAGGTGACGGTCGAGCTAACCTATCCAAAGTATTTGATCTTCTCCAAAAAATACCCTGGATAGACAAAACGTGTGCATATAGGCGATTCCCGATTAGACGTGGAAGGAGGAGAGAGCAAAAGGGTTTGGCCTGTTGGCTATACAACCATATCTACTCTTGCAGAAATGACTTTCTGCACGGGAATCCGGTCGCACGTGAGAACTTACTTCTTCCCATATCCGGTCGCCTAATAACTTCTCACGCAGCTACCTTATATCGTCTTGCGCTGTCCTCCTTTTTGGACTTGTCATGGAAGGAGCCTTTCCCGTCGAGTGAAGACACCCAAGCACTTGCCGCGTACGTGGTAAGAACCCTAGAATTCCGGGCTCCACAAAAAAAATGCGAGGAAGCGTTGAAATTGTGTCGCGTTTCCGTTGCTGAACAACGTCGCAATCGAGAGTCCCGTAGGTCGGCTTAGCAGGGCGTAATCCGACATCCCTACTGTTGCTTGACCGCAACAACGATCAACAATTTTTCCTCGTCCGTATATTGCGTCACCGTCAAGCCATACGACCCGAGAAAGGAATACGCTTCGTCCTGTGAGGGTAGCGCCGTAATCGGAAACGGCTCCGAGCGGACGAGCCCTTCAACAAACTCCCGGCCTTCCGGGTGACTGATCACGACCCGCCCGCCCGGTCGCAGCATGCGCATGATATTGCGTAGCGCTCCAGGCTTGTCCGCGATATTGCCGTACATGCCATTCATGAAGACCACATCGACACAGGCGTCGGGCAGGTCCAGGTCCCGGATGTCACATTGGTGGCGTTCGACTTCGGGGTAACGGTTCGCGACCTGCTCCAGCATCTTGCCTGACAGATCGCAGGCGTAGATGTGGCCGGGATGATACTTCCGAATGTCGGGCATGAGTGCCCCCGTCCCCGTCCCGACATCCAGTACGTTTTCTCCCGCCTGAATGTCGGGCGCGGCAACGATACGTTCCATGCGGGCGCAGACATCCTGGGGTAATTCGACCAGAAAACGGTCGTACACATTATCAAACGCCTGGCGTTGTTTTGCGTTGAATTGGGTAATCTGTTCGTCGTTCATGCGTTTCCTTATTCTTCCTGCTCCAGCCACCAGCGGCCCAGGTCAATCTCAATCGCCTCAAAGGGTTCGACCCGTGTCATTTCATTCCCGCCGTGGGTACTCACCACGACCCAGCGTTGTGTTTCCGGACGATACACTTCCAGGGTGCACAGGCCGAGATCGACCAGCCACAAATGACCTGCCTGCTCTCGGGCGTAGATCGGCATTTTAAGCACCCGGTCGCTACGGCCCGTGCCGGGCGACACCACCTCACACACCCAGTCAGGGGCCAATTCGCTATACGGCACATCCTCCAGCACGGGCATACGCGCTCTGCGCCACCCGGCGATATTCGGGACGAGGATGTCCGCGCCAAGATGCACTTCCGGCTCGAAGAGAATCCACCAGCCCCCAGGACCGTCCGGGCCACCAGTCTCCCGGTCAAAGGGGTCAAGTTGGCGGGAGATAATCGAAACTGCGCGTGCATGGGGGAAGGACGGCCTTGGAGCGGTCGTCAATTCGCCATCAATGATCTCCGCAACAAAACGCTCAGGGACCTGGAGCAGATCCGCATAGGTGGCTCGTTTCCGCGCCGGGTTCATGGCCGGAAACTTACCACGGGCTTGACAGCCGGGGAAGCAGCACCGCGGGCGAACTGTGGTCAGCGGGAGAGAAAGAGCCTATGCTTGGGGAAACATCTGACAGTGAGGGGTATCCTCATGAGTACGGCGGTATCCACTCCGTTGCCCGATCCCAGCTTGTACGACAAAGATTTCCACGCCTGGCTTTTTCAGACTGCGGCTCTCCTTCGACAAGGGCGGTTGGCTGAGATTGACGCGGCACATGTTGCGGAGGAGTTGGAAGACATGGAGAACCGCGAGCGCCGGGCCCTGGAAAGCCACATCAGAAACGTGACTCTGCATTTGCTCAAGTGGCGCTATCAGTCAGACAGGCGTACGCCCTCCTGGCGCAAATCTATTCGGAACGGACGCCTTGAAATTCAGGCCCTTCTGCAGGACAGTCCGAGCCTGACGAGCCAACCGGCCCAGATGTTGGCGAACGCCTATCCCGCGGCCCGGGCGGATGCTGTCGATGAGACCGGACTGAGCGAGGAGGCGTTTCCAGCGCAGTGTCCGTTTACCGTCGAACAGGTTTTGGATGCGGAATATTGGGGAGAGTGAGGGCAGACGCAAGGTCCACCCCTCATTCCGGCTCTCCTAGGCCGCAGCCCATTTTTCGCGCAGGAATTCTCCTACCCGTTCAATGCCTCTTTTGCCCTCATCCAGCATGGGATGGAAGGCGTGCCAGACATGGATCATATTGTCCCAGATTTCGAGGCTGCACTCGACGCCCGCCGCTTTTGCCTTTTCGTCGAATATCATGGCGTCACCCAGCAGAATCTCGTCCCGACCGACATGGATCAACACCGGTGGTAAGCCGCTGAGATCGGCTAGATTGGGCGACGCATACGGATGCGTGGGGTCGCTGTCGCCAACATAGAGTCCCGCCATGCGTCTGAGACCGTGGGCCGTTACCATGGGATCGGCGGCGGCTCTGGTCTGATACGACTCGTTCGAGCAGGTCATATCCGACCACGGGCTGATCGCCACCGCGGCCGCGGGCATGGGGACTCCTTTGTCACGCGCCGCAACCAAGGTCGCCAGGGTCAAGCCGCCCCCGGCCGAGTCCCCGCCAATGGCCAGGTTTTTTGGTGAAAACCCTTGCTCGATCAGCCATCTGAGTGATGCGACTCCATCGTCAACCGCAGCGGGAAAAGGCTCTTCCGGCGCCAGACGATAATCCACGAGCAACACGGCGGCTTGGGCACATCGGGAGATTTCTCCGGCCAGCGACCGGTGCGTATTGATCGAGCCGACCACATAGCCCCCACCGTGCAGATAGAGGATGGCCCGCTCGGCCTGACTGCCGGGGGCACGGACCCATTCTGCGGCACGGTTCGCCACGCTTACCGCTTCTGTTTCAATATCATCCGCGGCCAGGAAGGCCAGCTTTTCCATGCTTTTGCGCATGGCCTCAACCGGCGGCTCAACATCCGCCGGAAGCTGTTTTTCGCGTAAAATCTGCTTCAGTTTGTCAATACTCATGCCTGCCATTGGCTTCCCCCCTTCGCGTGCTAGTGTAGACACACTATGCTTCATCGCTCCCATTGTCACTATTGCCCGCTTGATGTACCGCAAGGAGAGGGCACAGCCGGGGTTTGAGTGAAATGCAGGTATTAGCGCTCTACCATATGAAAGGAGGGGTGGGGAAAACGGCCGCGGCGGTCAATCTTTCCTATCTGGCCGCGCAATCCGGAGCTCGGACCTTGCTCTGCGACCTTGACCCTCAGGCCTCGGCAACCTATTACTTTCGCGTCCAACCCAAGCTCAAAGCCAAGAAGAGAGTGTTTGCGCGCGGCGGGAAGCAACTTGAAAAAAGCATCAAGGCGACCGATTTTGTACGCCTGGACCTGCTTCCCGGGGCATTGTCTCACCGCCACCTGACACAGGTGTTTCAGCAAACCAAACATCCGGCACGCTGCCTGCACCGTAGCTTGGCCGCGCTCCGGGACGAATACCAGTATGTGGTCCTCGACTGTCCGTCCGGGGTGGACCTGATTGCGCAAAACGTCTTCTATGCCGCAGATTACATCCTGATTCCCATTGTCCCCTCACCCCTGTCGGTCCATGCGTATCAGCAGCTCCGGACGTTTTACACCAAACACGGCTACAACCCCGATAAACTCCGCACGTTTTTCTCTATGGTGGAACGGCAAAAAAAACTGCATCGGTCTGTCATGCAGGAACTGACCACTTCTCACCCCGAAGCCCTTTCACAGGCCATCCCATATCTTGTCGATGTCGAAAACATGGGCGTCCACCGGGAGCCGGTCCTCGTCTCGCTTCCGCATTCCCGGGCGTCCCAGGCGTATGAACAGTTGTGGACAGAAATGGAAGCTATACTGAACCAAGCTCACCCAGACGCTACGCCGGCTCTTGCTGATCCTGCTGGTCTTGCGGCCCGGCAATCTCAACCCGGTCAGGATCGCTCAATGGCAGGATCATCGGAGCCACCACCGCAATCAACACCCGAAACTCCTCCACAACCTGCTGTTGCAGAGCCTGCCGCTCTGAAGTCAGCGAAGTGAGCAGGACTTCCAGGGCGGGGCGCGTACCATTTTCGTGAAAAGCAAAACCGCCGCCGGTCGTACTGAACTCCTGGATGAGGGCACTCTGTACACTGATATCCTGTATCCGGCCTAGGGTCCGCTGGACGCGCTTCAACTGCTTGAGCACGTCTCGGACAGGGAGGTCAGGCAAGGCGATAATAAAAAAATCCAGCAGATAGCGGAGTTTTTTACATTCGATTCTCAGCCTGTGGAGTTGCTCACTGTCGGCGTGTTGCAGGCTGTTCGGCTCGATTGAGACGAGGGCGCGGCATTTCTCGACCACCCGGTCGGGGACGAACTCTTTGACGGCTGGGGTATGGGAGTCGCTGTCTTCAGGCTGGCCGGCAAACGCTTCCCACTCTCGGAGCACTGCCCGGTAGCGCTTAGCCTCAAAGGTCTTTATCAGGGTCCGATAGTGTTCCCTCCGTTCCTGCTGGAGAAAGGCGGAAAACGGCTGAAGGGCGGCCCGGCTGTCAGCCGGAAGCCGTTGACGGTATGTGTCCTGCACCAGGAGAAAAGCATCCAGGTCCCGTGCGCTCCCGGTGGACCGGCCAAGCTGAGCCAGGTCTTTTCGAAACCGCTGTACTGCTTTTCTGGGAAAAACCTCACGAGTCTGTCCGAGCAGGGAGCGTGCCCGTCTGACGGCAACCCGAAAGTCGTGCAAATAAAGCGGATCATCCCCCTGACGCAGGCCCCGCTCGTTGTAGCGCATCATGGCCAGGAGTAGGCGCAAGAGACGGCGGACTGCCCACTCAACCGGGACTTCCGGCTGTATCGGTAGCGGACGTTTGACCGAATATTTCCCCGGAGAGCGACCGGCTGTCGCCAACACCTCTTGGTGAGCGCTCTCGGTCGCTGGTATGAGGTCTTGCTCCCTGCACCACAGCACTAATCGGTGTGCCTCTTGCTGATAACCCCTGAGCGGCTGGACCCAGATACGTGGTCGAAGGGAACGCCGTTGATTTTTCTTAGCGAGCGTGTGCTCTTCAATAATCAGGCGCACCGTTGTCTTCTGGCGCTGGTCGAGTATCCGTATCGGGATGATACGTGTGTGCAGCCTGAAGAGCGGGGTGAGCGGAAGGTCGTCAATCAGCGCCACCAGGCGCTCTCGCAAACGGCTAGGCGGCAAATCCGTGGCAGTCGCAGGAAGACTGGGACACGGCAGCTCTTCAAGCGGGAAGACGGCATCATATGACCGGAGGACAAGCGTCTTCGCGTTCGCACCCAGGGCCAGACGGTACAGGCTGAGTTGCCAGTCCGCCGTGTCATACTGAGTCCGCCGCTCGGTTGTGAGCGGCTCTTTATGGATGGAGAACGTCTCTGCCAGCGCGTCGAGGAGTCTTTTTCGGCTCCAGCGCCCTCGGGGGAGGAATTGAATATCAGCAAGGTGTTCTCTTGGCATGCGCCCAACGAGAGCGCTTCGAGATTTTTTCTGACCCCCTGCCCTCGCGCCTGTACTTGTAGCGCAGCAACTGGCGCTCCGACAATACCATTCCTTCTTGTAGCCGCAGCCCTGGGGCTGTCTGCGGCTAATCGTCCAGCGGTACGCCGGCCCAGTTTTTGCCGATTACCGCCTCGACTGCAATCGGAACCCGGTCCGCCACGATCTCCTGCATGGCTTCAACCATATGGCTGGTCAGCCAGGCCTGGGCGGCTTGAGCATCGGCCAGGGGCGCTTCGACCAGAATTTCGTCGTGAACGCAGGCAACGGGTGTCGCCTGCGGCACTTGGTCGCGGTGTTCAAACAGTCGCGCCAGAGCGAGCTTGAAGCCGTCGCCCCCCGTCCCTTGCACCGGGATATTGAGGAGCACGTTAAAGTGTCGGACCCCCAGAAAACGGCGACCAGTGAGGGTACGGGTTTCGAGGCTACTCTTCTGGTGCCTCACCTGCTCGGCCTGTTGTTTGGCCTGCTGATGCCAGCGGGCAATGCCCTGATAGGTCAGAAAGAACGCGCGGTGATATTGGGCCGCCTCCCGGTCGGACATGCGGACACCATACTTTGCCTCCGCATCCTGTTTCAAGCCGCTCACCCCCATACCGTACAGCAGGCCGAAATTAACGCTCTTGGCGAGTTGGCGGTGGTGCGGTTCGACTTGGTTCAGCGGGATGTGCAGGATGCGTGAGGCCGTCAGGGCGTGCAGGTCGGTTTCCTCTCGAAACGCTTGCAGCATGGTCGGGTCGTTGGCCAGGACCGCGGCAATCCGCAGTTCGACCTGGGAATAGTCGGCCTTGATCAAAGCCCTTTCCGGAGCGGCGCAAAAGCAGGCGCGAAAGGCGCGCGCCTTTGGGATCTGCTGGATGTTTGGGCCGCCGCAACTCATGCGCCCGGTGGCTGTCCCGTTCTGAAAATACACCGGATACACCCGGCCCGAGTCCGCATCGAAAAACGAGTCGATCACTCCCCGACCATAGGTACTGACCCGTTTAGCGACTTCTTTGTGGCTGACCAGAAGCGCGGCAATGGGATGATCGATTTTCCTGAGCGTGGCAGAGCGGACATTGGGCAGTTCGATCCCGAGGGTCTGGAACAGGGCCTTGATTTGTTGCGATGACGCCCAGTTGATGGACATGCCGATATCCCGGGCGTGACGATCCAGTTGGTACGAGAGCGCTTCGAGTTGGGCTTCATCTTCCAGCGTCCGCGCCAGCCAGCCTTGAGCGTCAAACGCGATACCGGCGAGTTCCAGCCAGGCCAGTGCCTTGACGCAGCGAAATTCAATCTCCGCCGCCCGTTCCAGACCCGCCTCGGCCAGGGCCGGACGCAAGCGGTCGTACAGCGGCCACAGCACCCCCACATCCCGGGCGGCGTACTCACACTGGGCAGGACTGAGTTCTCCCGACCAGTCGGCAGTTTGCAAGTGTTTCGGCAGGGCTCGACCCAATTCCTGTTCCACCACCTCTTCGAGACTATGGCGGACGCGCAGCCCGGCTTTGAGCACCTGGCTGGCTAACATGGTGTCAAAGACGGTATCAGGCCAGGGACAACCCGCGAAGACAAGAAATTTCAGATCAAACTTGGCATTATGAAACAGCCAGCGACGCGGGGCACTGAACAGGGGGAAGAGCGCGGCAATGGGGATGCGACATACATCAAACAGATAGGCGTGGTCGGGTGTCGCAATCTGGATGAGCCGGAGGGAGTCTGTCCGAAAGTCGAGCCCGGTTGTCTCGGTATCGCAGGATAAGATGGGAGCGGCATGCAGGCCGGGCAGTACACGCTCGAGCTGAGCGGATTCCGTCACCAAGGTATAGTCAGGCGTTTCACATATGGGCAGAGCCTCGGACGGAGCCGTCTGGCCAGCCTGAGGGGTCATCTCTTCTGGGAAGAGAACGCCTTGTTCGTATGGTCGCATCAGACTGCACCTCACCGAAAGAGCGGTGGGCCATCACTCTTCAGAGCCTCACGCGTTTTCCTGCCTATTGTTACCCCGGCCAACATCAGAATATATGACCCCGCTCCAGACTGTGGCAAAACTCAGCAGCAGGCAGAATACGGATGCCGTCGTCAGTCAGACGGCTCTTGGGTTCCAGGCAAACAACGATCCGCTCTCCAACCTGAGGGTGGTCCTGGATCAGGTGACGCAGGCCGCGGAGATGATCGTCCGTGATTCTCCTGCTCGCCTTTGCCTCGATAGCGACGTGCATATCGTTAATAATGAAATCCACCTCGATGCCACTGGCCAAGCGCCAATAGCTCAACGTCGCAAATGCCTCGGCATAGGCATTATGGGCACTCAACTCGTGGAATATCCAATTCTCAAAAGCCTTTCCATACAGCTCCGACCCTGGTTGTACGCTGCCACGTCGCGCCAGGTAGTTCACCACGCCCACATCGGAAAAGTAAAATTTGGGCGCGCCGATGAGCCGGCGTTTCGGCCGCTTTCTATACGCCGGTAGCCAGCGCCCCAACAGTGTGTCTTCGAGAATTTGGAAATAGCCTTTAATCGTGTGGCTGGAGACGCCACAGTCACGGGCTATGGTCGAGAAATTGACGAGTTCGGCATCCGACAACGCGGCGATATTCAGAAACTCAGAAAAGACGGGCAGGTTCCGCACCAGTCCCTCGGCCGCCACTTCTTCTTTCAGATAGGCGGCAACATAGCTGTTCAAGAGACGCTGCGGACGGTCCGACTCATACATGCGAGGCAGATATCCGTGGTTCAGCAGCCGGTCGAGGACACAGACCGGACCGAGTTCCCGTGCAGTGAGGCCGAAGAGTTCGTAGCGAATAGCCCGGCCGCCGAGCAGGTTAGCCTGGCCCCGTTTCACCTTGCGGGCGCTTGATCCACACAGGGCAAAATGAAACGCCCGATTTTCGCGCAGCCAATGCACTTCATCAAGGAGTGGGGGGACCTTTTGCACTTCATCAATAACAACGTGACGTCCGGCAGGTGCGCGTTCCGCTAATTCCGCGCGTAAAAGCTCGGGATTCTGCACATAGCGACGATACTCCTCAGCCTTCAGTAGATCGATCCAGACGGCCTCCGGATAGGCATGCTTCAACAGAGTTGTCTTTCCCGTCTGACGCGGCCCCCACAGGAAAAACGTCTCCGTACCGGGCGCTGGAAGATGAAGAGATCGTACGAACATATACTTCAAATTATCATGATAATTTGAAGTTTCAATTCATTTTAAAACCCAGGTAATAATTTTGGGACTTATATACCATCCTACCCATCGATCTCTTAGCCTATTATACACAGCGCCACATACCTCTTCTCATGCTGTCACGCATACGACTGGATGCCACAACGCGACAATAGGATAGGGCGCGTGCCAGGGCTATGTGTGGATGGTATATTCAGGGAGTCGTAGGAAAAACAAGAAGAGGATAAGAATATGAGGGTTGTTTGGGAAAACGAGAAGCTACGTTTTCAATGCGAGACCGAAGAGGATTACGATCCCAAGCAAGCGCTTCAACGTATGATTTCGTCCCTGGAACGGGAGTCCGAGAGAATCAAGACGGAAGATCATCTTGCTTCGTCTGATAGTGCTCCTGAGGAACCATTGGCCGCAAGTGGCCTCAATCGGTAATTCCCTGCCCCCGCCGGTTCAAATCGGCAAATATATCGAACAAATTTTCCTGAGTCCGCGTCAACGGAAGCGGGCTTCCCTCCTGGCTAGGATAAATTCGGGCTTTTTCCCACACCGGCGCCGGGACCCGCGTTTGGTGACGAATCTTGATCCTCTCTTTTTTGAGGAATGCTATCAAGGGTATTGTCTCAAACAGACAGACTTCTTCGATGGCAAAGGGATGATATGGTGTCTCCTTCGCGTGGGATTTTCTGGGGCCGACGAGGGACAAAAAATAGTCGGGCTGCTCGTTCGAATCCTTCATATTGATAGTTTTGACCACCTCATTCCGCCACTTCACGTTGACGGTCTTGTCTTGGAGTGGGCCACGCGTAAACGTGCCATCAAACACAGGATGGTTTGCTCGTTTCTCTAATTGAATATAGAGAATTTCGCTGGCAATGACTTCGCAGATATTGCCCGAAGTGGCCGACCGTCCAAGGAGTTGGCTGATGGTACGATGGATTTCATTCAAAGCCCCTAATGCTTCCGCCAACTGATTTATGCGTCCCATAAGTAGTTTTTCCTTTCGTCGGGTACGGGGACTCTGACGAACAGCAACGAAAACGCAAGACAAGGCAAGCAGCCCGGACAGGCAAGGGCGCCGGGCCGTTGCCACCATTCATCTCGGCGAGTGTCAGAAGGGTCTCGTCTATTCACCGCAACATGGGTAGCTACTCCCATGTCTGAATACGGCTTTTGTATTGAACGAGTGACCCGACTTAGGGGTCCTCGACAAAACAAATTTTGCAACTCTTCGTTACAGCTCGTCTCGGAGTTGTCTATCCTATTATACGGCGCTTAGTAAAACACTGTTACGGGTTGACAGGCTTGATATCGTGCTTACCTATTTTTGTATCTTGTGAGGAGAGGAATAGAGAGGAGAGGGTGAATATGAGAAATCATGAGGAGATAACAAAACTCAAAGAAGAGTTAGCCCATATAGACCCCTTAAGAGATGAAAAACTGACGGCTGTCAAACAACGGCAGCTAGAGTTATTGTTGGAAGAAGCAATCGCGGCAGAGTTGGGGTCGATTGCGATCCAACTCCAAGCAATCTCGGGCCATCTGTCCGAGTCCTAGTATGGGGTGAGTCCTTCTCCTATAGCCTGGGCGTGGCTCACCTGGCGTTGTATGGTCTCCCTCTCTAGTGTCTCTGTCCCCCAAGGCATTGCAGAGATGCAACATAGAGCAGTGGCCTGGACTCGTAAATTTAATGGGCCTAAGGGAGGCAACGAGCCAAGAAAGGAGTTCTTATGCCTTGTCAAGTCGGCATGACTACAGACCCGCAGAGACGCAGGAGGGAATGGGAGCAGGACCGCCGGGTGAGAAACCTCACGAACTGGCGGATTGTAGATGAGGCTTCTACCAAAACAGAGGCGCAACGGAAAGAACGGGAATGGGCGACGCATCTCGGCTGTAACTATGGGGAAGGCGGCGGTGGACCGGAGATAGCCCACTGGTATATCTACGCCTTTGAGTACACCCGCCGTATCATTAGGTAGTCACCGCCTTGCCACCTTTTCAGAATCTCTGTAATAGAAAGGTACGAAGAGGAAGGCCCTCGCCTTGAGTCGGCTGTGGTGGGACGTGGAGAGGTACGAAACGGTAGGATGGGACAATTCGAAGGTTTATTGAAGAAACCTGAGAGCGGCTATGACTAGCCCCCCAATAGCACAAATTATGGCAATAATACGCATTAAAGCCCAACTCTTGAGTCCCTCTATCTTCCCCTCCACTCCTTGAACGGCCGTTCTCACTCCTTCAACCTCTGTCCTCACCGTCTGGACGTCCTCTCTCGTAGCAAGATACTCAATACGCGTTTCCACTCTTGCTAGGCGAGCCTCTATATCCGACCGGTCAGGCGGAGGATTTATGGGCGTTGACCCATTCCCCATGTTTCCAATCTGCTGGTCGCTCATTCCTTCCCTCGTGCCTGTTCCAGCCATTCTCCTATAGAGCTATTTCCATAGCCCGCATAGTTCAGCGTCAACTTCAGGACCACTCCAGTTGCATGCTCATCAATGAGGGTCTCTTTCCTGAGACCCAAGCCCGACGCAACGGCCTCAGTAATCTTGTCACTTTGTATAAGAAACGCCTCATCGTTCAACTGGAGCGCAGTCGGATAGAGTTCTTTCAGGCGATTAACGACCTCATTATTCTCTTGGGTGAGGATCACCGCAAAAACAGCCATAATCAATGCTTCCCCTCGCTGCGACTCCCAATAAACAAATTGCTGTTTAGCCTGTCAAGGCGTCCCTCTCGTCCCACCAGATTATCATACTCCCACTCCCCCGGCATACCACCCATACACCACCCTCAAATTAGGCAGTTGGTGTTGAAATCAGGACAGTACCATCCGCCTGTAATAGGCTAAGAGGCGCGTGGGTAAGATTCGATATAAGTCCCATAATTTTATCAGGGAATTATGCTACAGTGGGGCCTCAGGGTCCGAGGACCGAAAAAAGGAACAGAGAAGCATAAGAGAATGAGCGATTCCAATCTTATTACCCCTGAGCGCTTTGACGCCGTGCTGTTCGACCTGGACGGCGTGCTGACGGCAACGGCAAAAATTCATGCTGCCTGTTGGAAGCAGATGTTTGACCGCTTTCTGCGTCAGTACGCGAAAATTCACAGTCTCTCCCTTCAGCCTTTTGACCTTCAGACCGATTATAATCTGTATGTCGACGGGAAAGCTCTGGACGACGGCGTGCGGAGCTTTCTCGAATCACGTCATATCGAGTTATCGGAAGGAAGTCCGACCGCGCCTCCCGATTGGGAGACGGTTCACGGCCTAGGCAACCAGAAAGACAGCCTGGTCAATCAGGTCATTGCCTCGGATGGGGTGGAGGCCTTCCCTGGCAGCACCGCCTTTGCCATCCATGTCCGGCAAATGGGGCTGAAAACCGCGGTCGTCACCCCCAGCGCGAACTGTCAACTCGTGCTCAAGTCGGCTGGGATTACGCACCTCTTTGATCTGCGGGTTGATAGAGAGGTCGCCGCCCAAGAACAGTTGGCCGGCAAACCCGCTCCGGATATGTTTCTGGCAGCAGCGGACAAGCTGAACGTGCTGCCGGTCCGGGCCGTGGTGATTGAGGACGCCATCTCAGGCGTGCAGTCGGGCCGCGCCGGAAATTTCGGTCTGGTGGTTGGCGTTGATCGTCGCGGTCACGGCGACTTACTCAAAGCCAACGGGGCCGACGTTGTTGTGAAAGACGTGGGGGATCTGCTCAGTTCTGCGGCGCGCAACTCATCCCGGTACTCCTGAAGCGGCACGGTCGAGGCAGCCCTGCGGTATCGCGTGGCGTGATCGTCCAGCCCTCCTCACCCCGCTCCAGCGTCACATAGCCAAAGCCGGTCAGCGTTTCTGCCTGTGAGACTGTTCGGTCGGCTATGTCGAGTCCGACCAACTCGGTTGCCAGCGGCGGGTCGAGCAGCGTTCCGCCATTCCCGACCACGAACTGATGCGGCTTTCCCTGCGCAAAGGCCAGCAACTCGGTCGTGTGGAGATGGCCCGACAGGACCAACTCAATGCCGTCTGGCAATCCCTGCCGGACCGCGGCCTGAAGGGTCGGATTGGTTCGGAAGAGCACCTCCCTGCCCTGCGCCTGTCCCCGCGTGCCGAAGGCCCAGAAGGGCTTATGAGACAGCAGCCAGACCGGACGGTTTTCAGCCAACGCCGCCAACTGTGTGTCGAAGTAGGTGACGGTCTCGGGCGCCGCCCTCAGGTCGTGCGCTGTCGTGGTATCCAGGACGAACAGCGTACGCGCTCCGATTGGCACGATATAGGGCTCAGTCTGGTCGGTACATTCCTGGGGTAAGGGACGGGGATCAAGCAGACGAAACCAGGCGTTACCCGTCCGCTGACACTCCTCGTGATTCCCTCGGACAAATATCCACGGCGCCGCCTGCAGTAAGGGCTCAGCCGGTGCGAAGAAGTCGGCCTGAGCGGCCGCCCAGGTATCTCCCCACGGATTACCGGCACAGGCCGCGTTGCCGGTCGGACAGGGTGAATCCCGATAAAAATAATCCCCCACATGGAGCACCAGGTCTGGATTCCAGGCTGCAGCACTCCGGGCGATTCGGGCAAAGGGCCAGGCATTCGGATCGTGACACGCCTGGACCAGGGTGTTTTTCATCCGGCAGCCGGTGTCACCCAGGATGACGATCCTTTCCGGAGCGCGCGATAAAAGAGGCAGTTGTCGGCCATCCAGCGTGACGCTGGCAGCATCGGGCGGTAACACAGCCTCGCAGACCAGGATGGGAAAGTTCGGTCGGGCAGGACGCGCGCGTACGTGTAACGGAAAGCGCTCAGCATCCACCTGTAACGCCGGACAGACCGTCGCGGTTGATACGACTCGCACAATTGTCCGGCCACCCGGCCCCAGGGCGGTCCAGGACAGGGGAAGGGCCGCTCTCACGGCAACACATGACAGGTGTAGTCCCCAGAGGACCAGCAGAATTCGCCCTAAGGCAGACATGGTACGGTTCCAGGCTCATTCCCGCGACGCGGGTGTGATTGTCAATTCAACCCGCTGCCCGTTGCGCAGGACTGTCATACCGACCGGCTCGTCAACTTTGAGACTTCCGAGAACAAAGGTGTAGTCATAGATATTCTCAACCGCCTTACCCGCCAGCTCGCGCACCACATCCCCGGCCTGCACCCCAGCTTGGTCGGCCGGGCCGCCGGTCGCAACCCCGGAGAGCTTGACCCCGGTGACATTCCCCTGGGCATAGTCGGGAATCGTGCCCAGATAGGCCCGTAGGCGGCCGCGGCTGCCGAGGTGGCGGGGCTTTTCGATGCGGATATAATTCGGTGCCTGCTCGGTACTCGCCAACGAACGTGTCAGGCCGGTCATCAGCCGGGTAATTTGTGTGAGCCCGGCATAGTTGAGCTTTTCCACGGTATCGCGTGGCGAGTGGTATTCCGCATGTCCACCGGTGAACGCGTTCAGAACGGGAACGCCCTTGAGATAGAACGCAGTCGCATCGGTTGGCAGATAACTGTCGTTCTGGAGCGTGATGGGCAGACCGATGGGCGCGTTGTGTTGCTCAATTTCCTCGGGCCAGACCGAACTTGAGCCCACGCCTTGCAGCACCAGGGCGGTATCAAGCCGACCGACCATGTCTAGATTGAGATAGGCGGCAATGGCAGGGGCGAGTGTCTGCCGCTCTGTCCGGCCGAAGGTCCTGGCGAAGTGGCTCGACCCCAGAAGACCCAGTTCTTCGCCCGACCACAAAGCAAATACAATATCGCGCTTCAGGGCCACTTCGCCTGCGGCTTGTTGTGCGGCGAGCGTTTTGGCAATGCCCAGAACGGCCGCCACGCCGGAGGCATTGTCGTCGGCTCCGAAATGGATGCCGCCCTTTTCATCCTCACGGGCCAGCGACCCGTTCCCCAGACCCGTGCCCAGATGGTCGATATGCGCCCCAACCATAACGATACCCTCATCCGCTGTACCCTCAGTCACGCGTAACCGTGCCAGGACGTTGCGGCCCTGGCGTTTCTCCTGCCGAATATCGATCGTCGCTCCGAGCGTCAGACCGTCGAGGCCGAGGCCGGGTATGAGTTGTCCGGTATCTAAGGTCTCCTGAATCTCTTCCAGTGACCTGCCCGCCTGCTGGAACCAAACCTCGGCCAACGCGTCAGTCACGGACACCGCCCCGATGCTGCTGCCTGCCAGTGAGGCGTCAAAGACGAGGGGAACCAATTGCGCCTTGACGGTGGTCCTCGGCCCGCTCGCAACGATCAGCCCGCGTGCTCCCCGGTCGCGGGCAACCATGGCTTTATAGCGCAGGCTGGCATAGCGGTTGAGATGCTGGCGATAAGCAGCGTCTATGTCTTCGGGCAGATAGCGCAGCACCAAAACCCATTGGTCTTGCACATCCAGATGGGCATAGGAGTCGTATTCCGGGTGCTCATCGACAGCCGGAGCGACAATGCCATAACCGGCAAAGACCACACTGGCCGGCTCGAAGTCACCCACCTGCGAGAAGGTCAACGGACGCCAGTCTGTATCAATGACATACGCCCGAGCCTGATCTGACGCTGACCCGGGCTGTTGTTGCAACACGTTCTTCTGACCAAGAGAGACGCCGGCGGTAAACTCGAAAGACTGAAAAAACGTTCCATTATCGCCTGCCGGTTCGAGCCCGCTTTTTTCCAGTAGCGCGGCGGCGTACTCCGTTGCCAGCTTTTCGCCGTCCGTTCCCGTGAGCCGGCCGGCCATGCGCTCAGAGGCGAGTTCGGCAACGTTCTGGCGCAACTCACACGTTCGCGCCTCGTGCGTTCGGAGGGATACCGCGTCGGTGGAGTTGAGCCCCAACAGGCAGCGGGCCGCGGTATCATCCCAGTCGGCAAAAAAGAGCTGCGCCTTTTTATCCACGGTCCGGCTGCTGGTCCACGACAGCTGCTTTCCGTCCGGAGTGAACACCGGCAGACCGTCAAAGCCGTCGGTATAGGTGACCCGCACGGGTTCGGCCTGCCCATCCGTGTCCACGATATACAGCTCAAAATTCCCAAAACCGTGGCGGTTGGTCGTGAAGATCAGATAGTCGCCGGACGGATGAAAATAGGGTGCCCAGGACAGAGATCCCAGTTTCGTCACCTGCTTCTGATCTGTCCCATCGACGCGCATGGTCCAGACCTCGGCCTGTTTGCCGTCGAGAGAAAACCGACGCCAGACCAGCCGTTTTCCATCCGGACTGAAAAACGGCCCGCCATCATAGCCCGGCGAGGTCGTCAACCGACGCACGTCCGACCCATCCGCCCGCATGGTGTAGATGTCCATCTGCGATGACGGGTCTTGCTGAAAGCGCTCCTTCTCCTCGGCTGACAGAGGTACTGTATAGGCGTGGCGATTCGAGGCAAAGGCGATAAACTCGCCGTTCGGAGACCAGGAGCCCTCGGCGTCGTAGCCCCTTGCCTCGGCCAGCTTCCGCATGTCCCGTCCATCGAGCGTTACTTCAAAAAGGTCGTACTGCTCATCAAAGTCCCACTCGTAACGCCGTTGGGAGCCCACCCGCCGTTCTTCCAACTCGGCCTGTTGCTTCTTTTTGGCGTCCGGGTCTTCATGCGTTGAGGCAAACAGGACTTTGTCTTGTGAGGGATGGAACCAGGCACACGTCGTCTTGCCGATTCCGGGCGAGACCCGGCGGGTCTGCCCGGTGAGGCGATTCATGACATAAATCTGAAAAAACGGATTGTCGGATTCACGTTCACTCTGAAAAATGAGCTGCGAGCCATCCGGGCTGAAATAGCCTTCGCCAGCGCGTCTGCCGGCAAAGGTCAGCTGTCGGGTATTGCGTACGAGCTGGGCTTCGTGCCAGGTCTCTGGAACGGCAGATTGTGCGGTAGCCACACCAGAAGTCGCATGTGGGTTCTGAGAATGGTTGTCTTGCCGGGTCGAGTCGGCGAGTGCCGGGTTGGCGAAAAAAACAAAACCCACAACAAAGACGGCGCAGATAATGACCTGACGATTCATGGGGTGGCATAATACGTGAGGAAGGACCAGCAGGCCACGGGCATTGCGTCTTCCTTCCCGGAACGGATCACGAGTACTCCAGAACGTACTCCTCGTTCGGAGGGTTAAACATTGCTGAACGCGGCATGGTATTTCACCACACCGTGCTGGCCACTATGAATACACCGCTCAAAGGCCCCGGGCTCCAGTTCCATGGCCATAAACGCCTCGTCAGGAACATCGTATTCGCAGCGGAGTCCGAACCGGGAGGCCGGTAAAAACCCGAAGCGTGGATAATACGCCGGATGACCGAGAACAACGACTGCGTTGCATGCCAGCGCTTTGCAGCGCTTAAGGCCAGCCCGAACAAGAGCCGAACCAATGCCCTGGCGTTGATAGGCCGGTGTCACTGCCATTGGGGCCAGCCCCATCAACCCGAGCCTGGAGTCTGCCGATACTGAGACCGGCGAGAACATGATGTGACCGACAACTGCGGCATCTACCTCGGCAACGAGCGAAACGAGCGGTTGCACGCACTCACGAAGGGTTTCAACAAGCTCGGCCTCGGCACGCGTTTCAAAGGCCGCTGCATTGGTTTGGTAGACCGCCGCCCGGTCGCTCTCTTTTTCGGCTCGAATGAGCATAGATCACTATACGTCAGTGCGCGCGCGACGCTCCATCAGCGAAACATTGACCGGACACAGGCCGAAGCGATACAAACACAGTATGAAAAAACAGGTCGTCGTCTCTTCCACCCCCACCTGAGGCCCATGCACAATGACGAGGGAGTTTCTTTCGCAGGCAGGAATAGCATTCACCGCCTATGATGTCAGTACTGACACGGCGGCCCAGGAGCATCTTCGTCAACTCTCTGGTCGGGTCTCTCTGCCGGTGATTACCGTTGACGATGCTGTCGTTATTGGTTCTCAGAAGGCCAAGCTCCAGGAACTGTTGGGAATTGCCTGAAGGTGGGGAAGGAGAAGGAGGTCCAAAGATGCCAGACACCGAAGAGTATGAGGGCTTTTATATTGAGCCGCGCTCGAAACAACTCGATAGTGGCGATTGGAAACCGGTGGCACGGGTCTTTCGGCTGATCGATGGGGTGGTCGATGAGTTTTACCCGCTCCGGGGAACCGAGCAGACCTTTACCAGCCAGGAAGAAGCCGACCATTATGCCCTTCAGAATGGCAAAGATTGGGTGGACCGCAATTAGCTCGATTTGGTAAGTCACGGGAGGCGGCCAGATGGATCAGGGCCGATTGCACCAACACCGATATTATTAACCCCTAACCAAAGGAGGCAGTATGGCGTATGTATTTGCACACATCAAACTTCGGGCGGGCAAGGTCCAGAAATTCACGGAAATGCTGAGCTCGCTAGCGCCGCAGTTGGAAAAACACGGCGGCTGGAAGCTCCAGGGGAGTTATTTCAACGTCATCGGTCGTTTGAACACCGTCGTTGACGTGTGGGAGGTCCCGGATGCCAATTCGGTCCAGACAACCCTGGAAATCGCGTCTCAAGATCCCGAGTTTCAGAAATGGGTCCCGGTGATTGAAGAGTGTATTGAGGATGAAACCTTACAGGTAATGACGAAATTGCCCGTGTAGAGGACTCACCCTAGCCCTCTCCCGCAAGGGAGGGGGCATTTCTTGATAGCCAACCCGGCTTTACTTTCCCGTCAGTTTGTTCATCAGCCACACGACCGGATCGTAGTAGGCATCAACGACCCGTTCTTTCAGCGGAATAATCGCGTTGTCGGTGATGTGAATGCCCTCGGGACAGACTTCGGTACAACACTTGGTGATATTGCAATATCCCAGACCGGCATCACTCTTCAGAAATTCCCGGCGATCCTCTTCGTCAAGCGGATGCATTTCCAGGGAGGCGAGGCGCACGAAGGAACGTGGCCCGGCAAACTCGGGCTTGTTGTCTTCGTGGTCGCGGATGACGTGGCACACGTCCTGGCATAGGAAGCATTCAATGCATTTGTGGAATTCCTGTACTCGGTCCACGTCGTCCTGATACATCCGACGCGTACCATCCGCTTCTTTGGCCTTCAGTTTAAGAGCGGGAATACTTTTAGCCTTCTCATAGTTGAAGGACACGTCGGTCACCAGATCGCGGAGTAACGGAAAGGTCTGAATAGGCGAGATCGTAATGGTTTCGCCCGGTTCAAAGAGATTCATCCGTGTCATGCACATCAGCCGAGGCTTGCCGTTGATCTCGGCACTGCACGAGCCGCACTTGCCGGCCTTGCAGTTCCAGCGGACCGCTAGGTCGGGCGCTTGCGTGGCCTGGATGGTGTGTATCACATCCAGAACAACCATCCCTTCCTGAGCCTCGACCCGATAGTCCTTGAACTCCCCCCCTGAGATGTCGCCGCGCCAGACGCGCATGGTAAATTCACTGGCCATTATTTGCTCTCCTCAAATAGTTCCTTGAGATCGTCGGGCATCTCAGGCAAGGGCTCTTCAGACAGGCTGAGCTCTCCGTCTTTGCGACGCAGCACAAGATTGATCTTGCCGTATTTGTCCGGGTCGGGCCCCGGATGATCTTCTCGGGTATGACCGCCCCGGCTCTCTTTGCGTTCCAGCGCGCCCATGGTTGTGGCCTCGGCGGTCGTCAGCAGGGATTGCAAATCGAGCGCCAGATTCCAGCCCGGATTATACTGGCGATGCCCTTCGACCGTGACCTTGGCCAGCCGCTCTTTCAAACTGGCGATCTCGGTTTGCGCCTTTTTGAGCTCGCTCTCGGTGCGGATGATCCCAACCAGATTCTGCATGCAGTCTTGCAGGGCCATATGAACGGTATACGGGTTTTCGCCGCCGTCGTTGTTGAACGGGGCGAGCAGTTCCTGGGCGTACTGCTCGATCTGGTCGGCATCCGGGCTGGGATGGCCCTCGAGATTCTGGGCATACTGAGCCGCGTACAGTCCGGCGCGACGGCCAAAGACGAGCAGGTCGGACAGCGAATTCCCACCTAAGCGGTTGGCTCCGTGCAGGCCGGCCGCCACTTCGCCCGCGGCGTACAGCCCCGGCACGGTTGTGGCCGCGGTATCGGCTTCAACCCGAACGCCACCCATGATGTAGTGACAGGTCGGACCGACTTCCATGGGCTCTTTCGTGATGTCCACATCGGCCAGCTCCTTGAACTGGTGATGCATTGAGGGCAGACGCCGTGCAATATATTCGGCGCTACGGCGCGAGGCGATATCCAGCAAGACTCCGCCGTGCGGGCTGCCCCGACCGGCCTTGACCTCGGCGTTAATCGCCCGCGCCACCTCGTCACGCGGCAGCAGGTCCGGTGTACGACGGTTATTCGTCTTGTCCTCATACCAGGCGTCGGCCTCTTCCTCGGTCTCGGCCGTTTCTGCCCGGAAGTAGTCGGTAATATAGTTGAACATGAAGCGCTCGCCCTCGGAATTCCTGAGGGTGCCGCCGTCGCCCCGCACCCCTTCGGTGACCAGGATGCCACGTACGCTGTTGGGCCAGACCATGCCGGTAGGGTGAAACTGGATCATCTCCATATCGATCAGGTCGGCCCCGGCATCGGCCGCCAGGGTGGTCCCGTCGCCGGTGTATTCCCACGAGTTTGAGGTAAACTTCCAGGCTTTTCCCACCCCGCCGGTGGCCAGCACAATCGCTTTGGATTTGAAAGTGACGAACTTGCCGCTTTCACGCCAGTAGCCGAACGCCCCGCACACGCGATCTCCGTCTTTGAGCAGGCGCTGGATGTTACACTCCATGTAGACATCGATGCCCTTATGAACGGCGTGCTGCTGAAGGGTACGGATCATCTCCAGACCGGTACGGTCGCCCACATGGGCGAGGCGCGCGTAGCGGTGCCCGCCAAAGTCGCGCTGAAGAATACGCCCGTCTTTGGTCCGATCAAAAAGCGCCCCCCACTCTTCAAGTTCCAAAACCCGGTCCGGTGCCTCCTGGGCGTGGAGCTGGGCCATGCGCCAGTTGTTGAGCATCTTGCCGCCACGCATGGTATCCCGGAAATGGACCTTCCAGTTGTCCTCCTGGTAGACGTTGCGCAGGGCTGCGGCGATCCCGCCCTCGGCCATGACCGTATGCGCCTTCCCGAGCAGAGATTTACAGATAAGAGCGGTTTTGACACCGGCCGCTGAGGCTTCGATGGCCGCGCGGAGTCCCGCGCCACCCGCGCCAATCACGATCACGTCGTATTCGTGAGTCTCGTACTTATCGTTTGCCATCTTAGAAGAACCTCACGTCTGAAATATATCCCATTGAGATGAAACGCACATACACATCCGTCAGCATGACGACAACCAGGCTGATCCAGGCAAAGAGCATATGGTTTTCGTTGAGACGGCTGACCTGACGCCACAGCTTGAGCCGCAGGGGAGACTGTGACAGTACATCGAGGCCGCCTCCACACAGATGCCGGCAGGAGTGGCACGAAAACGAGTAGAGGGACAAAAATGCGGCGTTGGCAATCAGCACCAGGGTGCCAAGTCCCATGCCGAACTCGCTTCCGCCGTCTGCAGTCGGAAAGCTGAAGGCCAGCAGCGCGTCCCACCACAGAAAGAGCACAACCAGGGTCGC
>JAJDTY010000026.1 GCA_022826945.1 Candidatus Binatia bacterium
CCCGCCGACGACATAGAAATACATCTTCACGTCGAAGCGGCCGTTGAAGAACGACAGCTCCTGCGCCCGCCCGTCCCACAGCGCCAGGAGCGGATTCCCTATCCTGCCTCGCGGCTGGCTGTAGACCGCAATGACCGCGAAGATGGTGGTGAAAACCGTTCCGCCGGCCACGGCATAGATCGAGGAGCGGTAGAACCAGTCACGCGGCATCCCGGTGAGCTCGAGAGCCCACGCGACCAGTGCGATGGCGAACACCAGAAGACCATTGAGCCGGTAGCTGCGGGGCTCGCCGGTCTCCTGGTGGACGACGTAACCGGCGACCCTCCTGGCCGGCAGGACCACCTGCGCCAGGAGAAACACGGCGAAGATCGCCAGCGGGGAGAAAAACCCCGCAACTACCGGCTAAACGGTCTTCTGGTGTTTGCCATCGCGCTGGTCGTGTGGGCCTTCGAGCTCACCGGGATGCCGCGTGATTGGTTCTACCGGTCCTCGGTCTATGCCGTGGCCGGCGGAACGGTCTTCACCACGCTCTTTACCATCGTCGCGGTGTACAGCCAGCCGCGAGGGCAGAGCAAGAATCCCATCGTGGATCTATGGGTTGGGCGGGCGCAGGAGCTGTCGTTCTTCAACAACCGCTTCGACGTCAAGATGTATTTCTATGCCGTCGGGGGGACGATGTTTGCGCTCAACGCCCTGTCCGGGGCCGTGTACCACTACGAACGCTTCGGCGCACACGCCAATCCCGGCGTTTTCCTGTATGCCGCGTTCTTCACCTTCTACATCCTGGACTACTTCGTCTTTGAGCGCGTCCAACTGTACACCTACGATCTGATCCATGAGAAACTCGGCTTCAAGTTGTTCTGGGGTGGCCTCGTCGTCTACGGGTGGCTGTTCATCCTCCCGTTGTGGGGCCTGGCCGCTTACCCGGACCCCGGATTCTCTCCGGCATGGACGGATGTCTGGCTTATCGGAACGACTGTGCTGTTTTTCTTCGGATGGGGCATCTCGCGCGGCGCCAACTTGCAGAAATACACCTTCAAGCGCTGGCCCGAGCGCAAGTTTCTCGGGCTCATCGAGCCGGAGTATATTGAGGCCGGTGATCGTAAGATCCTGTGCAGCGGTCTCTGGGGGGTCGCCCGCCACTTCAACTACCTGGGCGAGGGGTTCCTTGCCCTGTCCATTGCCCTGGTATTCGGCTACGTCACGAATCCCTGGGCGTGGACCTACTTTGTCTTCATCGTCTCGCTGTTTATCGTCCGTCAACGGTATGACGACCGGTATTGTGCCGAGAAATACGGCGCCGAGAAGTGGGCAGCGTATCAGGCACGGGTGCGGTACCGGATTTTTCCGGGCGTTTATTGAGAGAGCGCCCGACGGAGTCCATGCATGACTCCGATGAACTCAACGTCGCTCGCACACGCCCGGAACGCTTAGGGTACCACGTCTCACATATTCTCGGTCAGTATAGTGCCGAGTCCCCTCATCCCCACAAGCGCTGCGAGGCGAGGTGCGCGCCTTCCGTACACGCCCGCAGCTTGGCCCACACCACGCTCTCGGACACCATCTCCCAGCCGGCAAAGGTGCCGAAGCCGCAGTCCGAGCCGGCAATGACCCGACTCCGGTCGCCGATAGCGTCAACCACCTGGCAGAGGCGGTCGGCGACGATTTCCGGGTGTTCGATATAGTTGGTGGTGGAATCGATCACACCGGGAATGAGCAGCATTGAGTCGGGTAAGGGGTGCTGTTGGAAGGCTTTATATTCGTGTTGATGACGGGGATTCGCCAGCTCGATGGACAGGGCTTCAACCTTGGCCTGGTAGAGAATGGGCAGAAGATCGGCCAGCGGCACATCGTAATTGTGGGGACCGTCATAATTCCCCCAGCAGATGTGCAGCCGGATACGCTCGGCCGGGATATTCTCGGTGGCGCGGTTGACGGCCTCAATATGGACCTCGATGGTCTTCTGAAATTCGGCAAGTGTCTGATCCTGAAAGAGAAAGGTCCGCTCCATGGCCAAGTCCGGGGCGTCGAGTTGCAGCAGCAAGCCCTGGGCGTGGATGTATTCGTATTCCTTCTTCATCTGCTCGGCCACGGCCAGCACATAAGCCTCGTGCGAGTCGTAATGGGCGTTCAGCATAGTGGTGGCAATGATGCCGGGCGAAGCCGCAGTCATGAAGCGCTCGGTGAACGCCGCCTGCTCTGTACAGCGCAGAAACAACGCGCATTCCTGCTCCACGGCGGACAGGTCATCGTAGGCAAGCTCGGCCACGGCCTGCGGAGCGTTGAAGACCTTAGCCCGCATCATATTGCGCTGCTGCATCATAGCCATGAAATCCGGGAATTCGGCCATGTCCTGCGGCGTAGGGCGTTTGCTCTCCCCGCCAAAGCCGCGCATACGCTGCGGCACATAGGTCTGAAAGCCGATACGCGGCTGTTCGCCGTCATTGATGATATCCACACCGGCTTTGAGCTGTTCATCAATCACGTGTTGAACGGCTCTTTCGGATTGACGCTCCAGGGCCGCAGCATCGATGGCCTGGCCCTGCTCCTGGTCAATCAGCAGATCGGTCAGCTCAGGATTGCGCGGCAGGCTGCCGACGTGGGTGGTGAGAATCCGTTCGTCGCTCTTTTGCATGGGAAGGCTCCGTTTAGCGCTGATGGTACAAGGGATGGCCGCGGACCGCGGTGCGGACCTTATTCATATGATCCCCTTCCAGATTGGCGATAAAGAGGTCCTGCATGTCAGAACCGCCAAACGCGCAGTTGGTTGGAAAGGCCAGTGCAGCGCCGTCCGGGTCATGGATAAAGGTCTCCCAATTACCGTTCGGATCGACCTTGATGACTCTGTTGCGGGGCTCCAGCTTACCGTTCTCGGGTACGCCGGGCAGCGTGATATACAGGTTGCGGTCCACGTCAAAGGCCATTCCGTCCGGCAGGGCCGGAAAGTCCTTGGCATAGATTTCGGGCGGACCAAAGGTGCCGTCTTTCTTGATCTGGATACGGACGCAGTCGTTGCGCGAACTCTCCAGAACGTAGACTGCATCCTCGTTGGGGTCGATGGCCGTTCCATTGGCAAAATAGATTCCGGTGGCGACGACCTCGCCCCGACCGTCGGGACGGATGCGCACCACCGCACCGTTGGGCTGGGGATTCACGAACTCCTTAAACACCTCGCGGCCCGGCTGGGAACTGGAGTTCGAGACGTAGAGATTGCCCTCGGCGTCATAGCTGGCAAAGTTCGGAATCGAAATCGGAAAGTCTCCGGCGTGGTCGGCGACAAGGGAAACTTTCCCGTCTTGTGACAGCCGCATCACCGCTTTATGTCTGAGGTCGCAATAGACAAAGTTGCCCTCCCGGTCCAGCGTGACGCCGTTGGGAATGGCCCGGTCCGGCAACTGGGCGACCTCGTGAACGACCCCGTCCGGACTGACTTTATAGACGATGCCATTGCGCCCTCCCCCCCAGGCATTGCCCTCTTTATCAATGACCACGCCTTCAGCTCTGAGCACGCCAGAACCGAAAATTTCCACCTGCTCAACGGGAATCATTGCCATACCTTCTCCCTGTTCTTTGTCTTGACCGAGAGGCTGACCAGTGTAGCCGGGTCTGGCCGGCACACGCTAACGGTCCTCTGCGTACAACACCCCTTTTTCCTGGAGTGCGACGATGGTTTCGTTGCTATAGCTGAGCCGCTCCCGCAGAACCTCGGCGCTGTGCTGGCCTAAAAGCGGAGCTTGGATGTCCGGGAGCCGGGGGAACTCGGAGTATTTCAGCGGGAAGCCTGGGATGGTGACTTCTCCCAGGATGGGATCGGGCACCGTCCGGACCATCTCCCGCGCCTTGAAATACGGATGGGCCAAAATATCGGTGATGGACATGACGGGAGCGGACGGAACCCGATGCTCTTCAAAGATTTGGAGGACCGCTTCATCGCTCGGCTGCGTCTGCATCCACGCTTCGATCATCGGGATGAGTTCGCCCTGATGCTCCCCTCGCGCAGCATTGGTCGCAAAACGGGTATCTTCAATCAGTTCCGGCTTGCCCATAGCCTTGCACATATTGGCCCACTGTCGGTCCAGGACGAGAACGACGATCCAGCCCTCGGGCCCTTTGAACACCCCACACGGACACACCAGAGGATGGTGAGATCCCATCCGGAGCGGCACAAATTCGCCCTTGCTCATGGTATGGCCCTGCACATTGACCTCGTGCATATGGAACATGGCGTCAATCATGGACAGGTCGATATACTGGCCGACGCCGGTGCGTTCCCGGTGGTATAAGGCATAACCCAGGGCGGCAAAGGCGTGGACACCGCTGCTGACATCGGCAATCCCGAGCCCGACAAACTGTGGCGGTCCCTCCGGACTGCCGGTCATATGCATGATGCCGGAGAAGGCTTGCGCAATGAAATCGTAGCCGACCTTGTGAGAAAGCGGGCTTTTGCGCCCAAAGGCGGAAATCGAGACCATGATAATCTGGGGATTGACGGTCTTGAGCGAGGCATAGTCAAGATTCCGTTTTTCCATCACGCCCGGCCCGAAATTCTCAACCACCACATCCACGGTCGGAATCAAGGCTCGCAGGATTTCAAGAGATTCCGGCTTGTCGAAATCCAGGCAGAGACTTTTTTTGCCGCGATTTTGCTGGACAAAATACGCGCTGCGATCATCCTGAATAAACGGTAGCAAACGCGACGGGTCGCCCATGGGCGCCTGTTCCACCTTAATGATATTGGCCCCCATCTCCGCCATGAGACGGGTCACGGTCGGTCCGGCCAGATATTGGGTGAAATCCAGGACGGTCACGCCGGAAAGCATATACTGCTGGTCATTGGTCTGTTGCATGCTGCACCTCCGCTTCGTCCGTGCCGGTACGACGGCTGTGTAACATGGGTCCCCTGAAAAAGCGAGTCTTTTTCAGGTATTCACAAGAAGAGCAATGCGGTTCGAGAGGGCTGGCGGGCGTGAGCCGCCGAAGACTTTACGACGCCGATTCTTTTGAAGAAGGGACCGGGGCCGGATATTTCCAGGTCAACGACAGCAGCGTGTCGCCGCCGGGAAGCGGAATGGATTCCGACTCGGGCGCAACATCGGCCGGGACTTCCGGATGTCGGTTCCGCGCCTCAGCAATCGCCATCTGGACGAGGTCCGGCTGCGGTGCCTCGCCATTCAGCGAGTCTTTGAGCTCGGAAGCCCGAAGCTTCACAGTGACGGTTACCTGCATGGCCGCAGAACTGCGGGGTGGCGGTGGGGGAGGCCCGCTGGCCTCAACGTCAATTTCCAGTTCGGTTGGCGCCTCGACCTCCGCCGGCTCGACTTCCACCGCCGGTATCTCTTGCGCTGGGGCGGGAGGCGTTTCGCTCGGTTCAGGCTCAGATGTTACGGCGACTTCTCCTTGTGTTGCCTGGGTCTGACCCGTTTCCTGCCGCGCTCCTCTGTCGTCTTCCTGATCGTCGCGTCTCCTCCGACCCCGACCCTGCGTTCCACGCCGCCGTCTGCCTCGTTCGTTTGCGTCGGCATCGCTCGCTTCTTCTCGTCGGCGCTGCACACGCTGGCGCCCAGGGACAAGTCCGAAGGCCAGATATTGACAGGCCTCCGTCGAAATATACTCAAAGGCGTCGTTCGCAAAATCCAGCGCTTTTTCTTCGGTATAGGCATCAACATCACAGTCGACGAACACCATGCAGCAGAAGTTTTTCCCTGCTGACGCTACGCTTGGGCCTTCACTCAGTTCGTGCTCGTGATAGCGGACGCGCTGATGAGAGAGGGATTCGAAGAGGGACGAGACAGTTGCCTGGACCTCTTCGGTCGACGATCCACACGCTTCAAAAACGGCTAAGGCATGAAAATTGGGCATGTCTCACAGGACTGTATAGAGCACGGCACATATCCGCAAGAGCCGTCAGCGCGGAAAAAGGGCAGTGACTGACTTTATATTCTCCTGTGGACACTAGACCTTTGGGACGTTTGGGCGTAGGTTGGGGGCAGTTTTTCGGTCGGGCTGACACAGCCTGTCCCGGTTCTGTCCCTATAATACGGTAGGACAGAGCGGACCGAGCCTCGGGCCGGTAGCGGCGATCGGTTCCTGGCTGAGCGGATTCTGGACCCGCGGTGGGTGCGCCGAGAAAGGAGGTGGTCTAGTGCAGTTATCAACGACGGTGATCAGTGAGGTGGTGGCCTCTTAGGCCGACCTATCCCAAATCGGGTGGTCGCTTGGGAGGACCAGGCACCACCGTAACCCCGGCAGCCCGTGTTCATCACCCACGGGACGTCTTTACGGACGTAGCACTGTCGGGGTTTTTTCTGAGACCAGTGCCCTTCCCTCGATGCTGCCAAATAATGTTGGAGCGTTAGCGTTTCCTGGCCTGTGCCTCAATCAGCAACCATTGGGCCTGACCGATTCCGCGCAGGCTTCGGTATTCAGCCTTGGACCAGCCCTGGGCCCCTCTTTTCCGGGCCACGTCGAGCGCCCGCGTCAGCACCGATTCACACAAATCCAGTAAGGGCAGGAGTTCCTGGTCCACCTCATCCAGACGGGCCTCAAGGAACGTAGTCTGGACATGGGGCAGCAGCGCGGCAAGCGGGACCTGGACGCGACTTTCACTTTCTTGACGCGGAGAAGTGTCCTCATTTGAAGCAGGGAAAAAAGCAAGGCCAAGTTGACCTTGGTTTTGGTCGTGGGCTGTTTTGTCTGTCACAGTTTGGGCCTACCTTCAACGGCCGTGCTCCCACAGGCGTTCAGGATAAAGGCGTCGAACAGGAGGCGGGGAGAGGTCGGACTCGATTTGAGGGCGAGGTCCAGTTGCGAGGCATGTCGTAAGATGCGGCGCAGGTCCGCACCCGAAAAGACACGGCTCTGCTCCACCAAAGCGCGGAGTCGCTGTCCTCGTATCCCGGTCGCCCGTTCAATCTGACTGCTCGGGGCATTCGCGTCGGACAAATCCTTGACCTGCCACAGACGCCGGAAATGACCGACCAGCGCGTGCAAGGCCGGGAGCGCCCGCTTCTCATCGCTCAATACGTCCTGTACCAGGCGGACCGCCCGTTTGCTGTTGCGTCGCCCCAAAGCATCGGCCAGATCAAAGGCCGAGTGCTGATGCAGATCTCCCGTACATTGCCTGACCACTTCCTGATCTATTTCAGTTGCCGGGAAAACAAAAGCGACCAGCTTGTCAATTTCGGTGGACAAGGCAAGGAGATCCGTTCCAATATGATCGGCCAAATACGAGGCCGCCTCGGTATTGAGCCGGCCTCCCCGTTCCCGAGCAAAACGCTGCGCCCAGCCGGGGATTTGGTTGATAAAAGGCGAACGGAATTCGCCAACAAAACCACGCTTGGCACACACAGAAAAGAATTTCTGGCTGAGATTGGCCCTGCCCTGCACGCAGACGACCAGGGGCTGACTTTCATCCCGAAGCTCGGCCTCGGTCGCCAGACGTTCCCGGTCTGCGGCGGACAGTTGGCCCGCATTTTTGAGTACGACTAATTGACGTTCGGCAAAGAGTGAGGCGCTGCCCCAGGCCTCGAGCACCTGGTCAAGCGCATCTTCTCCTGCATAAAACGTCTGCACCGCCGGGTTTTCGCCCAGGCGCGCCCGTACCAGGGCGACTGCGCGATTGACGAAGTATGCCTCCTCGCCATGAAAGAGATAGAGCGGGGAGAGGGGCTCTTTGGTCAGGAGCGCGAAAATTTCGTCGGGTTGGCGAAACGTCTTTCTCGTCTGCATCGAAGGGGCGCGCTACGACCTGATACTGACCTCCAGTTGACGCGAAACGGATTCGGTCGAAACGATGTGCCGCTGGAGTTCCATTTCTTTCTCATCGAAGCCAAAGGCCAGTCCCAGGAGCTGCGGGAGGTGGATAATCGGCATGCCGATCTGGGTCCCGGCCCGTTTCTCGGCCGTCGGCTGGTTGGCGTCAAGATTCAGATGACACAGCGGACAGGGAGTCACCATGCAGTCGGCGCCCTTCGTCTTGGCGTCACCGGTATGATCGCTCACCATGCGCATGGAATTTTCTTCGTTGACCGTCAGAATCGGAAATCCGCAGCATTTGGACTTCCCGCTCGAATCCACGGACTCGGCGCCGAGAACGTCGAGCAACTCCTCTAAATAGGTTTTCCGCCCCGACAGGCCCTTGGGCGCAATAATGGAGGTGGGCCGACGGATGTAGCAGCCATAGAAGGGGGCGACCTTGAGGCCGGTCAGTTTCCGCTTGATATACGGCTTCAGGTTCTCCACCCCATAGTCTTCCATCAGCACCCATAAGAGATGCTTGACTTCCACCGTGCCCTTGTATTCCAGCCCTTCCTCGGCCAGGTATTCGTCATTGATCTTCTGGCGATACTCGGGCTCGTTTGTGAAACGGTGGTTGGCTTGGGTAAAGACTCCCTGACAGGTACTACAAATCGTCATGAGGGAGGACAGCCCCATGGCTTCCACCTTGGCCAGGGTCCGCGCGTTGATCGGGTCGGACAGGTCACGGCTCAACACCCCGGCGCCGGTACAGCCGACATCGGTCACTTCCTCAATTTCGATCCCGAGTTTTTCCGTCACCTTGACTGAAGCGGGATAGAGCTCAGGACAGGCCCCACGTGACACACAGCCTGGATAGAATGCGTACTTCATACTTCGCTCCTCTGGGCTTTGTCTATGATTCGTCGAATCGCCTGGGCACCCGGCCGCTTGGGATGGAAATACGGCATCGGGGCCTTACCCTTTGGAATGGCCCGGAGCACCGTGGGCAGGAGTTTCGCCAATCCGGCAACATTGGTCAGCCCCTCACTCTCGATCGCCAGCCGGCCTTCGTCCAGCCAGCCGCTGCGCTTGACCGAATTCAGGAAGCTGTCGTAATGCCGCTGTACCTTGGGGTTCTTGGTGCCGGAGCGAATGCCCTGTCGAATCGCCTCGTCACGGACCTCGAACAGTCGGTCTGTCGGTTCCAGTCCCAGGGGGCAATGCCCATTGGCCTCGAAACAGTGCGTACAGTCCCAGACACCTCCGGGCTCGCTGACGAGCGTGAGGCGCTCGTCGTGCTGCCCGTCACGCGGGTCGAAGACGGCTCGATACGCCTTGGTGAGAGCGGCCGGACCGACAAAGTCCTTGTCAATTTTAATCACCGCACAGCCCTCGTCGCACAGGCCGCACATGATACAGCTCATGGCCTTGCGGACTTCGGCCAGCTTCTCCTCGGCGACCACGTATTCGCCCTCGGGCTCTGGCCCACGGGGCGTAATCCAGGGCTGGACCGACTTGATTTTCTTCCAGAGGAAGCCCTCAAGGTCGTACACTAGGTCTTTCAGCACCGGGATATTGCGAATCGGTTCAACGGTCACCACCCCGCTCTTGACCGTTTTGGCGATTTTCAGGGTACAGCCGAGCCGGCCCTTTTTGTTTATGCGGAGCGCGCAGTCGCCGCACGACCCCCGCTCACACGAGGCCCGAAACGCCAGGCTGGGGTCCTGCTCATCCCGAATCTGCCTGAGCCCATCCATCACGGTCGCCGAATCCGGCAGGTCTACTTGGTAGGTCGCAAAATCCGGCTTGCTCCCGTTTTCAGGGTCGAAACGGTAGACCTTAAATGTTGTTTCCATAGGTCACCCCTCCATTCTCTGCCTTCAGTAGTAGATTCTCCTCACGCCGACTGCCCGGCATTGACCGGGCTGGTAGTCAGGACTGGTCCATCAGGTCCACGCGTCACAAGCGAATAATACTGCCCCTCCGCATCGTTCGTTGCCGGAAAGTCACTTCTTTGGTGAACCCCACGGCTTTCCTGGCGTTCCTGGGCCGCGGCCGCAATGGCTCCGGCAACGTCGAGCAACGCGCCAACTTCATAAAAGCTGAGCAATTCGTGATTATACATCTTTCCGTGGTGTCGAAGCCCAACCTCGGCATAACGTGCTTGCAAGTCGGCGACGCAGCGAGCAGCCTCCCGCAACCCGGCTTCGTCTCGTACGAGCCCAACGTGCTCGGCCATTGTGTTCGCCAGTGCACGTTGAATCGTGACCACCGTATCCCCTGACGTCGTCGGGCGGGAAAAAATCGCCTCCAGTGTTCGGTGAGCGTCCTGCAGGGCCGAGTCGGTAATCGCCTGTGGAGCGGTGTTCGAAGCATGGGCGGCCGCAGCGCTACCGGCCCGACGACCAAAGACCACGCTGGCTGTCAGGGCATTCCCAGTCAAGGCATTGGCCCCGTGCACCCCGGGGGAGGCACACTCTCCGGCGGCAAACAGCCCCGAAATATCTGTTGCCCCACTCGTATCGGTCTGGATGCCACCCAGGACCCGGTGCATGCGCGGCATGACAGGCAGCGGCGCGGTATCCAGACTGACACCAGCCATCTCAGTGGCTGCGCGCTCTAGATAGAGGAATCGCGCACGAATGCGCTCTTTGCCAAGCGAACGGAAATCGAGCGCTACACCGTCCGAGGCGGAAGCGACCGAGCGACACAGCGCGTCCCGGAGCGGCAGGTCGTTTGTCTGCAGGAGGGGCTGTCCGTCCGTGTTGCATAACACGGCGCCCTCGCCCAGGGCGCCTTCGGAGGCAAAAGCGGCCCGTTCACAAAAACCGAGCGGGTGGTATTGCACCATCTCCATATCTCTGAGGCTCAACCCGGCTCTATAGGCCAGGCTCATGCCGTCGCCGCAGCACGATTGCGAGGCCGTGCTCGGCGCATAGACACGCCCGGTCCCACCCGTGGCCAGCACGACCGCGGACGCGCTGAACGCCTCGAGGTTCCCTGTTCCGAGTTCCAGGGCGAGCACTCCGCGACAGCATCCATCATCGACGACCAGAGAAATCGCAAGCCACTCTTCATGGCTGGGAATATCCTCCCGCATACATTGCTCATGAAGCGTGTTGAGCACGGCATGGCCTGTCATATCGGCAGAAAATGCCGTACGTGGGAGAGTATTCCCCCCGAGGGTCCACCGGTCGAGTCTGCCCTCAGCGTTCCGGTTAAACGGCACTCCAATGTGGTCGAGACGAATAATGTCGTCTGACGCCGCGCGGCACATCTCCTCAACAGCCGCATGATCGCACAGGCCCGCCCCGGCCCGGATCGTATCCTGGGCGTGCTGCTGCCACGAATCGTCGCCGCCAAAGGCCGCATTCAATCCGTCTGATGATGTGGCAGAATGGCTGCGCAGCGGATGGGTCTTACTGAGCAGGGCAACCTGTACTCCGGCATGCTTGGCCGCAAGGGCGGCCTGAAGTCCGGCAACCCCGCCACCAACAATGAGAACATCGTATTTTGGCATTGGCGTTCTCTAGCGGAGGACACTATAGCCGAAATGGTACGAGGAGAGCAAATCTAACCCGTCCTGTTCGCCTACTGTCTCGCGTCGTATTCTTGCAGCGCCCCATTGTCCTGCCTACGCATCTTTTTCCACTCCGGTCCCGACACATGCGATCAGTCGCTTTTCCGTGACAATATAGTCCACGCGCTCGTCGTGCGGATCAACAGGGACGTGGGAAACGACCTGGCATTCATGGGCCAAACCAACGCGTAGCGCTCCGGCTAATGCGCCGCTCAAGGCCCGGTCATAATAGCCCCGGCCTCGCCCGAGCCGATGTCCGTCTTGGTCAAAGCCAACGCCTGGAATCAGAACCAGATCGGTCCGGGAGACATTCGTGAGCAGGTCTTCCCCGGGCGGCACCAGGATATCGAAAACCCCAGGAATCAAAGGCTCATTGTCGTGACGCCGGACAAACTCCACCTGCTGTTTATCTGCCGTCACTCTCGGGTAGTAGACGTATTTTCCTTGCCGACGGGCTTCCTGCCACAGTCCTTCGGTGTTCACCTCATTTTCATCCGGGCTGTATAGAAAAATCTGTCGTGCCCGGTGAAACATGGCCTGAGCACATAAACGGACGGCGATCCGCTGGCTGTTTTTCTTGACGTCCTGGACTGAAAGCGCCCGCCGCTGCTGACGGAGCAGCGTACGTAGCCGTCGTTTTTCAGCCAGCATAAACGCCACCCGGCCCAATCAACCCCACAGACTCCCCTACCCACGTTGGGGTAAGGTGAAGGTCGCCTCACCGGTCAGAATCTTCTCCCCTTTTTGATTCTGCTGCCAGATCTCACAATCGACCAGGGGCTCGTCATTGGCGTGATACGTCCGCGTTACAACTCCGCCACATGTCAGCCTGTCACCCGGAAAAACGTTGGCGGCAAAACGCAGCGTGGTTTTTCGCAGGTCCCAGGGACGGTGCAGCCAGTCGGTCAGAAAACGATACAGAAAGGTTTCGTTGAGGGGGCCTTGTTGGACAACGTCGGGCAGTCCCCGTTCCTGGGCGTAGACACGGTCAAGATGCAGCGGGTTATTGTCACGCAGAATAATGGCCACGGGGATATAAGCCAGACGGTCCATCGGACCATAGGTCGCCTGGGGAAGCGGCATGCCCTCATACGCCTCGTCAAAAAAGATTTTCGGCCGGGTGTCCATGGGTTATTTGAACAGGATATACGACTGTGCCCCCTGAAAGGCCACCGCTTCGGAGCTATCCGTCGCCGTAAAACGGACCTGGATCACATCAAACGTGCGTTTCCCCTTTTTCTCGTATACGTCCGCTACTTCGGACCGAACGGTCAGCGTTTCACCCGCGTAGAGGGGCCGCAGATATTCCAGTTCCTGCTCGCCGAACATGGCGGTTCCGGTCCGGTAGTTAAACAAAAAGTCCCGCTCCCAATCAAAAGCCCGGAGCAAGGCTTGGACCGCCACAAAGGGAGCAAACGAGGGCGGAATAACCCGGCGTTTGTAGCCGGCCGCCTGGGCTGCCTCGTCACTCAGAAAGGCGGCCTGCTCCTCACCCGCAACCGGGAGATAGTCCTGGATATCATCCTCACGAATGGTGTAGGTCACGGGCGCCAGGACCCGGCCAATCAGCGTTGTGCGGTCAGGAGTCATGGGAGTGAGTGGGAGTGCCTCTATCTGACCATTTCAGATTGACCAAGTCTTCCCCCTAAGTGAGCCTTTCCTTCATGCTTACTGTCACCATACATCAAGCAAAAATGCATTTGTCAAAACTCATTCAGAAGGCCCTGGCTGGAGAAGAGATTATCATTGCAAAAGGCAAGCAACCGCTTGTCAGGCTTGTCGTGCTGCCGGAGGCGTGTCCGCAGAGGCGTATAGGAGGCGCAAAAGGGATGGTCACGTTTATGGCCGATGACTTTGATGCCCCGCTCAAAGATTTTCAAGAGTATATAAGATGAAACTCTTAACCGCAGATGAGCAAATCCGGCGCTATGAGGTCCCGACTCTCTGGTGAGGAAGGAGCAAAGGCGGCTTAACCACTGAAGCCTTCGCCCGTATCGAAGCTGCCGCCGCCCCTCCCCGGAGAAGCGAAAACTCGTCTACTTTCCAAATACCGCGTTCACCAGTTCGGTGTCCAGATATTCCATGACCTGTTGCACTTTCCCGTTTTCAAGTCGGAAGACTTGGGCGTAGGTGTTGTTATACGCCTTGCCGGACTTGGTCATGGACTCACCGTGACCTTGCAGAACCACATTGTCCCCTTCGGCAATCAGATTCTCCACGTGCATGGTCAGCCCGTTTTCGAGTTGCGCCCCGAGCGGTGCCAGGACTTTTTCAACGAATTCCTGTTTGCCCTTGAATACGCCCGAGAATTTGGTCGAGCCGATCAGGGTAAAATTCACGTCGTCCGCCAAGGTATTCAAAAAGGCGTCCGCGTTCCCTTTCGAGAGTTCGGCGAACATATTTCTGATGATTTCCTTATTCTCTGCTGCACCCATGATTTCCTCCTGTGAAACGTTCTTTGGCGGAAGAACTGTACGCCGGATGACAAAAGGGTGTCAAGATAAGACCCTCACGCACCGTTTGAACTCGCCGCTATCCGCTCCTAGCGTCCGGGGAATCGTTCACGCAGCCAGTCAACAATCACTTTCATCGTCGCGTCGCGTCCGCCGTGATCGGGCTTCGATGGAAGCGGGAAACCAAAGTGATCGGCGTCCACCTGCGCGAGATGTTTGTCGTCAGCCGGCGAGTGTTGATACACGGCTTCCGACTCCTGCGGATAAATGGCGTGGTCTCCGGTGTGATTCACGACCAGGGTCGGCAGGCTGATGTGGGTCACGTTGTCGAGGACGGCCGCTCGCGAGGACTGGCCCGACCAGGTACTCAGCCAGGCGCGCGGCGTCTGGTATTTGGCAAAGCCGGCCTCAAGATAGTTGAACAGGTCCGGTCGCGGCGACCAGAGCGAGCCGTAGTCCCGTGATGACGAGTGAATCGACGGGTCCGTATAGGCGAGATTCGCCTCGGTGCGGTGAATCTCCATATAGCGCCCGACCAGGGCCCGCCGGCTGAGAAAAGTTCTCCGCTCGAGCGAGTGACTTTCAAAGTCCGGCTGTCGAATCTGCTCTTGAAAATAGCGCTGCTCGTCAACATAGCGCCGGGCAATGGCGTCAATCCGCTGCACCCGCTGTATCTGGGCGGCACGATAGCGGGCGATGAACTCGGCGCTATACGCGCTGGGCTGGGGCGGCTCACAAAAGCCATTGGCCGGATGATACATATCCAGGCTGGGGTCGCAGGAGAGCGGGTCGTCCTCGTCCGTCACGGAGGGGTCGATGGCGCCTTCCAGGAATTTCCCTTCCCCAAGGTGGGCCGCCAGAAAGACCATCCCGTCGGCGCCCGGCAGCTGAAATCGATTCAGATCGTACGGGTCGCCGGCGGGGGTCGTTGTCAGCCGGTCCGGCGGGTCGGTCACGGCCTGGGCCAGATAAAAGGAATATAAGGAACCGCCGCCACTATTGCCGATCAGTACGATATGCTCAAAGCCCCCTTCTTCTCTGAGGTAACGCAGGCTGGCGGCGATATCCAGCAGCAGCATTTCGTGGATACAGGCAATATCGTTGCTGGGCCAGCGGCCTTCCTGACCAAACGCGGCATAGCCACCGTCAAGCAGATAGGGAACGGCATAGTGGCGGCTCATGTCAGCTCGCGGGTGCATCAGGCACACCACGGTTTTCTCGCCGCCCCGGGTGTACAGCACCCCTTTTGATTCGCCCCGGTCCTCTGCGATAAACGGAATAATCTCAGCGTTTGTGGGTGACGCGAGCGTTTCAAATGAAATCAGGCTGAGGCCCTGAGCCGAATAGCGTGGGATACGGGCGAGTGCCATGGTCAATCTCCCTTTTTCATACTGCCTCATGAGACATAGAAGACCCCGCTTCGCTTGTCAAAACATACGGACGGCTTTCCTGACTCGCCCTTGCACCTCCGCTCTTTTCCGAGCAGTATAAGGCGCAAGGAAGAGAGGTTTGTATGGCGACATCGGCACGTGAACGTTTCACCGCTCTGGTCTCAGGATCTGAAGCAGAACTGGACCTTGCCGAAGCCGCCCTGCTGATTGCGCAGGAAGAACAGCCCAACCTCGACGTTGCCCACTACTTGCAGCGTCTCGACCAACTCGCGGACGCGGTACGCGCCAAGCTGCCCGCATCCCCTACCCCCCAAGACCGGATTCAGGCCCTCAACTCCCATCTCTTTTTTGAGGAAGGCCTGAGGGGCAATGCCAGCGAATATTACGATCCGCGCAACAGCTTTCTGAATGAGGTGCTGGAGCGCAAGACCGGTATCCCGATCACCCTATCCGTTCTGTATATGGAGGTGGGCCGGCGCTTGGGCCTTTCCCTGGCCGGGGTTGGATTTCCGGGTCATTTTTTAGTCAAATATACAGGCCCGGATGAAGAGCAGATTCTCGATCCCTTTGCTGGCGGAACGACAGTGACCGAAGAGCAGCTCGCAGCCAAGCTGAAGAGCATGTATGGGGACAATAATCCCTTTGTGGATCAAATTCCGCAGTTGCTCACCCCGGCAACGAAGAAAGAAATCCTGATCCGCATGCTCCGCAACTTAAAGGGCGTCTATCTGCAAAAGGGCGACTTTACCCGCGCCTTGAGTGTTATTGACCGGATTCTTTTGCTTGCGCCGGATGTTGCCATGGAATTTCGCGACCGCGGAGCCGTTCAGCAACGCTTAGGCCGCATGCAGGGTGCCGTCCGCGACTTCAAGAAATATCTGCAACTGGCACCCAAAGCCGAAGACGCGGCCAACATCCGCGCTCTTATCCAGCGCTCGGTCGCCCAGTTAAACTAAAATAATGGCCAGTGCCATTCGGCCTGTTCACGTCTCAGCCGGGCTCGTGACCCGCTCCGGCCAGTTGCTTATCTGTCAGCGACGCGGAGACGCCCTGCACGCCCTGAAATGGGAATTCCCCGGCGGAAAAGTCAGAGCCGGCGAAGATGAGGAAGCCTGCCTGCGGCGTGAGTTGGCAGAAGAGTTGGGGATACAGGCCACAGTGGGAGAAGAACTCCACCGGACCAGCCATACCTATCCGAACGGCCGGAGTGTGGCCCTGACCTTTTTTCATGTTCCCGCCTACCAGGGTGCGTTGGCCAATAATGTTTTTGAGACCATGGCCTGGGTGGGGCCGATGCAACTCCTCGACTACGATTTTCTTGAGGGTAACCTCGCCTTTGTCACCAACCTCGCGCAGGGCCGGTGGAGCCATATTTTCTCCACCGGCTGAGACGGCAGTGTTCCACCCTACCCTGCTTCGATACGGCCTTCGCCTCACACCTTGAACCGGAAATGGACCACATCGCCGTCCTGCATGACGTAGTCTTTGCCTTCGAGCCGCATTTTTCCCACGTCCCGACAGCCGGCCTCCCCACCGTGTTCGATATACGCCTCGTAGGCGATGACCTCGGCTCGGATAAAGCCGCGTTCTATATCCGAGTGGATTTTCCCCGCGGCTTTGAGCGCCGACAGGCCGCGTTCTATGGTCCAGGCGCGGGCCTCCATCGGCCCCGCGGTGAAAAAGCTCATGAGGTTAAGCATCCGATAGGCATATTGGATAAACCGATCCCGTGCCGACTCTTCAACGCCAAGGTCGGCCAGAAAGAGGCCACGTTCGTCTTCCTCCAGCTCGGCGATTTCCATCTCCACCTTGCCGCAGATAGGCACAGCGGTGAGTCCCTGTTCCTCAATATAGGACACGGCTTCCCGCGGCATTTCAGCCTGCATCTCTTCTTCCGCTCGGTTATAAACGATCAGCAGGGGTTTTTGACTCAGAAAGGCAAAACCCGACAACAGCATTTCCTCTTCGGGCAGAAACGTTTCGTTCCGCAAGGGCTGCTCTGCCTCAAGCACGGCCTGGCATTTCTCCAGCAGCTCGCGTTCGCGCTCTTTGCCCTTTTCTTTACGCAGGCGTTCCAGCCGTTTCTCAATCACTCCCATGTCAGCCAGGATCAGCTCTGACTGAAAGTCACGTAAAGCTCGGAGAGGATCGGCAGGCGCAGTCGCCAGCGGATCGTCAAAGGCCCGCACCACTTGGGTCAGCGCTTCGACCTCGCGCATCTGGGCCAGCGAGCGCGTATCAAGCGCGGCCTTGCGTTCTGCTGAGGGTGGAAAGTCGAGAAAGGTCACTTCCGCGTATTTTTTCCGGTCCGGCTGAACGATCTCGGCTAGGGCATCGACCCGGGGGTCAGGTACTTTGACGACGGCAATCGCGGCGTCGCGTTTGGCTTCGAAGCTGCCGACCTCGGCGCTCATACCGGTCAGGGCGTTGAAGATGGTAGTTTTTCCCGAACGAGCAAATCCAACTAAGCCGACTTTCATGGGCCGGAGTCTAGCAGCTTAGGCAGGCTGGATCATCCGGCCCGGCAACGTTAGCGACGGAACTCTTGAATGGACGTGGCCGGTCGGCCGTCTTTGAGAACGATCTGGCGGGTCACGGAGCGGGTCATGGCCCCGAACGTAGGCATCCAGCACGAGTGGCGACCCGGACCGCCGACGACGATAATCATGAGCCGTTCCGGCTTACGAATCAGCGGAATGGCGTCGTCGTCGGGAAAGGCGTCATCCGGGGTAAACCCCATCCCGATCATGCCGCCCGCCTCCCATTGTTCGCGCGGCACTCGGGCGTGCTCAAAAACATAGGCGCGGATGTCGTCTTTTGAGATTCCGTCTCGGGCCAGGATCTCGGCGTGCTCCGGTCCAAGCGCAAGAATCGGCTCACCGAACGCGTAGGCATTATTCGATCCCATACCGGCCATGGTGCTGGCGATGGTCGTCAGAATCCCAGGCGCGGCACTACTGATATGATCGTTGATATTATGCGGCCCTTCCGCCCCGCATACCGTAACCGTGCTGGTCTCGGCCGCAAAGCCGTGTTCGACGTGCAGCGGACCCCAGGGATTTTCCTCTTCGTTTTCGGCAATACAATAGCTGTACTTTGAGGGCTGGCCCTGGGTTGAACGGTCCAGCATGCCCGGCGTTCCGCCGCCGACGTTCAGCAGGACCAGGCGAATCGCTCGCCCGATCGTGGCGTTTGGTCGCCAGCCCTGGCCAAAGGCGTTATAGCGCGAGTTGACGCCGATTTCCGCCGCAATCGGGCCGTTGAGAATCAGCAGCGGCGCGCAGGGGTGAGTCGTGCTCTGCACCCCATACAGATTGAACGGGCCTTCGAGCAGTGCTTCGACCGCGGCAATAATGACCGGGAAGTATTCGGGCACGCAGCCGGCCATGACCGCGTTTACGGCGAGTTTTTCCAGGGTGGCGAGGCCGTATTTGGGCGGTATCGGCCCCAGGACGTCTTGGGGAGCGCGGTCCGTCCAGGCCAGCATCTTTTCCACCCGCTCTTGTGTAGGCGGAATAATCGGCAGCCCGTCCGTCCAGCCCTGGTCGTAAAACCAGTCGTTGACGGATTCGAGAGAGTCGTCCAGGGAGATTTTGTCTGATTGGAAATCCATGACTATATTACTCCCTCGCCCTTCAGGTGTGATGCCTATTCCCAGGAACCAGCATTCGCCAGACGTGGGGCCGCCGGGCAGGGACTAACCCACCCCGGCCTTCGGCCACCCC
>JAJDTY010000057.1 GCA_022826945.1 Candidatus Binatia bacterium
GTCTTGGTGGCTTGGGCAGCAGGGGCTCGACTAGCGCCCATTGTTCCTCTTGTAACTCTTCACGGCGGGCCATCAGTCTCTCCTTGTCCTTAACCTCACTCCCCTTCTACCTTAGTAGACAGGTTTTTGAGACCGCTTCTATCCTCTTGGCTTGAAGTATTACCTTCTCTATGGAGTAAGAAATGAAAGAGTTGGTAAAGACAGTAACAAGTAAAGGACAGGTGACTATCCCGGCTGAAGTTCGAAAACTTTTGGGGATAGCCCCACGCGCGAAGGTCGCGTTTATCGTCGAAGACTCTCAGGTTCGTCTTGCTCCGGCGAGTAGTATTGTAGAACGTACCGCAGGAAGCCTGAGGTCACGGAAGGCGGTAAAAAGCGCGAAGCAGTTACGACGAGTGGCGGAACAGGCCATCTCAGATGAAGTTGTTGAGCGTAGCTAAATGGCTCTTCCCTTTCTTGATACCAATGTTTTTCTCCGCCATTTACTCCAAGACCACCCGGAGCATTCGCCGCTCGCTACGGCCTATCTTGCACAGATCGAACAAGGACAGACACGTGCCCGCACAGCAGACACGGTAGTCTTTGAGGTCGTCTTTACACTCCAGCGGTATTACAAACAGCCAAGGGAAAAGATTCGTGACTCCTTCTTACCTCTCCTGGAACTACCCGGGATCATTCTGCCGGGCAAGCAACACTTTCGACAGGTATTTGCCTGGTATATAGACCTGAACCTTCCGTTTGCGGATGCCTATCACGCGGTTCTTATGAAGCGCCTGAACCTGAATGAGATCGTCAGCTCTGATAACGACTTTGACCGTATTCCGGGGATCGAATGCCACAAATTTTGAGAGCAAACCCACCCGGATGAAGAACTCACTCTACACTACTGAGTTCTCTCGGTTTGGCAGTCCCCCGAGCCAACTGCCAAGAAGACAAAAAGAGTTCATGCCATCCGACCAGTTCCGGTTCCATATTTCCGATGCCGCACAAGCGCTGGGCCTCAAAGCTGTCTGCTTTGTAATTGAAGGGGTCCGTAATCAACACACACATCCGGAGTTTGAAAAACTCAAGGCGCAAACGCTGGCCCAGGTGACCACAGACCTCTCGTCTGAAGCTATACAGACCGACCCCATTCTGAGCGGCTTTCGCACCCTGCACGATACGGTTGGACGCTCCAATCGGAAAAACGTGGCCTCGCCGGAAAGCTTGCTCAAGCTGGTCTTACAGACAGGCGGGCTGCCGCAGGTCAATCTGCTTGTCGATATCTATAACCTCGTATCGGTGAAAACCCGTCTCTCCTTGGGGGCGCACGACCTCAGAGCAATCAACGGCAATGTGCAGCTTCGCCTCACGGACGGCAGCGAGACCTTTTGGCCCATGGGCTCGGACAAGCCCAGAGTCGTGAGCCCTGACGAATACGCCTATATCGACGACGTGGACAACGTGCTGTGCCGCTTGGAAGTCCGCCAGTGCGAGAGAACGAAAATCACCCTCGATACAACCGACAGTTTTTTCATCGTGCAGGGCAATGCCCGGACGGAAGAGGCTTATCTGGACGAAGCGACAAGCGAACTCCTCGCCCTCATCAAACGGTTTTGCGGCGGTCAGGAACGCATGCTGTCGCAGTGACGCTTCCCGCTTCAGATACCCCTTCGGGAGTCCTCTTCTCCGGTGGGCAGGTTGTGGTCCATCTCGAACGCCGGCTGCTGGAGTTTGGCGCAGCGGCCCACCAGCTTGGCCGGCACGCCGGCGACCGTACAGCCCGACGGGACATTGCTGAGCACGACACTCCCCGCGCCCACCTTCGCGTTTGCCCCGACCTCGACATTGCCCAGAATCTTGGCTCCGGCACTGATCAACACCCCGGTCCGAATCTTGGGGTGTCGGTCACCGGTCTCTTTTCCGGTTCCTCCGAGGGTCACTTCCTGGAGCATGGACACATTATCCTCAACCACGGCCGTCTCTCCAATGACGAGGCTGCTGCCGTGGTCAATGAAGATCCCCGAACCAATACGGGCGGCCGGGTGAATATCCACGCTAAAGACTTCCGAAATCCGGTTCTGCAAGCAGAAGGCCAAGGTCTTCCGGTCCTGCTTCCACAGCCAGTGCGCCACGCGATAGGCTTCGAGCGCGTGTAGACCCTTGTAGTACAGCAAGGGCGCTGAATAGAACGAACAGGCCGGGTCGCGGTCGCGAACCGCACAGATATCCGCCCGAACCGCCTGACCAATCGGCCGGTCATCGATCAACGCTTCCATGATGATGTCGCGCAGGGTAATGGACGGCAGATTGAGATTCGTCAGCTTCCCGGCCAAAAGATAGCTCAGCGCTTCCTCCAGTGAGGAGTGATTCAGAATAATCGAGTGTAAAAAGCTCGCCAATACAGGCTCGCGGTCGGCTTCCAACGCGGCTTCGTCTCGAATGGCTTGCCAGACCCAGTCGTCAGATGTTTGGTGTTGCTCGGCGGCGCGCATGCAGGTCCTCCTGAGAAAACTTTCTGGTATAATCAGGCGCTCTCCTTGCCCTCTGTTTTCCCTCTACACGGAACGGTGAGGAAGAACAAGCTCAGCAGGCTATCTCCAATGAACTTCCCGTGTTGGGTAGGGGCTGACTGGTGTTTCTTAGAGAAGGAGGACGCGACTCATGCAAGACGTGGCTCAAGAGTTCGAAGAGCTGAGAACGCGGGTAGGGACCAAGGTCGGGGTGACCGGCTGGTTCACTATCGAGCAAAAGATGGCAGACGTTTTCGGGGTGCTGACTGGCAATCCTGACGCTATGCATAATGACCCTGAATGGGCAAAGAGCAGTCCCTGGGGCGGAACCATCGCCCATGGCATGAATATCTTGTGCTTGATACCCCAGTTCTGGAAAGACTGCGGTCTGCCACTGGTGACATCCGAGCATATGTATACCTTAAATTACGGCTTTGATCGGGTTCGCTTCACTGCGCCACTTCGCATTGGACAGCGTGCGCGTGCGCATATTGTTCTTGATGAAGTCCGAAAACGCGGAGGTGATGCCTATTTGGTTAAATCCACCTATTCTGTAGAAGTTGAGAACTCCGAGCGTCCTTGCATGGTTGCGCAGCAGTTGTCACTCTTTGTCATGACATAGGGACATGTGAACGGTGTGAAACGTATCTGTGTTTTTACCGGGTCGTACCTGGGCGCCCGACCGGAATATCTCTCGGCCGCCCAAGCGCTGGGCAGAGAGCTGGCCGCCCGGGGTCTCGAACTGGTCTACGGCGGGGCGCATATCGGTCTCATGGGCGCGCTGGCTGACACCGTCCTGGCCGAGAACGGACGGGTGATCGGCGTCATCCCCGATACACTGGTTGACCGGGAGGTGGCTCACCACGGTCTCTCCGAACTCCACGTGGTCGGCTCCATGCATGAGCGCAAGGCGAAAATGGCCGAACTCGCCGACGGCGTGATCGCCCTGCCCGGTGGCATCGGCACGCTGGAGGAATTGTTTGAAGCGCTCACCTGGCGGGCGTTAAATATCCATGCCAAACCCTGCGGCCTGCTGAATATCAACCATTACTACGATCTGCTGCTTCAGTTCCTGCAACACACTGTGGACGAAAAGTTTTTGAAAGCGCAATATCGCGCCCTGCTTCTGGTCGAAGAACATCCAGGCAAGCTTCTGGATCGTCTGGCACAACAAGAGGGCCCACCATGACGCATACGCCCATCAATCTGACGCACAAACTCACCACGTTCTCAGACCATTGGTCACCCAAAATCATCGCTCAGATGAACGACTATCATTTCAAGCTGGCCAAACTCAAAGGCGATTTTGTCTGGCACAGGCATGTCGAGACGGACGAAGTCTTTCTTGTGCTACAGGGATCGATGCGGATTGATTTTCGGAATGGCAGCGTTGAGTTGGGGACGGGAGAAATGTTTGTGGTCCCGAAAGGTGTCGAGCATAAGCCGTGGGCCGAAAAGGAATGTCACGTCCTGCTGGTTGAGCCCGCAGGCACGGTCAATACGGGCGATGCCGGTGGCAACTTGACGACCGATAATGATAGTTGGGTCTAGGAGCGCCTTATGTCTACCATCTCCGTTGTTGAAGCGGACTTACATCGGTCCGATCACCAAGAGGCGGTCCTCCGGCTTGTGAACAATTACGCCCGCGATCCGATGGGCAATAGTCAAGATCTGCCACAAGACGTATGCGCTCGCCTTATTCCAGGCCTGCAAGCCCACCCGACAACGTTGATTTTCCTGGCCTATCGAGGAGACGAAGCCGTGGGGATTGCCGTGTGTTTCCGGGGATTCTCCACCTTTGCGGCAAAACCGCTGATAAACATCCACGACTTGGCGGTGAATCCGGACTGTCGTGGACAAGGCATTGGGCGACTATTATTACAGCACGTGGAACACAAGGCACGTGAACTCGGCTGCTGTAAGCTGACACTGGAAGTGCAGCACAATAATACGGTTGCCCAAGGATTGTATTTTGGTGTCGGCTTTTTTCGAGCGACCTACGATCCAAAGGCTGGACAGGTTCTTTTTTTACAAAAGCCCCTATGAAACAGTTCTTCCTTAATAATGGATACTCCGCCGCCGGACTACTACTACCGTAACTTCCCTTCCCAGGTCCTGCCGACTCGGACGCCGTTTACCCGCGTCGGGCGGGGGGATGCGGGACTCTTGTTTATCTATGTCTCCAACCGCCGCCAACGCTGGAGCGTCTTACTCGACAAGGAGCGGGTGGAGTACATCTATCCGGAAGCGCGCAAGCAGATTCCACCCGGCTTCGCGCATGTCTGGTTGTTGGAAAAATGCTATAGTACGCGCCCCGCCGGTTTTCACACGCGGACAAAACATTCCTCTCCGCTCCACCAGCCCGCTCACGGGGACCGTACCCCGGTTACTGGGCTAGGAGAGTCGTTCATTCTCTTAGCCGAACCGTCTCCCGCGCCCGGCGTACAAGGCGACGTCCTGGCCTATCACTTGCAGGAAGGGGCGGCTATCGAAGCGGCCGAAGCATACACCAGACGGTACCACCGTCGCGCCGTAGTGGGTCTGCTGGTGTGGGACGATTATTGGTTCTAGGTCTCACCCATCACAGCCAGCCTGATTTACGGCGACTCGGCGGTTCCACACCGGTCAGACAGAGCCGCACCGCGCGCCAGACCGCGTGAAACGCGTTGCGCAAGGCGATCGCGTCAACGGCGAGCACGCGCATCCAGACGCCCGCATCGTCGGACAGGATCGACGCACCGGCATAGATGTTGGGAAGAGGGTCGAGCGCCGTTCGTAAGGTTGTCACCAACTCCTCGGTATCGTGGTCCGATACTACCCAGAACGTCCCTTGCGTTTGATAGCGCCGGAGGGACTGAGGCAGACTCGCAACAAACTCGCGGCCGCTCATCTCGAAGCGATCTACACAGCGGTGTTGTCCATCCGGTCGCTGCAATACGGTTTCGCTGAAAATCGAGCCAAACGGACGGGCTAAGGCCTCCGGGTCGTGCAGTCCAAAGGCATCGCCGCTGATGACCGTCGCGCCTTCTTCGAGAGTGATACGGACCGAAGAGCGAAAGCGCGCTTGGGGGAATAATGCGAGCGGGTCGGGCAGGTATTCGACAAAGCTGTCTTTGCCCGCCCGAATAGAGACCTGCTGCGTGGCGGACCTGCCCTCCCGCATCGAGTGGACAACGGTCGCCCCTTGGGTGGTCAGATGCACACACGCCCCGTCCTCCACCGAAAAATCGAGCGCCAGGCGCTCATTTTCATACACCCCACCAGAGATGGACTGGAGCATCAGCGTCAGCATCCCGCGCGGAGCCCGGTCGAGACAGAACGGCTGAGTAAGGGTGAAGGGATAGGTCGTCCGTTGCCTGGCGATGAAGGTCTGACCGGCAGGGTCGCATTTAAAGCTGAGAGAAACGTGCGGAGACGTAACGGAGCAAGGCTCGGCCGAGAACCCAGGGGCGGATGCACTGCTCATGGTGTTCTACGGAGGATGCGCCGCTCAGCGTAAAAAATACTTTCTGGCGAGCGGGACTTCGTCCGCGGGCTCACACGTCATCAACTCACCATCGGCATACACCTCATGCGTCTGCGGGTTGACGGTGATGTCCGGGCAGGTGTCGTTGTGCAGCATATCTCCCTTCCCCACCGCGCGCGTATTCCGAATCGGCAACATGGGTTTGTGGAGTTCGAGCTTACGCGGAATATCGGCTTCAAGCGCCAGGGAACTAGCGAAGACCGCACTGAGGGCAGACGGCGCGCTGCCCACCGCTCCCCACATGGGGCGCTGGATAATAGGCTCAACCGGGAAGATGCAGCCACTCGCGTCTCCCATGATGGACCAGGCCATAAAGCCGCCCTTCATCACCATCAACGGTTTGGCCCCAAAAAATGCTGCCCCCCACAGCACCAGATCGGCCATCTTACCGGCTTCCAGCGAGCCGACGTAGTGGTCAATGCCCATCGCGCGGGCCGGGTTGATTGTGTACTTGGCAATATAGCGTTTGATCCGCTCGTTATCGGCGCGCGCCGTTTTTTCCGTAGGGAGACGACCGCGTTGGTCCTTCATTTTACTCGCCAGCCGCCAGCAATTCGTAATGGTTTCATGCACCCGCCCCATCCCCTGCGTATCCGCGGCAAACATCGAGATCGCGCCCAGATCGTGCAACACGTCTTCCGCGGCCATGGTCTGCGGTCGGATACGGCTTTCGGCAAAGGCAACATCTTCCGGCAAGCGCCAGTTCAGCATATGGGCGTCCATGGTCATGGGCAGGGCTTCGTCGAGCGCGTTGCGCGAGTAGGGATTGGTCGGATTGGTGGAAGACGGCAGGCAGTTGGGCACGCCGGCAACACGGATGAGGTCGGGTGCATGGCCGCCGCCGGCCCCCTCGACGTGATACATATGAATCGTCCGGCCGGCGATCGCGGCCAGCGTGTCCTCACAATAACCGGCCTCGTTAATGGTGTCGGTATGGAGTTGCACCTGGAAGTCGTATTGATCCGCTACCGTGAGTGCACAGTCGATGGTGGCCGGCATGGCTCCGAAATCCTCGTGGACCTTGACGCCGATCGCTCCACCGGCCACGCTCTCCTCAATCGCGGCACCGACGTGCGAGTTGCCCCGCCCCAGAAAGCCGAAATTCAAGGGATAGTGCTCGCAGGCTTTGAGCATCTTGGCCAGATTATTCGGTCCCGCGCAACTGATATCAAAATGCGGCCCCATGGTTCCGCCAATAATGGTTGTAATGCCGCTGGCCAAGGCGTGTTCACACTGCTGCGGGCACAGAAAGTGGGCGTGCGCCTCTACTCCCCCTGGGGTGATGATCAATCCATCGCCGTGCACAATAGTCGTACAGGGACCGCAGATCAGTTCGGGCTGGACCCCATCCTGGATGGCGGGATTCCCGGCTTTACCCACCCCGACGATCTTGCCGTCCTTAATGCCGATATCGCCCTTCACAATGCCCAGCACCGGGTCGATGACCGTGGCGTTCTGGACCACCATATCCAGCCCGCCCGACGCCGCGGTCGTGGCGGCGTGAAAGCCCATCCCGTCGCGCATCACCTTGCCGGCCCCGGTCAGACACTCGTCGCCATAGACCGCATAGTCGTGCTCAACCTCGGCCAGCAGGGAGGTGTCGCCCAGACGCACCCTATCGCCCGTTGTTGGCCCATACGTGGCCGCATAGGCCGCCCGTGTCAGTCTGGCCATCGCCGTTCCCTCCTATGCGCCCTTAAAGCCGCGCTCTTTGGCCCGTTGGAGAGCGGCCCGCTTGACCGCTTCGGAATGAATAGAGCCGTTAGTCAGATTGTTGAGCCCGGTAACTTCGCCGCTGCCGCCCAGGGCGACGAGCGGAACGGCTTTCTTCACCCCGGGCTCAAAGCGCACCGAGGCGCCAGCCGGTACGTCCAGGCGCATGCCGAACGCCTGCGCTCGATCAAACTCCAGAGCCTTGTTGGCTTCGAAGAAATGAAAATGGCTGGTCACCTGAATGGCGCGATCCCCGGTATTCACAACATCGAGGGTTAGGGTTTCGCGGCCTGCGTTAAGGTCGATCTCTTCGTCAGGCGTGGTAATCCCGCCGGGCCGCCCATAGGGTGATTCAGGCAGCGGCTCGGAACCGGGTCGGATTGGATTATACACGGCAATGAGCTTGGTCCCATCCGGGAACATCCCATCGACCATAATCCGGGACACCAGCTGCGCAACATTGGGCAGCACGTCATCGGTCGTCAGCAGCGTTGACCCCAGGCTGACCAGCTCCGCGACCGATTTCCCCTCTCGCGCGCCCTCAAGCAGTTCGTCCGTGATATAGGCAATGGCCTCGGCGGCGTTGAGCTTGAGCCCTTTGGCCTTATGGCGGCGTGCCAGTTCAGCCGCCATAAAAATAGTGAGACGTTCGTTTTCCGTGGGTGTGAGGTTCAGCATGGGCGTTCCTCCTGGGGATCGATTACTGAGCGTGGGGTATACACCGGGCGCACAGGTCAGTTCGCAAACAAGCGTGTCGCCTGGGTCTCATGCCGCATCATGGCAATATCAGAGACCGGCGTAAAGCTGCTGAGAAACTCGGGCAGGGGCACGGCAAGCAAAGCGGTTAGCGTGGGGCGTATCTGCTGCACAATCAGTTGCGCTTGGATATGGCTCACAAAGCCGAGCCGGATGGCAGCGCTCACAAAGGCCACGCTCTGGAGATGGCCGGACAGCAGGCTGGCCTGCTCCGCATCTAACCCGGCCCCCCGCCAGACTAGCCCTTGAACAATGGGCAGATGGCCCTTCGCCGGTCCGGTTGTGACACGCTCCAGATAGTCGGACGCACAGGGCGTCCCGAGCCGGGCGTGGACACGCAGCAGGGCCCGGCCGGCCCGCTGCGATACGACGCGCAACTCACGCGCAAGCGAGAGCGCCTCCAGTTCTGCATCAACCACAACAACTTTTTCCAGCTCGCTCGCTGCACGATGCGCCCACACCAGGGCGGGTCGGTCGCAGCGTGCCCAACGGTGACGGAGTTGGCCCTGGACGAAGTGCTGCAAGGTCTCGGCATCATGCACATAGGTATCGGTAAAGAGCGTCTCCAATCCCCACGAAGCCGCAAAGCCCCCACCGGGGAAAAGACTGTCACCGTGTTGTAACGCCGTCAGCAGGGTAATCGGGTCGGTCATGCACTCCTCGCTTCACGCGGCCGCTCACTATTCCCGCCCGGTCTCCCATTAGCCGCGAGCCGTTTTTGCCATGAACGCTCCGGTGGCAATCAGGCAGCCTCCGCTCAGACATTGAGGCCGGCGTTTGGCCTGCTGAAAAAAGAGCGTTGCGCTGTGGCCTAAGAGCGCATAACCGCTCAGAACGACGAGGACGAGGAATATATAGGTGACTCCAAGAACAATCTGCTGACGGACTACTTCCACCCCTGGAGTCACAAACTGAGAGAAGAGCGAGAAGTAAAACAGGAGCGCTTTGGGATTTGTGATTGACGTGAGAAACCCCTGCAAGAAAGCTGTCCTCCCGTGGGTGTGAGACACGGGAGAGATCGTGCGGCCGGGTTTTTCAGCCCTGAATGCCGTCACAATGTGCTTTCCGCCCAGATAGATCAGGTAGACGGCTCCCAGGGTCCGAAGAAAAACCAGGGCTGGTTGCGATGCGATCAAGGCGGTTGTCAGTCCAAGTACAGTCACGGCGACAAACACCGCATTGCTACACAGGATGCCGGCAATCGCGAAGGCCGGAGAGCGGCGGTTCGTTCCCATGGCATGGGCAAGCACCAGGAAGGAGGTTGGTCCAGGGGAGGCAATCACGAGGAACCCGGTGAGGAGAAAGGCGAGATAGAGTTCAACCGTCATGCTGCTCCCTCATTATCCGAGGCTGACTCCGAATACAAACTCGCCTGGGGTCGGTTTTTTTGTTAAATCAGGCTGTCTATGCAAGAGGCGTATCTCCGGTCATCCGACGTTATCAATTACCAACACCCCACAGTGTGGGCCTGTGCGAAGGATCTGACGCAAGGTCTGAGCGATCCTTTTGAGGTGACGCAGCGATGCTTTGAGTGGGTGCGCGATACGATCAAGCACAGTGTTGATTTTCAGTTGAATCCGGTCACCTGTACCGCGGCAGAGGTCCTCGAAGCCGGCACCGGCTTTTGCTATGCCAAGAGCCATCTCTTGGCCGCGCTCTTACGCGCGAACGCCATTCCGACCGGACTGTGCTATCAGCGGCTAAGCATCAACGAAGACGGCGCGCCTTTCTGTTTGCATGGCCTGAATGCCGTCTCTCTGCCGGATATTGGTTGGTACCGTGTTGATGTGCGGGGCAATACGTCCAGTATTGATGCTCAGTTCATTCCGCCCCAGGAGCAACTGGCCTTCCCCCTTGCGTGGCAAGGAGAAGCCGACCTGCCTGAGGTCTGGCCAGAGCCGCTGCCGGTGGTCATCGAATCGTTACGAACGCATGCGACCTATGATGCACTCGCTGCCGATCTGCCGGATGTACCGCTCATTTCCGGCTAAGGCTCCCCAGTGACCTACCCCGCCGCTGCGCGTCATCCCTCCCCCGAGGAGAACCCAGTGCTATGACCACGCCTGTGGAGTCTCCAGACAAACATCCGTTCGTCCTTCACCCCCATCGCACCTTTACAACCCTGAGCTTACCCGTCATGGCCTCCCTCGTGGTCGAGCCGTTTGCCAGCCTGGTCGATACCGCGTTTGTGGAACGGCTGGGCGCGGCTTCGGCAGCCGGACTGGGCGCGGCAACTGCGCTGCTGTCCGGCGTCCTCTGGATCTTCAATTTCCTAGGCGTTGGCACCCAAACCGAGGTGGCGCAAGCCATGGGAGCAGGAAAAGCGCAACAAGTCGGGAGTGTAGCCAGCCTGGGTATGCTGCTCGCCGTTCTTCTGGGACTGGGGCTGACACTCATCACTTGGCCGGGAATCGAGCGCTTTTCCGTCTGGATGAGCGCGGATGCCGTCGTGCAGACGGATACGCAAATCTATCTTCACATTCGCCTGCTCGGCATTGTGCCCAGTCTCGTTGTAACCGCCGCTTTCGGTGTATTGCGCGGACTGCAAGCTATGCGCACATCGCTCTGGATTGCGGGCGGGATGAGTCTGGTCAACATTATCCTGGACCCTATTCTGATTTTCGGTGCTGGCTCGGTTCCGGCGCTGGGGATTGCCGGCGCCGCCTGGGCGACCGTGCTGAGTCAGGTTCTTGGCATGGTGTGGGCACTCTGGGTCATTGTCAGGCGCACGGGACTGAGCGGTGCGTTTGCCTGGCAGCGGACGCGTCGTTTTTTTCTGATTGGCCGTGACCTAGCGCTGCGAACGGGATTCGCTCAGATCTTTATGCTGGTCTCGACCTGGACGGCCCTTCAGATTAGCGTCGAGGCCGGAGCAGCGCATCAGGCCCTGCGTCAGTTATGGCTGTTTCTGGCCTTTCTGCTGGATACCTATGCTGTCACGGCCCAGAGCCTGATCGGCTACTTCCTGGGCGCAACACGGATAGACATCGCCCGGCAGGCCGCGCGTATTGCCTGTCGCTGGGCGCTTGGGACCGGCGGGTTACTACTCCTGGTCCTGCTACTGAGTGAGCGACTCCTGGCGTTTCTTTTAGTGCCGCCGAGCGCCCAGGCGCTTTTCCTGACAGGCCTCCTCATCTGCGCCGTGACCCAGCCGCTCAACGCGCTGTCCTTTGTCACGGATGGTATTCACTGGGGAACCGGCGATTATGCCTATCTGCGCAACGCCATGATCGCGGCCACGGGGACGGGCGTTCTTGTCCTACTGTGTATCGACCCGACGCATACGCAGGCATTTGCTCAGGTGTGGCTGGCGATGGCCGTGTGGATCGTCATCCGTGCGACGTTTGGCCTGCTGCGCATCTGGCCGGGAATCGGCAAGGCGGTTCTGCGGCTGTCAGAGCCGGATTCGCCCCGTTATGAGTCGCCCGTCCGACCCTCGGGAAGATAGCTTCCGAGCCGTCGGAGTGATACAGCCAAAGAACAGAAAGGAGGCGGTCATGTCCAGCCCGTTCTCTGGTGGCTGCGCGTGTGGCGCGGTTCGATATGAGTGTGCGGCCGACCCGGTGTTCTCGTGGAACTGCCACTGTCGGGACTGTCAGCGCGCGAGCGGCAGCGCCTTTTGCCCGGTTTCGTACATCCCCAAGACGGCGCTCTCCAGCACCGGGGCGGTCGCCTATTACGAAGTGATAGCCGAAAGCGGGCGGGCCGTACGTCGCGGCTTTTGTCCGCAGTGCGGCTCGCCGGTCTTTATCCTGGCCGAGTTGGTTCCCGACCTGATAGGCGTCTGGGCCGCCAGCCGAGATAAGCCGAGTCAGTTTCAGCCCGCGGTCAACGTCTGGACCACGAGCGGCCAGCCCTGGGATGAGATGCACGCCGCCCTGCCCGCCTGTCCGAAAGCCCCGACCGACGCGGAGATGCAGCAGATACTGGGCTCTGCGTGAAAGGGCCGAGATCAAGATTCCGTCTTTTCCCTTGACGCAGCTCCGGCGTTTTTCATACAGTCGGGGTCAATCACACACAAAGAGGAGGCACTCTTATGATCACACGCAGCAACCCGGATGTGGGCTATATGTCGGACGAGGCCTTCCGGACCTACGGCTTCACCCAAAGCATCAGAGCCGGGAATATGCTCTATCTGTCGGGTGTCGCTCCCTTCAAAGGCAACCTTGATGATGTTGAGGTCGTCGGGGTCGGAGATATCCGCGCCCAGGTCGCCCAAGTCCTGGAGATCATCCAACGCTGTCTGGCCGCCGAGGGCGCGACCTTCAAAAACTGGGTCGCCCAAACCGTCTATACCACGAATATGACCGAACTCCAGAAAACGGCTGACATCTTTCGCGAGGCCTTCGGGGACTATACGCCGACGAGTACCTGGGTCGAGATCAAGGGCCTGTTTGTTCCCGAGCAACTGGTCGAGATCAACGGGACGGCTATTTTAGACTGAGCCCGTCGTCTCTTGCCGCGTAGCCCAAAGGAGTTCCGTCATGCCAGACCAATTCGCCTATTTGGATGCAACCGCCCAAGCCGAACTCGTCAAAACAGGTGAGGCCTCGCCCCTGGAGCTGGTCGATGCCGCGATTGCCCGAATCGAACAGCTCAACCCCCAGCTCAACGCGGTGATTCACCCCTTGTTTGAGAAGGCACGTGCCCAGGCCCAGGCCGCCGACCTGCCGGCCGGCCCCTTTCGCGGTGTGCCGTTTGTGATGAAAGACCTGCTCGGCGGGCCGGCCGGAGAGCCGCTGCATAACGGCATGCAGTTTCTGAAACGGCTAAACTTCACCTCACCGCAAGACACCTATCTGTCGGTGAAGTTTCGCGAGGCCGGTTTTATCAGCGTGGGCCGCACCAATACGCCGGAGTGGGGCCTGATGGGCACGACCGAACCCGCGGCCTATGGCTCGACCCATAACCCGTGGAACCTGGATCATTCTCCCGGCGGCTCAAGCGGCGGCAGCTCAGCCGCGGTGGCGGCGCGCATGGTCACGGTCGGACATGGGGGCGATGGCGGCGGGTCGCTACGTATTCCGGCCAGCATGTGCGGCATTATCGGGCTCAAACCCAGTCGTGGCCGGATATCGTTTGGTCCCGGCATGGGCGAGTGCTGGCACGGGATGGCCAATGAAGGCGTGATGACGCTTTCGGTCCGCGACATGGCCGGTGTGCTCGACATTATGCAGGGCGTCATGCCCGGCGATCCCTATGCCGCGCCCACGCCTGTTCGACCGTACACCGAAGAAGTCGGGAGCGATCCCGGCAGGCTCCGCATCGGCCTCATGCTCCAGCGACCTCGCAACGACGCTCCCCTGCATCAGGAGTGCAAGCTCGCGGTCGAGCAGACCGGCAAGCTGCTCGAGTCGCTCGGTCATACGGTCGAGATCGCGCATCCCGAAGCCTACGACGAACCTGAGTGGCTCGACCACTGGACTCTTGTAGTCAACGCCCACTCCGCCCTGACCGCGGATGATATTGAAGCCGCCGCCGGGCAGCGCATTGGCGAGGGCGATATTGAGCCCTACGCCTGGCGGTTCGTAGAGGAGGGCCGCAAGATTTCGGCAACCAGTTACTTGGCGTCAATGAACTGGCTGCACGCCTGGGCACGCCGGCTGGCCAGTTGGTGGGTCAGTGGCTTTGATCTCCTGGTCACCCCGACCCTCGGCGAGCCGCCGCCGCGCCTGGGCGATATGGGTGGGCCCAGCGCGGACAATCTCGCCAAGTGGGAGCGCAATCTCGAGGTCATTCCCTTTACACCGGCGAACAATGCTTCGGGTCAGCCGGGTCTGTCGCTGCCGCTCCACTGGACCCCGGACGGCCTGCCGGTCGGAGTCCATTTTGTTCCGGCCTATGGCCAGGAGGACCTGCTGTTGCGAATTGGAGCCCAGATTGAGCAGGCCCAGCCGTGGATGGACAGGCGTCCGCCGGTGTGTGCGTGAACCTCGCTCCCTCAGGGAACGTGTGATGCGAAAAGGAACCCACGGCTGGCGAGCGCTGGTTCCTGAGAATATGCATCACACATCAGAGAGTGAAGTTGTCATGAGGAGGAAGCATGGAATTCGGGGTTGCCTATCCGGCCCGGCTTGATGCCTGGAAGGACTTGATCCGAGCCGAAGAACTCGGCTTCAGCTATGCCTGGTTCTATGACTCGCAGATGCTTTACAGCGATGAGTACGCCTGCCTGGCGCTGGCTGCCGACCATACCCAAACGATCAAACTCGGCACCGGCGTTGCCATCCCCAGCAGCCGGCTGGCCCCAGTCACAGCGCACTCGATTGCCACTATCAACCAGCTTGCCCCCGGACGCGCCATTCTCGGTATCGGGACAGGTTTTACCGGTCGGAACACTATGGGCCTGCCGCCCGTCCGGCTTGGGCCGACCCGAGAATATATGCAACAGTGCAGAGCGCTGCTACGCGGCGAAGAAATCCTCTTTCGTGAAGGCGAGCGCGAACGCTGGATTCGCTTTCTGCACCCCGAACATGGCTATATTAACCTGCAAGATCACATTCCGATTTACTTTGCGGCCAACGGCCCCAAGGCGATGGAACTGACCGGGGAGATTGCGGACGGCTGGATTACCGTCTTCTCGGACGCCGAATATTTCAGCCGTGACCTGGCAACCGTGGCGCGGGGCGCGGAGAAGGCGAGCCGGTCGGTTGAGGCGATTGCGCGTATGGCCCTGACCACCACCTGTCTTTTGCAGCCAGGCGAGTCGCCGACCTCGCCCCGCGTTATCGAACGGGTTGGGCCCTACGTCATTCTGCCCCTGCACGCCATGTGGGAAGGGTCGGCGGTGGCCGTCGAGCAGTCACCCCTGGGCCAGCTCTACGCGCGCTACCGTGACAATTATATTGCCAAGATGCGGACCCCCCAGGATCGTCGCTATCTTGAAGTGCACGAGGGGCATTTGATCTATCTCAAACCGGGGGAAGAGGAATACCTGACCGAAGACCTGATTCGGACCTCGTCGCTGACCGGGACAAGCGAGGAAATCATCGCGCGTATCAAGGCGCTCGAAGCCGCCGGCCTGACGCAGATTGCCGTTCAGGTTGTGACGGATGGCCGGGAACTTATAGAAGAGTTTGGCCGAGAAGTGATCGCGAAGTATTAATCATCATCCATAAGGAGGAAAGAGCATGGCAACGAGAAAAACAACGAAAGAAGCTGCCCCTGCCCAGGACGCAAGCGCGGCGAAGATTATCGATCCGGGCTGGAGCTGGGACGATAAGCTGCCTCTGGCCCAGGCCAAGCAGATCGGCAACACCATTTATGTGTCCGGTCAGGTCGCTTTCAACTCGCAGGGCAAGCTGGTTGGCAAAGGCAATATGAAGACCCAGACGCGCCAGGTCTTCCGCAATATCAAGGCCGTCCTGGCTGCAGCGGGTGCCAAGATGGAGCATATTATCAAGATCAATACCTATATCACCGACGGCAGCAAGTTCATGGAGATGCTCGAAGCGCGCGGGGATATCTTCGGCGACAATCCGCCGGCCAGCACGGCCGTTGTGGTGGCCGGCCTGGCTTTTCCGGGACTCCTGATCGAGGTCGAAGCGATTGCCGTCAAGCCGTAACGCTGGGTGGCTCGACCGGACCCGGAATTCGCAGCAAAGAGTAAGCGTGTCCTCCACCAGACATGAAAGGCTGGACACGTTTACTCCTCACCTCAAGGGCCTGCTGCTTATGCTCGGCGCAAGCTTGTGCTGGAGCACGGGTGGCCTGTTCGTCCGCTCCGTCAGCATCCCCAACAGCTGGGAGATTGCCTTCTGGCGTTCGCTCAGCATGGGGGTGTTCCTGCTCGTCTGGCTCTCCTTTCGCTACGCGGGCAACGTGCGGCGGGCGGTCGTCGCTATCGGGCCGGGCGGCTTCCTGGCCGGCCTGTGTATGGCCGCCTCGTTCCTGGGTTTTATTCTCGCCGTCACCCAGACAACGGTGGCGCATACGCTCGTCATTATCAGCACCACGCCCTTTCTGGCTGCGCTTTTTGGCCGGGTCTTTCTTGGGGAACTGGTCCCAGTGCGTCGCTACATTGCGATGAGTATTGCCTTGACCGGCATCGTCGCCATGTGTCTCGATTCTTTCACTGCCGGAACGCTGACTGGGAGCATAATAGCCGGCGGCTGTGCGGTTGCCTTTGCCGCTTGTGTGATTTTACTGCGTCACAGTCAGGCCCGGGCCGATATGACGCCGGCCATTCTGGTTGCCGCGTTCCTCTCCAGCGCTGTGGCCCTGTCCTTCAGTCTGCCGTTTCAGGCCGTGTGGCAGGACATCGGCATCCTGGCATGTATGGGCACCCTTCAGGGTGGGCTAGGTTGCCTGCTCATGACGCTGGCAGCGCGGTATATCACTGCGGTTGAAGTCAGTCTCCTGGCGCTCCTGGAAACGATCCTTGGGCCGCTGTGGGTGTGGATCGGCGTGGGGGAACGGCCCAGTGATCTCGCCATTATTGGCGGCGTGGTGGTGGTTGCCTCGTTGGCGCTGAACGAATTCCTGGGCCTGTACGGACAAAGCCGCGCAGTGGAAGCACCGCCGCCCTCGGGTCAATCGGCAGGTCAACCCGTGTGATCTCGTTTATTATTCCCGCCTATAATGAGCAGGCCAACATTGGCCGGACGCTCCAGGCCCTGCACCAGGCCGTTCAGCCCTTAGACACAGCCTATGAAATGCTGGTGGTAGACGATGCCTCGACCGACCGGACCGCTTCGCTCGCCGCAGCCGGTGGAGCACACGTCCTTTCGGTCAGAAATCGTCATATTGCGGCAACCCGCAACGCCGGAGCACGCGCGGCAAAGGGTGAATACCTCTTCTTTATTGACGCGGATACCTGGGTCGACGCACCTCTTCTCCACGCGGCCGTTCGCGCCCTCCAACAGGGGGCGGTGGGTGGCGGCAGTCGGTTTCGCTTTGACCGGCCGCTGCCGTGGTATGGCAAAATCGCCGAGCGCATCGTGCCGCCGCTCTACAGCCTGGCGGGGCTGGCCAGCGGAAGTTTTCTGTTTTGTACCCGGTCCGCCTTTGAAGCCGCTGGCGGTTTTGACGAGCGGCGCTACGCGTCAGAAGAAATCTGGCTGAGCCTGGCGCTCCGCAAACGGGGCAGATTCGTCATTCTGCGTGAAAACGTCATCACTTCGGGCCGTAAACTCCGGGTGTATTCCCTCCGGGAGACGTTTCGGTTATTCGGCTATCTGCTCCGCACGGGTCCGCGGGCATTGCGGCAACGTGACGGGTTGGAGTTTTGGTACGGAGAGCGGCGGGCGGATACGACCAAACCGGAAAAGAGCGGATGACCGCCGCTCGTCCGTTCAGCTTTGCAAGAACAAAACATCCCCTCTTGGGAGGGGATGTTTAGCTGCCTCGCTCCCTCACAGGTCGTGAGCCCGGAAGGCCGAATGCCTCAGGCGCAGACCGGCGGCAGTTTCTCGATCCACGGCTGGGCCTGTTCGAGTTGGGCCGCAACGCTGAGCAATACGTCTTCCCGTCCATACGCAGGCATGAGATGCACGCCAACCGGCAGGCCGTCTTCACTCCAGTGCAAGGGCAGGGAAATCCCCGGCTGGCCGGTCACATTCCCAACCGGGGTATACGGAATCAGGTCGATTATCCGCCGATACACCTCTTCCGGGTCAGCGGCGGCGCTGCATAATTGACCCAAAGGCGGTGCCGGCGAACTCAGGGTCGAGGTGAGGAGCAGGTCAAACCCGTCTGCCCACCAGGCGGCGAGACGCCGTTCCCAGCGTTCCAGCCATTCGAGCGCGGCAATATACTCCGTCACGCCGATGGACCGGCCCCGGTTCATGAGGGCCCAGGTATAGCGCTCAAAATCGCCGGGACCAACTTCGCGGCCTAGCGCGTCGGCAACATCCTCCGCGGTCCGGGCGGAGTGAGCCAGTACAATCGTGCCGAAGTGAGCGCCCCATTGCTCGTCCAGCGCTTCCGGATACGCAGCTTCGACATGATGTCCGAGGGACTCCAGCAGCTTTGCCGTGTTTTCCGCCGCGGCGATACATTCGGGATGCAGAGGGTCTTGATTGCCCGGCCTCTTGGTCATCAGGCCGATACGGAGCGAGCCGGGCTCACGCCGGGCGGCCTCGGCGAACGAGCCCTCACACGCGGGCGCGGTATACGGGTCGCCCGGCATAGCGCCCGCGGTGGCATCAAGAACGGTGGCCGCGTCACGCACGGACAGACAGACCACCCCTTCAGCAATACAGCCAGCCCAGGCTTCGCCGTAATCCGGCCCAAGCGATAAACGCCCCCGGCTGGGCTTCAGGCCGACCAAGCCACACGCGCTGGCCGGAATACGAATCGACCCCCCGCCATCGTTGGCGTGTGCCACCGGCACCAGACGCGCTGCCACCGCCGCGGCACTACCACCGCTCGACCCGCCCGTTGAGTGATTGGTATTCCACGGGTTCCGGGTTGGACCGTAGGCTTCCGGCTCCGTCGTGGTGGCGAACCCGAATTCCGGAGTGTTGGTCTGGCCAATCGTAATCAGGCCTGAAGCACGGAATTTATCGGCCAGATAGGTGCTGTGAGGGGCCGTGTATTGCGCCGCTTTGAGCCCCTTACAGCCACTATGGATTTCATCACCTCCATGCACGCAGAACAGGTCTTTCAGCAGGAACGGCACCCCCCTGAGCGGGGCGTCGGGTAAGCTGACCGAGTCCGCTTCGGCGCGCGCCTTTTCATACCGTGGACGGATCACGGCATTGAGTTGTGGATTGAACTTTTCCACCCGCTCGATAGCGGCGTCCACGAGCTCCCGCGGGCTGACTGCTCCGCTCCGTACCAACTCAGCCTGCGCGGTTGCATCCATTTTTGCGAGATCGTCTGCCATAGTCTTTCCTCCCTTGTGGTTGATCGTGAATTATCTTGCCAGAGGAGAAAGTTTGTCAAGGAAAAGAATTAAGGAAGAGGGACATATTTGCTTGTCATTCGGCATTCTCGCCGCTACTCTTTATCGTCGCCTGAGTATTGAGCCGAAAGCCGGAAGAGAGGACGTGTATGGACCGTCTCGGCATTGGTTTCTGGGGTGGGATGTCGGCCAATGCACTCATTGACTGCATCAGCCTGGCAGATCAAAAAGGCTATGAGTCTGCCTATTTGATCGAAAGCTTTGCCGATGTCTTTGGCGTCCTGTCTGCGTGTGCGCGGGAAACGTCCAATATCATTCTTGCGACCGGCGTGGCCACAGTCTTTACACGCAACCCGACGACCATTGCCACCGCAGCCGCGACCGTGGATACGCTTTCAGCCGGCCGCTTTCGACTCGGCTTAGGCATCGGCCACTCGGAAATCCACCAGGCGCGGGATAATCTGGAACCGGGCCGCCCCTTCCCTTTTGACCGGCCCCTGCGCCGGCTGCGCGAAACAACTGACGTGGTCCGCACCATCCTGAAATGCGCCGCCGAAGGCAGGCTCGTCAATTATAGCGGTCAGATCTTCCGGATTACCGACTACGAGCCGTGGCTCCACCCCTACCGCGATACGATCCCGTGTTACTTTGGAGCGCTGGCGGACAAGACATTGGCGCTGGCGGGCGAGATCGCCGACGGCATCCTGCCCATTTTTGTCCCGCTCGATAGTGTTGCGGAGGTCGCAGCAGCGGTTGAGCGTGGGGCGCAGCGGGTTGGCCGCGATCCGTCTGTCATCGATATCGGCTGCTATCTGCCGTGTTGTGTCAGCCGGAACCCCGCAGCGGCAAAACGCGCCATGCAGTACGTGACGGCCATTCATATCACGGCGTATGGCTTGTACGCCCAGTATTTTGAAAGACACGGCCACGCGGAGACGGTCGCGCGTATGCGAACCTGCGCGGCACGGGGCGACATGGATAGGACAGCTGCCATGGTCACGGATGAGATGGTCGACGCCTTTGCCGTCTATGGTTCCGCTGAGCAGTGTTTGCAAAAGATCGCGCGCTACCGGGAGGCCGGAGTGACGCTGCCCATTGTTTACCCCATACATCCGACTTTCACCAACTATCTGCCAGATGCCGCGGCACGGGACGGCATCCGCTATACCCTTGAGGCTTTGGCTCCGGGGTAAGAGGGCTCAACAGCGTGACGAGACTGAAGCGCTGAAAGCGGTTGCCTTGATGCAACAAGGGAGGGTCGTTGATTTAAGCGTGCCGCTTTCCCCCAGCGCCGTCCGTATCAGCATCAAGGAAAACCTCCCAGCAGATAGCATTATTTTGGCAACCGCTCGGGTGTACAACGCAGTCCTGTGGACGCAGGACTCCGACTTCAGCGCTATTGCCGGGGTAAAATATACCGTGAAAAAGAAAACGAGCGGGTGAACCCTCGTCACTGCTGAAACGGGGACAACAAAACCTGGGAAGGCCGATCCCGTCTCCTCTATCTCACTCCGCCCGCTTGAGGACACCCTCGCTTTCCAGCGCTTGGACCTGCTCCGGCGTATAGGACAAATAGGTCGAAAGAATCTCTTCGTTGTGTTCGCCCAGGGACGGCGTCTCAAGCGATAGCTCGTCCGGGAATGCCGAGAACTTGAGCGGCATGCCCGGAATATCAAGCTCTCCAAACTCGCGGTCAACTATCGTCCGGACGGTGCGCCGATAGCGCAGGTGCGGGTGATTCACCGCTTGTTCTATGGTCAGAACAGGCGCAACCGGCAGACGCGCCTCTTGGAGTATACGGACCGCCTCATCGTCGCTCGTGGTTGAAGCCAACCAGCCTTCGATGACGGCGGCCACCTGATCCATATTTGCAACCCGCTGGGCGTTGGATGAAAAACGGGGATCGTCGGCCAACTCGGGACGCCCCATGACCGCACACAGCGGCGCCCACTGATGATCGAGCGCGATAATGAAGAGATAGGTCTCTTTGCCCTTGAACAACCCGATGGGGCAGAGGGCGTAGTGCTGCGAGCCCGAGCGGATAGGGTTCACCGCGCCTTTGCTGCCGCTATAGATCTGGACGTTCATCTCGTGGCAGTGGAAGTAGGAATCCAGCAGGGAAATGTCTACATGCTGACCCTTGCCGGTCCGTTCCCGATATAGCAGCGCACACGCAATGGCTCCCATTGCGTGCACCCCCGTCCCGACATCGCCCAAGCCCAACATGGGAAACGAGGGCGCACCATCGGGATCACCGATCATATGCGTCACACCCGCATAGGCTTGCGCAATATAATCGTAGCCGGGCTGGTCCGACAGCGGACCGGTTTGTCCGAAGGCGGAGACCGAACACATCACCAGGCTCGGATTGATTTCTCTCACCACGTCATAGCCTAAGCCCAAACGCCCGATTGTTCCGGGTGCGAAATTCTCAACCAGGACATCGACCTGCTCCACCATCGCGCGCAGGATTTCCCTGCCTTTCGGACTTTTAGCGTCAATACACAGGCTTTTTTTGCCCCGGTTCTGTTGGATGAAATAGGCGCTCCGACCATCCTTGAGAAAGGGCATCGCCCGCGAAAAATCGCCTTTGGGCGCAAGCTCCACCTTGATAATCTCAGCCCCCATCTCGGCCATCAGCCGCGTCACCGTCGGGCCGGCCAGCACCTGCGTAAAATCCAGCACCTTGTAGCCGTCTAAAACGTGGATCAACTCTTCGTTCGGCATAGGCTCCTCCTCAATATGGCGTCACTCTATCGTGTCCGTTTTTGACGGAGCAAGTAGCGCAGAGACTCGCCCTGCGCGCCGTCCTGAGCTAAGAGAGAATACAGGCACAGAACAGGCAGTACAGGAGGAAGCACATGTCAGCCTATATTATTGTGGATGTTCAGGTGACCGACCCCGAGGCGTACGCCGGCTACATCAAACTTGTCCCGGCAACTGTCGAAGCCTACGGCGGGAAGTTCATCGTCCGGGGGGGAGCCGCCGAAAATCTGGAGGGCGACTGGGAACCCAACCGGGT
>JAJDTY010000022.1 GCA_022826945.1 Candidatus Binatia bacterium
GTGCAGTCCGGCGCAATCCGCTGCGGTTTCCGCTCTTCCGGGAGTGGTGTTTTCCGGTTCTGTCGATGGTCATCTGCGTGGCTACGCGACAGACACCGGGGAGGTCGTGTGGGATTACAACGCCGACCAGGAGTATGAGAGCACAAACGGGGTCAAGACGAGAGGGGGGTCGTTTGATGGCCCTGGCCCAACGCTCGCGGGTGGTATGATGTACGTCAATTCCGGCTATGGTTTTTGGGGAGGTCAATCAGGAAATGCCTTGATCGCATTCTCGGTGAATGGCGAGTAGTTGGCTCCCGTGTCTGAGGAAACGCATGAAAGGGTCGCCTCTGTGGGCGACCCTTTTTTGTCTACACTCTGGAGGGGTTTGACATCAAACGTTTCTCCCAGGCAAAAAGAGGGAAAAGAGGGATCGGAAAAAGGAGGTCGGCGTATGTCTGTCCGTGATGAGTCTCCACAGCAAAAAATACGTGTCATGATCCAGGCCCTTGTGTGTAGTGTGCTGTTGTCGAGCTTGATGATTCCATCGAGTTGGGCTCTCCCATCAACCGAAGGAGGAGCTGATGGCGACGCGCTCTACCAGGCGCACTGTGCGCGCTGCCACGAGGGGCAGGTCAAACGTGCGCCGCACCGCAGCGTCATGCAACGCCTGCCGGCCGTGATGGTCTTGCACTCCCTGGAACTCGGCAAGATGCAATTCCAGGGCATGACCCGGACCAATCAAGAGCGACGCGCCTTAGCCGAGTGGATCACCGGTAAGCAACTGCCGCCTCCGACCGAAAAGGATGAGACGGTCGCCGGATTCTGTGAAGACGCGCCGGGAACCTTTGCGGTTGAAGACGGAGCCCCGCAGTGGAACGGCTGGGGGGTGGATGTCTTTAATACCCGCTTCCAATCTGCCGAGGCCGCCGGGATCAGCGCCGCCCAGGTGCCTGAGCTGAAGGTCAAATGGGTGTTCGGGTTACCCATGGATTTTCGGGTCTCCCAGCCGACCGTGGTCGGCGATCGGGTGTTTATCGGCTCGATGAAGGGCTTGGTGTACGCGCTTGACGCCAAAACCGGATGCCTGCACTGGTCGGTCAAAACCGCGGCCGGGGTGCGCGCTACCCCGGTCGTTGACAATTTGCCCGCGACCAACCCGCCGCGCCACGTTGTCTACGTCGGCGATGTCGAGGCCAATCTCTACGCCCTTGACGCCCAGACCGGCCGACAGCTCTGGCGGGTCAGAATCGACGACCATCCCCTGGCGCGTATCACTGGCACGCCCAAAACACACGGCAACCGCATCTATGCTTCGGCCACCGCGCTCGAAGAGGTGGCTGGCGGCGACCCCAGCTATGAGTGCTGCACCTTTCGCGGATCCATGGTGGCCTTAAACCGCTTTAACGGCAAGCTGGTCTGGCGGTCGTATACCATCCCGGATCCCCCGGCGCCTGTTCGTAAGAATGCAGTCGGTGTACAGCTCTGGGGGCCGTCCGGCGCCTCGGTCTGGTCCTCGCCTGCGCTCGACCCGGAGCGCAACCGCATCTATGTGACCACCGGCGACAATTACTCCGACCCGGCCTCGCTGACGAGTGACGCGGTGATGGCCTTTGATATGCGGAGCGGACAAGTCTTGTGGTCAAAACAGTTCACCGAGGGTGACGCCTGGAATGTCGCCTGTGAGACCGAAGATGATACCAACTGCCCCGAGGCGCGTGGTCCCGACCTCGACTTTGCCTCCTCGCCCATCCTGCGCATTTTAGCGGACGGGCGACGGGTAATCCTGGCCGGCCAGAAGTCCGGGGTGATGCATGCCATTGACCCGGACCGCGATGGTGAGATTCTCTGGCAGCACCGCGTCGGCAAGGGCGGCCTGGCCGGCGGGATTCAATGGGGGTCGGCGGCCGACGCCAAACAGGTCTATGTGGCTCTGTCCGATATCGGCCTCAGGACGGTAGAGAACTCGGACACGGGTTGGGCCACCACCCTGGACGGCAGCGTCGGAGGCGGCATGTTTGCCATTGATATCGAGAGCGGCGAGCGGAAATGGCATGTTCCGCCGGCCGGCTGTGGAGACCGACCGCAGTGCAGTCCGGCCCAGTCGGCAGCCGTGTCGGCCCTGCCCGGCGTGGTGTTCTCCGGCTCGGTCGACGGCCACCTGCGCGGCTATGCCACTGATACCGGCAATGTCGTCTGGGACTACAACGCCGACCAGGAGTATGCGAGCACCAACGGTGTTAAGACCAAGGGCGGGTCGTTTGACGGCCCAGGGCCGACCATTGTGGACGGCATGCTGTACGTGATGTCCGGCTACGGCCTGTGGGGTGGCATGTCGGGCAACGCCCTGATCGCATTTTCGGTCAACGGAGAATAAACACCCTTCTTCGTTGTCGGGGCGGGTCTTGGGCCTGCTCCGACAACGGACATATTGCCTGACCGGTGTCTTTAGGCGTCAGGGAGCTGGGTGAGTGGCCAACGCGCTGGCCAGATCGTGGGTCAGGCGTTCAAGAACATCCTGCAAATTCTGGCTCATCGCTTCCGCCACAGCCGCGGGATTGCGTTTCGTCGCCAGCCGGGTTGCGCTGTAGGACTGGAACCAAAAAGGTGCCGGTTCCTGGGAGCGGGACAGCCATACTTCGATACTGAGAACAGCTTGCCAGGATTGCGCTTGATCGACCTCTTCGTACTGCCGGACCACGCCCCCGAGACGCAGATCGGCCTGAGCGTCCGGGGTGGGATAGACGGTCGTAAAAAGACCTGACTGTTGCAGGGTCCGTCGGGTCAGGGTGGTGAGCATGTCGGCCGGTTTCGTGACCCAGCGGTGATAGTGATAAAAATCGAACTCATAGGGGGAGGAGCGATAGACCATCCGGTCCCGATTATACGGCGGCTGGGCGGTAAACGGCCGCACGACGAGCGACGCCTTGACGGGCGCAGAATTGGACGGGGCCGGGGTGCGCGGGGGAAGGGCTAAGGCGTAATACTGCACCTCTTGTTTGGAGCGCGTGAGGCTACACCCGCCGAGCACAAGACTGATGAGAAAAGCCAGCAAGAAGAGCCTGGGATATCTCATGGGTCGGGGATTTCTTTGGCCGAGACCGTTGGCCCCCAGACGAGCGAAGACGGGTCAGCGCGTAAGGATTCGCTCAGCTCCCTGAGTTCGTGAGAAGTGTGTGACAAATTGTTCAGGACCTGCCGGACCTCCTGACGATTATCGACCACCAACTCATCCACGTGTTGGGTCAAGCGGCGCACGTCGTTGGCGAGATCGGCGGTGGCCTCCGCGGTATGCCGAATCTGGACCAGCATGGCTTTGCCATCCTGAAACAGCTCTTCGCGAATCGTGTTGATCGCCGCAGTGGCGCTTTTCAGCCCGGCCGCAGCCTGGGCTAAATTCTCGACCATCTGCCGTAAGGCCAGCCGCGTGTCCGGCGTGGACACTTCGGCGAGCGAGGTACGCAGGTCTTGAGTCAGCAGCGACATATTTTTCAGAAAGTCCGTAAGCGCAGTTAAATTGCGTTCGCTCAGCACCCCGCGTTCAATGCGGGTCAGGGTATCCAGCAGACGTTCGGCAATGGCCCCAGCCCGATCCCGGAACTCCTCAAGCCCCCCACGCTGTACGGGAATGACGGCCCCGGGGTCCAGGATTGGAGCGACGCTCGACCCGCCTGCCAGTTCGATATAGCGAATGCCGGTCACAAAGGAACCGATCAGATGCGCCGTGGTATCCTGCCGGATGGGAGTGCCGGGCTGGAGGGCAATGGCCACCTGGGCGCGAGGCGGCGTGTCCTGGGTCAGTCCGATGGTCTCGACTTTGCCGACGGTCACCCCTTGGTATTCGACCGCAGCACCGGGTAACAGCCCGCTGACCGACTCCGTAAAGAAAATGGTGTAGGTATCGACCGGCTGAAAAAAACGTGAGCCAGCCAGCCACAGGAGGGCGCTGACAAACAAAAAGAAGCTGAGTGTGACGAACAGGCCGACCTTAACCCGATCCTGTCCCATAGCGTTCTCCATTCACGATCAGGCTGTCACGTAAATCCCCGTGCAGAGTCCTGGCGCGAGGACGACGGTCGAAAAAGGCCCGAATCTTCGGGTGGTCTGTCTGCTGGACTTCCTCCAATGGACCCGTGGCCAGGACTCTGCCGGCGTCCAACATGACGGCCCGGTCGGCAATCATTTGAATACTCCCGAGTTCATGCGTCACAATCACAATCGTCATACCCAGATGTTCTTTTAAGCGCAGAATCAGCTCATCCAATTCACGCGCAGTAACAGGATCAAGCCCGGCCGAGAGTTCGTCGAAGAGGAGCAAGCCGGGGTCCAAGGCTAGCGCGCGGGCAACGGCCGCGCGCTTCCTCATGCCACCGCTGATTTCGGCGGGTAACGACCGGGCGGCGTGTTCCAAGCCAACCACACACAGCTTCATTCTGGCCAGCAGGGTCGCGGTTTCCCGGTCTACCTGGGTATGCTCAATAATGGGCAGGGCAATATTCTCTTCCAGGGTCAGAGAGCTGAACAAGGCTCCACCCTGAAAAGACATGCCAATGTCGCGCAAGATCCGCTCCCGTTCCTCTTCGCCTGCTGCATGCAAATTCCGTCCGTTGATAAAGACTTGGCCCGCCTTTGGCGTCAGCAGTCCGACGATGTGGCGCAGCAGCGTTGTTTTTCCGCAGCCGCTTTCCCCTAAGACAACCGTGATTTCGCCTTGATGGGCATGCATGCTGACGCGATCAAGGACAGCCCGTCCATCGTACTCGGCCACGAGTCCGTCCACCTGAACGGCGGGAGGAACGGACGGGGCTGGGTGCGTTGTTGCCATCAAACTGATTCGCTCTTAGCTAGGACAGATAGAAAAATATCGTGGTAAAGACGGCGTCCGCCAGAATGCAGAGGACAATAGAGGCGACAACGGAGGCCGTAGTATTCGTCCCCACGCCCTCGGCTCCGCCGTGCACATAGAAGCCGCGGTAGCAGGCGACCAAACCGATCAGACCGGCGAAGACCAGGCTTTTTATCATACCTGTGACCAGATCGCTCATCAGCAGGGCTTGACCAGTTTGCTGGAGATAGTTCCGACTGCCAAGTCCGAGGACCAGAACACCGATCCAATAGCCGCCAAAAATGCCGGTCACGTTTGAGAGCATGGTCAGACTTGGCACAGCGCACAGCAGGGCCAGCATGCGCGGGAGCAGCAGAAAGCGACCTGGGCTGAGAGCCATAGTGCGCATGGCGTCGATCTCTTCGGATACCACCATGGTCCCTAGCTCTGCGGTAATGGCCGACCCACTCCGCCCCGCAACAATAATCGCGGTAATTAAGGGAGCCATCTCGCGCGTCATGGAAACGGCGACGAGATTCGCAATATAGATAGCGGCGCCGAACTGCCGGAGCTGACTAGCGGCGTTCAGGGCCAGGACCGCGCCGACCAGAAAGGAGAGAAAGGTCACAATCGGGATGCCGTCCACACCAATCTTCACGATTTGTTCGTGGGTCCGGTCCCATTTGACGCTTTTCCCGCGCCAGGGGGCAATGCACAGCCAGTACGCGAGTTCGCCAATCATTGCGATGAGCCGTCGGCCCGTTGCCACGGCGGTCAGGGTATGGGCACCAACAGACTCCAGCAGCGACAGTCTGCCGCGCCTCTGTTCAGGTGGATTAAGCAGGCTGAGATCAAGTCCAATAAACGCCTGATGGGCTTGCTGACGGACACCGGTGAACTGGACCGTCACTCCTCGACTTTTTCCGTGCTGCACGAGGCGCAGCAGGGTTGCGGCTTCCAAACCGTTGAGATGCGGAACCTGCCCCAAGTCAAGGGAATGCCGAGTGCCGGGCCGGAGCTGCTCAATTTGCTCGGTATGTTTACGAACCAGGGAAAGAATCTGCTCAGAGACCCGGAGCGCATGTACGACGGCTGCTCGGTCCTGTTCCACAATCCGCGGTCTCCTTCCCGCCGTGTCCGGCCCACCTCACCACCTGACAGCGACCCTCTCTTCTTCATAGAACTTGCCACGAAGCCTGTAAAGCGAAGACCGGCTCCAGTAATGTCCCCCCAGTTTGAACTGTGCTCTTCGCCGTGTTCGGTACGCCATTCCCTCCCGTCTGGTGCCCCTCGGCCTTGGGGCCAAGCCGGAGCGGGGCCGCCCACCCTCAGCATTTTACGGAGCCGAGCGGAGAACACGAGGACGAAGAGGGAGCAAGGGAGAGGGCGGCCTGCCCCGTTTTTCCTGGTCAGAAGTTTCAATGTGAGACCCTACCCCGGCGAGAGGACAGACCAGTCAAAGAGTGCCCTTACTGCTCTTCCATTGCCATCAAGAAAAAGGTGATCGTAAGCGCGTCAAAAATGGAGAATACTGGCTTTCAGTATGGGATGAAGAAAGGCTCCGGTCTGGGTTTGATTCGCAAAGTCGAACATGGCGGCCATTCGCCTTGTCAGCTGTTCGGCGGGCGGAGGCTCATACACGAGAGTGTGTTACCACGCTCATCGACGACCGCGATGTGGTCACTGGGGGATCTGAGATCGTTCCTTTCGGCCCCCTTCTCTCGCGCACTGCGGATTAGCGTCTCATGGAGGGTGAAGAGCAGCGCACGAGTGAGTGACTGCTCTTTTCGTTTATCTATGAGGCGCGTTGTGGTGGTTTGCGGTTGTGCCTTCGGGGAATTTGCGCGCCGCAGAAAGTGTCACCGGCAGGTTGGCCGCCGCTTCGGTGCGGACTTCTGCTTGACGTGCTGGCGGCGAGAGAGGCGGCGGGAGACACACGGGCGTCTTCGGGCTGTGGATCTGCGCAGCGCCGATAGAGAAGTTGGCGTACTACCGGGACTAGGTGAAGGGGCTTGAGTCGGCTGGTCGGCACCCCTCGCGCCACCGTGCGCCGCGCAAACGGGGACGGCCGGCACCGAAGCCGTGCCCTACTCCAGCACGAAATCCTCCTCTATCAGGTCCACCTTCGTCCTCACCGTCAGGCCCCGACGCAGGGTGTAGACAACGTAACGGCCCTTCCGCACTTCCACTTCGCTGGCGAGAATGGTGGCCACAGTCGGCCAGTTGCCGCCGGACAGCACGATGCGGTCCCCATCACCTTGATCAAAATTAGCGCCGGGGTTCCCCTTATCAAAATCTTTGATGACCTTTTTACCCTTGTCCGATGGACTAAACACAAAGCGGTCCGCGCCAGGACCACCCGTGTAGGTGTCGTTGCCCTGGCCGCCGGACAATTCATCGTTGCCCCAACCGCCTTTGAGCGTGTCGTTGCCCGGGCCGCCGTACAGTTCATCGTTGTCATTGCCGCCGTCGAGCGTGTCGTTGCCCTTGCCGCCGTACAGTTCATCGTTGTTCCAACCGCCATCGAGCGTGTCGTTGCCACTGCCGCCATCGAGCGTGTCGTTACCCCAGCTGCCGTACAATTCGTCGTTGCCCCGCCCGCCGTTAAGCGTGTCGTTGCCACTGCCGCCGTACAATCTATCGTTGCCCTGCAAGCCGTCGAGCGTGTCGTTACCACTGCCGCCGCGTAGTACGTCGTTGCCACGGGTACCGCTCTCGGTAATTGGCTCAGGGTCGGGACGACTAGCGGCCTCAAGCCAACACCTCAGGCTCACCGGCTCATTACTGCCAGGCGGGGGACAATCTTCTTCTGCCATCGCAACCTGGGCCGGTATCCCAGCCAAGGCAAAAAGTAGCGCGGTCAAGGTGAGAACAGGCAATAACGCTGACATAGATAATCCTCCTCGGTTGTGTCTCATGTTGAAAAAGGCTGACCAGGAAAAACGTCAAATACTTCTCTGTTGGCGGCCACCCGCGCCCCGCCCAGCCAGTAGATGGGCACCCCGGTCCCGGTGGTCAGGTTGGTCCCGGTGTTGTCCCGGGCCGCGACAGACGCGGTGGAAAGCAGCGCCCGGAACTCGGTATTAAAGGGTTGCAGTTTGAGGTCGTTAAACGCCTGCGCCTGCACTTTGCCTTGGTACAGGTCGATGCCGTGCTCTCTGGTCCGTGTCCAAGTTTTGGTGACGAACAGCAGCAGGCAGAGACGCCGTGCCCAGCCGAGGTACTGTCGGAGAGCCGCTAACCTATTGTTTTTACTAGATTTTAGGGGGGGGGAGATAAGGGAAAAGGGAAATGGTCGTATAGCACTGGAGATTCCTTCGGTTTGAGATGAAGAGCCCCTATCCTATAACATACTGAATATATGTTTGTCTCTGATAAATGATAGAAAAATGCACCAATTTCCCTAACAAATGATGGAAAAATGACTTGGCCCGGGGCGCGCCTGGCGCGGGCAGGGCACCACGCTCACTGCCAGTACTCGAACGGGGGAAAGGGCGGGGGGAGGACGGCGAAGAACAATTGCAACGTGAGACACTACCCCGGCTCCCCATGAGACCTGAACGGAGCGATGGGCACGGACGATGAAGAGAAGCACCGCTTTTGCCTTTTTTATGTTTTCATAGCATAACAGAGCCTGTTTCTTTGCTGGATTCCCGCTCACCAAGCGGGAGAATACTCAGGTTGGAGAGGATGCATGCTTTGGTGTGATAAAATCGCCGCCCAGGTTGAGGGAGAACAACTCATCAACGACTCGAAGACCCCTTCGGGCCGGGCCCACGTTGGTGCTCTGCGGGGCGTACTCATTCACGATGTCGTTTTCCGGGCCATTCAGGCCCGTGGGCTGCCGGTCCGGTATACTTTTGGGGTTGATGACTACGACCCCCTGGACGAGTTGCCGGCGGGCGAAGAAGAGTTCTTTCGGCCCTATCTCGGTGCGCCGCTGTGTCAGGTGCCGCCCCCGCCCGGCTCGTCCTTTTCCGATATCTCCGAGCACTATATTCAGGATTTTTTCAGCGTGTTCCGCGACCTGAATGTCGAGGCCGAGACCTACCGGATGCGTGATATCTATCGCTCGGGCCGATTCAACGAGGCGATTGATGCTATTTTGCGTAACGCGGCGACCGTCCGGCGCGTATACAAAGAGGTCAGCAAGTCCGAGCGGGCAGATAACTGGTATCCCTTCCAGACCGTGTGCGAACAGTGCGGCCGCATTGGCACGACCGAGGTCACCGACTACGACGGCAAAGAAGTCACCTATACCTGCCGGCCCGACCTGGTCACCTGGGCTTCCGGATGCGGCTACCAGGGAAAAGTTTCGCCGTTTGACGGCAAGGGTAAACTCCCGTGGAAGCTCGAATGGACCGCGAAGTGGAAGACGTTCCATATTACGATTGAGGGCGCGGGCAAAGACCACACCACAAAGGGCGGCTCTCGGGACGTAGCCGCGGCCTGTTTGCGGAAAATTTTCCATCAGGCCCCGCCGCTCAATATCCCGTACGAGTTTTTTCTGGTCGGTGGCGCCAAGATGAGTTCGTCCAAGGGGTTGGGCGTTTCGGCCCGAGAGATGGCGGATTTCCTGCCGCCTGAAATCCTGCGCTTCGTCATGATCCGTACACAGCCCAAACAGCCGGTGAATTTCTCTCCGGACGAAAAATCCATTATCAAAATTTTCAATGACTTCGATCGATTCCATACCCGGACATATCGCGACCCTAAGGTATCGGAGGACGATAAGCGGGTGTATCAACTGGCGCAGACCACCCTGGAGGATGATTTCTACGCCGCGGACTTTCAACTGGTCGCAACGATTGCGCAACTGCCGCATCTTGACCTCATCGGAGAGATCGAAAAGCGCAAGGGCGCGGCCCTGACGGCCGTTGAGCGCCAGCAACTCGAACGCCGGATCCAGGCGGCCCGCTACTGGCTGGAGCATTACGCCAGCCCCGAGGAGCGAATCGTCTTGCAGGATACGCTACCGGAGAGAGCCGCCGAGCTGACCGCCAGCCAGCGCGCCTTTCTGCACCAACTCGCCGCCCGCCTGCCCGACATTCCGCAGGACGATGACGCCTTGCAGGCCGCGTTATTCGACACCGCGCGTCTCACACCGCTCGCGCCGGCTCGCGCCTTTCAGGCTATCTATCGGACATTGCTCGACCGTGACTCCGGTCCCAAGGCGGGTAACCTGCTGGCCTTTCTGGACCGCGACTTCCTGCTGTGCCGCTTCCGGGAACTGCCTTACGACGAATCTACATTCTGTCAGGAGACAAGTATCAGCCGAGAAGAATTCGATGCTTGGTTGACAGAGCATCGGGACCATATCAAACAGCCTCCCGCCGCCAAACCTAAGCCAGTGCTCCATGCGAAGATTATAGGATTTGTCGAGTGCACGGTCGAACTCGACGATAACAGAACACATATGCAGCGCGTGCAACTCGGAGAGTTTACGGACCAAGCAGCCTTTGACGTCGCGGCTCAGGCGTATGTCGAGTCGGTGACGGGGGGATAGCAACCGGGAGGAGGCCGTTATGGGAAGACCGTTTCGGAATTCACCCGCATTTGGAAAGCGTATCGAATATTGGATAGTAGGGCAGATGCTCAAGGAAGGCTTGGATGTCTATCTACCACTTGTAGATGACGATGCAGTTGACGCCGTTATCAAAAGACCTGATGGCAGATTTATTGAGATTCAAATTAAAGCGCGGGCAGAAGGTGTTGTGTTCGGAAATGCGGGTGGGTTCGCCGCAATAAAGCATGAGTGGCGTCCTGATTATTGGTTTGTGTTTTATTCCGAACGTCTGGACACCATATGGATTATGAGTTCCGACGAGTTTCTAGCGGAAGCAACGCAAAATAAAGCGGGTGAAAACGCGGGTAAACACTCATTGTGGTTCAATGGAAAACGCAAGAATAAGGACACTGGAGAACCTGAGGAATATATGAAGGAAAAGTACAAAAAGTATGTTCAAACAGACTTCTCCCGTTTACGGACTTAGCTATAAGTCGGATTAGCTCAGCGTAATCCGACACTTCACTGGTGAGTCCCTAGTTCTCCTATCCCGTTCGCTCAAAATAATTACGTAGGTTCTCGGCCTCGCGTTGCTGACAGGCAACCGCGACGTGCAGTTTTTCCAGGTGTTGAGCCATCATCTTGCCAGCGTTCGGGACGGGATGGTCGGTGAAGAAGGTGTTGACCTGGGCCTCAAGCTCCGGTGTGACGAGCGTGACGATCCCTTCACACATGCGCACGATGGACACGTCCGGCCATTTCTCCAGCATGTCGCCCCAGCGTTCCTGGAGAAACTGCCAGGCCAGCTCGCGGCCCTCGGTATTCATCAATAGCGACCGCATGAGGTAGGGCGCGTTCTGGGTGCGAACCTCGCCGTTGAGCGTCATGTCCAGGGTCCGGGTGAAGAGGTCGGGTTGACGGAAGCTGGCCAACGCGAACTGATAACGCTGCTCTTCTTGCGGTGTTGCGGCGTTCTGCGAGATCTGACGAAAGGCATCATACGTTGCCGCGTCGCCGGTATAGGCAAGCATCGACACCAGCGCGGGCACCAGATTGCGGTCCACGGCGTTTCGATCGGCCCGATACTGTGTATAGAGCGTCCGCGCCTGCGCTTGGGTGGCCGTATCGTCTCCAAGGGTGCCCAGCGCGCCGAGCAGCTCTCCTCTGAGTTGGCTAATAAGAGCATCTTCCCCATCTTGGGGAGCCCAGCCCAACTGCTGGGTGAGCGGGGCGATCAGTTCGCGGATATGACGTTGCAAGGCCGGACGCTGTCCTGGGTCGAGCAGACGGTAGAGATAATGACACGAGCCGAGAATGGCAGCCCACACATTGTGGTCTGACTCTTCCCGGAATACGGGCAGGAGGTCGAGATAGGCGGACAGCGGCGTCAGACCGGCCTGCGCGGTCGCCCAGGTATCGTTGATCAGGTTGAAGCGCTCGATCGGAGAGAGCTGGGCATGTATATCTGCGGTAAGCTGACCGAGCAGGTCTGGGGCGTATCGGACCCGATAAAAGCCGTACCCGCCCGCGTTGACGACGACCCAGTCCGTCCGCTCCGACAGGGGCAGGCGCAGTTCGCCATCAGTCAGCAGTGCGGTCTGGGTACCGGTTTCAGCCGCTCTTTTGGTTTTGATAAAAATCGGGGCCTGCCAGCGTTTGTCTTCAGCCTGCTGGTTGCCGTTTTGCATATAATGAAACGGCTGTTGAGAAATCACCAGTTCAGAGCTGTCCAGAGCAACGGAAATCAGGGGATAACCGGCCTGGAAGACCCAGCTATCCATCATGGACCGGACCGGCTGCTGCGTTGCCTCTTCTAAGGCGTCCCACAGGTCGGTGGTTTCCGCATTGTCGTATTCGTGTTTTCCGAGATAATGGTTGACGCCTTTCTGAAAGGCCTGGGGACCGAGGTATTGCTCCAGCATGCGCAGGATGGCGGCGCCTTTCTCATAGGTCAGAATATCGAACATGCCCTGGGCCTCGTCCGGGTGTTCGACTGGAAACTCGATGGGGCGGGAGCTGCGCAGCCCGTCAACCTGCAACGCAGCGGCCCGTGAGACGGCAAAACTGGTCCAGCGCTGCCATTCGGGCTTCCAGGCATCGACGGCCATCATTTCAGCCCACGTTGCAAAAGCTTCGTTGAGCCAGATTCCATTCCACCAGCGCATGGTCACCAGATCGCCAAACCACATATGCGCGTTCTCGTGTGAAACCACGTCCGCGACGCGTTCCAACTCACTCCGGGCAGCCGTCTGTTCATCGATGAGCAGGGCGGTCTCACGAAACGTAATGGCGCCTAAGTTCTCCATCGCCCCGGCCGCGAAATCCGGAATGGCAATCAGATCGAGCTTGTCGCCGGGATAGGGCCGGCCGTAGTAGTCGCTGAAGAATTGCAGCGACGCGGCGCCGATGGCCCGCCCGAAGGCGGTCAGATGCTGTTTGCCCGGTATGGCCCACACGCGCAGCGGTTTGCCATCAATATGCACGGCTTCGCTGGCCTCAAACTCACCCACGATGAAGGCCACCAGATAGGTTGACATCCTGATCGTGTCGGCAAACACGACGGCTTTCTTGCCCGTCCCAGGGACCGGGTCTTCGCTCACAACGGCCGTATTAGAGATAGCGGTCAGCCCCTCATCAATCACCAGCGTCGCCTGAAAGACGGCTTTGGCCGCCGGTTCATCCCAACACGGAAAGGCCCGCCGGGCGTCGGTAGACTCAAATTGGGTTGTAGCCAAGATGACGTCCTCACCCTCGGCGTTCTTATAGCTGCTGCGGTAAAAGCCGCGTAACTTGTCGTTGAGTATGCCTTCAAACGCGAGCCGCAAGGTATAGCGACCGGGGCTGATGGCCTGCGGAAACTCGAGCACCACCCGCTCGTTCGGTTCGTCGAGGGTCGCGCTGCCCGCTTGAATTGCGCCTGTTTCATCGGCGAGCGCAACCTGCTGAATCGTCAGCTCACAGGCGTTCAGGACGAGGGTGTGGGTGGCCTCATGAACGGTGATGCTGATCGTTTCCTCACCCGTAAAAGTGAAACGGGTGAGATCGGGAGTCAGGCGGATCACATACCGTTCGGGAGTCGCGGTTTCGGGCAGCCGATGGGACGACGTGTTTGACATAATTTCTTATTCCTCCTGGGGTCGGTCTCATCCTTCAGTCTAACGCTCATTGAAACCCTATAGAAGTCCCATTATATCGTATGCTAATGATTCTGGTGACAACCGGACGGGACGAAAACCCAGGTGCATGCGTCCGCGCGGTATGGAAAAAGATGAAGAGTGCGAGGGTGTTATGAGAAACCAGAATGATCGTGACACAGATCTCGACCACGGCGTAGTTACCGAAACGGAAAAAAAACTCAAGAAGCCACCGCTCTACAAGGTTCTGTTACATAACGATGACTACACGACCATGGAGTTCGTGGTCTATATTCTTCAGAGCGTCTTTCGTCACGACGCGACCAAGGCCACCCAGATCATGTTGCACGTCCATCGTCAGGGGACTGGCGTAGCCGGCGTCTATACCTATGAGGTGGCGGAGGCGAAAGTCTCCCGCGTTGACAGTTTAGCCAAGAAACATGAATTTCCCTTGAAGTGCAGTATGGAAGAAGCCTAGCGAGTGGAGCCCTCACCATGAGAATTAGTCGGGAACTGGAAGTCACGATTGGTCTGGCGATTAACGAGGCACGGCGACGACGGCATGAGTTTCTCTGTCTGGAACATGTGCTGCACGCCTTGCTGTTCGATGAGACTGTAGCCGAGATTGTGCGGCAGTGCGGCGGAGACGTCAAAGAACTTCAAGCCGACCTTGAGGAATTTCTCAAAGAGAATCTGGAGTCGCTGCCGGAGGATGCCGGCGAGGTTGACCCCCAGCAGACCCTGGCCTTTCACCGGGTGTTGCAGCGGGCGGCGGCCCATGTGCAATCCGCGGGCAAAGAAGTCATTGAGACGCGCAATTTCTTTGTGGCCCTGTTTCGTGAGGACAATAGTCACGCGGTCTATCTTCTGGAGAAGCACGGCGTGACCCGGTTGGATGTGCTGAATTATATCTCGCATGGCATTTCCAAAACGCCGTCCGATGAAGAATCCGAGTCCGGTTCCGCGCACGACAGCCATGACGAGGACGGTGAGGCCCGTCCGGTCAAAGACCCGCTTGAGGCCTTTACCACCAATCTCGTGCAAAAGGCCAAAGACGGGGATATTGATCCGTTGATCGGTCGTGAGGTCGAGATCGAGCGGACCATTCATGTCTTGTGTCGGCGGCGCAAGAACAACCCGATCTATGTCGGCGATTCGGGGGTCGGCAAGACCGCGATTGTCGACGGGCTGGCGCTCAAGATTGCCGAGGAAGATGTGCCCGAGGTCTTAAAAGAGGCTCGTATCTACTCGCTCGATATGGGCTCCGTCCTGGCCGGCACAAAATTCCGAGGCCAGTTTGAAGAACGGCTCAAAGCCGTGCTGAAAGCGCTCGATAAACAGCCGGGGGCCATCCTGTTTATTGATGAAATTCACACCATTGTCGGGGCAGGAGCCACCAGCGGGGGGTCCATGGACGCCTCGAATATCCTCAAACCGGCGTTGGCATCCGGCAAGATGCGCTGCATCGGCGCCACCACCTATCACGAGTATCGGAGTTATTTTGAGCGCGACCGGGCCCTGGCCCGACGCTTTCAAAAAATTGAAGTCCACGAGCCGAGCATCGAAGACGCCGTGGAAATCCTGAACGGCCTCAAGCCCCACTACGAAGAACACCACGGGGTAGAATACACGTCCGACGCGCTCAAGGCCGCGGCCGAACTGTCGGCAAAATATATCAATGATCGGTTTCTGCCGGACAAAGCGATTGACGTGATCGACGAGGTGGGCGCGTCCTTTCAGATTCGTCCCGCCCCGGAGGAAGACGGCAAGAAAATCATTCATGACACCGACATTGAGTCCATTGTGGCCAAGATCGCCCGCATACCGCCCCGCAGCGTGTCCGCTTCGGACAAGGAACGCCTGCAGAGCCTGGATGCCGATCTCAAGGGTGTGGTCTTTGGTCAGGATACGGCGATTGAAACCCTGGTGCGGGCTATTCGGTTGGCGCGCGCCGGCCTGGGCCAACCCGAAAAACCCGTCGGCTCGTTTCTGTTCTCGGGACCGACCGGTGTGGGTAAAACCGAGGTCGCCAAGCAACTGGCGGAAACCCTGGGTCTCCAATTTCTGCGCTTCGATATGAGTGAGTATATGGAGAAGCATACAGTCTCGCGCTTGATCGGCGCGCCTCCGGGATACGTCGGCTTCGATCAGGGCGGCTTGCTCACCGACGCGATTACGCGCAATCCGCACGCGGTCCTCTTGCTGGACGAGATCGAAAAGGCCCATCCTGACCTGTTCAATATTTTATTGCAGGTCATGGACCACGCCACCCTGACCGACAACAATGGCAAGAAGGCTGACTTCCGGCATGTGATTATCATCATGACCAGCAATGCCGGCGCTCGTGAGATGGCGGCGCACGCCATTGGCTTTGGCAATATTTCAAATGAGGGCAAGGATCAGCAGGCGATTGAGAAGCTCTTCAGCCCGGAATTCCGCAACCGCCTGGACGCAATCGTGCATTTTCGAGCCTTGCCCATGCAGGCCATTGAGCGGGTGGTTGAAAAGTTCGTCAAGGAACTGATTGAGCAACTCACCGAACGCAAAGTGGCCATCACGCTGACGCCGGCCGCGCGCCGCTATCTGGCGGAAAAGGGTTATGACAAGACCTTTGGCGCCCGCCCGATGGCGCGCCTGATTCAGACCGAGGTGAAGCAGGTGCTCGCGGATGAGATTCTGTTCGGGCAGCTACAAGAAGGGGGCGCGGTCGAGATCGATTTTGATGAGGAAAAGCTGACGTTTTCCTACGCCCCGGCAGACAGCGAAGAAGAAGAGCCCGCTGAGCCAGTCGAGACGGTTGAGTAGCAGACTACCCGCAGCACTCCCAGTTCTTTTTGCCGGTTCGCTACGGGGTCTTGCTCAGCACGACACACAGCCCCCGGACCGGCGCGCCATTATCAAGGCGTAGTGTGGCCGACTCAAGAGCACTGACGGTAAATCCGCACTGCGCCGCTCGCTCTGCCAGATAGGCCCGGCCGTGCATATAGTAGCCGGAGCTGTTGACGCTCAGCTCCTGAGTCGGGTTGTCATCAGCCGTGAAAATGAACAAGCCGAAGTCCCGGAGTGCGTCGAACACGGCTCGGAAAACGTGGTGCGGGTCGCCGATATGCTCAAACACACCCGCAGCGACGGCCACGTCATAACAGCCCGATTTTTTCTCCAGAAAAGGGTAAAGGTCGCCCACCGCCAGCTCATTATAGACTGAGCGCTGTCTGGCTTTGGCGACCATCTGTGGGGACAAGTCCACACCATCCAGGCGTGTGGCCATCGCACTGACCGCTTGGCCGCACAGGCCGGTCCCGCAGCCCAGGTCAAGAATAGCAACCTTGTCCTGGCAGTGCCGCTCCAGCGCCGCCCGAATCAACTGCGGGCACTGATAGCGCAGGTTGTTGACCAGCTTCTGATCGTACGAGGCGGCGTAATTATCATACAGGCGCGTAATATAGGCCGGTGCCGGTCGCTCCGGGACCGGCTCTGCGCCCGTATAGGCGAGGAGCATCCTGGCCCCGATATGATCCTCCGGCACGAGGCGTAAATAGTGGCGCAGGTGCTGCGTTGCCTGGGGTAAGTCATTGTGCGAGATGAAGAGCCGACTAAGATAGGCATGCGCCACGGACTCATCGGGCTGGATGGCCAGGACGCGCTGAAAGCTGCGGATCGCGTCCTTATCGCGGCCTGTTTTCATCAAAGTCAGGGCTAATTCGAGATAGGTGCGGAGGATGGCCGATATGAGGTCCGCGGCCCCCGGGGTCTGCGGGTCCTCTTGGAGGGCCTGCACGTAGCGTCCGAGGGCCTGGTCCAACTGACCATTGATATGATGTTCGATCGCCTGGTCGATACTGCTCCGGGCAGACATACCGTGCTCTCTGGATCAGCTCTCAAGTGGCCTCACATGCCACTCCGAGGCGACGGCCGCTCCAGCTTTTTGTAGCATGGTACGTTTCGTCTGGTCTCGCTGAGGGCACACGACGACCGATAGTACAGCACCACGAGCTTTTGCTTCGCGCTCCACTGCCGCAAGAAGCTCCGCTCCGACTGAGTCCCACTCCTGCGGCTTGGCAACCGCAAAGTCGTCAATGATACAAACGAGGCCTCCAAGGTTGTAAATCGGAGGGGCCGTCGTGACCGCGCCGATGATGAACCCTAAGAGGATATCTTCCACCTCGGCAACGAGTGCGATCACATCGGAGCTGGTAAGCAGGCGCTGAAAGAACAACTCCTGTTTGGGAGATGAATCAGGCGCTTTCCGCCAAAAGATGGGCGAGTAGCCCTCATACTCAATCCGCTTGGTTTCTGCGATAGCGACCATTCGCGGGATGTCTGCATCTCTGGCGGTGCGGATAGACATAGTAATCTTTTTCGATAAGAGGAAATCCGCCGAACTGTGTACTTCTTCTCCTCTCCAGTTCAGCACCCGAGCGTACATCATAGTCAGGCCCACGTCACGATGGCTGAGTAACCCATAACGGCTGGACCTCTGCCCGCTGTCCCGATATGCATGCGGCATTCCACTCGAAGAGGAGAAGCTAATGGATTTCGGGGTGACCTTTCCTTCGCGTGTTGGCGATTTTGAACTGATCGAATTGGCCGAACGGCTGGGCTATAGCCAAGCCTGGTTTTACGATTCGCAGATGATCTACTCGGATGTCTATGCAACCATGGCCTTGGCCGCACATAAGACCTCTAAGATTCGACTCGGAACCGGCGTGGCCGTGCCGACGACGCGCATGGCCCCGACCATTGCCCATTCAATTGCGACCATCAACCAACTCGCCCCTGGCCGGGTGGAATTAGGCGTGGGAACCGGAAACACGGCCCGGCTGACGATGGGCCTGCGCCCCATCAGCCTCACGCACATGAAAAAGGAAGTGCGCCTGATCCAGACCCTGCTGGCCGGCGAGACGGGAACACTCCAGGAAGAGGGCGAAGCGCATGCCGTCCGTTTCCTGCATCCGCACCGCAGTTATATTAACCTCAAAGACCCCGTGACGGTCAGTATCTCTGCCCTGGGTCCCAAGACCCTGGCTTACTGCGGCTCGGAATCGGACGGCCATATCACCTGGGGCATAGACCCGGACGGGCTGCGGGCAGCCCGCGCAATTATTGATGACGCGGTCCAGAAGCGTGGCAAATCACCGGGCGACGTACCCTCAAAATGTTTCTTTCCCACTGCGGTGCTCTCGCCTGGTGAGACCACCGCAACACCGCGCATCATGAGCTTGGTCGCCCCGTTCATCATGAATTTCCTGCACGTCCAGGTAGAGTGGGGCAGCGCCTTGCTACCGCCGATCCCGGCAGTAGCGGAATGGGTGGAGCGCTACAAAAAATACGCCGCGGAACTCCCCACGGAAACACGCCATCTCACCCTGCACGAGGGCCACATCATTTATCCGCGCGAGGACGAGGCGGAATTCATCGTGCCGGAACTGGCCGATGTAGTGGCCATCATCGGCCAACCGGACGAGATTATTGCGCGTATCCACGCCCTCGAAGACGCCGGTCTGTCGCATTTTGCCTTTCAGGTCATGGACGACGACCCGGTTCGGCAGATGACCGACTTTGCCGAAAAGGTGATGGCCAAGTACTAAATAAGGGAGTGCGGAAACCGCGAAGGAGCCTATATGCATATCGGCGTGTTTAGCTATAACACCGAGTACACCATGGCCGCAGATGAGCTGGCGGTTGCCTGCGAGGAGCGAGGCTATGAGTCGTTGTGGCTGCCGGAGCATACGCATATTCCGGCCAGCCGGGAGTCCCCGTTTCCCGGTGGCGGAGGGCTGCCCAAGGAATATATCCATATGTCCGATCCGTTTATCGGGCTGGCTGCCGCGGCCGCGGTGACTCAGACGCTCAAGCTGGGGACGGGCATCTCGCTCGTAACCGAGCACGACCCCATTGTCCAGGCAAAGCAAATCGCCTCTCTGGATCGCCTCTCACAGGGCCGGTTTTTGTTCGGCATCGGCGCGGGCTGGAATAAAGAAGAAATGCGCAATCACGGCACGCCGCCCAATCGGCGCTGGACCGTCCTGACCGAACGCGTTGAGGCCATGAAGGCATTATGGACGCAAGACGAGGCATCGTATCACGGCGAGTTTGTCAACTTTGATCGCGTCTGGTCCTATCCCAAGCCGCTGACGCGGCCGCATCCGCCGATTCTGCTCGGCAGCCTGAGCTCAAAAATTGCGCTCAAGCGCGTCGTCGATCTGTGTGATGGCTGGATTCCGGTTGCGGCTGCGGTCGAAGATCTGCCGGGTTCGATTGCGAAAATGCATGAGTACGCCGAGTCCATCGGGCGTGACCCGCAGTCCATTCCGATCACCTGCTTTTGTACCAACGCGCCCAAGGCGCATATTCTTGAGCGCTTTCAGCACTACGGAGCGGTCCGGACTGTTGTCCGCATCCCAACCGAAGACCGAGAGCAAGTACGGGCGTTTCTGGATGCGTATGCGCCGATGCTCCAAAAGTTCGCTTGAAGTTTTGTCTCTGACACTGCTATGACGAAGTCATTCCAGGCCAAAGGAGGGCTGCTATGGCGTCGTTTATGGGAGCATATGGGGGACAGACGTACGCGCTGATGCGTATTGTCTTGGGATTCACCTTCCTTTTCCACGGGACCCAAAAGCTGTTGGGCTTTCCTTTGCCGCCGCCGGAAGCGCCCGCGTTTGTCATCTATGTCGCGGGGACGATCGAACTGGTTGGCGGGGCTCTGGTCATGATTGGACTGATGACCGGTTGGGCGGCTTTTATCTGTAGCGGCCTGATGGCGGCCGCCTATTGGATGGCCCATGGCATGAATGCGCTTCTCCCGCTTCAGAATCAGGGCGAGCTGGCCGTTGTCTACTGTTTTGCCTTTTTGTTTATCTCCGCACATGGCTCAGGAATGTGGAGCGTCGATGCCAGCCGGAGCAGCGCCTAGCCCCGTCGGTCGGATGACCCTTGCATAATCCGCCGCCTTCTTCCGGGTATACCGCCACCCTCCGCTACCTCCACTGCGATATCTCGTAATATGATAACTGGCGTTCAGGCAGCTTGCCTGTACGCCGGTTCATACCAACTCGCCTGCCCCTCCCGCAGCATCAGTCCCGTTTGTCGGTCGAGCAGGACGCTATACGACCGTCCGGGACAGGGCAGACCCTACCCGAGCGGCCGGATTCCTGGTAGGCTGGCTAACCCGCTAGAAGCGTGAAGATTGGAGTGTATTGGTATGGCTGAATTCGCCTATGCATCACATGTACAGGTTGGGGAAAAACGGTTTCGAGAGCGCTACGGACTCGACTTTGAAGACTTCCGGGTCGGGCAGATTTTCAAACATCGGCCCGGTTTGACGATCACCCAACAGGACAACCTCGAAGAATCGTTTGATACGCTCAACCAGGCCATGATCCACTTTGACGCCCACTACGCCTCCAAGACCGAGTGGAAGAAACCCCTGGTCGTCAGCACGCTGACCCTGCAACGCCTGATCGGTATGACCTGGAAGACGTTTTTCAAGAAAACGCGCATCCTGGGCTGGTCTGCGCTCAATATGACGGCTCCCGTCTTTGGCGGAGACACGCTCTACGCCGAGACCGAGATTATGGCCAAGGAGGACGTTGAGGGTGAGGCCGTGTGCGGCAAGCTCACGGTTGAAACCCGGGGGGTGAATCAGGACGGCAAGCTCGTGTGCGTAATGGGTTATGACTTGCTGGTGTATAAACGTGACGCCGTGCCGTTTGAAGGCGTTAATTACTAGGCTGAAGGTCAACTACCATGAGTCAGTTTCATTCGCACCGAAAGCTTGAAGACCATGTGTTCATGGAGATCGCGGGTATTGAGTTCGAAGACTTTGAAGTCGGCCAGGTCTTTGAACACCGACCGGGACGCACGTTTACGGCTGAGGAAAACCGGCAGCATACCTTTCGGTCTGCCGATCTCTTCGCCCGCACCGCCGACGCGGTCTATAACCACAAGGTCTATGACGGCGAAAACATCATCAGCGAAACCCTGGTGCTGAGCACGGTCACCGCCATGACAACGAAAACCTTCAATAAGGTTGTGGCCAATCTTGGCTGGACCGATGTCAAACTGCCGACACCGGTCAAAGCCGGCGATACGATCTATGCCGAGTCCGAACTGCTCGACAAACGGGAATCACGCTCCCGCCCGGCTCAGGCCGTGCTGCACGTCCGGACCCGGGCGGTCAATCAGGACGGCCAGGAAGTCTGCTCGTTTGAACGAAAACTCCTGATTTATAAACGCGGTCTAGGGCCGTACGAAGACGCAGGCTACTAGAAAGAGGTGTCCCCGCATGAATCTCCTGGAAGAAGGCAAAGCACTGACTCTCGATTTCAAGAAGCTCCGCAAGGTCGCGGAAACCGACCAGGATGTTATCCCGGTCGTCTTGCAACACGCTGAGAGTGGCAAGGTTTTGTTTATCGGCTATGCGAACGACCTGGCCCTCAAGGAGACGTTCACAACCCGACAGGCCGTGCTGTGGTCCACCTCACGGAACGAGTTATGGCGCAAGGGCGCGACCTCAGGCGATGTGCTCGATCTGGTTGATGTCCGGGTCAACTGCGAACAGAATTCCGTGTTGTACCGCGTCATCCCCCGCAAGGGCGGCGTGTGTCATACCAAAGACGCCACCGGTCAAGCCCGGCAGACGTGTTATTACCGCTCTACGACCGCCATGGACCGGGAGCTCGAGTTCGTTTGATCCCCTTTGCCCTGGAAGGAGCGGGCGTATGCAACTTGGCATCTTCAGTTTTAATACCGAATACACCATGCCGGCGGCAGAACTGGCTGTCGCCTGCGAGGAACGCGGCTTTGAGTCCCTATGGGTGCCCGAACACACCCATATCCCGGCCAGCCGGGAAACCCCCTGGCCGGCCGGCGGCCCGCTGCCCAAGGAATACATCCACATGTCCGACCCGTTCTCGAGTCTGGCCGCGGCTGCGGCCGTGACCGAGAAAATTTTGTTGGGTACCGGCGTCTCACTGATTATCGAGCACGAGCCCCTCTACCAGGCCAAGCAGGTAGCGACCTTGGACCGCATCTCCAACGGCCGTTTCCTGTTCGGCGTGGGTGCCGGCTGGATTCGGGAAGAAATGCAGAACCACGGCACCCCGCCCAACCGGCGCTGGCAGGTCTTCAAAGAGCATATTGAGGCCATGAAAGCCCTGTGGACACAGGAGGAAGCCTCCTACCACGGTGAGTTTGTGAACTTCGACCGGGTCTGGTCCTATCCCAAGCCGCTGACCGTGCCGCACCCGCCCATCATTCTGGGCAGTATGAGTTCCAAGCTGGGCCGGCAGCGCGTGGTCGATCACTGCGACGGCTGGCTGCCCATCGAGACCCTGATTGACGATTGGCCGGCCGCCTTGGCCGACTTGAACGAACGGGCGGAAAAAACCGGCCGTGCTCCAGGGTCTATCCCCATTTCGTTCTTCTGTATCGACACCCCGGACGAGCAACGCCTGGAGCGCTACCGGGATATGGGAGCCGTCAGGACCGCGGTGCGTATTCCGACTGAAGGCCGTGAGGTGATTCTGCCCTTCTTGGACACATACGCCGAGATTGCCCAGCGGTTGGCGTGAAATACGCTGTTCCTCAGCGTTTCCAGCGATTGGCTGTAGTGAGGGGCAGCCGCGGGCTTAATTCAACACCCGCACGGGAGCCCCCTTCAGAAACGCCTGAATGTTCTCCACCGTTTCGGCAAAGAAGACTTGATACGTTTCCTGTGTCACATAACCGATATGGGGTGTGATGATGGTGTTTGCCGCGCGCCGTAGCGGATGGTCCAGCGGCAAGGGCTCCTCATCGAACACATCCAGGCCTGCGCCGGCGATCGTTCCATTGCGGAGGGCCGCGATAAGCGCCGCCTCATCGACAATCGGTCCCCGCGAGGTGTTAATCACATAGGCCGTGGGTTTCATCCGGTTGAGTTCGCGGTGTCCGATGAGACCCCGCGACCGGACGCTCAGAACCAGGTGAATCGAAAGAATGTCGGCGCGGGCCAGGAGTTCGTCTTTACTCACCAGGGCCGCGCCGCACTCAGCCGCGCGCTCCGCTGTCAGATTTTGGCTCCAGGCAATGACATCCATTTGAAAGGCATTGCCGACTCTGGCCACCTCTGACCCCAACCGTCCCAGCCCCATCAGGCCGAGTGTTTTGCCATTCAGCCCCAGCCCCATGCTGACCTGCCAGTGCCCCGCCCGGGTGGCCTGGTCTTCGTCCGGAATATGACGCAGGAGCGATAAAATCAGACCCCAGGTGAGTTCGGCGGTCGGATACAGGATGCCGCCGGTTCCGCACACCAGGACGTTGCAGTCCGAAGCGGCCTGCATATCGATGGCGGCGTTGCGCATGCCCGTTGTGGTCAATAAGTGCAACCGTGGAAGCTGCTCCAGCAGCGTACGCGGGAAGGGCGTCCGTTCCCGCATCGCCATGACGATGTCGAAGTCCTTGAGACGCTCGGCCACGGCAGCCTGGTCCGTGAGGTGATCGCGGAACACTGCGACCTCAACGTCTACCGGCAGCACGCTCCAGTCAGTCATCTTTCGGGCAACGTCCTGATAATCATCCAGGACGGCAACGCGTACCATGCATTGGTCTCCGGGCGGCACTCATTTCTGGAGGCGAACGAATTTTTGCAGCACATGACCATCAAGAGGGATCAAGCCTTGTCTCCCGCCGGCACTGTAGTTCACCTCGCTGACGTAGAGATCGCCTCGCGAGTCGGCCCAGATGCCGTGCGGCGCATAGAAATTGCCCGGCTCCAGGCCATGCCCGCCAAAGCGGTATTGGACCTCCCCGTCCAGCGTGAGCACGGTCACGCACGCGTGGGGTTCGTGCGGCGGGACCGCGGCTCCCATATTATTCGGCATGGGCGCGACCTTGAATCCCAGCTCGGCGACAAAGAGGTTTTCGTCTGCGTCGATATACAGATCGTCCGGCCGATTCACATGCGTCCACTCGGTGACATAGTCACCGTCGCCGGTAAAGATCTGAATGCGCGAGTTCTCCCGGTCAGCGACATATACCCGTCCGCGTCGGTCAACGGCAATCGCGTGGGGTATTTTGAACTGTCCGGGGCCGCCGCCGGGCTCCCCCCAGGAAAATTGGAGTTCGCCCGCGGCCGAGAATTTATGCACCCGCGCGTTGCCGTAGCCATCGGCGATATACATATCGCCCTGGGGTGAGAGGGCGACATTGGTGACCATATTAAACGGACCGGCGGATTGCTGGACCGGCGTGGTCCAGGCCTGAAAGCCGGTCTCCGCGGGTTTGTCTTTCTCGCCCAGCGTTTTGACGAGCGTACCGTCCGGGGTGAAGAGACGGACCGTATGGTCGAAGTTGTCGGCACAGTAGATGGTGTCGTCAGGACCGATAAAAATGCCGTGGGCGTTGGTAAAGATATCTTCTCCCCAGGCGTTCAGAAATGTGCCGTCCCGGTCAAACACGATCATGGGATGCTCGCCCCGGTTAAAGGCATACACCCGGTCCTGTGAGTCGGTCGCGACTCCGGCCACCTCAACGAACGACCAGCCTTCGGGCAGTTGTTCCCAGCCTTCGATGACCTCGTATTCGACCTTATTCTGCCCCAGTGCCATATATCCTCCTTTACGCCACCCGTTGATCGAGTTGCACCACGATGCCGTCAGGGTCTTTGAATAATGTGGTCAGCACCTGCCCGCCCGGCTCTTCGCCATAGGCCACACTATCAAAGGTCGTGGGCGGCATGACGATCGGCACCCCGGCGGCCCGGACTTTTTCAAACGTGTCTTCGAGGTCATCCACCCAAAAGGCAAAATGGTGAATGCCGACTTGATTGAGATTGAGCGCTCCACCGGAAACCGGCCGATTCTCCGACAGGACGATAAAAGTGGCGTCCGGCCCGTCGTCCCAACGCAGATAGACCCCGTGACGCGGCTTGGCCAGCGCCCCGCCCGGATTCTCCTGCGGATCGTCCAGGGTGACCTGCAAGCCCAGGATGTCACGATAAAATGTAAGCGATTGCTCCATATTGCTGACCCCAATGGCAATATGGGAGGTGTTGCGAATTTTCATCCCAGCCTCCTTTTCCTCTTCGCTCGGCCCTTACGTTCCTGACCAGCGCGGGGCGCGTTTTTCACGAAAGGCGCGTAAGCCCTCCTGCTGGTCGGCCGATAAAAAGCACTCGGTCGCCGCTTCGTTCTCGCCCATGATCGCCGTCTCAATGTCGACGTCCCGGTTGCGGGCAAAGCACTGTTTGACCTGAGAGATGGCAATCGGCCCGCGGCTGACCAGGGTATCGACCAGGGTCCGGACGTGCCCTTCAAGCGTGTCCGGTTGTACGCAGGCGTTGAGCAGCCCGATTCGCTCGGCTTCGGTGGCCTCGATGATATTACCCGTCATCCCCAGTTCCTTGGCCTTGGTCTCGCCAACCAGGCGGGGCAGAATATGCGTGGAGCCGTTAGTCATGGGTTGGTTGATATTCACCTCGGCCGACCCGATACGGGCTGTGCTTGCGGCAATGCGGAAATCGCACACCAGGGTGAGCTCGAAACCCGCGCCCACCACCACGCCGTTGATGGCCGCTATGGTTGGCTTGGGGAGGGTGCGGATCAACGACCAGGTCGCCGCCAACTCATTGAGAAACGTCCGGAAGTCATTCAGACGGGTGTGCTCCATGGTGCTGATGTCGGCGCCGGCGCAAAATCCCCGGCCTGCGCCGGTAAAAACAACGGCCCGCACCTGGGTATCTTCTTGCGCGTCGGTACAGGCCTGCTTGAGACTGTGGACCAGCGCGGGCGAGAGCGCGTTCAGCACGGTCGGGCGATTGAGGGTGATCCAGGCCGCAGGGCCACGCTTTTCATACAGGATATCTTGCAGCTCCATAGTTCCCTCCTCTCTGTAAGAGAACATGACATGGAGGCTTGCAAATTACCAGGCTCAGGTCGCCTTAGGTGGAAGTCCATTCCGCCAGACGGATGAGCTGGGTCTTACGTTCGTACAGGCTTTCTTCAAGCCCGACCGGATACTGGCCCGGCTGGTTCAGGCGGGTGATATCGCCCGGAAGTTTGGCGAGCTGCTCCTGGGTCCGCTGGCGGATGTGGGTTAGGGGCGGGCTTTCATAGACGGATCTGCCCTGACGGAACACCGGAGCCAGTAAGTCGGAAAAAGCCGTGTCCCCCGAAATCCTGCGGCGTATGGCCGGGTCGCTCACATCGACCATGGTGCAGCCGTCTGCGAGGTCCGCCTCCTTGCCATACATCACGTCACACAGAAATTCTTTGTGTGTATGGTAACGGCGAACCTGGGGAATATCCGGATTGGTCACTTTCACCGTCTCTTCCGACAGCTTGATTCTATCCTGCCACGAGCCATCGGGAGCGCGGACCGCGGTCAGCTTATACACCCCACCCAGGGCGGGTTGATCGTAGGCGGTCACGAGTTTCGTCCCCACCCCCCACACGTCAATCGTGCTGCCCTGTTCCTTGAGCTGGGTGATCAGGTGTTCGTCCAGATCACTGCTGCCGACAATACGCGCGTTGGGAAAGCCGGCGGCGTCCAGGATGTCCCGGGCTGCGATACTGAGCTGAGCCAGGTTGCCCGAATCGAGCCGGATACCGACCATTTCATGGCCGCGGGCCCGCAGCCATTGTCCCACCTGGGCGGCTTTTCGCACCCCTTCCAGGGTATTATAGGTGTCCACCAGAAAAATGCAGTTATTGGGCATGGCCTCGGCATAAGTCTGGAAGGCTTCCAGATCCTCATCAAAGACCATGACCCAACTATGGGCGTGCGTGCCTCTGACCGGAATCCCGAACAGCTTGCCGGCCAGCACATTCGAGGTGGCATCGCAGCCGCCAATATATGCGGCCCGGCTGGCGGCCAGGCCCCCATCGATGCCCTGGGCGCGGCGCAGGCCGAACTCCAGGACGGGTTCTCCCCCGGTTGCCAGGCAGATCCGGGCGGCTTTGGTCGCGACAAGCGTTTGGAAGTTGATCAGATTGAGCAGCGCCGTCTCGATAAGCTGGCATTGCATCAGCGGCCCCTGGACGCGGACCAGCGGCTCGGGCGGAAAAACCAGCGTGCCTTCCGGAATGGCATCGACCTGGCAACTGAAGGTCATGGCCTCCAGGGCGTCAAGAAACCCCCGGTCGAACAAGGGCTTGCCGTCAGCGCCGCCCACCTCGGCCAGAAAGGCCGTGTCGTCCGCGTCGAACCGAAAATGGCTGAGAAAATCCACCATATATTCCAGACCGCAGGCGATGCTGAAGCTTCCCCCAAAGGGGTTTTGGCGGAAGAAGAGATTGAAGACGGATTCCCGGTCGGCGAGCCCTGACCTCCAATAGCCATAGGCCATGGTGAGTTGGTAGAGGTCGGTCAGCAGGGTCAGGGAGGGCCGGTACAACTCGGACGGAATATTCATGATCGTTCAGCGGATCGCGCGACGCTCCTAGTCGAGATTGGCCTCAATAAGCATCGGTCCTGGGGTTGTGAAGGCGGAGTGGAGGGCCTCGTTAAGTTCCTCCGTGGTATGCACCGCTCGGCCTTCCACCCCAAAGCCCTCGGCCAGTTTCACAAAGTCGAACTCAGGCGAGTCGAGCGCCGTCAGCGACAGGCTGGCCTCGCCCGGTGTCATTTTGGCGCGTTCCAACTCCCAGCGCAGAATGGAATAGGCTCGGTTCTTACAAATAATACTGGTCAGATGCTGCTGCTCGCGTGCCATGGTCCACAAGGACTGAATGGTGTACAGCGAAGAGCCATCACCTTCGAGGCAGATGGTCGGCCGGTCCGGGGCTGCCGCCGCCGCCCCCACCGCACACGGCAGCCCTTGACCGATAGAGCCCCCCGTCAGTGCCATATACGTAAACGGCGGCGCTCCGCCGGCCATGCCGTGATAAGCGAACCCCGCGGTTGCGCCCTCATCCATGACAATCGCGCCCTCGGGCTGGGCTGCGGCCAGGGCTCGACACATATTGGCCGGGGTGAGAGGACCGCTCGGTACTTCCGGCCGGGGCAGGGCCGGCGCCGTGCGTACGGCGGGTGCATCAAGTGCATCGGCGAGGGCGGTGAGGGCGGCCGCCGGGTCAATGTTGGCACTGCATAACTGTATGATCTGCGCGTCTTCCGCACACAAACTGCTGCGGGTGTTCGGATAGCCGAAAAACGCCACGGGTTCATGCGCGCCGGCCAGGATAACGTCTTTATACGGCTCCAGGAGCTGGCTGGCCGGTTCCGGTGCGTAGGGAATTTTGTCCGGGGAGATCAGGCCGATGCCACGGTCCTGAATGGGCGGAAAGGTCGGCGTCAGCACCCGGCAGCCGGTCGCCCGTTCAATCCGGTCGGCGGCTTGCAGCCCTGCGGTCCGCAGTGCGCTGCCGCTCAGCACCAGCGCGACCTGACCCGCGCGGAGTGCCCGGGCCGCGCGCTCGGTCTCGTCCGCATCCGGCGGCGCGGGCGCGGCAATCGTCGGTTGGACGGGCGGGGTATTCACATTTGCCCATTGGATATCGCCCGGCAGAATCAACGTGGTCGGGCCGGTCGGCAACTGGGCCGCGCGGGCAACGACCTCGGCCATGTCCTGTCCGACCGTGTCCGGGCTTTTTGCGGTCAGGACGAACTGGGACATGGGCTGGGCCAGAGTTTCGATGTCCGCGGTCAGCGGCGCGTTGGCGGCAATATGCCAGGTGGCATGCTCGCCCACGATGGATACCACGGGCGAGTGGGCCTTGCGGGCGTTATGCAAATTGGCCTGCCCGTTGGCCAGCCCCGGACCCAAATGGAGCAGGGCCAGGGCCGGACGGCCGGTGACCCGCGCATAGCCGTCGGCCGCGCCGGTACACACCCCTTCGAAAACCGCCAGCACCGGCTTGATGCCCGGACAGCGGTCGAGGGCCTGCACCAGATATAACTCGGTCGTGCCCGGATTGGCAAAACATACATCAATCCCGGCCGCGGCTGCGGTCTGAATGGCAACTTCCGCACCGGTCAGGGGCTGTGAGTTTGGTTGTGTTTCCATGAGTCTGTCTGCCACTCGCTTTCTGTATTGGATCGTCCGTGTCATACCACCTAGGCGGACGGGCTGCCAGCCCGCATCGGTGCGGCCCGAGCGTTGCTTTCTGTGTCCCAGGGCGTAGGATGCGGCCATGGCGACCGCTCCACAACCCGACCGTACGGAGCTGAAACTCGTCCGGCAGGGGGACGCATTACGGATCGCCCGCATGTCGCGCGATCTGGTCGAGCACGGCCTACCGTGGACGTGGACTCCCCGGCGGGTGATCGCGCATATTCGCGGGCGTGACAGCAATGTCCTCGGCGCTTGGCATGAGGGCCGACTGGTCGGCTTTGCCATTATGCAGTTTTACGTCGAACGGGCCCATCTGAACCTGCTTGCGGTCCAGCCGGCTGCCCGCCGGTTGGGGATAGGGCGGTGTTTGATTGAATGGCAGGAGGAGGTGGCGCGCGCCGGAGGCATCCCGGTCGTCAACTTGGAGGTGCGCACCAATAATCCCGGCGCGCAGGCGTTCTACCGTCGGCTCGGCTACCGTCAGGTGAAACATCTGCCGGGCTATTATCAGGGTGGCGAGGCCGCCATCCGCATGAGCCACGACTTACGGGGCAGTGGGTAGAGGCTCCTCGCCACAGCATTACTGCCCCGACAACTTCTCCAGCAACTCTGCTTCGTTCAAAATAGGGATCCCCAGCTTTTCGGCCTTGTCGCGTTTTGAGCCGGGGTCGGTGCCAGCCACGACGTAGGCCGTCTTTTTTGAGACGCTGGAAGTGACCTTTGCGCCAAGGGCTTCGAGGCGCTGTTTTGCCTCCGGTCGGGTCAGGCTGGCCAGGGTGCCGGTCAGGACAAATATCTGTCCGTGCAGGCTACCGGCCGGCTTGGTCTCAACCTGCGGGAAATGCACCCCGGCGTCGAGCAATTTCTTGATAACGGCCCGGTTGTGTTCCTGGTCGAAAAAAGCGGCCAGGCTGCGGGCGACCTCCGGGCCGATATCGGACACGTCCTGGAGGGCTTCCTCCCCGGCCCGCATGATGCGATCCAAATCACCGAAATGCTCGGCCAACTGGCGGGCCGTGGCTTCGCCCACGTGGCGGATCCCCAGCGCGGCGATCAAGCGGGGCAGGGTGGTGGTCTTGCTGCGCTCAAGCGCGTCAGTCAGATTGTGGGCGGATTTTTCTCCCAGCCGGTCAAGCGCGGCCAACTGTTCAGCGGTCAGCAGGTAGAGGTCGCCGGGGTCGCGGACGAGATTCTTGTCCACCAACTGATCGATGATTTTCTCCCCCAGCCCGTCGATGTCCATAGAGCCGCGGGCGGCAAAGAATTTGAGGCTTTCCTTGAGTTGGGCTGGGCAGGTCAGGCCGGTGCAGCGATACGCGGCCTCACCTGCCTCGCGCACGACCTGCGCATTGCATACGGGGCAGGCGGTCGGCATCGTAAAGCTTCGTTCCCGGCCGGTGCGCTTCTCCGGGATGATTTTCACCACATAGGGGATGACATCGCCGGCCCGCTCGACAATAACGGTGTCGCCAATCCGAATGTCCTTACGCCGGATTTCATCCATATTGTGCAGGGAGGCGCTTTTGACGGTGACGCCGCCAATATGGACCGGCGCCAGCTCGGCCACTGGAGTCAGCGTACCGATCCGGCCGACTTGCGGAACAATATCCAGGACGGTGGTCGTTGCCTGGATGGCTGGAAATTTATACGCCGTGGCCCAGCGCGGCGAGCGTGAAATCTGGCCGAGCTGGGCTTGCAGCGCAAAGCTGTTCACCTTCACCACCACCCCGTCAATGTCGTAATCCAGGCTGTCGCGCCGCGCTTCCAGATCGTCGCAGACGGCGAAGACCTCCTCGACAGTCGGGCACACGCGGCCCAGCGGCACCGCTTTGACGCCCCAGCCGATGAGTGCCTGGCGCAGGTCCCAATAGGACGCAAACGTGTCGCCTTCGATCTGTCCGATCCCGTAGCAAAAGAAATCGAGCGGTCGCCCGGCGGTGATGGATGAGTCGAGCTGTTTGAGCGAGCCGGCGGTGGCGTTGCGCGGGTTGGCGAAGAGTGGCTCGCCGGCTTCTGCCCGAGTGTCGTTAAGGCTGCGGAAAGACACTTTGGGCAGAAAGACTTCCCCGCGAACTTCGAGCCGCCGCGGAATCGGATGGGCAGGCTGGGGGAGGAGGGTCAAGGGAATGGAGCGCACGGTTTTGAGATTGGCCGTGACGTCTTCGCCCGTGACTCCGTCCCCGCGTGTCGAGCCCACGGCCAGTTTTCCGTTTTCATACACCAGTTCGACGGCGACCCCGTCGATCTTCGGCTCGGCCACGTATTCAATATCCTGCGTTGTTTCGAGCGCGCGTTGGACGCGGTGATGAAACTCCTGCATCTCGGCCCGGGAGGCGACATTGGCCAGCGACAACATCGGCACGCTATGGCGGACCTGGGTAAATGCTGCCAGCGGTGGAGCGCCGACCTTCTGAGTAGGGGAGGCCGGGTCGTGCAGTGCCGGATACGCGGCTTCCAGGTCAACCAGGCGCCGAAAGAGTTGATCGTATTCGGCATCGCTGACGAGCGGCTCGTCAAGGACGTAGTAGCGATGATTATGCAACGCTAACTCCGCGCGCAAGCGCTCTACTTCCTGTCGGATTTTGTGGCTCCCAGCCGTGGAATCAGCAGCCATTTCATTCCCTGTCGATGCGTCCGTTGTCTCTCCAATTTATCCTTGATCGAGCAAGATGTGTACATATTCATGCCGGTTGATACATCCGGTCACACGCTGGCTGCTGCATGGTAACGCAGTGCAGCGCGCCGAGGCCGACGACAAGCTCGCGACACGGAATCCCCCGGATGCGCCGTCCCGGAAACAGCTCTTGGAGGACGGCCTGGGCGGTGCGGTCCTGGGGATGGTCATAGGTTGGGACCAGCACGGTACGATTGGCGATATAGAAATTGACATAACTGGCCGGTAAGCGTTCGGCGGCACACTCCACCGGCCCGGGCATGGGGAGTGGCACAACGCGGAGCGGTTGTCCGCTCTGGTCGCGCATGGACCGTAGCCGGCGTAGATTGTCCTGGAGCGGTTTGTAGTTCGTGTCGGTCGGATCGTCTTCGACCGCACACACCACGGTCTTGGGATTGACGAACCGGGCGATATCGTCCACATGGCCGTCCGTGTCATCCCCGACGATCCCCTCGCCGAGCCAGCCAATATGGTGAACCCCGAGAAACGCTTTCAGCATGCGCTCGATATCGGAGCGGGTGAGAGTCGGGTTGCGATTGGGGTTGAGTAAGCAGGACTCGGTGGTCAGCAGCATGCCCCGGCCGTTGACCTCGATGGACCCGCCTTCGAGCACCATGTCTGGAGTAAACGGGATAATGTCGAGATACTGGGCGATGCGTTCCGGAACGTGGTCGTCCAAGTCCCAGGGCGGGTATTTGGCTCCCCAGGCGTTAAACGTCCAGTTTGTCAGACCGAGTTCGATTATCTGCCCGTGCTGACGGGTCAGAAAAATCGGGCCGTGATCCCGGGTCCAGGCGTCGTTGGTCGGAATCTCGTATATCCCAATACGAGCGAGGTCCACTTCGGCCGCGTCAAGAGTCTGACGGACGTCTCCTGCGGTCTCGGAGTCATTTACACAAATATATACTCGTTCATCCCGGCGCAGGGCGGCGATCACCTGGACGTACACCGAGACAATGGCCGAGTCCATGCCGGGCCAGGTGTCCCGATTATGCGGCCAGGCCAGCCAGGTGGCGGCGTGCGGTTCCCATTCCGCGGGCATCCGAAAACTGAGCTGGGCGGGTGTGGGTTGGGGGGAAGTCATGCGAGCGGGCCAGGCGTTGATGCGCGCGAACGACTCAACTGAGCTAGGAGTCAAGAAAGCGCCGGGTCAGGTCGGCGTAGGCGTCGATGCGGCGATCGCGGAAAAAAGGCCAATACTGACGCGTGGTATTAAGCTGGTCGAGCGCGCACGGAACAATCAGGGTTTCCTCCTCGTCGGTACTCGCCTGCTTGAGGAGGCGGCCAAACGGGTCGCTGACAAAGGACGTGCCCCAGAAATTGAGCGCTCCCTCCCGGCCGACGCGGTTGACCGCGGCGACGTACAGCCCGTTGGCGATGGCATGGCTGCGCTGTATGATTTGCCAGGCTTCCCGCTGCGTTTGATGCTCTTCTTCGCCGTCGTCCGGATGGTTGCCGATAGCGGTTGGATAAAACAGGACCTGGGCGCCGCTCAGTGCGGTGAGCCGCGCGCCCTCGGGAAACCACTGGTCCCAGCAGATGAGCACCCCGATCCGCGCGTAGCGGGTGTGAAAGGTCCGAAAGCCGAGGTCGCCGGGGGTAAAATAGAACTTCTCGTAATAGAGCGGGTCATCCGGGATATGCATCTTGCGGTACTGGCCGAGGAGCGACCCGTCGGCGTCAATCACCACCGCGGTATTATGAAAAATCCCCTCTGCTCGTTTCTCAAATACGGGTACGATCAGGACGACCTGATGAGCAGCGGCGAGTTGGCGCAGGCGCTCGGTGGTGGGTCCGGGGATGGGCTCGGCCAGGGCAAACTGCTCCATGTCCTCACTCTGGCAGAAATAGCGGGACCCGAACAACTCCTGGAGACAAATGATCTGCGCCCCCTGCCGGGCAGCCTCCCGGATAGCGGCAACCGCCTTGTCCAGATTGGCACTTGGCCGGTCGCTGCATGCCATCTGGATCAGGCCGAGTATGACCTGCTGAGCGTGAGTGGAAGAAGGGGACTCTGTCATGACGGGAGAAATTGTAGGGGATGGCGTTTCCGGGCTCAATGCCATTTGTGTCACTGCGCTTTTGACACGAAATATGAAAGTCTCTATAAAATCTCGTTGTCTTTCCTCTGCTGAGAGTGCGCACCAGATAAAGTGAGTGTCTTTCATGACTCGTATGACCAGGAGCGAACCCAAGGAAGCCAGCCAGCTTTCCCTGACACCGGCGTGGGGAGCCGAGGTGGCGGTTGTGGACAGCCGCGCCTTGTCTGCCCAAACGGTGCTGGAAGAGACGATCGCCCTGTACGGTATTCGGAACTGGGGCAGTGAGTACTTCCGGGTGAATGGCAGTGGAGAAGTCGTGTGCGCCTTCCCCGCGTCGCAGCCTGCTCACACCCCCCTGAAAGACTTGGTGACCCAACTCGGAGACCGGGGCATCGCCACGCCGGTCGTGCTGCGTTTCCCCCAGATTATCCAGCATCAGTTGAATGTCCTGGCCGGAGCCTTTGAGTCCGCCATCAAGGAATTCGGCTACCACAAGGACTATATCCCGGCCTATCCCATCAAGGTCAACCAGAAGAAAGAGGTGGTGCGGGATGTCCTCCGCTTTGGCGACCCGTACCAGGTCGGGCTTGAGGTCGGCAGCAAGGCCGAGTTGGCCGTTGCATTGGCGCTGACTGACAACCGGCACTCACCCATTATCTGTAATGGGGTGAAGGATGCGGGTTATATCAAACTGGCTCTGATCGGCACGCAGATCGGCAAGCGCGTCTTTATTGTGGTGGAGAGCATATTTGAGCTGCACGCTCTCCTGGCGTGTAGTCAGCGCTTCGGCATCCGTCCGCGTATTGGCCTCCGCCTCAAACTGTCGGCTCGCGGGAGCGGCAAGTGGGAGAAATCGAGCGGTGATTTGTCCAAGTTCGGATTTACCACGACCGACCTGCTTAAAGGCATTCATTTCCTCCGGGAAGCCGATATGCTCGACTGTCTGAATCTGCTGCATTTTCACATCGGCTCACAGGTCACGGAGATCAGGCGGGTGAAGTACGCGGTCAAGGAGGCGGCCCGCACCTATGCCAAGCTGCGCCAGCTCTGTCCGCAGCTCACCGCTCTCGATGTGGGGGGCGGCTTGGGCGTTGATTATGACGGCTCCCGCACGGCTTCGGAGTCGAGCGTCAATTATTCTGTCCAGGAGTATGCCAACGACATTATTTACTCGATCAAAGAGGTATGTGAGAGCGAGGGGGTTGAAGAGCCCACCGTGCTGACGGAGACCGGACGGATGATTGCCGCGCCGCATGCCATGCTGGTCTTTAATAGCGTTGATGAGATTGGGCTCTCGAACGGCCCGGTGTGGGTCGATGACTATGAGAGCCGACCGGAAGTCATCCAGGAGATGTACGATATTTACACCGGGACGAACGCCAAGAACTACCGTGAGTATTATCACGACATTCTGGAGCAGCGCGAAGAAATGTTCTCGCTCTTCAATCTGGGCTATCTCTCGCTGGAGGACCGTGGGCTGGGTCAGGAACTTTTTTGGGGAACGTGCGAACGGGCGCTCAAGTTTGCCAAGGCGGTCAAGCATATGCCCGAGGAGTTTGAAGACCTGGAACAACGCCTGGCGCATAAATTTATCTGTAATTTTTCCGTCTTTCAGTCCATTCCCGATTCTTGGGCGCTCGAACAACTCTTTCCCATCATGCCGATTCATCGGCTGAATGAGATTCCTGAACGGAAGGGCTATTTGGCGGACCTCACCTGTGACTCGGACGGCAAGGTCGATAATTTTATAGACCTGCGGGATATCAAGGAGTATCTGGAACTCCACGCCTTGAACGGGGAGCCGTATTATCTGGGGGTGTTTTTTACGGGTGCGTATCAGGACGTCATGGGCGACTATCACAATCTCTTTGGCCATGTCCACGATGTCTCGGTAGTGATTGATGAGAACGGTACGGCGCAGATTACCGAGATCATTCCAGGTCATACGGTCGAAGGCGTCCTCCATATTTTTCGCTACGAACGGGAAGAACTCCTGGCCGCATTCCGCACCCGTATCTGCGAAGGTGCTGAGCAAACGGGAGTCCCGGCCGAAGAGGAGGAAGACCTGCTCAGAGAATATGAAGCCGTCTTGGGGAGCTATACCTATCTGACACCCGAGAAAGATGGGGGTTAGGAATTGGAGGTTGAGGGTTGAAGCCCCAATCCCCGACCCCTAGCCCCCAATGCCTCATGTGATGCCTCGCATTCTTGACGGCAACGACCCACGGACGATTTCGCACGCGGCCGAACGGCTCGGGGCCGGAGAGATCGTGGCCTTCCCGACGGAAACCGTCTACGGCCTGGGCGCGAATGCGCTGAACGAGAAGGCGGTTGCCACAGTCTTTGCCGCCAAGAACCGCCCCGAGTTTGACCCGCTGATTGTCCATATTGGGGATAAAGACGCGGTTTCTCCATACGTCACTGCCCTCGACCCGCGCGCCCGGCAACTCATGGACGCCTTCTGGCCGGGTGCGTTGACGCTTGTCCTGCCCAAACGGTCCATTATTCCGGACCTGGTCACTGCCGGGCTGGGGACGGTTGCGCTTCGCATGCCGGCGCATCCGGTTGCGCTGGCGCTCCTGCGGGCCGTTGACTTCCCCATTGCGGCACCAAGCGCCAACCCGTTTGGGTACGTCAGCCCCACGACCGCAACGCATGTGCGCGACTCGCTCGGGGACGGGGTTGATCTGATTATTGACGGCGGCCCGTGCCACGTCGGCGTTGAGTCAACGGTCTGTGCGCTGACCGAGCAACAGGCCGTGCTGCTCCGGCCCGGAGGCGTCACGCTCGAACAGCTCGAATCGGTCATCGGCCCGGTTCGCCTGGGGGAACCGACCAAAACGGACCGGCGTTCGCCGGGAACGCTGCTGTCGCATTATGCGCCGTGCGTCCCGGTCCTCCTGCTGGGACCCGGGGAGGCTTTGCCTCAGCCTGAGGCTGGCGAACGGCTCGGGCTGCTCAGTCTCACCCTCCGGTCCGATGCCCGCGGCTATACGAAAACGGAAGCGTTGTCAGAGGACGGGAATCTGCTCGACGCGGCGGTTCACCTGTTTGCCGCGCTCCGGCGACTGGACACATCGGGATTGGATCGGATCGTTATCGAACCCGTTCTCGAGACTGGTATAGGGCGGGCAATCATGGACCGGTTACGCCGGGCAGCGGCGCGCGGCTGATACGTGGCTTGATTGGTGCTGGTAAAGAACCTAGTCTGTGTAGTGACGCAACCACATAAAAGGGGCGAGTGATGAAATCCGTCGGACTTCGAGAAATCAATCAGGCCTTCTCGCGCTACATGAAAATCGTAAAAACCGGAGAAGAAGTGCTCATCACTGAGCGTGGGCACCCCATAGCTGTGATTAAACCCCTTGCTTCCGAGACGGATATAGACGCGAAAATTCGCCTTTTGGAAGCGGAGGGCCTGCTGTCTCACTCGCAAAAGAAAGGACAGCCCGAAAAGCATCCCCCTGTTTCCCTCTCAGGACAATGCCTAGCCCAGACAATTTCCGATATGCGGGACGAGTTTCCGTAGACTGCACAATATCGGAACAAAGGATTTCTTTTAGAAAGCAGGACAACCCATG
>JAJDTY010000002.1 GCA_022826945.1 Candidatus Binatia bacterium
GCGGGCAGGCCGTACTCGGCCCCCACATCCGGGGCACAGACGAGCCCCGCGCCGCATTGGCCGGGGTCACAGTCCCCTTGCCCGGCCCGGCACGGCCCAAAGTCCTGACAGTAGTCCGGGTCGGGGGACGGGGTGTCGCCACCGCCATTACCAGTCCCTGTACCGGTCCCCGTACCGGTCCCTGTGCCGGTCCCTGTGCCGGTGGTGTCGGTGCCGGTGCCCGGGGGTGGCGTGGTGGTCTTGCAGACGGAAGGAGCATTACGAGGATCACGGGCAGGCACGTTGGCATACCAGGTCTGTAGCGCCTCGGGCGGCTCGGGCAGACAGAACCCCGCGTTGCCCCCCAGGAGGATCTCAGTCAGGTTGGTCAGGTTTGTTAACGTGACGGGGATTTCCCCGCGCAGGTCGTTGTTGTGGAGATGGAGCTGTAGCAAGGCGCTCAGCTGGCCTAACGCGGCGGGGATTTCCCCGCTCAGGCGGTTGTTGTCGAGATAGAGATATTCCAGGGTGGCGAGTTGGCCTAACGCGGCGGGGATGCCCCCACTCAGGCGGTTGGTGTGGAGAATGAGAGTTCGCAAGACGCTCAGCTGGCCTAACGCGGCGGGGATTTCCCCGCTCAGGCGGTTGTTGTCGAGATCGAGCTGTTCCAGGTTGGCGAGCTGGCCTAACGCGGCGGGGATTTCCCCACTCAGGTCGTTGGTGTGGAGATGGAGCCTCACCAGGGTGGCGAGCTTGGCCAACCCGGTCGGCTTGCCTTGGGCATCCACCCCGGCGGGAATCGACCCGGTCAGGCGGTTGGTGTGGAGCGTGAGTTGCTGCAGGGTGGCGAGCTTGGCCAACCCGGTCGGCTTGCCTTGGGCATCCACCCCGGCGGGAATCGACCCGGTCAGGCGGTTGGTGTCGAGATAGAGCCTTTGCAAGGCGCTCAGGTTGCCTAACGCGGCGGGGATGCCCCATTTCGATGTGTTGGTGTTGGGATCGAGTCCCAGTTGGTTGTTGTGGAGATAGAGAGCTTGCAGGGCATTCAGGTTGCCTAACGCGGCGGGGATTTCTCCGGTCAGATAGTTGTTGTCGAGATAGAGAGCTTGCAGGGCGCGCAGGTTGCCTAACGCGGCAGGGATGGTCCCGGTCAGGTTCTTGCCGTTGAGGTCGTCTGGAGGGCCGTAGATCCCGGGCGGGGGTGGGCCGTTGAGAGCGAGAAACGTCACCCGCGGCGGTGTGCCCGAGATTGCGAAGCTGGACAAGCCGTTCCACGCGGTCATGGCGAGACTCTTCGCCCAGTTCAGGCTGGCCGCCTTCTCGCCCGTGCCTTCCAGCGTGCCCTTGATCGTCAGCAGGGTGGTGCAGTCATCGACGATGTCGTTATGGGCGCCGTCCACGACCTTGGTGCCGCTGACCCCTGCCACGGCCGCGTCGTCCGCAGCACACGGCGACGGCTTTACCACCGTCAAGACCGGCGAGAGGCCATAGAGGGGGTACGCGGTCCCCTTCTCCGCGGCGCGCGCCCGCCCGGCATACAAGGCCTGTCCCGCCGTGCCCAGGTCCCCGTATGCCACGTCGTGATTCCCGGCATAGGCCACCTGCTGGGTGCCGTCTGCGTTCGAGCCGGTCCACACTCGCCCGCTGTAGCTCTGCCCGGTCTCGGTCCTGCCGGCCTGGGAATCCCAGTCCCCGTCGTAGAAGTCCGCGTAGTCGTCGGCCACCTTCTCCCCGCCCAGCCAGTAGATGGGCACGCCCGGGTTCGTGGTGGTGTACGTGGTCCCGGTGGCCCCCTGGGCTGAGACATATTTGGTGGAAAGCAGCGCACGGAACTCGTCATCAAAGGGCCGCAGGGCGGGGTCGTTCCACGCCTTAAGCCGTACGTGTCCCTCGTACTCGTAGTAGTGCTCGTGGTTGGCCGTTATCCCAGTTGTGGTGACGAACAGCAGCCGGAAGCTCTGGCCGACCCCTATCCCGCTGGGCACGTACGGCCAATCGGCCGGGACGGTCTGCTGGGCCGCCACCGGCCCGGCCAGCACCAGCCCGGCCAGCACCAGCGGGACCAGCCAGAGGGCCGCTAACTTACTGATTTTACTATATTTTAGGGGGGGGGGAGACAAGGGCGATGGGCGCATAGCACGGGAGACTCCTTCAGTTTGAGATAGAGAGCCCTCTAACATACTGAATAAATGTTTGTCTATAGCAAATGAGAGAAAAATAATCTGAGAGAAAAAAAGTGGCTCCGCCCGGGGCGCGAGCGGGGGAACGAAAGGGCGGCGCGCCCGGGCGGGGGTCCGGCGGGGGATGCCGGCCGTTTGCGCCGCAGGGCCGGGGGGGTCTGCGCCCGCCTGGTGGGGAGCCGGTAGCTGCGGTCACGAGGGCAGAGACCGGACGGCATGGGGTGGGGTTATGGCTCCCGCTCGGTCATTACACAATTGGAACCGTCCCCATCCCCTCTTGGGACGTGTGATGCACATGACATGACTCGGTGGCCCCCCGCTCCCCTGCGCCGTGCCTGTCGCAGACAGGGGGCCAGGAGTGCGGGCTTCCAGCCCGCAAGCGGCCAAGATGGCCGCGCTCCCAGGGAGGGGTGGCCGCAGAGCCTTGCCCCGTACTTGATACGGGGCCGGGGTGGGTTCCTCACCGTCAATCTGGGTATATAACTCCCGTACCCTCGGGCAACGTGAAGGAGAGACAGAGATGCGGCCAGTACGGGATGTTTCAACAGAAGAGAATTACCGGGTCCAGGTGATTGGGCCGGGGATGACCGAGACAGTACGTGAGCCGGTAGAGCCGGAGCCGGTCGGCACTCTGGTCCTGCTGCCTTTTCGTGTCGTCGGATACGACACCCAACGCGACGGTACCTGTACGGCTCGCCTGGAACATATCAATACGGACGGCAGCGCAACGGGTGGGGAGGCCAGCGGTATCGTGCTGCGACCCACCTCGGCGTTCGTTATTGCTGAAGAAGAGATGACCGGCCTGTTTGTAGGAGCGGAAGAGCCCGAAGGGTAACGCTAGAGACCGTACCCCAGGAGAACGCTGACCCGCACCGTTTTCCGCCCGGGTTACATCCTTCTCAAACGACCCTCGGGATCGACCTGGGTACGCAGCACGTGCAACTCTTCCGGGGTTGGTACGGATGTGGTGGGAATCTGGGCCGGCATTTTGAGGGCAAAGCCGGTTTGGGCCTGCACTTCTTCTGGCGTCACCCCTGGGTGGACGGAGTGCAGACGCATATGCTTGTCTTCCTCGTCAAAATCCATGACGCACAGCGGGGTAACACAATACTTGGGTCCTCCGCCGGGCAGCCCCAGTTTTTTGCGGGCATCCGCCCCCCCGTCGCCCCAGCCATAGGTGCTCATATAATCGCATCGCTCAACCAGAATCCGTGGTGAGTGGGAATTGAGGACAATATAATAGCGGCCAACGTGGGTGCTGAGCGTTGGCGTCCCGACCGAACCGGGACCACGAAAGTGGAGTGTGGCATAGTCCGGTCCAACGCCGATCAGATTGGTATTGCCGTGCGGGTCAACCTGGACTCCGCCAATAAAAAAGATGCGCTTATGCCAGTGCTTGACATCTTCAAAACGATGGCCCGTGTCGCTGAACGACTCCGCCCAGCGCACTACCCGATTATCCCAGGCAAAGGCCGGCAGGGGCAGAGTATGTCGGTCGGCAACATTCATGCGGGTGCCAAAGAAGATCAACTCCATATTGGGACCGTGCAGCAGATGGGCCAGGCGCACCGCGGCTTCAACGATGGGCATGGCCACCCCGACCATCAAATGTTCCCTGTCTTTCAGGTCGCGGGCCAGAAAAACGGCCATGATCTCTTGCGGAGAAAGGTCTTGGGCAGAAACATCGTTCGGCATAATCTTTTCCTCGGCGGATGCGTTAGTACTCGTGCAGTTCCAGCAGCCGCTTAATGCCGATCTGTTCCAAATAGTCGGCATGGGTTACCGGTTCTCGGCAGTAGCGGGCGAAATACGCGTGCAGGGCCGCAGGGTCACCCTTGGCCGCGGCGGTTGAGGCGTCCAGATAGTCTTTGAGATGGGCGTTGTCCTGGATGTAATAGCCCCGGCTGTAGAACGGATGGGCGCCGTAGGGGACACGGACAATGGTATCGGCACCGGCAATCGTTGTGGCCCACGGGTCCTTACGAATGTCCTCGTTGGCCACGACTTTTTCCACCTGGACAATGGTATGGTCCGCGGCGCGCTGCATGAACAGGTCTATCCAGCCCGGTCCGCCAACGTGCTGGACATTACCATATGCATCGGAAACGGCCGCGTGCAAAAGGGTCACATCGGGCTTGATCGGCGGGACGGCCAGCAGAGTCTCACCCCGAATCGGATCGGTGAAGACCTTGAGGTCCGGGTTGACTTCGGGCAGGGAAGTCCCGACACCGCCACGCCACGGCAGGAAGGGGAGGCCCTGGGCCGCTGCCTGGAGACCCGAGGTCAGAATGCCTTCCTCACACTCCCAGACCTCGATTTCGCCGCGCTCCGCGGCCCGGCGAAAGGCTGGGGCGACCGGCACACCAAAACCGCCGCCCGCGTAATAACTGACGACTTTTCTGACGCAACCGGCGGCAATGAGCATGTCCAGCGACAGGCCGACATCGACAACCGTCAGGTCTTTCAGGTCGCGCCGGATGATCTGATGCACGAGGGCCATCGGGGTCGGGGAGCCAATGGCAACTGTCATGCCGTCTTCGATCCGACTGGCCGCTTCAACTTCATCAATAATGTGAGAGGTGCGTGATTCCACGAGCTTTCCTTTCTGGTGCCTGGTATATGCCCCCGTGCCCTATGTTGGCAAGGGTTGCGATTTACGGACAGACCTGGGTGGGTTACACTGAGTGACGTAGGATAGATCGCCTGCCGGGGGCGGGCGAACAGTGAGGAGGAGACCATGGCAAAAACCGTACGGGACATTATGAGCGCTGAGGTGACCACGCTGGGGCGGAACGACACGCTGCTGCTGGCAAAAGACATCATGAACCTGGGCCGTATCCGGCATTTCCCGGTCGTTGAGGACGACGAATTGGTCGGGGTCGTCAGTCAACGCGACCTGTACCGGGCCTCGCTCGGCACGGTCATGCAATACGGAGAAAAGGCCCAGCGCGCTTTTCTGGAGAGTATCGTGGTCAAAGAGATCATGGTCGATCCGATTTCCATCGGCCCGGACGCAACGGTCGGGGACGCTGCCCGGCTGATGATGGAGCACAAAATCGGCTGCCTGCCTGTCTTGGAAGACAACCGGCTGGTCGGCATTGTAACCGAGACCGATATGCTGCAAGTCGTGGTAGATATGGCCTGAGGGTTGTCGGGTTGCACCGGGCACGGAACACCGACACTATCGGAAGGAGCAATCACAACCGCGAGGAGGAGACCCCATGGAAGACAAAGACCGTCTGGGAACCAAGCTGCACCAAAAAGAGCAAGCCGAGGAAAGCCGCTATTTTGCGGAGCGCGACCGTGAGTTGCTCAACAAGATGAAAGAGCAGCGTGAGGCCGAGCACGAGGAAGAAATACGGGTACTGGCCCTGAATCGTTGTCCCAAGTGCGGGGTCCAGCTGACCACCCGGCTCATTGAAGAGGTCGAGATTGACGAGTGCGAGCCGTGTCAGGGCATGTGGCTTGACAAGGGTGAACTGGAAGCCCTGTCCGAGCAGAAGGGCACACACTGGGTCAAGCAGTTTTTCGACGGCATGGGCCATATCCTGACCGGACCCAAAAACTAGCGGCCTAGGAGAACCCGACGCTCACCCCCACAAACCAGTATCGGCCCAACCCGTCGTACAGGCCGGGGAAGGTGTTGCCGTTGCCGAGGATGGACGGTCCTGCCGCGTTGCCCGCCAGCGGCGGCGCCTTGTCGAACAGATTGTTCACGCCGACGCGGAGGCTGGTATATTCATTGTAATTCCAGATTGCGGCGAGGTCGAAATAGTGCCGCGCCCCGAGATCGATCTGGGTGGAGTTGAGATCTTCGACGCTGCTGATATAGCGCCACATCAGACTCGGCCGCAGCCCCCACGGGGTCACCCAGGTGGCACGCAGATTGTTCCGAATATCCGGGGTCGGGAAACCGCAGGTAGCACCCCAGTTGCCGGCGCAGTCTACCTTGCGTGCCCCTTCTAACTCCTGCTGGTCCCAGGTGGAGGTGATCGACAGGATGTCACTGAAGCGCAGCCTCCCCCAGCGGCCCATTCCTATGACGCTAAGAGGGAGATCATAGCCGACGGTGATGTCGAAGCCTTGCACCTCCTCAACCGCCAGATTGTCGAGCAGAGACACAACATGGCCGCTGTTGTCGATGTCGGAGCCGAGCCACAGGTCGCCGCTCCGCCCGCGTTTGACTTTGGCGCACTGCGAGTCGTTGCCGTCCAGACATTCATTGAGAATGAACTCCGGCGTCAGGGTGCTGATGCCTTTGCTGATCTCGATCGAATAATAGTCCAGGCTGAAGTTGAAGCCTGGGATAAAGCCGGGCGTCCACACTAGGCCGAAGGAATAGGTGTCCGATTCCTCGGGCGTCAAGTCTGGGTTGCCGCCTTGCAGAAAATTGTACTGGGCAGCCGGTGAATTTTCGATATTGCCGAACTGAGTGGCCGTCACGCCACTGCGGGCGCATTCCTCGAAGCTGCGGCCTTCAGCCGTCCTGCCGTTGGTGACGGGACCGGCACATGGGTCGGCGTTCATCTCGAACAGGTTGAAGCCCTGCGGCAGGAAGCGTTCTCGCACATTCGGTCCGCGAATCGCTCGCTGGAAACTGGCCCGCAGCCTGATATCGGCATTAATGGCCCAGCCCGCACGAACGCCAAAGGTATTGGTCTGCTCGCCGTAATCGTAGTCGGAGTAGCGATAGCCCCCATCCAGTCCCAGCTCTTCCGCAAAGCGTGCGCCGTCGATCAGCGGGATACCGGCCTCGATAAAAAATTCCTTTACATCGGACCCCCCGCTGACCGGCTGGCTGGCGCCGCCCTGTCCGGCCCCATCGCCGCTGCGGTAGGCTTGGTCGGGTTTGAATTTAAGATTGTCGTCGCGGTATTCGCCGCCCAGGACTACGTCCACGCCCGTAGCTGCGAACGGCGACCGGAGACCGTAGCGTCCGAGATTCCCGGCAATATAGCCGGACACGACTGTCTGGTCGGTCGCCCCGCGGGCGGACAGGGGCAACGTCAGGTAGTCGACCATCTCTTGGGTCACCGCGCCCTCCTGAAAGATATTCCAGGGGGCGCAACTCGGGTCGGAGCCATCCAGCACGGACCGGCAGACGATTCGACCTGTTGCCGGGTCTCTGACCGCATCCAGCGAGCGCCTGATCCGGGTAACCGACAGATCGTTCAGATAGGTGTTCTGCATGCGGACCTCGGAGTATTGATAGTACAGGTCGTAGCGCCACGTATCATTGAGATCGCCGCGCAGCCCGACTACGCCGCGATACGAGGTGTGGCGCAGGTCGTTTTGTCGGTTCCCGCCCTCCACATTCCGGCGGCCAATAAAGACCTGCTGGGTGTCATCTCGCGTCAAGCCGTACGCGCCGCACAGAGCTTCAAACTGTTGCTGGGACAGGAACGGGTTGCCGCAGCCGAGTGTATCAGTCACAAAGAACGCACCCGAGGGGGCGATCTGGGCGACCGATCGATTGTCCATAAACATGAACTCGGAGTAAGCCCCGACCCGGTCGTGCAGGTCGTAGTGGGCAAACAGGCCGGCGGTCCAGCGCCGGTCGGGGCGCTGAAAATAGTTTGACGGACCGTAGTTGAACAGGGTCCCCTGGCGGGGCACAAACCGATCGCCCTCCACCTTGTAGTCAAAACCTTCCAGACCTTGACCGCGCAGCAGGCCGAAGTCGGAAAAGGTACCCTTGGGCTGGGTTGCCGAGCCGGAGCACTTCGTCAGGTCATTGCTCAGAGCGCAAGAGCTGTAATCGCGCTTGGCCTGGAGCACCGGGTCAATATCGCGGTAGGTCCCGTAGACCGTAACGTTGCCGCGGTCCAGGTTCTTGCCCATGATCAGCGAGACATTCGAGATGTCGCCGTCCCATGTTGAACCGTCGGCGACCTCATAGTCGGCGTCCCGGACAATCCGCTGCCACCGGTCGCTGCCGTTGTCGTGCTGGTACTGGCTGAACTGGTAGTCCAGCTTGATGCCCTCGAAGTCGTCAACCATCAGAAAATTGACCACACCGGCGACCGCATCGGACCCGTAGGTGGCAGAGGAACCGCCGGTCAACACCTCGACGTTCTTGATCAGCGCACCCGGAATCTGGTTGATATCGGCGCCGACTCCCCCTTGCAGTGGCGAGCCGGCCGGCAGGCGCCGGCCGTTGATCAGCACCAGAGTACGTTCCGCGCCCAAGTTGCGCAGATTCAGAGTTGCAGTGCCTGTGGCGCCGTTCGATTGGCTGGCGTTCTGGGCTGAGTAGACCTGGGGCAGGGTGCGCAGCATGTCTTCCACTCGGACGGTGCCTTGGAAGGCCAAGTCTTCAGCCTCAATCTGGATGACCGGGCTGGAACTGACCAAGTTCGCCCTTTGGATACGTGAGCCGGTGACGACCAGGGCTTCCAATTCTGACGGTTCTTGGTGAGCTTCAGCCTGCGGCTGTTCAGTTTTCGACTGCTCGGCGTCTGCGGCCAGGAGCGGCGCGGTTCCACTGGCTAGCAGCAGGACCAGCACGCTCCGCAGCAAAGTTCTTTCTGTCATGTAGAACTCCCTCGTCGCTGTCCGGAGTATCGAGTCAGGAGATGCCGACACTCATCCCGACGAACCAGTAGCGGCCCAGAGCATCGTACAGGCCGGGGAAGGTGTTGCCGCCCCTGCCGGCCTCGCCGACGAGGGGCGGTTCCTTGTCAAACAGATTGCGGATGCCGAGACGCAGGCTGGCGTACTGATTAACCTCCCAGATCACCGACAGGTCGAAATAATGGCGAGCATTCACCGGGATGGGGCGGTCCGGGTCGGTTTCCGTGCTGGTGCTGATGTAGCGCCACATTAAACTGGGTTGCACCCCCCAGGGACTCAGCCAGGTGGTCCGCATAATGTTGCGGATTCTCGGGGTCGGAGTGCCGCAGGAGTAGCCCCAACTGCCCGCGCAGGCGATCTTCGGAATATCGTCCGTTGCCTTCAGCGTATAGGTATCGAGAAAGGAAAGCCGGTCCGTAAAGCTGACGGAGCCATAGCGACCAAGATTGAGCATATAGTCCACGCTGAAGTCGTAGCCGCGAACCTCGGCGATGGCCAGGTTTTCCAGCACGGCCTCAACATGGCCGGTGGTCTCGATCGTGTTGGAAGACAGCCACAGGTCGCCGCCCGGCCCGCGCCTGACCTTGTCGCACTGAGAGGTTTTCCCGTCCAGGCAGCGATTCAGAACAAACTCGGGTGACAGCGCGCCGACGCCACCCTTGAGTTCGATATCGTAGTAATCCATGGCAACGGTAAGGCCTTCAAGGAATCGGGGCGTAAAGGTCAGGCCAAACGAGTAGGTATCCGCATCTTCGGGAAGCAGGTCAGGATTGCCCCCGATCAGGAAGTTGTACTGACCGGCCGGTGAGTCGGGAATATTACCGAACTGCTCGGCGGTCACCCCGCTGCGGGCGCACTCCTCAAAGGTACGGCCAGCCGCGGTCTTACCGTCAACCACCTCGCCGGCACACGGGTCGGAGGTCATATAGATCAAGCCCAGCCGCTGGGGCAGGAACTGTTCCCGGATGCTCGGGGCGCGTACCGCCCGCTGATAGCTGCCGCGCAGGCTGATGTCGTGGTTGATGGCCCAGCCGGCCCGAACGCCGTAGGTATCGGTCTGAACGCCGTACCAGGACGAGCGATAGCCGCCATTCACGATCAGTTGCTGGATAAACGGCACGTCTTGGATGAGCGGAATACCGGCTTCAAAGAAAACCGCCGGTACGTCGAAGCCGCCCTTGAGGGGCTGCTGCGCGCCGCCAAAGCCGGCCCCATCACCGCTCTGGCTCCCGAGGTCGGGCTTGTATTTCAGATTTTCCTCGCGCCATTCGACGCCCAGGGCGATGTCGATGCCAGTGGTGGCAAATGGAGATATCAGGCCGTAGCGGCCGAGATTGGCCGCGATCTGGCCGGACATTACATGCTGGTTCGTGCTGCCACGGGTCGTGTACGTTCCGGCGATGTAGTCGGTCATGTCTTTGGTGACCGCGCCGTCTTGAAAGATGTTCCAGGGGACACAGTTCGGGTCGGCACCGCTCAGCGCCGACCGGCAGACGATATCCCCGCTCACGGGGTCGTACACCGCATCCAGGGCGAGGTTGATCCGGCTGGCCGACAAGTTATTGACGGCTTTGCTCAACGCGCGCACTTCGGCGTATTGGTAATACAGGTTGTAGCGCCAGGCATCGGCAATCTCGCCCCGCAGCCCGAACACGCCGCGATAGGAGGTGTGGTGCAGATAATCCTTGCGGTTGCCGCTCTCGACACTGCGCCGGCCGATATACACGTTCTGGATGTCTTCCCGCGTCAAGCCGTACTGGCCGCACAGGGCCTGAAACTGCTGCTCGGACAGAAACGCGTTGCCGCAGTGCAGATAGCGCTGCCTGAAGAACGAGCCCGAGGGCGCAATCTGGGCGGTGGTGCGGTCGTCCATGAACATCAACTCGGTGTAGGCTTCAACGTGTTCGTTCAGGTCGTAGTGGGCAAAAGCGCCCGCGGTCCAGCGGACATCGGGCCGTTGAAAATGATTCGGGGGCGCGTAGTTGTAGAGACGACCGTCCCAGTTCGTAAACTTATCCCCTTCGACCTGGTAGAAGAACGGCGGTCCCGGATCGTATCCGGGCCTGACCTGGCGGGTACCGAAGTCGGCAAACAGGCCCTTGGGTATCGTGCCCGAGCCGACGCACTGGTCAAGATCGGGTGTCAGATCGCAACTGGAGTGGTCCCGGTCGCCCAGGAAAACCTCTCCGCCGTCTCGCCAGGTCGCGTAGGCGGTGATATTGCCGCGATTACCGCCCAGGTTTTTTCCCAGGATCAACGAGACGTTGGACAGCTCGCCGTCCGCGGTGGAGTCGTCGGCAACGCTGTAGCCCTGGCTGGAGAGCAGTCTTTTTACCGCGCGGTTGTCATTATCGTGCTGGTGCTGGCTGAACTGATAGTCGAGCTTGATGCCCTCGAAATCGTCGATCAATATGAAGTTGATCACGCCGGCGACCGCATCCGAACCATAGGTGACCGAGGAGCCGCCGGTCAGGACATCGACGCGCTTGAGCAGGGCCCCTGGAATCTGGTTGATGTCCTCGTTGCCGGTTCCTCCCCAGGGCGAGCCCGCCGGCATGCGGCGACCGTTGATCAGCACCAGGGTGCGTGATGAGCCCAGGTGGCGCAGGTTCAGGGTGGCGATCCCGCTGGCACCGTTGGCGTTGGAGGCGTCCTGACCGCCGGTAAACACCGAGGGCAGGGAGCGGACCAACTCTTCCACCCGGACGGTTCCCTGGTGCAGCACTTCTTCGGCGTCAATGCTGACGATCGGGCCGAGCTCGACCTGGTCGGCCGCCTGCTGAAGGCGTGAACCGGTGGTCACGATCATCTCTTCCAGGGCCTCCAGTTTCTGTGGCTCTTTGCTGGATTCAGCCTCCGGCTTTTTGCCGGCTTTGGCTTGCGGCTGCTCAGTTGCCGCCTGATCGGCATCGGCTGCACTGGACGGTACGGCGGTGAAGGTGAGGAGTAAGGCTGTTGCTAAGGTTACAGCGAGCTTCAGGTGTACCTCGGTGGATGTACTTACGTTCATGCATGCGCATGTAGGCCGCTGGTGAAGATTTGTCAATCACGGAGGAGGGTTCCCCGACTGTGCCGCGGATTATGGACGGACCGTTGCCGGTGTTGACGTCTTGTCACTGCGTGAGGCGCATGCCGATATACACGAGGGTAAAGGCCGTCAGAAAGACGATGCCGGCCCAACGTCAAAGCGCTTCACGGCGTAGTTCAACCCAGGTCGTGAGGGCCATCCCGATGAGGACCAGGGTGAACGGGAAGCCCGCCGCGAGCGCTGCGGCCTGCAGGGAAAGCAGACCACCACCAAGCAGGAGTGCAATGGCGACCAGCCCTTCGAGTACGCACCAGAACAGGCACCGCCCAACCGGGACGCTGAAATTGCCGCCCGCGGCGATAGTCGCGACGACCAGCGAGCCGGAGTCCGATGAGGTGACGAAGAAGATGACGATCAGGACGAGAGCGACGACAGAAAGCAGACCCGTTAGTGGGAGTGGTTCGAGCATTTTGAACAGCGCCAGCTCCGGTATCCACGCGCTGACAGTATCGGTCACGCCGGTGTAGCCGTCGGTGAGGTATTGATGGACGGCGATCCCGCCAAAAGCACTCATCCACAGTAAAACGAACAGCGTTGGCAGGAGGAGTACGCAGATTAAGAACTCGCGGACTGTTCGGCCCCTGGAAATGCGGGCGATAAAAATACCGACGAACGGTGCCCAGGAAAGCCACCAGGCTATATAGAAGATGGTCCAGTCGTGCAGGAAGGCGGTGTCCTGTCGGCCCACCCAGTTGCTGAGCGGTACAATTGCAGTCAGGTAGCTGCCCAGCCCGCTGAAGAATCCAGCCCAGATATAGAGGGTTGGTCCGATCCCGATAATGCACACCAGCAGCAATACCGCCAGCAGCGCGTTCAACTCGCTGAGACGCTTGATGCCGACATTGATCCCGGTCAGTACCGAGCCTGTGGCCACGGCGGTGATCAGCACAATAAGCACCACCCTGGTAAGATCGGTTGCCGGAATCCCGAACAGGTAGTTGAGACCACCCGTCACCTGATTGGCACCCAAGCCGAGCGAAGTGGCAAGACCGAACACGGTTGTAAAGACGGCCAGCGTATCAATCAGGTGGCCGGCCCAGCCCCAGATGCGGTCACCGAGCAGGGGATAGAAGGCCGAGCGAATCGTGAGCGGCAGGCCCCGGTTATAGCTGAAGAACGCCAAGGTGAGCCCTACAAGCGCGTAGATGGCCCAACCGTGCAGACCCCAGTGGAAAGTCGCCGCGGCGATGCCGAGGGCGCGGGCCGTCTCGGGGTCGGCGGCATTAATACCGAGCGGGGGATACAGAAAGTGTTGGACCGGCTCCAGTACTCCGAAGAACATCAGCCCAATGCCTATGCTGGCTGCAAAGAGCATAGCGAACCAACTGACAGAGGAATACTCGGGGACGGCTTCCCGTCCGCCGATCCGCACCTTGCCGAGTGGGGAGATAACTATCAATAGGCAGAACAGCAGGACGAAGTTGGCGGTGAGCAGAAACAGCCAGTCGAACTGGGTGGTGAGCCAAGTCCGAATCCCCCCAAAGACTTGGGTCGCCCTGTCCGGGAACAGCAGCGCGCCGAGGACAAAGACGACGATGGTGAGTGCGGAAACCGGGAAGACCGCCTTGTCGATATCCAGACTCGATATCCGGGTATTGCTCCGGCCGCTCCCGTGGCCGGGTCCATCGTCCGGCCGCACATGTTGGGCCACTTGGCTCATGCCTTCCTCACCCTGCTACGGATTTGGCTCTCAGATTGTAACTCTTCAGCCGACGAAGTTATATGCGCGTGGCTGAAGAGGGCGATGCCTGTGTTGCCCTTACTCCAGTCGTTACCGGCGTTGACGCTTGGTCACTGCATGAGGCGCATGCCGATATACACCAGGGTGAAGACCGTCAGGAAGACGATGCCAACCCAACTCAGCAGCCGCAGCCAGTGCGGAGGATGCGCGGCTGGTGGTACGTGGGGGCTGAGAACGAGCCGATGATTGGCCAGGGCAATAATCGGCGCGACCAGAAAGGAGATAATCGTGGCCAGGTCGATTAACGTGGTAAAACTGGTGAGAAACAGCGCAATAATCAGGTAGCCGCCTACCGCGCCAATGAGGAGCCAAGCGTTATACACCGTGCGGCTGCCCTGTCCGCTCTGGTGGCGGGAAAACAATAAGGCCCAGGTACGGTCCATGGCCCTGGCATAGCCGTCAAAGATAACCAGGGCGGTGCCGAACATGACGGAAAAGGCCGAAGAGGCGATAATGATATAGCTCCAGTCGCCGAGCGTTGCAGTGTAGAGCCGAATGACCTCATGCGTGAACTGCGTCCCGCTCTGATTCGAGAAGGACTGCCCGGAGCCGTACATGATGAAAGCCCCCAGCGTCATAAAACAGACGGCCAAAAACGCCGTCATCACATACGCAACATTAAAATCGAGCAGCGTCTCCCGTAGGGTCGGCCGATAGCCGGTCTGCTGAAAACGCTCAAGCGTCCAGAGGCTGTTGAGGGCTGATAAATCCAAGGGGGCGGGCATCCAGCCCATGAGGGCAATCAGAAAGGCAAAGCCTGAGGCGGTCCAGACCTCGGACGAGTAGAAGGGCACCGGCGCGGTCGGGCCGCGTAAGAGGGTCAGGATAAAAGCAGTCAGGGTGGAGAGAAACAGCACCGTACAAATGACTTTGATGAGGCTGTCCAGGGCGCTGTATTTCCCGACCAGCAAAATGCTGACGCAGCCGACGATCAGGAACAGGGCGGTGTGGATGACGGGCAGGTCGAGGGCAAGCAGATTGTTCAGCAGTCCTGCAGTGGTAAAGCAGATGGCCGCGATAATAATGGACATCGGGCTGACCGTAATAAACAGGTAGAGGTATAAGGCCCAGTTTCCAAACCGCTTATAGCCATCGATCAGGCTTTCCCCAGTCGCGTTCGCATACCGCGAGCCATACTCAAAGGACGGATATTTCAAAAGGTTGGCGATAATGACCGCCCACAGCAGGGCATAGCCATAGCTGGCCCCTGCGCGGGTTGACTGCACCAAATGTGAGACGCCGATAGCGGTGCTGGCAAAGAGTAGGCCCGGTCCCAGGGTTTTGAGCAGGCGGGAGAGCTGGCTGTCTTCTTCGTTTGAGGCGGACGCCTCTGTAGCGGAAATCGCTTGTGTGTTTTCCATACAAAGCCTGATATGAGATGGTCTGGTGATAGACGGTTGCAGCAGAGAAACATGACTCTTTCTTTGCTGTCAAGGAGAAGCGGACCAGGGCTGCCTTGTCAGGCTCGGTCTTGACTTCAGTCATCCATGTCCAAAAGGGAGGGGGCCATGGAAACAGAGAGCAGTCAATACGCCGCCGGAATGCGGCAAGCTGAGCAACGACTCCTGGACTTCCTGCGTGTAATCGAAGCCCATCTCGAAGGGCTCCACATTCATCGACTGGCCGAACAGAATACCCAGTTGAAAGACCGACTCGGGGTGACGGTCGAGGCACTCCAGGCGGACTTGGCGCTCTTTTCTCCACCGGAGCCGCTCCAAGAGTTCCACACCAAGTTCAGCAGAGCGGTTCAGCACTGCGCGGACGCCTATGCGTTTCTGTTACGTTTCACTGGCCAGGAGTTTGCCATGGATTTCCTGAAAGGGCGGTATGAGTTCTGTCGGGGGAAACATCTATTGTACGAACTGCGTGCCGGGCTGCCCATTCTCCAACAGCACTGGGTTTTCCCGGATGTCCTGGCCTCTCTCCCGACCTTGGAAATACAGGCACCGGACCTGGACGTCCCGGTCGGCATCGTCCGCAAAGAACGAGAGGAGCAACGGTCAGCCTATTCCCTATATGTGCCTGAGAATTACACCCCACACACCGAATGGCCGCTCATTGTCTGCCTCCACAGCGGCTACAGTCGGGAGGACGATTATCTGCTGACGTGGCTCCGGGCCGCAAAGAGCAAGGGCTATATGCTGCTCGCTCCGAAGTCAGTGCGGGAAACCTGGTCGGCTATTCGTCTGCCCGGCATCCCTCCGAATCCTGTTCTGGACCGCCGCTCTATCCTCACGATGCTGGAGGAGGTTTGGAGCACTTATGCGGTGGACCGCAGACGCGTGTATCTCACCGGGTTCTCTGACGGGGGAATTTTTACCTATATCCTTGGACTCGCGTATGCAGACATTTTTGCCGGTATTGCCCCGGTAGCCGGACGGATTCATCCCGCGATCAATCATCTCCTGAAGCGCGGTCAGGGCAAAGACCTGCCCATCTTCATCGTGCATGGCGAACAGGACCCGATCTTTAACGTTGATGTCACCCGACAGACGCACAATGGGCTGACAAAGCTGGGCTATAACGTGACCTATAAGGAACTGCCGGACTGGGGCCACGCCTATCCATACTCGATCAACGAGACGCTGGTGATGCCGTGGTTTGAGGGCTTGGGGGAAGGGCAGTTACTTGGTTCGGCGTGAGGCATCAAGGGCGCAGTAGATTAACGGACCGACAAACGTCAGGAAAACCAGGGAGACGATAATATCCATACTACAACTCCCGCAAGCTTTCGATGAGTCTGTATACGTTACGGCCTACAAGAAATCATAGCTCACGGTCACGCCGCCGTAGGCATTGATGCCGGCTGAGGGCTCGAAGAAACGCCCGCCCAGCGCGTTCAGGCGAGTGAGGCCGTTATAGCCGTCATCGGCGATGTTGCGGATGCCGACAAAGGGTGCAATCCGACTATTTCCCACGGTCATTTCATAGCCCATACGCAGATTCAGCACGGTGTAGGCATCGTTCTCTGCCGAGTTGGCGTTATTTACATAGAAGTCATCCACGTGCTGAATGCTCAACGCACCGTAGAAGCCGGAGGGATGAGCGTAGAAGAGTTCGGTAAAGAGCTGATGTGGAGGAATACCGGGCTCATCTTTATTATCAAAGCGACCGCTCGGGGTAATAAAGCGGTCAAATTCGGCATCGAGGAAACTATAGGCCAGGGTCCAGCGCAGCCCTTCCATCAGGGCGACATCAAACGCGAGTTCCAGCCCCCTTCGCTCTGAACGACCCGCGTTGCGAAAGAAGTTCCGGCCCGATTCGCTCTCAAACGCCACTAGTTCGTCATCAATGACAATCCAGAACAGGGCAAAATTATAGGTGAGGCGCTCCCAGACATTACCGCGCGCCCCGATTTCATAATTCAAAGCCTGCTGTGGATTCAGGTCGGGATTGAAGCCGCCCCCTTCGTCGGGCCGGGCCAGCTCGGTCGTGGTCGGAACCTGAAAGGCGGTTGAAACATTGGCGTACACGTGCAGATTCTCAAGCGGGCTATACAGAATGCCCCCCATGGGACTGATGTGATCGAAGGTCCGTACGCCGGATTGATCGCCGTCTTCGAGAAACTGGTCATTCACCGAAAAGCGGACATTGTCGTATCGCAGCCCAAAACTGAGATGGAGATTGTCGCGCAGATAGAAGACATCATGCAGAAACGGTCCGACGCTGCGCACGTCTTCGTCCTGGTGGAAGCGGCGCTGACCGACATCCCCCTCGTTATTATCGAACCGGCGTCGATTATCGGACTGTAACTCGACGTCAACGCCCAGCATAAAACGATTCCGAAACCCGAAGAAGCGGCCATCATGCGCGTACTTGACACTGCCGCCAACCCCAAAACGGTCGAATTTGACCACACCGGATCCGAAGCGGGGTATGATGGGCAATTTGGTCTCGAACTGACGGAATAAAGAGTACTGCGTGACCGTAATCTCGTGCCCTGGGAGAAACTGGTTGCGATACACAAAGCCGAGCCTGCCATGCGTCACCCGCTCGCCCGAATCGAGCAAGACATTGCGGTCTCGGGCCTGCTCGCGGTCCGCATCGACCTGCGCCCGCGTGATGCCGCCTGGGTCATCGGCAAAGGGCGCGTCCATAAAGCTCATCAGGGTAGTGAGGTGGGACGTAGGGCTGAACGTGTATTTCACCTTACCGGTCAATAAGACATTTTGCGCGCGGCTGTGATTGCGAAAACCGCCTAGAGACAGATACGAGGCATTGAACATATAATTCAGCTTGCCGGCTTGGCCCCCCGTTTTTGCCTGATATTTCTGGAGGCCAAAGGATCCTCCCATTAGGCGCGTCTCAAGAAACGGCGTGGTCGGACCGTCTTCGGTAATGATGTTAATGACGCCCCCAGACGCATTGCCGTACAGCGAAGAAGAGGGCCCGCGCAAAACCTCAATCCGCCGGGCCGCCCCAAGATCGATATTATCGAGTTGGGTTTGTCCATCCGGGGAGGTTTCCGGGATGCCGTCAACCAGCACCTTGACCTCACGCACCCCAAAGGCGGTCCGGGTGCCGAAGCCTCGGATTGAGAGACGGAAATCTTGGGCAAAGTTCGCGCTGTTCTGAGCAAAAACACCAGGAACGCGGCTGAGCGGCTCCTCAAAGCCGATAGTCGGCAGCCCGAGTTGGATATCTGAGCGGTCAATGACGCTCACCGCTGCCGGTACTTCGGCCAAGGAGGTGTTACTCCGGGTCGCGGTAACGATGATGGGCTCAAGCTCGGTTGGGCTCGATGGCTGGGCCTGGGAGCCGGGCATGTCTGAAGCCCCTGGCGAGCCCGTACTCTGAGCGAGTGCTGGGTTGCGGAAGGCCAAAGACGCCCCTAGCAGGAATGGTACAAAGGAAAGAAGAGCTATGGTCTTATTGTACAAAACTCCCTCCGATTGGTAGGACAAGAGGGCGTATAACCTATGGGTGATTTGAGGATTCTGTCAAGTAAGGGGTACTGTCCTATTTTGAACTGTAAGCCACTGTTTCTGTTGGGGGAAAAACCTCAAATTAGGACAGTACCAAGTAAGGATACTGTCTGATCCGATCTCTCCCAGCTGTTTGCATGGGAGAAGGAGCGACCGATGAATATTCAGATTTTTGGCCTGAAAAAATGTTCTGAGACTCGCAAGGCCCAGCGCTTTTTCAAGGAGCGCCGGATCCCTTTTCATTTTATTGATCTCAGTCAAAAAGAAATGTCAAAAGGCGAACTGCGCTCGGTAGCGGCGCGTGTCCCATTGGAGGACTTGATCGACACGGCAGGCAAGCGGTTTGTGGAGAGAGGACTAGCGCATGCGTCGCTAAACGCCGCCCGGATCGAAACCCTGCTCCTTGAAGACGCCCTTCTCATACGAACGCCCGTTGTCCGCAACGGTAAAGAGGCAACGGTCGGGAACTGTCCTGAGGTTTGGAAAACGTGGCCCTGACCGGGACTCGGGTCCGAGCCCCGGCTCTCGATGGTTATGCCAGTGGTTCCGGGGCGTGTTTGACCTGTTGCCACTGGGCCGGGTCGTGACCGTAGAGAATCGTCGCACCTTTTTTGTCTCTCAGGTCGCGCAGCGTGCCGAGCGAGCGATACATTTCATCCGTGTCATAGGCAATCGACGGCAGCATGTTCTCGTCCATATTGCGCTTGGTGTAACAGGCATCCGCGGTCACCACGATGTCCGTGCCTTTGGTGATGCGGATACGCATGGACTGGTGGCCTGGGGTATGACCATGGGTTGGAAAAAGCACCAGCGTACCGTCATCAAAGATGTCCAGTTCGCCGTCTACGGGCTGATAGTTGAGCGGGTGATCGTAGTCCTGGGGGTCAAAAAACGCTTTTTCTCGGAGGATCGGATCTTTTGATGCCTCAAGCTCATTTTTCTGGACGAGGAATGTTGAGCGCGGAAAAAACTCATTCCCACCCGCGTGATCGAAGTGGAAGTGCGAGTTGGCCACATAGGTAATATCGTCCGGAGTGAGCTTGAATTTCGCCAACTGGCTGACAATTTCCTCGCCCGGCTTGGCGCGGGGGGCAAACGCATCGGCAATATCGCCAAGACGGCCCTTGGCATCGTCTATGCAGGAGCAGTGTACGCCGGTGTCAAAGACTACGTTCCCTTTGGGATGGGTAATCAAATAACTCGGTACCGGAATAGTGATCTGCTCTCCCTGCTCGTCCTGCGGAAAGAAGAGTCGACTGTCGAACTCGAGAAAGCCCACTGGCATAGAAAAAACTTGAAGCATACGTCCCTCCTGTTGCGCTTTGGCACGCGTCGATATGCGGGCTACAATGTCAGGTATTGGATACGAGGTAAAGAGCAAACGTGTCCGGCATCTATCCAGTGGAGGACACATTTGCTCTTTCTAGCCGGGGAGTGTGGGCGGTCCACCTGCCATTGGGGTCGAGCAGCGCAGAGGTCAAGCGCAAAAACGGCGAGCTGTTGAGCCCGCCGCCACTTTGCAGCTGAGAAGACGAAATCTACAAACTACGCTTTCCTCTACGAAGATTGCGACGACTGCCCTTTGGCTTTGCGCCGCCCCTCGGTCCCCCCCATGGTCGTTCAAAAGAACGATCGCCACCGCCACCCGAAGGATGTGAGGGCCGACGGGGAGGACGATCCTCCGCCTGGTTGACCCGGAGATTCCTGCCGTCGAGTTCGTACCCGTCGAAACGCTCTACCGCGACAGGGATAGAAGCGGGGTCGGTGAATTCGACAAAGGCGAATCCCCGCGGCCGGCCGGTCGCCCTGTCAGACGGGAGAAAAACTTCGACGAGTTCACCCACTTCAGAAAAAAGCGTTTCCAACTCGCCCCGTGTGGTATCAAAATTCAAGTTTCCAACAAAAATCTTGTTTCCGATGATGACCTCCTCTCAGATCAATCCACACCAGCGTCAGCCAGTGCGGAGTCCCTATGGCCGTAACGACCAAGTTGAAATGTGACCTTAATGACAAACCGGTACAGGAAGGTCGGCAGTATGACGCGAAATGCGAAAAGGTACAACCCTGTGAGCACATTCATTTGGAGATTGTCAGACCAGAACGGAGAAACGGTTAGCCTGGGCCAGGGGGAGGAACTGAGCGGACTGTGTGTGCAGCGGTCAGGATGCAGTAATAACAGTGGATCATAATTCCGAACATCTTGAGCGTGTCTTCAGTACCAATCTTTCCAGGGAAGCAAGCCCATATACCCAGCATAGGCGAGGCAAAAGCTTATCTCGGGGAGGCGTAGGTGTACGGGCACAATCGTATCGTGCACCATAAACAGATCGTCGAGAAAAAGAATAGCGGCCAATATGCCCATCCAGACCAGGAAGCGAGCTGGTCGGTTGTCAGGGGGACCTTGGCGAATGAGAAAGGCGGAGAAGAGCATAATGGCAGAGGCGGCACACTACGCCAGGGCGCCGAGATAGGACAGCAGGCCGAGATAGACCGGCAGTTGGAGCCGCTGTAAAGGATCGCGGGACAGTTGGGTCAGTTGCACGCCGCAGATATCGAAAATGCCAATCAGCAGGAGCAGCGACAGGCCAATACCTCCAAGATATTTGGCGTGTTGAAGGATACGCATGGTCGGCGGCTCAGCCCCTTCTCTGTCCCAAAAGAAGGCTCACCTGTGAGCCCCTGACTTGTCTCCGTAGCCCCGGGCCGAACGATTAGGCTGCAGGAAGCCGTATGGGAAATACTCTCATCCAAGCCCGAAATGCCAGTGTGAACAGGGCGAAGAAACCCAGCAGCATCCCCAATTCAACCCAGCCCAGTGGGAGCCAGTCTTCCTGCCAGACGGAGGGGACAACTAGGATGTAGCGCTCAAGCCACATGCCGACCAGGATCAGGGCGCTGATACAGGCCAAAGCAGCCGGGGCACGTTTGACCCATTGCAGCAGCAGGATAGGGAAAGGCAGGAGAAAATTGAGGAGCAAGACAAAAAAACTGATCGTCGTCCACGGCTCGTCAAACAAGCGGACGGCGAGAAAACCGGTCTCCTCCGGCAGATTGCCATACCAAATCGGTAAATACTGACACCAGAACAGATAGGTCCATAAGACACAAAAGCCAAAGATGAGCTTGCCAAGGTCGTGGCTGCGTTCGGCAGAAAAGAGAGTGGCTGCGCGCCTCGACACGGCGAGAATGGCGAGGAGGCTGAGTCCCGCATACAGATTCCCGATACAAAAATAGGCACCGAATAAGGTGCTGATCCAGTGTGGTTCAAGCGCCATTACCAGATCAAAGGCAAACAGGCTGAAGACAAGCGCGTAGAGCACAAGAAAAACGGACGAGCGGGTCGTGAGCTGCCGTTGCCGCCTAGCCGTATTCGCGACGTTCTCGTGGGAAACAAACGGGACCAATACACGAGGGAGAGTGCGACTTGCTTGGAGTGAAGCCTGCAGTAGGGCGAACCCGCAGCCGTAGAGGAGAACGCAACCAAAGAGGGTGCGGAGTATCAGGAAGGGCTGGTTCAGCCAAGCCTGTTTGGCCGGTATCGGGTCAGATATCCACGAGAAGAGGTGTTCACTGCCCAGAAAGAGAAGAAAAAGAAGCAGAAAAAAGGAGATCGGCAGAAAAGCGGCCAGCGCCTCGGTAAGCTGCCGTAACGGTCCGGCCCATTCCGCTTTTGTGATCTGAAGAAGGGCTGAAAACGCCAGTCCGCTGATCGCCAGCCCCGACCAGAAAAGCCAGTTGACCAGATAGGCCTGCCACGCCCGTTGGGCGTTCTCCCCGGTAACACCCATGAAAAAAGTGATCAGACCCAACCCGGCCAGGATCCACAGACCAAGGGTAAAAGGGCGAGAGGGCGTATCTGGAGATACGCCCTGAGATATTCCTGTAAGGGGCTCGGCACTCATTGGGACTGATCCCGTTGGGATCCCTGCCGTTGGAGGTGGCGAATGTAATTCACAAGGTCCCACCGCTCTGTGGTTGAAAGCGCGTGTTGATAGGCAGGCATTACCAGTCCGCCGCTCCGGATGGTGGCATACAAATACCCGTCTTTTTGGTTTCTGATTCTCTCTGCATGCAGGTCCGAAGAAGGAACGACCTTGCCGACCATCTGGCCGTCGCCTCTGCCCTGCCCACCGTGGCACATCGCACAGTAAATCCGAAATAACCCTTCCCCATTCTGGATGGACTGGGGTGTGGGCTCAACCGGATTCCGCACGCGCAGGCCGGCCTTTATGCGCTCGGTGATGCGCGACGACATAGGCGGTTCAATGCCCGTTGTCGGCACGCTGTTGGCCACGGGTGGCCGAGCAGCGGTTCCGGCCTCAAGTTCGGGCTGCCAATACATATCATCATTCCAGGGCAGGGCATGGGCAAAGGTCGCACAAAAGAGTCCCAGGCCCAGAGAGAGAATGACGCGACTCCATACCCGGCCATGGATACCCGTGTCGGCGTGATGCCTAAACACCTTGACCATAGACCTCCTCTGCACCACCGGCCGTGATCAGCCGCCGGACAGTGCCGGTCTGTTCAGCGGTACACGGGACGAGCAGACCAAAGCGGTCCTCTGAAAAACGTGGGTCGTGCGTGATCGCAACCGCACGCGCAGGCAGCCGGGCGTTAACGAGCAGTCCGATCAGGGTGGCAATCGCCCCAAAGAGAATGGTTAGCTCAAAGGCGATAATGGCAAAGGCCGGTAAGGCCACAATGGGCTTGGCGCTCGTTTGGAGCGGCCAGTCCAAGGCCGTGTAAGTGGGTAAGGCAAAGCCGATGGCGCAGCCCAGCAAACCGCCGACCAGCGTAAAATAGCAAACCGGACTCTTGCGCGGGCCGAGAGCCTCTTCAAGCGTATGGCTCGGAAACGGGGAGACGACGCTGAGGTTCTTATAGCCGTCTCGCCGCAGGGAGCGGATCGCGTCGACGAGTTTTTCCAGGTTCGTAAAGACACCAACCAGACCGGCTCCACGGCCGACACGAGCCGTTTCGTTGGACGGTGCAAGGGGACGCTCGGATTCGTCTGTTTCGACTGCCGACGGACCGCTATCCGTAGGCGATAAGTGTTCCTTAACTTCGGCCAAGGACACGAGCGGCAGGAATTTCACGAAGAGCAGGAAGAACAAGAAGAACCAGGCAAAACTGCCGACCGTCATCCCCACTTCGACCCACGAAGGCTGATACAGACCCCAGGCCGAAGGGTCGAACTCATGCGACAAGGAACTCACGATAATGACAAAGCGCTCCAGCCACATCCCAACATTGACCAGCAGGGCAATGCCGAACAACCACAGCGTACTGGTGCGAATCGACTTCCACCACAACAGCATGGGGATTGCACAGTTGCAGGTGACCATCAGCCAGAACAGTGGGGCATAGTCGCCGACCGCGCGATACCAGAAGATGCTTCGCTCGTACGGATTGGCGCTATACCAGGCAATAAAGAATTCGCTGGCGTAGGAATAGCTCAGAATCAGCGAGGTGAGAATAATCATTTTGCCCAGATTGTCGAAGTGGTAGTCGGTGATATAGGCCTCGAGACCGAAAATCCTGCGGAGCGGAATGAGCAAGGTCAGAACCATGGCCAGACCGGAGAAGATGGCGCCGGCGACAAAATAGGGAGCAAAAATGGTGCTGTGCCAGCCGGGTACGATGGACATGGCAAAATCCCAGGACACCACGCTATGCACGGACACCACGAGCGGGGTGGCCAGGGCTGCAAAAAATCCGTAGGCGCTCAGATAGTGACGCCACTGCCGGTTCGTGCCCTGCCAGCCAAGCGAGAAGAGGGTGTAGAGTTTGCGGCGCAGCCCTGCGGTGCGGTCACGCGCCGCCCCTAAGTCGGGGATCAGACCGATATACCAGAACAGAAAACTCACAGTGAAATAAGTGGTGATCGCAAACGCATCCCAGACTAGGGGTGACTGAAAATTGACCCAGAGCTGGCGCTGATTGGGATAGGGCAGCAACCAATAGAAATTCCACGCCCGACCAAGATGGATGATGGGAAACAGGCCGGCGGTCATCACGGCAAAAATCGTCATGGCTTCGGCGCTGCGGGCAATGGGCGTCCGCCAGCGGGCCCGAAACAAAAAGAGGACCGCGGAAATCAGCGTGCCCGAGTGGGCAATACCGACCCAGAAGACGAAGTTGGTGATATACACGCCCCAGCCGACCGGATGAGCCAGACCGGTCACGCCCAGTCCCGAGTGAATCTGATAGAGCCAGCAGTACAGGCCAAAAGCCAGTACCACCAGATCGCAGCCGAGCAGGGCGTACCAGATACGCGTTGGCGAGCTGAGCAGGTTTCTGAGCAGGTCGCGGTTGACCTGAAGATAGCTGAGGCTGGTCTGCATGGAATCGTATTCAGTGTCGCTACGTATTGCGGCGGACTTTTTTGAGATAGGTAATCGCGGGTCTGGTGTTCAAGGACTCGAAGACTTTATACCCACGGGGGTCGTGCGAGTGTCGGGAAACGCGGCTGGCAGGGTCTTGCAAATTGCCAAACGTCAGGGCCTGGGTTGGACAGGTCTGGGCACAGGCCGGTGTGACCTCGCCATCGCGCACCGGACGGTTTTCGTCCTTCGCCCGGTCTTTGCCCTCCTGAATGCGCTGGACGCAAAAGGTGCATTTCTCCATGACGCCCGGTTCACGTACGGTGACATCCGGGTTGAGCTGAAGATTGAGCGGTGCTGGCCAGTCCGCCTCGTCCCAGTTAAAACGCCGTACCTTATAGGAGCAGTTGTTGGCGCAGTAGCGCGTGCCGACGCAACGATTATAGATCTGGGCGTTGAGTCCCTCCGGGTTGTGATAGGTGGCATACACCGGACAGACCGGCTCGCAGGGCGCATTGCCGCAGTGCTGACACAGCATAGGAGCAAAGCGGACTTCAGGGGCGTTCGCTCCCTCCTGCGGCTCCTCGAAATAGCGCTCAATCCGCAGCCAGGACATTTCCCGACCCTGCGCCACCATGTCCTCGCCCACCACCGGAATATTATTTTCCGCATAGCAGGCCGTAACACAGGCTCCACAGCCGAGGCAGGCCGACAGGTCGATACTCATGCCCCAGCGGTACTCGGCGTACTCCACCTCTGGGTACATATCGCGGGCGGGGTGCTCCGAGTGGTCCACATGGTGCTGTTCGTCGTGCTGTCCTGCCGTCACTGCCTGAGCAATACCACGGCCGAGCTGTTGGCGGCTGCCGTCCGTTGTGGCTAGCGGTGCCCGTTTGCCGGTTCGGGCGAGTCGGACTGTGGTCGACAGCCAGGGAAAGCCCCCTGCGGCGGTTTCGGGGTGAGTCGAAAGTAAATGGACCGGGTTGGAGCCGCGTCCCTGGGCGTAGCGACCATAACCGCTATGGCCCAGGCCGATTGGCATGGCCACCACATCACGTCGCAGCCCAGCGTAGAAATAGGCGCTCGCCTCGATAGTCCCATGCGGAGAGGTAATCGTCAGCAGGTCGCCCTCTGCGATCCCCAGGCGTTCGGCGGTCTCAGGATGAATCTCAAGCCAGGAGTCCCAGACCGCCTGCGTCATGGGGTCGGGCAACTCTTGCAGCCAGGGCTTGTTGGCACCGCGGCCGTCATAATAGCGTGACGAGGGGTAGGCAATAAACGTCAGCGCGTCTTCACCCGCGCGGTCAAAAGTCGGTTCGGAAAAGCTTGTCTCAAATACGGCCGGGGAGAGCTGGACCGGGAGCGGCTCTTTGGTCTGCCAAACCCCGCCCTGTTGCAGGGCGTGATGCCAGAAGGTGTCAAAGTCGCCCGGCTCACCACTCTCGCCGTGCCGTTCTTTCCAGGACGCCTGTAAATACTCGAAGAAGCTCTTCCATGGCAACGATTCCAAGAATGCCTCATCAACCTGCGTGGTAACAGACAATAAGGTATCGCCCAACGCTTGGGTCTCAAACACGGGCGGCATGACAGGTTGCATCAAACCATACACGCCGGCTTCGGGGTGAGAGTCTCCCCAGCTTTCCAAGGGCGTATGCTCGGGTAAAATCAGGTCTGCCTGTTCGGTTGTTTCATCAGGAAAAGACGAGAAGCTGACCACAAACGGTACGCGGGTGAGCGCCTCGGCAAAACCCGAAGACGGCGGCAGGCTAAAGGCCGGATTGGTGTTGGCCAACAAAAGGAGCGGTATTTCTCCGCGCCGCAACTCGTCAATCAGGGATAACAGCGTTGCGTACGAGCTGGCCTGTGGCCGCTCTTGGATCTCATAAAAATGGACGGTCTTGCCGATATTACTGGCGATATAATTCAGCAGATTGACCGCAATCAGGCTGGCCGTCTCCTGCCGGGAACTCGCGGCTATGCCACCCCCAAGGGCTAGGCTCGGCCCGTGGCTGACGAAGTCCTGGGCCAGTCGTCTGCTCGTCTCGGCCGACACCTCCGTCACCGAAGCGACCCGGTCCGGCGAATAGGGTTCCAGCAGTTGGCTGAGCCGTGCCTTTTCTTCAGCGGGAACTGTACTGTTCGGGAGAATCAGATGGGCCAGACCAAGAGCAAAAAAAGCTTCCCGCCCCGGCTTGATTGCAATCCATTCATCCGCATTCGCTCCGGTGAGCGACATACGGGATTCGACCTGGACGAATTTCCCCGCCGCCGTTGTACTCCGCATCTGGCTGAATGCCTTGGCATAGTACGTCGGGGAATGCCACGTCTCCAGGAAATCAGCCCCCAGGCCAATGAGAAAGCGGGCCTTGGTCAGATCGTAGGTGGGAATCGAAGCCTGCTGAAAGCAGACCTGATTGGCCTGTCTCAGCGCCTCGAAACCAAACGGTTCATAGGTCATCAGACGGCTTGAGCCGAGGATCTCAAGCCACTGCGTGGCCAACCGATATACGCTGTCCGGGAGCTGTCCGGCGAGAAATGTGATCTTGTCCGCTTGGCCCTCTGCTCGGATTTTTTGCAGGCGTTCGGCCAGCATCGCCTCCGCCTCTGGCCACGACAGCGGAGTGAGTTTTCCAGCCTCATTACGATATAGCGGTTGGCGGATACGGTCCGGATTATACAGCCCTTGCAAGGACGCCTGTCCACGTGCGCACAACGCCCCCTGATTGACCGGATGGGAGGGATTGCCTTCGACTTTGACGGCTCGCCCCTCTCTGGTCCGCACGACCATGCCACAGCCGGCCGGACACTCCTGGCAGACGGTGGCGTAGTAGGTGGCCACCCCTGGCGTGATCTCCTCGGGCTGAACCACATAGGGAATAATGGTTTCCACCGGCTTTGAGGCACAACCGACGACTGGTGCGGCTGCACTGGCCCCAAGCAGTTTTAAAAAATTTCTTCTGTCGAGTCCGTTTGCCATGCTCGGTTCTTCCGCCTCAATAGTGACACACCAGGCAGTCCTTGCTCGCTTGATGGGCATCATGACAGGTCACGCACCAGCCCATCTTGAGCGAAGACACCTGTTCCACGCGCTGCATGCGTTGGACCTCGCCATGACAGGACTGGCAGGCGACCCCGGCCCGGACATGGCGCTTATGGTTAAAACGGGTGAAAGCGGGCAGGGCGTGCACGCGAATCCACGGAATCGGCTCTCGGTTTTTCCAGTAGGTCTGGATTTTTTTGATCTCCTGATTCGGTGTTGGCCTGGCGTGGCAGCCCATACACGTCTGGACCGGCGGAACGTGGGCCACCGGTGAGACACGGGCCGCACTGTGGCAGTACAGGCAGTCCAGGCCATACTCACCGGCGTGAAGCGCATGGCTGAAGGCAATCGGCTGTTTGGGAGCCTGACCCCAGCCCGTCAGCCCCAGGTCGAGCAGTTGGTAATCCCACCACGCGGCTTTGCCGGCCTGCCACACCCGACCGCTCACATCGGGGCGATACTGCACTGCAGACAGCCCGGCGAGGAATACTACAACAAGCAGGACGATCCGAAAAATCGACAGCGAATGTATAGGAAACTGCATAGAACCCTATCTCGCAACGCCTTCTCCCCGTGCGACGCGAGGGTATTCTCCATATCTTATCTGTTTCTGTTCAGCCAGCACGGGCGAGCGTGATTTCCACAGAGGACTCTTGATCCGCCGTGATGGACACCGAACGAGGGTGCTCTCCGAGTTCCTCGTGCCAGACCTTCAGTTCGTACTCGCCTGGGGGAACGTCGCTGAGCCGAAAGGCCCCAGTTGTGTCGGTGAGGGCGTAATAGGGGTGATTCTGTACAACGACCCAGGCGGTCATCCAGTCGTGCACATCACAGGTCACGCGAATAATCTCCGGCTGGGTAAAGGTTTTCGAGATGACGGTTTTGAACTTCGGCTGAGCCGTATTAAAAGCCGGATTCTTCTCGCTATAGGTATGAATATTGTGCAGGATGCCGTCACTGTTTTTAATATCAACCGTAGCCCCGGCCGGAACGAGCAGGACATGAGGCGTGTAGATGCAATCGAGCTGATCAATGACGGGATTCGATGTCGGCAGTGACGGCGATTTCCCACCGGCTACCGTCTGGAGGAAAACCACCGCGTTTTTGATGCCTTTGTCTGGGCCGACGAGCAGGGCCTCGGGGAATTTTTCTGTCCTTCCACATACTTCAACATCTTTACTGACCGTCAGCGCTTGTGCCTGTGGTATGTCCCCGTCAAACACCACGCGTCCGACAAGAGTGCCCCGTCCGTCCGAGTCTGCCTGCGTCGGGGTAAGTTGCTCAGGTGGGGACGGGATTGCTTGCTGCTCTGATGTCTCTTGTCTGGTCGGAGCATGCTGCGCTGTTTGACCGTTGTTGTTGGGTCCGCCACATGCGCTACAAAGAAGAATCGCGTGCAAGAGGAGAATGACTCTGGCCCAGTCGAGGTGTGGATAGTACTTCATGATGGTCCTCTATTATTCTTTACTCTTTTGCCTCATTGGGGGTGTATAGTAGAGTTTTGGGACAGACAAGATGCGGGGCTTTTCGGCGCTTCTCACGTTCGTATCAGAGAAGTATAGCGGCCTGCACCATCGCCATACTGGTCAAAACAAGACCGCCCCTCCTGTTGCTGCCTTCCTTGACCGGATACTGAAAAGCAAGTACTTTTCGACCGCGCTATACCGAGAGTTTACGTGGAATTTTACACGTAAAGGAGGGGAGTATATGCACACAGATTGGTTGCAAAGAATTCTCATAGGGGCGTGTTGTCTGACGTTGCTTGGCGCTCCCTACCACGCTCAGGCAGTCGGTGGGCGTGCGGATACGCAGCCCGAACCCGCCAAAACTCAGCCGACGGCCGCCGCCAAACCCGCCGCCGCCAGCCCCGCCACGAACGGTGGCCTTGCCGAGTATGCTTTCCAGTCCATCACCCAGGACCACCTGCTCAAGGGGACGGACGACCCGAACTATTGGCTGATGTACGGTGGCAATTACGCCGGTTGGCGGTTCAGCCCACTCACGGACATTAACCGGGAGAATATCAAAAACCTGAAGGCGGCCTGGATGTTCCAGACTGGTATCCCGGCCCAAATGCAGGCCTCGCCTATTGTTGCCGACGGGATCATCTATCTGACTGCTGCCTATAACCACCTCTTTGCCCTGGATGCGGTCACGGGCGAGTTGCTGTGGCGCTATGAGCACGAGCTGCCGGACGATATGCGTGTGTGCTGCGGGCCGTCGAATAAAGGGGCGGCCGTTGCCGGAGATTTGATCTTTATGGCAACGCTCGATGCCCATGTGGTTGCCCTGAACCGCAAAACTGGAGCCGTTGTCTGGAACATCGAGATGGACCGCCATAGCGACGGATTCAGCGCGACCGTTGCCCCCCTGGTCGTCCGAGATAATCTGATCGTCGGTATTGCCGGGGGCGAATATGGCATCCGCGGCTATATTGATTCCTATGACATCAAAACGGGCGAGCGGAAGTGGCGTCGCTACACCATCCCGGAAGCCGGTGAGCCGGGCTCCGAGACCTGGGCCGGTGACTCCTGGAAACATGGGGGTGCCCCGACCTGGGTAACGGGATCATACGACCCTGACGAGGATTTGCTGTATTGGGCGACGGGCAATACCGCCCCGGACTGGAACGGCGATGTCCGTAAGGGCGACAATCTCTACGCGGATTCCGTGCTGGCTCTTGACCCGGATACGGGTGAGATCAAATGGTATTTTCAGTTTACACCTCACGATATTTGGGACTATGACGGCAACACCGATCTGTTCCTGGTCAATGTCGAACGTAGCGGGGAGACGGTCAAAGCTCTGGCCCAGCCCAACCGAAACGGCTACGTCTATGTCCTGGACCGCACCTCTGGCAAATACCTGCACGGCACCCAATATGTCGATAAACTGAATTGGTCAAAAGGGCTGGACGAGGCCGGCCGGCCGATTGTCGATCCTCAGTTCGTTCCCACCGCCGAAGGAAAGGAATTTATCTGTCCCGGTTCCGTTGGCGGAAAAAACGGCTCGTACACCGCGGCCTATAGCCCGCTGACCAAGCTGATGTATGTGCCGGTGGTGGAAAGCTGCTGGCAGATGAAGAAGTCCACCTCCATCTTTATCAAGGGTATCCCATTCTGGGGTGGCGGACCGGGCAAAACCCAGGGCGATGATGGCTCATCCTACGGCCATTTGTCGGCCATAGACCCCTCCACCGGCGAGATTAAATGGCGCTATCAAGACGAATATCCCATGATGGGTGGTGCCCTGGCGACCGCTGGTGGTCTGGTGTTTTCCGGTAACCTTGAGGGCCTGGCCTTGGCCTTTGATGCCGCGACCGGCGAGCTGTTATGGCAATTTCAGACGGGCTCATCCATGCGCGCCCAGCCCATCACCTATAAGGCTGGGGGGCGGCAGTATGTGGCCATCCCCAGCGGCGGCGGTGGGTTGGCCGTCACCCTGGCTGGCGAGCCGCCGCTGACGAGTAAGGGCAGCGCGTTGCTCGTGTTTACCCTACCGGAATAAACCAGCGGAGTAGGCGAGCGTGAGACTGCTGTATCGTGTGCTGCCTGACTCCTGGCCCCCCACTGGAGTGACTGCGTGGAGAAAACGTAGGAGAAGCGCTGTTGTTCCAGTGCTCAGTTGTCTCTTTTGCTTGGTCTTGTCCAGACCGCTCTCCGCGGAGGAAGTGGGGCAACTTCGGGTCTGCTTTCTGGGGAATAATCTCCCTTTTTCTTCTCAGTCCGAAGAGCGTGGATTTGACGTTGATGTGGCGCGGGCTATTGCCAAGATCATGGGGCGAACGCTTGTTCCTGTCTGGGTCAAGAATGACGAACGGATAACCGAGGTTGATGAGAGTGACTTTCCGCTTCGTCGGCTATCACGAAACGGATGCGATGCCATTTTGAGTGTGCCCGGACGAGATGCGGTGCGTGAAGCGAGCAACGTGACGGTCGGCAACGCTTACTATGGGGCGGCTTTCGAACTCCTGGGGCGTGAGGGGCGGACGCCGGCGTCCTTGCTCGATATCGAGCACCAAGTCGTTGCGGTCCAAGCCCAGACGATTGCCAGCTTTATTCTGGAGTCTCTTAAAATTCCGATGCAGACGTTTTTCTCAACCGAGGAATCGCTGGCTGCCGTGGCAACGGGAGACGCAGAGTTAGCCTTTGTCTGGGGTCCGACCGCGGGTTGGTATGCAAAGCAGGAGCCTGGGACGAAACTGACGTTTGCTACAGCCGAGCCGATCTCGGTGGCGCGCTGGAATGAGCATGTTGCCACGCGCGAAGAAGACCAAGCGCTCCGCACGGCACTAGATGCGGCCCTGACAAAGCTGAGAAGGAGCGGAGAGCTCAAGACCATTGCGCAACGGTATGGTGTGCCGTTGTATTCCCCCTTTGAGAAAACCTATGACGTTATGGAGATGTTCCGACTCTCCCGAGAAAAAGAGTAAACGCGCCCAGCCTGACTTTGGAGATGTGAAGGACACGTTTACTCTTTGCCGCACAGAAACGAGGAGGTCTATGAGACGTGTGTATGGTGTGCTGTTGGTCGGCCTGCTAATGTTTATCCCGACGAGTGGGTTGGCTGACGAGGCGATGAAGAACCCTTTTGCCGGTGATGCCGCGGCGATTACTGAGGGTGGATTCCTCTTCCAGGCTGTGTGTTCCGGCTACTGTCATGTGCAAGCGGATGCCGACCGGGACGGCAAATGCCCGAATCTTTTCGACTGCGAGTGGGTAAACGGTTCGGGGACGGACGAGGAAATGTTCAGGGTCGTTAGCGACGGTGTCCCCAAGACGGAGATGGTCGGTTTTGCCGGGCAACTGCCCGACGATATGATCTGGCAGATTGTGGCCTATGTCCGAGATGCCTCAAAATGTGAATCGGACGCAGACGTAGCAGCCGCTGGCGCCACACCGGACACGGCAACGTCCGCCGCCGCTATGCCTGCCCATCAGTAAGGAGCTGTTATGAAATCCCGTTACTGTGTTGTTGGTGTCTGTGCGTATGTGGTCCTGTGCTTTGTCGCCTTTTCCGTGCCAGCCTTCGCCCAGCCATTCGCCTATGTCACGCACGAGGAGTCGAACGATGTGTGGGTCATTGACACCCACACGGACGAGGTCGTCGCCAAAGTACCGGTCGGCGAACGCCCGCGCGGAGTGCTGGTTTCGGCCGACGGCTCTCGGGTGTACGCCGCCAACGGCAACTCTAATGACATTTCGGTCATTGATGCGGCAACCAATACGGTTGTGGAGACCTTTCCGGTCGGCATTGATCCTGAGGGAATCGACCTCAGTAATGACGAAAAACTGCTGTTTGTCGTGAATGAGAACGAAGGCGTGATGCGGGTCGTCGATCTGGCAAGCAAGGAGATTGTTGCCACCGTTCAGGCCGGTATCGAGCCGGAGACTGTAGTGATCTCGCCCGATGGCAAGCTGGCCTTCGTGCCGAACGAGACTTCGCACGACGTGACAGTCGTTGACACCCAGACCTATAAAGTCCTCAGTTCGATCAAGGTGGGCGAAAATCCGCGCGGCGTGGCCTTTATGCCGGACGGGAAAACCGCCTATGTGAGTAATGAACGAACCCACACCGTCTCGGTGATCGATGTCGAAAAACTGGCCGTGACCGAGACGATCAGCATGGGCGAACGCCCGGTCGGCATCTCGGTGCTGCCCGACGGCTCAAAGGTCTATGTCGTCCACGGCCGGGCCAACGATGTGCGCGTGATCGATCCAGCTACCAACACCGTGACCAAGACCATCGCCCTGGGCGGCAAGCGCTGCTGGTGGTCGGCCCTGACCCCGGACGGGAAGAAACTCTACGCCACCATGGGCCGATCCGACGGCGTGGCGGTGATCGATACCACCACCGATACGCTACTCAAGACGATTGCGGTCGGAAAAATTCCCTGGGGCGTAGCGGTGACGCCGTAAATCCTTTTCAGAAGCGCCAGACCAGCAGAAACTGCGGTACGCTCTCGTCGTTCTTGGTGCCCAGTTTATGGTGCCAGAACTGGTACTCCATACCGATAAAAAGCCGGTTGGCCTCTTCCCTGAGCAACTTGCCCAGGTCCAGGCGGAACTGCGGCTGGGTATAAAACCAGCTTCTGACCCGACCGCCGAACTCGTTGGTCCGGCAATGGATATACTCGGCATGACCTTCGATGGAGAAGGACAGCTTGCCGATAGTGAAGGGGTAGGCCCAGTTGATGTCGAGCATAAAGCTGTCCGACTCTTTGGGGGCACCTCCGTTCGAGACACCTCGGCTGGCGTCGATGTAAGCGGTCAGGTCGGTATTCAGAAAGGCGAAGCCGGGCAGGTCCCAGGACGCGCGCAGACCGGGTAGAAACTTGATGACCTTGGCGTCTACGCTACCGTTAATGCCCCCGATCAGCGAAAAATCTTTGATCGGCCCGATCTTCAAATCCTTCTTCAGAATCCTACCCAGGCTCAGGGACAGATACCATTCACCGTAGATTTCAGTGTGGTTGAAGCCGTCGTGCTCGACGTCTTCAATGAAGTCGGCAAAGAAGAAGCTCTCGCCATATTTCCAGCCCAGGGCGTTCTGCACGGTCAGGATAAAGGCATCCTGGTTAGCGTCCGAGAACGGGTTTTCGAGGTGTCCGTACTGAAAGTGCATCTCCGTCGTGCTCCACTCGACAAGGGCCGCGGTCGGCGAGGCTGTCAGTAAAAGCACGAAGACGGAAACGCAGAGAAAGTTCCTGGAGAGCTGGTACGCAGTTACCATTCTTTCGGTAGTGGCTCGGTTTGCAAATTCTTACAAGAAAAAACCTGCTTCTCTGTACTCTCCTTGTTATGCAAGCAGCTTGTACAACAAAGGCCCCTATCCGAGGCCGCCTTTGCTGTCAATCTTCTGTACTCCGGCTTGCTCGGGATTACCGACAACGATTGGGTGGGGGGATAGCGGGTGGGCCTTACGACCAGCAGACCATTCCGAGGAAGCGTTGTAGCCTTCCTCGGAATGGTCTGCTGGTCTTGTAGCGCGTTACATTTTCCTCCCCCGGCGGCATGTGTCGATGAGGGAGGTTTTTGGTTTAGCTTTCGAGGGCGGCCCGCACGAGGGGCTCAAGCTCTCCGCGGCTGTGCATTTCCTGGATAATGTCGCAGCCGCCGATAAATTCGCCGTTCACATAGATCTGCGGAATGGTTGGCCAGTTGGAATAGCGCTTGATGCCATCCCGAATGGCAGGATTCTGCAACACGTCGACGGTCTCGTACGGCACGCCCAAGGAGTCGAAAATCTGAATGGTGGCGGCTGAGAACCCACACATTGGGAAGGTTGGATTGCCCTTCATATAGATAAGGACTTTGTTGTTCTTCACGGTCTCGTCAATATGCGCCTGTACGCTATCTGCCATGTTCTCCTCCTCGTGGGTTCGTGGCTTATGATTTGTGCGTTTCGATATTCACCAAGCCGGACTGCCGGGCATCGGCCTCAAATTCCTGGGGGGTCATGGTTTTGAGGGCTAAGGCATGAATGCGTTCAACCATGGCGTCCTGGAGGGCGCCATACACCAGTCGATGCCGGGCGACGGCATTCTTGCCGTCGAACGCCGCGGACACGACAACGGCTTCGTAGTGGTCCCCGCCACCGGTGTAATCGCGAATATGCACCTGCGCGTCAGGCAGGGCCGCGACAATGCGGGACTGTATTTCATCGGCGGAAATAGGGGCCGGCATGGCTGTCAACCTCCACGCTTCACTCGGGATTCATACGAGCGGTTATTTGTTGTGACCCTGAGCAGTGCAGGCCATGCTATCTGAGTGCCTAGCGGTCTTGCAAGGTCGCTTGTGGGCGTCGTGATAAAAAAAGGGCACCTTTCAAGCGGTGCCCTGTATCGATAATGCGGCCGTTCTCCCGGTTCGTTGCTCTCTGAGAGCTGCGCACGAGCGACTATTTTTTCCGCATCTCAGCACCACAGCACTTGAGTGAGCCATCGCCACCCTTGGTCACGATGACCTGCACACCGCAGCTTCCACACAGATACATTTTCCCGAGTTGAGTTGCCATACTGCTGCCTCCTGTTTTTCTCTTAGCGTCCGGTAAACCGAGGTTTCCGCTTGGCTAAGAAAGATTCCACGCCCTCGGCCCGATCCTGGGTTGTCTGGAGAAGGGCATATAAGTCTTCTTCCAACCGCACCCCCTGATCGAGCGTCAGGTCCATTGCTTTATGTACCGCCTCTTTACCGAGTCGTAAAGCGACAGGGCCTTTGCCTAACAGACCGGATAGGACCTCGTCAACACGGGTCAAGAAGTCGTCCGTAGCAATCACCTCATTGACCAGTCCGATGCGATACGCCTCGGCAGCGTCAAGCTGTTTGCCGGTGAGGATGATTTCCAATGCCTTTGCCTGTCCGACTACACGCGGCAGGCGTTGCGTCCCTCCACCAAAAGGAATCATCTGCTCGGTCACCTGGGGGAGGCTGAACCGGGCTGTCGAAACGGCCAGACGGAGGTCGCAGGCGAGGGCCAACTCCAGACCGAGTCCGAACGCGTTGCCATTGAGAGCCGCTAGCGTCGGTTTTGTTATGGCCGCCAGCGCTTCGACGCACTGGATGGAACCGAACTGCTCCCGAATTCTCTGCGCGGTGTTGGCCGTTTGTGTCAGGCCCTTACAAAAATTGTGGGCCGAGCCGGTCAGGACACCGATTTCGACCGCGTCGTCCTCCTCGATGGACTGGCAGGCGGCTGCCATCTCCTGGTCCAGCCGAGGCGTAAGCCGGTTACCCAGGCCCGGACACGATAGGCGCAGCCAGGCTACTTTCCCTTGAATTTCATACACCAGATCGGACACACCGATACCTTAACAAAAAGGGCGTCCGAAAGGACGCCCCTGCTCACTATTCGTACTGCGCTTTCAGCTCTTTCTTGAGGACTTTGCCTAACGGGTTCTTGGGCAGTTCGTCCAGGAAATTGATCTCCCCTGGTTTCTTGAAGCTGGCCAGCCGTTCCTTACAGAAATCGCCAACTTCGTCCGCGGTAGCCGTCTGGCCCGGCTTGAGGGCGACAAAGGCCACGATCTTTTGCCCCCAATCGACGTCAGGCACACCGATAATGGCCGCTTCATCGACTGCCGGATGGGCGTGCAGGACCGCTTCGATTTCAGCCGGTGCAATGTTTTCACCGCCACGAATGATGATGTCGTCCTTGCGGCCAACTAAGTAGACATAGCCGTCTTCGTCGATATAGCCCATGTCGCGGGTATGTAGCCAGCCGTTTTCGTCCAACAGGGCGGCGGTCGCGCTTTCCTGATTGGCGTAGCCCTTCATCACGCGAGGAGTGCGAATGACAACCTCACCGATCTCATTGGCCGGCATCTCCTTATTATCGTCATCAAGAACCTGGACTTCCACATCCGGCAGGGGTTTACCGACCGAGGTCAGACGCTTCAGATTGCGCTCAACCTCTTCCGGCGTGCCGTTCAGCTTATGGTCGTCCGGTCCAAGGACGGTCAGGGTCGAGTTGGTTTCGGTCTGACCGAAGGCGTTCACAAAACCGGTCGAGTCCGGGAACATATCAATGGCCTTACGAATGACGGGGAAGGCCATGGGAGCGCCGCCATAGGAGACGTTCTGCAAACTCGACAGATCATAGTTCGAGAACTCGGGATGATCGATGAGTTGTTTCATCATCGTGGGCACGACAAAGGCGTGCGTCACCTGCTCGTTCTGGACGGCCTCCAACCACTCCTGGGTATCGAACTGACGCAGGATGGCGATCTTCCGGCCGTTCCACAGCGCGGTCATGATGTTCATCGTGCCGGCAATATGGTAGAGCGGCGCGCACAACAACGAAGTGCCACGTGGAGTCCCGTCCGCCATCTCGACGGTACCGATGACATAGTTGGTGAATCCGCCGTAGGTCAGCATCACACCCTTGGGCAAAGACGTCGTGCCACTGGTATACATCAGGATGGACAGGTCGCCCTCATCTACCTCGGCCTCTTCGATGTCGGGCGAACCCTGCTCAATAAAGTCGTCGTAGTGCAGCATATCGTCACGCCGCGTTTCGATCGTGACATATTTTTCCACGCAGCCGAGATTGGGTTTGAGGCTATTGATCAGGTCGATATAGCGATCGCCCACAAACAGAATTTTGCTCTCCGCCGCGGTAATCATATATTCCAATTCCGGGGGCTTGGCCCGATAGTTTAGCGGTACAAAAGTCGCGCCCAGCGTCGCTGTGGCATAATAGGTCTCGATGTACTCATTGCAGTTTGTCTGTAAGATCGCCACGCGGTCACCAGCCTGAATCCCTTGGTCGCGCAAACTGCTGGCCAGCCGTTTGACCCGATCCAGCAGTGTTCCATAGGTCAACCGGTTACCTTCGAAAGCCAGGATCTCTTGGTCCGGAAACATCATGCCCGGAATACCGATGAACTGTGACGTATTCATGCCTACTCCTTTACCAGTGCAAATAAATTTTGTTCCAGTCGTAAGCCATCGGATAAATTGAGGTCAGCGCCCTGTCGGACGGCCCGTTTTGCCAGCCTTACAACTGTTGGATTATAACGGGACAGTGTGTATGCCAGAGATTTGGCCTCCGTCAAGAGGGTAGCTAGGGGAACCACCTGATTTACCAGGCCAATCTGGAGAGCTTGGTCGGCCTTCAGCCGCTTGCCGGTGAGGACCATGTCTAGGGCGCGGCCCAGCCCGATGGTACGGGGTGCGGTCTGCGTCCCGCCTACCCCAGGGATCATACCCAGGCCGGTTTCCGGTAGAAAAAAGACCGTATCGTCCGCGGCAATGCATAAATCACACAGCAGCGCCATTTCCATCCCGCCGCCGACGGTATAGCCGTGGACCGCCGCAATGGTCGGTTGAGGCAGGTGCAGCAGCAGCCCCCAGTTATCCCGTTGCCAGCGCACTTCACGAGCCCGCGCCGGAGAGGGAGCTGAACCGAACTCTGACACATCTCCGCCGGTAGAAAAGGCCGGGCCTTCCCCGCGCAAGATCATGACCCGGACCTCAGGGTCGTCCCGGACGGCCCTGAGAATTTCGTGCAAATCGTCCCGCATCTCCACGTTATAGGCGTTGAGCATGTCAGGCCGGTTGAGGCTGACAACGGCGACACTACCGTCTTTTTCGTACAGGACTGCGGGAGAAGGCATACACGCTCTTTAAAGAGTAAACGTGTCCAGCATCTCATGCTGTACTGGAGGACACGTTTACTCTTTATGCCGAATAGACAATCTGGCCGTCAATGATCGTTGTCTGGACGTTTACCCGGCTGAGTGCTTCAGCCGGGAGTCTCGTCAGGTCGCTGTCGAGGATAACCACATCCGCACGCATGCCGGGGGCGATGCTGCCGGTCTGATCTTCCTCAAACCCGACCCAGGCTCCTGCTTGAGTGAACAGACCCATTGCCTCAAGACAGGACAAGCACTCGGCGGGATTGAGAGTCATTCCGGTGTGGGACTGGCGCGTAACGGCAGCCTGAATCGCGACCAATGGGGCCTGTGGGGCGATCGGACAATCTGAGCTGCCGACAACGGGAATGTTGTGATCTCGGAAGCTTTTCGTCCGGTACAGCCAATCGTGCACATCTGTATCAACTTCTGCTGCATATTTATCGCCATAAAAATGCAGAAAGCCCGGCTGTATCACCACCGCGCAGCCTGTCTCGGCCAGGGTGTGGAGAAACGGTGGAGGACAGAGCGTGCAGTGTTCAATACGATGACGATGATCGTGGCGAGGCAGTCGCCCTTGTGCATGCTGAATCGCTTCGAGGGCCGCGCAGACAGGGGCCTCTTCAACAGCATGGATGGCGACCTGAAACCCGTGGCGATGCACCTGCCAGACCATTGCCGCTAGGTCGTCTAGCGGCGGATATAATTCACCTCCGCTTTCGTGCAGCATAATTTTAATACTGCCAAGCCGAACTTGGCCGGACCGGTCAAAGGCGGTGAGGCCAGCCTCTCGCACCTGAGAGAACGCCTCAACCCCGACCATAACGGTTGCATGGGGACGTAGGACGCCGTTGGCTCGTAAGGCGGCGAAGCGTCCGAGGGCCTCAAGCGTGTTGCCGGCACTGGCATCGTGAAACGAACAGACTCCGTGTCTGAGGAGTTTGCTGTTGACCTGTTGTAATCCGGCCTGAAACTCTTGCGCCGGAAGTGGAGGCATGGCAGTCCGCAGAAACGACTCTAACTCGTAGACCACGCCCGTTGGTTGTCCGCTTGCGTCGCGTTCGACGTTTCCACCATTTGGCGGGATAAACTGGGCGTGGATGCCGGTTTGCCAGAGCGCGGCGCTATTCAGAACGGCAGCATGGCCGGTCCGATGACGCAGGATTACAGGTTTGTCGGTCGAGATGGCGTCAAGGTCGCGTCGATTCGGATGGCGTTTCTCGTTGAGAAAAAACTCATCATAGCCATAACCGCGCAGCCAGTCTTGCGAGCCGAGAGCCTCCAGGCGTGCCTGGAGTTGAGACTGGACTTCAGCAATCGACCGGGCTGTACTCAGGTCTGCGCCGCAGTAGCGACTCGCCCAGGCAAAGAGATGCAGGTGAGGGTCGATAAAGCCCGGCAGTACCGTTTCCCCGGCACACGATAGGGTCTGTGTTTTCGGAGAGACAAAGGCGCGTAGTTCCTGCTCAGTGCCGACCGCGAGGATTTTTCCTGCCGCAATAGCAACGGCCTGGGCTTCAGGCCGGTCTGGGTCAAAGGTGAGAACATGCCCACCGTAGAGCAGCAGATCCGCAGTGTGGGGTACGGAAGACATAGCCCCCAGCCAAAAAAGAAAGAGCGAGGTTTCCCCCGCTCCTCACTGTCCTTTGTACTATTTGTAACGGACTGTTATCAGTCAGACGATGGAAGCGGCTTGGCCTCCTTGAGCGGCATTTCTTTCTCGCAGCACTGGAGTGCGCCGTCGCCCGGCTTATTGCAGAGCACCTCGGCCCCACACTCTTCACACATATAGCGTTTACCCAGTTGTGCCATTGATCCCTCCTGTCATGATATGCCTCTACAAGTAATATCTACTGTAGAAACGGCAACTTGGTCACTTCGGCTATCATATCCGTGTCCGGCCTGTCAATCCGCAGCCGGGTGCCCGGCTCGCTATGTTCGCGCCGGACATATCCCAGAGCAATCGGCCGGCCCAGGGTTGGGGAGGTTGCGACACTGGTCAGCCAGCCGACTTCCTTGTCGTCCTTTAAAAGTCGGTCGCCTCGTGTCGGCAACACATCCTGCCCTTCATCTTGCAGTAGAAACCCGATGAGCAGACGATTCATATGTCCACGCGCCGACGCCCGCTCGACGACTTCCTGTCCCAGATAACAGCCCTTATTAAAACTAATGGCTCGGTCGAGGCCGACCTCCAGCACGATTCTATCCTCGTCCATATCGAGGCCATACCACGGAATGCCGGCCTCAACGCGCAGCATATTCAGCGCAGTGTGGCCGACGGGAAGCAGCCCGTCCAGCTGGGCGAGAGCCTGCCAGACGACGGCTGCCCGGTCGCTGGGAACGTGGAACTCATAGCCACTCTTGCCGGTCTGGTCGGAGCGAATCACCCGGACCTGGACATCTGCAATCGTCGTGTCCCGGTGCTGTAATTCTTGCTCCGGCAAGGAAGAGAGACCGGCTGTCGTCAGGACCTCTGCCGCGGTCGGACCCTGGACCGCAAGAGTGACTTGGCGGGCGCTCAGGTCTTCGATCTCCACATCGTCGGCAATGATAAAACGGTCGAGGGCTTCAACCGTCTTCTCCTTGATACGGGCATCAAGGTCGAGGAGGATTGCCGACTCTTCCGCATAGACGCGCAAATCCGCCACGATCCGTCCCTGCTCTGTCAATAACGTTGCCGGACAGCCATCGCCGGGTCGCAGAGCTTTGACATCGTTTGACAACATGCCCTGCAGAAAATCGCTCCGATCCTCTCCCGTGAATTTCACCTGGGTGCGAAAGGAAAGGTCGATCAGCCCAGCCTTTTCGCACACGACCGCGTATTCGTCCTGTGGGCTGGTGAAGGCGTTCGGCAGCTCAACGCCGCGATCATTGGTGAGCGATATACCATGGCTTTCAAGCCAGACAGACAACGCGCTTTTCATAGTAAGGAGGCTATAGCAAAGAGGGATTTATGAGGAAAGGTCGAAAACGGTTCTTCACGAAGCCGCATTCAGCCGCCGTAAATTCCGCACGGCCTGAATACGTTCCTGGGCCAGGGTGACGGCCAAACGGTGGGGTGGAACGTCTCGCTGTCTGGCTTGAGCAAAAAGCGCTTTCAGGGTGGAGTAAATCTGTTCGGTCTTGGCCTTGGCCCGCTCACGCCGATAGCTGCCGGGACCCAACTCGTCTGCAACGTTAATCAGTCCACCGGCGTTAATAGCAAAGTCCGGCGCATATAGAATACCCCGCGCATGAAGTGCGTCTCCGTCTTCCTCGGTCAGGAGCTGATTGTTGGCCCCACCGCCGATAATCCGGCACCGGAGCTGGGGAATCGTCTCTGGATTGAAAATACCACCCGCGGCACAGGGGGCGAGGATGTCACACTGCTGGGTCAGAATATCGGTCGGATCAACAACCTCGGCGCTGAGTTCGGTTTGGGCTTTGTTGGCCCGGGCTGCGTCCACATCTGCGACTATCAGGCGAGCCCCGGCCTGGTGGAGGTATTGGGCCAGGGAGTAGCCGACTTTTCCCAAACCGGGCAGGACCACGGTCAAGCCCTGAAATTCGGCCTTGCCGTCCGTTTCTTCAAGACAGGCCCGCAAGCCACAGAAGATTCCCCAGGCGGTCATGGGGGAGGGGTCTCCACCGCCGCCAAACACTTCCGCCCGTCCGACCCCGAACCGACTCTCTGCCCGGACATGTTCAATGTCTACGGTCGTCGTACCCATGTCTTCGGTTGGAATATAGCGGCCCGCCAAAGACTCTATGGCGCGGCCCAGCGCGCGAAACAATACTTCTCTGTTGGGAGGTGTCTCAGGGGCGATGACAACCGCCTTGCCGCCGCCATACTCCAGACCGGCCAGGGAGGCTTTATAGGTCATGGCCTGGGAGAGACGCAGGACATCTGTCACCGCGTCATCCTCACTGGCATACGCCCGCATACGGATGCCACCCAAGGCGGGGCCCAAAGTTGTATCGTGGATGGCAATCAGGGCGGTGAGGCCAGCGTTGCGGTCCGTGCAGAAGACCACCTGTTCGTGGTCTTCTGCCTGCATGCGTTCAAAGAGCGCCATACGGGCTGCTTCATACAGCGACTAGGACATCGTCGCCGTCCACTTTGACTTCATAGGTATCTTGTTTTTCGTCCGGGTCTTCACTGTTTTCTCCGGTCGTGACATCGAAATCCCAGGCGTGCCACGGGCAGGTGACCAGATTGCCGTCTAACTCGCCCTCGCCCAATGGACCGCCCTGGTGCGGGCACACATTGTCCAGGGCGTAGAAGGTGCCATCGACATTGAAGATGGCTACCTGTTGATCGTTGACCTCAAAACACCGGCCTTCGCCTTCGGGGATATCACCCGTTGAGGCCACTTTGACAAAATCGGCCATGCTGTCCTCCTGCATCTGAAATATCGGCGAATTAAACAAATTCCTCTACAGACCGCAAGGTTAGTACGGAGCGGCTCGTGCACAAAAAAGCCCCTGGGTCAGACGGTAAAGACGACCCAGGGGCTGTCAGCCGAGAGCAGGATTTTTTAGCCGCCGTAGAAGACCTTGTCTCCCAGGTCGGCCATGTGCAGCGTCGCCAGGTCCGCGCGTCCTTCGGGCTTTTTCTGGACAACCGCGTTCACTACTTTCCCGACGAAAATGGAATGGTCGCCGTTCTCGACGGTTTGCTCCAACGAGCACTCGACATAGGCCGGGACGCTTTCGAGCACCGGTGCACCGGTACTGCCTGCGCTGTATGCCTCACCGTTGATTGTATTGCCGTCCTTTTCAACGGGTTTGAAAAAGGCGAAGGCCGGGCCCTGCTGTCCTTTGCCCAGGATATTGAGGGCAAACGAGCCGGCTTTTTTGACGATGTCGTGCGCGCTGGCGTCGGCCTTAACGCCAACCACGACCAGCGGTGGCTCAAAGGCGGTCTGGGTCACCCAATTCACGGTTGCTGCGGCGATCTCGCCGTCTTTTTCCGCGGTCAACACGTACAGGCCGTAGGGGATCATGCGTAGAGCTGTTTTCTTGGCATCTGCATCCATCGGTCTTTCTCCCTTGCTCTGACAAATTGTCCCTGCGTTGTATCTGTCCCCTCCCGCGCGTTCAAGTCCAGCCTGTTTCCGTCATTGCGCTGGCCACGTCGCTCCTACTCGCCCGAAGAGGGCTTCACCGTTACCCAGCGGCCGCGTACGGCCCGGATTAAGATAGGCTGGAGGACCGAAAAAAACTCGCTTCTCTACACTACTTCCAACTCTATTTAGATGCCGTAGAACTTGCTCGCATTGGCACCCAGGATCTTGTCAACGGACGTGGCTGGCAGATCGGAGAGTAAGTTTCGTACCTTTTGTACCGGATGGACGAATCCCTCGGCGTGGGGATAGTCGGAGCCGGTGAAAAACCGATCATCCCCGGCAAACCGCACAATCAGCGGAAACATCTTCTCTTCCGGGTCCCCATTAATCCAGATGTTGCGTGCAAAATACTCGCTGGCCGGGCGCTTCATCTGGGAGGTGTGGCCCATATACTTGTAGCGATAATCAAACAGTTCCAGCCACTCGCCCACCCAGCCGGCTCTGGCTTCAACCGTTGCCACGCGAAGCTGAGGGAAACGCTCAAACACGCCATCGTACAGCATGGTCGTGAGGGCATGACGCGGGTCTTCAACGACCTTCATGGAGACGTACATGAATCTGGGGTCCCGGTCGCGGTACCACTGACTGCCGCTGTAGTCGGGATGGACCACCAGATGAAGGGCAATGCCGAGACTGAGGTCCTGGGCTGCGGCCCAGGCCGGATCAAAGTCCGGATGCCCCAGGCTCCTGCCCTCTATGGGCGCCGCTCCGATAAACGCGGTGCGACACCCCAGTTTGGCCACCCGCTCCATCTCCCGTGCCGCCAAGTGCGCGTCGCGCAGAGAAATATGGGCCGCGGGGAACAGCCGGTCCTTATGGGACGCACACAGCTCAAAGGCCCAAGTGTTGTACGCCCGGCACAGCGCATCGGCAAGGAGAGGATCGTCAACTTCCCCTTCCCAATACAGACCCAGGGTGGGATAAATGACCTGGCAATCCATGCCTTCTGCATCAAGAAAACCAACCCGTTTATCCATATTCTGCCAGTCCGCGCTAAAGGCCAAGTAGCGGTCAAAGCTGTCGATGTCCTGGCCCGCTTCTTTTTGGCCATAGGCGACAGCGATACCCAGGGCTTGCTCAACATCGAGAATCTGCATGGGTCTGCCATCGACGAGGAGCTTACGGTTGCCACTGGCCGGGTCGGTCTCAACCCGCATGGCCCGCTCCCGGTAGGCTGGTTCAATATACCGTTCGTATAGATCCAGGGGCTCCATGAAGTGACTATCGCCATCAATGATTTTCATAAGACCCCCCCTTTTCTTCTTTGGTCCAAAGAACCCTACTGAAAGTGTGGCATGATGCGTTCCGCATAGGCGCGTAACTGTCGGTCCAGCTCTTCCCGGTCGAGCCCAAAAAGATAGGCGCAAAACCGGTTGACCCCCACGCTTTCCAACTCGCGCAGTTTTTCAACGCAGGCCTCCACACTGCCCAACACACAAAACCGATCCACCATCTCGTCTGTCAGCAGCTTCCTGTGCCCCTCGTCGGCCATGGCCGCTTCAAACCCAACAATATCTATTCTATGGCCATCCCAATCGTATCGTTGCCAGGACGGCTTGTCCTCTACGAGGGTCTCGAAGCCTTTCATCAGCGAGGCGGGCAGCTCTTCGGGGGGACAGGTTTGGACCAGACCCCAAAGCAGGCTGGTGAGAATATCGGGCTCCCAGCGGCATATCTCTCTGGCTTTGTGTATGTCGTCAGAGACGAAGGTCGCCGAACTCACCTCAAAGTCGAGCGGCCCACGGCCCGCGGCCTGTGCCGCTTTTTGCGTTTTCTCGGCAAACCATGCAACGGCGCCAACCTCGGCACACTCGGTTGTCGCGCAATCCGCCAGTTCTCCTGCGACCTGGGCTCCTCGCGGACCCCAGACTCCCAGGGAAATCGGGATTTCACCCTCCGTGAATTCCAATCGCAGAGGGACCGGCGAGCCTTCAACGGCTACGGCCTCGCCTCGCATCCAGCGGCGTATATCCGGGACCGCCCGTCTGTACTGTTTCCATGAGGCCGGTTTCCAGCCTAACTGCTTGACCGCACTATTCCCCCGCCCCATGGCGAGAAAGGCACGTCCGTTCGACATAACCTGAATGGTTGCCATCGCGCTGGCGGTGATACTGGGGTGACGCGTGAGCGGATTGGTAATATAGGGCCCGAGCTTGATACGAGAGGTCTGCAAGGCACAGGCTGCCAGATACGGATAGACATCCATGGATTGATACGGCGTGTCAGGGATGCCAACAAAGCTGAAGCCCAGCTCTTCCGCCCGTTTGACTCCCCACAGGACATCGGCAAAGTTTTTGTCCGCAGTATAGGTGACGCCAAACTCCATCATGCAGAGCCTCCAGCTGCCCTCGACAGTAGCGCAGGACGCTGGCGGCAAGCAACAGTTGGAGCACCTTAGAGTGAGGAATCAACCTCGACCATCCAGCCGTGTCGGTCGGGCTTCAGGCCGCGCTGGATGGCGGACAACTCATCGAACAAGTGTTGGGCCAACGGGCCGACTTGGCCGTTGTTGACGACTACCGTCTCGTCCTTGTACGACAGCTCGCTGACCGGCGAGATGACGGCCGCGGTTCCGGCACCAAATACCTCGCGTAACAGTCCATTCCGCGCTGCGGTCAGGACTTCGGTGATGGTAATGGGTCGCTCTGCCACCTGCATCCCAAAGTCCTGGGCAAGTTGGAGTACGGAGGCGCGGGTCACGCCTTCGAGAATAGTCCCGGTGGCTGGTGGAGTGACGAGCTCATCGCCGAGCACAAAGGCAATATTCATGGAGCCGACTTCCTCGATGTATTGCTGTTCGACGCCGTCGAGCCACAGCACCTGGGCAAAACCGTCTTTATGGGCTTCTTCGCCGGCAAATAAACTACTCCCATAATTCCCGGCCGTTTTGGCGGCCCCGGTTCCGCCCCGCACGGCCCGCACATAGCGGTCTTCCACCCGGATGCGGAGCGGTTTGAAGCCTTCGGCATAATAGGCGGCGACCGGCGAGAGAATAATAAAGAACTGGTAGGTGTGAGACGGTCGTACCCGCAAGTCGGGGTCGCAGGCAAAGGCAACCGGCCGGATGTACAGAGAGGTGCCGGGCGCATGCGGCACCCAGTCCTGGTCCAGTTTCACCAACTGCGTGAGTGCCGAGAGAAAGAGTTCCGGGTCAATCGGTGGGACGCACAGCCGGACGGCGGAACGATTAAAGCGGTCGATATTGCGGTCCGGCCGAAAGAGCAAAATCTTGTCATCCGGTGAACGATAGGCCTTGAGTCCCTCAAAAATGGCCTGCGCATAGTGGAGTCCGACGGTGGCCGGTTCCAGCGACAGGGGTCCGTACGGCACGATCCGCGGATTGGACCAACCCGTATCGGCAACACCGTCCAGAAGAAACATATGATCGGTAAAAATCTGGCCAAATCCGAGTTCGTCGTCGGGCGGTTTGGGTTTGGGCTGCTGAAGGCGTGTGATGGGGATGTCCATGACTACGGGTACTCCTTAATAGGAGGCCGGAGTGTAACAGAGATTGCAGTTCTGCCGAAAGAGAGGAGCGTCTCAGGTCCAGGCCGGCGCATTGACTTGCGTCAGCCGCGCGCGCTAGGGTCGGTACCTGTTTATCCCGATACCAAGGAGGAAGCATGGCTCGTATTCCCTATCCCAATCTTGAAGATCTACCGGAAAAGGTCCGCGTCTCGGCGGAAAAGCTCCCGCCACTCAATATCATGAAGATGTTTCTGAACGCGCCGACGAACGCCATTCCATTGCTCGTTTTTGGCCAGTCCATCCTGACGAAACAGGAACTGGACGACCATCTGCGTGAGCTGGCTATCCTGCGGGTGGCGCATCTGACCGGGGCCAACTATGAGTGGACCCAACATGTGCCCCTCGCCAAAGAGACGGGGGTTACGGACGCTCAGGTAGAGGCCCTTCCTCAGGGGGCCGACTCAGATGCTTTTAACGAAGTGGAAAAGAATGTGATCCGTTTTACCGATGAGGTCACGCAAGATGTCAAGGCGTCGGCCGAGACTTTCACGGCGTTGGAGAAAGATTTGGGACCGCGGCAGATGGTCGAGTTGACCTTGGCCATTGGTTTCTACGGCATGGTGGCGCGGGTGATGGAGTCGTTCGAGGTCGAATTGGAGCCCACGGCCGGGACATATTCGATCGATCAACTCCGGCGCTGAGCTCAGTCCGCAGTATAAATCCGGGGAACTTTCCAGCGCTCGAAAAAACCAACCTTGGGTTTTTCGTCTGCCTTGAGGTCCGCGACGTGGGTATCGATGTCCCGGTACAACCGGGCAACGTCAATTCCATGTGAGGTAGGACGAAAGTCTTCCAGTCGCATAAGGGCTTGGGTCAACAGATTAATCGCGCCCTGTGAGCCACCCCGGTTGAACCGCATGTGGAGGCCGGTGGCCAGGCGGATGAGGGCTTCGTAAAATGTTTTGTCCGCGGTGTTGGCCTCCTGCCAGACCTCTTCGAGTACCTGGTGGCTGTCAAAGTATTCCCGACGGTTAAAAAGCCGAATGGCCTCCTTGAGCTTTGAATGCATCACGATTATGACAAGAGGGAAATTTTGAAAGTGAGGACTATCCTATGCCGCTACGCACGGTTGAGCAATACAAAGCCAGCTTGAAGGACGACCGGCAGGTCTATTTTCGAGGTCAGCGTATCCCTGATGTAACCGGGCATCCGCTCATTCAAACGGCCATTGATCACGAAGCGACCGACTATCGTCTCATGCACGACCCGCAGTACCGGGAGTTGGCTGTGGCCCGCAACCCCGAGACCGGCGAGGAGATGAGCCGCTATTTTCTGCCGCCCCAGAACGCTGAACAGCTGCTCAAACGGAGTGAGCTGATTGAGACCGCCTGCCGGGAAGGCGGAACGCTCGTCGTGCTGGCGAAAGTGGTCGGCAGCGATGCGCTGTTTGGCCTGCTGCGAACTGCTCGGAAAATGGATGAAGCCTGCGGAACCTCCTACTATCAACGGGTCAAGGATTTTTATGATTACTGCTGCACGGAAGATATCAGCTTTGCCCTGGCCCAGACCGATACCAAGGGGGATCGCGCCCTGCGGCCCTCGGAACAGGAAGACCCGGATTTGTATTTGCGCATTGTGGAAGAACGGGACGACGGCATTGTGGTGCGGGGGGCCAAGGTCCACACCTCAAATACCACCCACGCCAACGAGATGATCGTCCTGCCCACACGGGCCATGGGGGAAGAGGACAAGGACTACGCGGTCTCCTTTGCCATCCCGCTGAATACTCCGGGGCTCAAGCTGCTGATGAGCGGCTACGGCTCCTACACTCAGCGCAACAGCTTCGATCATCCGGTCAGCTCGGGCGTGAAAATGACCGAAACGCTGACCATCTTTGACGATGTATTTGTGCCCAACGAGCGGATTTTTCTACAGGGTGAATGGCAGTTTGCCGGTCCCTTGGCGCTGTCGTTTGTTGAGTATCATCGCCTGACCGCGATTTCGTATAAACTGCCGTTCCTCGATCTCTTGGCCGGCGCCGGGCGCCTGATGGCCGAGTACAACGGTATTGAAAGAGCTGCCCATGTCAAAGAAAAACTGTTCTGGCTGGCCAGCTACGCCGAAACCACCCGTTCGCTGACCCATATGGCGTGTATGAAGGCGCGCGCGACCGACTTTGGTATGGTCATTCCCGACCCTCCGACCGTGAATATCGCCAAGCATCATTTTGCAGCCGATTTCCATCAGGCTCTGTCACATGTTCAGGACTTGGCGGGCGGTATTCTGGTGACCGCTCCGGCGGTAGAAGACCTGCGAAGCGAGGAGACCGGACCGCTGGTCGAGAAATACCTGAAAGGCAAGAAGGGCACGTCGGGCAAAGAACGGCTCCAGGTGATCAACCTGATTCAGGACATCACTACCTCGGACTTTGGCGGGTATAACGCGGTGCTGGCTTTGCACGCCGAAGGCTCTATGGAAGCCGAAAAGATGCAACTCTATCGCGAGTACGACTGGCAGCGGGTACGCGACTACGCCAGTAAAATGGCGAGGATTGGGCAGGAGTGAGATTGGTCTCTTCCCGATATCGGATTGAGACTATAGCCGGGGTGGCTGGTGAGCCCCCCCGTTTTTGTTTGGCCAGAAGTTGGCGTCACAGCACACAGGGGGCCGTCCATGTCATACGAAACACTGCTCTACGAAAAGCAGGACAGTATTGCGACCGTCACGATTAATCGTCCTGAGAAGCGTAACGCGTGGACTACCCAGGTGTCGGAAGAAATCATCGACGTCTTCGGGACGATGGAAGACGACCCGGAAGTCCTGGTCACTATTTTAACCGGGACCGGGGACAAGGCGTTTTCTGCCGGTGCGGATTTGGGCAACGCCAGGACCCACAAGGTCACCACCGTTGGCGCGCATCTAGCCTCTGTCTCGCCAAAAGGCTTCCCCGTATTCAATGCGGTCGCTGACTATCCCAAACCCGTGGTTGCTGCGATTAACGGCTTTGCCGTTGGGATCGGCTGTCTGATTACGCTGTGCTGCGATATTCTGCTTGCCTCGGACAACGCCGAACTCGGCCTGCCCCAGGTCCCGCTCGGTATTCTGCCGGCCTATGGCGGAGCGGTGCGACTCGCGCGCTATGTCGGACGTGGAAAAGCGATGGAAATGGTGTTGCTTGGAGAACGTATTAACGCGCAGGAGGCCTACCGAGTCGGATTGGTCAACAAAGTCGTACCGCTCCCGGAACTCAGGCCCTTGGCGCGAGACTACGCCCGTCAACTCGCCGCCCTGCCGCCGCTTGCGGTGCGCATGGCCAAAGAGTCGCTGAATAAAGGACTCGATATCGCCTCGCTCAAAGAGGCGGCTCAGACCGACATCTATCGGTTCATGCTGCTCGGTCAGACCGAAGACAGCCACGAGGCCCATCAAGCTTGGCGGGAGCGACGAAAACCCGTATTCAAGGGACAATAACAACGATCGAAGGAGGGGAATTATGAATCGGTACGGAGAAAACACACAGCCACAGGCCGCAGCCGGCTGGCAGTTGGCGCGGCTCTCGTCGCCCAGCGGGTTGTTCGGAGCGAACGGGATGCGCATGGGCTCGGACGGAAAACTCTACGTGGTCCAGGCGTTTGGCAGCCAGGTGAGTGCGGTCGATACCGGCAGCGGCGCGTGTGAAACGATTTCGCCGGTTGGCGGGCCGATTGTGGCACCGGATGATATCGCCTTTGACTCGCACGATGTCATGTATGTGACTGAGGTGATGAGTGCACGAGTCAGTGCCCGCACACCGAGCGGGGAAGTCCGGGTCATCGCGGATAACGTACCCGCGGCAAACGGTATCACCGCCTACCAGGACCGCTTGTTCATGGATGAGTGCCGCCCCGGCGGCCGCCTGTTTGAACTGTATCCGGACGGTCGAGAGCCACGAGTGATCGCCGAGAATCTGCCGCTGCCCAATGCGCTCTCGGTTGGACCTGATGGCAAACTGTATTTCCCGCAGATCGCGGCGGGTGAGATCTGGCGTTGCCCGCTCGAAGGCGGATCGCCTGAGCGCTTTATGTCTGGTTTTGCCGTTCCGACCGCGGTCAAGTTTGACCAGAACGGCCTGCTGACAACAACCCAAGCCGCTAGCGGGGAAGTGACGAGGATCGATATCCAAAGCGGAGAAAAGACCGTTGTCACAAACGTCCGACCGGGAATCGACAATCTGGCCTTTGCAGATGACAACCGGCTCTTTATTTCGCACTTTGTGGACGGTGGGGTCGCCGAGATTCTGGCGGACGGAAGCGAGCGCATCTTGGTGCCCGCCGGTTTACTCGGTCCGTTTGGCATCACCGTGACCGGGGACGGCACTGTCTATGCGGCCGATGGCATGAGCATGATATCCGTCAGCCGGGACGGACAGGTCAGCCGTCCAACGATGTTTACCCAGGAGGGCTATCCCGGCTTTATCCGCGGTATCGCCGCCGGTCCGGATAACAATGTGTATGTGACGACCTCAGCCGGCGAAGTTGTGCTGTATAATTTTGGCACTCGCGAGTCGCAGACGCTGGTCAGCGAACTCAACGAACTCTATAGCCTAGCGTCGACCCAGGATGGCGCGGTTGTGGTCGCAGAGGGCGGCGAGGGACGCCTGCTCAAGGTGAACTCGGACGGCAACGTCACCGTCTTAGCCCGGGGTCTTGGCCGACCGAATGGCGTGGCCGTGGCTGGTGACGGGTCGTGTTACGTCAGCGAGCCCGATAAAGGCCAGGTGTCGCATGTGAATGGTGGCAGCTCAGCCGTGGTCGAGGGATTGTCGTCGCCCCAGGGCCTCGGTTTGCTTGGCGACCAACTCTTGATCGTTGACTCAGGGAGCAAAGAACTCATCGCCGTGTCGCTTGGAACAAAACAGCAACAGACGATTGCCTCCGGCCTGCCGGTCGGTGCCCAGCCTGGCGTAACACCGCAAATACTCATGGGGATTGCCGGTCTGATTCAGGGACCGCTCACACCATTCTCCGGCTTGGCTGTGGGTGGAGACGGGACGGTCTATATTGCTGCCGATGGCGAGGGGAGTGTGCTGACGCTCAAGCGGGCCTAGACGTGGATGAGGGACGGCTGAGGCCGTCCCTACCTGAGGCCGTCCCTACCTGAGGCCGTGCTTAGGGAACTTCCAGAATAATTTTGCCGAAATTCTTATTGTCCTCCATGTATTGATGCGCCTCGGCTGCCCGCTCCAAGGGAAAGCGGCAATCAATAATGGGCTTGATTCTGCCCGCAGTTAAAAGCGGCAACCAGTTGGCCTGAAAACGACGGGTAATGTCGATTTTATCGGCCAGGGTGCGAGCGCGCAGCACGGAGCCAAACACCTGGAGGCGTTTTCTCAGAATCAGCCCCAGATTTGTCTCCACTTTGACTCCGCCCATCACACCGACGAGGACCAATCGGCCGCCCAGCGTGAGACTCTTGAGATTCTTGTCCCAATACGCTGCACCAATAAAATCTTCTATGACATCAACGCCTTTTCTATTGGTGGTGTGTTGCACCCACTCGGCGAAGTCCTGCTCTTTATAATTGCAGCCGGCGGTCGCCCCGAGGTCCACACAGCGTTGGATCTTTTCGGCCGAGCCGGCTGTGACCAGCACGGTCGCCCCGGTCTCGCGGGCCATCTGAATACCGGCCGTCCCCACTCCGCTCGCTCCGGCGTGGATCAGGATGGTTTCGCCCCGCTTCAGGCCAGCTAGGGTAAATATCGTTTCCTGAGCGGTGAAATACACCTCCGGGACGGCTGCGGCTTGGGCGAAGCTCCAACCCTCGGGAATCGGCATAGCCATACGGGCATCAATGACCGCCTTTTCCGCATAGCCGCCCCCACCGACCAAGCCGAAGACACGCTCGCCTACGGCAATCGTGGTGACTGCCGAGCCTACGGCCTCCACTTCTCCGGCGAGTTCGAGCCCGAGGACATCGGACTCGCCCGGCGGCGGTGGGTATTGGCCCTGACGCTGGAGCGTATCCGCCCGGTTGAGCGCGGTTGCACGCACCCGCACTAGAATCTGTTCAGGGCTGGGTATCGGATCAGGGACGGTGTCCAGCTTGAGCACATCCGGGTCACCCGGCGCTGCAATGGTAATGGCTTGCATATTTCTCCCCGAGCGTGGAGTTACTTGCCCGTGAACTTGGCCTTGCGTTTCTCGACAAAGGCCGTAATTCCCTCTGCGAAATCCGGCGTTCCCATCGACAGGGTGATCGAGCGGGCCTCGCTGTGCAGTTGTTCCTGTAACGAACTGCCGAGGCTTTGATTGAGCAACAACTTAGTCCGTCCAAACGCGGCGGTTGGACCCTGGGCCAATTCTTCAGCTAGTTTTCTCGCCTCGGCCATTACCTGGTCAGGCTCGACTACCGCAGTGAGCAGCCCCAGGTTCAGTGCCTCTTCAGCCGGAATAGGTTTATTGCGTAAAAACATTTCGGTTGCCTTGGCCAGTCCCACGTAACGGGGCAGAAAAAAGGTTGAGCTGGAGTCCGGACTGGCGCCAATACCCAGAAAGGCGGTGACAAGATTGACCTGAGGCGAGGCAATACGGAAATCGCAGGCGAGCGCCAAACCGAACCCGCCGCCCGCGGCCACGCCGTTGAGTGCGGCAATAACGGGTTTGGGAATCTCGCGGACCATAGCAATGGCCGCGTGCAGGACGGGCATCATTTTCTCCAGGCTTGGAATAATACGTTGCTGCGCCAGGGCTTCGACAAAGAACTTGATATCGCCGCCCCCACTAAACGCCCGGCCATTCCCGGTGAGAATCACCGCCCGCACCTCGTCGTCATCCCAGCACTCCATCAGGGCCGTGCGTAAGCCGGATGAGAGTTCATGGTTCATCACGTTAAACTGGGCCGGACGGTTGAGGGTAATGGTTGCAATACTGTCTTCACGACTCCAATAGACGGCTTCTTCCATCGTGTTCTCCTCTTTCTTCTTTCTTGCGCTTTTGCCTCGCTTGACGGATTGCCAGGGGTCAGGAATATGCTGACTTCGTGTGCGGGTATTTCCATATCAGACCCACCCGCACCAACAAAAGGGAGGTGACACTCATGCCCATTGCGCAAATAACCCCACCGGAAGCTCACCAGACGCTGAGCCAGGACGCCGCGGTCGTTTACCTGGATGTCCGAACCGAGGCGGAATTCCAGGCCGGCCACCCCGAGCGCGCCATCAATATTCCCGTGGTCTTTTTTGATCAAGCCGCTGGCCGCCCGGTCCCGAACCCGCACTTCTTAACCGTGGTTGAAGCGACCATACCCAAGGAGGCCACTGTCGTTGTCGGTTGTCAGGCCGGCGGCCGTTCGCAACGCGCCGCCGAGATCATGCAACAGGCCGGGTATGCGCAGGTCTCGAATATGATGGGCGGCTTTGGCGGGGGACAAGACCAGCAGGGCCAAGCCATCGCCGGTTGGCAGGAAGCCGGCCTGCCGGTGAATACCGACAATGACGACGGGGTGAGTTATGCGTCTTTAGCTCAGAAGGCCGGGGTGGGGGGATAGCCCCCGAAAAGCCAGCCGACACGGTTGGCTGGGCTTTGACTGGTTGGCAAGTGTGAGGGTTCTATCAGGTGAGGTCGATTTCCCGACGGTCTCCAGCGGCCTCGTTGATAACGACCAGTTTCCTCCGGTCCTCCGCGTGTAACTGCTGGTTAGCGCTGAGTAACTCGATGCCATAAACGGTGCCGTCCGGAGCGAGGTCTATGTGGAGTTCTTCGCTGACCCGGATGGTTTCGACCTGATCGATTTTCTCTTGCAACCGGAGGTAGGCGATATTGTGACGTGGATCGTAAGTAAGTCGCATACAGATTTTTCCTAGCGCATCTCACGATAGTCTCTAGAGCAGTTTCCACTGTGGAGTAGCGGGTGGGCGGCAGGCATGTTAAGCGGAGCAGAACCAGTAGCTAGGAGGAGCTATGCACGCGTATTCGCTGGATCTGCGGGAGCGAGTAGTGGCCGATCGGGAGGCGGGACTCCA
>JAJDTY010000061.1 GCA_022826945.1 Candidatus Binatia bacterium
CGACGGAATCCAGGCCTGTCTGATGCTGCTGGTGGCCGTGGTGGTCGTCGTGCTCTTCCTCATCGGCTTTGGGCTGGAGGTGGGCGAATCGGGGAGGGGCGGATTCCTGGGACTGATCGATAATCTGGCCACTCAGGACGAGCACCTGGTGAGTACCCTCAACACCAAAACCCCGCTCTACCACTCCTGGTGGTCGATTGTCTCGCTGGTGATTTCGTTTATTCCGCTGGGCGTGCTGCCGCACCTGGGCAATAAGCTGTGGGCCTTAAAACACAGCATGCACCAGAACCGCTTTCTTACCCTCACGACCATATTCATCATCACCCTGGCCATGCTGACCCTGGGCGGCCTGCTGGCCCGGGCGCTGCTGGGTGACGCCCTGTTCGCCGAGGGTGCAACCTCGAATCATGCCCTGCCCACGCTCTTCATCGAGCTGTTTCCGACCTGGTTGGCGGCCTTGGTCGGCGTCGGCATCCTGGCCGCCATCATGTCCACCGCGGACGGACTCGTCGTGTCCTCCTCCCAGATTATCGCCAACGACCTCTACCGTCGGAGTATAGTCCCACGATTGAAGCATCCGCCAACCGGGGAACAGCTCGACCGCCAGGTCTTATACATCAGCCGGGTAGCAACCGTTGCCGTGCTTGTTGTCTGCGCGGCAATAGCCTGGTCGTGGGTTGAAACCAACGTCATGTTGATTGTCTGGATTGGCACCGGCTGCGTCATGTCGGCTCTTGCCGGTTCCCTGGTATTCGGGGCCTTGTGGCGCGGGGTCACGCGGACTGGGGCCTACGCCGGGCTGGTCAGCGGCTTTGTCAGCTTTCTGGTCCTGCACGCCCAACTGGTCGACCCGGCCTGGTTTGCACCAGGTCTGCTGCACAGCGTTGTCTCCTGGCTCTATATCGAGGGCGTCAATCCCTTCTCCTGCTCGGCCCTCGCCAGCCTCACCTCGGTCGCCTTCACCATCATCGTCTCCAAAGTGACCCAGCCCCTGCCCGAGACGCACGTCCAAGAGTTGTTCGAGAGCGTGTAAGCCTATGAGAGTATTTCGGCAATTTCATCCAGATACTCTTCAAGAGACAATCCGTGGCTTCCGGCCACAACCGCCAGCGTAGCGAGCTTTGTCCGTTCCCCCTTTTCGATTCTTCGCACCTGGCGTTCGGACAGCCCTTGAATCTCGGCCTGCTTGATTCCGCGTTGCTTGCGCAATGCGGCAACCGCCTCTCCGAATCGCAGGTCATACAGCAGTCTTTCCCGCTCCTTTTTCCTGCGCCAGCCCTCGTCTTTCAGACAGCGAATCGCATCGAGATCGATATGGACATCGCCCTCGGGCCAGTGCAGATAGCTGCCTTCGCTGGATATGGTAAAGGAAGAACGGTGTTGGGGCTGAATCCCCTTGAGTGCCGGCATTTCTTCAAAGCCAACCTTGAACAAGCTGTGGTCACAGGCCATGACGAAGAGGTCATCTTGAGTGACCTGTGCAGTGGCAATGAGTTGACTCGGACAGCCCAAACTCCAGGCCATGAGTACCCGCTTTGGGACCTCTTTCCCCGAGTGGACAAGGATATGTCGGCTGATTCGGAGTTTTGCCTCACAAAGCATCTGGGGTAAAAACCGAGCGTTGTCATCTTCTCGGACGAAAAGAGTGCGGAGATGGTTGCGATGCTTTGCAGCCCGGACAAATTCGCTGACCGCCGGCAGTGCGGCAACAGAGGTGAGGACGAAAACATTCCGCGCATTGACTTTTCTCAAATCCGGCTTCCGAAAAATGCTGAAAGAAGGCGGAATGATGTCATAGCTGAAGGGGTCTTGCGCCCAGACGGTCATTGCAGCCAACTCTGACATATTCAGTTCCCTCTCTCCACTTTGGCTTCCCATTCGATATAAAGCTCATCTCTATGCTGGAGGACCAGGCGTAAAATTTCTCGTCGCTCTTTCCCCGAAGGGCCTGGACCCGAAGGAGGAAACTTCATGTTGAAAGCCAATTTTCTGCGTGTACACACGCCAAAAAAGACGCGCATCTCCCACTTGTCCGGTTTGCGAGCGTGAAAATGAGGAGGTTCGTGATCCGAGGAATTGAACCATAAGTCCACGCCTGCCAGTTGAAAGCATTCCAGCCTTCCCAAAAATCAACCTCTTTGCTTTCCGTTAGGGAGTATGCCCGAGACCGGACAACAAAGCAATTCTATAGATATGGAAAATGTCTGGTATAAATAAAGGGACGGTTGCTCGGTCATATGTCTAAGATTACGTTTAGTTGTACATCTGCGACGTTTTAAGGAGAATTTCTTATGGCGAGTTTATCCCGTCAGGCAGAGTCAGAACGGCAGATACTCAGGCTCCTCGTCCGAGGAGAGAAAGAAATTGCTGAAGGGTGTGGGATTGACTTGGATACTGTGCTCGCCGAGGCCGATGCCCTGCTTGGGGCTGACGACCTGTGACCGTTTAATTCACGCCATCTGCTCAGGCACAATTCCTGGCTGCCATTACTCACATCCGTCGCGATAACCCAGGAGCGGCAAAACAGTTTCGCCAACGCGCCGAGCAGATTCTCCGTCGGCTCGGACAATTTCCGGGCTCGGGTAAAGTCATTCCCGAGTTTCCAGAGCTACCCTACCGAGAAGTCCTTATTCCTCCGTATCGCTTTTTCTATCGTCCAGAACAGAACACGGTCTGGGTCGTGGGCGTATGGCATGGTGCCCAGCTACCGGATGAACCCATAGGCTGAGTTCTGAGGCCGTCAGCCCCCTGTCGGATTACGCTTCGCTCATCCGACCTGCTGAACTGATCGACCCGGCCTGGTTTGCACCCGGCCTGCTGCACTCCGTCGTCTCCTGGCTCTACATTGAGGGCGTCAATCCGTTTTCCTGCTCGGCCCTCGCCAGCCTCACCTCGGTGGCCTTCACCATCATCGTCTCCAAAGTGACCCAACCCTTGCCCGAGACGCACGTCCAGGAGCTGTTCGAGAGCGTGTAATCCCGCCGCGGGTATTCTTCCCTCGGCAGTACCCGCTCAATCATTCCTCCTCTGGCTCGTAAAACGGTGCTCCGAATTCTTCATGCAGATGGTCATCGAGGTCGTCTGCCACGCTACTCACTACTCCCATTACCTCAACAAGTCCTTCTTCAGTCAGTCCTGCAATGGCACGGCTGGCGCTAACAGAAACCGTATCGTGGTCAACTCCGACTGCGACTTGACCTCCAAGATCGAAATTCAGTTCAAGAAGGCGACGATAGAACGCCAGCAAGTTATTGGATGGCAGTTGAACTATCGATGAATAAAAAACAACGTATGGGGTCCCATCTTCCTCGGTAACAAAATGCACCTCTATTACTGCTGACCCCCTCCCAAAGAGGAACCCGTATTCGGTTTCAATCCACGCTTCGCCTTCTTTAAGATCGACTTCGCTAAACATTACTTTAATGTCTACTTTACAGTTTTCTATGACCTCTTCAGGAGGATCATCCCGTCCAAGAACTGCGTTGAGTAATCCCATGTCAGCTTTCTCTTTCTTCGTTATGTTGTTGGCCTTTAATATGAGGCTAATCCTCGTGTGTCTGAGGGATTAAGGAAGCCCCACAGTGCTCACAGTGAGATTGGCCCCGTTGGGCTTTGGTTTGACACACAGGACAGGTCTTTAGGAAAACCTGTCTCTTAGAATTTTTCGTCGTCTCCTCGATATAGAGAGCAAGCTCCACCCCGCACGTTCCACAGTATTTACCTTCTGCATTGATACCCCCACAGACGGGGCAGTACTGAGTTTTAAGCAATTCGCTTCTCTTGGGGAGAAGCGCAAGTTTTTCCTTGATTATTGAAGCGGGAAGCGCAAAGTTGAGCCCTTCAAGAGGGGTTCCTTGGCTATCATATTTCTGACCCCATGTTGCCATGCCAATCACTTGGCCATCGAGATCGCACAGCGGCCCTCCGCTGTTACCGGGGTTAATAGCGGTGTCCGTTTGAATATAACGTACTCCGTCTTTGAGCCTATTGAGTGCGCTGATGGTCCCTTTCGTCAGCGTGTGGCCCAAAGATGAAGGGTTTCCTACTGCAAAAACATCCTGCCCGACTCGTAACTGTTCCCCATTATGCAAGGGCAGCACCTGTCGGAGAGGTTCTTCGGTCAGCAGAAACGCTAGATCAACATCTCGAAAAGATTGGACCACCCGAGCGATTGTGTCGTTCCCGTCAACAAAACTCACCCGAGCTGCGGTGTGACCGGCTATTACATGCCGGTTTGTGGCAAGTATGCCATCGGTCCGGACGGCGAACCCGCTTCCACCTCCGTCTGGTAGTTCAATCGTAACTACTGCGCTTTTAATAGAGTCGTGGACATCCGCTAGGCTATGTGTGTTTTCAGCGTTATGGACAGCTATACTCCCCTCTTTGTGTGTTGTCCCACTTCCTGCACGCGAGGAGGTTCGGCCAAACAGGCGACGAAAAACCATATGTTCCTCTCTATATTTTGCTTTGTCCTGGGTAGTGCCTCATATTGAAAAATTGACGCAAAATGAGTGAGCACGGCCTGTATCTCTTGTAGTATCTGGAAATTGCAACGCTTTTCCTAGAAGAACATATGGCTTACGATGTAGATGGTAAGGCCAACTAGGCCGCCAACAATGGTGCCATTGATACGAATGAATTGAAGGTCTTTCCCAATATAAAGTTCGATACGGTCCGATGTTTGCCTACCATTCCAACCTTTGACAGTTTTGCTTATTATGCTGCTCAAGGTGTCACCAGACTCCTCTACAAAAGAAGGAATAGCGGCCCTCAATCGTTCATTCACCATCTGCCTTGTGAATGGCTCTTCGGCGAGCATGTCTCCCAACCTGTCAAGGAGTTTGGCGATATCCTTTGCTAATGGCGGGTCTGAGTCTTGTGTTTCGGTTAGACGCTGAACCATGTGACGTTTGAGTTCCACCCCAAGAGAGTCAAACGCTTTGGCAACAGATGGATCATTGAGAAATTTCTGCTTGGATGACTCAATGCCCTCTTTCATTTCAACATCATCTTCAAACTTCGAGATTAGCTGATTTATCCGCTCATCGAATTGTTGGCGGAACTGCTGATTGTGACGCGCGTTGCGGAGCGTGTTTCGGACTTCTCTTGCCATCTTGTCGAACACCAGGCCTTGGACATTTTTGGTAAAGAACCTGGCTCGTTCCTTTACTCCTTTGCGCCACTGTTCCCGGTGTTCATCAAAATACGCCAGCCCAACATCGATCAATTTTTCGATCAATACTTTCGTGTGGTTGTCACTAACGAGTCTCTTAAGCAGTCGGGCTATGAGCGTGCTCACGTTCATCCGGTCAAGAGTTCCTCGAAAGTTGCGACTGACGAATGCTTCTAACTCGCCATTGTCATTATCGATTACGGCTCGCAGGGCGCGGCAGAGGATCCGGCTCAGTTCTCGGGCATGTTGTTCATTCTTGAGCCAAGTGCTGGCCTTCTCAGCAAGGTCAATATCGTCAAGCCACTTTTCAACGATTTGCCGCGTTAAAAATCTGTTCTTGATAAAGTTCGCTAAACCCTCGCCAATATCGTCTTTCTGCTTCTCCACAATGTTGGTGTGCGGGATATACAGCTTGATTTTCGTGCGAGGGATAGTCAGGCTGCCGAGGGGGTGCCGGAACAGTGCAGTGACGGCGAACCAATCCGCTAGTGCCCCAACCATAGCAGCTTCGGAAAAGGCACGGACGTAGCCCAGCCAGTGATACTGACCGATATAGATGCTGGCAATAACGAATATGACCCCCATAAGTACTAGTAGCCCAAGTGCCACACGGCGCATGAACTGAAGTTCGTGTAGGCGGCGACATTCTCCATCATGCAACAATATGCCATCCTTGGACTTGTTTACTTCAACCGTTGGGGTGCTGTTGCTAATCGGTTTTAATAATAGTGACAGGTGTAGACGATTTTTGCCCATTCCGAGGCTTCTCCCTATTACTTCTGGCCCCTCGTAGCGATGAACCAATGAGCCAAGTTCCTTGTAAGTGTGCTTCGACAAGAGCAGTTCCTTGTAGGTTTGCCTCGCTCAGAGTAGCTCCATACAACTTCACCCCAGGAGGAGCGGCTGGGTCGCTGAGAGTGCGGGCCTGATTCATTTTAATGAGTTTTCCCAGAGCAGCCTGGAGATTGCGGCAAAATGGTGGCTTTTAGATGATGCCTACATCAGCGTGAACCCATTTTTCATGCGTCGAGGTACGGACAATCGGAACAACATCTCAGACTGTCCCCAAGTTATTCGATCGGCCGTAACGAATACTTGGGAAGATCGGGGTCCGAGTTATGCCACTCAATTTCGTAGTACCTCAAATTCTCTACCGGAAGGGGGCCAATTAGTTCGAAGTTGTGCTGCTGGAACACGACATGAAATAATATGGAGTCCATTCCGTCAGGTAAGTTGTTGATTTGGTCGATTACGACTTCAGGAGCGTCGCCTTTTTCCGAGCGTAGACTCCGAATCGGCACTCGCAATGCTTCAACCAGCAGTGGCTGACGTTCTAAACTCAGCAACTCAGATATAGTGGAATACTTGGAAGCCACTTCGCGGGCTTTACCTTCGTTCCAAGCCTTCAGTTTGTCGAATAAAGAAATCGTCGTCGAGAGTAATTCGGAGCCAAGCCTGCTACTAAGTGCGTAGCGGACTGCGGTAAGCTCCGATGGTGTCAAATACGTCTTACCATGTCGAAAATTGAATCCACCGCCGCTCACGCTTTGATCAACTATGTGACGGATGGTCGGTTCCATTACGGATAATTCTGGATCGTCGGACCAATTCCACCCCTCAAGATTAAACATCTCAGTCAAGAGTTCATAGCTCTTGAACATGATGTTCGGATCTTTGCCTCCAAGGCCACTTTCCTGGATTGAGTCTAGAAATATTTTACTCGTTCCATGATAGAGCGGCACGAGCATTTGTCCGTTATCGGTCACAAGCATGGATGTCTCCTGAATGAATGCGTATCGTCTCTTCCACGGCGTTTGCTAATGGTAAGCAAATCAAAGAGGCCGCCCGCCGTGTAGACGGGGAACCCAGGCGGGTGGGCGGCCCCGGCCCCGAGGGGCAGTGCCGGGAAATGGTCCCTATTCTGCACCTGCCTCACGTTCGAATGGACTCGTTTGTCCACTGGTGACGACTGTTCACCCACATTTTTGCAATGTCTGATAGGTATAGTTCAATTCATAAATTATGTCTGTAAGACGGAATATTATTACTAATAAAGATATATTGTCAATAAACTATCCCTGTCAGACCGTTCACCTAACATAGAGGTCTATCCATACTGGTCTTGAACCACGAGGCGGGTATGAATGACCGAGAGCTGTTGGGAAAACGGATTAAAAGCCTGCGAAGATCAAAGGGACATACGCAAGAACGGCTGGCAGAAATCATCGACATCAACGCCAACTACCTGGCCGTTATTGAGCGGGGGGAGGCGAATCCGACACTCGCTCTGCTTGAGCGTCTTTCCGCGGGGCTGGAGGTTCCGCTATCCGAATTGTTTCAGTATCGACGGGAGGAAGGATATCTTCCCGTCGAACTCCGCCAAAAGCTGGACGGGCTGGTCAATGAGGCCAGCGAGGAAGAGCTGCTCAGGCTCACCCGTATTATTGAGGTGTTGCGGGAATAGCACCAAGACGGGGCGACCTTGTCAGCACTGGACCGGGGGAATCTGCGAGTATTTCTTGCCTGGGTTATCAAATCTGATAACCTGCCACATATAAATGTAATGGCGTGTAACGTTCTACAGCGAGAATGTGGAGCGAGAGACTCTAGCCTTTCCAGCGGGCATCCTGGCCCATCTGCTCCATATCTTTGAAATGATTGAGGAGTGGGGGCTTGCCCTGGGCAAGCCGTATACCGCACCACTGGGAGAGGGGCTCTTCGAGATACGCGCCAAGGGTAAGGAAGGCATCGGACGTTCGCTCTTCTGTACGGTCAAAGGACGGGAAGTTTCATTCTTCGCTCCTTTATTAAAAAGACCCAGAAAACGCCAAAGAAAGACCTGGACCTTGCCAAGAAGCGAATGAAGGAGATCAAAAAATGACACGTCCAACGTTGGCCGGCTTTAAGAAAAAGGCGCTGGAAAATCCAGAAGTCAGGGCAGAATATGAAGCCCTCTCCCCCGCCTATGACCTGCGGAGAAAGCTGATTACCCTCCGTAAAGCAGCGGGCCTGACCCAAGAAGAGTTGGCGGAGCGGCTCCATACAAACAAGAGTAATATTTCTCGCTTGGAAAACGTGAATTCGCCGGTCTCCCCAACACTGACAACAATTGAGGCATATGCAGAAGCGGTCGGCTATCGGGTGGAGATCAACTTCCTTCCCGTCTCGCATTCAACCTGACCTACGCGGAAAAGGGCGACCCAGACTACCAAGAATGTAAACCCCTTCTCTCGAACCCAGTATCCGGTTTTGATTTCCAGCAAGGGTATTCTTCCCCTGGCCTTTCGTTTGTGCCTTCCGTCATTTTGGTATAGAAGCACCACTGAGGAGAAACACTATGATCAAAATCTACGGTACGACCCTGAGCAATTATTACAGCACGGCCAAGGCTGCACTGGTCGAAAAGGGACTCGCCTTCGAGGAAGTCTCGATCATGCCGAGTCAGGAGCCGGAAGTCCTGGCCAAAAGCCCGATGGGCAAAGTGCCCTATATTGAGGTCGATGGCACGACCTTGACCGAGACGAACGTCATCTTCGACTATCTAGAAGATATCCAGCCACAACCGGCGCTGTATCCCAGCGACCCCTGGGCCAGGGCCAAAGCCAAAGAAATTATCCGCTTTGTCGAGCTATATCTCGACGCACCGGCCCGGCGCCATGTCCCGACCGTGTACTTCGGCGCGCCGGTTGACCAGGCCGCGTATGACGCAGCCCGGCCATTGCTGGAAACCGGGCTGCGGGCACTCAAGCAACTCGTCCGCTTCGAGCCCTATATCGCCGGCGACACATTCACCTTTGCCGACCTGACCGCCTATTTCGAGTTGCGCTTTACCAATCTGCACACCACGCAAATCTACGACTGGGACATTACGAATGACGTGCCCGGCTTGGGCGAATATTTGCAAATGGTCGGCGAACGGCCGTCGGTCAACACGGTCGATTCGGTTATGCAGCGAGATTTCGCGGCCTTCAAAAACAAGAGCTGATCCTGTGGGGTGGCGTCAATCGCGCAAACCATGTAGCCTTTTGTGTGGTTGAGCATCAGCTCGACAGCGGCGAACAGCAGGCTCTCTCCGTCCCTCCGAGGGCGCGCCGCTAAAAAATAACCCTTCTTCCCTTTCCCTGTTGTTTGGGTCGGAAAATACGGCCGGGCCGTACAGGAGCACCCTGGGCGCCTACGGCGGAGATTAATCTATCTATGTCTGATTCAGTATCAATTGCACCGGCCACGTTTGACCGGTTTGGCCTCCACCACACCCTCATCCGTGGCATCCACGCTGCCGGCTTTGAAACGCCTTGGCCAATCCAGGTCGAAACCATTCCTCCCGGCCTCGACGGCCGCGACGTGCTCGGCCTGGCACAGACCGGCACCGGCAAGACGGCCGCTTTCGCCCTTCCCCTGCTCGACCGGCTCCTCGGAGAACGACGCAAGGGCCCGCGCGCTTTGGTGCTCGCACCCACCCGGGAACTCGCCAGCCAGATTACAGAAGAAATCCGGGCGCTGGCCCGGTTCACCCGCCTCAAGATGGCCACCATCTACGGCGGTGTCTCAATACACAGTCAGATCAGTGCGCTCCGTCAGCGCCCGGAGGTCGTCGTCGGCTGCCCAGGCCGCGTACTCGACCTGCTCCAGCAGGGCGTACTCCGCCTCGGCCAGGTCGAAACCCTCGTGCTCGACGAAGCTGACCATATGTTCGATATGGGCTTCCTGCCCGGCATTCGCAAGATTCTCGGCGCGCTGCCCGACCGCCGGCAGAACCTGCTGTTCTCAGCCACTATGCCGAAAGAAGTCCGCGGGCTGGCTGACGATCTGTTGAAAACGCCGCACGTGGTCGAGTTAGCCGATATGGCACCAGCCACTACGGTCAAACATACCTTGGTTCTCGTCGCGGAGCAGCGCAAGCACGCCCTGCTCGAACACGTACTCACCCAAGACAACTGCGACTCTGCCATCGTCTTCACCCGCACGAAACACCGCGCCCGACGCCTGGCCGCACGGCTCGACCAGGCCGGACACCGGGCCGTAGGTCTCCAGGGAAACTTGTCCCAGTCTCAGCGCGACCGGGCCATGCGCAGCTTCCGCTCACGCCACCACAACATCCTCGTGGCAACAGACATCGTGGCGCGTGGTATCGACGTAAGCGGAGTCTCTCACGTGATTAACTTCGATGTCCCAGACACACCCGAGGCATATACCCATCGCCTCGGGCGTACCGGGCGCGCCGAGCGCCACGGCGAGGCCTGTACCTTCGTGACGGCCAGCGATTCCGGCTGGGTACGGGCGACCGAACGTATGATCGGCTCACGCATTCCCCGCCGACAGGTCGAAGGCTTCGAGCCCGATGTCAATGAGAAGCCCAGGCGACCCGACGGACGGGCGCGCAACAGACCTCCTCATTCGGCGCGCCGTGGGCGCAGCCACAGACGTGCCGGCTAGAGCAAATCACGATGCTGTGGGGTACGTCTCTCTCTCCTCCTTGAGGAGTGCGGGCTGGAAGCCCCTCTATCCTGACTACGTTTTCGCAGGGCTGTACCGTTCAGGCCCTATATACAGGCTCTCTCTGAAGGTACATTAAGCTACCGGACGAGCCAGTGTTAGATCATGAACGAATGAGGGAGGAATCCATGCCCAAAGACACAGATGTTATTACCTTCCGACCGATGACATCAGAAGACGTTGGGACGGTGCCGATTGGTCATCAGGGCGACGAGCAGGAGGTCCGTACCCGTATCCAGGACCTTGGCTCAAGCGCGATATTGGCGTTTGACGGCGCGCAGCACGTCGGCCAACTCCAGTTTCGGCGCTACGCCGCGGACACCCGCTCGCCCAAGGGGCTGTGGGACCCGCTGTATTGGGGCGAGTTCGGC
>JAJDTY010000056.1 GCA_022826945.1 Candidatus Binatia bacterium
CTACCCGGCGTTTTTGCAGGCGGCATGATATTGGATGGCCCTGACCTCGGCAAGAGAGCAGCCCTGCGCCCCTCTTTGCGTCGGGAATCAGACACGGTACAAGTAACCGCAAAGCAGTCACTTCGTCTGGCAAGGAGAAAACCATGGGAAAAGCTTTGGACGGAATCCGTGTTCTTGACATGACCCATGTCCAGATGGGGCCTTCTTGCACCCAGATGCTCGCCTGGCTTGGCGCGGATGTCATCAAAGTCGAACTGCCGGGGCGGGGCGATATCACCCGCCAGCAGCTCCGGGACCTGCCCGATGTCGATAGCCTGTATTTCACCATGCTCAACTGCAATAAGCGCAGCATCACCATTAACACCAAGACCCCAAAAGGACAGGAGATTTTTCGGAAGCTGATCAAGAAGTGTGACGTGCTGGTCGAAAACTTTGCGCCCGGCGCGCTGGACCGCCAGGGATTCAACTGGGAGGTCATCCGGCAGATCAATCCGCGCATAATTTATGCCTCCGGCAAAGGGTTCGGCTCCGGTCCGTTCGCAGACTGCAAGGCATACGAAACCGTCGCCCAGGCCATGGGCGGGGCCATGAGCACGACGGGCTGGGATGACGGCCCGCCGACCAGTACGGGAGCCCAGATTGGAGATTCCGGCACGGGCATGCATTTGGTGGCCGCGATTCTGGCAGCCCTCTTTCAGCGCGAGCAAACCGGAGTCGGTCAGCGGGTCGAGGTCGCCATGCAGGACGCGGTGCTGAATCTGTGTCGAGTCAAGCTGCGCGACCAGCAGCGCCTGGCACACGGACCCTTAAAAGAGTATCCACAATATCCCAACAAATCCTTTGGCCCAGCCGTGCCGCGTTCCGGTAACGCCTCCGGGGGCGGCCATCCGGGGGTCGCCCTCAAATGCAAACCCGGCGGCCCCAACGACTACATCTATGTGGTCGTCCAGGCCCAGGTCTGGCAACCGTTAATGAAGCTCATCGGCCGCGAGGACCTTATTGAGAACCCGGAGTACGCCACGCCGGAGGCGCGTCTCTCCCACCTGGATGACTGCTTCGCCATGATCGAAGCCTGGACCCAAAAGCACACCAAATACGAAGCCATGCAACGCCTCAACACGGCCAACGTACCCTGCGGCCCGGTCCTGGACATGCAAGAGCTGATGGAGGATGAGTCGTTGGCCGCGCGGGACATTGTCGCCGAAGTCGAGCATCCGGAACGCGGACGGTTCAAAACGGTCGGCTGTCCGCTCAAGCTGTCCGATTCACCGGTCGAGGTCACGACTTCGCCCCGCCTTGGCGAGCATACCCAGGAAATCCTGCGGGAACTGGTCGGCTACAATGACGAAGAGGTTGAGGCAGCCCGGACCGAGGGCGCGATCTGACGCCACTGAGCACGCACTTCCCGCATGTCACTCATTACCTGGTCGTGGATCTTTCTCATCGTCTATATCGGCGGCATGCTGGCCATCGGCGTGTTTGCCCAACGACGGGTCAAGCACGCTGACGACTTTGCCACCGCGCGCGGCGCGTACGGACCGCTCTTTCTCGCGTTTGCCTTTGCTGCGACCACGGCCAGCGGCGCCACCTTTCTCGGTAGCTCGGGCTTTGGTTACGAGTGGGGGCTGCCGACGATTTGGGGTTGCTTCCTGTACCCGGCTGGGATGTATGTCGGCGTGTTGGTCGCCATGCGCCTGGTTACCACCTCGGGCCATCGGTTTGGGAACCGCTCCATACCGGAATACCTCGGCGACCGCTACCAATCCGAAGGCATTCGGATACTCATCTCGGTCTTTTCCCTGGTGTTGTTTTTCTATCTGGCCGGGCAGTTGGTGTCCGGGCTGGTGATGTTCGAGATTATGCTGGGCATGTCGCCCCTGTGGGCGCTGCTCATCACCACTACCGTCTTGTTGATTTATGTCGTGCTTGGCGGCGCGCATGCCGACATCCTGACCGATGGGGTGCAGGGCTTCATGATGCTGCTGGTCGCGGCGATGGTGATTGTCCTGTTTCTGACCGGATTCGGGGTGGACGGCGAAAGAGCGGGCATGCTGGGCATCATCGACCGCCTGACCGAGCAGGATGCGCATCTGGTCGGCGTACTCAACGCCGAGACTCCACTCTACCATTCCTGGTGGTCGATTGTCGCCATTTTTATTGCGCACATACCGCTCGGCCTGCTTCCCCATCTCGGGAACAAACTCTGGGCCTTAAAAAGCGTGAGCCAACAGAAATCGTTTATCAAGCTGGCTTTCACGTTCGGACTGACGCTGGGCATGCTCGGGTTGGGCGGTCTCCTCGCCCGCGCGATATTGGGCGACGCGCTGTATGCCGAGGGAGCGAACCCGAATCAGGCCCTGCCCCTCCTCTTCATCGAGTTATTTCCAACCTGGCTCGCCGCGCTCATTGGGGTGGGCGTGCTGTCGGCGATCATGTCTACCGCCGATGGGCTGGTCATCTCCTCATCCCAGGTGATTGCCAACGATCTCTACCGCCGGTCCATCGTGCCTCGACTCAAGAATCCTCCGAATGCCGAACAACTGGACCAGCGGGTTTTATCCATCAGTCGGGTGGCGACCGTTGTCGTGCTGGTGCTGTGTACCGCCTTGGCCTGGGCTTTGGTCGAGACCAATATCGCGCTGATTGTCTGGATCGGGAACGGCGGCATGATGGCGGCCTTTGCCGGTCCCCTCGTGGTCGGCGCGCTCTGGCGCGGCGTCACCCGCAAAGGCGCCTATGCCGGTCTGGTCAGCGGCTTCGTCACCTTCCTCGTGCTGCACACCCAAATGATTGACCCGGCCTGGTTTGCGCCCGGCATGCTGCACACCGCCGCCGCCTGGCTTTACGCCGAGGGACCGAGCCCGTTCTCCTGCGCAACAATAGGGGAGCTCATGTCGGTCGCCTGTACCTATGTTGTATCCAAAGCAACGCAACCGTTGCCCGAGTCGCATGTGAAGGTGCTGTTTGAAGGGGCTTAGACGTCCAAAATTCGCTCTGGATTCGACCGGTCGTCCTCTTGAGCACACGGCTTTCAAAGGGGCATGGACTGGCTATAAGCCAAAGACTAGAATATGGGGAAAGAGGCTTCCAATGATTCGTACCCTCGAAGCGACCATAGACAAAGACGGGCGTGTCCACCTGTCGGAACCAATACAACTTCCTCAAGCGCGGCGCGCGATCGTCACCATCCTTGAAGAAACTCCGCGCATCCCCTCAACTGCACAACTCAGCGAAGAAGCACTTGCGAAAGACTGGAACCGTCCAGAAGAAGATGAAGCGTGGACTCACTTAGACCCGGCTCAGTAGTCACCGTCAGGTTTCCGTTTTCTGACCTTTCGGCTTCAAAGGCCCGACCGGCTCTTATCATTGCTACTTTAGAGCGCGAGGATCTCATTCTTTGCCAAATTACAAGCAAAGCATATGCGGATTCTTCGGCTATAGAGATTAGCGATTCGGACTTTGAGTCAGGTTCGCTTCAGCGAACCAGCTATGTTCGTCCCGGCAAGCTATTCACCGCAAATATGTCGATTGTGTCAGGTCACGTTGGTATATTAAGCTCGCAGGCTTTTGAATCGGTCCGACAATCGCTCACCGCTATTGTGAATGGCTCACCTGTTGGCTAGCACGTTTCACACTAAATTGTCGCCCGCAAAGGCGCCTATGCGGGTCTGGGTTACGGAAGGACGACTTCTTACTGGATTGTGAGATGCATGGATCTGGTCGATTACCATTAGGAGGACCACAACATACCAATGAAGAATCCACCCCATCCGGGCCTGTCCGTGCGCCATGATTGCCTGGAGGCTCTGGGACTCAATGTATCAGAGGCAGCGCGCAAGCTGGGTGTCAGCCGTAAGCAGCTTTCGGATATTGTGAATTGTCGCTCCGGCATTTCGCCTGAAATGGTAATCCGTCTCGACAAGGCATTCGGCGGCGGCGCCGAGACTTGGTCCCGGCTTCAATCCGCCTACGAACTGGCCCAAGCGATGAAGTAAGGCTGACCAGATCGAGGTGGAACGGCTTACACCGAACAGTGACACCCTTCAAGCACAATAAAGCTCCAGGTGCGTTGCCATTTTCTTCAGAGTATTGGCGGAGACTCCGTTAGGCGTACACGAGTTTTGGTGCCACACCGCGCAAAAAAAGAAAGGCAGCCGTGTGACAGATCAAAGCGTTGTCGTGCATAGCGATCCTGACATTTTCGGTGGAACTCCCGCCTTTATCGGGATACGGGTTCCGGTGAAAGCGCTGCGGGATTACTTCGCTGGGAGACATACCCTGGATGACTTTCTTGACGATTTTCCTACGGTAACACGCGCTCAGGCAGTGGCAGTCTGAGAGCAGGAGGGATAGCGGAGTCTGCGGGAGGAGAATACGCGTCTCAATCGGCAGCTTGCGACATAACAAATCACTACACTCTAGGATAATTCCGTTTGCCGTTGTGAATATGGCTATTTTTCCTTACGCTTGGGGGACTTGCGACAAGGGAGAAGGAATCCAATATGGACTCGACCCGCAAACCGGTCGCCGTCGTAGTGGGAGCAACATCCAAGTGGCAGTCAGATGGCCGTAATACCAAACTCGCGCACGGTAAGGCGATCGACGACAGCGATATACCCGTCGGTGCGCGCTGGGGCATCGGCGGTGCCGTAGCTCAGAAGTTTGCCAAAGAAGGCTTCTTCGTCGTGTTGACGACCCGGAATGCCGCCAATGCCTCCGGGTTGGAGCAGGCAATCCAGGAGCAAGGTGGCGAAGGCATGATTGTCGAGCTGGACCTCGTGTCGCACGACTCCATATCGCAGGCGTTCGCCCAGATTCGGGAGCAAGCCGGTGACCCGAATGTCTTGATCTTCAACACAGGCTACCTGGAGGGGCGTGACCTGCCGCCGGAGAAAGAATTGCTTGAACACATCCCGGTCGAACTCTTTGACACCGCGCAGCACATCTCCAGCCGAGGACCGTTCTTGGTCGCCAAGGAGGTGTTGCCCACCATGCGAGAACGCGGCGCAGGGTCTTTCTTCATTTCTAATAACGCGGCGTCCTTGCGCGGACGAAAGCGACTGACAGGACAGTCGTTGTACTATCCGAGAGTGATGATGCGCACGCTGGCGCAGGTGCTGACGGAGGAATATTCCGAGCATGGCATACACGTAGCCAACATCGTGATAGACGGCCTCATCGACTCTCCAGGCACCCGCGCCCTGCCGCTAGCCCAGAAGCGGCCTGAAGTGGTGATGGATCCCGTTAAGATCGCGGAGGCGTACTATTATCTACACACCCAAGACAAATCCTGTTGGACGCACGAACTCCAATTGACTCCATTTTCGACCAAGCCGAGCTTTTAAGGGCATCAACTGAGGGCAGACGCCTGCCGAGAATCCCGTTCCTTTCGCAGTCATCGCTTGGTACGCGAGGGCGCGGTAAGCATTTTGGTCTCAAGACCAGCGATAGAGGGGACGAGGTTGCGTGGGGTAGTTCATTAGTGAGACGAATGAGCGGTGCTGCTCGGGAGCGAAGGAAATGGTATGAGCATCCTGGCATTCGTAGTGGTTGTGCTGTGGCTGAGCCCGGCCTATGCGGCGGATTGGTTTCCGTCGAAGTATGGTGCGGAGGACCGGCTGGGAGCGATAAACAATCTGTCGGCGCAGGCCGTGGTTGAAGCGGCCGGTCTGATCACAACGGGCAAGGTCTATTCGCTTGCCATGCCGACCGGCCCGAAAACCCCAGCCTTTGGCCCCCGCAATTACCAAATCCGCACCGATAGGATTTTTGTCGGAGACAGTCCAACCGTCGGGGCCAATAAACTCCAGGGCTTTGACGATCTGGTCATCTCCTGGCTGGGCGTTGGCACCCAGATCGACGGCTTTGCCCACGTCGGTGCTGACGGCAGGCATTACAACGGCGTCCCGACCGAGGAAGTCATTCGTCCAGATGGCGCAATCCAATACAGTATCCATACCCTGCCGCCCATCGTCGGGCGGGGTGTCCTGCTCGACATGGCGGCCGCCGCGGGCGTCGTTCAACTGCCCGAGCGGACCGTCTTCGAGAGCGCCGAACTGCGGGCGGCGGCCCAGCGTCAGGGGACGGAGATCCGCACGGGAGATGTGGTCCTGCTGCACACCGGCTGGCTCAGCGTTGCCGACGAGGACGGGGAGCGTTTTCTGGCCAAGCCACCCGGGATTGGCCTAGACGGCGCAACTTGGCTGGCCGACCAGGACGTTGTGGCCGTTGGTGCGGATACCTGGACCATCGAAGGCTGGCCCACCAACGACAAGCTACCGGACCACTTCCTGCCCGTTCACGATTTACTTCTGACGAAACGGGGCGTGTATATTCTGGAAAATATCAAGACCGCCGAGCTGGCCGCGGATCAAGCCTACGAGTTCTTCTTCATGCTCGCTGCACCACGCTTGGTTGGGGCAGTGCAGAGCCCCGTCCATCCTGTCGCGATCCGCTAGGGATACAATAGGCATCATTCTTCCGCTATGCGGCATAACCTGCATGGGTCGAAACCAATCCTGTACGGGAATTGCCATACCGTCAGCGAACCGTGTAGTAAGAATGCAATCACAAGTCCGATCAAAGGGAGGGTTTAGTATGGCCACGTCGGAACTGGAACAGCGCATCACCCGGCTCGAAGACATTGAAGCGATAAAACAGCTCAAGGCCCGCTACTGCGAAATCTGCGACGATATGCACAACCCCGACAGAGTCACCTCGGTCTTTGCCGAAGATGCCATCTGGGAGAGCCCGGATTTCGGCAAGGCTGAGGGCCATGAGGCTATTCGCGAGTTATTTAGTAAATTCCAAAACATGTTCAGCTTTTCCCAGCACAACATCATGAACCCCATCATCGAGGTCAACGGAGACCGCGCCACGGGTGTCTGGTATATCATGGGTCCGTGGACGTATGCCGAAAACGACGATGAGAAATGGCTGGCCCTGCGCTATGACGACGACTACGTAAAGGTCAACGGGGAGTGGAAGTACCAACACCTACGGGTCGTCCTGCGGATGACGGCCGATCGATAAGGACACTGCGTCAATAGATACCGGGCGTCTATCACGTATAATTGAGGTCCTATGAAGACCAACCTCATACACTCTGACCCCTCAGTAATGATGGGCAAACCCGTAATCGTGGGGACCCGTATTACGGTTGAACTGCTTTTGGAGAAGATGGCGGCAGGAGAGACGGTCGAGATGATTTTGGAGTCTCATCCACGCTTGACCAGAAAGGCGGTGTTAGCAGCGTTTGCCTATGCCGCAGAATGTATCAGGAATCCGCCACCCGAAAAGGCAGCATGAACCTTCTCGCCGATGAAGGCGTTGACGGACCCATAGTCGAGCGACTTCGGCAGGACGGACATGTCGTACTGTACGTGCAGAGATGGAGCCAGGAATATCAGATCAAGAGATTCTTCAAAGAGCGAATGCACAAATGTCGATGCTGGTAACAGCGGACAAAGACTTTGGCGAGATGATATTTCGTCAAGGCCAACTCAATGCGGGCGGAGTCGTTTTGCTCCGCCTTGCCGGACTCTCAGCAGAGAAGAAAGCGGATATTGTCAGTAGCGTTTTTCAGGACCATGAGACAGCATTATTCCAGGCGTTCAGTGTAATCTCACCAGGACAAGTCAGAATCCGCTCCAAGGCCTGAGCTAAGGAAACCTGCCCATGACACTCATTAGCTGGTCGTGGTTTTTCCTCGTCATCTATATCGGCGGCATGATAACCATCGGGGTGTTGGCCCAGCGGCGGGTCAAACACGCCGATGACTTTGCCACGGCGCGTGGCGCGTACGGGCCCCTGTTTCTGGCCCTGGCATTCTCGGCCACCACCGTGAGCGGGGCCACCTTCCTGGGCATGCCGGGGCTGAGCTACACCTGGGGGCTGACCACCATGTGGACCGTCTTTCTGACCCCGGTCGGCCTCGGTTTGGGCATGTTACTCACCATGCGCCTGATTACCAGCTCCGGCCATAAGTTCGGCAACCGCTCCATCCCCGAGTACCTCGGTGACCGTTATCAGTCCGAAGGCATTCGGGTGCTGGTGTCAGTGTTTTCCCTGTTGTTGTGTTTCTATCTGGCCGGCCAGCTCGTGTCGGGTCTGGTCATGTTCGAGATTCTGCTGGGTTTACCACCGCTCTGGGCGCTGATCATCACCACCACCGTGTTGTTGATTTATGTTGTCCTGGGCGGGGCGCATGCCGACATTATCGCCGACGGAATCCAGGCCTGTCTGATGCTGCTGGTGGCCGTGGTGGTCGTCGTGCTCTTCCTCATCGGCTTTGGGCTGGAGGTGGGCGAATCGGGGAGGGGCGGATTCCTGGGA
>JAJDTY010000084.1 GCA_022826945.1 Candidatus Binatia bacterium
CAGTTCGAGGCCGCCATGAAATTATACTGGCAGATTCACCCGGCGCGTCAGGCGAGTATGCAGGCTATGGCCATGCTGGCGGGCTCAAATTTTTTGCACCGAATGATTTGGAAATACCAAGGCTGGCTGAGCGGCTTTAACGGCGGCCCGCTCCGCACGCCGACCATGCGCCTGAATGACCGCCAGATGAAGCCCCTACGCCAGGGGCTGATCGCCTCCGGACTCGAAGTCCCGGTCGAGGACGACAAGGAGTTCTTTATCGGGCGTAACCCGGCCTAGGGAGACTGCGTGACCTTACTCCTGACAAACAGAGACGTAGAACAAGCTACAGACATCAAGACCCAGATCGACCGCATCGAGCAGGGCTTGCGCGAAGAAGCCAGAGACGCGGTCGAACTTCCCCCACGTCTCAACCTGGCAACGACTTCGGGCTTTTTTCGCGTCATGCCGGCAGTCATGCGGGACAGTGGCCTGATGGGATACAAGGTGTTTCACGGCTCGGTCCAGCACGGCGTGCGCTATCTTATTGCGGTTTATGACGAAAAAGACGGACGCCTCTTGTCGCTCATGGATGCCGCCTATCTGACCGCAACGCGCACCGGTGCAACGACCGGCGTGGCCACCAAATATATGGCCCCACCCGAGGCCAGGACCGTGGGCGTGATTGGCTCGGGCCTGGAAGCGACGACAAACTTGCAGGCCGTGTGCGCCGTCCGGCCGATTGAAGCCGGCAAAGTCTTTAGCCCAACTCAGACGAATCGTGAGCGCTTTGCCGCGCGGATGAGCGAGCAACTCGACATCGTCCTCAGCGCAGTCACGACCCCGGAGGAAGCGGTCAGCGAGGTTGATATTGTGGTGGTGGCGACCAACACCACCGGTGTCGGTGATCTGATCGCCTACCGTGGCAAATGGATGGAAACCGGCAGCCACGTCAATTCGATTGGTTCAACCGGCTTGCAGCTACGTGAGATTGATGCGGAGACTTTCCAACACGCGGAACGCATTGTGGTCGATTCACGAGTGCAGATGGAGGGCGAGTCGGGCGACCTCAAGGCCGCAATGGCAGCCGGGACGTATGATCGCGCCAAGGTGACGGAACTCAAAGAAGTGGTCGCCGGTCGCGCCCCAGGCCGCATGGGAGCGGACGAAATCACCCTGTTCAAATCCGTAGGCACCGCCATCCAGGATGTTGCCGCCGGCTTCACCGTCTACAAAGAAGCCGTCCGCCAGGGACTTGGTCAGGACGTGGGCGAGTTTCTGGAGTTGAAGACGTTTTAGGTGTAGGTTTCTGCCTTCTACTCAATAAAGGACTACGCCGGGGTATGCTGGCCCGTCACTGGTAGCGGGTCAAGAGGCGGACATATGCTCAGCCCTCAGATGGTTTACGCGCGCGGACGAAGGCACTGCCGAACTTGCCGTCAACCTCAGAGGCAACGGCCTCAACATCAATCCCTTTGTCGGCAAGATAGGCACGAGCATCCTCTACACGGTAAATCCGAGTGGGTTCAAGATCGATATCAACAAAGCCAGCCTGAGCGAGTTTGGTCCGGTAGTCTTGCTCTTCTAACACGCCGGCGATACACCCGATCCACAGTTCAACGTGGCGTTGAATCTGCTCAGGGATCGCTCCACGCGCGACAATGTCAGAAACCGCAAACCGTCCATCTGGGCGAAGCACGCGCAGCGCTTCAGAGAGGACGCGATCTTTGTCTGCCGACAGATTAATCACGCAGTTTGAGATAATGACATCAACTGAGTTATCAGGCAGGGGAATGTCTTCCATCTCGCCTTTCAGAAACTCGACATTTTCGATCCCAGCCTTGCGTTGGTTTTCTCGCGCTAAGTCCAGCATTTCGTCGGTCATATCGAGGCCGTAGACTGTTCCTGTGGGACCGACTCGTCTGGCCGACAGGAGCACATCGATCCCGCCCCCCGAGCCGAGATCGAGCACGGTCTCGCCTGGATTGAGCTGAGCCAGGGCGGTGGGGTTACCACAGCCGAGCGAGGCGGCAATCGCCTCCAGAGGAATCCCTGTGATCTGGTCCTCGGCGTAGAGGTGTGAGGTAATCGGATCATCGGCACTCGCTGTTGCCTCCCCGCAGGAAGCCCGGCCACCCTGGGCTGCTTGGAGCGCCGCTTTTCCGTACACTTCCTTGACTTGCTGTTTCACATCCTGACTTTGCATGCTGACCTCCTGCTGTCGTGCGATGTCTTATGCCCTATTGTCTGGGGGCATTCCACTACCGGATTGGGCGGTCGATTGGACAGATTGAGCCTGCACCTGCCGGGCCGCGCGCTGGCCCGTCCAGTACGCTCCGTGGACCGTCCCAGGGTCATGGAGGTGCAGGGCTTCCCCGGCGAAAAAGACCCGACCCGCAATCGGCCTTGAAAGAACCTCCGGTTCCCCGCCGTTCGCCCCAACACGGAGATAGGCATACGACCCGCGCGCAAACGGGTCCGAACGCCAGCGCTGAATAATCACCTCGGTTGGCTCGGGAACGGCCACCCCCATCACACCGGAGAGTTCTTTCCGTAGCCGCGTCACAATGGCTTGGTCTGACAGCCCCTCAATCTCATCGGCGGCAGTCCCACCGCTGAGACCGACCAGCATGGGAACGCCGGCATAGGCGGCAAAATTGACGTAAAAAGAGCACAGGCTGCTGCCACACACAAAAACAAAATCCGGCTCTTCGGGCCAAAACACGCGTGGGAAGCGAAGAATCACCTTATTAAAGAGCCCCATGCCGAGGCGGGACAAAGCGGTCCGATGCGAGTGTGGCAATACCGGCTCAAAGACGATCTGCTCCGATTGCAGCACCCCGATGGGGGCGGTGACAACCACCCCGTCTGCGGTAAACGTTTCCCGCTCTGTCTCAACCCGGACGCCGTCTGTTCCATACGCGATTCGTTTGACAGTCTGACCGAACCGGACCGGGAGACCTTCGGCAAGGGGCCGGACCAGCCTGTCCATCCCGTCGAGCACAAATTGCTCCCCCGAGGGAAAACCTTCCCCCGTTGGCCCGGTTATCGATTCGTACAGTAGACCGGCAAAACCGAGATCGTGCGGAGACGCGGCGTAGAGATTCTCTATCCCCCTCTCGATACGACAGCGCGCCAAACGGCCGGCCTCGGTCAACGGAGCGGGAATCGCACTCAAGACATCGGCGACCGAAACCTCGGTGCCGGGGCGGCCAAGCCAGCGGCGAGCCAGAGTCGAGACATAGGTCCAGCCGCTCTGTCTATATACCTTGGCTTCCAATTTCGCATATTCGGACTCAAACGCGGCGCGGGAGACGGCCGCCCGCCCGACCGTGCCCAGTTCATAGGCCGCCAGATTGCCATATTCGCTCACCCGCGTCCTGAGACCCAGGTTCGTGGCAACGGCCTTGAGCGGATTGCCCCGCCCGCCATGCAGCCAGGACGCCCCAAGATCGATGGGGGGTTCAAAGCGGCGGTCAGTCCAGACCCGGCCGCCGAGACGGTCTCGGGCTTCCAGAATGGTGACCGTATAGCCAGTGCGCTGGAGCTCACGAGCCGCAGCCAGTCCACTCATGCCGGCCCCAACAATCAGGACTCTGCCGCCAGGAGGAACCGCGGAGTATACTTGAGACCGGCAACCAAGCAACACGACCGCCCCCGCCCTCAGCACCAGTTTGTGAAAGTCGCGGCGTGCGATGAGGGTCTCCACATCACCCCTGCTCACGCCATCCGGTTAAGCACATACTGCGGGTCCATCTCCCGGTCCAGATACTGATTCAAGAACTCGACACACACCGGACGGCATTGCCGGAAGAGGTCGGCCCGCTGAAGGTCCTGGGCGGTCGGAGGCTGAGCCGCGGTCTCGCGGAGCTGTTCGAGCAGGTCTGCCTTGTTGAAACGCAAGTGTGTGCGGTTTTCCATGACCAGCTCACCATCAATAATGACGGTCTCCACATCGGTCCCCTTGGCCCGGTAGACAAAGGCGTCGGCCATATGGATGTCAGGCGCGAGATACGGCTGGGTCATGGTTTGCAGATTCACCAGAATGATATCCGCGGCCCGGCCCGGCTCGAGCTTGCCAATGGTGTCTGCTCGCAGGGTTGCCCGCGCCCCGTTCAGCGTGGCCATGCGAATGACGTCGTGCGGGCCGACCCAGGGTGAGGTCGGACGTGGCAGGCGGTGCAGCTTGGAAACCAGGCGCAGTTCCTGGACCATATCGTCATCATCGTTGAGCGTTCCGCCGTCCGTCCCAACCCCGATATTGACGCCACGCGCCTGCATAAAAGCCACCGGAGCGATACCACTCCGGAGACGCAGATTCGAGCTGGCGTTGTGGCACACCGTCACCCCGGTCTCGGCCAGAAGCGACAGGTCGTCCCGCGTCGTCCAGACAGCATGGGCAAAAGAGGTGCGGGGGCCGAGCAGATGCATATCGTGCAGCCAGGCAATATTGCTCTTGCCGTAGTGCTTAAAGAAGTATTCGGCCTGATACGGCGTTTCGACAACGTGCAGGTGGAGCCCCCTCCCCTGTTGGACCCGTTCCCCAATCGCCTCAAGAATATCCGGTGTTGTCCAGACGGCGTTAATCGGCCCGTAGAGAATCTTGACCTTGGCCGTGCCCTCCTGATTACGCTCGGCATAATATTTCTCGACAAGGTTCAGATAGGTATCGCGATCCATGGGCGGACGGGCCTGCAGCGCGGCTTCAACCTGTGTGCGGAGCGGCGCGCTCAGGTGTTGTAGAAACCAGTCGTCGTCATAGGCAAACGGGTGCTGATTCATCACCTCAAGCGCCAGGGCAACCCGCTGCCCCGAGGTCTCATAGGCCTTGAGCGTCGCGTTGACCTCGTCCTCGTAGTTCCCCGTGCGGCAGAAATGACTGTGCAGGACCGTCGTCACCCCGGACTCAAGCAGCTTCATATTGCCGTAGAGCGTATCCAGATAGACGTTGGTCGGGGATTTAAGCATCAGCAAGTCGTAGATCCACGGCTCCAGGGTGTCGTCCAGCGCGCCCTGCTGGACCGCGCTGAGCCCCCAACCGTGGTGATGCACATCTATAAGGCCGGGCATAACGAGATGTTCGTTTGAACCGATCTCTCGGTAGTCGGGGTATTGCTTTTTGAGCGCGCTATAACTCCCCACCGCCACAATACTGGTCCCCGTTACCGCAACGGCCGCGTCCTGTACCACCGCCGTTTTTTCTCCCGGCTGGGCCGGGTTGAGGAGGTATTTACCGTGTACGAGTAAGTCGGCCATGGACTTGCTCCTTGTCGCTAAAAGGCTGCGCTCAGCCGTTCCTTGGGATATTCCGCCCCGACAACGTGTTCGATGGTGAGCGCCCGGACCATCTGATAGGTCCGCACCCGGAAAGCGGGATCGCAGGACATGCGGATATACATATCCTGCGGCTTGATGTCGTAGTCTTCACGCAGCCATTCGAGCATATTCTGGGCCGCATCGTACACGGCCTGCTCCATAGGCCGGTTAATGCCCACCGCCACGATACTGTCGGGTTTTTCAATCCGCACACAGGGCAGGCGTTTATTCTTCACCACCGTACAGCTCAACTGCACGGTGGCGCGGGTCTCGTCAGCAATGCCGGTAAACTCGGTGTCTCCCTGGCCGCCGTGAATATCCCCGATGTACAGCAGGCCGCCCGGGTTATAGGAGTTCAGATAGATCGTGTGTCCGGCGCAGATATCGCGGCAATCGATATTGCCGCCAAAGGGACCCTGTCCGAGGAGAGAGGTGAAGACTTCTCGCTCCGGCGCGGTGGCCAGCGTACCGCAGAAGGGCTGGAGGTCCCAGGTCAGCTTATCGGAATAGACGCCCTTGCCGTCGCGGGTATGGCCGCTCGGTCCGGGCAGATGCTCGATCACCTGGACCCGTGCCTGAGCGCATTGGCCGTCAAACAGGGTCGAATTGCCGTACGGGCCAATACCCGGCAGAATACCCGAAAAGCCGTAGCGCCAGGGATCGATAAAGTCGATATGCACGGCCAGCACATCCCCCGCCTCGCAGCCTTCGATATAAACCGGCCCGACCACGGGGTTGTATTTGGGTGGATAGGCGACCGCGAGCGCGGCAACGTGGGGATCATCCACAAACTGATGGACAACGGGATTATCACTGTCGTCCTCGATCAAACCTGTAAGCGCATCCTCGGTCTCCACCTGGAAGACTTCACCGGCCTGGACCCGCAGGACGGGCTCGTCCCGGTTGTCGAAGGCGTATTTGGTTACCTCGCCGCGTTGGATTTTCTGCATGCCGGCCCTCCTTATGGCTCCTCGGTAGAATCCTGTCGGGCTCAATTGTGACACTGGCCGCAACACCCTGCAAGCGAACGAAGAACAAGCCTTGACACAGCCGAAGAGAAAGAAGAAGACGGCAATGTAAAGGAGGAAGCTATGAAAAAAGAGGCGATCTTTCCAGAGGCTCTTCCCAGACCGCGCGTCGCATACTCACCCGCAGTCAAGGCCGGACCATTTGTCTTTATCTCCGGACAAGTGGCCTCGGATTTTCAGACCGGCATTCCACCGGCGGCCACCATTAACCCGAACTTCCCCCACCACGGAAGCAATATCGAACGCCAGACCCAGTATATTGCCAACAATCTGCGCGCCACGCTTGAGGCTGCAGGCTCCTCCCTGGAACAGTGTGTCTCATTCACGCTCTACCATACCCATACCCAGGAGTTGCACGGCGCCTCCCAGGTCTTACAGCAGACTTTTGGCTCCACTGGCGTTCCGCCGCATACCACTGTTCTCTTGGAAGAACTGCCCGTACCGGGCTGCACCCTGGAGACCGATCTGGTGGGCTTTGTGTCCGAGACCGGCCAGCGGCCAGAAATTATTCAGGCCGAGGTCCTGCCCCCGCCGACCGTACACGGGCTCAACAACCAAGCCCTGTATCACTACGGCGTGAAAGCCGGGGAGTTTATCTTCACCGCCGGCCTGACCGCCACCGACTTTTCAACCGGGCTTGCGCCCGAGGCCCGGGTCGATCCCAACTTTCCCTATTATGCGGAGAGCGCCCGCTTGCAAACCGAATATATTCTGAAGGCCCAGCAGGCCGTTCTGCAGGCCGCAGGCGCATCACTTGAGCATGTGGTCAAGGCGGAAGTCTATATGACGGACATCCAGGACTTTTACCGCCTGGAACAGGTCTGGAAACAGTATTTCCCCACAGACCCGCCCGCCCGAACCACCGTCCCGGTCAACGACCTCGGTGTTCCGGGCCTGCGTATCGCCATCAATCTGGTTGCCTATGTCCCGCAGGACGGACCAGCCAAGCGCACCATCCGGACCGAGTCAGCTCCTATTCCTCTGGCCCATGAGCCACAAGCCGTCCAGGCCGGCCCCTTCCTCTTTTTCTCCGGCCAGATGGCCACCGACTATCGCACCGGAGTGCCGGTTGAGGCGCGCATTGACCCGAATTTTCCGCACTACTCGTCCGCCGCAGAAAAAGAGGTGAACTATATTGTGAAAAACATCGAGGCGATCTGCCGGGCGGCCGGCACCTCGCGCGACCAACTGCTCCGCCGGCGTGGGTTTTATACGGACTTCGGCGAGTTTTTTACGTCTTTTGCGGCGTGGGCCGAAGCCTTTCCGACCGACCCACCGGCAAGTACCACCGTCCGTATCCCCGGTCCGCTGCCGATTCCCGGCTGCAAGGTCGTGATCGATTTAATAGGACTGGTTCCGGACGAAAGCGTATAAAGAGGACTAATCCACTATTGAAATCCCCTCCAAAGGAGGGGACTTTCACTCCTTCGGCGTCTTCTCTCCGTCATACCACCACGGCCGGACTTTGAATTTCTCTCCACCCCAGCCTTCATGCAGCGGAACCATGAAGTCCGTACCAATGACTTTCTCCGTAAATTTCCACTCCCCTTCAACACGGAGCAGCATGTCTTCGTAAAATCCGGCAACCACAACAGATTCGCCCTTCAGATCACCGACCGCATCAAAATAACTTTTTGAAAACGCCCGATCACCGTCAAGGGTGATGACCTGGTTATGAATGAGATGCCGTAGGACCCCGAGACGATGGCGCATATAGCGTCCGTACCAACGCTCGACGGCGGCGCGGCCTTCTCGACGTCGGCCAGGAGGGCTGACGATCAGGTCACACGAATCGTGAAACAGCGCCATCACATCCTGAAATTCCCCCCGGTCCACAGCCCAACAATAGCGATGGACCAACTCGCGGATGGCTTCTTTTTCAACAAGCTCCCGCAGCATACGGTCCGACTCTTGCCCCATGCGTGCCTCCTTATTGATCCCGTCCGTTTACCTATCACGAGAGGAAAGGCCCACGCTCCTCCCGTTGGACCTGGCGGAGAGAGAAGAATCCGGTGGAGGTGCTACACCGCCTTCACCGTCAGTTGTAACGGATACTGGTGGAGCGAACTCGCGCCCTGCGGTGTCACCCGATTCATATCTCCAATAAAGAACCCACACTGCATATCCCGTGTGACGGGATTGGGTTCAATGACAATGAGCTGATTCTCTTGAAACGGGACGTCAAGATCGACCGCCCAGCACGGGTCACCCGGCACAGAAGCATAGGGTGGGTTGATCACCTGGGTATAGCCATGGATCACCGGACACTGAACCGTATACCCTTCGTCGAGAATACGCTGAGACAGCGCAAACACATCCCTCGGCGTATTGCCGACCTTCACAACTTTTTGAACCTCTGAGTACAGCGTGACCGCTAATTCCTCTAGTTTTTTGAGCTGGGGCGGGGGCTCTCCCAAAGCGACCGGACGGATGAGCTGCCCTGGGTAACCATAATACGTTCCCGTGGTCTCGGTTAGAATCAGATCTCCGGGCTGGATAGTCCGGGTAGACCCTCCCGCTACCCACCAGGAGTAGGGAATAGAAGGCTGAGCCATTGAGGTGGAAGCCAGTGCCGCCCCATACAGAGAGCCACCCAACTTGAGATATGTTCCATGGAGCGTTGCGATGATCTCAGAATCTTTCATACCCGGCTCGACCGTATCAACGACAGCACGAAAGGCACGGTCGCACAGTTCCGCGCCCTTTTGATACCATTCGATTTCTTCTGGGCTGGCGCACAGCCGGATCTGATACATCAGATCCTGAGCCTCGACAAAGGTCGCTTCAGGGAGGGCATCGTGCAGAAAGAGCCAGAGGTCGTGGGGGACACGGTCGGCAATACCCACCGTTCCCGCTTCCAGCCCGCCCTCTTTAAGCCGCTCCACGAGCGCGTGGTGGTTCACTCCCGCTCCCCAGCGAACGTCTCGGATGCTCGACTGCGCAGCCGCCTGCGGCAGGAACGAGTAGAGACTCGCAAACAAGGTAGGCTCCTGCTCTAACGGAAAGACAATGGCTCCGTAGGCAATATCGATATAATTGCCGACATAGATCAGATTCGCGCTAAAGACATACCCGTTGCTGAACATGAGCAGGCAGTCGATATGACGGTCAGCCATCGCAGTGCGGATTGCCTCATAGCGACGCCGGTACTCCGCCGCCGAGAACCTGGGCCAATGACCCTGATTCTCGGCGCGAATCCGAGCGTACAAAGCTTCGGCATTTTCAATACCGGGAGGCTGTAAAGTATGCGCCATCGTCCCGCTTTCGATTTTCGCTCCTGCCTACCCCCTCTTTATCACCCCGCCTTTAATCAAAGTGATAAATTCGGGCGGTATTCCCCCCGACGATTTTCGCCTTTTCCTCTTCGCTACAGTCCGTCAGGATGGTCTCCAGCACCTGGCGCGAGTTGGGGAAGGTGCACTCCGGATGGGGATAGTCCGAGCCCCACAGGATATTATCCACACCGATGATATCACGGTCCCTGATCCCGAGGGCGTCTTCCTGGAAGCTGAGGAAGACGTTCCGCCGGAAATAATCGCTCGGCAGCATATCTTCCTTGAATTTCTGCCGGCCCCCAGTCGCCGGGCGTTGAATGAAATTATAGTCCATCCGTTCCAGGAAATGCGGCACCCAGGCCAACTCCTGCTCGACCGACCCGACTTGGAGTTTCGGATAGCGCTCGAACACGCCACTAAAAATAATATGCGACAGCGACATGCGCACCCAGTAATCGACATTGGTCAGAAAGGCGGTGCTGACCGCTTCCAGGTCGACCAGGGGTGAGTTTGGAGCGGGCCGGTTGGTCGCAATGTGCAGGCTCAGCGGGAGGCCCAAATCCTGGGACGCGGCCCACAGCGGCTCATACTCGGGGGAATCATAGCTATGCTCCTCCAGCGGGTAGACCGTGATCATGGCACCGCACAGTCCCAGCTTAGCGCAGCGCTCCAACTCCCTGACACTCTCCGGGACATCGTCAACATTCAGCATGGCGATACCCTTGATCCGCTGCGGGAAGGGCTGGCAGAACTCGGCCAGCCAGTCGTTATAGGCCCGGCACAAGACGGTCAGGAGCTCACCATCCGGAATGCTGTACAGCAGCAATCCCTGCGTCGGGTAGAGCACGTCGGCATCAATGCCATCCAAGTCCAGATCTTTGAGATGTTCCTCGGGGAGATAGGCTCCGGGTCGGACGTTTTCCATGACGTCGCCAAACCTCATCGAGTCCCGCTCTTCGGGCACGAATCGCTTGCCGGCCTGTGAGCCGCCGGAACCCCCGCTGACTCCTTTCACCCCGTCGCAGACCCACCAATCGGTATTGTCTTCCTCACGGCGGACGACATGCGGAGCCCGCTCTCTGAACCGAGCATCGACCCGGCTGGTCCATAAATCCGACGGCTCGAACACATGACTATCGGATGAAATAATTTTGTACTCAGCCATACTGCACCCTCCTTAAAGTATTTAGATCACATTGAGTTCTCGCAGCGGCCGTCCCGCGACCACGCGTTCAAACCCGAGCGGCGTGATGTCCACCGTCCGGTATGCGCCATGTACAATCAGCTCGGCGATACCGCGCCCAACGCCAGGAGCCTGTTGGACCCCATGACCGGAGAAGCCGTTGGCAAAAAGGAAATTTTTCAGCGCGGGATGCCGACCTACAACGGCATTCTGGTCAAGCGTGTTATAGGCGTAGTGCCCGCTCCAGGCGTTGGCCTGCTTGATCGCTTGAAAAATGGGAACGCGGTGCGCCAGGGCCGGCCAGACGATCTCATCGAACAGATGATACTCCACCCGAAAATCTTCTGTCGGGGGGTCCTGGTCTGCCGGTGGAGACACCCCGCACACGAAGTACTGGCCTTCGGGACGAAAATAGACGCCGGAGACATCCACGACCAAGGGGCAGGCTTGCAGCACGTCGGCCTGCCGACAATCGAACACGAACACACAGCGTTTCCGACTTTCGACCGGCAGCTCGATATCAGCCATACGGGCGATCTTCCCGGCAGCCGGACCGGCGGCATTCACGAGATCGCCACACGAAAAGACCCGTCCGTCGGCGAGTTGCACGGCCTCCAGACGCTGCCGCGCAACGTGCAGCGCAACGACCTCGCCGACCAGAAACTCAGCGCCCCGTGCAACGGCCGTATTGCGGAGCGCGTACAGCAGGCTGTGGGCATCAAACCAGCCTTCTCCGGACAGCCCGAGGCAACCGGCGGCGAGGTCCAAGGTCGCGAGCCACGGGAAACGCGCCTGCAACTCGGCCGGACCCAGCAGACAGACATCCGCACCCTGCTGGGTTTGGACCCGCGCGTTGCGTTCAAGAATGGTTTTCCCCTGCTCACTCGCGAGCAGCAGATAGCCCGCCTCCCGAAAGCTGATCTCGACATCCGCCCCCAGGCGGTCTTTGGCCGTCCGCAGGAACTCCACCCCAAACTGGGACAGGTGAATATTCACCGGGGTGGAGAACTGCTGCCGAATCGAGGCTAAGGAGCGCGTGGTTGAACAATACTGATAGGAGGGGTCTTTTTCGATGACGAGCACGCGGCCCTGAAAGTCTTTGTCCGTGGTGAGAAAGTAGGCGACGGCACTGCCAATAATGGCTCCACCAACAATGACGACATCGTACCCGGCACTCCGCTTGGCCATAGCTCGCCCCAGGTTCTAGGACGTTCGCGCCGCCGTGAGACCGCGTGGATTAGGACAGGGGACAGGATTCGGCTACGTCGCTTCCATCTCGGCCTCGGCGGCAATTTTTTCCAAGATGGCAGCCATATCGCCAGGGTCGGACACAAACGACGGAAAGTCAAGGATCAACCGGCTCACGCCCAGGCGTTCCCAGCCCGGCAGGTCCTTGAGAACCCCCTCGGCCGTGCCGGTGATAATCACCGCGGTAATCTCTATGGTCGAGAAGTC
>JAJDTY010000029.1 GCA_022826945.1 Candidatus Binatia bacterium
TCCCCTGTGTCGTCTCGTGTGGGCGGCCTGCTTTGAGGCGGCGCTCCACATGGCCCAGCCGGAGACGAGCGCGGAGGGCCAGCAGGAAACGACCGTCACGCTGATGGCTCTGATCGGCGGCCTGCGGCGCACGCCGGAAGCGGGGGGCCGGCCGGCCTGACGCACAGGGGCCGGAGCGGGTGTCGCTGCTGCCTCGCCTCTCTCGCCGAGAGAAGCGGCTTAGCCTGGGAAGCAGGGACAGGCAACCGGCTTCGCTGTATTCATACTGCACGACGAGAAACAGCCGGTCGTGGCGTCAGGAGGAGGAGGACCAAGGCGAGGCCGCCAGTCCCCGCGCCGTAGAGAAAGGCAGACTGATAGCTGCCGCTGACATCCCGCAGATAGCCGGCAATCATCGGTCCCCAGGCTCCCAGCACCCCGGCCCAAGCAAATAAAAACCCGGTAATGGACCCGGCGTGTAACCGGCCGAAGAAGTCTCCGACCAAGGCCGGCAGCAGCGTGGTCAGGCCGCCGTAGAAAAACCCAAAGGCGGCCGCGCCCGCGTATAACGCCCCGAGCCCCTGTGCCGAAAAAAAGAGAAGATAGGCCGTGATGTGGACACTCAGGCTCACGGCCATGCCGCTCCGCCGACCGATACGATCCGACAGCGGACCCAGACAGAGATTGCCCAGTAAGGCGCTCGCCCCCATAATGCTCACCGTCAGGGCCCCATCTGCATGTGAGGCCCCCAGGTCTTGCGCAAACGCCACAATATGCACGAAGGGCACGGGGATGGTCAGGAACATGGCCACCAGGGCGAAGCCGAACAACCAGAACGCCGGCGTGGTCCAGGCTTCCGACAGGGTCCAGCTCTTGAAAGCTGCGGTTTGACTGTCCGGCAGCGGAGCCGAGCTCTGGGCCGCAGGCTCGCCGTCAGGCGTCAACCCGAGCTGTTCCGGGTTGCGTACCATAAAGCGCGCCAGGGTGAGGAGCAGGACCAGGATGATGAGGCCGCACGCAAAATAGACCGGACGCCAGCCCCAACGGGCAATACAGAGAGCGGTCAGCCAGGGGCAGAGCAGGATGCCGCAACTGCTCCCGCTCGCCGCCAACCCCAAGGCCAGACCGCGTTTGCGCTGAAACCATTTGACCACCGTTGTATTGCAGGGAATATAGGCGCTGCTCATGCCCAGCGCGGCAATCAGCCCATAGCACAGGTAGAGCTGCCACTGGGCCGTCATCTGGCTGGTGGCGATAATGCCACTGCCCAGCAACAGCCCGCCGGCCATGACGACCCAGCGGGGGCCGGCCGTGTCGGTCAGCCGTCCGCTGACCCAGCTACAGCCGCTATAGATCATGGTGTAGAGCGAAAACGCTCCGCCCAGGCTGGCGCGCTGCCAGCCCAATTCATCCAGCATGGCGGGCAGGAACACTCCAAAGGAGTATTGTATCCCGTAGGTCACGAAGAGCACAACGAAAGCACAAGCGGTGACGACCCAACCATAAAAAAGCGAAGGGAAAAGAGACATGCGAAGGAGGCCGTCCAGACCCGCGTTACCTCACGCCTGCCCGCTGGCCTCCATATCGCGCAGCATGGCCTGTTCCATTTTCTGCATGCCTTCTCGGGTAGAGACATCACACTCGACCCGGCCCTCCGGGGTATCAACCAGAGTGACGTAGGACCCCCGGTGATTACTGAAAATCTCAAACGTAGTGCAGCCTTCCGGGCCGGCAATATGCGGGCCGTAGGCCACACCGGGCTCCGTCATCATCACATCGCCGGGCTTGAGGATACGCTCACCCACGTCCAGCGTGCCCTGCACGACAATCTCAAACCGATGGCAGTCGTGGGCGTGCCGCGGCAGGGTCCAGTTGGGTCCCATACGCAGCGTCACTACGGTAGGCGGGTTGTCCTTCCTGTCGCCGAGTAAAAAATAGGCCAGTCCGGTGACACCCTCCAAGGGCGTCTCGACCAGTTCTTTCAGTTCCTCCGGATACTGCTTCCAGAATGTAGGATCGTCCATTGATAAAAAAGACGCCATAACCCTCCTCCTTAGCTCTGCATGCTGTCCATGGGCAGTAGAAAAAACCACAGATCGCGTCGCACATCCGCGGCTTTCATGGCCTGCTGGGCGGCGCGGATGACCTGACCGGCTTGGGTGGAGTCCCGAAACCAACGCAACCCGGCCCAGGCCGCAGGCGTATGACCGGCAATGGCCAGGGCCGCGGTTTCATAATAGCCCCGAATGTCTTGGGCGACGCGGGCCGGCACACCGGGAATCTTGGCTTCCTTCCACGGCGTTCCCTGGCTGATGCGGATAAACGCCTCAAGGGCGGAGGGGATATCGTCCGCGCTGATGGCACGACCGGCTCCCACTCGATTGCCGTATTGTGTGACCGCCCGCTCATAGGCGGCCCGCAGACCGCGGGCTTCATCAACCGCGGGATGGGTGTCCGGGTCGTGGCGGGGCGGCAGCGGGCAGGCCAGTACTGCGGTTTCCTGGTCCGTCACCGACTCGGCAAAGTCTTCGACCCCAGGCTCGGTCCGTTTCAGCATCGCCAAGGCGTGCGCCAGAACGCGATGCTGAAACGCGGGATCGTTCGGTTTTCCGAGCGGTCGGCCCAGCGGAAAATCACACGCCAGCCCGCGCGGCGGCGCGGTGCCGATCACGTGTTGACGGATCGAGCCGAACGCCACCGTCGCCATGCCGGCCGCTTCAAAAATATGGGCCAGCGTACACACGGTACGCGTGCACAGTGGTCACACCGGGGTCAGGAGCACAACGTCAACGCCCTGCTCCTTGAGCAGGGCCGCACCGGCCGGTCCACCGTCCACCCGAATCTGGGCCAGATCAAACTGATTGCCGGCATAGGCCAGATGGGTGTCCGCCACCTTGCCGATTGTTCCCTGCGCGGCCAGTTCATCCAGCCGGTCAATGGGGAAGACAACGTTGAGGTCGGCGGCCACACCGGAGTTGTCGAAGTTCGGGCTCCAGTGGCCGACCATATAGTCCCGCCGGGCAGCGTCCAGCGTCCGGTAGCTCGTGTCACGCGCGGCAAAATCGTCCTGCTCAGGATGATGCAGCGACGCCGAGGTGACAATGGCCACGGTTGCCTTTTCCAATGGCGGCGGGGTGGTGAATGCCGGGTTCTCAAATACCGGACACTCAATGTCTCGGACGGCGTTCTTGATATCGTGATCGGCCATGCCTTCTCCTTTCAATCGGACCCGGAACGGTCTGTTGTACGGTCGGTAAGGGGTCGCCCGGTTGTGCGGACCCACACCGTTCAGTCGAGCCGATAGGCACGGGCGACGTTTTCTCCCAGGATGCCACGCCGGGCGGTTTCGCTCATCGGCGTGACCATCATCTGCAATTCTTCGAGATAGTTCGCCGGGTGGTCCGGGTGGGGATAGTCACTCGCCCAAAAGAACTTGTCCGCACCGACCAGATCGGTCAGGGAGGCGATGGTACGCTCTTCGGGGTCTGCGGAAATATAACACTGCCGTTTGAAGTAGTACGACGGTTTTTCCTTGAGACGCACGGTCGCCCCAAACGTCGTGCCCGCGAAGATGGCGTCCGCCCGGTCGAGAAAATAGCCGATCCAGCCGGCTTGCGATTCCAGGACGACGACCCGCAAACGCGGGAAACGTTCAAACACGCCCCATTGAAACAAGGTGCCAAAAGCGTGCTGTACGCCCTGACCGGCGAACAGGTCCACATACCACATGGCCCAGCCGAATTTGTCGTAGCGCTGGTGGATACCCCATTCGGGCGGCTCGAACGTGGGATGAATGGCAAACGGGATGTCGCAGTCCTGAGCGGTGGCAAAGACAATATCGTGGCGGGGGTCGCCGTGGGGGATGCGTGAAATCGTAAACGGGCTGACGAACACCCCTTGACAGCCGTCCGCAACGGCGCGTTCGATTTCGCGGGCGGCTTCCTGGGGGTCGCCGAGCGACACGTGGGCAATAGGTACGAGTCGTCCGCCCGAGTCCCGGCAGAAGTCGGCAATCCAGCGATTATACGCCCGGCAGTAGGCTGCGGACAGCTCGGGGTCGAGCAGTTCGGCCTCCCACAGCAGCCCCAGGGTCGGGTAGAGGATGGCCTTGTCCATGTGCTCGCGGTCGAGCAGTTCCACCCGCTCCTTCATATCCATGGTGCCGAACGCCGCGCCCTTGAGATAGGTCAGTTCCGGCCCCGGTCGGATCGCCCGCACCTCTTCGGGCCGGATCTCGCCCCGCATGGCCCGTTGGCGCAATTCTGTGGCCTCGTCCACCTGTTTGCCCATGCCGCCCAGGTTGCCCAGCGTACCCGGACGGGTGAGCTTGGACCGCTTGGTGTCAACCTCCAGGTATTCGTAACCGTCGTCCGGGTCCACGCGGATACGGAGCGCCCGGTCACGATAGGCCGGGTCGAGGTATTGCTCCCACAGATCGGGCGGTTCAAGGATATGTCCGTCACAGTCAATCAGTAAGGAATCGGTTGTCATACATCTCCCTTGTGTGGTATTCGACCCGACGCTGTACCAGAAAGACGGAGAGTTTTCAAAGGCGCGCCGCAAGCGGCCCGACTGACCCTTGCTCTTTGGACCGTTTGTGTAATCGGCCGCGCTCTTCTACAATAGGCGCTTCATCGTACTCGGAGGAAAACCCAGGAAAGAAAAAAGGAGGAATCATGAAAGTCGGTACGATCATGCAGTTGACCAGTTTTGACGGCAAGCCGGACCTACAGACCTATCAGGAAGAACTGTCGCTGGCGGATAAGGCGGAAGGCTATGGCTTTGACTCGCTGTGGAGTCTGGACCACCACTTCACCGGCTATGTGATGTCGCCCGACCCGTGTCAGTTGTTGTCCTATATGGCCGGGCGCACCAAGAAGATTCAGCTCGGCACCGCGGTCATCGTGCTGCCCTGGCACGACCCGGTCGAGATCGCCGAGAAAATCGCCCTGCTCGACCTCGTGTCCGGCGGACGCACGATCTTCGGCTTTGGGCGCGGCGCAGCCACGGTCGAATACGCCGGTTTCCGCATTCCCATGGACGAGTCGCGCGAGCGTTTTGTCGAATGCGCCGACATCATTCGTCTGGGTCTGACCCAGGACAGCTTTTCGTACGAGGGCAAGTATTATCAGATTCCGGACATTCAGGTCCGCCCGCGGCCCCTCTCCAATCCCGAGACCCGCTTCTATGCCTCGTCGGTCAGCCCGGAGTCGGCGGACATCATGGCCAAGATGGGCTTCGGCGTATTGATCATCGCCCAGCGCAGTTGGGAAGACACGGCCACGGACTACCAGCGCTACTGCGAGACCGCCCTAGCCAACAACATCACGCCCCGTCCGCCCATCGGCTTATTCAACGTCCTGGTTTCCGACGATGCCAAAGAAGCCGAAGACCTAGCCCAGCACTATATGGGCACGCTGTTCGACTCCATTGAAAACCACTACGGTTTTTCCTCGGGCAAACTGAAAAGCGTCAAGGGCTATGAGTTCTACGGCAAAATGGCCAAGACCTATGCCAAGCTCAACGCGGACGCGGAAGCCAAGGTCAAGGCGATCGAGTTCTTCCGCAGCCTGCATGCGGCCGGCACGCCGGACCAGGTGCTCGAAAAAATCCGCTATATTCACGAGACGGTTGCGCTCGACCACATGGTCGGCACCTTCGCCTTCGGCGGCCTGCCGGCCCCGAAACTGAACCGCAGCTTCCAGCTCTTTGCCGAGAAAGTCCTGCCCGTGCTTCAGACCGATCCGGCCTTCCAACTGCCCAAGGAGCAGGCCGAGTTGGTTGCGGCCAGCGCCTAGCTTGTCACCGGGGCAGACCCGACGGTCTGCCCCTCTCCCCTCTCATCTGCTCTCACCCTACGGCGCGAACATTTCGCCCAGGATGGTCAGAACCTCTTGTGCGGCCCTGTCGCTGATTTTTCCCAGGCGGCGGACCAAGCGCGTTTTGTCAACCGTGCGTATCTGACCTAGGACGACCTGACCGCTTTCTCTCTGAAAACGGACGGGAACCCGGGTAGGATAAGGACGCCCCTTTGTCATCATCGGGGCGACCATAACCGTGCCGATATGTCGATTCATTTCATCGGGCGATATGACGACACATGGGCGCGTTTTCTGAATCTCATGCCCTTGTGTAGGATCGAGTCTCACCAGATAAACCGCAAAACGGGCAACTACCATTCCCACTCCGTGGTATCCCATTCGGTGGCCGACAGGGGTTCTCCATCAAGCAGGGCATCATCCCCATGTTCACACATGTGGCGAAAGGCCTCCTCCCAGCCGCTCCGGGGCTGTTTGGCCGGACGAATGACCAGGTAGTCGTGCCGGAGTTCAAGTTCGACTTGGTCGTGGAGCTGGCACTGTTCCAGGAATGCCTTGGGGATGCGGACACCGCGCGAATTCCCAATTTGAACGAGGGCGGTTTTCATCAGCCAACCTCCGTCCCGGCCGAGTGCATACAATGTAAGCACGAGAGTGGACAGGCGCTGTCAACGGATGCTTCCACTGTCCTGACCCTGGAGGGAGAAGCGGGCCGATAAGGACTCAAACAAACCGTCAAAAGGGCCGGAAGTTCATCTCCAACAGCGCTTCGAGGTGGGCGGGGTGACAGGCGATAACGGGCGCTTCCGACGCCTCTGGCCGATCTCTCGTCTTCCGTACCATTTCGGTTGGGGTCACCGGCTCGCCGGAGAGTCGATACAGCCCTCCCCCGGCCTGCCATAACACCATCGCTGCCGCGGCAATATCATAAAAGTGGAAGCGGGTGAGAAAGCTGGCCTGGAGTGCGCCGGTGGCGACCAGAATGACCTCGTAACCGGAGACGCCGAAGCTCCGCATCTTGCCGGGATATTGACTCACATTCCAGTGCTGCACGTCCGATGAGACCCCCAGATAGTCGGATTTTCTGATGGCCGACTGGACGGGCGGGATGGTGAGGGGGGCGGCATTCCACTCGGCGCGCTTGCCGTGGGCGCTCAGAAAAACATGCTTGGCCGCCGGCATACTGAAAATGCCGATGCATGGTTCCCACAGGTCGGTCCTCGCCTGCTGTTGGAACACCGCCAGGGAAATGCCCCACACGGGGATGCGGCTGCGGAAGGCCGCCGTCCCGTCGATCGGATCAAGCAGGGCAATATACGCGGCCGAACGGTTGCCGGACCAGCCCTGCTCTTCGCCGAAAATCCCCACGTCCCCCTGAAAGAGCGCCGTCAGCTCACGACGCAGAAAGCCCTCGATCATGCCGTCCGCGGGTGTGACCCACGAACCGTCGGGCTTGAGCGAACCCGGACTCCGGCCATACTGGTCCAGGGCCATCTGATCCGCGGTGCATACGAGCTGCCTGATCCGCTCAAACATCTGCGTTTCGCTCATCCGCTACCGTGTCCCGTCGCATTACTGGCGCGCGCCGCCGCCCAACTCTTCAAACAGTTCGCCCACCACACGCGCCGTGCGGGCCGGGTCGTGCCGCACCAGCGAATGGGCCGACATGACGTTCCCGAATTTCACCACTTTTACTCCCAGGTCATACAGCGCCTCAGTATCAAGCCTGACCTGTGCGGCCTGTTCTTCCTGATACTTGCGTGCCAGTGCCGGGGGAATCCCACCCCGGTGGACAACCACCGCATCGGGAGTCCGCCCCGCATACTCGGCCAGCTTTGCCACGTGCTGAGAAGCTGAATAGCCATCGGTTTCTCCATGACGAGTCATGAGATTGAGAATGTAAATGATGGGCGCGCGTGCGTTTTGGAGTGCTTCCGGAATACCGCGAACCAAGACGTTGGGAATGGTTGAGGTGTATAAATTCCCCGGCGCAAAGATGATGAAATCACTCTCCTGTAAGGCCCGGACAGCCTCGGGGTTGGCCCGCACCGCAGGCGTGAGATACACCCGCTGGATCGGGATGGCCGGGTCATGCTTGGGCACGTCGATATTGGCTTCCCCCGTGACCAGGGTCCCGTCCGTCAGCTCCGCGCACAGATGGGCGTGGTCCCAGGTCACGGCCAGGACGCGACCCCGTATTTTGAGTATCCGGCTAATGGCTTCGATCGCCTGCTTCTCGGAGTCCAGAATTTTTGTCAGGGCGAGAAAAAAAAGATTGCCAAAGCTCCGGCCCTCCAGGGGCGCGTCCACAAACCGAAAGGAAAACAGATCGCGCAGGAGCTGGCTCTCTTCCGACAGGGCGACCAGACAGCGCCGCATATCCCCCGGTGGCAGCACTCCGAATTCATCCCGGAGACGCCCCGAGTCGCCGCCCGAATCCATCATGGTCACGATGGATTGGATCCACAGGTCCGCATACGGACGCAGACCCGACAGGACGTTGAATGACCCGGTCCCGCCTCCAATGACGCTCACTCTGCGTCGCATGGGCGTGTCCGTTGGGTCGGTTGAGTTTGTTGGGTCCATCGCCGCAGCGCCTCCAGGGCTGGACTCGAAAGTCCCTCGGTTCGCCACTGCTCGCACAGCACGGAGAGCGGCGCTCTCAGGGCGGGTAAGGGGTCTGCCCCTGGTGTCATATCGGCCGTCTTCTCTCGGAGCCAGGCGAGCGTGTCGTCCAGGCTCGGCAACGACCCGGACAGGAACGCCTGCCGTAACCGGGGGAGCGTACCGGTGTCAAAGGCGCGTTTATGGGCGAGATCGATAATATCGGACAGGAGCAGGCTGACCTCACTCAGGCGACAGTCGAGCCGGGCCAGGAGATCGTTATAGACCTGTCCGGCCACGGCCGCGGCCCTGGTCTGGACGGCCTCCAAAAGCGCTCGCCCACGGAGGACGGTTTCCGTCTCGTGGGGCAGGAGCTGGCAGTAGAATTTGAGTTTCGGTTCCGTGCCTGACGGACGGATGATTATCACGCCACCGTCTGTCACGATCTGCAAGACATTCCGGGGGAACTGATCGGTTTCGCTCACAAAGGGTCCAAAGCGCGTCTCGTCCCGGTAATCAATCATATCCGTAACGGTAAACCCGCCAAGCTGCCGAGGCGGTGTTTCACGCAGGGAGCGCATCAGTCGGTCTCGGCGCAACACCCCCTCCGCCCCGCTCATCATGATGGATCGGTTCACATCCGCATAGCCGCCTAACTCTTCCAGGATGTGGATATAGTAGTCGAGCAGCGTTTTCCGCTCTTGGCAGAGCTGTTGATACAGGGTGGCGAAGTAGAGGCAGACCGGCGCGGCATCCTTATCTTTGATATGCGGGACGAGCATGCCGCCGTGGCTTTCTTCAACCGCCAGCACCAGTTGCTCGGGTCCACACCGCACATCGTGATAGATGCCGGTCCGGTCCAGGGCTTTCAGGACCGCTGCCACGTATTTGAAGCCGACGAGCAGGTCGTCCACGATCCAGGAATCGCCCGCCTGGGCCACGATTTTGCCCAGCAGCCGGGTGGTCACCAGGGTCTCAATGATCAGTCCTCTACGCTGCGGACCTCTGGGGTCCAGCATCAGGAAATAGCACAGCATGGCCGCAAGCTGGTTGCCGTCAAAATGATACCAGCTCCCGTCGGGCAGTTTGGCCTCAAGACCGACCCTGTCCGCGTCCGGGTCGCTGGAGAGGACCACCCCGATCCCATGCGCGTCGGCAAAGGCCTTTGCCGGCTCGGTCGCCTGGGGAACTTCGGGGTTGGGCACGCGAAAAGGAATGGCGGCAAACGTTCCGTCCGGCCCTTGGTCGGGCGGGGTCTGCACTGTGAAACCGACTTGCTCCAGCAGCGCACCAACCGTGGTCAGCCCACAGCCGTTCAGGGGAGCAAACACAATCGGCCAGTCGGGCAGCGGGGTATGAATCCGGTTGTAGAGCCGTACATAGGTCTGGATGTATTCCTCGTGCAACTGACGGGGAATGGGACGAATCAGGTCCCGGCTCAAGGCCTGTGCAAAAGGGAGGGAGCGAATGTCCGTCGCCTGAGCCATGATATCTACCAGCCGCTGGTCGTTCGGGGCCACCGGTTGGCTGCCATACTGGTCATACACCTTGATGCCGTTGTCGTCGGGCGGATTATGCGAGGCCGACAGATTAATACCCCCGACCGCGCCTAGTTGCCCAATCAGATAGGACAGCTCCGGCGTGGTCAGCACGGCCGTGTCATTTTCCGGCTCGGCGAAATAGGCGACGATACCGTTCCCGGCGTAAATCTCACACGCCAGTTTACCCAGCGATCGGGAGGACACGCCCAGGAGAGGATGGGAGTCCCCCAGAAACCCATACATACCCGCCAGGTCATGAAACACCCGGACATCGTTGGCAACCACCACAGCCAAATCAGTCCGGTTCGGAAACACTGCTGTGAGGTATTGACAATGCCCCTGGACGGTCATGGCCACGGTTGTCGAATTCATGCGGTTCGGCCCGTAGCCCACCCGTCCGCGTCGGCCGCCCGTCCCAAACGGGAGGGCCTGCCAGAAGGCGTCAAACACCAGGGCCAGACGGTCTGCATCGAGATGCCGGGCGAGCACCTCAGGATAGGCGTACGGCACCTCACCCGCCAGCCAGCTCCGGAGGCGTTCATGGGCGTGCTGCCCCGGCTCTCCGTAGTCCTGTCTCAGCCGCTCACCGATCCGGGCGAGTGTGGTCATGCCAACGTTTTCTCCTGGTCACGGTCCCTCAGGACGAGAAGAGTGTGTGTTGACCCACGTTGAAGGTCGTCAGTCGCACCTGGGGTCGAAGAGCACCGGAGCCGGTAGCACCCACCCCTACGAAACGGCAACAGCGAGTCATGCGAGAGCCGCTTCATGAGAATCCCACCTCTACCGGGCCGTCTGGGTCCGTTGCGTCATCTCTGCGGCAAGCCCGAAGGCCGCCTGCATGCTGCGCGGACTGGCTTTGTTCTGGCCGGCAATGTCAAACGCCGTACCATGGTCGGGTGAGGTGCGAATAATCGGCAGACCGAGCGTGACGTTGACCCCGTCTTCCCAGGATAACAGTTTGAGCGGAATGAGCGCTTGGTCGTGATACTGGCAGATCACGGCATCGAATTCGCCCCGCACTGCTCGCACAAACACCGTATCTGCGGGCAGCGGCCCGACCACGTTACAGCCCGCGCTGCGGGCCTGCTCGACCGCCGGTTGAATCAGTCGTTGTTCCTCATCGCCGAACGCGCCCGCTTCTCCGGCGTGGGGATTAAGTCCGGCCACGGCCAGGCGTGGCTGGGGCAGACCGTAAAAACGGTGCAAATGCGTCGCGGCGACCGTGATGGTTGTCTCAATCCGTTCACACGACAGGGCACACGGAACCTGAGCCAGGGGCAGATGCGTGGTCACCAGAATCACCCGCAACGGCCTTTTGCCCCCTCGCCTTTGGCGGTCCCCCAAGAAAGGGGGGGGCGACCCGTCCAGCATCATCCGCACCTCGGTCGTGTCCGTCAGCGCGGCCAGAAGTTCGGTATGGCCGGGGTAGGGATGGCCGCTCGCCTGCCACATGGCTTTGCTGATCGGGGCGGTGACCAGTCCGTCCAGCGTCCCAGCCAGGGTGAAACGCACGCCGTTTTCGACATAGCGATAGGAGGCATCCCCTCCGGCGCGAGTGGGATGGCCGGGGACACGTTCGGTTTGAGCGAGCTGGGAAAGAGCCAGGACGGGGAGACACTGCGCGTCGGTTGGCAAGGCGTCGCCAACCTGCCACTCATACGGGCGGAGGGAAGACGCCAGACGGGCCGCCGTTTCCTGTAAAACCGCAAGATCGCCAAGAACGATGACCCGACAGCCGGGCGGCGGTGACTGGAGGGCCTTGAGTATGACCTCCGGCCCGACCCCTGTGGGGTCGCCCATGGTCACCCCGAGCACAGGCTTGATAGGCATGAGCACTACGGCGTTTTTTAGAACGGCCAGATCCAGCCGAGGAGGCCCTTTTTCTTTCCGACCTCCAGGCGGTCCGGCGCCACCTCTTCCACCTCGGTATCGAGAACGCCACTCGTCTCCGTGAGGCCCGAGCCAAAATCTTCCGGTACTTCAAGGAAGTTTTCAACGTGATGGCGGAAACGGAGATCCTCGTTAAACCAGCGCGCATAGCGCTCGCGGAGCGCCTCGTTATAGAGCTTGTTTTTGATCTCCTCGGAAACGGTCTCCAGGGGTTGCAGGCCGGCGTTCCGTTTGTCCTCGATCTTGAGCAGATGCATCCCGGAATTGGTCCGGAAAGGCTGGCTGATATCGCCGTTTTCCAGGGAAAAGGCGACCTGTTCGATGCCTTCGGGCATTTGTCCACGTTCAAAATAGCCGAGGTCGCCCCCGCTTTCGGCGCCCGGACCTAAAGAGTACTGGCTTGCCAGATTGCCAAAATTTTCGCCGCCCAGTGCGCGTTGGCGGACTTGATGCACGAGCGCAACCGTCTCCTGCTCCTCTCGCTCGCTCGCGGCGGGCGAGAGCGGACGGAAAATATGGCGGACGCGCACCTGTGCGGGCTGAGTGTACTCATCGATATGCTCATCGTAGTAGCGCTGGACATCCTCGGGCGTGACATTCACCCGTGCGCCGATCTCACGACTCATTAACATCGCCTGTTCCACCTCAGTCCCAACCCGTTCGCGGTAGGCTTCCATGGTCATGCCCTGCTCGATCAGGGCGGCTTCAAATTCTTCGTCGGTGAGATTGCTCTGCGCCTGGATGCGCGCAATATAGCCGTCGATATCGGCCTTTTTAGCTTTCAAGCTCTGCTTTTCCACTTCCTTTCTGACCAGTTTCTGCATAATGAGCGCATCCAGGACCTCGCTGTCCGACATCCCCGCCGCCCCGCCGGCGGGTGCCAGCGGGCTCGCGCCCGCCTCTTCCCGGAAACCCTGCATCTCGTAGGAAGTAATCGGCGCGTCGTCAACGGTCGCCACAATGCGGTTAATGACCTCAGCCCGGCTTGCGGCCGGTCCCAGCCACACGGCACAGACCAATACACCGATCAGGATTTGCATTCTTTTCATCACGCTTCACCGGCTAACATGATTCGTTGAGGTCGTGCAAGAGAGTCTTGACCGCCTCCATGACGCCTTCCTGGGGCGCAAGCGCAAACGAGACCCGAAAGTCCGGGCTGAGCTGGGCACCCCGATCGTTGTGCTGAATAAAGGCCACCAGCCGCTCACCTTGTATGGGCGAGTCAGGGTGGAAGTGCAGGGTCACGCGCTCGCCCTTGCGGTAGACGGCGGTGACCAAATAGTGGCGCAGCACCCGGCGCAGGTCCATGACTTCAATAAAATCCAGGACGAGCTCGGGCAGGGGGCCAAACCGGTCTTCCATTTCATAGACGAGGTCTTCCAGGTCGCTGCGCGCTTTCACGTTGGCCAGTTTTTTGTAGAAGACCAGGCGCTGGTTGACATCCGGGATGTAGGCCTCGGGCAGGTAGGCGGGCAGGCCGATATGAATTTCGGGCTCAATCGCGACCTCAATCTCGCCCCCGCGCAACTCGCGGACCGTCTCTTCCAGCATCTGGGCGTAGAGCTCATAGCCGACCGCCGCGACGCGGCCGGACTGTTCCTTGCCCAGGAGATTGCCCGCCCCGCGAATCTCCAAATCGTGGGCCGCCAAGCGAAACCCCCCACCCAGGTCGTCCAGCTCCTGGAGGACCTCCAAGCGCCGCTGAGCGTCCCGAGTCAGGGCGTGTTCCCCCGGAATGAGCAAATAGGCATAGGCGCGCATGGCGGATCGTCCGACCCGCCCGCGGAGCTGATACAGTTGCGCCAAGCCAAAGTGGTCCGCCCGGTTAATGATAATCGTGTTCGCGGTCGGGATATCGAGCCCGGACTCAATGATGGCCGAGCACAGCAGCACGTTCACCCGGTGGTGCATGAAGTCCAGCATGACTGTTTCCAGCTCGCGTTCCCCCATCTGGCCATGCGCAATCGCCAGGATCGCCTCGGGCACGAGATCACGCAACTGGTCGGCCATTCTTTCGATGCTCTCGACCCGGTTATGGACAAAAAAGACCTGTCCTCCCCGGGCGAGTTCTTGCAGAATCGCCGAGCGGATGAGGTCTTCATCAAAGCGGGCCACATAGGTCCGGATGGCCTGACGGTCCACGGGCGGGGTTTCAATCACGCTCAGGTCGCGCAGGCCCATCATACCCATATTGAGCGAACGCGGGATGGGCGTGGCCGATAGCGTCAGGACATCAACCTCATGACGGAGGCGTTTGATCTTTTCTTTATGCGTCACCCCGAACCGATGCTCTTCGTCGATGACGACCAGTCCGAGTTCCTTGAACACAATGTCGCGCTGGAGGAGACGGTGGGTGCCGATGACGATATCCACCGTTCCGGCGGCCAGACCGCGGACCACGGCTTTGGCTTCCTGGGCTGAGCGGAATCGATTGAGCAGCTCGACCCGGATGGGATAGTCGGCAAAACGTCGGCCGAAGGTCTCAGCATGCTGTTGGGCGAGCACCGTGGTAGGCACCAGGACGGCGACCTGCTGGCCATTTTCGACCGCCAGATAGGCCGCCCGGAGTGCGACCTCAGTCTTCCCGTAACCCACATCGCCGCAGACCAGACGATCCATGGGTTTGGGGCTTTGCAGGTCGGCTTCCACGTCTTCTATGGCGGATCGCTGGCCGCGGGTTTCTTCAAACGGGAAACGAGCCACAAACTCCTCGTAGTCGTCGGTGAAGGTGGCCAGAGCGGGCCGCTCGACGCTTTCCCGGACCGCATGAATTTCGAGCAGCTCGCGCGCCATGGCCTGAATGGCTTCCCTGGTCTTGCGCTTGACGCGCTCCCAGGCCTGGCCGCCCAAGCGGTCCAGGCTGGGTTCTTTTCCGTCCGCGCCCGCATACTTCTGGACCAGATTGATGCGCTCGACCGGCACGTACAGTTTGTCGCCGCCGACATATTCGAGGTGGAGATAGTCGCCCGTGGTATCGGCCACGCTCAGGTGCCGGAGCCCGTGATAGCGGGCAATGCCGTGGTCGGTGTGGACCACATAGTCGCCGGCGGCCAGTTGGCTGAGTCCGGTCAGATAGTCGGCCACCGGACGCGGCCGGGAACGCCGTCTGTGACGACGCTCACCGAAAATTTCTTCTTCGGCCAGGAAGACCAGCCCATCCGCGGGCAGGGCAAAACCTTGCGACAAATGCCCGGCCACAATCGCGGCCCGCGGGCGTCTCTGCTCTCCGCCCTGCACCTCCCACGTCTGCCCCTGCTCTATGGGGAGTTCCAGATCGTGGCCGAGCAAGAGATGCTGAAGGTGGTCGGCCTGGCTCTGACTCGAAACGGTCAGATAGACCTGCTGCTGCTCGTCCTGCCACTGCCGGATACGCGCGACAAGCGGGGCCAGACTTTTTTCCGCGCCCGGAGGAGACACGCCGGGTTTCAGGCCAATGTGTAGCGTCGAAGTGACGCTGCAATCAGCCCCGACGGTTTCCAGGCCGCGCACCTCAACCGTTAAGAAGGCCGCGCGTCCGTCCCCCGCCTGTTTCGCCGACAGATAGTAACGCTCGGGAGGCGGAACAAACCGACCGGCCTCACGGGCCGTGGCCACCCGTGATTCAAGCTGTTCCCAAAACGTCGCACTCGCGCTTTCCTGTTCAGCCGGGTCCAGGGCCCACACGACCGTTCCGCGCGGCAGGTACTCCCCAAGATGTTCCAGATCGGGATAGAGATACGGCAGGAAGAATTCGACCCCGGGGAAAGGCAACCCGCTCTTGAGGTTCTCGATAATCCGCTGCTGTTCTCTATGGGGGATATCTCCGGCATCCAGAGCCTCTTCAATCGTGCGCCAGGCGGCCTGGAGACGCGCGACCGAAAAGAAGCGCATGGGCAAAACCATGATTTCCTCGCAGGCATCGAGCGAACGCTGCGAGGCCGGATCGAACGAGCGCATGGTCTCGATACTGTCTCCAAGAAACTCGACCCGGAGCGGGTACCGGGCGAGCGGTGGGAAGAGATCGACAATCCCCCCGCGCACACTGATTTCGCCCTTTTCTTCGACTAGCGGGACCCGCCGGTAGCCCCACTGCAAGCAGCAATCGACGAAGGCGGACAGCGGGAGTTCATCGCCGGGGCGCAGCCGGAAGGTTGCGGTAATGAATTCTTCCTGGGGCAGGAGCCGTTGGAGCAGGGCCTGAGCCGAGGTGACGAGAATGGGTGTGGCGACTGAGAGCAGGTCGTACAGCCCCTCAATCTGGGCGGCGACGACCTCGCTGTTGGGAGACAGGCCGTCGGCCACCGACACGTCCCAGGCCGGGTAGTAGCGCACCCGCGGGGCGAGGTCCTGCCCGATAAAAAAGCGCAGGTCGGCGGCGAAGGTCTCAGCCTGTTTGTCCGACGGCAGCACACACAGCGTTGGCTGCGGGGTGTGGTGCAGGTGACGAGCGAGGAAAAACGCCGGCGCGGCGCCTTTGAGGCCAGCCAGCCGGATGACGTTGGGAGCGGGCGCAGCGGCACTGAGCCGCGTCGTTGTCTCAAGGGCAACCGAAAGAGGGGCAGCGTGAGATAGACCCACATCCATGGACGACGTGTTAGCGGCTGGCCTGCTGCGCGGCGGCGACAATGCCGAACAGGGGAATCGTGAGCGGTGTTTCTTCGGGATGGTCGGTCATGACCTCAACGCTGCCGCGTATCCGACCCGGCTCGGTGTCACCCGTAATATGCAAACGCAGCTCAAACTCTTTACCCGGCGTGACCTCGGTCAGTTCGGGAACAACGCTGTCGAGCGAGCTCCGCACCTGTCCAATGCTGAGAGGCTGAGCGGAGCGGTTCTTGATACGCACCGTCCGTGTCTCTCCAACTCCCTGGCGGACGACCCCGAACGAGACCTGGGCAGGCGAGACACTGATATCGCCCTCGACGCTGCCGACAACCGGAATACTGATGGTCGGTTTTTTCTGGCTCGTCGTGGTCACCGTAATGGTGTCGTTGAGCGGGCCGCGCCGGGCGGTTTTGGAGACACTCACCTGAAGCGCTTTGCCCTTTTTCCCCTCGACCCGGGCGTCTTCGGCCCGGACGCTGATGGCGGGATGACCATTGGTGATGTCTGTGATTTCCAGGGATTTGTGTTCATCGTACAGGACCGTGACCGTGCGTGTGATGCGGGAGCCGCGCTGGAGCCGTCCCAGATACAACTGGGCGGGCTGCACCTGCATCTCGGTGGTAATCTCTCCCTGGAGCGTCAGGGTCGTGACCGGGCTGAGGGGATCGTTGGTATGGACGCGAATATCTTTGGCTTTCTGGCCGGCAAACCGTTTGGTGTCAAACGTCGCTTGAATCATGCCCTCCGTGCCGGGCGGGATGGTGTCCGCGGCAATCACTGCAGCGGTGCAGCCGCATGAGGTTTTGACGGACTGCACCTGCAAATCCCGGTTGCCCTGATTGGTAAACCGAAAATCATGCGTCACTTTTTCTCCCTGTTCGACCTGTCCAAAATCGAACACGGGTTCGGCGACCTGCATCCGAGGACCGGTAAAGGCCACCGTATCGGGAGTGGCGTTGCCGGTCGGAGGCGTCTCAGACTCGGCGCGCGCTCCTGGAACGACACTGAGACAGGCAAGGGAGAGAAAAACCGTCAGCACAAGGGCGGCAAGGGTCCCGAAACGCATGGCTCCACCTCCTTGGAGGATGAAAAGAGTCAACGTGTCCCTCATAGCATATCTCATGGAGGACACGTTTACTCTTTGTTGGATGTGGTGCGTTGGGACGGGCGAGCCGCACCGTTATTCGAGCGGGCCAGAAAGGTATCCAGATAGCGCGTGTGCACCTTGCCGGCTAAAAAATCCTGATCCCGCAGGATTCTCTGGTGCAGCGGGATATTCGTTTTAATCCCATCAATCTGATATTCCGACAGGGCGGCGCGCATGCGCTGGACGGCCTCGTCACGCGTCTGGGCGCTCACAATGACCTTTGCCACCAGAGAGTCATAGTAAACGGGCACACTGCTGTTCTCCATCACACCGGCTTCTACCCGGACACCCATCCCGCCCGGGGGATGGTAGGCCCGAATCGTCCCAGGGGAAGGCAGCATGGTGATAGGGTCTTCGGCCACCACCCGGCACTCGATGGCGTGGCCCGAAAAACGGACATCCTTCTGACGCCAGGGCAAGGGCTCGCCCGCTGCCGAGCGGATGCCGGCCTGGACCACGTCTATGCCCGTCATCATCTCGGTCACCGGGTGTTCCACCTGGACTCGGGTATTCATTTCAATAAAGTAGAAGTGGCCCTGCGGGTCAAGCAAAAATTCAATCGTTCCGACATTGGTATAGCCGACCGCTCGGGCCGCTTTGACCGCCATGGCGCCCATCCGTTCGCGCAGGCGTTTGGTCAGGGCCGGCGAGGGCGCTTCCTCAATGAGTTTCTGATACCGACGCTGGATCGAACACTCGCGCTCCCCAAGATGAATGACGTTGCGGTGCTGGTCGCCCACGATTTGAAACTCGATATGCCGGGCGCGTTCCAGATATTTCTCGACGTAGAGCGTCCCGTTCCCAAACGCGTTTTCGCCCTCTTCCCGGGCAACGGCAAACAGGGTCGAGAGTTCGTGAGGGTTCTGGACGACCCGCAGGCCGCGCCCGCCGCCGCCGCCCGCGGCTTTTATCAGAATGGGAAAGCCGACCTGAGCCGCCACGGCCTGGGCTTCTTTGACATCGGTGGTCCCGGACGAGGTTCCGGATAAAACCGGCACGCCGGCGCGCTCCATGATCCGCCGCGCGCGCGGTTTATCCCCCATCAGACGGATATTGCGGACGCGGGGACCGATAAAAGTCAGACCCGAGCGCTGACACGCCTCGGCAAAATCGCCGTTCTCGGACAGAAACCCATAACCGGGATGCACGGCATCCGCGCCAAAGGACAGCGCGGCGCTGACAATCGCGGGAATATTGAGATAGCTTTCGAGCGGATTCGGCGGCCCGATACATACGCTCTCATCGGCCAGGCGGACGTGCAGGGCGTCGCGGTCGGCCGTCGAGTACACGGCCACGGTGGCAATCTCCATGGCCCGGCAGGCCCGCAGAATACGAACCGCAATCTCACCCCGATTGGCAATGAGGACTTTCTTAAACACGTGACTCGGATTCTTCTAACGACCCAATAGACTCAACAGACCCAACTAAACGGGCTCCAGGAGAAACAACGCCTGACCATATTCGACCGGCTGGCCGTTCTCGACCAGAATCCGGCGCACCCGCCCGCGAATCTCCGCCTCGATTTCATTCATCATTTTCATGGCTTCAATAATGCACACCACATCGCCGGTTTCCACCATCCCGCCGACCGCCACAAAGGACGGGGCGTCGGGGTTGGGCGCACAATAAAAGGTGCCGACCATGGGCGAGGTGATGGTCAGACCGGGGTCAAGGCCGTCCTGTTCCTGGGCCGCGGTGGCGGTCTCCGCCGGAGGCGAAACCGGGGGTGGGGCCGGCTGCGGCTGGACGGTCGCGGGTACGGAAGCCGGTTCCCCGCGCACCAGGCGGACCTCGCCCGCACGATGTTTGAGCTCCAGCTCGCTGACCCCTTTTTCTTCCATCAGCTCAATGAGCTTGCGGATTTCGTCAATCTCCATATGCGTCCTTCACTCGATGCCATACCAACGACTCTCTTTATAGCACGCTCTGCGTTACCCTGACATCGTTCTGACAGGTCATGAGAGAGGGCTCAACTCCGGGCGAGGGCAACTGCCGCGCGTAATCCCAGCAGATAGCTGTCCGCGCCAAAGCCGCAGATCTGCCCGACTGCCGCCTGCGCGATATAGGAGTGATGGCGAAACGGTTCGCGTTTATACAGATTCGAGAGGTGGACCTCAATCGTCGGGAGTTCGGCCGATAAAATCGCGTCCAGCAGGGCAACACTCGTATGGGTGTAGGCTCCGGCATTGATGATGAGCGCCGCGTACTGTCCGCGGGCAGCCTGGATTTTATCGACCAACTGGCCCTCGTGATTCGACTGAAAGGTGTCGACCTCGACGCCAAGCTCCCGAGCCAGGGCGGCAATCCGGTCATTCACGTCGGCCAAGGTCGTCGTCCCGTAAATGTCGGGCTCACGCAGACCCAGCATATTCAGGTTCGGGCCGTGTAAGACAAGGATGCGTATCGACATAAGGAAGGGGAAAGTGTAGGGGCAAACAGTAACAGCGTCAAGGCGTTAGCGTGAGGAAGGCACGCCGGAAATCGGCCGTCTCGGGAAAGGAAATCAGGCCGAAGTCCGGCGTGAACGGCGTCAAGAGCAAGCTCCGCTAGACCTCGATCACCATCCCGTCGTGGGCGCATTCCAGCGAGACCTCGCCCTGCCGTTCCAGGACTTCCCGGCCAATATGGCTGAGCAGCAGGCGTTTACAGCCCAGGCGGTGCTGCTCCTGGACGATCCTGGGATAGCTGACATGGAAGGAGGTCTCGGTCTGAAAATAGCAACACTCACAGATAAACAGGTCGGTCCCGTGCGAATACCGGACCAAGTCCTCGTTCCAGCCGCAGTCGCCGGAATACAACAGCGCCCGGCCGGCGGTTTCTACCCGATAGCCAAACGAGATATCCCGCTCCTGGTGCGGCACGCGGAAGGGAAACAACTGCACGCCAAAGAGGGCCGTCCGCTGTCCCGGCATCAGTTCCCGGAAGCGGATATCGAAGCAACACGGCCGTTGCGACAGCTCGCGGTACATGGTGGCGTGGAGGGTGCGCACCCGCTCTTCGGTCCCAGGCGGTCCGACTATGGTGAGGGGCCGGGAGCGCCGGTTTTCATAGATGTATTCGAGAAAGAGAAACGGCAGGCCGCCAAAATGATCGCCGTGCAGATGGCTGATGGCCACAAAATCTATGCGGTCCGCCGAAATGCCAAGGGATTTGAGGGCGAGCAGCGTGGTCGTGCCGCAGTCGAGCAGAAAGCAGGCGTCGGGGGTTTCAACCAGATAGCTGCTGTGGCGCCGCCCCCCGCTACAGAACGCATCGCCCGCGCCAAGCACTGTTACCCGCATGTCTTGTCTCACTCTACCCGGAGCGACGGTGTCCCCAAAAGAAAAACGGAGGGAACCTCCGTCTCTCCACACTCTCCCTTCGGGCCGCTCCTGGCCTGAGTTCTACCGTGTTTCATGTGTACGGACAAGGGTTTATGAGTCAGAAAACGAGTTGATAGCGGACTCCGGCTCCACGTCCGAAGCGTTGGATGAAGCCCTGTTCTTTGAGGAGCCGCAAGGCATCGGTGGCAGTGGACCTGGGAAATCCCGTATCTGCGATTATCTGCCGGGTCTGGAGGCGAGTTTCCGGGCGTTCCTTAAAGCATTGCAGAACGGCAACCCCAGCCGTTGGGAGTTCCCGAAGAGCCCGGTAGCGTCTGCGATACAACGCAACGTCATGCAGGGAACGAGCGATGACCTTCAGCATAAAGCGGAGGACGGAGGCATACTCGTACCTGTGTGGGTCTGGATGAAAGACGCCGCCAGAGCAGCGTCGCAGGACGATATAGTAGTCCTCTTTTTGTTTCTCAATATAGCGATCGATAGGCAGGTAGGGCGCAACAACGCGGAGGCTCTCATCCGGCCCTTGAAGCAAGGCTAAAAGAAACAGCCCCCTTCCCAGCCGCCCGTTTCCATCCTGGAAAGGATGGATGGCAAGAAAGCGGAAAACAAACTCAACCGCAACCGCGATGGTCCAGGGATGCTCAGGCAGCGTGGTGTTATACCACGCGACGAGTTCCTGCATGGCGGTTTCAGTCAGGACACCCGGCGGGCAAGTTTCAAAGACTGAACGCCTTTCTCCCGTTCGTCTATTCTCCTGTATGACGTTATTGGGGGAGGTTTTATACTGACCACGATAGTGGGCCGCAGGCGCATAGTACCGGAGCAACTCATCGTGTAAGCCCCGCAATGTCGTTTCGGTCAGCGGAAACATATCGTTGGCTTGAGCATAGATCAGTTGTAACAGAGCCCGGCAGCCCGTGACTTCGTCGATGCTTCGTTCCTTATCCTTTGAGAGCTTGTCGTGGATATATTCTCGTTTATCCAGATAGGCTGTGGTCCTCGCGTCGTGAGAAAGGGTGGTTTCTATCCAATCGATTTCCGCATCAGTTAAAACGGCATTCTCGATTCGCGTTGACGCGCCAACCATACTGATCAGCACGTTCCTATGAATGTAGTCGAGTTCTTCGGTATCCAATGCACTCAGGAGTTGCTGCATCTGAGCCGTCGTCTGAGCAAGCTCTCTGAGATTCTTCGTCATTTTCTCAGTGATCTGAAATGACAGCATTTTTTCCTGAGTGTCCGATAGTATCCGGTAATATCCAACAATTAACCGGACACTATCGTATATTTCTAGGCGTTAATCAACAGAGTGAGGGGGATTTACTCAGGTTTGGGGATTGGCTTCATCGGGCTGCTGCTTCAACTTGCTGGACTGTCACGTCTGCCAGAAGAGGTAATCCTTCATCTCGTAAGCTCTCCAGATAGGCAGCGATTGCTTCCTGAGTATTGTCTAGCGCTTCACTTTACCTATTCGGTCAAGTAGAGGGCTGGGCTGGTCGGATCGTCCACGCGGTATCATCCAGCCTTCTTGTCAAACACCGCCTGGCGCAGCAGCCCGTTCAATCGCGTCTGCCAGCCCGCGCCGGTCGCCCGGAGCTGCGCGACCAGATCGGCATCAAGGCGCACGCTCACCCGCACCTTCACCGGCGCCTTCTGTTTTCCACGCCGCCGTGCCGGCTGAAGCCGCGCCGCCTCCTCTGCGGTCGGTTCGTGGGTGTTCGGGTCGCGGAGAATCCCGACCTGGATGGCGGTCTCCTCGTCATATTGGGCCTCAATGGCGTCGAACGACAGCGGCCCGGCCGCCAGCGCGAGCAGCTCCGATTTGGAAAGAAGAGGGGAGTTATTTTTTGGCATAGTAGTCACGCTCCTTTCGGGTAGCTTTTCTGAGACTGATGAGCCGGTATGGTCCCCGCGCTCCGCATACACGACAAAGCAGAGGGCGAGTTTGAGAAAACCAATCGCAATCCAGCGTTCCCCTGAGGGGTGATCTATGAGGGTGATTTGCGCCGTATCCCAATCAAAATACACCATGTCCGCAAAATCCAGACCGTGCTTATGGAGATTGGCTTGCCGTTTGGTGTCGTCCCCTTCATAGATTCCCTTAGTGACCGTGTTTAATGGTATAGACAATTTGATAGAGAAGCCAAGTATTGTGTACAGATAAAATGAAAAGGATGTCGCTGCAGGCGACCGGCGTGAGTCGAAACACGATCATGCGGGTCAACCAGCGGGTAGGGGACGCCCGTCACCGGCTGCATCATGCCCGGATGCGGAATCTTCAGCCCACGCGGCTGGAGCTGGACGAAACGTGGAGCTTCATCCAGAAGCGGCCTTCCTCATCAGGACCACTTCGACTGGGATGGTATCTCAAAGCGCGCGAGTTTTTCCCGCCTTGAGTTCGGCCTGAGCAGTGGGCTCTCTATGACTTCGCAAAACTAACGACACATAGACCAACAGAAATGGTACTGCACAGTGGTATTTACGCCTTGAGTCAGTATGCGCTTCATATCAGCCTCACGGGTAGTATTTTAATCGTTGTTGCGACCGTGTTTTTCATTATTAAAACCAAGGCCCAACAAGAATACGTTCCCTGCTGACCATAATCGTCATCACTGTCGGGGCTTCAGGGCGGTGCGTGTCGGATTACGCTACGCTAATCCGACCGACTCGCTGACTATTATCGATAGCATCGTATTTTAGTCGAGACTCTTTTCCGAAGCATCGTTTTTTGGTCGCTGCAGTGAGCAAGGCCCTTGCATGACCAGCATTTGTCGGTGGGTGCCATTGCTGGACTCACCTCTGCTCTCATGGTAAGCGCTGAGGCTGGCTATGGGGAAGGATACGGCCCGGTGGCCGTACCGGTCTTCAAAACCGAGTTGCGTGGCGTAAGTTGCGCGGATGGTTCGACTCCATCCCTTCTCCGCCATTTCCCCGTGACCGGCTTGGTCAGAATATGGAAACTATTGATGTCAAAGATATCCCTGAACCGACCGCCCGCGGTTTGGAGGTAGTCGCCGAGATGGCACGGAAACTGACCGGGACAAAGGCCAATGGCCACAGTCGTATTCAACTCGGTGTGCGAAGCGGGACTGTGTACGGGACATTGAGCCGGAAGGAACTGTACGGCGATGACAGCTGAGCCCGCTCACGGCACAAGGTCCTGCGGATCAAAAATTCCGCGCAGATCGAGCAGGAACGTGTCGTTGTGAATCCGGCCCAGGATGGGCGGCTCGGCCTGCCGAAAACGCTGGGCGATTTTTTCCGCGGACAGCGCACTATGCCGAACGGCAATGACCGTGCTGGGGATTTCCTCCTCGGGCAGCGCCCCACTGCCGATCTGGGCGGTTGCCTCCTCGACGCTCAGCGAGAATGCGCTGCCGAGCGCCTGCTGTATGAGCGGAACGGCCCGGGCCGCCAGGGCCGCCATGTCGTTTACCGGCCGGGTCAGCCAACGCAGGGTGGGCAGGTCATGCTGCAACCGGGGTGAACGACGGTACAGGCGCAGGGTCGCGCTCAGGGCCGCCAGCGTCAGCTTGTCGAGACGCAGCGCCCGTTTGAGCGGGTTCTTTTTGATCTTGTCCACCCAGACCTTGCGGCCCACAATGAGCCCGGCCTGCGGGCCGCCGAGGAGTTTATCTCCGCTAAAGGTGACCACGTCCGCGCCTTTGGCGACCCGCTCGGCCACGACCGGTTCCTGTGGCAGTCCGTACTGCGCCAGATCGATCAGCGCCCCGGCTCCCAGGTCCTCCATGACCGGGACCCCATGCTCCTTGCCTAGGGCCACCAGTTCTTCCAGGTCAACCTCGGCGGTGAAGCCCACGACCCGGTAATTGCTGGTATGCACCTTGAGCAAAACCCCTGTCCGATCCGAGATGGCGCTGCTATAATCGCGCGGATGGGTCCGGTTGGTCGTGCCGACCTCGCGCAGCACCACGCCGCTCTTGCGCATGACCTCCGGGATGCGGAAAGAGCCGCCGATCTCGATCAGCTCCCCGCGCGAAACTATCCCTTCCCGTCCTTCCGCCAGCGTGTTCAGGGCCAATAACACCGCGGCCGCATTATTATTCACCACCGTGGCCGCTTCCGCGCCGGTCAGAGCGGTCAGGTCGGCCTCGACCAGGTCGTCCCGGTCGCCGCGGACGGCCCGGGACACGTCATATTCGAGCGTCACGGGGGTGGACGCCGCCCGGACCATGGCGTCTATGGCCGCCTGGGCCAACAGGGCGCGCCCGAGGTTGGTGTGCAGCACCGTACCGGTGGCATTGATAACCGAACGCAGCGGCGACTGATCCTCGCGCCGGAGCCGGGCGGTAACACGCTCGACCAGGTCGTGCTCGGCCAGTGGTGTGGTGTGGGCACCGGACAGAATGTCCTGACGCAGCGTCTCCAACACCTGACGAATCAGGTCGGTGATATACGTTCGGTTGTAGCGGGCCAGGATGGGCTGAAGCGCCGGCGTTCCCAGCAGCTTTTCCACGGAGGGGAGCGCACGCAGGAGGGGAGGAGGCTTTTTCATACCCGCTCCCAGCTTGTCACACGGTCTTCCCCCTTGCAACTGCGAAAGCCGAACTGCTAGCCTCATCCACACACAAGGGAGGCGGACCATGGAAAGCGTTGCGGAAAACTATCACCAGACGACAACCCGCCAAGCCGAGCAGATTCTGGGATTCCTGCGAACCTTTGAAGCCCTCCAGGAGCAGATTCACCTGGCAAAAATCCCCCAGCATCAGGCCGAACTGGTCGAACAGGTGGGAGACCTGTTCACCTCCCTCAATACGCAGAACGAGGGCCTGGAAGTCCCCCCGGACCGGGCCGATTTCCATACCCAATGGCTGGAGGCGCTCGAACATCTTGAGGACGCCTATACGTCTTTTCGCACCGGTTCGGCGCATAATTTCATTGTCGCCTATATGCAGAGCCGGCGGGCGTTCTCCTTGGGCAAATATCTGCTGTACGGCCTGCGCGCCGAGCTGCCGCCGCTTCAGCCGTACTGGTTTTTACCGGATGATTTCCCGCGTCAGACCGAACTTGAAACTCCGGCCGCAGACAATACTGCCCAGACCGGCGTGATGCATCGCAAGCAGACCGGTAAGCACGCCGAGTATTCCTTATACGTTCCCGAGAACTACGACCCCGGCAAACGCTGGCCCCTGGTCATCACCCTCCACGGCGGCCACGGGCGCGGCGATGACTATCTGCTGACCTGGCTCAGGACGGCCAAGAGTCGCGGCCTGATCCTGCTCTCGCCGAAATCCCTGGGCCAGACCTGGTCCATTCAGCAGCCCGGCCTCGATGTACGCTCCATTCTGTCCATGCTCGAAACGGTCATGGATGAATACGCGGTAAATACCAGCCGCATTCTGGTCAGCGGCCTGTCGGACGGCGGGACGTTTTCATACGCGCTCGGCATCAGTTGCGCCAAGCTCTTTGTTGGCATCGCTCCCATTGCCGGGGTCCTGCCGCCCTGGCTGGATTACAAACAGGCCACCGCCCTGCCCATCTTTATTGTCCACGGCGCAAAGGATTTTATTTTTCCGGTCTCCTCGGCGCGTATGTCCCGGAAGTTTTTAGAAGGCCAGGGCTTTGCCCACCTCAACTATACCGAGCTGCCCGACTGGGGGCACGCCTATACGTATTCCATCAACGAAACCCTGGTCCTGCCCTGGTTTGAACAACTCCCGGACCGGCTGCACGCGGCGGATTAAGCGGAACGCTTATTGGATTGCGGAAACGGACGGTCGTATGCAGCGATCTCTTTCGGGTTGGACGGGCTGACGTGGCTGAACCGGATCAACATCAGACGCGACCCCTGGGCATCATCATTCTGGCGGCGGGCAAGGGGACGCGCATGCGCTCCGAGCGGGCCAAGGTGCTGCATCATCTGGCCGGGAAACCGCTCCTGACGCGCGTCATTCAGACCAGCCAACGTCTCCACCCCAGCCGCCTGGTTGTCGTGGTCGGCCATCAGGCCGCCGCGGTTCAAGCGGCGTGTCAAGCAGACGGGGTGGGCTTTGCCCTCCAGAAAGATCAGCGCGGCACCGGGGACGCGGTCCGCGCAGCAAGAGCGCAGTTCGCCGGCTTTCGGGGAGATATTCTGATTGTCTCCGGCGACGTGCCCCTGCTCACGTCCCGGACGCTGGCGCGCTTTGTCGCGGACCACCATGCTCACCGGGCGACCCTGTCGGTCCTGACCGCCCGACCCGCCGACCCCGCTCAGTACGGCCGGGTGATTCGTCGCTCCGACGGACAGGTGGTCCGCATCGTGGAGGCGCGGGACGCCTCGACCCAGGAGCGCGGCGTCCGAGAAATCAACACCGGGATATACTGCGTTGCGGCGGACTTTCTCTTTTCCGCGCTCGACCGTCTCCAACCCACAAACGCCCAGGGCGAATACTATCTGACCGACATCGTGGCCTCAGCCGTCCGGGCCGGACTCCCGACCCGGGCCGTGCCCACGCCCGACTGCCACGAAGTCGAAGGGGTGAATTCCCGACAGGAGCTTGCTCGTATGGAAACCACACGCCAGGAACAACTTCGCCGGCAGTGGATGGACGCCGGTGTCACCTTTGAGGATGCACAGACGGTCTATCTGAGTGAGGAAGCGACCATCGGGCCGGACACGGTCATCGGTCCGAATACCCATATCAAAGGCAGGACCGCTATCGGCTCGCACTGTCGGATTGACGGCAACGCCTATATTGAGAACTGCACCATCGGCGACAATGTCCGCATCTATTTCTCGGTGGTGTTGAGCGACAGCCAACTCAACGATGGCTCCTCGGCCGGCCCGTTTTCACATATGCGGGGCGGGGCCGTGCTGGCTCCCCAGGCCGAGATCGGCAATTTCGTTGAGGTCAAAAAATCCACCATAGGCGAGCGTACCAAGGCCAAACATCTGGCGTATATCGGCGACGCGGAAGTCGGCCGCGAGGCCAATATCGGCGCGGGTACGATCACCTGCAACTATGACGGCTTTCGCAAGCATAAGACCAGGATCGGAGACCGCGTCCAGGTCGGCTCGGATACCACCCTGGTCGCCCCGTTGACCGTCAACGACGATGCGTATATTGCCACCGCCACCACAGTTCGGCAGGATGTGCCCGCGGGCGCTCTGGTCTTTAACCGGCGTCAGGAAGAGATACGGGAAGGCTGGACCGCAGCCAAACGCGACAAGGAAAAGAAGGTCGATTGAGTCGTTGGGAAGGACTCCCCCATGTGCGGCATTATGGGATATGTTGGGCACCGCGAGGCGGCCCCGCTCCTCTTCCAGGGACTCAAGCGGCTTGAGTATCGCGGCTACGACTCCGCGGGGATCGCCGCATTTACCAACGGCCATATTGCCATCCGGCGGGCGGTCGGCAAGCTCGCCCAGCTTGACCAGCTCTTACAGGCCGACCCCCTGCCCGGCTCGGTCGGTATCGGTCATACCCGCTGGGCGACCCATGGACCGCCGTCCGAGGAGAACGCCCATCCGCACCGCGCCGGCGACGTGGTGGTCATCCACAACGGCATAATCGAGAACTATCTTGAGTTGCGCCATGAGCTCATGGACAAAGGACGAACATTCAGCTCCGAGACGGATACCGAGGTCATTGCCCACCTGATCGACCAATACCTGCGAGAGGGACACGCGTTCCGTGAAGCCACCCGAGCCGCTCTGCGGCATCTTTCCGGTTCGTTCGCCCTGGTTGCCCTGAGCGAGCGCGATCCAGGAACGCTTCTGACGGCCAAAAACGCCACGCCCATTGTGATCGGACTCGGGGAGAAGGAGAGCTTTGTGGCCTCCGATATTCCCGCTCTGCTCGATTACACCCGCTGGGTGCTGTTCCTGGATGACGGCGAGATGGCCGAGGTGAGTCGGCAGGGCGTCGCGATCTCGGATTTCTCCGGCCGGCCGATTAAGCGCGAGCCGCGCCATATTACCTGGGACCCGATTACGGCCCAGAAGAGCGGCTATAAGCATTTTTTGCTGAAGGAAATCCATGAACAGCCCCAGGCCATTATCGATACCATGCGCAGCCGTATCCTTGAGGAATCCGGCGAGATTGCGCTGGGCGAGCTCACGAACCGGCTGCCCGCACTCGATACGGTCAAGCGGGCGACCCTGGTTGCGTGCGGCACGGCCTGGCACGCCTGTCTGGTTGGCAAGTTTCTTTTGGAGGAACTGGCCGGGCTGCCGACCGAGGTCGATTACGGCAGTGAATTCCGCTATCGCCCCACGCCGCTCGATGCGGACAGCCTGGTTCTGGCGGTTTCTCAGTCGGGCGAGACCGCGGATACGCTGGCCGCGCTCGAAGGGGGCAAAAACAAGGGTGCCAGCACGCTGGCCGTCTGCAATGTGGTCGATTCGTCCATTGCGCGCAAATCCGACATGGTGGTCTATACTCATGCCGGACCCGAGATCAGCGTGGCGTCAACCAAGGCGTTTACCACGCAGTTGACCGCCCTCTATCTGCTGGCTCTGCACCTCGGACAACGCCGCGGCGTCCTCAACAAAGATCACAGTCGGAAACTCATCGAAGACATCGTCACCCTGCCCGCCTTGGTGCAGGCGACGTTGGAGAAGACCAAAGCGATTGGAAAGATCGCCAAGAAATATGGTCATGCCAGTGACTTCTTGTATCTCGGGCGGGGTATCAATTATCCGATTGCGCTTGAGGGCGCGCTCAAGCTCAAGGAACTGTCCTATATTCATGCCGAGGGCTATCCGGCCGGGGAGATGAAGCACGGTCCGATTGCCCTGATCGACGAGCAGATGCCCGTTGTCGTCCTGCTGCCCAAAGACCCGGTGTACGAGAAAACGCTCAGCAATATGAAAGAGGTTGAGGCGCGCGGCGGCCGCATTATCGCCCTGACCGATGCCCCCTCGCCCGAGCTCGAAGAAATCGCTTGGGAGATTATCCAGGTTCCGACCACCAACCACCTGGTCATGCCGATTCTGCTCAGCATTCCGCTCCAACTCCTGGCCTACCATGTAGCCGTGTATCGCGGGACCGATGTGGACCAGCCGCGCAACCTGGCCAAGAGCGTGACGGTGGAGTAGTGTGATGCCTCTGGCAAAGATTGGTGGGCGCTGAACGAGTAACCGTACCCGCCCGCAGATGAGAGTGAATACCGTCGATGGACGCCGCGCTATCCATTGAAGGAGTTCCTATCCGTCTGACGCGCGAGCGGTGGTTTCATATCGTCGAAAACCATGATGAGGTTGCAGGGTACTATGAGGATGTGCTCGATACCGTTGAAAATCCGGACCTCATCCTCCGTGGGTATCAAGGCGCGCTCATTGCGGCTCGAAGCTATGGCCGCCAGCGATACTTGATGGTCATTTACCAGCAGATATCACTGGAGGATGGCTTTATCATTACCGCGTATTTCACACGCAAAATCGATAGAAGGAAAACCGTATGGAGAAAGCCCTGACCCCTGAATACGCACGATCACTTTCCCGGGCACTTCCCTTCCTGCTCGGTTTTCCCGCCTCACGTTTCTGGGTGGACTATGACAAAGAGGCCGACGTGCTCTACATCAGTTTCGCGCGCCCCCAGAAAGCCACGGATACGGAAATGACCGAAGAGGGACTCCTGTTGCGCTACCGGAATAAGCAACTGGTGGGAGTGACCGTTCTCGAAGCCTCCACTCGCGTCACACCAGAGGAGAGCAGCACCGGAGCCGGGCCAAGCGCGTGACGGTGGAGTAGACATGCTGCTCCCAGGAATACCGGTAGCTAGCATATCTAAATGTAGTTGTTAGACGTTCCAAGAAACCCCAGCTATAGTTGAGCCGTGGCTGAACGAAAGCTTCCCGCTGCTCCTGTCGCTTTTATCCGCAAGTGCCTTCGTAATAGCCGGGTTTACTGGACATACCATGTCAATATGCGTCTGACGACAAGTATTTTCCGAGCTATCTACTCTTGGGGCGAAGAGGAGAGAAGGCGTTCCATGTCCTGTTCGGGGTCGATGTGGATGGACAGAACGTGCGAGTCATCACCGCATACTACCCTAGCCCTGAAGAGTGGGAGGTGGACCTGAAGACCCGAAGGAGGAGTCCA
>JAJDTY010000082.1 GCA_022826945.1 Candidatus Binatia bacterium
TGGGATAATCTTGCCCCGCTCAGTGATAAAATCTTTGAGGACAGCGGTCTCTTTGTAGTCAATGGAATCACGCTTCTCTACACAGAAACGGCAGACTTTGCGCCGCATACGTCGCGGGTATCGGTCATCGCCGCCTCGTCGATGAAATCCCCCCCTAGGTGGTCTTGCCATAGCTCTCTCCTTCTACTCTTCTTTCGCTCGTAAGCAACCGTATGCAGTCATTATTCCTCAAGAATGCGAATGGTTGTCGCGTGCACCTCATACACTCCTTGTCTTGCATCGTCCGTTTTATGCCACCGATATGGCGCAAGCACCCCTTCTACTAAGACGGTTCGTCCAACTGTCAACAGGGGACAGTACTCTTCTGCAAGACTCCGAAAGATAACAATGTCAACGAGTACATTCTCTTCTTGCGCGCGACCTTTCGGCACATACAGGGAAAACGTTCCAATGGCTACGCCCTGTGGCGTGCGCCGCAGTTCCGGACTGCGCTCAATCTGTCCAGCAAAAATAACCTTATTATAGCCTTTCCGCACGCAAGCCACTCACTCCTCGTTCGCCTCTTCCTCCGAATCAGGCTGCGCCTCGGCCGTCTCAGTACTTCCCGGCTCGGCTGGGGGGGCTTCTGCTGGAGCCTCCGCCAGCACTTCAGACTGCGCCGATTCTGTATTTTCTTCTGCAGGAGCACTCGGGGCAGGATGAGCCTCTGCTGGCATGGGTTCTGGACTCGCCTCAGGTGGATGACCCGTAGAGCGGTCGGTGACACCACCCGGAGGAATGGGAGACTGCCCGTCCGAGGGAGCGGAGCGCGCGACGGATAAAAAGCGCATAGTGTCTTCACTCAGCCGTAAGCCGCGCTCAAAATCCTTGACCGCTTGCGGAGGAGATTCATACTCTAAGCGCACATAGTAGCCGCGTCTCTGCTTTTGGATATCATAGGCTAAATTCCGCATCCCCCACTCTTCAACCTGCAACAGACTGGCTTGACCCTGCTCCAGAGTCTTTTGCATCCCTTCAATCACATCTTTCACCCGTGCCTCAGATAGTTCCGGGTGGAGAATGCATACTGTCTCATAAATCGGCATGAACTCCTCCGATAGGTCTCTCTCACTCTTCGTTCGCCTCTCGCGCTAAGCTGATGGGGCGAGATTTTTCAGCGCTCCTCCTGCACGGGGTGTGCGAGCGTCGCAGAATCCGCACCGTTCCACAACGCCATAGCATGCTCGAGCCCGTCCGTAAGGATGTGCTCAACCGCGCTCGCTGCGCGCCGTGCCGCCGGGAGGATAAAGGCTTCTTCCTCCTGAGTAAAGGGCTGAAGCACAAAGTCGGCAGTATCAAGCCCTGCGGCAGGACGGCCAATGCCAACCTTTACGCGGATAAAATCCGGGCTGCCCAGAGCGGTTATAATCGAGGCTACACCGCGGTGTCCACCCGAACCACCAGTCCGTTTTATACGAAGGTGGCCGAGCGGAAGGTCTACATCATCATGCACGACGATACAATCCGTTGGTTGGAATTGATATTTTTCACACACGCACACAACCGCTTGCCCACTATGATTCATAAAGGTCTGCGGCTGAACAAGGCTGAGCTTTTTCCCGTTCCAGCACGTCCAAGCCACTCGGGAGGAGCATACCGATTGAGACAGACGAATCCCCCATCGTTCCGCTAAGATATCAATGACCCAAAAGCCGGTATTATGACGGGTTTTTTCGTAGTCCCGACCAGGGTTTCCGAGCCCAATGATCGCAGACATCAGCCTATACGAGGAGTGCTACATTCATCGTATCTGCGGCAACAGACCCTTCTCACTCAGTCGGGGTCTCCTCGCTCGGAGTTTCTCCAGCTTCCGATGTATCTCCGTCCTCGGCTAGAGCCTCGTCTGCTCCTTCTTCCACCGGCTCTTCCACCACAGTTGGAGCTGCGACAGAGGCAAGCATGAGCTGAGCGTCCTCAAGAGTTGAGACGCCGGACGGCAATTTCAAATCCTCAACCCGGACAGCGTCGTTGATCTCAAGCGGCGTCACATCGATCTCAATACTCTCAGGGATGTCAAGCGGGAGGCATTCCACCATGATTTCGCGTCGGAAGTAGTGTAAGACCCCGCCAGCAGTGACGCCCTCCGCTTTGCCAACAAGATGGACGGGCACACCGACCTGAATCGGCACCTTGACATCAATCTCATAGAAGTCGATGTGCAGCGGTTCCGTGGTCACAGGGTGATGCTGAACATCCTTGAGGAGTGCAATTCTGCCATTGAGGTCTGTTGTCTGTGAAAGAAATTCAATCAGATGGGATCCCTCTAAGCCTTCGACTTTATACTGGAATTCTCGTGTATCGACACAGACGGAAACACTATTTGTTCCTGGGCCATAAAAGACGCCAGGCACTCTCCCGCTCCGTCGGAGCCGGCCCATTTCTCCTTTGCCTCTTTCTTGTCGCTGTTCAACACTCAGTTTGATGGTTTCCATTGTTTCCCTTCTCTATCCGACGACTTATACGAATAATGAGCTAATGGATTCTTCATTGTGAATCCGGCGGATGGACTCTCCGATCAAGGTGGCAAGTGAAAGGACACGGACTTTTCCGGTCTCCTGCGCCTCTGGCGTAATGGGAATGGAATTCGTGACAACCAGCTCTTCAAGCGTCGAAGCCCGCACCCGCTCTATCGCCGGGCCAGACAGCACGGCATGCGTACAGCAGGCAATCACCGCTTGTGCCCCGGCATCTTGAAGCCCTTTTGCCGCGGTAGTCAACGTTCCGGCTGTGTCCACCATATCATCAACCAGAATAGCGATACGACCGTTGACTTCACCGATCACATTCATCTCAATCACATCACGATTCGCCTTGCCCGCAATCTCGCTTTCGTTCTCCTGCGCACGGCGCTTATCAATAATGGCGAGGGAGGCCCCCAGACGCTTCGCAAACGCACGCGCGCGCTCCACACCCCCGGCATCCGGGGATACGACACTGACCGGTTCGCTGCCAATGCGGGAGCGCAGATACGGCAACAGCACCGGAGCGGAAAAAAGATTATCCACCGGAATATTGAAAAATCCCTGGATTTGTCCAGCGTGGAGCTCTGCCGTGAGCACCCGAGAGGCTCCCGCTGCGGTCAACAGGTCCGCGACCAGTTTGGCACTAATAGGAACCCGGGGCGCAACCTTTCGATCTTGGCGAGCATAGCCATAATACGGAATCACCGCCGTGATACGGTTGGCGGACGCCCGCTTAAAGGCGTCAATCATCAGCAGGAGTTCCATCAGATTATCGTTGCCTGGCGTGCAGATTGACTGGACAACAAAGATATCCCCGCCACGCACATTCTCGGTGATCTCGACCGCAATCTCGCCATCGCTGAACGTACGGATATCGGCCGCACCGAGCGAGGTTCCCAGATAGGCACATATTTCTTGCGCAAGCGGACGATTTGAATTCCCGGAAAATATTTTTAGCACAGCGGAGTGTCTCACACGGATGGGGGTCTGAACGGCGTCATTTTCTGCTCTTGCCCAGAGGAGAGGAAACTGGGGAGGCAGGATTCGAACCTGCGAATGCCGGGACCAAAACCCGGTGCCTTGCCGGACTTGGCGACTCCCCACCAGGATAGCAGTAATAGTCGTATGGCTCTCGGTCGCTCAGCTTCTCTTTTCTTCTCGAACGTCGATATTCCACCACTATGACTGCTGACCGTATTGGACGAGCTTCCGAATGATCCGATTGTTTAATGAAATCAACAGATTATAGAGTCCACCAAGTTTCCCTGAGGCCATAGCCACTAGCATCTTTCGCGAAAAAAGTCTACCTGCTTCCGCAGTTATAGATCAACCGTTACCGGAGTGGAAGCATCCTCCAGTAGCGTCACAACAAAGACGCTTTCCGAGCCGGCCAAAGCTGCCGCAGCGTGCGTGGCGGCCTCCTGCGTTTTGAAGATGCCAAAAACGGCAGAGCCACTCCCAGACATCAGGGCCACTTCTGCACCAAGGGCAGAGAGTTGCTTTTTTCTGTCCGCAATCAGGGGGTACTCCGGCAGGACAGCCTGTTCAAGGTTATTAACGAAGAGGGCAGCACTTGGCCATTGCTGCGTGTCAAGTGGTGGAATCCGGTCGATTGCATGGGGATTCGGCTCTCGCAAGTCCGGCCGGAGCGCATCAAAACGTTGATACGCCCACGGAGTCGAAACAGAAAAGCCCGGAACCACAATGACGAGCCAGCGTTGCGGAAGAGGTGGAAGCGGCGTTAAGATTTCCCCTATCCCACCCACACGGGCCATCTGACACGGGATAAAAAAAGGAATATCTGCCCCAAGCTGGGCGGCCAGCCGACACAAATGGGCAGTGTTCAGTCCGAGTGCGAATACTTGGTTCAGCGCCTTCAGCACAGCCGCGGCATCGCTGCTCCCGCCGCCGAGCCCCGCGCCAGCAGGGATGTTCTTGTGCAAAGTAATAGCGATGTGTGCACCGATCCCAGCTTCCTGACAGAGTAAGGCCGCTGCCCGATAGGCGAGGTTTGACTGGTCGGTAGGAATGGTTGGATCGTTACAGCGCACACAGATGTGTGGCTCCGTTCCCACCGTCTTCTCCGCTGTAATTTCAATTTCGTCATACAGGCTGACGGGAGCCATCAGGGAGTCGAGCAAGTGGTAGCCGTCGGACCGTTGGCCAATAATGCATAAGAAAAGATTAACCTTTGCGGGAGCAAGGACACGCATAGTTTTCCTTTGCCCGGTTTGCTCGCGTACCTTGCAGACCGGAGTTGCACTTGTCACAATACCAATGTGCACGACTTGATGACAGCCGCCCTGGAGGTTGCGCAGGCTATCGCGCGGCAGGCCGGTGAGTTGCTCCAGGAAAACCGATTTAAGACCAAACAGGTCAGTGTAAAAACTGATATGGTCGATCTCGTCACCAATGTGGACAGAGCGGCCGACCGTCTGATTACCGAGCAGCTCCGTACCCGCTTCCCCACGCACACCATTATCGCCGAGGAGTCTGCTCAATCCGGTCCTCAGAGTCCATATTGTTGGTATATTGACCCCCTGGATGGCACAACAAACTTCGCGCATACCTACCCGCACTTTGCCGTCTCTCTGGCCCTCACCCACGAATCCACAGCCATCGTCGGTGTTGTGCATGACCCCGTTCGGAACGAGACGTTTAGCGCACGGCGAGGAGGGGGCGCGCAGCTCAATGGAGCTCCAATTCGTGTCTCCACGGCTTCCCAGCTTGACCAGAGCCTGCTGCTCACCGGATTCCCCTACGACCGCCGCAAGCACAGCGCTTTTTATTTGCAGTACTATGAAGCCTTTATGCTACGCACACAGGGGGTAAGACGGAGCGGGTCGGCCGCGCTGGACCTGTGCTATGTTGCGTGCGGTCGAGCCGATGCCTTTTGGGAATGGCGTCTCTATCCGTGGGATATTGCCGCAGGCTCATTGATTGTCGAAGAGGCGGGGGGACGGACCAGCGATTTCTCCGGCCATATGCTCGATCTGCATGGCGAACAAACCTTGGCCTCAAATGGCCCTCTACATAGTGTGATGCTGAATGTGCTGAAGCAACTCCCAAGCAGCCCGACGTAAAGGCTTTCTGTTCTGAAAGCAGAAACGGACACAACATGGGCTTGGGGTTGTACTCAAGGAACAGTCGAGTTATCGATAGAGAAATCTCGGTGGGGTAAGTGATGTGGTGATGAGGAAGCTGCCTATATTTCTTGTTCTCGTTCTTCTCTTTCCCAATTTCTGTCATTCGCAAGATTTATACGTGAGTGGCTATCGTGAGGTCATGGTACGGACAGGCCCGAGCCTGCGCAATAAAATCATTGCCGTACTTAAGACCGGCAATTCTGTTAAATTGATCCGTGAAGCCGAAGGAGATTATTACCTCGTCGCCCTCCCCGACGGCCGCGAGGGCTATATTCTGAAAGGATACGTGACTGAGCAAATTCCTCCAGAGCATCGGGTGCAGCTTCTCGAAGACCAAATCGCCAAACAGGACCAGGAGCTAGATCGTCTTCTGAAGGAAAACACCCGGCTTCAAGCCGCACAGGAAGAAATACCGCGTAATGAGGCGGAATATACAGCCCAGATCCAGACCCTGACGCTGGAGCGGAATCAACTCCGGCGTGACGCCTCGGTATCGAGCTTTCTCGCCGGGGCCGGCGTGTTGCTTATTGGCTGGCTCTTAGGCTGGACCCGACTCCGGCTGCGGCGCAAATCGCAACGCCGACCCGGGTTGAACCTCTCTCTATAGTGCTCTCAGGATCCCAAGAAGGGCAGCAAACGTCACTGAAGCATATGCACGTGTAGCGCTTGCTACGGGTCGCCTTACGCGGCCCACTTCTCCGGCATGTCCTGAAACTCTTTTTTCAAATAGGGCATGACTTCGGTGGCAAAGAGTTCCATATTTTTGATCGTCCGGTAGTGCGGCATATCGCCGATTTGCAGCAGGGACAGTAAAATGCCATAGCCCAGCTTGCCGATTGATTCGACGAGTCGTTGCCTGACGGTTTCCACACTGCCAACCACGCAATAGCCCCGTGTATTGAAATCGTCAAAAGACATATTCGCATAGTCCAGCTCGTCCGCAATATTGAGAATATGCCGCATGGATTGATGGGTGACATAGCCCGGGGGGAAGAGCATATTGAGCGGGATGCGCAGTCCTCTGTGATAGAGCCACAGCACATGCTCCGCGGCTTCTTCCCGAGCGCGGGCGTCTGTTTCCGCCACATAGATGGGCAGTAAATGGCCCATCTGGTAGGGCGAGGCGGTATACCCGCACTCTTCCGCCGTGTCGCGGTACTGATCAAAATACATCTTGACCAGATCGTCGGACATATACACGGCCAGATAGGGGTATTTGCGGGCCGAGTCAGCACACCAGCCCATGGTCTCTTTACTCCCGAAACCGGGAATCCAGATTTGCGGATGCGGCTTTTGATACGGGCGAGGCCAGACATTCACGTAACGGACCTGATAGTGCTCCCCATCGAAATTAAACGGTCCCGTCTCGGTCCAGGCACGAATAATCAAATCATGTGCCTCGCGAAAGCGCGCAATCGAGTGAGTCGGGTTGACCCCCATCGAATAATACTCGCAGCCAATGCCGCGCACAAAGCCAGAGATGATCCGTCCCCCGCTCACCACATCCAGCATAGCGATTTCTTCGGCAACCCGGATAGGATGATCCCGGAGCGGCAGCCCGTTGCCGACCATGGCAATTTTGACGCGGTTGGTTCGCCGCGCCAGCAGCGCCCCAATGATGTTCGGCGAGGGCATGGTGCCGTAGGTGTTTTGATGATGCTCGTTCACACACACGCCGTCGAAACCGAGGGTTTCTGCATATTCCAGTTCGTCAAGATAGCGATTATAGACGTCACGACCTTTTTCAGGGTCATAGTGTTCATTCGAGAAGGTGACCCAGGCCGAGGGATATTTCGAGGTATCGTCAAAGTCTTCAGGAACGTGCGGCCACGGCATCAGATGAAAATTAAAGAACTGCATACACTCATCCTCCTTTACAAAGCTGCCCTGTACACTGGGGCAGCTTCCCCGAGTTCGCTACTCGTCCATCTGCATTACTGCCTTTCCGTGCTCAAGGTCAAGCTGCACAACTCGACTGGGATTTTCTAGCTTGTCTGAAGGGCGACCTGCGGTGCTGGCATTCGCGTTGCCCGTTTCGACGCAGGCAACGTCAGGGCGAGCAACGCCGCAATCGTGCCGGTGCTCGTACTCGTCAGAAACGGCACGACATAATCCCCAAACTCGCTATGCAAGAAGCCGCCCATCATGCCGCCCGATCCCATACCTATGGACGCGACCATAAAAAACGCGCCTAAGATGGTCCCAATGGCCCGCGTGCCGAAATACTCCCGGAAGAGCATGGCATAGACCGGCATGGGCCCACCAAAACCCAGCCCAAACAGGATGGCCCACGAGTAAAAAGAAGGCGCTTGGCGGGCTTCGATAAAAAACGGGACCATCACCGCCTGGAGACCGAGAAAGAGTGCAATGGCCCACTTTGCGCCAATCCGGTCGGCCAACAGGCCGTTGATGATTTTCCCGATCATGCCAGACACGGCCATCAGCATGACGACCCGGGCGGCAACCGATTCCAACACGCCCACGTCAGTCATATGATTGAACCCGTGCAACAAAATGCACGAGTGACACATACAGCAGCCCAACACCATGAGGTTCAGCGTCCAAAAGGCCCGCGTCCGCATGGCTTCACCTAGCGTCATACCGGGTGTGGTCGCATGCACGTCCGCACGCGTGAAGCCCGTCGGCTGTGCCCTGGCCGGTTCGACCTTCTTATCCCGCATGAGCATAGAGAGGGGGAGCACGATGAGGGTAATCACTCCGAGCCAGATATACGACCAGCGCCAGTCATTATGGGCGAGCAAGAAAACGGCCAGCGGAGCAAACACCGCCGAGCCTACATTTTGAGACTGGGCAATGGCCAGCGCCAACCCCTGGCGCTTCACGAACCATTTTGTCACCAGGGCCACCATCGGGACACCCGTCGCCGAGCGGCCAATCGCCAACACCACCCCAAAGTACACATAGAGTTGCCACAGGGATTGCACCTGGCTCATCAAAAACGTGCCAGCCACAAAGAACAGACCCCCAGTAATAATCACCCACTTGGAACCAAACCGATCGCTCAGGCGACCACAGATCAGGCTGGAGATACCAAAACTGGTCCAGCTAATCATTGACGCGACCGAAACCGTGCCCCGATCCCAGGTAAACTGCTCGGCGATAGGCTTGAACATAATGGCGAAAGACTCGATAACGCCGTACATGCACAGGCTGATGATAAGTCCGGCAAAGACGATGACCCACCCATAGGAGGCCTGTTCTTGTCCCACTCGTTCGGCTTGCGACATGTACCCTACTTTCTCTTCAATGCAGAGGTAACCCTATTCCAGGTAGGCGGTGCATTTAATCTCGACCAAGAGCCCAGGCATCGCCAACGCCGGAGTGCCGATTCCCGTCCAGGTCGGGAGTCGGTCAAGATTCGTAATGTAGCGATCTTTGACATCGATAAAGAGTTGTAGGTCGCGCAGGTCGGTGTGGTAGGTGACCATCTCCACGACATCGTCAAACGTCGCTCCGGCCTCGGTCAGCACTTTTTTGACGTTTTCAAACGCCTGCACAAACTGCGCTTCCTTATCTACCACAACCTGCAAGTTCTCATCCCGGCCGACCTGCCCGGCGATATACAAGAGATTCCCGGCCCTCACGCCCGGAGAGTAGCGGAAACGTTCTCTGATATTCCGCATCGCCGGTGGGGTAATGTCTGTACGCATAACGCCCCTCCTTTCCGTCAGCCTTGCATACCAGTCAAGACAACATAAAGATAGGGAATGCCCAGGGAGGGTTAAGACAAGATGTGACTGTCAACGCTTGTAAGAGGGAAAGCCTGGTTTAGCGCGTATCTCCCTTCTCATTTCCTTTTGCCTTTGTTAGGAGGAGGTATCCGCACTGGAGGAATGTATTATGGTTGACCGACTCGCCCACCTCGACGCACTGGCGCAAGCCGAGCTCGTCCGGACAAGACAAGCAGCGCCGCTCGAACTGGTAGACGCTGCCATTGCCCGCATCGAGCACGTCAACCCACGGCTCAACGCCGTGATCACGCCTCTTTTCGAGAAAGCGCGCGACCAGGCCAAATCGTCTCAGTTGCCCGACGGGCCATTCAGCGGCGTCCCCTTTCTCCTCAAGGACTTTGGCTGTCATTCTGCCGGCGACCCCTATCATCAAGGCAGTCGCTTTCTGAAAGAGCTGGGATGGACCGCAAAAGAAGACACCTATATGGCTGCCAAACTCAGAGCTGCGGGCTTCATCTTCCTTGGCAAGACAAACACCCCCGAGTTTGCGACCATGCCGACGACCGAACCGGATGCCTACGGCCCAAGTCGGAATCCCTGGAATACCGAGCATTCCACCGGCGGTTCCAGCGGTGGGGCTGGCGCGGCTGTAGCCTCGGGCATGGTCCCGGCAGCCCATGCCAACGACGGCGGAGGTTCGACTCGGGTGCCGGCCAGCGAGTGCGGTCTGGTCGGGCTCAAATCCACCCGCGCGCGCGCCTCCCTCGGACCGGAATACGGCGAGGTCTGGCAGGGTCTGGTCAACGAACACGTTGTGACACGGAGTGTACGCGATACGGCAGCGATTCTCGATGCCATTGCCGGTCCCATGCCGGGCGATCCGTATTTTGCCACTCCGCCGGCGCGCCCTTTTCTTGAAGAAGTCGGCACTGATCCGGGAGTATTACGGATTGGTGTCCTGGCGGATTTCCCTGGGCAGGCAACCCCGCTGCACCCAGACTGTGTTGCAGCCGTCCAGACAACGGTCCAGCTTCTGAGTTCACTCGGTCACACGGTTGAGGCCTCTTATCCCAGTGCGCTCAACGATGAGCAAGAACGCCGACGACACGTATGGGCGATTTTGACAAGCGCCATCGCCTCCCATATCGACACCCTAGGCAAACAGACAGGCAAAGCCGTCACCCAGGATGATGTGGAGATTCATACCTGGGCCATGGTTGAGATCGGTCGCGCCCGTACCGCGACGCGCTATATCGAAGCCATTGAGTGGCTCCAGGCCGATACGCGCCGGCTCGCCCACTGGTGGGAGCCCGAAGACGGCTCTGCTGGTTTTGACATCCTCGTCACCCCAACTCTCGCCGAGCCCCCGCCCCGGTTGGGCGAGTTTGTCTCCACACCGGAGAACCCCCTTGGAGGGGCGCGACGTTCGGCCACTCTCATGCCGTTTACCGTGCCGTTTAATGTCACCGGCCAGCCCGCCATCTCGCTGCCGCTCCACTGGAGTAGCGCGGGACTGCCCATCGGCGTTCAGCTCGTGGCCGCCTACGGCCGAGAGGACGTCCTGTTTCGCCTAGCCTCACAACTTGAACAGGCCAAGCCCTGGGCGGAGCAGTGGCCCTCGGTCCATGCAGAGTAGGCGACACTGTTACACAATAACCAGAGATTCGATTTTTCGGACGAGAGCACTGGGCTGACTAGAGAGCGGCCTAGCTGTTCCTCCAAGCGGCTGATAGCTCAGAGGGCAGTATGAGCGGGCCGCTTTTTGTTCTGTCGGTAGCGCTGTTTGCCACTATGCTCGGCAACGGGGTGGTGATTCCCTTTATCCCCATCTATGCCCAGGAGTTCGGAGCGAGCGGCGTTGCTGTCGGCATCTTGTTCGGGGCGCACTCAGCGTCTCGCACTTTTCTTCTGCCCCTCATCGGTCGGGCCTCGGACCGACATGGCCGCAAGGCGTTTCTACTCTGGGGGCTGTTCGGCTACGCCCTCAGTTCGGTTGCCTATCTGCTTGCCAACAGCCTGTTGACGCTCATCGTGATTATGGCTCTCCAAGGGGTAGCCACCGCTATGGTCCAGCCGGTTTCCATGGCCTATGTGGGCGACCTGACCCCGAAAGGGAAGGAAGGCGCGTATGCCGGCTATGTCAATACGGCTTTTCTAGGCGGGGTGGCCGGGGGGCCGATCCTAGGCGGGGTGATTAAAGACCTGTTCAATATGCAGGCCAGCTTTATTCTCTTGGGTGTCCTGAGCTTGTTGTCTTTATTCCTGCTGCTCTTCTTCTTACCCGAAGTCCAGAAACAGCACGTCGCAGAAAAAAGGGAGATCGCCTCCTGGCACACGGTCTTATCCTCGCGGCCCATTCTCGGCGTTGCCCTTTTTCGGGTGGTATATGCCTTGTCCAGCACTCTCATTTGGGTCTTCGTGCCCCTGCTGTCGGCCTCCCTGCTACCGCTGACCACCTCGCAGGTAGGGGCGCTGATCTCCCTGAACGTCTTGATCAGCACCGTCCTTCAGTCCCCGTGCGGCCGACTGTCCGATCGTATGAATAAGGCGATCCTCATCAGTATCGGTAGCCTGATCAGCGCCATTTCCTTGGCCGGTTTTCCCTTGACCTCAACGTTTTGGCATTTACTCGTCCTGAATGCCCTGGTTGGTGCGGGGTTTGGGCTGGCCTATCCCGCCCATATGGCGCTGGCCATGGAGCACACACCAGGTTCGAGTATGGGAACGGTGATGAGTACGCTCCTGACGGTCCATAGCTTTGGGATGACCATTGCTCCGCCGGTTTTTGGTGTTGTGGTCGATTATTATAATTTAAGCAGTATGTTCTATAGTGCGGGCCTGCTGTGTGTCCTGTGTACAGTCGCCTGCTATTACCTCACCTATGACGCTGACGTGCTTCTCAAGGCTGAGCGAGTTGTTGAAAAAGAACCGGCTGTAGTAGATTAAAACCTGGCAGGAGAGAACAACCGTGCGCAAGGCGTGGATTTTTGTCAGTACGATATCCGTTTGGCTCGGCCTAGGGTGGGACCCAGCCTTTGCCCAGTCCGATCTGCTGAGTCTGCAGAAAGTCCAACTCTCGGTACAAGGAAATCGGCGCTCCGTCCTCTTTCAGTTCTCGCGTCCACCGGACACCGTCAGTTCGTTTGCCCTCTCGTCTCCCTCCCGTTTGGTCATTGACGTACGCGGCCCGCGCCGGGGCACGCCAACAGCCGTGTACCAGGCGGATGACGAACTCCTTACCCAGGTTCGCCTCGGGACGCATCCGGGCCATCTCCGGCTTGTCCTGGACCTCAAACGGACCAAGATTCCACCCTTTACTGTAGAACAACGCGCCGACCGGGTGGCCATTGTCTTTGTCCACGAAAACGGGACTGAAGGAGAGGCCTACTCTCAGATCCTTTTCTCGCATACCAACAAGACGGCAAAAGCCGCGCCCAAGCGCGAAATTGCCCGCGCTCGCCCCGCCCGTCCAGCGACGCCCACCCCGGCCGTACCCCCACCGCTGCCGACCCCAGCCCCGCAGCCTGCGACAGAGCCATCCGCTCAACCGTCCGACCCGTTGCCACCGCGGTCTTTATCGTCCCAAGCCCTTCTTCACCTTCGGCAGGGGCAAGAGTTTTACGACACAGGCGACTTGAATAGGGCAATCGCTGAGTGGCGCGAAACGGTTCGTCTCGCGCCGACCAATGCCAAGGCCCACCACCTGCTCGGGCTGGCGCTTGGGGATCATGGCGCGCGTGATGAGGCGATTGACATGTTACAGGCGTCGCTACGACTCGACCCGAATAATGCGATGGCCCATGTGCATCTTGCCCGTACGCTCGAAGCCAACGGCGATACTCAAGAGGCCGTGGCCGCGTATCGCAAAGCCCTCCAACTCGTTCCCACCTCATCGTATATCCATGACCGCTTGGGCCATATTTTTGCCGCGCAGGGCAAACACCAAGCTGCGGCGGACGAGTGGCAACAGGCGATCGCGTTAGACCCGGACTATGCCTATACCCATGCCAATCTGGGTGAGGCGCTGGAAAGCTTGGGGCAACCAACACAAGCGCTTGCCGCCTATGAACGCGCGATCGAGTTGGACCCACAGGCGTCTTTTGCGTCTGAGGTCCAGAGGCGGATAGACCGCCTCCGCGCCTCGGAAACATAGCTCGTTCTAGAACTGAAAGATCGCGCTGACAACACTCTCGTGACGGCTGTCGCGGGGGCGACCGTACAGGTCCCCAATGCCCCAGGGACCGGGATCGTGCGAGCGGACCCGCCAAAAGAAATTCTGCTCGAACCGCAAGATGAAATAGTTTGACCACAGGTAGTCCATAGCGAATTTGTTATACGCCCCTGTGGAGAGCGGATCGAGCGCAAATACAAATGACGGCTGCCAGAGCCCGCCTGGCCCATAGCTGGTGGAAGCGGAAAAGGTAATAACAAACTCGTTCTGATCGACTTTGTCTCTATTCTTGCTGACGAATCGACCCGATACGACCTCGCCGTCACTGTTGCGGGCACGAAGAACGGACGGAATGCCGCGGTAGAGCCGACTGTAATCCAGATAGCGCCGCCAGAAGAACTGCGCGGAGAGAAAAAACGTCCGTATATCATTCAGTGGACGAATCCAGGTTGGTCGGTCAATAGCCAGCATGACGACCGAACGGTCAGCGGTGTCAAAGAGATTCCCATCCGGGTCGAGTCGGGTGAATGCCGCAGTCGGGTCAAGCGCGACAGGCACACCTGTGGTAAAAGTCGTTTCCACCCGGAAAACTGACTGTGTATATTTTTCCTCCGAATAGTTGGCCGCAATGCCGACAACGTGGGAGCGCGGATGCACACGGTCAAGCATGGCACGGAAAGTATTGCCCTCAGGATGGCCACGGACCTTGAAGCCGGCGTCCGCGGAAAAGCCGTAGAAATAGTTGAGACTGAAATCGATCCCACCCCAGATGGCCTTGAAGCGGACTCCGGCCTGGCCGTTCTTGAATTTTTTACTCGGCTTGTCATCCCTCACCGTAGTGACGAGGTCAAGGAGTTCATCTCCAAACATGATGGAGTTGGGGACGGCAGCAAAACCGTCACCGATAGACGGCCACGGACGACGGGGGTCGGCGGCTACTTTATTGGGCTGAAAATCCCACGGAATCCAGACGGCCTCGACAAAGGATTCTTCGAGCGGGCCGATTTTACCAATATCGTAAATCGCCCGGGCCATCCACAGCGGGATGCGAATATCTTCCCAGGGCTCCCAGTTGGCGTGCCAGCGCAGGTCGAGAGGATTAATAACGTCCAGCGCCCGAAAATTATCGGTCTCCCCCCACACGACTTGCTGGCGGCCCAGCCGGAGAGTGAACGGGGGCAGTACCATATCGACAAAGGCTTCGCGAAGTTTGTACTCAAACTGCCGGTTAAGTCGCTGATCCTTGCCGAACGCCTCGTTATACGTGTGTCGAATGTCGTAAATCGAGTCATACACACCACGGCCAATAAGGGTCAGCGTGGCCTCTTCCAACGGGCCGGTGGCGAAACGACCAAAGGCTTGACTCTCACGCAGAAAATAATATTTGCCCTCCAGTTGCGCCGTATTCCGCTGCATGATGAATTCCGCATCCCGAAACATCGGGGTGCGGATGATGTTTTGGGTTTTGACAAACCCCTCAAGTTCGACGTCATCGGTGACGGCAATGATGCCCCATGACGGCGCCGGCATCACAGCCAAGGCGAGGAAGAGGACACACGAGGCGAAGCAGGTACGAAGACGCATAGGATACTATTCTGAGCGGTCTAGCGCCGCCCGCTGACCATATTGCGGACGGAATAGAATTGCTTGGCCCGCCCCGAGGAGAAATGTCTCGTCATGACATAACAGTGCGAGAAAGTCGCGTGCGGCTTTTTGGCGTTGATATCGGTTTCCCCGAGATGGTAGAATAATCGCTGCCCAACATTATTCGAGTAGTCCAGCTTCATATAGGGCGATTGGGTGGCGGTCTCGTGGGCAAAGCTCTCGGAATACTTGAGAAAGTGCTGGTTCATACGCAGGAGCTGGTCGTCCTGGCGGTCGAAGCCGAACATCCACAGCGTCCAGAACGTCTCGGTGTCGACAAAGACGACCTTGTGACTATAGGGGTGGTTGTCGGATTTGGGATCAATCAGTAGCACATGCGCCTCGCGTACCTCCCAGCGCGTGTTCTTTGGCACCCATAGGTGCGGACCACCGGCTTCCGGGTTGGTCTCGACATCCATCGTAGCTAGCAGCCGCCGTTTGCCCAGATAGCTCCAGGTATGCTCGTACACCTTGCCGCCAAAGCCCATGGCGTCTTCCATGGTGAAATCCATGCCCATGACCTCACTGGTACGCTCGGAGGCCAACGTCCGGCGCGGCTTGCGCTGGGCAGGCATATACATCCAACCATTGTCCTCTTTGTAGTGATCCACATAGGTCTTGGTCAGCATCTTCGCCCCGGCCATGTCACGCGGCGAGCGGAATTCCATCAACTGCTTGGTTTTCACTTCTTCATAGCCCGGCACCAGACAGTGGTCCCCCTGGGCATAGCGGGAAGCGATGGCAGTAAATTCAAACTCTCGATCCAACTGTCCGTTCGGACTCCGCGACCACGCCACCATGGGCATGACATAGTCTTCGGCCCCAGGCCGCCACAACATATTCCAGATGACTTGCTGCGCCGCTTGCGGGTCGTCTTCGTCAATATCCGGGAAGGGAAAGCCCCCGCCCTTAAATCCAATCAGCACCCCCTGCTCATCCAGTTGATAGCCGGACGGGACATTCTGGCCCCAATCTGCCGGGGGTGGGTAGGTCCCGGTTTCCGTAATCTCCATGTCCATACCGTCATAGAAGTAGTATTCCCAGGCCGGCTGAGGGATGAAGGATTCAAGTACGGCGCGGTCTTCGAGGCTGAGATGCTGGCCAGGGGTCAGCTCGGTCTCCGGGCGGGAATTCTCAATCCAGTGCCGCAGCGTGTCATAGCTCTGGTCCTGGTTGGCAAGCGCGGTTGTGGGTGGCAGCCAGAGGCCGCTGAGCATCAGCACCAGGGCGAGGAAGAGGACATACGAAGCGAAGTAGGTACGGAAACGCATATTTACATGACCCTTTCTCTAGCGCCGCCCACTAACCATATTGCGGACGGAATAGACTTGCTTGGCCCGCCCCGAGGAGAAATGTCTCGTCATGACATAACAGTGCATATACGTAGCGTGCGGTTTTTTGGCGTTAATATCGGTCTCCCCCAGATGGTAGAATATCCGCTGTCCG
>JAJDTY010000009.1 GCA_022826945.1 Candidatus Binatia bacterium
ATCAGCCTACGGAACGACTCTGGCTGTCATCACTGCGCGACCATTCCTCCGTCAACCGACATGGGGATACCAGTCACAAACGACGCCGCATCAGAGCATAGCCACGCGACGGCTTCACCGATTTCCGACGACTGGCCAAAACGGCCAACAGGTTCCATGGCGACGGCGAGTTCATCAAAACCGGGGATGGCTTGCGCGCTGCGCGCGATCATTGGCGTGTCAATCGCACCGGGACACACGGCATTGACCCGAATGCCGGACTTGGCGTATTCCAGCGCAGCCGTTTTAGTCAGACCAACAACCGCGTGTTTGCTGGCCACATAATCAGACGCCGAGGGGAGGCCAATCAGGCCCGCCGCTGAGGCAGTATTGACGATCGAACCACCGCCGTGGCTGAGCATGTGTTGAATTTCATATTTCATGCACAGCCACACGCCGGTCACGTTTACCGCGATCGTGCGATCAAATTCTTCCTCGGTGCACTCAGTGGTGAACTTTGCTGCGCCTTCGATGCCTGCGTTATTAAACGCGCAGTCGAGCTGCCCATACGTTTCGACCGTCTTATTGACGAGTGCTTCAACCTCGGCAGCTTTTGACACATCGGTTTTGACAAAGGTCGCGTCTCCGCCGGCGGCTTGAATTTGCCGAACGGTCTCTTCGCCGCCTTCAACGGTAATATCAGCCACTACCACTTTTGCGCCTTCGCGAGCAAAAATGAGCGCGGTGGCTTGGCCAATGCCTGAGCCGCCACCGGTCACCAAGGCCACTTTGCCATCTAATCGTCCTGCCATACTGTCTTCCTTTCCGCAGACAAGTTCATACCAGGAATGAATCTGTTTCTACAGTATGTGCGAAAGCCAGGCAGGGAGAAGTGTTGTAGAGGCAGGTAACACTATTGGTAATCCTGTTCCAATCCGTGCAACATTATAAGGAGAAGTGTTGCATGAACCCTGACGGCCACTCCTGAATTTTCGGCACTTTTCCAGGGGGTAAGCCCTTAATTCCGAAAAGCTTTCTTTCCAATCAACACTTGTCTAGGAAAGTGTTGCAGTACAACGAGAAATCGTACTTCTACCAAGTCTGACGAATAATGCGTTATGAGACGTAAATTTCCATCTCTTAGCGTGTGTCACAACAGCAATCTGCTTAGTACCTTCAATCGGCCTTTCCCGGGCGGTGCGTGGGATCATCACGGACAGTGGCAGACGGTCCCAATCTCAGGTGGTTCGATTTAGAGCCCTTCTCTTACCTCACCCGCTTAAACCGCTCCTCATAGCTGTCGGCCAACGTGAGCAGGGCACGTTCACAGTCCCCGCGAAAAGCGGACCCATGCATCAACGCCAGCATCTCCGGCTTGAGGGCAGCCAGCCGGCGAATGGTCGGGGCGGTGTTCGGGGTCAGCGCAGTGGATCCAAAGGTGTCCTCTACCGCCAGAGCGGGTGCGATAGGATCGTCTTCCGAGATCGCCTCGCAGCGCCCGGTCCGGGTAAAGAGATCGCCGCAGAAGAGGGTTTTGCTCGTCTCTTCAAACAGGACGCCCGCATCCCAACCGTGGGGCACATGGGGCGTAGCCAGGTAACGCACCCGCTTGCCGCCCAGATCGAGACGCTCCTCATCTTCAAGCGGTTTGGGCGGGCGAACAGCCAGATCATTGACGGAAAGCATGCAGCCCATGGTCCCAACGGCGACTTGGGCCTCAGAGGCGGCCTCCAGCCAGTCGTTCATCGCCCCCGACTCGTCGGCTTCCCAATGCCCGAACGAGATCCACCGCAGGCGCGTCAGCGGCATCACTTGAGGCACCGCTGCGGAGATCACCGGAAAGAGCGCTCGCATGCCGCAATGAAACAGCAAGGGCTGGTCAGCGTCAATGAGATACTGGTTAAACGTAAAATCTATCTCTTCGACATAAGTCGATAGGCGGTATATGCCAGCCGTCACCTCGTCGATATCAGTGTGCATAGCTTCTCCCTCCGGGCAGTTTCTTGAGCAAATAGATAGCCGGGCAGGGACAATGAGACAACGCCGTCCGTCAATCGTGTCTGATAATTTGTATTTACGTCAAATTTTTTCCTTGATTTTATTGGACTTTTTCGCCGCTGGCCCACCCCACTCGAAAACCCCAGCAAATACGGTCTTGCAAGCACCAGAGTTAGCACTTTGTCAAACCGTAGGTTTCTGTTCAAAGGCCCCCGCTGGTCCAGAATCGACGACGACACGCTCCGCCTGGTGATCGATTAGGGTCGGCACCACACAGGCGTCGAATCCTTCACTGGAGAACGCCGACCGTCCAGTATACCCCGTTGCGAAGCTCGCGCTGGGCGCTCCCTGCATGCGCAATCGTACATAGCCCGGACGGAAGTTCTCGGGGATGTGTCGTCCCAGAGGCGCGAGATTCATTTCTTGCGAGGTGACGTATTCTATTCTCGACGATCTGGCAGCACAATAGTTTTATCGCTATAAGCGAACACGAGTCGTCAGCTTCGAACCCACATCAAGACGGGCCGCGACCGAATCTTTATCCTGCGGGGAGGAGAGATGCCGGACCAGACGAATTTAGACCCCTTCGTGCCTGAGGTGTTGGAAGACCCCTACGAGGTCTTCGCCGAACTGCGACGGCGCGGCGTCTATCAGCTACCTGACAGCACCATGTTCATCATGACCCGCTTCCGCGATGTCGAATATGTCTTGATGCATCCGGAGCTGTTTTCGGTCCACGGCCTCACCGAAGGACTCACCCGCGATACCCCGGAGATTCGGGAGATCGAGGCCCAGGGCTGGCCGGACGTCAACGTCCTCAGTAAGGCCGACCCGCCCGAGCACACGGGCTATCGGAGTGTGGTCAACCGGCCTTTCTCGGCCCAGAGTGTAAAAAAGCTCGAACCCCGCTTACAGGAGATCGCCAACCGTTTGATTGACGCCTGCCTGGAGAGCGCTGCAATCGAGTTTGTCAGCCAGTTTGCCCAGCCCTTTCCGCTCTACGTCTTTGCCGAGCTGATGGGCTTGCCCGAGGAAGATATTCCCCGGGTGAAGCGGTGGTGTGACGCCCGGATCGAGCGCATGGGCGGGACCATGATCAGCCACGAGCGGGAACTCGCCTGCGTGCGCCTGGCGGTGGAGTTTCAGCACTATCTGTTTCGCCAGATCGAAGCGCGCCGGGCAGAACCCCGCGACGACCTGATCTCCCATATGGTAACGGCCTCGGTGGAAAAATTCGGGGGTCGCTCACTGACGACCGAAGAGCTGATCAGCATGATCGACATCATCCTGTTGGGGGGCAACGACACCACGATCAATCTGCTGAGTAGCGGCCTGGCCTTGCTGCTCCAACACCCGGAGCAACTGGAGCTGGTAACGGCGGACCCCTCCCTGATTCCCAACTTCGTTGAGGAAGCGATGCGGATCGAATCCCCGGTCCAGTGTCTGTTTCGGACGGTCAAGGAGGACACTCAGATGGACGGTGTCCGGCTGCCCAAAGGGTCCCGGGTGGCGGTCATGTATGGCGCGGCCAACCGGGACGCCGGGCAGTTCCCGGACCCGGACCGGTTTGACGTGCGGCGGCCGAATGCCAGAATGAGCGTGGCCTTTGGCGCGGGAGTGCATTTCTGTCTCGGCGCTTCGTTGGCACGCCTGGAGGGGAAAGTCGCCTTTGAGGCCCTCCTGAACCGGTTGGGCACGCTCCGTCTGGCCGAGGGCAAGAACGATTTCCGCTACGCCATCAACCCTGTTATCCGTGGTCTCAAGGAACTGCACATCGAGTGCGACCCGCCTGCCGGTACGCTGGGCACTGAGCGGCCGAACCCTCGATTATGACAATCGAGTGAGAACAACTCCCGGAAGAGCTATCGAGGCCCCGTATTTCCGCTTGTTCTCTTGGCTGGAATGTGCCAAGAACGGAGCGTATGGCCGAGCATTTCCCGGACGAGTTGACGCTTGCGCCCTTTATGAATGCCCTGGATGTGGGGGTGATTATCATTGACCAGACAGGGACAATGGTCTGGGCAAATGACAAGCTCTACCAACTCACCGATCTCACCCCAGCTCAATTGGTCGGTCTCAAGACGAAGGAAATGGCGAAGCTGCCAGCCATTCAAGCAAGTGTAAATCCACAATGGGTTAAGGACTCGTTCTGGGAGGCTGCCCGCGAGAACGGATACATCGCAGATAGCACCCAACCACACTACGGCTACGCGCAGATGGAAAATGGAGTCCAACTCCTGTCCGCAGAGCACTATATCCGGAGTGAAACGGGAGGGCTGCGCTACATCGTCCTCACCGTCCAGGCCTCGACTGACCTGCTCACTGCCAGAGAAAAAATTGGTGAACTCGAACAGCGCACCGCTCTATATCAAGAACAGCTCAGCGCCTTACACACCCGCGTGTTAGGTCAGGATATCGTCTACCAGAGCGAGAGCCTGAGCCGGGTCTTTGAACGGGCGCTCCGACTGGCTCGTCTAGAGGGGAATATCTTCTTGACAGGCGAGACTGGTGTCGGCAAAAGCCTTTTAGCCCAGTACATCCATACCATGAGCCCACGCTCCAGCGCTCCCTTTATTCACGTCAATTGCGCCAGCCTGCCAGCCTCACTGATTGAAGCCGAATTGTTTGGCTATACCGAAGGGGCCTTCACCGGGGCAAAACGAAAAGGCCGCCGCGGGGTCATTGAGATGGGGCAAGGCGGGACTGTTTTTTTTGATGAGATTGGTGACATGCCGGTCGAGATGCAGGCTAAGCTACTGACCGTTTTAGAAGACAAAGAGATACGTCGCCTTGGAGCAGAACAGACAGTGAAAATAGACGTGCGCTTCTTAGCGGCCACGAACAGACAGCCCGAGACATTACTGCAAGAACAGACCTTGCGGAACGATTTGTATTACCGCTTAGCCATGAACCGGATTGACCTGCCGCCCTTGCGGGAACACCCGGAAGATATTCCAGCCTTGATAAACGCGACTCTGACGGAGTTTAACGAGAAGAACGCAACTGCCCTGACGCTGCATCCCGAGCTCATAGAACAGGTCCAGGCCCTTCCCTTCCCCGGTAATATTCGTGAGCTCAAAAACGTGGTGTGGCAGATCGCCTCGGAGAGTGGCCAGACCGCGGGCGAAATCACGCCCCAGATGCTCGCTCCAGAACTTATTCCAACCCTCCACAGTTCAACGTCTCTCTCCCTTCGTGTCACACCTCCCCCGCGTGACACAGAGCCCGAGACTGAGGAAGCGCTATACTGGCGGGCATTTTGTGAGGAGCACCGGGGCGATGTCTATGCCATGGCAGACGCGCTCGGCGTTCACCGCACCACGGTTATCCGCAGGCTCAAAAAATATGGTTTGACCTACGCCCGCAAGCCGCGGGCACAGCGAGCTTCGTCCAAAACGGTCGCCCCATCGTAAACCCTGATTGCGAACCAGAGACTCAAATCTGTAACAGCCGTAAGTCTCCCTATCCAGGCGAGTCGTGTTTATGCGCTTCCATATAGGTACGGAGTACGGCTTGCATCTTCCGCTGATAGCCTTTCCCGTGTTGTTTGAACCAGTGCAGTACATCGGCATCGACTCGGATACTAATTTGCTGTTTGCGTTGGGGCAAAACGAGGCACGCTTTTGTCCAATCCGGGTCCACTTCAGCTTCATCCGGGTCTTCAGCAATAAGCTGTTCCAGCTTCTCGTCAGTCATCGCATCGACCTTGGTCCAATCCGTCTGGTCTTCGCCGCGCGCGATAGCCTTGTCAATCTGCTTCGCGGTATATGTCTTGGGATGCTCGCCTTTCGTCATTGCGTGCACTCCTCATTGAAATAGGGCGACAACGCCCAGCTCGCATTGTAAAGACCACAGTCACAAAGCGCCCTGCAATCTTCCCGGTCGCCAGCTTTCGCTCTTCCTCACCAGCGTAGAGTGAAGGACGAATGACATGCGGACCGGCGAATAACTCTTTGGCTCGGAGGAAGTCCTAGCCATGCTTTGCACTATGACCCAGTCGTTTGTTTTCGTCCCACTCAAAATCCGTTGCATCACACTTTGTAGATACAATGGAAAGATTCTCTGTCGCAAGGGCCTTTTCAGTCCGCAGGGAAAACGCACACTGTGCGCACAGTGTGCAGCGTGCAGAGCGTTGCCGTGCACACCTCTATGGTTTCCTCCGTCTCATAGACCTCTACCTTTTCTAAGCGCCTGATTCCCTTAGTATTATTTCCTCACTGATTCTCGCAGGATCGTTGGCACCGGCATTGCTCTGTTCCATGAATATCAACCGGATAGGAGAGGAGCGATGGCGCCAAAAGCCAATCACACTGACACCGCACGTTTTCTTCCTCGTACCAAAGGGTCTCTGCAGAAAACCCTGCGTGCGCTTGGCGGGCGTGAGATCAGCGCGGACGAGTCTTTGCGCGAGGGCGAACATTACGGACTCAGCATTGAGGGGCGGCGGTTTGTGTTCCGTGACCCGACTGCCTTCAGTCGTTTTAAGGAGGAGTTACGCGTATGAGCGACAAAAAAACGGACAAGGGGATTTTGGTTCGCAAGGTGCAGTTCGAGTTTCCCGAAGACTTCCGACCCTACTGGAACCCAGCTAAACCAGTGCTCAGCCACTTGGCCAACGGCGCCTCCATGCTGCTGCCCTATATGGAGCCGTTTATCATTGACTCCATTCGGAAGGCGACCAAACACATCTCCGATCCTGCTTTACGAGAAGAAGCCAAAGCCTGGATGGGCCAGGAAGCCCAACACTTTAAACAACACCGCCGGTTCAACGAGGTACTCATTACTGCGGGCTATCCCCAACTCCGCGAGCGGGAAAAGCAGATGGAGCGCGAGTATCAAGAACTCGGCAAACGCTCGCTCAAATACCAGGTTGCCTACACCGCGGGTTTTGAAGTCATGGCCCTGTCGATTGCACACATGCTGATCGAACAGCGTGAGTATTTCTTTGGTGAGGCGGACCGACCCGTGGCGTCCATGTGGCTCTGGCATTTGATCGAGGAAATCGAACACAAGAATTTGGCTTTTGATGTGTATAAAGATCTGTATGGCGGGCATTGGTACCGCGCCTACGGCATCCTGTGCGCCCTCATTCATATGATGGGACTTATTCGGGGCTCTTATATCGTGTTGCTCAAGGAGGATGGCTTGTGGGGCAAGTGGAAGACGCGCTGGGCAATCAAGAAGATTGCCTTCCGCTTATTCGTCTCCTTCCTGCCACGGACAATCCGTTACGCCATGCCGGGCCATCATCCGTCTCATGTCGCCAATCCGGAATGGATGAAGGAGTGGGTCGCGCTCTTCGACAAAGGGGAAGTTGGGCTGACTAAGCTCGATACTACCAAGATGGCCTTGTCGCCAAAAGACATGTTGCCTGCGTGATGGATGGCCCGCAAGTAAGAATCACAGAAGGTTAATATTCAAAGAGGAGGAAAGTCGGAATGCATGATCTCATCGTTCAGAGTGGGACGATTGTTGATGGAACCGGACAGCCGAGTTTCACCGGAGACGTGGCCATTACGGATGGCAAGATTAGCGGGGTCGGCTCGGATTTGGGCAGAGCGAAACGGACATTAAAGGCCGACGGACTGATCGTGGCCCCTGGCTGGGTGGATGTGCATACCCATTATGATGGCCAGGTATCGTGGGACCCGCTGCTGACTCCATCCCTGTGGCACGGAGTGTCGACGATCGTGATGGGCAACTGCGGGGTGGGCTTTGCGCCGGTTGTACCTGAGCGTCGCGAAGAGCTGATTGGCATGATGGAGAGCGTTGAAGATATTCCGCGCCAATCCTTGTCGGCTGGTATCGACTGGCAGTGGGAGACCTTCCCGGAATATCTGGACGCGCTCGACGCCATCCCTCGCACAATTGATATTGGCACGCAGATACCGCATATCCCCTTGCGTCTGTACGTCATGGGTGAGCGGGGAGCTGGCAAAGAACCAGCCACACCAGAAGATATCGAACAAATGGCGACCATGGCTCAGGTTGCCATCGAAGCCGGTGCGCTGGGCTTCTCCACCTCACGAACCATGGTCCATGCCACGCCAGAAGGCGTGCCCGTCCCCGGCACGTTTGCCAGCCCGGACGAGCTGTTAGGCATTGGTCGCGGGATTACCCAAACCGGACGCGGCCTCATAGAGGTCGTCTCAGATGCCGTCCTTGGACAGAACATTGATAGCGAACTGGACTGGATGCAAGAGCTGGCGGCAACCGGTTGCCCGGTGACGTTCTTGCTCGCGCAGACAAACCCACAGCCGCACGTCTGGCGCGATATCTTACAGCGCTGTGAGGCGGCCACGAACAGCGGGGCACGGATTATTCCGCAGGTCTTTGCCCGACCGGTTACCATTCTGTTCAGTTTTCAAGGGGAAAACCCGTTCCAATATTTGCCGAGCTATGCGCCGCTCAAGGACCTCCCGCATGCAGAAAAAATGCAGTCCCTCCGCAACCCTGATGTGCGGCGGCGTTTGCTAGCTGAAGAGGACCCAAACACGGCTGGTATGTCTATCTTGTATCAGCAAGCGTCCACGTGGCAGATGACCTACCCCATGGGCCAGCCGCTCAACTACTTCCCTGATGGAGCCAACAATGTGGCTGCCATAGCTGCCCGGCGCGGCTGCAATCCGCGCGAGGTTGTGTATGACCTGTTGTTAGAGGACGACGGGCGCGCCTTCCTCATGTACGCCATTGCCGGCTATGCCGAGCAGAGCCGTGACCCGTTGTACGAAATGCTGACCCATCCCATGACCGTCATGGGCGGGAGTGACTCGGGCGCTCATATGCGCACGATCTGCGATGCCAGTGTCCAGACCTTTATGTTGATCGACTGGGTACGCGACCGCACCGAAGATGATCCGTACCATCTGCCGATTGAGCTTGTGGTCAAGAAGCAGAGCCGCGATACAGCCCGGCTGTTCGGCATGCACGATCGGGGTACGTTAGAGCTCGGCATGAAAGCTGATTTGAACCTCATAGACCTGGGGGCGCTCAGCATTGAGAAGCCGGAAATGATACACGACCTGCCCGCCGATATGCCCCGCCTGATGCAGACGGCCCACGGTTACGTGGCCTCATTGGTCAGCGGAGAGGTCGTACAAGAAAACGGCGAAGCAACCGAAGCTCGTCCGGGGAAAGTCGTCAGAAGCGGCAAGTGTGCACAACAGCAGCGGGTGGCTGCTTAATGACGCGACTCAAAACAATCAATACGCACCAAAACAACAGAGAAAAAAGGAGGACCCTATGCAGTTCGGTATGTTGTATGAGATGGAAACGCCTCGCCCGTGGAACAAACGGAGTAGCTATAACGTCTACCACGAAGCCCTGGCCCAGATTGAGCTGGCCGATAAACTTGGCTTCGACTATGTGTGGGAAGTTGAGCACCACTTTCTGGAGGAATATTCACATAGCCCAGCTCCCGAAGTGTTCTATGGTGCGGTGTCACAGCGAACCAAAAATATCCGCATTGCCCACGGGGTACGTCTCCTGCCGCATCGCTTTAACCACCCCATTAAAGTTGCTGAACAGGCTGCTGTGCTCGATATTCTGAGCAACGGCCGTATGGACCTGGGCACAGGCCGCTCAACCACGGCGCAGGAACTTGACGGCTTTGGTGTGGATTATGATCGGACGCGACTGGAAGTCCGTGAGGCGTTGGATGTGATTGTCAAAGCCTGGACTGACGAGATTCTGGAATATAAAGGCGAGACTATTACTGTACCGCCACGCATGGTGGTGCCCAAACCCATTCAGGAGCCGCATCCGCCGATGTGGATGGCCTGTGTGGCGCCGGACAGCTACGAGATGGCAGCCGATCGTGGACTCGGCGTCCTGAGCTTTAGTTTCAATTGGGACGGTGTGCAAGCCTCAATTGACGCCTATCGTCAGGCGTGTCCGAAGCGTTCGGATCAAGTTGTCAAAGTCGTGAATGAACGGTTCGCCGGTTTGGTTATTTGTCATGTGTCGGAAACCAAAGACGAAGAGACGACAGGTATCGAGGGCGCCCGCTGGTTTCTGCACAATATCGCGAAACTGTTTGAGCCGCTGATGGTAAAAAACCAGTTGTACTCCTACGAATACCTGCGCGCCCTGTTCGACCTGGGGGCGGACGCCAATGATCTCAGCGATGCCGAGATCAAGGCACATCCCATGGTCATCGCGGGCAACCCTGATGAAGTCAACCGCAAGCTGGAAAAGTTCAATGCGTCTGGCCTCGACCAGATTATCTTCTTCAAGCAGGCGGGTCGTATTCCGCACCAGAACATCATGCGCTCGATTCGCCGGATTGGAGAGTCTGTCATTCCATATTTCAATCCCAGCAAGGCGGTTGTGACCGAGGTTGACCCGCAGTGGACCGAAGAAAAGGTCGCAGTCGGGCAATAGCAGCGCGCCAACCGACCAGTCGCTTGGACGCCACACGGCCATCACACAGGTCTCCGCGTATTCCCTTTTGGGGCCGATGTGGCCGTACTTGAGGTGACATAAAGGAGAGATATGACAAAGTCACAAAGCGGGCTGATTGTCGATGCAGATGGGCATGTCTTAGAGCCCTTGGATACGTGGCAGAAATATATTGACCCCAAATACCGCGACCGGGCCGTACGCCTGGAGCATGATGAGAATGGCTGGGAGGTGTTGCTGGTTGACAACAAGCCGTGCGAGGTCGTGCGGGGCACGCTCGGCGCAATCGGCGGGGTGGGCGCCGATACCGAGGAACTCGAAGCCTTCCTCACCCCAGGCCAACGGACCTATGCCGACGGGGCTCCGCTGGGCAGCTATGACCCGAGCGCCCGTATCAAAGTGATGGACGAGGAACAGATCGATGTTGCCCTGTTGTATCCGACGATCGGAATCTTCTGGGAGGGCTGGGTGACGGAAGCCACGCTCGCCTCGGCCTATACGCGGGCCTATAACCGCTGGATCATCGACTTCTGCAGCGACCACCCCAAGCGGCTCTTTCCGATTGCCCATATTTCCCTCCTCGACCCGGACGGCGCGGTCGAAGAAACCCGCTGGGCCAAAGAAAACGGCTGTGTTGGCGTGTATCTCTCTCCAGATATGCCGGCGCGGGGCGGCCGGCATTTCGACGATCCGGCCTTTGTCCGCTTTTGGGAGACGGTGCAGGACCTGGAACTGCCCATCGGCTTTCACGTTGTCGTCCGCGATCAGCCCTCGTTTCGAGAGTGGATCAGACCCAGCGCGGATTTCGGCCTGTTCAATTTTGCCTTTCTGGCCATCGATGTCATGGCCGCCTTCACCCAGATGATGTCGCTAGGCATGTTTGAGAAATACCCCCGTCTGAAATGTACCGTCCTCGAATCCGGTGCGAACTGGATCTCGGCCTGGCTTGACCGCCTCGATCATAAGTATCGCCCCATGGCCAGCCGGACCAATCTCAAAATGCCGCCGAGTGAGTACTTCTATCGTCAATGCCTGGTTTCGGCAGATCCTGATGAGACGCTGACTGCCAAGGTCATCGAACATATTGGTTCGGACTATTTTCTGTGGGCGTCAGACTATCCACATATTGATGCCGACTTTGGCGTAGTTAAGGAACTCAAGGAACGCATTGCGCCGTTACCCGAGGCAGATCAACGCAAAGTGCTGGGTGAGAACGCCATTCGTTTCTATGGACTGAATGTGTGAAATAAGGCTGTCCGTTTGATTGAGTCTCAGCCGTTGCGCTGACTCAAGGAGGGAGTCAACATGGAATACAACCCGCTTGCACCAGAGGTGCAAGACAATCCGTACCCGTATTACAAGGAATTGCGAGACAAGACGCCGGTCGCTTGGGTCGAGTCTATGCAGGGCTGGGCTGTGAGTCGCTATGCGGATGTCGATTTTGTTCTACGCAACCCTGGGCTCTTTTCAAGCAAGCTGTGGAATGAAGCGGCCACAGGCGACCTGCTTACCGTCCCAGAAGCGCCGGGATTGTTGTCCATGGACCCCCCAGACCACACCCGCATGCGGAAGTTAGCCAACAAAGGCTTTACTCCGCGCCTCATTCGAGGCATGGAGCCCCGGGTGCGGACGGTTACCCAGGAGATCCTTGGCCCTCTCCTCAGGCAGGAGCAAATAGACCAGTTCGATCTGGTCCCGACGCTCTCCGCACCGTTGCCCATCATCGTTATTGCGGAAATGTTAGGCATAGAACCAGAGCGGCAGTCAGACTTCAAGCGCTGGTCAGACGATATCGTGCGAGCCATCAGTCGGCCCACGGATGAGACGGTCCGTGCCGAAATTCGCCAAAGCAACGCAGAGATACGTGATTACTTGGGCCAGATGATCGAACGGCGGCGAACCGACCCCCATGACGACCTGATTACCGCTCTAGTGCAGGCTGAGGAAGAGCAGCATGTCCTCACCTCCGTAGAAATTCTCGGACTGACGGTGTTGCTGTTAGCGGCTGGAAATGAAACCTCGACGAACCTCATTGGCAATGCAGTCCTATCCTTACTCGACCATCCAGACGAGTTGGCTAAAGTCCGGGCCGATCGTGTGCTCGTTCCTGCGCTTGTCGAGGAAGTGTTACGCTATGACTCTCCCGTGCAGGTCATCTTTCGACAAGCCACCCAAGAAGTCGAACTCGAAGGTGGTACGATCCCGGCTGAAGCTACGGTTTTGGTACTCCTCGGCGCAGCCAACCGCGACGAGCGTCAGTTCCCTCAACCCGATCGCTTTGAGATCGCCCGCAATCCGCAAGACCATGTGGGATTTGCCTATGGCATCCACTATTGCCTGGGCGCCCCATTAGCCCGGCTGGAGGGCCGGACGGCATTAGAGGCACTACTCTTTGACTGTCCACCATTCACCCGCGTGCGGGAACAGGTGCCCCGGATTGCAACGTATCTTGTCCGTGGGCCGCAGACCCTGCCGCTTCGATTTGAGAGAGCGACCCAAGCTGTAGCTTGAGTGTGAGACAGACCAGAGATTCAGTATGACGGGATTGGTTCATAGAAAAATGACATTGCTAAGACAGACAACGGCGAAGGACAACGGCGAGTTCAACGCCTAAGGAGGATAATATGCATGTAGGCTATGGAGCAGTTTTTCAAAATCCCAATAATCAGTTGACCGACCGTGAGGTCTGGCAGAATGAGATCCGCCTGGCGGAGATGGCGGAACCGCTGGGGTTCGATTCCATCTGGGGGATCGAGCACCATTTTGACGATTACACCATGTGCCCCGACCCGGTGCAATTTCTGACCTATATGGCGGGACGGACCAAGCACGCGAAGCTCGGCTCCATGGTGATCGTACTCCCCTGGCATGACCCAATTCGCGTCGCAGAACAGATCTCGATGCTTGACCATGTCTCTAACGGACGCTTCATCTTAGGGATCGGGCGTGGTCTGGCGCGTATCGAATACGAAGGATTTCGGATCGATCAAGACGAAGGGCGCAGTCGGTTCGTTGAGTATGCGGAGTTGATCCTCGAAGCCTTAGAGAAAGGCTATATGGAGGGCGGTCTGCATACCCGACAACCTCGTCGTGAAATCCGTCCGTTTCCGTTCAAGTCATTTAGAGGCCGCTCGTACGCAGCCGCGGTCTCGCCGGATTCATCCCCGATTATGGCCAAGCTGGGGGTTGGGCTCTTGGTCATTCCCCAAAAGCCGTGGGAGGCGGTGAAAAAAGATTTCGAGGTGTACCACAACGCGTGGCAGCAGTATCACGGCGATACGCCAGCCCCAAAACCTTTCAGTGGCGGCTTTGTCTTTGTCGATGAGAACAGGGATCGCGCGGAAGAGATGGCCATGAAGTGGCTGGTCGCGCAATACAAGACCGTGATTACGCACTACGAAATGACCTCGGAGAAGTTTGGGACGCATAAGAGCTATGAGTTTTACAGTCAGATTACCAAGTTTATCGGCAAGCATGGGATCGACACGGCGGCGCTAGACTTTGCGAAGCTGATGCCCTGGGGGACTCCAGACCAGGTGCTTGAGAAGCTGGCGATGGTCCGCGACACCATCGACGCCAACGGGTTTATGCTGAATTTCAGCTATGCCGGCATGCCATTCGACGAGGCCGAACGGAATCTGAAGCTGTTTGCCAAAAGCGTACTGCCCGAGGTGAAGCAGTGGCAGACCGAGCCGCTCAAGGAGCCGGCGGAGTTCGATGCTCGCCAATATACTGCCGCGTGAGGAGAATAAGATGGCTGGCCGATTAGCCGGAAAAGTAGCAGTGGTGACTGGTGGCAGCTCAGGCATAGGCCGGGCTACCGCGCAGATTTTTGCCCGTGAAGGGGCCAAGGTTGTTGTGGCCGATGTCGGGGTTGAGGGCGGCGCAGAAACCGTGCGGCTGATTAACGGCTCAGGTGGAGAAGCAACATTTGTTCAAACCGATGTTGCCCGGCCTGCTGACGCAGAGGCCATGGTCAAGAAAGCGGTTGAGGTCTATGGACGGCTCGACTGTGCCTTCAATAACGCCGGTATCGAAGGCGTGGTCCAGCCGACCGTGGATTATGACGAGGCAGATTGGGACCGGGTCATATCGATTAACCTGACCGGTGTGTGGCTGTGCATGAAGTATGAACTCCAGCAGATGCTCACCCAGGGCAGCGGCGCGATTGTGAATACGGCGTCAATTGCGGGGCTGGTTGGTCTTCCTGGCTTCTCAGCGTATGTGGCGGCCAAACATGGAGTCAACGGATTGACCAAGACCGCCGCGCTGGAATATGCCAAGTCCGGCATTCGCGTCAACGCCGTGTGTCCGGGGGCGATTCGCACGCCGATGTTTGAACGCGGAGCGCGTGACAATCCGGGTATTGAAGAGCAAGTCGTGGCCGCTGAACCGATTGGACGCATGGCCGAACCCGCTGAAGTGGGTGAGGCTGTCGTCTGGTTGTGTTCTGATGCGGCATCCTTTGTCACGGGCCTCCCGATGGCGGTTGATGGCGGCTGGGTCGCACAGTAGGGCGGGGTTGTGCGAGTACGGGTTAGATATCGATGCATTAAGGCTCAAGGGATTGAGAAAAGGGAGGGACAATATGACGGATGTCAAAGTTCGGCGGATTGATTTTCAATTCGATGACGACATTCCTTTTCGTTTCAATCCGCGCAACATTGGGGCGAGCGACTGGGTCAACGCGGCAACACTAGTGGCTCCCGAATTTGAGGGGCACTTTATCAAGGTGATTCGAGGAGTCATCCCTCAGCTTTCAGGGACTGTGCGGCACGAAGCCGATCTCTTCTGTAAGCAAGAGGCACAACACGCCAAACATCACATCGCGCATCAGGCGCTGCTCCTCAATAAGTACCCACAGCTTGAAGACACACGGGACAAAATACACGCCAGTTATACGAGGCTGCTAGACGAAGAGTCACTGGAGTTTAACCTGGCCTATGCCGCTTCCATTGAGTTGTGCTTTGGACCAGCGACGCGCTTCTTCATAGAGCAGCGCGAGCATTTATTTAGCGGAGGCGATCCACGCATCACAGCCTTTATGCTGTGGCACTTCGTGGAGGAGTTTGAGCATCGCAATTGCGCGATCGATGTGTACAACGCTATTGTCGGTCGTCATGCGTACCGGGT
>JAJDTY010000012.1 GCA_022826945.1 Candidatus Binatia bacterium
CCTCGCGGCAATGGAAGCGGAGACTGCGACCAATCAACTTCTCGACGCCATGGACGACATCACATTCGCCGACGGTCATATCCCCCAGGAAGTCGGGAGCTTTGTTCGAGCCCCAAGGTATATGCCACTGACCTTCACCCCTACGAGCCAGCCACACCGTCTGGGGAACGGCGCCAACTGACCGTGATGTTCTGCGACCTCGTCGGTTCCACAGCTTTATCTGAACAACTCGACCCGGAAGAACTCCAAATCGTCGTTGTGGTCCTAATACTGCTGCAAATGCTCCCGCAGGATGCTGCCTTCATACTCCTTCCGAAACAATCCCCGCTTCTGCAACACCGGAATGAGCAAGTCTACTATCTCTTCAAAGCAATCCGGCCCATAGTAGGCCGGGCTGAATTGGAACCCATCGCCCCCACCTTCCTTGTGCAAGTAGGCTAGCTGGTCGGCCACCTGCTCCGACGTACCTATAAGATGCGGCATAGCTATCCCTGCTCCATAGAGGGTGGCTACCTCCCGCAACGTTGGTTTTTCCCCGGGCTGCTGAGTGAAGATCTCCACCATGCCCTGGATACCTGGCACTTCAAGGTTCTCAAATGGCTGGTCCAAATCCAGCTGTGATAGATCGTAATCGAAATGACCCGACATCAGTGCTAGCCCGGCCTCAATCGGAATGCGTTCAAGACCGGCCCGCTTTTTTGCCTTGGCCTCCTCTTCTGTCTTCCCCACAATAGGAATCACCCCCCAGAGAATTTTGATGTCTTCAGGTTTGCGGCCGTACTTTTTAGCCCGAGCCCGTATGTCGTCGGCAAACGCACGCATCGCTTGGGGGGTGCGTTGCAGCCCGAAAATGCACTCCGCGTGCTTGGCGGCAAACTCCCGGCCTCGGCCCGATGCGCCGGCCTGGATAAGCACTGGATGGCCTTGCGGTGAAGGTATGACACTCGACGGTCCCGTACACTGAAACCATCTCCCCTTAAAGTCTATCTTCCGGACCTTAGTTGGATCAGCAAACACTCCCCTCTCCATGTCCATTACCACTGCGTCCGAGTCCCAACTGTTCCACAGCTGATAACACACCTCCATGTACTCTTCAGCTCGCTCATACCGCTCATCATGAGGAATGACCGTCTCCAGGCCCAAGTTTCGAGCTTCGTTTCCGTGAAAGGAGGTGACAATGTTCCAGCCGACGCGGCCTTTTGTCAGATGGTCTAGCGTAGAGAGCTTCCGAACCAACATGTAGGGAGCGTAATAAGTGGCGGACATGGTAATGGCAAACCCGAGTTTTTCGGTTACCGTCGACAAGGCGGGGACCAAAACAACCGGGTCGTGGATGGGAAACTGAAGAGCATAACGGAGAGTGGGCTCCATGCCGCCTTTGTAGGCATCATAGGCGGCTAGCTGGTCGGCAAAAAAGAACATATCAAACTTACCCCGCTCCAGGGTGCGGGCAATGGTCTGCCAATACTCAGGCTCATACCAGTAATGCCGCGTCTTCTCTCGTGGATATATCCACGAGAGAAGAGTGTGGGGGGCCGGGCAATGAACCATAAAGCCCGTCAGGTGCATCATTTTATTCACAGCTATTCCCTTTCCGGCTTTAACCCTGAGAGCGCTTTATGATATCGGCGTCGGCCTCCCATGCGGTGAGGGCCACCAAAGGAATCTGCAAAGTTTTCCGACTACATGTATTACACTGTTTGAGAACTTTTCTGAGAGGACTCCGGTGACGGTGACCTACGCAGCCGCTTTCCGCTTCAGTCGCACGGGCATGGTCGCGAGGCCGAACACGTAGTTCGACGGAATATACTCAACGGGCCCAATGACTTCGATGCCGTCGTAACGATCGAGCACTTCCTGCAGCGCTATCTCGAGCTCGAGCTTGGCGAGCGGGGCGCCGGCACAGAAGTGCGCACCGGCAGCGAAGCCGATGTGCGGATTCGGATGGCGCGTGATGTCGAAAACATCGGCATTCTCGAACACGTCCTCGTCGCGGTTCGCCGATGGGAACCAGACCACGATATTGTCGCCTTTTCTGATCTGTTTGCCGCCGAGTTCCGTATCCGCGGTCGCCATCCGTCTGAAGGCAACGGCCGCGTTCGTCCAGCGCACGACTTCTTCTACCGCGCGGCGCATGCCTTTTGGATGCTCGCGCAGATACTGCATTTGATCCGGATGCTCGAGCAGCGTCTGCACGCCACCGGCAAACGCGTTCCGGGTGGTTTCAAAACCCGCGACGAGCATCAGCATGCCGTTCCTGCCGACCTCCGCGTCCGACAGGGGCTTCCCATCCACCTCGGCGTTGGCGAGCAGGGCGAGCGGATCGTCCATCGGGCAGCCCCGGCGCTCGTTAGACAAGCCGAGGCAATACTGCGTCATGTTGTTGAATCCCTGCAGCGAGGTCTCGGCGTCGTGATTGAAACCCTGGTGGGACATCTTTCCCCAGCTCAGGATCCTCACCCAGTCCTCTTCCGGCACCTTCAGGATGTCGGAGATCACGGCCATCGGAATCCTGGCGCCGATATCGGCAACGAGATCGCACTCGCCCGAAGCCGGCAGGTTGTCGAAGATGCCCCTGATGATTTCGGTGCAACGATCGGTGTAATCCAGCATCGCTTTCGGCTTGAATGGCCCTTCGAAGACCGCCCGCACTTTCGTGTGCCGCGGCGGGTCGGTCGTCAGGATGCTCTCGCCGACGCCGAAACCCTTCTTAGACACGATGTCGAGCTCTGCGGCGAACGGCGGCATCTGCCCGGTGGTTCCGGTGTTGAAGAGGACCGCGTCGTCCAGTACCGCTCTGCATTCCGCGTGCTTGAAGACCGACCAGAAGCCGACGCCATCGTCGCGCACGGTCCAGTGGACGGGATCGTCCCGCCGCATCTGCGTGAACAGCTCGTAGACGGCATCCTGGTCGCTGAAGAAATCCGCGTCGATCAGTTTCTGATCGATCGTGCGCGGATCAGTCTCTGGCATGGCGATTCTCCTCCCGCCGGACTATACGCGCCGCGGCGTCCTTGATCGTTCGTTTACCGGACGCGATGGACGGAAGAATATTGGAAAACGGAAAAAAACGATAGAGGACAGGCATAAAAATTGTGGGATAAGCCCTACAAATCCAGGTCTGTATATTCCAAATAAGCTCCTCTCGCCCGTTGCTGGCGCTTTGTCCATCTTATACGCTAGCGCGACGTTCATTCGCACGTCTAAACGGGGGGAATATCCATGTTCACGACGATCGGAGACTGGTGGCGCGCGCGTAACGTCGAGATCAATCGACGCGAACTCATAAAGTGCGAATCAAAAAGTACGTTGAGGGCGGCGCTTGCTTCGCTGGCGCCTCATTCCGATCTGAGGCGTTGGAAGCGTTGGGCAGATCGGTGCCCTCCGCATCTGCAAGAACTGCCCAAAGACATCCCGGATGATGTCCCCTACAAGGGCCTGCGCAATTTCTGGTATCCCGTGATGCCGGCGAAGGACCTGCGAGCAAATCAACTGCAATCGTCCCGTTTACTGGGTGAGGACCTCGTCGTATTTCGCGGCGAGGACGGCTCGCCTCGCGCGTTAAGCGACGTCTGCCCGCATCGCCTGGCGCGCCTGTCGCAGGGTTGGGTCAACCTGCATGCACCCGGCACGGTCAGTTGTCCGTACCACGGCTGGACGTTCGACGGCAGCGGCCAATGTGTGGCGGCGCTCGCGGAAGGTCCGGACAGCCCGTTACCGCGCAAGACCCGAACACGCGCCTATCCGGCGCTGGAAAGACATCATGTGATCTGGGCCTACATGGGAGATCCCGACAAGGTCCCCGACCTCGACGAGAATATTCCGCATGTCGCCCAGGCAATGTCGGGCTCTTGGCCGTGGTTCATCCATTGGGACTGGGACTGTAATTATCTGAATTCAATCGACAACAACGCCGATGCCGCGCATGCCTGTTTCGCGCACGCGCGCTGTTCGCAGTTTCTCGACCAGGCGCGGTATGGAAAACATTACGGACTCGAGCTTGAGTGCGGCGGCTTGGAAGTCGGCATGGAGACGACCGGGCCGGATCACCGCGGCTCGCACTACGCCTCGGGTTGGGACATGCATGTACCGGGCTATATTTATTTTGCGCCGCACCCGCCGATCTGGCCGGCCGGCGCGATCTTCTGGTCCGTCCCGATCGACGAAGGAAAGGTCCGCGTGTTCACGTGCGCGACCTTCCATGGCGAATTTAAGGATCGTGCCCGCGCGTGGATCATGCAGTCGGTACATTGGCGCAAATGGGGGCTGCCGAACAATATTTACCACTGCAACATCGGACCGGATCGTGCCATGGTCATGGGGCAGGGGGCGCTGTCGGACTGGCGCCACGAACACCTCTCGCAGACTGACGTCGCGGTCATCAAATTTCGGCAAATGTTGAAGAAAGCGTGGCAGGCAGAACGCCTTCAGGCGGCCGAAGTCGAACCTCGAGCGCGGCGGGTGAGGGCGGAGGAGACGCTCACCGAAGCCTGAATAATAAGAAAGAAACGTGATCCTGAGCGTGATCGAGACGGACTATCTTATCGTCGGAGCCGGGGCTTCCGGTATGGCGTTTGCCGACGCGCTCATCGCTGAATGTGATGCTGACGTCGTGATGGTCGAGCGGCGCCACTGTCCGGGCGGCCATTGGAACGATGCGTACCCGTTCGTGCGCATTCACCGCGCCCCGGGCCTTGGCTTCGTGCTCCACAGCGGCAAGGAGGGGCATGCCGTAGCAACGGATACTGCTGCCGAATTCTTCAACTGCCATGAGAAGGCTTGTAAAACCTTGCCTTGACGACAGTCTATGAGGTGTTCTTTGAATTGGGCAGCAGTATCAGCAACGGGGTAAAATCCAACGATCCTATGATTTTCCAAAGGTGCGGAAGAAAACGACCGTCTCTTTCCTTCCTTACCGTGGATGAAAAGAGCCGACTTATTTCCACAAAGACTGTGGAATTTAGAAAAATAAGACAATTCCTTCCACCTGCTCTCTTACTTGGTCTTTGTTAATCATCCCTTAGCCGAGGTTGTAAATGCGAGCCGTGTTCCCACCCACGATCTTCGCCTTCTCCTCCTCCGTGCAGTCGGCCAAAATCTCCGTCAGGATCTGTTGCGAGCGCGGAAACGTCGACTCGGCATGCGGATAGTCCGACCCCCACAGGAGATTGTCCACCCCAATGAACTGCCGCTCCCGCAAGCCCACCGCATCTTCTTGAAAGCTGATGAAGACGTTGCGGCGGAAGTAATCGCTGGGGAGCATCGCTTCCCCAAACCGATACCCGCCACTTTGGGGGCGCTGCGTATAGGTGTAGTCGAGGCGTTCGATGAAGTGCGGCGCCCACGAGACTTCTTGTTCAATCGAGCCGACTTGTAGCCGCGGATGGCGTTCAAAGACCCCACTCAGAATCATTCGGGCTAAGGACATCCGCACCCAGTGATCCGCATTCGCCAGGGCCGCGAAATCAATCGGCCCGTCCAGTGACCGGAGTGCCCCATCGCCTTGGCCGGTCTGCGCGGCCGGCCGGTTGGTCACAATATGGAGGCTGAGCGGCATACGTAAATCTTCCGCCGCCGACCAGAACGGCTCGTATTCAGGTCGATCGTATGAGTTCTCCTCGGCCGGATACACCGAGATCATCGCCCCGACGAGGCCCAGTTTCGCGCACCGCTCGATCTCCCGGATCGCCGACCCAATGTCGTCGATATCCAACATCGCGATCCCTTTGATCCGGCCCGCCGACCCGCCACAAAACTCAACGAGCCAGTCGTTGTAGGCTTTGCATAAGGCGGTGAGGAGGGTGCTATCTGGCACGCTGTACAGCAGCAGCCCTTGCGTGGGATACACCAGCGCCAAGTCGATGCCGTCGGCATCCATATCTTTGAGGCGTTCTTCGGGCAGATACGCCCCGGGCCGGACATTCTCGATCTTATCGGCAAAACTCAGCTTGTCGGGCGATTCATCAAAGCGCTTGCCCAACAGTGAGCCACCTGACCCGCCGCTGAGGCCCACGAGGCCGTCGCATACCCACCAGTCGGTGTCATCCTCGTCGCGATGAATCACGTGGGGTGCGCGATCACGGAATGGCTTATCGAGCCGACTCGTCCACAAATCCGCTGGCTCAAACACATGGTCATCTGACGATATCACCGGATAGCTCGCCATTATGTCCCCTCCTTTGTTCCGTCTTTAACACGTTCTGTCTTTAACACAGCGCAACCCTCTCCTGCTACCCGCTCTCCCACGGGGCGTCTCCCCTTGAAAGGAGGATCGTGTATGAGAAAAGCATATGGATGTAGATGCCTGACAGTATATAGATCTATATGCATGTGCAGGCAGGATAACTATAGTTAGGCGGCATACCTCCGCTAGGCGGAGTCGTAGTCATCCGCATCTAGAGCGACAGACAAATATGGCGAGAGTACCGGAGGAGAACCCATGCACATATTGGCCATCGTATGGCACCCCAATGCCCGTTGGCACGCTTTGAGTGAAGTTGACAAACTCGCGTATCTGAAATCGCTGGACGCCTATATAAACGCTGGGCGTGCAGGCGGCGCGATCGTTTTGGGCTGGAGTAAGATTGATCAAACTCTACCGAAAGCTCCCGAAAAGGGGTTCGTCGGAGTTTTTGGGCTGAGCAGCGCTGAACAAGTGCACGAATTTGAGAAAGTTGTCGTAGAAGCCGAGTGGTACGAGTACTTTGATTCTACGAACATCAGCATTGATCTACTTGGTGCAACCGAACCAGAGCCGCACAAGATTTATGCCAGGTTGCTGAACGTATCGCTAGGATAACGGAAAGATTGTGTCCAGAACTCATCTCATAAATAGGAGAGCCGCCACTTTTGCCTAGGGTCGGCGGCCTATAGAGCACCCTTCAGACTTCGGTGGAGAGGCGACGCACCTTACGCATCGCAGGGACGTAGGCCCACGCTTGGTCCGTCAGGTGGGGGTCACGGGCACGTTGGACCACGAACCGTTGACCCCGCACATCATACGGCTCGATAAACTCATCGTACTCCTTGTATTCAACCTCTGCTGCGCCATGGGCCGGTAGCATATAGTTGTTGCCCGGGAGCATAGCCAAGTGAGAAAAATAGACCCGCTGGAAACGTACGACCATGAGACGGTCGAACTCCCCACCGCCCCCAATGAAGCCCTCTGGTGCCGTATTCGACCCTGCCTGGTCTGCACCGGGTCGTATTAACGCCATATAGTATTTTTCCGCCCGCTGCCCATAGTGCTGCCAGCGGAAATTCAAATTCCAGGCCACCTTCAACCCAGCTGTCGGGTCTTTGAGGTCGAGGCTGTCGTTGAGAAATGGTTGGCCCGCCACATAGCCTGCCAGCGCTCCGTCTGCAGTCAAGCGCGTCTGACCAGCAAACCGTTCAGTGGCGGCACGATACACGGGATGTGGAGCATAGTCTCCGGTCGACGCAATCTCAATTGTTACACCTGGAAACGCGACTTCGTCGAAGAATCCAGGTGGCAGAAAGGGACGCACTTTTTCAAGGTCCTCGAAGGTGAGGGTCTGGCCCGGCTGAAACCCCGGCGTGGCGTTCTGATACTGATTGACCCACTGGAGCACGGTATCTTTGCTGATGGTGTGTGAATGCTCATCAGCCACTAAGTCCGAACCAGCCCACAGACAGGCCGAGAGGAGCACGAACACTGCCGTGCTTCTCTCGGCCTGTCGTTCCAGCTTGTGTGAGCGCCCTACGCATACCATTCTCCTTTCATGGTTGTTGAAATTCTCTGGCTGTCAGGGAATTTTGTTTCCCAAGAGAGGCCCTTGAACGAAACCGCTGCGCGGTACGCAGCCGGCCTCGTCTCCTGAAGAGCTAATCCGTCTCACCCCCGCTGTCCTTCTTCCGAAAGATCTCGAAGACCGCGGCCAAGTCTTTTTCCCCATGACCCGCCGAGGCCGCCCGCTGTAGAGCGCCCGCCAGACAGGCTGGGAGGGCGCGGTCCACGCCGTTCTCATCGCAAAACTGGACGATATGCTCCAGGGCGATTGTATTCGCATTCAGCGAGGAGACTGAACTGGCGTAGCTCCGCTGACCGGCCATCTCAGCGGCGCTTGTCACAAGAGGAGTCAGCAGACCCGTGAGCATTTGCAGGGTCGCTGAGAGGTAACTCTCGATGGACATCCCCTCGGATTCACATAGGGCCGCCCCGTGCAGAAAGCCGATCCAGCTGGCGTACAGGAAGGAGAGGAGGCTGCCCTCAAGCGCAGCCGCATGGCCCGGACTCTCTCCCACAAAGACCGAATTGCCCCCCAGGCTGAGCAACAAGGGTTTGTAGCGGTCAAAGACGGCTTGCGGTCCCGCATACAGGAGGGTGCCGTCCGGTGTGCCCACCTCGAGCGGAGACGCCATGATCGCCCCGTCCAAATACGCGACGCCATGCTCCGCCGCCCAGGCCGCGCCGTACCGTGCTTCCTCGGGGGTGCCGGTCGTGAGTTGAACCAACGTCTTCCCTTTGAGTCGACCGGCCATCTCTGCCGTACGCAGCAAGGCATCACTCCCGTGGTAGTCGCTGACACACACGACGGTCACGTCGCTTGCGGCGATGGCCTCTGCCACCGACGCGGCCACTTGGGCACCTGCCTCGGCCAGGGGTTCGGCTTTGCTCGCCGTGCGGTTCCACACCGTGACCGCATGCTGCTTGGCGAGAAACGCCCGCGCCAGGGCACTGCCCATATAGCCAAGGCCCAGCATCGAGACCGAGAACCGCTGTGCATTTGTGTCTTGTTCGTTCATCCTGTTCTCCTTCTCCTTTGCGTGCCAATTACATCACTAACTGTTTTATATATCGCCACGCAGGTGTTCCGCGTTGCTTTGTTGGGGGACACCCAATGCACGTGACCCCAGGGGCAATAGACCCCTGACACAGAAGGTTTCCGCGTTTGCCTCAGATGAAGTCGCGAATCACGTTCCGATGCAGCTCTTCCAGGTTCTTGATGAACTCCGGACCGCCCGCCATGAAAAAGACCGCGCTCGTCAGGCCCGCCTCGACCCGAGCGGCGAGCTGCTCCCGGCAGCGCTGCGGACTGCCCGCCAGCACCAACTCATCGACCATGGTATCACTCACGAAGTCCGGGCGGAGTTCGCCGCGGGCATAGCTCTGCCGCATCGCATCGGCGTCCTCTGGGGTCAGGCCGTAATCGGTGAACATCGGCTGCTGGGGCTGATTCGCCATCCACGCCAAGCTCGTTGCCAGCACCGGCTTGACGGCCTCCCGCGCCGCCCGGTCATCCTCGGCCACGGCCGTAAGCAGAAAGGCGCTATAGTCGAAGTCGGCCAGGCTCCGGTCCGCCCGCGCCGCGCCGCGGCCCAGCTGCGCCATGCCCCGGCTCACGGCTGCTGGCTCAGCGCCAAAGGGAATCCAGCCGTCCGCCACTTCTCCCGTCAGCTCCACCGCCTTGGGCGCCATTGTGGCCAGGTAAATCGGCACGGCCGTTCGCTCGGGCTCCAAATTCAAACGCATGCCGGCACTCGCCCGAAACACCCGGCCCTGATAGTCGACTTCCTCACCGGCCAGCAGCCGACGGATGATGGTCACCGCGTCTCTGAGGGCCGAGAGAGATTTGCCATACTCAATGCCCATCTGCTCCTCAATCCACAGCCGCAGACTCGCACCCAGGCCGAGAATGGCCCGCCCCCCGGAGAGCTGGTCCAGCGCGGCCAATTCCATGGCGATGAGGACAGGGTGACGGGTGTAGGGGTTGATAACGCCGGTGCCGATTTTAATGCGGCTGGTCGCCGTCGCGATAGCAGCGCCCGAGCTGAAGGCCCCGGGAAAGACATAGTCTTCCGGCACCCAGAAGCTGTGGAACCCCAAGCGCTCTGCGGCCTGCGCCTGGCCGACATAATCTCGCGCATTCACATTCTCGACGCCAATACCAATCTCTTTCAGTTTCGGCATACCCGGAAGTCTCCTGTGATGAGTGTCCACTCGGAAGTGGGTGTTTCGTGAAAGGGGTAAGGTCCGCCCTCAGTCTACTAACGCTGGCCGAATTCTTTCTTCGAGAATAGCGATATTCTGTCGATATTCAGTCGCACTCTCGTACCCTTGGGTATGGACAAGATGGGTCACGCCTACCTCCGCAAAGCCTTTCGCGTAGTCGAGCGCCTTTGGTGGGTCATCGATGGGCAAGGTTTTCATGGCAACCACTTCAAGCGCCGAGCGGCCCGCCTCTTGGGCCATCTGTTGCAGCTTTTCAATATCGGGCTTGAGGGCTTCCGCCTCGACACCAGCTGGAATCCAGCCGTGACCATACTTCACTGTGCGTTCAAGGCTATGCGGTGGTGCACCCCCAACATAGATTGGGGGGCAGGAAGGCCGAGGCCGAAATAAAAAGGGTTGCCCATTCGCTTCAGCGGTATCGTCACCATCAAAACACTGGCGGATAAAGGCTAAGGTGTCGTTCGTCATTGCCCCGCGCCGACTGTAGGCGACCCCGAGGGCCTGAAATTCCTCTTTCATCCAGCCCACGCCCACGCCCAAACGCAAACGCTCACCCGACAGTTCATGGACGGTTGCGGCGAGTTTTGCCGTTGGAAGCGGAGGGCGGTAGGGGAGGAGGATGACGGCCGTGCCTAAGCCGATCCGTTTTGTCGCCGAGGCGAGGAATGCGAGAGTCGCAAACGGATCGAGAACCCGTCCTTGTGAGAAATCAGGGAAGCCGCTTGGCATTTCGAGATTCGGTGGGATCGCAATATGCTCGTTAATCCAGAGCGTATCCAGTCTGGACTCATCGGCCGCCCGCGCACATTCGAGCATGATGTCAGCGGTCGAATGAGGTCCCCAATTCCGTAAGTTCATACTTAGCTTCATCTGCCTCTCCTTATCCTGTCTTGGTCTGATCGATCGGGGGTAAGCGAACTGTCCTGCCCCTTGCCGCCCTCAATACCGTCCTCGGCCACCCCCGTGTGCATCCCGCCGCCCACGAGCCCGAAAACGGTCGCTCCCCTGTGTCCCGAGGGCATGGCCGTCCTCCTCAGCCGGGCGATGCGTGGTCACTGAACCGCCCGTCCTTTTCCAGGGGCTGGGCAAAAGACTCCACTGCCTTTCAGATGGCTCTGTTTTAGGAGGCCGGGACAGACGCGTAGTCCTTCGTGTCTGCGAAAGCCGCCGCTGCCGCACCAAACGCCTGCGCAAACGCCTCAATCGGCCAGGCGCCGCAACTGATGCGCGCAACACCCGCCTTGGCCAGGGCGGCCACCGGCGCCGCCGTGGGCATCACCAGGATATTGAGCGGCAGCGCTATGCGCGCAGCCAGGTCGGCGATCAGGTCCGTGTCAAAAAGAAAAGGAACGAATATGCCGCTCGCGCCCGCCGCCGCATAGGCCGCGGCCCGGTTTAGCGTCTCGTCAAAGCAGGCCTGCGCGTCGCCGATCTTGAGCAGAAACGTATCGATCCGGGCGTTGATGAAGAACGGCACGCCCACCCGCTCCGCCACCTCGCGCACTGCCTCGATCTTCCTCGCGTGGGCGTCCGGCGCCACCAGCGCACGCCTGCCCTGCGACAGACCATCCTCCAAGTTAATGCCGACAATGCCGCTATCGATCAGTCTTTCGACCGTTCCCGCCACCTCCAAGGGATCGTCCGAGTAGCCCGCCTCCAGATCGACCGAGACCGGACAGTCCACCGCGCCGGCGATCCGCGCCATCAGCGACAAGACCAGATCGAGCGGTATCCGTTCGCCGTCCTCGAATCCCTGGGCCATCGCCACCGCGCCGCTGCTTGTCGCCACGGCTGGGAACGCCCGCGCGGCCAGCTTCGCGGTCGCGACGTCCCAACAGTTGAAAAGGACTACGGGATCGCCCACTCTGTGAAGCGATGCAAAGGTCTCGGCTTTTTGCTGAACTTTATCTGCATCCATCATGACCTCCTCTAGTGGGCCAAGATGATGGCCCGGTAGTCAGGTGAGTTTGTTGTTTTTTCAGGTCAGACCGCTGTGATTTCTGCACTGGCTTCATCGGGTTTGTAA
>JAJDTY010000028.1 GCA_022826945.1 Candidatus Binatia bacterium
CTGCGCCACGCGGCCGAACGCACCGTGGAGGCGACGTGGCAGCGGATCGGCACCCTGCTGGACTGCTTTGGGCCTGAGGAATGCCGCCACTACTTCACCCATGCTGGCTATGCCTCTACCTAAAAACAGAACGCTCTAGCCGCGCCGTTGCACTCTCGTCCTGCCGGACATGATCCGGCATCCAGTCCTTCGACTTCGCTTTGCTACGCTCAGGACGAACGGGGAGCTGGAGGCCTGGATGCCTGCCCCGTATCAAGTACGGGGTGACGAACTTGCGTAGGAATGACAGGGGGCTACACAGGATCGTTGTTTGCTCTAGGCGGGACGTCCCGTCCGCCAGTCCCACGGGCGCACCTGACATTCGGCGAGGCGACCCGCCTTGTTGAGAGGATGGTCCGCGACAAAAGCTCGCACCGCCTCAAGCGAAGGCGCTTCGACCACCACGAGAGAACCGTTGATGGTCTCTCCGTTGTCAGCCAGCGTTGGGCCCGCATGATGAAGGCTGACGCCGGGATGATCAGAGTGATCATGCAGATAGGTACGAATGGTGTCCATCATATCAATCCGCGTCTGTTCCACACCTGGTTTGTCAGTTATGAAAATTACGAAATACATCAACGTATCCTCCTTCGTTGAGAAACAAGCTTGGTGAAGTCGTGCTCGCCTCACATCTGCCCGTCTGGACTTGCCACACGAACGGTCACAATGTCAACGTCATGGTATTGCTGATGACGAACCGAAGACGCGAGGTGCCGCAATAGCCGAAGTGAGACTTCCCGCTCGATCAAATCTTCGGCGGGCTGCTCACTGAGCAACGCGATCTGATCCTGAAGGTTCTCATCGCCCATCGAGGCGACGAATTCGAGGATCGCCGCACCGTCTTCTTTATGCGCAACCAGGAGCAAGCGCTGCCGCTGACGCTCTTCTTCAGCTTCATCTTGCCCGAGGAGCGTCAGCAACGCCTCCTCGCCGACGGCGTCGAGGCGGCCCGCCATGGTTGTGTCCCAACCGTTGCGGGACGCGAACACGCCGAGAAAATCTCTGATCTTCTGCAGGGCCGAGAGGCCGAACTCCACCTCAAGCCGACTGCGGCGCGGCTTCGTCAGCTCCACGAAGAGAGTCATGACAATGGCGACGAGGCCGCCAGCTATCATCCCGTTCCGCAGCAGACCTTCCGCGAACTCCAATACATACTCGGGAAATATCACGCCATTCTGAAAGCCGACTCCAAGCCAGAACGCGACGCCGACGATTAAGCCCCTGCGATAGTCGAGCCCATCCTGAACGACGATCTTTATACCCAGGATGAAAATCGTCGCCATCGTTATGGTAATAAAAGCGGCGATAACCGGGTTCGGTATCGCCAGAAATACGGCGAGCACTTTCGGTAGGAAGGCGAGCGTGATGAGCAATGCCCCGAGGACGACTCCGACACTGGGGGAGTTGATTCCGGTCAACTCGGCCATCGCCGCGCCCGTCGGACGGAACCCGTTCGCCATTGTTCCCGCAAGGCCGGACAGGAGATTGCCGACGCCGTCTGCGGCTACCGCCCCTTGCACCGCTCGGAAATCCACCGCCCGGGGCCGACGCCAGGATAGGCGCTGAATGGAAACGGCACTACTGATCGTTTGGACCGTGCAGAGCAGGGCGATGAACAGAAACGCCGGAAGAAGCCCCCAGAAAGCCGTCCCGAAGTTGAGATCGAAGCCCGGCCATTCGGCCCTCGGGAGGCCAATCCACGAAGCCTCAGCGACGCGGTCGATGTCGTAGAGACCGAAAACCCCGGCGATCGCTGAGCCGGCGGCAATACCGATGCCCGGCGCCCAGAGACGCAGCGACCCCGTCGCCTTCAGCATGATACCAACAGCGACGAGGAGGGTCGCCAGAGCGCTCAGCGGAGCGGCCAATGCCGGGGTTCCGTCCGGCACGTTCTTCAACTGATTGAAGATAATCGGCATGACCGTAACCGGCGTCAGCATGAGAACCGTTCCCGTGATGGTCGGAGTCAGGAGCCGCCGGAACAGCGAAAGACGCGCGGAGAACACAAACTGGAAGAGAGCCATGATGAAGACCATGGTAGCGAGCAAGGCCGGACCGCCCACGGCGACCGCCATGGCACTGACCGCGATAGCGATTCCGGGTGGTCCTGTCGTCAGGATATAGCCTGCGCCGACTGGGCCGACCCGAACCGCTTGCAGCAGCGTGGTCACACCACAGGCGATGACGGAGGCAGATACGGCCCATAACAGAAAGACATCGGTCGCGCCGACGGCCTGGAACATGGTCGTCGGAATCAGCACGATACCGGGCAAAAGGAGAGCAGCGAGTTGCAGAGCGAGGCCGAGGGCAAGCGCCGCCGGAAGTTTCTCGTCGGGCTGGTAGCGAATGCTGGAACCTAGCCTGGATGCGTGTGTACTCATACCAGCCCCCTTATGTTCCAGCGGACGAGGTGGCCATTGCAGGTCGGTGTTGCTGAATTGGGCTTAGTGCGGAGGAATGTAACGATAGGAACATCTCCTCTCGGTGGTATGGCCTAGGAGCCTAGCACCGCGTTTGTGCCCTTTCAACGATCGCTTCGGGCAGTTGGTGTTGATCTGAGCGGACAACGCGTATGCGCGGGCGGCTTGTCACTCGGGAACACCGATATCTCCAGGGCGTACTGCGCTTGCCTGTCACCTCTGAGACCTTTATGTATCTCGCAATAACGCAGCTAATGCTCAGATGGCCGCGATCAGCCAAAGCGTGGGCAGGAGAGTTCACGAACATCCTCTACAGAGCCGATATTCATTCAAGTCAATAAAAGGGAACCGATGGAGATGCTACGAGGAGCCGCGGGCTATGCGATGTTTGCCGCGCTCTGCGCGGGAATAGTCTGCGCGCCTTCGAGCAGCGTAGATGCGGAGCAGGTCACGCTTCGACTGCACACTTTCAGCGCGCCTAAGGCGATCGCCTATCGGTTGTTCATACAGCCCTGGGCTCAGGCAATTGAGGAGAAGTCCGGGAATCGAGTCAAGATCCAAGTGTTTCCGGCTATGCAACTCGGCGGCAAGCCGTCGGATCTCTATGGCCAAGCGCGTGACGGGGTGGTTGATATTGTCTGGACCCTGCCCGGCTACTCGCCGGGGCGTTTTCCGCTGACGGAGGTATTCGAACTGCCTTCCGTTGCCGGCGACGCAGTAGCGACCAGCCAAGCATTGACCGAGTTCTATCGGAAGTGGATGCGGGACGAATATAAGGACACTCAACCGTTGGTCTTTCATACCACCGCACGCAGCCACCTCCACACCACCGGGAAACAGATTCGCACCTTGGAGGACCTCAAGGGGTTGAAGATGCGCGTCCCATCGCAGGCTAGCGCGGCTATGCTCAGGGCGCTCGGCGCCATCCCGGTCGGTATGCCGGCTCCCAAAGTCTATGAAGCGCTGTCCCTGGGCGTGGTCGACGGAACCTGGATGCCTTGGACCATCATGCGCCCCCTCCGCCTGCACGAAGTGACGAAATATCACACTGAGGTCTTCCTCTCCTGCGCCGTGTTCGTGATGACAATGAACAAGCAGCGCTACGATCAGCTCCCGCAGGATATCAGAGCCATAATCGACGACAGCACGGGGATGGCATTGTCCAAACGACTCGGCCGGATATGGAAGGACGACGAGAAGCCGGGCCGCGCCATTGCGGTCAAGCGGGACGATCCGATTCTGTCGCTCTCCGAAGGAGAGAGGGCGCGCTGGGAGAAGGTAACCCAGACGGTTGTCGATAGCTGGGTCGAGAAGGTCAGCGCTATGGGGTATGATGGACAGGCTCTGATCGCTGATGCAAGGCGCTTAGTCGCTAAGTATAGCGACTAGAGCAACCCCGGGAGCCAGAGGCAGGTTGCGGGCAGGGCCAGAATGATCGCGACTCGGACGAAGTCGCTCAGCAGGAACGGGACGATGCCCCGGAACGATTCGCCAAGTCGGACGCCCTCGGCCAGCGAATTGATAATGTAAACGTTGAGGCCGATCGGCGGGGTGATCAGCCCGATCTCGACGACGATCAGCGTCAGAATCCCGAACCAGAGCGCCATCTCCTCCTCGGTGAAGCCGAAATCAAGCCCGGTGACCAGCGGAAACAATACCGGCACTGTGAGAAGGATCATGGCCATGCTGTCCATCACGCAGCCGAGGAGCAAATAGACGACCAAAATGCCGATCAGGATCGACATTGGCGCCAGTCCCGATGTCGTGAGCGCATCCGCCAGTTCGACTGGAATCTGGGACAGCGCGAGAAAGGCGCTATAGATATCGGCACCAATCAAAATAATGAAGACCATCGCGGTGGCTTGCGCGGTATCGAGCAGACTCGATACAAAGCTCGTCCAACTTATCCGACCAGAGGCAACTGCGACCAAGGCGGTGGCCGCAGCCCCGACGGCAGCGCCCTCGGTCGGGGTGAACACACCGAGATAGATGCCGCCTATGACCAGCAGAAAGATCGCCGCGACCGGCAGCACTGCGCCCAGGCTGTGCATGCGTTCACCGAACGGCACGGCAGGCGCGACCGGGGCCGATTCGGGCTTGAGCCGGACGTAGAGGCTGATCGCGATCGAATAGCCAAGCACCGTGATGAGACCGGGGATGAGCGCGGCGAGGAACAGCTTGCCGACCGACTGTTCGGTAATGATCGCGTAGATCACCAGGATGATCGAAGGAGGGATCAGAATGCCGAGTGTACCGCCACCGGCCAACGTACCGGTAGCCAGCGCCCCAGAATAGCCATAGCGTTTCATCTCGGGTAGCGCCACCGAGGCCATCGTCGCTCCGGTCGCGATCGACGAGCCACAGACAGCCCCGAACGCCGCACATCCACAGATAGTCGAGACGGCGAGCCCGCCGCGATAGTGCCCCACCCAAGCGCGAGTTGCTGTGAACAGTGAGCGGGTGAGCCCCGCCCGGGTCGCAAACTGACCCATCAGCAGGAATAGCGGCAGCACCGAAAGGGTATAGCTCGACACTCGACTGAACGGGGCGGTGTTGAGGAGGTTGAGAAACGCCGACCATCCCGCCAACGAGGCGAAGCCGAAGCCGCCGACCACGAACATTGCGACCCCAACGGGCATCCGGAAAGCGATCAACGCCACGCAGATGCCGAACAAGAGCCCGCCGAACTCGATATTGGTCATTGCCTGAGTGCGTGCAGATGACGAGAGAACACCCAGACGCAGACCGCGGTCAACAGTCCTGCTCCCAGTAGCGCCAGGAAGTAGCCCCAATGGATCGGGAGGCCGAGAAACAGTGTGGTCTCGCCATCCCTCAGCTTGTGCATTCCACCAACGAAGAGGCGCCAAGCGACGAGGCCCGCGACCATCGTGAAGGCGAAACTGTGCACCATGTCCAACGCCGTCTTGAAACGCGGGTGCAGTCGAGCGGTGAAGAACTCGACAACGATGTTGGCATTCTTCAGGTGACCATAGGGGAAGAAGGCAAACACGGAGATCCCACAGGCAAGCTCGGTCATCTCGTAATCGCCTGGGATCGGCGCATTGAAGAGGTAGCGTCCGAGAATACTAATCACGGTCATCGCCATGACCCCGATCAGTAGCAGGCCGCCTGCCATCGCGACCGTCCGGGTCAGATGCTCGAAATAAACGCCGAAGCGGTATTCCACCAAATGAGAACCGTATAGAGAAGCCATATTTCAGCCATCGTATCCTATGACTTCCCTTCCGTCACGTCTTGCAGCAGGCCTCAAACAAGCCCATCAGGTGGAATAGGAAGGATCAATAGGCGTCGAACGAGTACCCGAGTGACACACTGAAAACGTCGGACGCTGCGGTATTCCGGCCTTCGATGACCGACGCGTACTGAAACCCGAGGTTAATGCTGTCCGTTACCGCAACAGTGAACCCACCACCGATGAGTTCCATCTCCTCTTTCAGTTCAGGAAAAACATTGCCGATCGGCGAGAAGCCGGGGTCGCCAATGTCGAAGCTGGACCACGGGGTGTCCACGCGGTAGTAGCTGATATTCAGTCCGACGCGGTTGAAGAGAATGATCCCACCGGACAGGTTCAAAAAGAGATTGTCCGGGATATCGTTGGTGCGGTTGCGGTATCCGAACTCCGAGGACAGAACGAACATATCGCCGATAAACTTACCGGCCATTCCTGAGACCTCAAACCCGTCACCGCCATCACCAATCGAATTGATGTCGCCGCTCTCGTAGTCTCCGGCGATGATCCCGCCGAAACGTATGGCGAGAGTGGGCAGGAACGGACTCTCGGTGATCGTCTCGTCAAGGAGACGATAGGTGATTCCCAGGTTCACATCGGCCAAACCGTCAGGACTCTTCTCACTGATCGCGCCTGCTCCGCGTGAAGGGTCGAAGCTATAGTGGCCTTGCGCATAGCCGATGCGCCCGTCTATGGCGAGATTATCCAACAACCCGTAGCGTGCCTCCACATAGGTCGTGTGCTGGACGAGGTCTTCTCCGACGTTCCCCGGTGTCGGGACTTTTGTGGTGTTGCGATAAAATTCGTCCGCAGTCTGGTAGGTGTAAGACAGGTTGACGTCTCCGGCCCCCGGTGCGGGGAGCCAGGGCGAACCCGCATGTGCTGGTTCGGCAGTGAAAAGGAGAATCGCCAAAGTTGCTATAGCAAAGGCCGGAATACGGGCTAGTCGCATAATATGGACCTCTCTACTTCATCGGTAAGGCAGCTAAGATGCGTGGCGTGACTGCAGGATCAAACAGTTACAGCTTGTAGCGGCGAGTCAGGTAATAGTGGACGAGTTCCTGTTCGTCCACACTGCCGCAATCGGTCCCCTGGCTCCCCGGACACAGCACCTGGATATGTTCGTCGTCCGGCGTGCCCGGCTTGGTTTCCGCATCACGCGATTCGAGGCTGTTCTTCAGGCTCTGGGCACGGGTCTGATCCAACTCGCTTCGCTGGATTGGGCAGGAGGAGCACACCAGCTTCTTGAAGGTGAGCTTCTTGCCCTGCGTGTATGCGTCTCGGGGGCTAATGCCTCCGCCTATCGAAATAGAGCCCGATGCGGACGCGGACGCCTGCCACAGGGCCCCGAGAACAACCAAGGCCACTACACCGATTACCGCTTTCATATAGTTTCCTCCTACAAAAAAGGTTAGACTTCGGAGAATCGAAGAAGAATAGGGGGTCTTGTTGACGACCATAATGTGAACCGGAAATAACAGCAAGAGATTATTTAATTATTTACATACAAATAGACTGTATAACTAAATAGTATCGTAATATAAAGTATATGGGATATAGGGTTACAGTCGGTCCACCGGCCCTGACCACAGGTATTTCGTTCTATAAAGAGATAGTACATAAGTGTGAAGGAGAAAAATAACTATGAACCACCCCCACCCCACTGAACGGGCGAGACGCCGAGGCTGGCTGGGGCTGAGCATGGCAGCCCTGCTCGTCTTCGCGCCCAGCTTCGCCCTGGCCGCGCCTTCATCGACCCTGCTCAAGTTCTGGAACGCGAGCGACGAGACCAATACCGCGACTATCGATCACAGCGCTTGGCAGAACCTCCTGACCGCCTATCTCAGCTCCCACCCGTCGGGTGTCAATCGCTTCGACTATGCCGCGCTCAAGGCAAGCGCCGAGGATAGGGCCAAACTGGCCGACTATTTAGCGCATTTGCAGGCCCACGATCCGCGCGCCTATGCCAGGGCCGAACAGAAACCCTACTGGATCAACTTCTATAACGCGCTCACTGTACAGGTGGTCGTCAACGCCTATCCCGTGGATTCCATCCGCGACATCCACGAGAGCTGGATTCCCTTATCCGGCCCGTGGGACGACATCCACGCGACAGTCGCCAGCCAGAACCTGACGCTCAACAATATCGAACACGGCATCCTGCGGCCTATCTGGCGCGACAACCGGATTCACTACGCGGTGAACTGCGCCAGCTACGGCTGTCCGAATCAGTCGCCAACGGTCTTTACCGCAGCCAACACCGAGGAGCTCCTTGATGCTAGCGCGCGCGCCTATGTCAATCATCCACGCGGGGTGGATTTCGTGGACGACGACTTCCTGGTGATCTCGAGTATTTATGACTGGTATGTGGAGGACTTCGGCGGCAACCAGACGTCCGTGCTGGCCCACCTCATCCAGTACGCCGAGGCAGGGCTCGCGGCCCGTCTCAAGGACTTTGCCGGATCGGTGGACTACGAGTACGACTGGAGTCTGAACCAGCCTTCCTACTCGCCTGAGTGATCTGTTGAGCTTGGGCTATTTCGCTCGCGGCTCCGACAAAGGAATCTCGTCCGTATATTCCGTTGATGCGGATACAGGTTGTCCGCCGTTGACGTGACCCACAACCTGGGTCTTTCCTTGCCGCGCCCGAACCCAGGCGGCAAAGGTTGGCGGCTGCGGGGGATCAAAGCCGGTCTCCGCTTTGCAGCGCGCTTTCAGTTCGGCAATGCTGTCACCGAAATCGAACAGCTGGGCCGGGCCGCGTTGCCGGGCCAGCTCTGTACGCAGCGCGGTTGTGGCGAACTCATCCACGCTCAGGTCGTCCCGCAGGACCACGCCATAGCGTTTGGCCCCTTCCCGCGTCACCAGCCCCCGGTCCACATCGGCCGCGACTTTATGGGCTGGCCGCTCCAGTGGATTGCCCCAGCCACCGCCACCCCAGGTCTTGAACAGCAGCTTGTCCCCGACCTCGACCCGTACCCGGTCACATTTGGACGGCAGCAACTCGCGCCGGCCATCCGTGCGTTCTATGATTTTCGTACTCCGACCGCCCGGCAGGCCGCCCCGCACCCCCCAAGGGTAGGTCAGCCAGCGATCGTCGTGTATGGAAACCACACCGGGAGCCAGGAAGCGGTAGCCCACATTCATGGCGTTGCCGCCCCGGTGCAGGCCCGGACCGCCGCTGTCCGGGATGGTCTCATAGCACTCAATCCGCACTGGAAAATAGCTCTCGATAAACTCGTTCGGGACGTTCATGAACTTCGGCCATAAGGAGTGGCCGTCCGGCCCGTCGCCGCCCGGTTTGCCGGGAATACCGCCAAAGCCGATCTGAAAGAGCAGGAACCAGTCCCCGTCCTGGTCGTAGCCCGAATACATCAAATGCGGGCTGTCTGAAAAGCCGGCCGCGCACATATAGTCGGGGTTGGACTGGCCTAACAGACCGCTCAGCACGTCAAAGATGCGGGCCAGGGCGTGAGTACGGCTCGACAGGGCCGCAGGCTTGAGCGGCTTGAGCAAACAGCCTTCGGGAATGCGGACATCAACCAGATCAAAAAACCCGTCGTTGAGAAGGATCTGAGGGTCGAAAAAATTGATCATGAACTGGCCGCAGAACATCCGGAACATCTGCTCGCTCAGGAGAAAATTGATCGCGCCGACCGACTGCGGGTCGGTATCGCCAAAGTCAAAAACGATCCGCTCGCCCTCACGCCACAGACTACAGGCAATCTTGTACGGGCCCATGCCCATGCCGTCATCGCAGATATAGTCCTCGAAGTAGCGCTTCTCTTCCGTGATGGTCTCGCTGATGAGCTTCTGCATGGCGCGCCGGTTACGGTCGAGAAGGTCGTGCAGGGCGGAGACATACACCGCTTCGCCAAACCGCTCGGCCATCTCAACACAGCGGCTGGCGGCCATCCGACAGGCCGCCACAATGGAATGAAAGTCACCCCGGTTCCATTCGGGAATGCGGCAGTTATGCAGGATGACGCGCAGGATTTCTTCCTGGAGGACGCCCTTGCTGAAAATTTTGACCGGCGGGATACAGATCCCCTCCTCAAAGATCTGTTCGGAATCGGTCGGTATGCTGCCCGGCACCTTGCCACCAATATCGGCCATATGTCCAAACATGGCGGACCAGTTGATCAGCCGGCCATTCTTGAATATGGGCATGCACACCAGCCAGTCGTTGGCGTGGCTGATGGCACCGTCACACTCATAGGGGTCCGAGGTCAGGAAGATATCCCCCTCCTCAATCGTTCCGTCATACCGCTCGGTAAAACCGTGTACGGGCGAGCCGAACTGTCCGGCCAACAGTTTGCCGTCCCGGCTGGTAATGACCGGAAAGCCGTCACGCTGATCGCGGATGATGGGCGACATGGCGGTCCGAAACAGCAGGGCGTCCATTTGTTCCCGTGCGGCCACTAGGCCGTTTTCAATCAAGTCGAGCGTAATCGGATCGACCGGAACGCGCGGGAGGGGGGTATGCGCTTGCGGATGGGTCTCAATAATCGTGGCCGGCATAGTTGCTACTCCTTCTTTGGGCTTGTCCCCTCCAACGTTCAGGCCTCCGGGGTGATCAGGATATTGCCATACGTATCGACCCGACCGATATGGTCGGACAGAATCAAGCTGGTCGAATCCATTTCCATGACAATGGCCGGACCGCGGATGACGTCCTGGGCACATAACCGTGCCCGGTCGTAGACCACGGCTGGCCGGTCCGTATTGTTGAGAAACACCGGCTGTTCCCCCATTGCAGCGCGGGTCGGATTGCCGTCTCCCGGCTCGGCGCGATAGGGCGTCACCGTGGTGGCTGTCCCCTGCACAACGGCCCGGATATTGACCAGTTCGCGGTCGGAGTCGAGCGCAAAGGTGTACAACTGCTCGTGCAGGCGGTCAAACCGTTCCCCAACTGCCGCCAAACCCCCGTGCTGCAACTCCTGCCGCTCCAGCTCCAGGGTGAGCAGCGTCCCCTGGCCGTGGTAGCGGACATCAACCTCAAAGCTGGTCGTCTGGTCTGCACGTGGCACGTTTTCAGCATCAAGGGCGCGCGCCGCAGCCTGGGCGAGTTCGTCGCATACCGTAGTCACGTCGGCCGTCTCAAGCTGTGAGAACGGACGTAGCAGGGTGCGGGAGGTTTCGTTGCGCAGCCGCGTTGTCGCGTCCCCATAGGCGCACAGCACACCCGGCCCTCTGGGGATAATCACCGGCCAGGCACCGAGCAGCTTGGCCAAGGCGTTGGCGTGCAAAGGACCCGCTCCGCCAAAGGCGGTCAGCGCGTAGTCGCGCGGATCAATACCCTGCTGGACCGAGATCAGCCGCAGGGCACTGCACATTTTTTCATTCACAATATCAATGATGCCGGCCGCGGCCTGTTTGACCGACATACCCAGGCCGCGCGCGACTGCACCGACGGCCTGCTCGGCCGCGGCGAGATCAAGCACCATTTCTCCGCCCAGCCGGGTCGCCGCGGGCAGATAGCCGAGCACGAGGTTGGCGTCCGTTACGGTGGGCTCATGACCACCCTGGCCATAGCAGGCCGGGCCGGGGTCAGCGCCGGCACTGTGCGGACCGACCCGCAACGCGGCGGTGAGTTCCGGCACGTGGGCAATCGAGCCACCGCCCGCCCCTACCGAGCGCACATCAACGGAAGACGCCCGGACCGTCACATCTCCGACCGTGGTCTCACGCCGAAGCTGGGCTTTGCCGTCTTGAACCAGGGCAACGTCAGTCGAAGTGCCGCCCATATCAAACGTCAGCAGGTTCTGATATCCGGCCTGACCGGCCACCCAGATGGCTCCCGAGACCCCGCCCGCAGGCCCGCTCATCAGTAAATTGACGGGATAGTGGCCGGCAGCCTGAGCCGAGGCCAGCCCGCCATCTGAACGCAGGATATGGAGCTTGGGCTCCCGCATGGTCTTGGCCAGTTCGGTCTTGATGTTGCGCACATAGGTTTCCACCACGGGCCGGACGTAGGAATTCGCCACCGTAGTAATGGTCCGCTCATACTCCTGCATTTCCGGAATGACCTCGGACGACAGGGAAACGGGCAGACCGGGCAGCTCTTCCGCCGCCAGGGTTCGCAGGCGTTGTTCGTGTATGCCGTTGGCATAGGCATTGATGAGAGAGATGGTCAGAGATTCGATCTGCCGGGCGCGCAGGCTCCGCAGGGCTTGGCGGGCCTGATCCTCATCCAGAGAGTCCACGATCTCGCCCGTGGCGCTGATGCGTTCGGACACCTCAACCGTACACTCCAGCGCGGCCAGGGGTTCGCTTTTGTTGTACAGCACCCAGCCACTCAGCGCGCCGGGCACAAAGGAGCGCGCAATCTGTAACACCTGGCGGTAACCCTGGGTTGTCACCAAACCGACCCTGGCGCCGCTGCCGGTTAAGATCGCATTGGTCGCAACGGTAGTGCCGTGCAGCACGTGGGCGATATTGCGGGCGTCCGCCCCGGCCCGCTCGCACACCAAGGCAATCCCGTTGAGTACGCCCAGAGACGGGTCAGCCGGTGTTGACGGCACCTTGGCCATGACGGCACTGCCGCGTTCTTCGTCAATCAGCAGGCAGTCGGTAAACGTACCGCCCACGTCAACACCAAGACGGTAGGACATGATGTCTCAATCCTCGCCGGCCATAACGGACCGGTGCTCCCTGGAAATGCTTGTAGAATCTTTCCCTCGCGCTGGCAAGATGTTCGGCAGTGGGCCGCATCCGTTCGCGGCCAGTCTTTCGATGCCGCCGAGAACAGGCTAAGTAACAGCCCATGCGGCAGGAACTGACTGTCTACTCTATCTCCACGGGGCTCGCCCTGGCCGTCATTATGGGCGCGGCAAATGTCTATCTGGGCCTCAGGGTCGGCATGACGGTGTCGGCCTCTATTCCGGCCGCAGTGGTCTCCCTGTTGCTCTTGCGCGTCCTGCTGGGCAGGCAGTCGGTGCTGGAAGCCAACCAGGCTCAGACTGCGGCGTCCGCGGGTGAGTCCCTGGCGGCCGGTATTATTTTTACCATGCCGGCCCTGGTCCTGGTCGGCGTATGGCACGAGTTCGATATGGTCTTGACCACGCTGGTTGCCCTGGCTGGCGGCCTGTTGGGTATCGTGCTCATGGTTCCGATGCGCCGGGTGTTTGTCACCGCCGACACCCTACCCTTTCCCGAGGGCGTGGCGTGTGCCGCGGTGCTGCAAACCGGTCAACGGACCGGTGACCAGGACGCCCGCCAGGTCATCCAGGGAGCCCTGTTTGGCTTTGTCTTCAAGGCGCTGGTGAGTTTTGTCGGCGTGCTCAAGGGCACACTCGAAGGGGCCTGGCTGGTGGGCAAGAGCGTGGTCTATCTGGGCAGCGATCTGTCCGTCGCCCTCTTGGGCGTGGGCATGATCGTCCGGCTCAATATCGCGGCCCTCGTCTTTCTGGGAGGCGGGCTGGGTTGGCTTCTGACCCTGCCCATTTTGAGTGCGGACGTCTCCAGCCCCGAAAACCCGGTTGAACGCGCCTACGCGGTGTGGTCACAGCAGGTGCGCTATATCGGGGTCGGCGCCATGGTCGTGGGTGGCGTGGTGACCATTGGGCAGGTGTGGAGTGGCTTGGGTGAAGCCATCAGGGCGCTGCTGCCGGCTGCTCGGATCAGACCGACAGGGGCTCAGGACCCGCCTCAGGATATGCCCCTAACCTGGATCGGCGCCCTGACGCTGGGCTGCCTGGTGCTGACCGGCAGCGTGTACTTTCTGTTTACCGAACGGCTGGATGTGACCCTGACGGCCACCACGATCATGTTCGTCATGGCCCTCTTTTTTACCGCGGTGGCCAGTTATATCGTCGGCCTAGTTGGCAACTCCAACAGCCCGGTCTCGGGCATGACCATCACCACCGTCCTGGCGACCGGGCTGATGCTCGTCCTGTTTGGCTTTACAGGCACGACCGGCATGCTGGCCATCCTGGGCGTGGCCGCGGTGGTGTGCTGTACGGCCTGCACAGCGGGTGATGTGTGCAATGATCTCAAGACCGGTCAGTTGGTCGGCGCTTCGCCCCGTCGCCAGCAAATCATGCAGATCGCCGGCGTGGCCGTGGCCGCGGTGATTATGGCGCCCGTCCTGCAACTGCTCCATGATTACACGCCCGGCGGCATTGGCGGCAAAGAACTCGCCGCTCCCCAGGCGCAACTGTTTGCCAGTCTGGCGCGCGGTTTTTTCGGTGACGGTCAGCTGCCGTGGCATCTGGTCGGGACCGGCGCCGTGATCGGTCTTGTCCTGGTTAGGGTAGACCGGCTGCTCGCTCGACGAGGGGCGGCTTTCCGGCTCCACCTCATGCCGGTTGCGGTCGGCATGTATCTGCCGTTCGGGCTGAGCGTTCCGATCTTTCTGGGAGGCCTGCTGTCCGCCCTGCTGCACCGCAAGCGACCCTCATCCTCAGAAACCGCTGCCTCTCAGCCCGGCGTGCTGCTGGCCTCGGGAGCCATTGCCGGCGAGGCCCTGACCGGCGTCGGTATTGCGCTGGCCGCCAGCCTGGGCTTCAGCCGCCTCGGGCTTGGCCTGCCGGACGAGTTACAAACCGGGCTGAGCGTTCTGGCCGTGCTGGCCGTGCTGCTGTTTTTCTATCAACGCAGTCGGTGATAGACCGCGGCCCCAAGACCTTCTCCTGGGGCCGGTTTCGTGATTGAATGTCCGTATGGTCGATGTGTCGCCCCAGCCGACGCTGGCCCAACTGCTCGCGGTGCTTGGCGAGTATCTCACGCTCGACGACACCGACTGCCTCAGTCTGCCGCCCGCAGCGTACCGGTCGTCCGAACTGTACGCATTGGAGATCGAGAAAATTTTCAAGACTGCCTGGATCTGTGTCGGGCGCGCGGAATATATCCCCAATCCGGGTGATTATTACGCTTTCGCTGTTCTGGGTGACATGCTCATCATCGTGCGCGGCGACAACGGCGAGATTCGCGCGTTGTCAAACATCTGCCGGCACCGTTTCATGCCGCTGGTGCAGGACTCGGGCAATACGCGCCGATTTGTCTGCCCCTATCATGCCTGGACGTATGCGACCGACGGTCGCCTGCTGTCCGCGCCGCATATGGCAGGCGCGGGCCGCTTCGACCGCGAGCAGTGCAGCCTGCCGCGCTACCGGCTCGAAGAATGGTTCGGCTTCTTGTTCGTCAACCTGAGTGAAGACGCACCTCCGCTCGCCGCCCGGATGCGAACGCTCGAAGGCTATATCGCCAACTATCGCGTGGCCGAGCAACAAGAGATTTTCCATTATGAATCCGTCTGGGACGGCAACTGGAAGCTCTCGGCAGAGAACTCGATGGAGTACTACCACCACATGGGGCTGCACAGCGATACGGTGCAGGACTATATGCCGGGCCAGAATTCGTATACCCCGCCGCCGCCCGCGGATTTATCTTTCACCCATATGCGCTGCGGCATGAACGAGGCGTTCAAATCCGGCGGCCACACCATGTCACCCAGAGGACGTCTGGACACCTTCACCGAAGAAGACCTCACCACCGGGTATCTGGTCTATATCTGGCCGGCGTTTACCATGGCGATGCGGCCCAACGGCAACAACTGGTTGAGCTTCCACCCGCAGGGACCCGAGCGCACCGGGATTCTGGGCGGCTATCTGGCGTCGCCGGACCTGCTCGAAGCCGCCCCGGATATCGGCGAGCAGCGCCGCGGAGTCATGGAGCACGTCAACGAACAGGACAAGCTCGCAACCACCGAACTCGCCAAGGCGATGCATTCGAGCAAGGCGGCGCGCGGACCGCTGAGTCCGTTCGAGCAGACCATTGCCCAGTTCTACCGCTGGCTCGCCCGGGAACTCGTCGGCCAGCCGGAAGCCGCCTGATTCGCCGCCGGGGTCTCAGCTCTGCTCATAGGCATACGCGGCCCGCAGCAACACGTCGTCCTCAAAGTGTCGGCCGACCAGTTGCAGGCCGATTGGCAGCCCCTCGTGCTCGCCGCAGGGAACAGTGAGCGCCGGATGGCCAGTCGCGTTGAACGACCCGGTATTATGGATCATGTTGGCAAAAATCGACAGAAATTCATACGGCGAGAGTTCCTCTTCGGGTATGGGTGGCGCGGTGAACGGGATCGTCGGCATGAGCAGCACATCGACGTCCTCAAACATCCGCTCATAGGCGGCCCGCAGTGCGCGGGTGAGGTTCTGCGCCTTGGCATAGTAGTGCATCCCGTAGCGCTGATAGGTGTATTCACCGAGCAGCAGCACGAGCTTCAAACCCAGCGGCAGATCGTTCGCGCGCGCCTTGACGGCCCGGTGCATGAAGTTGACGTGATCCAGGGCGTAGTGGCCCGACCAGCCGTGTCCCCAGCCATCCTGCTTATTGGTCTCGTTCCCGCCCTGAATCATGAGCGGCCACAGAATCGCGTTGCCGTCCAGGTGCATCGGGACCGAAACATCGGCCAGCGTCGCCCCGACACGCTCCAGCACCCGCGCGGCCTCGCGCACGGCCGCGTCCACCTCGGGCATGGATTGGGCGTGGCCGAACCCCTGGGTGAGGACGCCTATCCGCAGGCCGTCGACACCCTCTTCGAGATGGGCGGTGTAATCCTTGACCTGGACATCTTTCTGACGCGGGTCCAGGCCGTCCGCACCGGCCACGGCCTGCAAGGCCAGCGCGCAGTCGCGCACCGTTTTCGTCATCGGTCCAGTATGATCGACCGTAGGATCGAGGCCGGCCAGCCCGGTATGCGGCACCAAACCGAAGGTCGGCTTGAGTCCCACGATGCCGCACCAGGCCGCCGGGATGCGAATCGAGCCGCCCTGGTCACCGCCCATGGTGATATCCGCGTCACCGTTGGCGACCACGACCGCGCTACCGTTTGACGACCCGCCGGCGCAGTGGCGGCCCGTGGTCGGATTGATCGGCTGCGGCCCGGGATAGATGCTGAGCCCGATTGCGTCGAAACAGTGCGAGCCATTCACCACCTTGCCGATGATCTCGGCCCCGGCATCGAGCAGGCGGGTGACTATCGTCGCGTCTTCGGTCGGCACATAGCCTTCCATGACGCTGGAGCTGTTCATCATCGGAATGCCCGCAACGCGCACATGATCCTTCAGCCCGACTGTCTTACCGGTCAGCGGGCCGTCGGACGCGCCGGGGATGGAACACCGCCACGCCCAGCCGTTGTCCCGGTTATCATCGATCGCCGGCCGCGCCCCGAAATCCCGCCGCGGATACCTGACCGGAACGGTGGGGGCGACCAGCTCGTCAAGGCGGCGGTAGGCCGGCAGCATCTCGCGGATATACTGCGAGAAGCCGTCAACCTCTTCGTCATGTACGTCAAAACCGAAGCGCCGACCGGCATCGCGCAAATCCTGAGGGGTGGGCATACGCACAGGCATGGGCAGCCTCCTTCTTCTTTCGGGTCACGGACAAAAATAAAGAACAATACTGCTTGCAACAGTGAGCACGGACCCCCCTCCCCCTAATCTAATCCTAGTTATTTCAAGTACTTAGGATGATAAATTGCGATTTTACTCACTGTGGCCTGAAAATAAGCTTTCTGTCCGACATAGGGGGCAGAGGCGGCTGGTCGTGCATTTCTCCTCATCACCTCTGAGTATAGCACACTTGGTTATGAAAAGACCGCGTAAGAGTCTGGTTGCCTCGTCCGCTCCCGTACATCTGGAGGAGAATCGTTCCACGCGGCCTTTCCCACACTCCGTCCCCATCCACCCCACAATTCTGCACCCCCATATTTGAGAGAAGTGAACTTGACTCATACATACTGATTGTTGCTATGTTGTGTTTTCAGCAGTCGGCGCTTTTATCGAGAGAGGACATGTCACCCGCAGCATATACTCAGGTTTTCTGGGCAAAATCCGATCGCGGAAACCCGCAGCGTATCCATCTGCTGGAACACCATATGGCTGATGTAGGGGCCTGCTTTGAGGCCCTGCTGGCCCAGCCGACTATCCGACAACGCCTAGCGGTGTCAGGTGGCTTAGACGATCTCGATGACGCAACAGTGGCACGGCTGGCAGTCTTGGCAGCCATGCACGACATCGGCAAAGTCAACATCGGCTTTCAGACACGGATATGGCAGCAATCCGACCTTCCCACAGATACGCGCCACCCACACTCTGCCGGACATATCGCCGACCTGACGCCGGTGCTGAATTGCGACGACACCGAAACCGCGGACTGGTTCTTCAACGGCCTGGGCTGGTGGTGGGACGCCACCGAGTCTTGGGACGACTGCGGCGGAGAGACGGTCTGCAGCTTGTTCGTGGCCGCACTGTCCCATCACGGCCGGCCGCTCAACATGCGAGAGGTCCGGTCCAGGAACCCCGCCATCTGGCGCTCCTTCGGCGCGCTGCATCCCCAACGTGGCGTAGAGCACATCGGTCGGCTGGTGCGAGACTGGTTTCCTACGGCCTGGACATCCGGCGGACCGCCGCTCCCGTCGGCACCAGCTTTTCAGCATATATTCCTGGGCCTGTGCATGCTGGCTGACTGGATTGGCTCTGACGAAACCCACTTCCCATTCTGCGCTGAGCCCCGTGACGACTACATGCAGATTGCTCGGCGCAACGCCCAACGTGCGGTCACGGAAATCGGGGTAAATATCGAAAGCCAGCGAAGCGCTTTTCACGCCCTACCCACCCTGCCGAGTTTCGACACCCTCTTCGGTATTCCTCACGCAACGCCCAACCCCATTCAGCAGGCGGCACAGGTGGTTCCGCTGGACGAGCATTTGGTCATCATCGAGTCCGAAACCGGCTCCGGCAAAACCGAGGCTGCGCTGTGGCGTTTTGCCCATCTCTATCAGACCCAACGGGTGGATGGATTGTATTTTGCCCTGCCTACCCGTGCGGCAGCCAGCCAGATGCACGGGCGCATTACACGCTTCATTACCAAGCTGTTCCCCAAAGAAGTCGACCCGGAGCCCGTGCTGGCCGTCCCCGGCTATGTCCGTGCCGGCACCGCCACAGGCAAGCATCTGCCGAAATACGAGGTGTGGTGGGACGATCATCCCGATATCCTCACCGAAAAACGTCGTTGGGCCGCCGAGAGCGCCAAGCGCTACCTAGCCGCTCAGATCGCTGTTGGTACGGTTGACCAAGCCATGCTGGCCGCCCTCCAAGTCAAGCACGCCCATATGCGCACCGCCTGCCTGTCGCGTAATCTGCTGGTGGTAGACGAAGTTCACGCCTCCGACCCCTATATGCGTGTCATTCTCGAAGCCTTGCTGCGCGTCCATATCGGGGCCGGCGGCTACGCCCTCCTGATGTCTGCTACCCTCGGCTCCGCAGCACGCTCCCGCTGGCTGGCTGCAACATCTGCCTCTGCCGTCAATACTCCACCAGTGTTGGACGACGCCATTGAGACCCCCTACCCCGCTGTCACGACTCTCACTGGCGAACCCACTGTCGCCGTGAAGGAAAATGGGAGGGAAAAGACGGTTCGCGTTGAGGCCATATCGGACATGGGAGATTGCACCCAGGTAACCCAACGCGCCCTGTACGCGGCCCGCGCCGGAGCCAAGGTTCTGGTGGTACGTAACACCGTGCAATACGCCATTGACACTCAGCGAACGCTGGAAGCAGTGACTACTCAGGATGAAAGCGACCTGCTCTATACCTGTCACGGTGTTCTCACTCTTCACCACGGCAGGTTCGCCCGTGAAGACCGGCTCGTGCTGGACAGAGCAGTCGAGGAACAGATCGGCAAAGACCGGCTCCCCGGCGGACGCATTATTGTGGGGACACAGACCCTGGAGCAATCGCTGGACATAGACGCGGACCTTTTGATCACCGACTTGTGCCCGATGGATGTGCTACTCCAGCGTATCGGTCGGCTGCACCGCCACCAACGAGATAACCGGCCCACAGACTACGCAACGCCCCTGTGTATTGTACTGATACCGAAGGGAGACGATCTCTCGCCTTTATTATCCAGAGGCCCTAGTCGGAACGGCCTGGGACCGCACGGATTCGTCTACGAGGACCTACGTGTACTTGAGGCGACGAGGCGGCTGATTCTCCATCACCCGGAATGGCGCATCCCGGCAATGAATCGGGAATTGGTGGAGCGAGCGACCCACCCTGACGCCCTGAAAGCCATAACCGACGAACTAGGCGATGCCTGGCAAATCCACGCAACACAAATGACGGGAGGGATATTAGCAAAAAATCTGACTGCGAAGAGTGCCCTCGTTCATTACGACAAGTCCTTTTTTGGTGAGGACAACCAAGCGGTGGTGTTCGGTAGTGACGAAGAACGCATACGTACTAGGCTGGGTGACGAGGGTGTTGAAGTGGAATTGAACCCGCCGGCGCCAAGCCCGTTCGGGGCAGAGGCCATTACACGGCTGACCATTCCCCACCATCTAGCCCCCCATCTGTCCGGCGACGCAACCGACGACCAGCTGGTCGTTCCCGACCCGGATGACAGCGGTTTTACATTCCGTATCGGTGAGTCCCGTTTCCGGTACGACCGGCTAGGGCTGCGGCAGGCGTAAAAGAACGAACGGTTCGTTACACCCCTCTATTTCAATCGCAGCAGATCGAAGGAGATATGTTCAACATTCTCACTGACCCCTTGATTCGGATTATTAATGTGGCAGGAAGTACATATCCCGCCTCCCTACCCGAAACTTACACCGCACTGATTGATGACAAAGTAGATGCCTTTCCCGCGCTCCGACCCCATCAGCGTCACGCCTGGCACGCCTTTCTGGTGCAGTTAGGTGTAATGGCTATGCATCGGGACGGGCTGGTTGATCCGCCCGAAGATGCCGCGAAGTGGCAACATATTATCCGTGAGCTGACATCGGGCGATTGTCCCGACGATGAACCCTGGCAGCTTGTAGTGGAAGACATCACGAAACCCGCCTTCATGCAGCCTCCGGCCTCCTCCGCAGAGCGCGAGAAGGACTACAAGAGCACTGTCGCCACACCCGATGAACTGGACATGCTCGTCACCTCCAAGAACCATGACCTGAAAACCGCTGTGGCGACGCAGGCTGCTCCTGACGAGTGGCTGTTCGCGCTAGTCACGTTGCAGACAATGGAAGGGTTCAGCGGCGCGGGAAACTACGGTATCTCCCGGATGAACGGTGGGCTGGGCAGCCGACCGTCCTTCACCCTGACGCCTTCTGAACGATGGGGCGGACACATACGGCGAGACATCATCGCCTTATTAGAACATCGTCCGACTCTGTTAGCGGAGTTTCCAATGACTGAGGGCGGAGACCGCTTACTGTGGACCCTGCCGTGGAACGGAACATCGACGGAAACGCTGCCGCTGAACCGTCTTGACCCGTTCTATATCGAGATCTGTCGTCGGATACGACTGCGGTCCGTCGCCGATGCACAATTGTACGGCATCAGAACAAGCACCAAAGCGGCCCGTATTGCAGGCAAAGAACTCAAAGGACGTACCGGCGACCCGTGGATTCCCGTCAACACAAAAAGAGACGGTCTACCTCTGACACTGGCCACCGGCGGCTTTACCTACAAGCGAGTCATCGACTATCTCACCTCAGAAGACTGGAAGTGGCCAGCCCTATTGCGTCCGCTACCAGCGGAACAACGCTCTACAAAACCCATGTATCTCGTGGCACGCGGCATGGTACGCGGTCAGGGCAAAACCGAAGGCTATCACGAACGCATCATCCCCCTGCGCCCCAAAACGGTCGGCAGCGCCATGACCCGACGGACGGTGGCGGTGGACGACTTGGGGAAAATTGCACGAGAGCGCATCGAGCAAGTCAGCATCATCCAGCGTATCCTCAGCCACGCCATCCAGGTGTTCGCCGCTCGAGGCGACAGCGAAAAGACGAGTGCTGAGCATCGCACCCTGGCCCGTCCCTGGCTGAACACGCTGGACGGCATCGTTGACACCCGTTTTTTTGACGATTTGCAAACTGAGTTTGAGTCTGATGAAGACGAACGGCAAACAGTCCGCAACGCATGGCTGATAAACGGCAAGGACGGCGTTATTGACCACGCTCTCCAGACTTTGCACGCCGCCGAGGATTCCCTGCCCTGCCCGGCCATCCATCGTTACCGTGCCCGTGCCAACGCCGAAGGGTTGTTTGAGGGTCGGATACGCGGCGCGAAGGGGCTACCGTTTCTTTTCGATACACATGAAGGAGGTGCAGAGTGACCGACACACCAAACACTCCCCAGCCTGAGGCGCGAGAGGCGGGAGGCGAACGCCAAACCTGGAGCAGTTTCGCTGCTAGCTTCGCCAAGCAGATGGCTGGCGACGGCTTCCGACGCGGCGACCTAGCTGAGTTACGCCGCATGGACCCGGACGCGCCCGACGCGGCAGTATTCTGGCGATTGATGGCCAGCAGAAATTTGCTGGGCAACCCAGCCGTGGAAGCCAAATGGGCGCTTATTTTGCACGGCATCGCGCTGATGACCCCAACTACGGGTGGTGAAAATCGTACCGCTCACAACGGCATTATACCGGTTGGCCGGGCGCTGTTTCTGGGCGGAGAAGTCGAACGGCGGGAATCCGGCTACTACAGCGAGTCGCGCCTGAACCGGCTGCTGACGGCACGTGGTCCCATTCTCCGTAGGCTGCTGGCACGCCTGTTCCGAATGCTGGCCGCAGCCAACCAGCCTTTTAATTGGAGTGAAATGGCCCGCTTTATTCTCAACGACGGCTGTAACGAAGAACGGGCCGAAGACATCCGTAGGGGTATTGCTCGCGCCTATTACCAAGCTGAGCATCGCAGTGCTCAATCACCCGAAACGTAGACATATATGTCTCCAAAACAGCAGCAATAAGCACAAAGGAGTTTTTATCATGACCACACCCCGGTTTCTGCAAATCCACACCCTCCATTCCTACCCGGCAGCCCTGCTGAACCGCGACGACAGCGGCTTGGCCAAGCGTATGCCCTTCGGCGACGCGGTGCGTACTCGCATCTCGTCGCAGTGCTTGAAACGGCACTGGCGCGTAGCCGAGGATGAGTTTTCTCTCGCTCATATCGGACCGGGTGCACTCCGCTCTCGCAATGTTGTTGAGCGTGAGGTCATGCAACCGTTACGGGACGCAGGTGACATTCCTGACGAGGTGCTAGACGCTATGGGAACCGCTTTCAATATTGGTGTGTACGGCAGTAGCGGTACGTCGGAAAGCGGTCGTCAGCCCTTGCTGTTAGGTCTACCCGAAGTGGAATATCTGCGCGAAAAAGCTACGGCCATATGTGCCGAGCATCGGAACGATGCCGAGGCCGCCAAGACTGCTGCAGAGGAGATATTTCGTACGCGTAAGGGCGAGGACAATAATTTTCGTGCAATGCGGCAGAGTGCCCATCTACCTGGCGGTCTTGTCGGGGCGCTATTCGGACGCATGGTGACATCCGATCCTGCGGCCAATATTGACGCGGCTATTCACGTTGCCCACGCCTTTACCGTCCACCGGGAAGAGAGTGAGAGCGACTACTTTTCCGTGGTAGACGACTTGCAGCAGGATGACGAGGACGCCGGGGCGGCTCACATCGGCGACATGGAACTGACTGCGGGGCTGTTCTATGGCTATGTCGTAGTGGACGTGCTGGGGCTGGTGTCCAACCTGACTGGCTGTGATGCCGGCGATTGGGAAAGTGCGGATAAGGACCTCGCCGGCAAGGTGGTTGACCATCTCATTCATCTGATTGCCACCGTGTCACCCGGCGCAAAGCGCGGTTCCACCGCCCCCTATTCCTGTGCCGACCTGATGCTCATTGAGGCCGGGACACGCCAGCCGCGCAGCCTAGCCAATGCGTTTCGCAGCCCGGTCAAGGCACAGGTCGCCGACGCCACCAACGCCCTGTCCCAATACCTGAACAAACTGGACGCGGCCTATGGCGCAAAGGAAACTCGGCGGGTGATGTCGGTTGAGGACTGCGATATTCCCGACGCCAACCGCCTGAGTCTGGACGATCTGGCAACGTGGGCGTCGCAGGCAGTGCTGAACGGTAGGGCGGTGTAGAGATGCGCCATTTGATTATGTCGCTTGAAGCCCCACTCATGGCCTTCGGTGGAGAAATCATCGACAACTACGGTGTTATTCGCTGGTTTCCGTCTACCTCTATGCTGACCGGGCTGTTGGCTAACGCTCTGGGTTGGCGACGGATTGAGCGGGAGCGTCACCAGCGTCTGCAAGACCGTCTGATATTCGCCGCACGTATTGACCGCGAACCGGCAACCGGTGTGAGGCTCACCGATTTTCAGACGGCACAGTTAAGTGGCAACGATCAAGTCTGGACCACACGAGGAGTCCCCGAAGGTCGTGCAGGTGGAGCGGCCACATATGACGCGCCCCATCTGCGCTATCGCGACTACTTCGCCGATATGCGGACCAGCGTTGCGCTACGTCTGGAACCGGCCGAGGAGCCTCCGACGCTGGACAACTTAGCCGTTGCCCTGCAGGAACCGGCCCGACCGCTGTTCATTGGCCGCAAACCCTGCCTGCCGTCAGGCTTCCTGTTTGATGGTTTCGTTCAGGGCGACACGGCTCTGGCGGCACTGCTGGCAACGCCTCTGTCCGCTGACGCACAGTATTTGGACTCCATACGGACGCTCTGGCCGGACAGGGAAGGCAGGGCAGAGATCACTCCCAGTCGCAGCTATATGCTCACCGACCAGCGTAACTGGACATCCGGGCTGCACGGCGGCGGACGACTGGTGTGTGAAGGCGCTATCGAACACAGCCGGTTTTCCACGGCAGAGGACGAGTAAAATGACGGATGCTATACTAACCGGCCCGGTGTCGGCCCCGCTTCAATTGATTCGTGCCGATGTCAGAGTGCGTGATTTTCAGCGCTGGATGGGCATCAAACGCCTCCAGGACGCGGACCACGCCATGCACTGTCTGCTCACTGAATGCTTCGGTGACTTGGCACCGAAACCTTTTCGTCTGATTGTACCGCGCGGTGCGGCGTGCGGCGTCTTGTACGGCTACGGACACGCTGAGGCCGACGCTCTGCGTGAAGCGACTGGCATATATGCCGATCCCTTGCAGGCAGAAATCCTTCCTGGTCACACGATCAACAGCAAACCAATGCCAATTGAATGGCGGACGGGTAAACAACTCGGTTTTGAGACGCGGATTCGTCCTATTGTGCGCCGTAGCCGCAACGCGGAATGCCGCCCCGGTAAAGAATGCGATGCCTTCCAACTCAAGGCAATGCAGTACCCGGAAAACGAGATGCCATATAGTCGTGAAGAAGTCTACCGTGAGTGGTTGTCCAGCCAGTTCGCTCGGAGAGGCGGCGCGCAGTTAGAGTCCGCCAAATTACGGTCATTCCAACGTATTCGCGCCGTGCGCAAGCTCCGCGCCCGTCACTGCGAAGGACCGGACGCGGTCATGCGAGGCGTCCTGACCATTACTGATGTCGATGCCTTCACCACCCTGCTGACCCAGGGCGTTGGTCGGCACCGCGCCTACGGCTACGGAATGTTACTTCTGCGACCGGCCTGAGGCAGGCTGACCAAACGCCCAGGCCGCTGTGCAAGTATCATCACCAAACGTGCTTCAAGGGGACGCTGTGCTGAAAGGAAGATTGGGGCTTGAGGCTGCGCGGATTCCGCACGCTGACCGTCACGGTCTGCTGTGGTTGGCGCGGGGGAACCTCACTGTGGAGGATGGCACGCTGCATTTTCGGACTGCCGGGTCGTCGGATATGGCTGCCGGCGATTACGCCATTCCGTTTCAGAATATCTCCTTCATCCTGCTGGGACCGGGCTCAACCGTGAGCCACGACGTGTTCCGTCTTCTCGCCCGCCACGGAACCGGTCTTGTGGCGGTTGGGGAGGACGGTGTGCGGATGTATAGCGCCCAACCCTTTGGCCCAAACGATTCGAGAAGAGCGCGCCGTCAGGCCAAACTCTGGAACGATATGCGCTCCCGGCTTCGTATCGCCCGGCGTATGTACGCCTGGCGTTTGGGTGAGGTGCTGCCCGAACAGGACATATCCATCCTGCGAGGTATCGAAGGGGCGCGGATGAAAACGGCCTACAGTCTGTTAGCGCAGAAGTACGGCATTGCGTGGCACGGACGCCGCTATGACCGACAAAACCCGGACATCACCGACGCCCCGAACCAAGCCATTAACCACGCGGCCACCGCAATCGAAGCCGCGGCTATTGTTGCTGTAGCCGCAACCGGAACGCTGCCGCCTCTGGGCTTTATTCACGAGGATGCGGCTATTGCCTTTTGTCTGGACATTGCAGACCTCTACCGAACCGAAGTGACCATCCCGGTCGCCTTTGAAGCAGTGAACCAACATCACAAAGATGGGCGTACCCCGCTCGAACGGCATGTCCGGCGGTTGGCGGGCCGCCGATTCAGAGAGATGAAAATCATCTCAAAAATGATTGATCGGATAACAAAGTTGATAGACGACGATGACAGTAGTCGTGACACGTGACGTTGCCCCGCGCACTCGTGGGTTTCTGGCCTCCTGCATGATTGAGATTGCCCCCGGGGTGTATACCGCCCCGAGGCTGTCCCATAGCGTCAGAGAGCGGGTATGGACAGTGATAAAGGAATGGTTCCTGGAGTTGGGAGGCCAATCTATTGTCATGACGTGGCAGGACCCACGTGAGCCAGGGGGACAGGGGGTGCGAGTCTTGGGGTCGCCACCGGTCGAGTTGGTAGACCAAGAGGGCCTTATCTTGTCGCGGCGAACTCGCCAAACTCAGGACAAATAGGCTCTTTGACAATTTGAACGGCGTCCCTCTACACGCCGGGGAATAGACTCATAGCGGTAAAAAGTCTAATAAACTCAGTAGGGGTTCCCCCGTACACGCGGGGATAGACCCATTTTTCAGTGCCGGCGACGACCAGGCCGCCGGGTTCCCCCGTACACGCGGGGATAGACCGCAAAAGGCGTTGGGTCAAGGAATGGCATAGCAGGTTCCCCCGTACACGCGGGGATAGACCCACCACACTGGTCGGGACGGACAAGGAAACCCGGGTTCCCCCGTACACGCGGGGATAGACCGTCTCGACGGTATAGCGGACGTCGTTCGTATGAGGTTCCCCCGTACACGCGGGGATAGACCTGATACACGTGATAACGGGCAAGCCGGGAGCAGGGTTCCCCCGTACACGCGGGGATAGACCGCGATATACCCAGGGGGACGCCAATGGCGAAAAGGTTCCCCCGTACACGCGGGGATAGACCTCCATTTCCAAGCAAGCCCTCTTGCTAGATTTCGGTTCCCCCGTACACGCGGGGATAGACCGCCCTGCCTTCTTGTAGGAAACAGGCGTTCTGAGGTTCCCCCGTACACGCGGGGATAGACCCTGCTACGTCGTAGCAGTCTGTGCGCTCACAGGGGTTCCCCCGTACACGCGGGGATAGACCTAGCTATGTTGAGGCTTTCCCCTTGGACTTAAGGGTTCCCCCGTACACGCGGGGATAGACCCGGGTTGACGGTTGAGGAAGGACTCCAACATTTGGTTCCCCCGTACACGCGGGGATAGACCCGATATATGCTCCCGTTTCCAACCACGCTAGCGGGTTCCCCCGTACACGCGGGGATAGACCTCCTGATTAGTGCGGGCATCATCGGACTGCTAGGGTTCCCCCGTACACGCGGGGATAGACCTTAGCCCAGGGTGAGATATTGCAACTCAGTTACGGTTCCCCCGTACACGCGGGGATAGACCTCAATAGTTATAGGTAGCCAATAGCTCTAGGGGGGTTCCCCCGTACACGCGGGGATAGACCCAGCGCCTTCGATGTGTGCTCCTCTGCAAAGGAGGTTCCCCCGTACACGCGGGGATAGACCCCGGCAGAGGCACGCCAAGCTCACGCAACTTGCGGTTCCCCCGTACACGCGGGGATAGACCCATACCACGCCAACTCCCCTAAAGCCCCTAGCAGGTTCCCCCGTACACGCGGGGATAGACCTTCGAGGAGTCGTCTACCCAGCCATTTCCCTCCGGTTCCCCCGTACACGCGGGGATAGACCGCACTAAGCCGAACCCAGCAGTATACGCTAGCGGGTTCCCCCGTACACGCGGGGATAGACCCAGTAAAATCGGTCTTGAGAGCGTCCTTGATGCGGTTCCCCCGTACACGCGGGGATAGACCGTTGTGAAGAATCTGGTTGAGACTCTTGGCTATGGTTCCCCCGTACACGCGGGGATAGACCCCGGGTGAGCGCCGTTGAGACCTGGGGCTTTACGGTTCCCCCGTACACGCGGGGATAGACCCTTTGAAGAGCTGTTGACCCAGGCGCTCACGAGGGTTCCCCCGTACACGCGGGGATAGACCGTGTGGGAGGGCGCGGCTCCCCGGCACGCCGCCGGTTCCCCCGTACACGCGGGGATAGACCTTTCAGCAACGGTGAAATCGGTCTTGAGAGCGTGGTTCCCCCGTACACGCGGGGATAGACCTGTTGCCGACGCTGCGTCGTTCGATGTCGCAGCGGTTCCCCCGTACACGCGGGGATAGACCTGCGAGCGAGCGAGCTCAGAGATACCTGGTCAGGGTTCCCCCGTACACGCGGGGATAGACCCTTTTTCGCGAGACTGGGGTTCAATATCCCGATGGTTCCCCCGTACACGCGGGGATAGACCGTAAACTAGTTTACGCAAACGAGTTCAGGTGCCGGTTCCCCCGTACACGCGGGGATAGACCTCCTGACACGCTAAAAGCCCGGTCAGCCTTGCTGGTTCCCCCGTACACGCGGGGATAGACCTACTTTCCATCTGATTTGGGAGATGTTCTTCATGGTTCCCCCGTACACGCGGGGATAGACCTACTTTCCATCTGATTTGGGAGATGTTCTTCATGGTTCCCCCG
>JAJDTY010000003.1 GCA_022826945.1 Candidatus Binatia bacterium
CGAGTAGAGGGACAAAAATGCGGCGTTGGCAATCAGCACCAGGGTGCCAAGTCCCATGCCGAACTCGCTTCCGCCGTCTGCAGTCGGAAAGCTGAAGGCCAGCAGCGCGTCCCACCACAGAAAGAGCACAACCAGGGTCGCTGCGTAGAAAAAATAGCGGTGGAGGTTTTGCATCAACAAGGGAAAGCGCGTTTCCCCGGAGTATTGGGCATGGCCATCGCGCACGGCACAGGCCGGCGGCGACATCCAGAACGAGCGATAATAGGCCTTTCGGTAGTAATAACAGGTCAGACGAAATCCGGCCGGTGCCCACAGAATCAGAATGGCCGGCGACAACGGCCAGTCGAGCAGGCCGAGTGTCACATGCGCACACGAGGTGCTCAGGCAGGGTGAATAAAACGGAGACAAATAGGGCGCGGCATAGTAATGTTCGTTCACCAAGGCCGCCCAGGTCGTATAAATGAGAAATGTCGAGAGCATCCCGACCGTGACCGCCGGCTCGACCCACCAGGCATCGATGCGGAGTGTTTTATCAGTCGGGCCTCCTCTATTCACAGCAACGGCTTGATCACTCATACTCACAATCCCTCGTTGTAGTACTTCGGTTATTCCGCGCGGGCGTACTTGCTGCGCCCGTCTTCGTACAGATCATTGCCAAGCACATCATTGATGACGATACCGGGGAAATCCTCGACAACCAGGCGTCGAACGGCTTCCGTGCCCAGATCCTCGTAGGCCACGACCTCCGCACTCCGAATATATCTCGACAAGAGTGCCCCGGCCCCGCCGACCGCACCGAAGTAAACACAGGTGTGCTGCTGCATCGCCTCGCGGACGGCACGAGAGCGACTGCCCTTGCCAATCATTCCCTTAAGCCCCAGGACCATCAGCTTGGAGGCGTAGGCATCCATGCGTCCTCCTGTTGTGGGTCCGGCCGCACCAATGACCATCCCTGGCCGTGGTGGCGTCGGCCCTACGTAGTATAGCACCTGTCCGTGGAGATCAATCGGGAGGGGCTGACCTGCGTCGATACAGGCCACCAGCCGTTTATGGGCAGCGTCGCGGGCGGTCAGTAATACACCGGAGAATCGCACCCGGTCGCCGGCCCGTAAACCCGCAATGTCCCTATCAGCCAATGGAGGAGTCAGGAGCCGAATCTCTGTTGTCGCCATCCGGTGCTCCAGTGCGCTTACAGCTCTGCTTGCCGGTGCCGGTGGGCGTGACACTCGATAGTCACCGCCACCGGCAAGCTGGCGATATGACATGGATAGGTATGAATATGGATGGCAAAGGCGGTCGTATCACCCCCATAGCCTTGTGGCCCGATCCCGAGGGTATTGGCCTCGCTGAGGATTTCTTGTTCGAGCGTAACGAGTTCCGCGTCCGGGTTTGGCGTGCCGATGTCACGAAACAGGGCACGCTTGGACAACAGCGCCGCCTTCTCGAACGTTCCACCAATCCCGACCCCGGCAATCAACGGCGGGCAGGCGTCCGGTCCGGCATTCCGGATGCAGTCGAGAATAAACGCCTTTGCGCCTTCGAGACCTTCCGCCGGGGTACACATCTTGAACTGACTGCGGTTTTCACAGCCGCCACCCTTGGCCATCAGCCTGAGGCAGAGCCGGTCCCCAGGTACGAGTTGGGTATGGACCACGGCCGGCGTGTTATCGCCCGTATTCGTACGCCGAAAGGGATCTTCGACAATGGAGGCTCGCAGATAGCCTTGGGTGTAGCCGCACCGGACCCCTTCGTTAATGGCGTCCTCCAGGAGCCCGCCGTTAATATGCAGGTCCTGTCCGACATCGGCAAAACAGATGACAAACCCGGTGTCCTGGCAATACGGCAGACACTCGGTCCGGGCAATCCGGGCGTTCTCCTTGAGCATGGCGAGGACTTCGCGGCCGGCTGGCGCGCGCTCCGTCTTGAGCGCACGATCGAACGCGGCCAGCATGTCCGCGCCCAGCTGATGATTTGCTTCCATACACAGCCGGGCAACCGTATCGGTGATCTGTTGGGCTTCAATAGTGCGCATGACGGGAATGCGAGACAATCTGCCAAAGTCCACCCCACCTGTCTAGGTCGGGCTGCGGAGCGGGGACCACCTTGGCGGAAAATTCCAGGCGTGGTAAGGAGCTTGCCTGCAACGCACAGCCCGTGCGATGAAATTGAACAAAAGAGGAAACGTGTCCTCCAATACACATGAGATGCTGGACACGTTTCCTCTTTCAGGCAGGAGGAGTCCGATGAGTGATACGCCACATACCCGAACAGAAACGGATAGCATGGGGGCCATTGAAGTGGCCGCGGACCGCTATTGGGGTGCCCAGACCGAACGCTCACGCAATAACTTCCCGATTGGCGTGGAGCGCTTTCGCTTTACGCGGGCCATTATCCGGGCGCTCGGGGTACTCAAGAAAGGGGCCGCTTTGGCCAACGGTGAACTCGGCCAACTCCCCCAAGAGAAGGTTGATCTGATTGTCCAGGCCGCGGACGAGGTGATCTCAGGCAAGCTCGACGATCACTTTCCCCTGGTCGTGTTTCAGACCGGCTCTGGGACCCAGACGAATATGAATTCGAACGAGGTCATCTCCAATCGAGCGATTGAGCTGGCCGGCGGTGAGATGGGTTCCAAGAAGCCCATTCATCCCAACGACCACGTCAACCGGGGCCAGAGCTCCAACGACACCTTTCCCACGGCCATGCATATCGCCGCGGTCGAACAACTGGAAGACGTCCTGATCCCGGCGGTCACCCAGCTGCGCGACACGCTTCATGCAAAAGCCGAACAGTTTCGGGATGTCGTCAAAGTCGGCCGGACCCACCTCCAGGACGCCACTCCGATCACTCTGGGCCAGGAAATCAGCGGCTGGGTCGCTCAACTCGACGCCGCACTGGCCGATGTCCAGCGCACGATTCCGGGCTTATGCGAGCTAGCGATTGGCGGGACCGCAGTGGGAACCGGCCTCAACGCGCACCCCCAGTTTGGTGACCTGGCTGCGGCAAGAATGGCCGAGGAGACGGGCCGACCGTTTGTCTCCGCGCCTAACAAATTCGCCTCTCTGTCGGCCCACGACGCCATGGTCACCGCCAGTGCGTCCCTGCGCACCCTGGCAGGTGCCTTGATGAAGATCGCCAACGATGTGCGCTGGCTGGCATCCGGACCGCGCGCCGGAATTGGGGAAATTCTTATTCCGGAGAATGAGCCGGGGTCTTCGATTATGCCGGGTAAGGTCAATCCGACCCAGTCCGAAGCCATCACTATGGTTGCCGTGCAGGTGTTCGGCAATGATGCCGCAGTGGCCTTTGGGGGTTCCCAGGGCAACTTCCAACTCAATGTCTTCAAACCCGTCATGGTGCATAACCTGCTCGAATCGGTCCAACTGATTGCGGATGCGTGTGGGGCCTTCAACGACCACTGCGCGGTCGGCATCGAGCCCAACACTCCGCGGATTGAAGAGCATCTGCGAGATTCCCTGATGATCGTCACCGCCCTCAACCCGCATATCGGTTATGAGAAGGCCGCAGAGATTGCCAAAAAGGCACATAAAGAAGGCTCCAGTCTGCGCGAGGCCGCCCTGTCGCTCGGACATCTCACTCCAGAGGAGTTTGACACTTGGGTCCGGCCGGCGGATATGACACAACCAAAAGGCTAAGGAAGCGCTCCGCCGTTTCCAAACGCTTACCGGCCGCACGCACAGGAGGTCAGACCAATGCCGCAACGCTTCGGAAAGCAAGCCATGATTGTTGGGGTGGATCAGCCTATCGAAGTCTGGGAACGCGAATTTCCGGCCCCGGAGCCGGGCGGGGTGCTGCTGCGGATGCAGATGGGCGGCGTGTGCGGGACGGATGTGCATCTATGGCGTGGGCATGCCTCTCTGCCCCTACCCGTTGTCCTGGGTCATGAGGGCATTGGCTTGGTTGAAGAGCTGGGCGAAGGCGTCACCACCGATCATGCCGGTCTTCCGCTCAGCGCAGGCGACCGTGTCTACTGGGGCCCCATTCGGCCCTGCCATCACTGCTATTACTGCACGATCGCCAAAGATTTTTCCCTGTGTGAAAACTTGGTGCTCTTCAGTGGGGCCGATGAGCCCACCTGGAATACGTATACGGATTACGCCTGGCTCCCTTCCGGTATGTGTTTCTATAAAATCCCGGACGACACCCCGTCCGAGCCGGTGATTGCCTTTGGCTGCGCCATGCCGACGATGATCCAGGCCTTCGAGCGCTTGGGCGGCCTCGCGCCCAATCAAACCGTCGTGGTCCAGGGCTGCGGGCCGGTTGGTCTGGCCGCCACCTTTCTCAGCCATCTGTCTGGCGCAAAAAAGGTCATCACCATCGGGGCACCAGACCATCGCCTGGCGATGGCCCGCCGGCTGGGAGCCCAAGCAACGATCAATTTTGAAACCCTGTCTGATGACAAAGACCGGATTGCCCAGGTCTATGCTCTGACCGATGGCCGGGGAGCGGATGTGGTAATTGAGGCGGCCGGGGCATATTCGGCCTTTGCCGAGGGGGTGAAACTCGCCGCCCCAAACGGGCGCTACGTGATTGTCGGTCTCTGGTCCGGCCATGGAGAAATTCCTATTGATCCGCGGTATATCAATAACCGCAACCTCAGCATCATTGGCTCGGCCTTAACCCAGCCGCAGCACTACTACGAGGCCATTCGGGTCGCTCAGGCACATCACGCCGACTTTCCTATGGCCGAGGCCATCACTCACCGTTTCGCGATTGAGGAGAGTCAACAAGCCCTCGAAGCGGTAGAGCGGCAGGAGACGATCAAAGCGCTGATTGTTCCGGCCTAGCGCGGTTTACGATACGGTGTCGCCGCCCGCTGGATACCGGGTCACGTCCGGCATGACGGGAGCGCAACGGGACAGCGAGAGCCTATCGGGAAACGCGCTAATGGAGGCAGACTGTTGCAGTTCCTCTTACCTCTCCTTTTTATCCCTCCTCACTCCTCCGGCCCCCACGACCAGAGGTCGAAAAAGGCTTCTGCCTGTTCTCTGGCTCTCTGCTTCCCAAAAAGAACGTTGTATGAGGCTTTGGAATTAAAGGGAGGGTCCAAGTAGATGAGGTCCACGCTCTCAGAGGAAATCTCCCCTCATTCTAAGACGGTCTTACAGTCTCCATAAAAGAACCGTCGTTTGAGTGGCGTCTTTTTCTTCATTTTCCCTTCTCATCGTGTGTCGCCGGTGAGATTTGCCAGTATTTCCGTACGAGGTAGGCCGCAAAAGACGCACATGCGCCAAGCATAAATAGAGCTTCATCCTCACTGACATTGGGGGCGTCCTTATCAAACGCCAATGAATGACGAACCCCTTTCTCGTCATTGGTATAACCGTAGAGTTTCGTGAATGCGACTCTCAGGTCTTCATGTTTGATAAGTCCGGCTTCTTTTAGGGAATTCAACGCGGGTGTAAGGGTTTGACTAGCGCCCTCATCAATTGTGCGAGCAACAGATTCAACGGCATGAATGCTTTCCCTGATGGAATCCGCAAAACCTTTTTCATCTCCCCTATTGATTGCTTTCGCCGCCTCACGCAGGTGTACGGATGCCCCTTGCATACCACCATCCTGGACCATCTCAACCGCTTGTTGGATGGCCTGTCCTTCTTCCTCACTGCTTTGAGGAAAAAACTGATAGCAGTCATATTCTTTTATGAAAACAAGTCGATATGCCGCCCTATGACGTTCAAAAACTTTTTTGATATTATCCGCGAAATGATCGAAATGACCGTTTGATAAACGGATACCTCCGTTGAGTATCATCTCAAGAAGATCAAGAACAATGTTAAAATCACCAGAGAAGACCTTTGCCCTGGAATGCTCCCTGACTGAGACAAAAACTGACGTCTTAGGTACTGCTCTAATCTCATCTTCTGGCTTCTTCCAAACATGGCCCAAAACATACACCATCAACTCTTCTACGTTAGGTAGTAGCAACCTTTCGGACGTAGTGGTATTCTGGTAACTGGCTGCTTGGAGAAACTTATCGCTCACATTCCAAATATCACGTCTCAAATCATCTGAGAGTTCCCCTAGCTTCATCGGTTCCGGTAACGGCACGAGATTGTTGCGCTGAGAGAAGGTGAGATAATTGGAGCCGGCCATGGCTCTGCCTCGTTCCTGTTGCTGTCTTGTGGGGCTAGGACGGCGGGAAAATGCGGACCGCCACGGAGGCAATGGACGCAGCTATGCCCGCCGCTGCGACCATTCCGGCAAGAATACCACACAGCCACCACACCTTGAGTTTTTGCAGGTCTTCTTTTGTCGCTAGGTGCGGGAGCTGGGTTTCAATAGCGACAATGGACGCTTCCACATCACGCAGGCGTCCTTCGATATCATCTCCGCCTGACCCGCCGCCCCGGCGTTTTCGTTTGGCGCGTCTTTGCGACAGTCTGACGACTTTCTCCTGCTCACTCATGGCGACACCTTGTCCATCCACTCCCAAAAGGTGTTCTCATGCCAACCACTAATCGTCTTCGGTACTTCTAATACCACGCCCGTGACTTGATCTGTCTCGTCTATACCCAACGCTTCACACACATCGTCGGTTAAGATGAATGGCAATGAGGGAGGCGCAATAAACGCGATACGTTCATCCAAGATATAATGTTGCCGCCCCGGCCATTCCTCTTTGAGTGTAGACCAAACCTTTTTGTTCGGTTTCTCCAGTGCAATCATGTACACGCTCATAACGCTTCACATACCTTATCCTTCTGGATTTCAATACAGATTCTAGTCTCTTACGGTCGTAGTAACTGTGCATGCCTATTCATATTCCGTTTGCACCTTGTATCCCTACTACAAGTTTTCTAGCGAATCTTGCTACTTCATCATCTTCATTAGTTTTATTAACGTTTGTATTATCAATATCTACGTTCGGAAACGCTAAGTCCAACAGTGTAAATAGCACTGTTCTGAACCACCGGGAGTCATTTCTAATTGGAGGCAAGGCGTACCACGTACCAATATAATGAATTGCATCCGATATATCCTGTTCATTCGCACCTAGGTCTCTATAGTGTTCGAGTGCTTCCATTCCTATTTTAGTGATTTTTTCTTGGTAATCACTAATTGGTTTTGCATCAGCAAGTTTGATGTCCCACATATTTATTTTAGCAACTTCCAGACAGGCGCTTTTAATTAGTCCACTCATAATCGAATAGTCCATGCTTCCACGATAAATCGTTCTCCCGAGTCCGATATTGTGCCACTATGTATTGGTCTCCATTGCATCCCACCCGCACTATGTGCGCTCGTAATACCTCTACCAGACTTGGGTCTAGGTGTTCATTGCAAATCATCAGACGTACATCTGCTCTGGCGATGAGTAGAGTGAATCGACAATTAACACAGGTCTAGGGAAGGAGCTAGAAAGCCATGCAAGGCAGGCACAGGCGGGGAGCATGGCGAAGCGTTACGCATGAAGCCCTCGGCACTGGGCAGGCCGGAAGGACTTCCTGCCAGGCCAAGCGGGGGACCGTGGGCGGCCGGCGGTCGATAATCGCCGAGTCGTCAATGGCGTCCGGTGGGTCTTACAGAGCGAGGCGTGGTGGTGTAACCTCCCAGCGCGCTACGGTAACTGGAAGCGTGTCCATAAACGCTTTACGCGCGGGGCGCGGGCCCGGAGTATGGGGGCAAGTGTTTGCGCCTCTGACGGCCGACCGTCAGAACGATTATCTCCTGCTCGACAGCCCGATCGTGCGCCGCCCATCAGCAAGCGGTGACAGGCAAAAGGGGGACTTGCACCCGACTGTGGGGCGTTCCCGAGGCGGATTGACGACAAAGATTCATCTCGCCGTGGATGGTCAGGGGCGACCCGTACACTTGATTGTGACTGCTGGACAGTGCCACGCTAGTACGCAAGCGAGAGCTCTCCTCTCTGGTCTCAGCGCCCGCTACGTCATTGCCGACAAAGCCTATGATAGGCAAGAACTCATTGAGGGCGCTGGAGATGTTGCGATCCAGCACACTCCCGGAAGCCCAACTAGCGCTGGTTGTGCCGCTATCCTGCTTGGCAGAGGAGCATACAAAATTCAGATGTAAAAAGCTCTACCCAAATTGGGGGAAAAATGCACAAAATGGCGAGCGGGGGAAATTTTACGGGCGCGAGGCGGGGAAGACGCGTACAATCCCTGCTCCCCCTGTACCGACAGGCTGAGTTGTCCCTCTACCCGACTTGGCTTACAATCGGGCCTGCGAGGCTCTATGAGCTCCAAAAGGAGGGCTCGCCCATGCGATTTGGCTTTCTGTCGGAATGTGAGACGCCGGAAGGGACCACCCATCACCGACGCTACTGGGAGGTCATGGACGAGGTCATCCTGGCCGAAGAGATGGGGTTCGATTTCTTCGGCACCTCAGAGCAGCATTTTCTGGTCGGCTTGGCTACGGTCTCAGCCCCCGAGGTCTTCTATCCGGCCATTGCCATGCGGACCAGCCGCATTCGGCTGCGCCACATGGTTGTCATTCTGCCTTTTCCGTTCAACCATCCGATTCGCGTGGCCGAGCGACTGGCCACGCTGGATATTGTCTCAAACGGACGGGCGGAATTTGGGACGGGACGGGCCAATACCTTGGTCCAGCTTGAGGGCTTTGCCTGTCCGCTCGACGAAACGCGCGCCCGCTGGGAGGAAGCGCTCGAAGTCGTAATGAAAGCCTTCAAGGATGACCCCTTTTCGCACGAGGGCAAGTATTTTCAGATTCCGCCCCGTTCGCTCACACCTAAGCCCGTGCAAGACCCCCACCCGCCCGTCTATATGGTTGCCCAATCCCCGGACTCGCACGAGATTGCGGCCAGCAAGGGCATCGGCGCCCTGTCGTGGGATATGTATATGGGCTGGGACTATTTTGAGAAAAGCGCACGTTTGTATAAAGAGCAGATTCAGCAGGCCGAACCGGTGGGAGCGTTCGTGACCAACTGTCTGAGCGCGGTCACACTCAACTGCGCCTGCGCCGAGACCACGGCCCAGGCCGTCCAAGAGACCCGCGAGTCCATTCTCAATTTTGCCACGCCAGTCATCGAGTCCTTTTATCCCGACCTCGGACGTCAGGCCAAATCATACGCCTATATGCTGGAGTTGGAAAAAATCCGAGATCGCTCCCGAGACCTCGACTGGCTCCGCAACGAGACGTCCGTTCTCGTCGGCGACCCGGACGTTTTCATAGAACGCATTCAGCGCTACCAGGAGGTTGGCGCCGACGAGGTCATCATGCGCCTGGACGGGACGCACGAGCAGATCATGCGCTCGATCAAACTCATCGGCAAATACGTTATTCCCAAATTCAAGACCCCGCGTAGCGTCATCGGGGCCAGTCCGCTGCCGGGGCGAGTACCATAGTCCCGGGAGAAGGAGCGCTTACATCAGCCAGCCACGGCCTCTGTTTTGAGGGCTCGGTAGCCCACGCTGAGCAGGTAGAGGTGTAAGACACAGACGCCGGCTCCGACGAGCGCAAAGATCACCGCCTCAACAAGCAAAAACAGGGGGAGGGGCGGCCAGCGCCATACTCCGAATCCCGCCCCGTGAACCAACTGATTGGCGTTGGCAATCACCGCCCACACAAAGGCTCCATGCAATAGAAAAATAACCGTATGCAAGACATATTCGTGCGTTGGTAATCCTCCCAGGGGTGCCCGCGACACTCGCTCGATTGACACATCCCACAAGGTGAAGATCACGGCGAGGGCCTGGATGCCGAGAAAGATGGCAAAGCCGACGCTCCCCATTTCAATAAAGACCAGCATCACCACCGTAGCAGTGAGAACCAGGGCGAGCAGGGTGTGGACACCATGCTCGCGAAAACTGGAGGCGTGGGCGTAGAGGCGGTAGCGATAGATGTGGTTATAGACAAAATCTATGGCGCCAATTCCGCCCCAGCCGAGCAATAACCATAGCGGTGCTTCCATGACTATTCCTCCCTTTCGCCATATCCAACTCCTGGGTTCAAACCGCCGGGTGTTTTACCTGGCTACATGCCTCTGCTACTGGGCGACATACCCGCCATCGACCGACATGGCGTGGCCGGTCACAAACGAGGCCGCGTCCGAACACATCCAGACCACGGATTCGGCGATTTCCTCCGGTTTGCCCGTTCGCCCAACCGGCTCGGCCGCAACCAGGGCTTCGCCTAACTGGGGTTGATCGGCGGTGATACGCTCCACCATTGGCGTCTGAATCAGCCCAGGACAGACGGCATTCACCCGAATGCCGGACTTAGCGTATTCCAGGGCCGCGGTTTTCGTCAATCCAACCACGCCGTGCTTGCTGGCCACATAGGCAGACATGCCGGCCACCCCGATTAAACCGGCCCCCGAGGCCGTATTCACAATCGCCCCGCTGCCCTGCTTGAGCATATGCGGCAATTCGTATTTCATGCACAGCCACACGCCGGTCAGATTAATATCGATCACTTTGTCAAACACGTCTTCAGGATATTCATCCGTCGAAGCGAGCCGCCCTTCGATACCCGCATTATTATAGGCGCAGTCTATGCGACCGTAGGTGTCCACCACCGTATTCACCATCGCTTCGACATCCGCCGCGTTTGAGACATCGACCTTAATGAAAAACGCCTCGCCACCGGCCTCTTTGACCATACGTACGGTCTCTTCGCCGCCCTCAACTACGATATCGGCGACCGCGACCTTGGCCCCTTCACGCGCGAACGCCAGAGCCGACGCCCGACCAATACCCGAACCCGCACCCGTGATGAGCGCGACTTTTCCATCCAACTGTCCTGCCATGCTCTACTCTCCTCTCTCCTTAATTTCCTCGGTATCTCCGCGGGTATCACTCCGCGATATTCGTTGTTACCGCCTCAATATCAACCGGCGCTGAACGCGGCTGCGGTGTCCAGCTTTTGAGTTCTGGGCCGACCTCTCTGGCAAATAATTGCATGCAGCGTTCCACCTGTTGGTACGGCTGGCTTTGATAGCTAAAACAGCCGATTACCTCAAAGTCGCCAATAAGCTCACGGCGGCGCTCAAGCTTTTTCAGCAGCGTGTCAGGATTGCCCCATAAATTCGCATTCAGAAAGCCCTCAACAGCAACATCCGGGTCAAGCTGCTGCATCATCTCTGCGGTCCGCGCATAGTGTTGGTATGATTTCCCGGCTTTCGCAAAATGTTCTCCCAGCATCTCATAATGTTCCATCACCGCCCAGTAGTAGCCGACGATATGTTTCCGGGCGACCTCTTCGGCCTGGCGGCTCTCTTCATAGCACGCCACGAAATCGCCGCAGGTCACAGGCGGAGCGTCTGCGCCATGGTGATACGCGCGATACATCTCTCGGTACTGCCAGATAGAGTCTGCGACTTGATCCCAGGCAGCCTGGGAGAACATCATCGCGCCGAGACCTAATCGGGCGGCCACCTCGAACGATTCTGGCGACATACAGACCATATAGCGGCGGTCTTTGAAGCTCTGAAACGGGCGCGGGCGCACCTCAATCCGCTCTTGTCTATAATAGGGCGTGTCGGCCTCAACGACCCCGTCTTCCAATCCCCTGAGCACAATCTCAGCGGCCTGATTAAAACGATCACGCGCTTCGGACATATCAACCCCAAAACCACGGTATTCGCGCTGGGCAAGCCCGCGCCCAAGCCCCAGGACGGCGCGGCCGTCAGACAGGTGATCCAACAAGACCATTTTTTCCACGACCCGCACAGGATCGTTCCAAGGTAAGATAATCACCCCAGTGGCGAGTTGGATGCGCTCTGTTTGCGCGGCGAGATAGCTCAGATATTGCATATTGTCGGGACACATCGCGTAGTCAAAGAAATGGTGCTCAACCGGCCATATAATATCAAAGCCGAATTCCTCGGCCTTGAGAGCCAGCCGCGTCTCTTGTTTGTACATCTCCCGGTCATCGTACTGCGTGTGGTTTTGCAACACCATCGACATTCCAAGTCGCATGCTCGTTCCTTTCTTCACGCGCTATGTTCCAACAAAGTCCGCCAGGCGATAATATATAGTCATATACGCAATACTTGCTACATCATTTGAGCCAAGCTGAGGAGAGACAAGATTGCGGTAGACAACCCGCTCTCACTCGTATCGCCAGGGAGCGGTTCGCCACGTCCACACCGATCCACACCAAGGAGGGACAGCTATGACAGATTTTGGCATTGTGACCATTCCCACCCATTACACGATCCAACCGGTGGATCTTGCTCGCTGGCTGGAAGCGCACGGTTTTGAATCTCTCTTCTTTGGAGAACATACCCATATTCCGACGAGTCGCCTCAGTCCGTTCCCTGGCGGTGGAGACCTGCCAGGTTACTATAGTGAGTTTTTTGACCCCTTTATTGGCCTGACGGCCGCGGCCGCGGTGACCCAGAAGCTCAAGGTTGGCACCTCAGTCTGTCTCGTCCCAGAACATCATCCGATTACCTTGGCAAAAGCAGTCGCCTGTCTGGATCGCGTCGCCAACGGGCGCTTCGTGTTTGGCATCGGCGCCGGCTGGAACGCAGAGGAGATGGCCGACCACGGAGTCGCATTCAAAAACCGGTGGAAGATCACCAGAGAGAACATTCTTGCCATGCGAGAGATATGGACCAAGGAAGTGGCCGAGTTCCACGGCCAGTTCGTCAACTTTGATCCGATGTGGTGCTGGCCGAAACCGGTGCAAGCGGGAGGGCCGCCCGTGCTTCTGGGAGCCAGTTCCACGTGGTCACCCAGGCGCATCGTCGAGTATTGTGATGACTGGTTTCCGGTTGATGGTCTGGTCGAAGGGCTGGAGGAACTCACCCAGGGGCTGAATGCCATCAGAATAGAGGCAGACCGAGTTGGGCGCGCCATGGAGGCCTTCGACTTGACAGTGATCACCTGGGTCTTGACGGCATATGCACAAGCGGCCCCGAATGCCCTGCAGCGGTTGCACGAACTGATTGCGCTCGGTTTTACCCGGATTGTTTTTTTGATTGAGCCGGCCACCCCTGAGATCCAGTGGCCCATCTTGGAAAAGGGAGCGAAACTCATCCAGCACTTTCGGTAGAGACGGAGCGAACTACTGCGCCACATAGCCCCCGTCTACGGTCATGGCATGTCCGGTGACAAACGAGGCCGCGGCCGAGCACAGCCAGACCACAGCTTCCGCCACTTCCTCGGGCCGGCCGATACGTCCAATGGGTTCCACGGCAACAAACCGTTCCTCAAGCTCGGGCATGCGGTCTAAACTGCGCTGGACCATAGGCGTCCGAATTACCCCTGGACAGACGGCATTGACCCGAATACCAGACTTTGCATATTCCAAGGCCGCGGTTTTTGTGAGTCCGACAATGCCGTGTTTACTGGCGCCGTAGCCAGCCGACCGACTGCCGACCAATCCAGCGATTGAGGCCGTGTTGACGATAGCCCCCCCACCCTGTTTGAGCATCTGCGGGATCTGGTATTTCATGCCTAACCACACCCCTTTGAGATTAATATTGATAATCCGGTTCCACGCCTCTTCCGTCCAGTCTGCGGTCGGTGTCAGCACCATACCCTCAATGCCGGCGTTATTGTGGGCGTAGTCGAGCCGGTCATACGCAGCAACGCTTGCCTGTACGAGGGCTTCGACTTCGGACGCCCGGGAGACATCGGTTTTCACAAAAAGCGCTCTCCCACCTGCGGACTCGACTAAGCGGACGGTTTCTGCTCCGCCAGCCGTATCGACATCCGCAACCACGACCGTCGCCCCTTCACGCGCAAAGGCCAAAGCCGACGCCCGCCCAATCCCCGAGCCCGCGCCCGTGACGAGCGCGACTTTTCCATCCGACTGCCCCATACTGTGACCTCCTGTCCTTCTGAGTCTGTCTCATCTCTCCGGTCCGTAGTGTTCGACCAGATAGTCAATAATAGCCGTTTGCTCTGACGGTGTAATCCAGCCGGCGCCAAACTGCTCAACCATATCCTCCATCACCCACTCCCAGGTTGCGCGATTGAGTTGCTGCGCTTGGACGAGCTGAAAGCTGTGGCAGGCCGAACAGTATTCTCGGGTCAGCACCTCCGGGCCGGGGTTTGCTTCATCGATCACCGGCTTCTGAACTGCCGACACTGCGCCCGCTGATTGATAGTTTTCCTCTCCAGCGGCTAATCCCCACACCAGAGCCAGCGCGCTACCGATTATCACAAGGCTCGCCGCACTCCCGGGTCGCATGCTCAGGCCGTGACCATAACCGGCAGCCGGTGGATGACGTTCCCGAGATAGCCTTTTGGATTCCAGGGTTGACGAAAGGGCTGGGCGTTCCCTTTGTCATCAAAGGCGCGGGCCCAGATTTCGTAATAGCCCTTCCTGGGCAACGCGAAGTCGCATTCCCAGTCTGCCCAGGCATAGGCGTTGGCGGGTTGGGTGAGCGTAGTCTTTTTCCAGTGAATGCCGAAATCCGTAGACACCAAGACTTCCCTGACCCTCCTCTCGCCAGCCCAGGCGTGACCCCGCACGGTGATCGACTGTCCGGCCGGGAATTCGGCGTTGGCTTGAGGCGCGGTGATCAAAGATTTGATACGCCAGGCCGTGGCAACGACCATATCTTCCTTTGGCGGCCTGGAGCCGGGCTCAACCGGATAGGCTGGCACGCGGTAGGAGTAGCCTGTCATCTTTTGGGAGTCGTGGACCTGATCGAGCACCACAATACGGTTCAGCCATTTTTGGGAACAGCTCCCGATCCAGCCCGGCACAACGAGCCGAACAGGATAGCCGTTGAGCGCCGGCAGCGCAGCCCCGTTCATCTGATAGGCAATCAGCGTATGCTCGTCCATGGCCTTTTCTATGGGGATGCCACGTGAGAACGGTTGCGCTGACCCCAAGGGCTGGTCCTCGCCGTAATGGGCCGTATACACCGCGCTTGATTTGAGACCCGCCTTTTTCAGGACATCCCGCAGCCGGACTCCAGTCCATTGACTGCACGCCACCGCCCCGCGCGTCCATTGGTTCCCACGGACCTTAGGCTCAAACAGCGCCCGACCGTTTCCGCCACACTCAATCACAGCCTGCTGCGTGACCGAGGGCAACTGCTGCAATTCGTCCAGACTTAGCGCGAGCGGCGTGGTCACCTCTCCCTCAACACTGAGCGTCCATCCCTGCGGGTCTTTGTTCTTCGCTCGGGCCGGAACCGACCCATTATTCCGGACGAAATGCCGAGCCGCAGGGGTCATATCATCGTCGAGCAGGTGGGGTGCAAACTCACCATTAATTGGTTGACTCGTAAGGACCGTCATACCGGGTTTTGTTCCCAGCAGGGCGTCGTCGTCGGCCCAGGCCACGGGCAACAGTCCGCGGCCTACTAATCCCTTGAGCGCGGCATCCGCCCCCGCGCCGCAGGCCGTCAGAAACGCGAGCCACGCCCCACTATGCCCCATATGTGTCAGGAATCGGCGCCGTGAGAATGCCTTCATACCCACCTCCTGAAAAATCCACCGTTCATTCGTCAAGCCAGGGCAAAATACCCCAGGTCTCAAGCCTGAGCAAATCGGAAGGCAATACGGGATAGGCCACCCTCCGACGAAGTGTTAGGCTGTCGCCAAGCTTCTCACTGCGAACCGTTAGTACCAGAAGGAGGTCCGTCCATGAGTCGTCCAGCCGTACCGGAAGCCTGGGTACGCATCCCCACACAGGAAGAATTTCGGGCAGCAATGCCGTCGGGAGCAAAGGGCGTATACGAATTCGGTTTTATCCCGGCCATGGGTCGTTTACTTGCCGCCCACCCGACTATTGGTCGGGCGTTCGGGAACCTGTTCATGCAGATTATGTTCGCGCCCGGACATCTGAGCCGGGCAGAGCGGGAAATGGTTGCCGGCGTTGCCGCTGCAGCCCAAGATTGCCACTATTGAACGCAGTCTCACGCAGAGTTTCTGCGTGTCGAAGACGGCAACCCAGCACTTGTGGAAGCCATCAAAACGCGAAGCTGGAACACGCTGACCGGTCTGTCCGAACGTGAGCGAGCCTTGTGTACGCTGGCGGAAAAGCTCAGCGCGACACCCACGCGCATGACCGCCGACGACTGGCAGCCACTCCGGGATCTCGGCTTTGACGATACCGCCTGCCTCGAAGTCGCGCACATCGTCGGTATCTTTAATCATCTAACGCGCCTCGCCGATGGGCTCGGCCTTCAGTTGGACGCCGGCACACAAAAAGCTTCTGAGACCGGGGAGGTCTTAGGGACACCGGAACAGGCGGCGGGGCAGGCGGCTTGAGAAGTGCCCTCTAGCAGTCCGTAGGAGCAAGGCATTGCTCGTGGCCAATTAACAGCAATGCTCTGCCTCTACACACGTATTTCCACTTCATTCCATCCAGACTGCAGTCGCGTTGTTGTAGGGACAGCCCTTGTGGCTACCCGTTCCCCCTTGGACGACCGCATGGGGTCGCCCCTACGAGAAGGCCCATCAAACAACAACGCTCGAGCGGTACCACCGCTCAACAACAACTTCAACTCGGAGGCGCGGCCGGCCGATAGTGGGTGTCGGTTTCCGCGGCAGTTTCGGCACTGTCTCCGGATGCTCCCCCACCCGTGCTTGCTCCTTTTTCGCTTTGCTCCCCGTTTGCCGTATTTCCTACGGTAGCACCAACAATCCGGAAATTGTGCGATGCGATGGTTGAGTTGATTTCAATAGTGTGATCGTCGATTATCCCCCAGTCACTGTACTGCTCATCATCGCAATACACCCGTACCGCCTTCGGGTCTGGGAGTTGCGTCACCTTCCAACGGGTCGCTTCCCCACGGCGTGCGACAGTGGCGGCGTAGGTTGAGACATGCAACGTCCCGTCGATGACCTCATTGCGGGCCTCACAAATTCCCAGATTCGGAAAGTCGACCCCTTCTACTGTGGGGAGCTCAAACTGGGCGTCATGTTTTCCTTTATACACATTCGTCCATGCCCCAGGCCCGCCGATCTCGCTCAAGATCAGTAAGCCGTTGAGCTGACCACGTGGATGGGGTTCATCCAACCCAAACGTCCATGCAAAACGATCCTCATCGTCGGCAAAGAAATCCGGCCCGTATTCTTTTTCCGCCACGGCTTTGAGACGCTTCTCTGTGGTCACGTCTCCAACCTCGCGCGCCAGCATTAACGTCATGGTCAGCCAGCGTGGATCGTCAAATGCCTGCACCAGAGACTTTTTGGTATCGTTCCAGCCAAGGTCCCGTACCCCGGCCTCATAGAGTGCTAAGCCAAACTCCGGGGCCTGCGGATATAAATAGAATAACGGGGCGAGCATCGACAAACCGCTTAAACCAGTCGGCGGTGCGTAAGTGAATTCTTCGAGCGGATCGTAATAAAACGCGAACGACGCAATATCTCCACGCGCGTTGCGAGTGGTGAAGTGCTTCTTCGCAAACTCAATCCAGCGGTCGTAGACCCAATGCGTCTTGCCACCAAAAATCTTGTCATGCAGCTGAAGGCTCAAACCTGCCGCGCTCAGACAGTATGGCCAAATTTTCGTGTTTTCGCATTGCGGCCCCTGCGGGCGCTCAGACCACTGGTCTTCCAGAAACTCTGAGATACCATGCTGTGTCCATTGGAACAGACGATCGTTATATCCCGTGACCTGGAACGGCTTTTCCCATTTATTGTCACCCGAGACATAGGAGTACGTACCGAGTAATAGATTAAAAAACCCACGAAAAAAGAGATTCCCATCCGCGCCTATCGGGTCCGGCTGAAGGCCCCAGGGCTCGACCCCGTTGGCAGTCCAGCCCGGCGGATCGTAGCGCCCGCGCATATGCTCAGGCATAAAGACCAGCCATTCCGGCGGGTATGTATCCTGATGCGGGTCGTGGCCGATGTAGGTCAGCCAGTCGACGGCGCCCCAATACGTGACATAGCGACCCACCAACTCATCGGCGATACGCGTATAGACCTCGCGCCACGCCGGGGTCTGGTCGGCCATGAGCGGCAGGGCGTATGACGTTTCGGATAGGTCGAATCGAGGAAACGCACACATCGGCGGGGTCGTCGTTCGATCCCACCAGGGGAGTGGCTCACCACGACTGCTCCAGTCGTCTTGGGTGGTGGCCTTGTCCCAAATGAACCGCAGCCAGCCCCGTGCACGCGGGTTGAGACCTTGCACACTATCCATTGGTTTCCTCCATTGCCGAGGCGGGCACGTCAAGAACAGGTTTAAAATTCTTGCTCTTACCCGGAACCGGAGCTCCCTCTCCCACTTGCCACATCATCAGTTTTTCGCGTTGAGCAACGGCCGCAGTCCACGTCGGGTCGAGAGCCTCGGCCACAGGTTCTCGGGTTATGCGGTCGGAAGCTTTCCCCTGCAGATTCGGCTTGACATAGGCGTCTGGCATGACGTGTGACGGTTGGACGAAACCCGGGACAAAGGCCATGACCATTTCATAGAACCACAGTATGCTCGTAGGGTCACCTTTGAGTCCAATTTCCTTTAACGCGAGCCCATTCACGACTTGCGCCAGGCAATCCGGAGCCAGAAAAATTCGCGCACCCTCTGGCGCAGTTTGGAACAGGAGCGTGCAGTGCGCGTCCGGCTCCAATCCAGCGTGCGAAGAAACACGCCGGTTGCGGAAGACGTAGCTCCGAGACACACCGTCTCTGGAGCCAATAGCAACGCTCATATCTCGTGTCAGTTGTTTGCGTAAACGTGCGCTGGCCCGACTTGCGACGGCGAGTAGCATACCAACGACCCAGAGTACAAAACGAAAAAGCATTGTCTGCCTCCAGCAGGGCCTCTCCCCCTTGAGAGGGATGCCACGCAACGGCGGGGGGTGTCTCTCACTGCCGGGAGCCCACCCCGACCTTTGACCACCCGTCCGAGGAGGGGACGGCATGCCCCCAAACTCAACGAGAGATCTACGCCACTACTCCCATCTGTCGTAGCAGAGGAACGATTTCCTTACCAAACCGTACGGTGTCATCATAATAGTGTAGAAACTCGATCAGTACACCATCCATACCCAACTCGTATAAACGGGCCAGTTGCTCGGCAACCTGCTCCGCGGTGCCGACCACCGGCAGCGCCCCGGCCCCCAGGGCCAGCATCTTGAGGCTGAAGCCGGTCATGGACTCGCTGCCGATGCTCAGGCCGCTCGCCCAGTTCTGGGCGGCCACCATATCCGTCTGATCCATGATCCGTTGTACTTCGGCCTGGGCTTCCCGCTCGGTTTCGCGCCACAGCACAAACGGCATCCCCGCACAGCGGACCTGTCGGCCATAGCCCTGCGCCCGTTGCTTAAAGTCATCCGCCATGTCGGGTGTCGCTTCGGCCGAAGGCGGGGCAATAAAAGCCCAGTCGCACAGGCGGGCCACCAGATCACGTGCCGCATCGGACGTGCCGGCGTTCACAATCGGCGGGTGGGGTTGCTGCATGGGCTGGGGCATCACATAGCCGTCTGTGATCTGGTACCAGGGGGAAACATGCGTAAAAGAGCCCGGCTCCTGAGTCCACAGTCCTTTGAGGATTTCAATAAAGGCCGTGGTTCGTTGATAGCGTTCTTTATGCGGCAGCAGTTCAATGCCCATCATGCCGAACTCGGTGGCGCTCCAGCCGCTGACGATGTTAATGCCCCAGCGACCCTGTCCGATGTGATCCAGCGTCCCGCCCATCTTGGCCGCCACGAGCGGATGAAACACCGGCACGTGGACGGTTGAGTACACCCGAATGGTTTGCGTGGCCGCCAGAATGGCGGCGGCCCAAGTCATGGTTTCGAGCGAAGTCCCCAGATAATTGGTCTCGCCACCAAACCCGCGCCAGCGGCTGACCGGAAACAAAAAATCGAATCCCGCGGCCTCGGCCGCCTGGGCGATGTTTTTATTGGACTCATACGTCCAGTCGTCGGGTTCTGGTTTATAGCTGCTGATGCAGTAGGCATGACTGCAATTGGGCATGAAGATGCCAAGTTGAAACGGATCACGTTCGGATTCCGGCACGCGTGGTCTCCTTTAGGGGGATATGTACGACGAACGCATAACCAAACTGCTAGGCCAACAAAAACGCTCGAATCATGTGTCCGACTGGATTAGATGACACCATCTGCCAGTAAGGTTTCGAGCTGCGTGGCATCAAGGTCGAGCAGCCCACCGTAGACCTCTTCATTATGCTGGCCGACCTCCGGGCAGGGCTGGTCAAACCCGAAGGATTTACCGACAAATTTGATCGGCAGGCCAAACCCCTTCACGCCCGACAGTTCACCATGCCGGGGATGCGGCACGTCAACGACCATCTCGCGTTCGATCAGATGGGCGTCCTCGACCAGCTCGGCCGGGCTCAGGACCGGCCCGGCCGGCACTTCGCACTGCTGAAGGTGCGACACCGCTTCCTCGACCGTGTGCTGTCCAACCCAGGCCTGGACCACCGCGTCAACATCGTCACGATATTTCATGCGCTGCTGCAGATTGGCGAATCTGGGGTCGTCAAGCAGATCTTCCCGATTCAGGGCTCCGAGCAGACTCTTCCAGTTCTGGGCCGAGACCGCACAGATGGATACATAGCCGTCCCTGGCATGATAGACGTTGAACGGCACCCCGCCCGGATGCGTATTCCCCCGGCGTTCGGGAGTCAGGCCCGCGGCCATATGCTCGATCAGGTCCGGCAGCAGGAAGAACGTGCCGTCCTGCATGGAGGTATCGACCCACTCGCCGCTGCCCGTTTTTTCGCGCAACTGCAAGGCGGACAGAATCCCGATCAGGGCAAACAGCGGAGCCGTGGTATCGCTGATCGCAGCCCCGCACCGCGCCGGAGGATGGTCCGCAAAGCCGGTAACGCTATTGATGCCGCTGGCGGCCTGAATGATCGGATCATAGGCCCGCCAGTCGCGGCGTGGCCCGTGTTGGCCAAAGCCCGAAATCGAGCACAGAATAATGCGCGGGTTACAGGCGCGCAGAGTCTCATAGCCAAGTCCCATTTTATCGATCGTGCCTGGCGAAAAATTCTCCACCACCACGTCCGCCTTTTTCACGAGCTGTTTAAACAGAGCCGTGCCCTGCGGATCGCGTAGATTGAGGGTGATGCTCTTTTTATTACGTGCCCGGTGAAGCACCATCAGCCCGATGTCGTCCTCTGTTTGCCGGGACATACTCGCTCCCTGCGGTCCGGCAAACGGCGCGCGGTTGCGGTGGGCTTCACCGCCCTGGGGCGGCTCGATTTTAATGACATCAGCTCCCAGCCCGCCGAGCAGCAGAGTGCAGTACGGGCCGGCCAGAAAACGGGTGAGATCCAGGACAACCAGACCTTCGAGTGGTTTCACATTTCCCTCCGTATACAAACAAAAGAGTAAACGTATCCAGCTTTGTATACGTGTTCGGAAGATACATTTACTCTTCGGGGTCGATGTATCTGAATTGCTCGGCAAAGAGAAGCGCTCGGCCCAACTTGACGACCGGCCTGACCGGCCATAGCATTCCCAACCGAACGTGATGGTACCCTAATCATACCCAAGGAGGACAGCATGAAATTTGGCATTTCCGTTTCGACAAAAATTGACGACTGGCAACTCGTCAAATACGCCGAGGACTGCGGCTTTGACATGGCCTGGATACCCGACTCCCAAATGATCTGGTCGGACTGCTATGCCACCATGGCCCTGGCGGCTCAGAACACGTCGCGCATTGAGATCGGCACCGGTGTGGCGATTCCCGGCACCCGCATTGCCCCGGTCACGGCCCATTCGATTGCGTCCATCAACCAGCTTGCGCCGGGCCGCGTGTTCCTCGGCATTGGTACCGGCCATACCGCCATGCGCGTCATGGGCATGCAGCCCATGAAGATTCGTGACTTTCGCGAATATCTGCGTGTCGTTCGCGCGCTGCTGAGCGGAGGAGAGGTCGAGTATACCTATGGCGAGACCACCCGAACGATTCGCTTCCTGCACCAAGACCTGCGTTTCGTCAATCTGGAAAACCCGGTTCCCATTTATGTCGCAGCCAACGGGCCACGGGCCTTACGCACGGCGGGCGAGTATGGCGACGGCCTAGTGTCGGTCTTCAACGAACGCGCGGATGTCGTCTCCCACCACCTGTCTCTGGTGAAAGAAGGCGCCGGGCGGGCTGGACGAACGTTTGCGGACGACTTCTTTGTGGCCGCGTTTACCTCGGCGGTGGTGCTCAAGCCGGGCGAGCCCCTGACTTCTGATCGGGTGATTGACGAATGCGGCTCCTACGTTACGGCCATTATTCACTTTGTGTGGGAAATCTACCAGCAAACGAAGGATGAGAGCGTCGTGCCCGAAGCCTATAAGGGCATCTGGGACGAGTATTGCGCCTCAGTGGAAAAGATGGAAACGCCGCGCGAAAAGCGCTACCTCCAAATCCACAACGGCCACTGCACCTTTCTCGTGCCCGAGGAACGTCGCTTTGTCACTCCCGAGACGATCAAGGGTACCTGCTTGGTGGGCGAGCCGGATGAAATTATTCACGAACTCCGGGAATCAGAAAAAGCCGGGCTCCAGGAAGTCACCCTGCTACCGGCTATGGACCAGGCGCGGAACGTGTTCAAAGATTTTGCAGAGCAGGTGATCGAGCGCTATTAGGCAGGAGGGGCGGTTCACGAACCGCCCCTACACAGGAAGACGGGCCAATCCCTACGGTCGGACCTCGTAATAGGCGTTAATCGGATTATTGAAATCGTGGCGTTTGAAGCGGCTGAAGCCGGCGGAGCCCACCATCTTGCGGGCAACCGGTTCGGTAAATCCCAAGGTGCCCAAGCCCTCGCCGTCCGGCGTGGACATGGCGGAAGACATGCAGCACATGACCGAAAAGCCATACATCATGGGCGCGAGCGGGTTCTGCTCCAGATTTTCCTCAAACGTCGGCATGCTATGAATGTCCGCGATCAACCAGGTGCCGTCCGGTTTGAGGGCATTATAGATCGCCTGGATGACAGGCGTGGGATTGGCCATGTCGTGCAGGCAATCAAAAGTGGTAATGAAGTCAAAACTCTTATCGTCGGGAATCGCGTCACCGTTCGCATCGTGAAAAGCGACATTCTGCACGCCGGCTTTGGCCTTGTTCTCCTCGGCCCGGGCCAGGGCATGTTCCGAGATATCGTAGCCGTGGCACTCGGCTTGAGGAAAGGCCTCGGCAACCTTGATCAGCGCCACCCCGCCTCCACAGCCGACATCGGCCACTTTCGCCCCGGCTTCCAGTTTGGGGACCACCCCGTCCAGGGCGGGAAGCGCCTTGGGAACGAGATGGGCCTGGAACCACGGGGCCAGAAAACGCTCGACCCCACGCGCGCCCTCGGGTCCGAAGGCATCGTAGGGCAAGCCCAGGCCGGTTTTGAACGACTCCGGGAGTCGTTCTATGACCCCCATCTGTTGCGGCAGCGAACAGAACCCGCCTGCCATGAAGGCCGGGCTGTTTTCGTTCGACAAGACCATGGCCGCTTCGGTGGATAACTCAAACTTGCGATTGCCCTTATACTCAAGCAGGCCGGCGGCCGCCTGACCTTCGAGCCATTCTCGCAACCAGCGCTCGTGCAGACCGGTTTTCTGTGCCAGCTCATCGCTCGTCACCGGGCCGGCGCCGTCCAGGGTCTGGTAGAGACCCATCTTGTCACCCAGATAAATCATTCCGGAAATCACGGCCCCGCCAAGAAAGCCCATGGTGTGTTCGGCCATCTTCTGGACCTTTTCACGATCAATCTGAGCCTTATACGATGTGTCTGCCATGAGGCGCCCTCCATGCTGTTTTTGAGTCTCTTTTGTTCACCATGGTTTGAACTCGACGCTGAACCCCTCTCGCTCCTGATTACGCTGATCGGCCAGCGACCCGCGCGCGCCCGTATACGTTCCCAACGGATAGTAGAGATAGCCCTGGACATGCGCCCCCGGCCCGATGGAACGGTCTGTCAGCGATGGAGCGGGAAAAGCGGTCTCACCCTCGCTGATGGGTTTGACCCGCTTCCCGGAAGCGTCCGTGAGCATGATCCGCTGGGTTTCGAACAGATACGTCTGCTGGGTCGGATTGGAGATGTTGACCTTGATCGGCAGCACGGACAGCTCCTTGGTTCCAAAGACCACTTGGTTATCAACCACATTGAGCGGCCGTAGCGCCACATACAAACGATCTTGATCTGCCGGATTTTTCGCCACCCGCTCGTCCAGCTTGTTAAAGGCGGTGAAAAACCCGAGTTGGAAGTCGGTCAGGGCCTGATAGAAGTCCACATTGTCCAGAACCGGGCTGTCCTCGCTGGTCTCCATCTCCACCCGGTTGCGCTCGATGTAGCAGGTGATGGTGACGGAGGTCGGCTCCGCCCCTTCTTTTTCGCCGGTAATTCGACCGGCCTTCAGCAGGGTGGCCGGAGTATAGCTCGTGATGGTAAATCCGCTGCTCTCTACGGCCTGGTGCATCACCATATTAGCCTGCTCACATGGGGTGACATCTGAGCGAGGGGTAATACGGACACCGTTCGAACCACAGGCGATAGTGACGGATACGACCTCCTCTCCGCCCCAGCGGCCCATCTGTTTCGCCTCGATCTTACCCGCTGTGTCGTCCGAGGCCGGCATGAAAGACGTCACCTCATAGCCCAAACGTTCAACCGCCCGAACCGAGAAGCGGTTCGCGTCCTCACAACTCATGTCCGGGTCTATCACATCGTACTCATCCGTAGGCTCAAGCGGGGCCATTTCAGCGGCCATCTGCACAGCCTCGGGCTCTTTTGGTTCGGTCGACTGTGAGGTCACTTCCGACTGTTCGCCGGACGTACAGCCGCCTGTCAGGATTCCGGCCAGACACAGACCAATCACAACACGGCCCTTCAATGTGGGCGTATGCATAGAGCCCCTCCTCATCTGAAGTGTGGACCATACCAAACCCACAATGATCGGGCCAGAGGAGACCGCGGGCCGGGCCCGGTAACGCCGGGGAGGCGCTGTCGAGAACGGCGGTCTGGTGATACCCTGGATATAAGGAGGACATATGGAAGAAACATTCAAAAACAAGGTTGCTCTCGTGACCGGTGGGAGTTCAGGTATCGGGCGTGCCACAGCGCTTGCGTTTGCACAACGTGGGGCCAGAGTCGTTGTGGCGGACGTGAGTGTCGAGGGCGGCGAGGAGACCGTCAACCTGATTCACAACACCGGCGGGGAGGCCGTCTTCATTCACACCGACGTGGCCCAGGCACATAAGATCGAACACCTCATCAGCAAAACGGTCGAGACCTACGGTCAGCTCGACTGCGCGTTTAATAATGCCGGTATTGCCGGTGATTTGTCCCTGACCGCAGACTGTTCTGAAGAGCACTGGAATCGCGTCATGAGCATCAATCTGCGGGGCGTGTGGCTGTGCATGAAGCACGAACTTGCGCAGATGCTCAAACAGGGCGGCGGCGCTATTGTCAATACCGCCTCAGCGCTCGGTCTAGTCGGTATTATCGGCCAGACGGCCTATGTTGCCGCCAAGCACGGTGTGGTCGGGCTGACCAAGACAGCGGCCCTGGAATACGCCAAGTCCGGCATTCGGGTGAATGCCGTCTGCCCGGGCGTGATTCAAACGCCGATGGTTGAAGGCGTTATCAACGCCCGGCCCGAGTTAACCGAAGGATTCCTGGCCTTAGAGCCGGTTGGCCGGTTGGGTAGGCCGGAGGAGATTGCGGAGACCGTGGTATGGTTGTGTTCAGACGCGGCATCGTTTGTGACCGGTCATAGCATGGCCGCAGATGGCGGATATACGGCGCAGTAGAGGAGAAGGGAAGCAAGGGACCACTTCGCTTAGGTAGTCGGTCGGCTCAGGGACACTCTATATCGGGCAACGGGATACGCCCCATTACACCCCATTTGTTTCGAATGGTTACAGCAGATACAGGCTCACCACCAGGAGGGCGAAGAACCCACCGGCCATTCGGATAAAGCGGACAGCCCAGGCAACCTGCACCCGTTTTTCCTCTCGGATGAATGAGACCTTGAGGAGTTCATACACCAGCACCCGGCGGAGGCCGTCTACGTCAAGCCCTTCGAGGTGGCGCAGGTATTCCGCAGCCGACAGCTCCATATAATTCCCCGCGCGCCACGGAAGAAACATGCGCCACCCGGTGGCGGCGGGTTTAATATGGAGGTAATAGAGTGGCGGCGGTTTTACACCCTCCATATCGATAAACTCTTCGGGGTTGACCCGCGGGTTGAGCGCCCAGATCGCACACACGGCGGCAATCAGTACATGAACCAATCCGATGGTCGTCAGGACCTGTAAAGGCAGCGTATCAATCCGGCCGTGAATCGCCCCGATAAAGGCCAGGACTCCGCCAACGAGCACGATGACAATCTCGGCCTTCGCATCAGTAGACCGAATGGTCTCCTGGGCATCATTCAGCGCCCGATACAGAAAGTCGATGTGGTGTTCGTCTTTGGTATCCATTGGGGGGCAAGTACCGCTAAGGGTTCAATACGCGTCCATCGACTTCACCACATCCATCTGCTTGAGCAGAGGCACGATCTCTTTACCAAAACGGACGGTGTCGTCATAAAAGGAGAGAAAGATCAGCAACACTCCATCCAGGCCGAGCGTATACAGACGGGCGAGTTTTTCGGCCACCTGCTCTGCCGTCCCCACAATGGGTAGCGCTCCACCGCCGATGACAAACATCTCTTTGGTATAATTATCGAACGAGCCGCTTTCCAAGCCCAGACCGCGCGCCCAGTTTTCCAGGGCCACGTCATCTGCGGCATCGATAATGCGCCGTTTTTCTTCTTCCGCTTCTTTTTCCGTTTCGCGCCACAACACAAACGGACAGCCCGCACTCAGGACCGTACGCTGATACGCCCTCGCCCGCTCCCGGATATCGGTCGTCATCTCGCGCGTCGCCTCAATACTCGGCGGGCTCAGAAAGATCCAGTCGCATAAGCGCGCAACCACGTCGCGGGCATCCGCCGAAGAGCCGGCATTCACAATAGGCGGGTGGGGCTTTTGCACTGGCTGCGGCATGACATACCCGTCGGTGATGCGATACCAGGGCGAATCATAATTGAACGTGCCGGGCTCGGCCGTCCACAGCCCTTTGAGGATGGAGATAAAATCAGCCGTGCGGGCATAGCGTTCCTGATGCGGCAGGAGCTCAACGCCCATCATGTCAAAGTCGTGCGCGTTCCAGCCACTGACGATATTGATCCCCCATCGTCCCTGGCTGATATGATCCAGAGTCGCACCCATTTTGGCGGCAACCAGCGGATGGAAAACCGGCACGTGAACGGTCGAGTAGACCCGGATGGTTTGGGTGACGGCCAGGAGTGCAGCCGCCCAGGTCATGGTCTCTTGCGAGTAGCCCATATAATTGGTCGCGCCGCCGAACCCGCGCCAGCGACTGACCGGGAACAGAAAGTTGAAACCGGCCTTTTCGGCGGCGAGCGCGATCCGCTTATTTGACGCAAACGTCCAGTCGTCAGGCTCGGGCTTATAGCTGCTGATATGGTAGGTCGCACTGCAATTGGGCATGAAAATGCCAAGTTGCAGGCCGTCACGTTCGTTGTTTTCATCCTGGTCCATCAGACCGTCCTCTCCGCATTCCACAGTCGGGCAGGGGAAGCATCTCGCGCCCCTGCGCCGGACAATCTCTCTTACACTGCCGGGATCGATAGTTGAAGGACGACCCGAGTGCTTCGCCTCGCGGGGCGATGAGAAGACTCACCGCCAGACCATAGACGTGACCGATTCCCTGTGGCAGGGTCATAGCCTATGACAGACACACAGGCGACCGCAGGTGGCTATCGCTGGCTCGTTCTTGCTAATGGCGTTCTGGTCTTTACCTTCGCCTTCGGGTTCGGCTGGACGTATATCGTCATGGTCGTCGCTCAGGTGCTGGCCGAGCTGAACCTGGAGATGTCGGACTGGGGCATGCTGTGGGCGGCCATCTCTTTTGGCACGCTGGTCTCGGCCATGATTGGCGGGATCCTGGGCGACCGCTACGGAGTCCAAAAAATCGTCGGTCTGGGGGTGGTGCTGATGGGAGTCACCCTGATCATGCGGGCCACGGCCTCCGGTTTCGGTTCAATGTATGTCTGGATGTTCCTGTTCGGTGTCGCCCTCGCCCTGACGTTTCCGAACGTGCCTAAAGCGCTGGGGATGTGGTTTGCGCCGGAAGAATTCGGGATGGCCAATGGCGTCACCCAAGCCGGCTACGGCGCGGGCGCGGCCCTGGCCCTGGCCCTGACGCCGTTGGTCCTGGAGCCGGTCGGCGGCTGGCGCAGCCTGAGCATCATTCTAGGTGTGGCTACGGCTGCCATTGGGGTGCTGTGGTTCATGACTGTTCGGGACCGACCACACGAGCCGGACGAGGCTGAGGCCGGACACCTAGGCACTGTGGCGGCGATACGTCAGGTTCTCAGCATCCGGGATGCCTGGACCTTGGCGGTCTGTCACATGCTGTTTCTGGGCGGCTATATCGGCATCATCGGCTATGCGCCAACCTATTTCGTGGACGAGCAGGGCATGACCTCGGCCACGGCCGGAGCTGTCGTCTCGGTCATTATGTGGGCCTACGTGGTCGGCGCGCTGGTCGTGCCGTCCATATCGGACCGGGTCGGGCTGCGTAAACGTTTCTATGTGCCAGGCATGTTCATCGCCGGGGCGTGCATGGTGTTGTCCGGCTATGCGCTGGGTGTGTCGCTGTGGATCGTGGCTCTGATGTGGGGCTTCTTTGGCGGGGCGGCCCCACTGGCATTCGTGGTGCCGCTGGAAATGGAAGGCGTGGGTCGCCGCCTGGCCGGCTCCGCGGTGGGCATTGCCATCACCGCCGGCTATCTGGGCGGTGTACTCGCCCCGGTCATAGGCATGTGGCTGGTCGGCCTCACGCCGGTGGCCGGCTTCTATTTCTGGGGCGGCTGCTACATGCTGTCGGCCGTGTTGTTTTTGTTGCTGAAAGAGACCGGCCCCTATATCCGCACGGCAAGCTGACCTTCCCTGCTCCGAACAAGATATGAGGCCAAGAGGGGAATCTATGCTCAGCCCGCCGCTGGTTTCCGTGCGCGGACGAAGGCACTGCCGAACTTGCCGTCAACCTCGGAGGCAACAGCCTCAACATTAATCCCTTTGTCGGAAAGATAGGCACGGGCATCCTCTAGCCGGTACATCCGAGTGGGTTCAAGATCGATATCAACAAAGCCGGCCCGCGCGAGTTTGGTCCGGTATTCTTGCTCTTCTAACACGCCGGCGATACACCCAATCCACAGTTCAATGTTGCGTTGAATCTGCTCAGGAACCTCTCCACGCACGACAATGTCAGACACCGCAAACCGTCCGTCCGGTCGCAGCACGCGCAGCGCTTCGGAGAGGACGCGATCTTTGTCTATCGACAGATTGATCACGCAGTTTGAGATAATGACATCAACCGCGTTGTCAGGAAGGGGAATGTCTTCCATCTCGCCTTTCAGAAACTCCACATTGTTGATCCGGGCCTTCCGTTGGTTTGCGCGCGCTAAGTCCAGCATTTCGTCTGTCATATCGAGGCCATAGACTTTTCCTGTGGGACCGACTCGTCTGGCCGACAGGAGAACATCGATCCCGCCCCCCGAGCCGAGATCGAGCACGGTCTCGCCGGGATTGAGCTGCGCCAGGGCGGTGGGGTTCCCACAGCCGAGCGAGGCGGCAATCGCCTCCAGAGGAATCCCGGTGAGCTGGGCCTCGTCGTAGAGGTGTGAGGTAATAGGATCATCGGCCCGCGCGGTTGCCTCCCCGCAGGAAGCCCGGCCACCCTGGGCGGCTTGGAGCGCCGCTTTGCCGTAGACTTCCTTGACTTGCTGTTTCACCTCTTGGCTTTGCACGCTGACCTCCTGCTGTCGTGCGATGTCTTATACCCTCTCTTAGGGACACTGGCATATAATTCCCTCCGAGGAGGGGATTTTTTGGAGGTTACGCTTTGGCGCTCGGCCGGGCGGAGACTTCTTCGTGCCAGCGAGCCAGGTTTTTTTGATCCGGCTGGATCGCAATTTTGACGACCCGGCCAAAGTCCACCGCGCACTGAGCGACAATATCCGCGACGGTGTAGCGCTCGCCCGCTATGTATTGGCGGTCGGCCAGCACCTCGTCTAGCCAGGCCAGACTCTTTTCCGCCTTTTCTTTTGACACCGCAGCGTACTCGGGCACCTGGGGTACGCGGCCTTTGAAAAACGCGTGCTGCTGTTGAAAGGCCAGGGTCGTCGGCTGAAAGAGTTCAAACTCCATGCGACGATTCCACATCTCGACAGTCGCCTTGTCCTGCGCGTCTACACCCATGAGCGGCGGGTCGGGATAAAGTTCTTCAAAATAGCGGCAGATCGCCCCGCTTTCGGCAATGCAGGTACCGTCGTCGAGTTCGAGTACCGGCAAGGTGCCCATCGGGTTCTTCTGCGTCCGGAATTCTTCGCCGCGATTAACCGCGTTGACGATATCAACCTGTTCGTATGGCACCTCGATGCCTTTTTCCGCAATGAATATCCGCACCCGGCGTGGGTTCGGTGCGGTTGTTGCGTCATGGATCTTCATACTGTCCTCCCCGTCATGAGATGGGATTACTCTATGGGGCGTACAGGCGGGAAGTAAAGAGGGGAGATCTCCCGAGAGTGCTTAGGCCAGCACCCCGGCAAGCCGGTCAAAGGCTTCGTGCAGCGTTTCCAGAGTATTGGCAAAACACAGGCGGATAAAGCCTTCACCAGCCTCGCCAAACGCCGCGCCCGGCGCGAGACCCACACGAGCCTCGGAGACAAAGCGGCGACACTCGGCCACGCTGTCCGTCATCCCGTCCACGGCGAAGAAGAGATAAAAAGAGCCGAGCGGAGAGTGGACGCGAACGCGCGACATGGCCCGCAGCCGTTCCACACTCAGGTCGCGGGCGGCTCGGTAGCGCTGCACCATGTCGCGCACGAATGGTTCGCCTTCCATTACCGCGGTGACCCCGGCCCGCTGCGTAAAATGGGCCGGACACGAGTAGTGAAACTCGATGACCTTTTCAAACACCTCGCCCAGTCTCGGGGGAGCCGTCACCCAGCCCAGTCGCCAGCCCGACATGGCCCAGGTCTTGGAGAAACTGTTGATCACCAGGACCTTGTCATCCGGCTCCGCCAGGTCCAGCAAGGACGGCGCAACGGGCCGGTCATAGACCAGACGGTTATAGACCTCATCGGAAATGAACCACAGGCCACGCTGCCGACAGAAATCAAGCACAGCCTGCTGACCGTCTCTCTCCATCACCCAGCCGGTGGGGTTCCCAGGGGAGTTGATGAGGATCGCGGTGGTCTTGTCATCGACCTGGTCAAAGAGTCGGTCCAGATCGAGTGTCCAGGCCTGCTCCCCAAACGTCAGCGGCACAATCCGTGTCTCCCCACCCATAATATGTATGGTTTCAATCAAATTGGGCCACAGGGGACCAACTATCACCGTGTTTGAGCCGGGGTCGGTCAGGACCTGCTGGATGAGATTGATCGCCACGCAGCCGGAGGCGGTGACGGTAATGCGGTCTTCGTTCACCGGATGGGCGTGCAGACCGGAAGCGTATTCGGCCAGCGTAGCACGCAGCTCGGGAATCCCCCGGTTATGGGTGTAAAACGTACAGCCCTGCATCAGGGCGTCAGCGCCGGCCTGTTTGATAAACTCCGGCGTGGGCAGGTCGGACTCCCCGAACCAGAGTGGGATCAAGCCTTCGAGCCCAAGGCTGGCGTTGGCAATGGCTCGAATCTTCGATTTCGGTAAGCGTTCGATTCGCTCTCGGGCCTGAATCAGGTCCTGCTGTTCGGCATTCATGGATGTCACTTTTTCGACAACTCCAAAGAGTCAGTTGTTCCTCCCAACATAGAGTGGTTCGGAAACGGAAGGAAGATCAGTGTTCTTGGAGCAAGGCGGGGAGTTGGGTCATGTCCTGAAAGACCTGCGCCCCGGCGGCAGCCAGGGTTTCTGCCTCTGTGTCTCGGGCATAGCCGAATACGGTCATGCCGGCCGCCATACCAGCCTGAACCCCAGGCAGGCTGTCTTCAATCACCGCGCAGATGTCGGGCACCGCGCCAAGCGTCCGGGCCGCATGGAGAAACAGGCCAGGGTCAGGCTTCCAACTCCCGACTTCATACGCACTCACAATCGACTCCTGAAAATACGACAGCAAGCCAGTAATACCGAGGTTCGCTTCTATTTTCTCACGCGGCCCGCTGGACGCCACGCAAAACGGAACAGACCGCGCCTGTAGGGTTTGAATAACGGCTTCAACCCCAGGGATCGGCTGCAAGTGGTCGTGAAAGACCTTGGCGCTCCGCACTCGGAAGTCGGAAACAAAGGAGTCCGGCACACAGCGGCCCAGCCGCTTTTCAACAGAGGCGATACACTCCGCCAGCTTGCGCCCCTTATACATCGCAACCGCCTCCACTACCGTCAGGTCCAGGCCCAGGTCGGCCACACACTCAACAAACACCTGGTTTTCGAGTGTCTCGCTATCAACCAGCACCCCGTCACAGTCAAAGATCACCGCTTCAAATCGCATAGAGAGATCCATAGGGAAAAGGTGTTCGGGGTTTGGTCATGTCGCTCCGCTTACGCGTCGTCGCGAAGAAGGGATACGCCCGTTGCGCCCAAAAGCAGCGGCAGCAGCGTGTCAATAATCATCCAGACCAAGGCGCTCACGTTCTCGCCCTTTCCTGGGGCGAAGTCGGCGCTGACCGACATGGTGTTGAACCAACTCCAGAAGAAAAGGATGCCCACGCCCAGAAAGCCGTAGAACATCGTAGTGGCGGACAGACGTTCCCAAGTAACGGGCGCGTCCGGTCCGGCGCTGCTGGCGCGCTTCATACGTGGATAGCCGACTATCAGGCCCAGAACGATCGCCAGCCCCATTAACGGGTCCAGTATGGTCCACAGCGGGCTGTACGGATGGGCTTCGCTGGAGACGTGATAGAGGGGCTCAACGATGGTGTGGACCGCAACCGCAACCCCAATCCCGATAAGAACGATACCAATGATTCGCCTGCTGTCCATCACGCGGCCCCCTTCTGAGTATTCGGCCGTTGACACTGTGTCACACCAGCGGGCGCACTGTCTACGACCGAAGGGCGCGGCGTTCCGTATAAAAGGGATTTTCGCTGAGACCAAAACGCGCTATGGAAACACAGACATTAAAGGAGGCTTGCTATGGCACGCGTGGCACAACTCGGCTACATCGGCTTAGGCGTCAGCAATATTGACGAATGGGAACAATTCGCCACCGGAGTGCTCGGACTCCAAGCGCATACCCGCGATCCGGACGGCTCGTTATTACTGCGGATGGACGACTATCATCACCGCTTCATTGTCTCCCCTGGAGACGCGGATGATCTTACCCTGGTCGGCTGGGAAGTGGCGGACGAGGAAACGCTCACAGCGATGGGCGATCAGCTCAGCGCCAATGATATTGCCGTCGAATGGGGAAGTCCGGAAGAGGCCGAAGCCCGGCGGGTCGTTGGGCTGCTCAAGCTTCAAGACCCGAACGGCCTGGCAACCGAAATCTTCTATGGGCCCTTGGTGGGCGTGGACAAACCCTTTCAGTCTCCCCGGCCGATTTCCGGGTTTACCACCGGGGATATGGGGCTCGGCCACATCACCATGACAGTCGACAGTTTGGAGGAAAGCCTGCACTTCTACCGGGATGTGCTGGGCTTTCGCCTGAGCGATTGGGTACGCCCCCAGCCCGAGCGCGGCGTGACCTCCACGCTCAACCTCGCTTTTCTGCACTGCAACCCGCGTCACCACAGCATGGCCTTCTGGGAAGGCAAAATGCCTAAACGGATGCACCACTTTATGGTGCAACTCCAAAGCCTGGACGATGTGGGGTCAACCTACGATCTGTGTCAGAGCAAAGAGGTGCCGATTGATATGACCCTGGGCCGGCATACCAATGACCTGATGCTGTCCTTTTATCTCAAAACCCCGTCCGGCTTCAGCGTCGAATACGGCTGGGGCGCGCGTGAGGTTGATGACACGACCTGGCAGGTCCAACTCCATCGCACCGGTAGCATTTGGGGCCATAAGCACGTGAGTCATTAGAGACGATCCCCCTCACCGAGGAGAAGGAGTTGAAGGAGCACGCGGCGTGACAGACTGGTCACACTTGGTTGATTTGGAAAAATGTACGGTCAGTCCCCGGGTCTTTGTTGACGAAGAGGTCTACCGGGACGAACAGGAGCGGATCTTCGGCCGCTGCTGGCTCTATCTGGCGCATGAATCCCAGCTCCCGAGTCCGGGCGACTTCGTCACCCACTACATGGGCGAGGAGTCGGTCCTGGTCTGCCGGACGGCAAGCGGAAAAATCCGGGTCTTTCTGAACTCCTGCCGCCATCGCGGTGCGCGCATGTGCCGTCTGGACGTCGGCAACGCCAAAGCGTTTACCTGCCCCTACCACGGCTGGACGTATGACAACCAGGGCCGGCTCATCGGCGTTCCGCAATTCAAGGAAGCCTATTACGAAGAGCTCAACCGGGAGGACTGGGGGCTAATCGAAGTGCCCCGCGTGGAATCGTTTCGGGGCCTCATCTTTGCCTGTTTCGACGAGAACGCCCAGAGCCTGGATGCCTACCTCGGGGATATGAAGTGGTATCTCGATCTCATCTTCAACAAGACTGAAGGCGGCATGGTTGTCATGCCCGGACTGCACCGCTGGAATCTGGGCGGCAACTGGAAGCTGGCCGCCGAGCAGTTCAACGGCGACAACTATCATACCGGAGCGGCCCATGAGAGCATGCTCAAAATCGGCCTCGGCCCGGCGAACGGGCAATTTCTCGGTGACCGGCCCTGGGTACGAGATTTTGAGGCCAAGCTGGAGAACGGGCATGGCTGGATCAATTTCAAGATTGACATGGCCGGCGGCGTGCCCGATCCGTTGGCGCACCATATGGAGCGGATGCAGGCTGCGGCCAGACAACGCCTGACACCGGCCCAGAGCGAACTGGTCGGCTGTGTTCATGTTGGAACCGTGTTTCCGAATTTTTCCATTCTGACCTTTCTGGGTTTCTTGACCATTCGGGTCTGGCATCCACGCGGCCCGCATAATATGGAGGTATATTCCTGGGGCATGATCGAGCAGGAAGCTCCGCCTGAAGTGGTCGAGATCGCCCGGAAGATGCAGATTCTGACCTTTTCGCCCAGCGGTATCTTTGAGCAGGATGACGGCGAGATGTGGGGCAATAGCGTCAAGGCCATGAGTGGTCTACACCGCCGGAACTTCCCCCTCAACTATCAGATGGGGGCCGGACATGGCCGCACCGACCCGGACAAGCCCGGCCTGATTCATCCCCCCTCAACGGAAATCGGCATCTTTGGCGTCTACGAACAGTGGCAGGCTCTCATGGGTGGAGCATGATGAACGCGGCGGACCGCACCCGACTCCGTCACGAGTTCGAAGAGCTGCTCTATTACGAGGCCTGGCTGCTGGACAACGATCAACTCGAAGAGTGGCTTGAGCTGTTTACCGACACGATTCGCTATTGGGCTCCGGTCCGCGGCAATATGGAGCCGGGCCGGGAAGACCTGTCTCGGCCTCATCTCCTGGCGCATTTTGATGATGACAAGACCAGCCTGACCCTGCGCGTCAAACGCCTGAGAACCGGGGCCGCCCATGCCGAGGAGCCACGCTCCCGCATCCGGCATTTTGTCTCCAATGTACAGATCCTTGAGACCGACGGACCGGACCGGGTAAAAGTCGGCTCAAATTTTCAGGTCTTCCGCAGTCGCTGGGAAGGGACCGAGCACCTGTTCGTCGGCTGCCGGGAGGATTGGTGGCGGCGTATTGACAACACCTGGAAGAATGAAGAACGCTTTATCCTGCTCGATCATAATGTGCTGGAGAATGTGACCGTCTTTTTCTAAGACATTCCTTCTCTCAGTTAAGGACACGCTATGGACACCTCAATCGCTGAACTCTTCAACCTCGACGGCCAGGTAGCCCTCGTCACAGGCGGTGCCAAAGGCATCGGCCAGGGTGTCGCGGAAATTCTGGCCGCTGCTGGAGCCCGTATTGCCGTGGCGGATACGGACATTGAAACCGCAGCCGCCACGGCCAAAGCCCTTAACGACCAAGGCCGGACAGCCCTGGCCGTCGGCGCGGATACATCCGACGAAGCCTCGGTCAAAAATATGGTGACTGCGATCATGGACGAGTTCCAGCGTATCGACATCCTGGTCAATAACGCGGCCATCTATCCCATGGCCCGGCTGGCCGAAATGGAAACCGCGCTGTGGGATAAGGTGTTGGGGGTGAACCTGCGCGGTCCGTTCCTGTGCACCCGCCTTGCCGCCGAGCAGATGATAGCCGGCGGGCGCGGCGGGCGGATTATTAATATCTCCTCCATCAATACCGCCCGGACCTATCTGGGCATGGCCCATTACGACGCCAGCAAAGGCGGCCTCAACGCGTTTACTAGGGCGAGCGCACTGGAGTACGCGCCCCATAAAATCACGGTCAATACGCTTGCGCCCGGAGCGGTGAAAACACCGGGCTCCTTACGCGTGCGGAGCAATCTGGCCAAAGAAATGGGGCACGATACGACAGAGCCGCTAGACGCCGCGTTTGCCGAAAAAATCCCGCTCGGGGACTGGGCACAGCCGGTTGATATTGGCCAGGCGGTACTGCTGCTCACCAGCCGGGCCGCGCATTACATCACCGGCCAGTTGATTTATGTGGACGGCGGCCTGATGCTCATGATGTAATCCGCCGGGAGAGGGGCAGTGATGGGTGCACGCACAGGCCAGGAATATATTGACGGACTCCGAGACGACCGGGAGCTATACGTCAACGGAGAACTCGTCCGTGACGTGACCACCTACCCCGCCTTTCAGGGCGTCATCCGGGAGATGGCCCGGCTGTACGACTGCCAGTACCAGGAACCCTATACAGACATTCTGACCTATCCCTCCCCCACCTCGAATGAGCCGGTCAGCACCTCGTTTGTGTTGGCCGAAAGCTGGGCGGACATTGAAAAACGTCGCTTTGGAGAGACGACGCGATGCGAGTTGACCTGCGGCATGATGGGCCGCCTGCCCGACTATATGAACGCCTTTGTCGCGGATATGGCGGCCATCACCGCTTGGCTGGGACGCAACGAGCCGCGCTTTGGGGACAACGCCTGGACGTATTATGAGTTGTGCCGCGAAAAAGACCTCTGTCTGACCCACACCCTGGTCGATCCGCAGATCGACAAGACCAAAGGCGTCGAGGACCAGGAAAGCATCCGCATCGTCAAGGAGACCGACGCCGGCCTGATCGTCAACGGCGCCCGCATGCTGTCCACCCTCGCCCCGATCAGCGACGATATCTGGGTTGCGCCGTATATGCCGCGCAAGCCGGGACAAGAAGCGTATGCTGTCAGTTTTTCCATCCCGGTGGCCACCCCAGGGCTCAAGTTCATCTGCCGGGAACCCTACGATGCCGGAGCCGGAGACTTTAACCGGCCGTTGAGCAGTCGGTTCGACGAAGGCGACGCCATTGCCGTTTTTGACAATGTGCTCGTCCCGTGGGAGCGGGTTTTTGCGGCCCGGGATGTGGAAACCTACAATCTCATTGCGCCTCGCATGCCGGGTTATTTTGCCTTGCAGGCGGTTATTCGCGGTGCGGTCAAACTGCGCTTTATGACCGGGCTGGCCTGTCTGGTCGCCCACAGCATCGGACGCTCGGAGATTACGCGCTATCAGGAACTGCTGGGCGAACTCGTCTCCTACGTCGAGCTGGCTGACGGCCTGGTAACGGCCACGGCGCACGAAGTCTGGACAAATGCCCAGGCTGGCGAAGGCGAGACGGATTCCGCCTCAGAAGCAGTCGCCGCAGCAAAGAGTTTCGTGCCGGGGCTAGCCACCCTTTTTGGAGCGCCGGACAAGGGCATGTTGGGTATCACCACGCTGCGCATCTTTTTTCCCTTCGTCCATGCCCGGGCGGTTGAGGTTATCCGCCTTGCGGGCAGCAGCGGCCTGGTCATGACTCCGACCGAGCAGGATTTCGCCAACCCTGCCCTGCAAGAACTCCTGCCGCGTTATCTGCGCGGCCGTGATACCCCGGCCGAGGAACGGGTGCGCATCATGAAGCTGGCCTGGGATGCCATCAGCACTCAGTTTGGCGGGCGGCAATTATTGTACGAATGGTTTTTTGCCGGTGATCCGATCAACAATCGGATTCTGTATTACGGCACGCATAAGCGCGGCGAATGTGAGGCCCTGGTGCGGAATTTTCTCAACTCTCTCAAGGGATAAGGAGTGACGGCATGGCAGACTATCGAAAGCACGAAGCACGCGAGTGGGCCAAGGCAACCATGAAGGGGGTGGCTAATACCATCACCCCCACCTTTACCCAGGACTTGCGCGGCCTGAACGAGAAAGCCATTCGCCACGACGTGCGTAAGGAAATCGAATACGGCTTTTGGGGTACCTTACTCGTGGCCGAAACCGCGACCACGTTTGATGAGTACGTCCAATTCGCACAGTGGGCGGCAGATGAAGCCAAAGGTCGGCTCCACCTCATCCACCATGCCAGCTTCAATAACCTGGAAGAAAATATCGAAGCCGTCCAAGCGACCGAGCAGGCGGGTGCCGACCTTGTCCTGCTCTCCTACCCACCCACCTTTTATCCGGACAGCGCGGACGACATCTATCGCTACACCAAAACGTTTTGTGACAACACCAATCTGGCGGTGATGCTCTTTCCCGTTCCGCTGTGGGGGTTTGAACGCATCCATCCAGCCGCGGGCTTTGGTCCGGAGCTGATCCAGCGCCTGCTCGACGAGGTACCGAATATCGCGGCGATCAAGGCGGAAGGCGGCATGCCGTCCATCGGCGGCTTTGTGGACGTATATAAACGCTTCGGCGACCGGGTCGTTGTCACCGAACCGATTGAAGGCAACGGTCTGCCCATGGCCGGCCTGGTGCCCATGCAGTTCATGGGAACGAGTAATTATGAGTACTGGGGACCGATGATTCCCAGGATTTTCGGCCTGATCCAGGACGGGCAGTTCGAGGCCGCCATGAAATTATACTGGCAGATTCACCCGGCGCGTCAGGCGAGTATGCAGGCCATGGCCCTACTGGCGGGCTCAAACTTCCTGCACCGCATGATCTGGAAATACCAGGGCTGGCTGAGCGGCTTTAACGGCGGCCCGCTCCGCACGCCGACCATGCGCCTGAACGACCGCCAGATGAAGCCCTTACGCCAGGGACTGATCACCTCCGGACTCGAAGTCCCGGTCGAGGACGACAAGGAGTTCTTTATCGGGCGCAACCCGGCCTAGGGAGACCGCGTGACCTTACTCCTGACAAACAGAGACGTAGAACGAGCCACGGACATCGGGACCCAGATCGACCGCATCGAACAGGGCTTACTCGAAGAAGCCAGAGACACGGTCGAACTTCCCCCGCGTCTCAACCTGGCAACGACTTCAGGCTTTTTTCGCGTCATGCCGGCGGTGATGCGGGACAGCGGTCTGATGGGCTACAAGGTGTTCCATGGCTCGGTCCAGCACGGCGTACGCTATCTCATCGCGGTCTATGACGAAAAAGACGGACGACTCCTGTCGCTCATGGACGCCGCCTATCTGACCGCGACGCGCACCGGCGCAACGACCGGTGTGGCCACCAAGTATATGGCCCGGCCCGAGGCCAGGACCGTGGGCGTGATTGGTTCGGGCCTGGAAGCGACGACGAACTTGCAGGCCGTGTGCGCCGTCCGACCGATTGAATCCGGCAAAGTCTTTAGCCCTACTCAGGCGAATCGTGAGCGCTTTGCCGTACGGATGAGCGAGCAACTGGGCATCACCCTCAGCGCAGTCACGACCCCGGAAGAAGCGGTCAGCGGGGTTGATATCGTGGTGGTTGCGACTAACACCACCGGTGTCGGCGATCTGATCGCCTACCGTGGCAGGTGGATGGAAACCAGCAGCCACGTCAATTCGATTGGTTCAACCGGCCTACAACTCCGCGAGATTGACGCGGAAACCTTCCGGAACGCGGAACGCATTGTGGTCGATTCACGAGTGCAGATGGAGGGCGAGTCGGGCGACCTCAAAGCCGCGATGGCAGCCGGGACATATGACCGCGCCAAGGTGACGGAACTCAAAAAAGTCGTCGCCGGTCGCGCTCCAGGCCGCTCGGGAGCGGATGAGATCACCCTGTTCAAATCCGTGGGCACCGCCATCCAGGATGTCGCTGCCGGCTTCGCCGTCTATAAAGAAGCCGTCCGTCAGGGACTTGGTCAGGACGTAGGTGAGTTTCTGGAGTTGAAGAGGTTTTAGGCGGATGCGCCCTTTGATCCAAAAACATCCGGCTGCGTGACGTTCAAGCACGTTGAGCCTGCACCTGCCGGGCCGCTCGCTGGCCCGTCCAGTACGCTCCGTGGACCGTCCCAGGGTCATGGAGATGCAGGGCTTCTCCAGCGAAAAAAACTCGACCGGCAATCGGTCTTGAGAGCATCTCCGGCTCCCCACCGTTCGCCCCGACGCGGAGATAGGCATACGACCCGCGCGCAAATGGGTCCGAGCGCCAGCGCTGGATCATCACCCCGGTTGGCTCGGGAACAGCCGTTCCCATCACGCCGGAGAACTCTTTCCGCAACCGTGTCACAATGGCCTGGTCTGACAGCGCCTCAATCTCGTCGGCAGCAGTTCCGCCGCTGAGACCGACCAGCATAGGTACGCCGGCATAGGCAGCGAAATTGACGTAGAAAGAGCACAGGCTGCTGCCACATACAAAAACAAAATCCGGCTCCTCGGGCCAAAACACGCGCGGAAAGCGCAGGATGATTTTATTGAAGAGTCCCATACCGAGGCGGGACAAGGCGGTCCGATGTGAGTGGGGCAATGCCGGCTCAAAGACGATCTGCTCCGATTGCAGCACCCCGATTGGAACCGTAACAACCACTCCGTCTGCGGTAAACGTTTCCCGCTCCGTCTCAGCCCGAACGCCGTCCGCTCCGTACGCAATTCGTTTGACACTCTGACCGAACCGGACCGGGAGACCTTCGGCAAGGTGTTGGACCAGCCTGTCCATTCCATCGAGCACGAATTGCTCCCCCCAGGGAAAACCTTCCCCCGTTGGTCCGGTTATCGATTCGTACAGTAGACCGGCAAAACCGAGGTCGTGCGGAGACGCGGCGTAGAGGTTCTCTATTCCCCTCTCGATCCGACAGCGCGCCAAACGACCCGCCTCGGTTAACGGAGCGGGAAGCGCACTCAAGACATCAGCGACCGAAACCCTGGTGCCGGGGCGTCCAAGCCAACGGCGAGCCAGGGTCGAGACATAGGTCCAGCCGCTCTGTCTGTACACCGCAGCTTCCAATTTCGTATATTCGGACTCAAACGCGGCGCGGGAGACGGCTGACCGCCCGACCGTGCCCAGTTCATAGGCCGCCAGATTGCCATACTCGCTCACCCGCGTCCTGAGACCCAGGTTCGCGGCAACGGCCTTGAGTGGATTGCCCCGCCCGCCGTGCAGCCAGGACGCCCCGAGGTCAATGGGGGTTTCAAAGCAACGGTCGGTCCAGACCCGGCCGCCGATGCGGTCTCGGGCTTCCAGAATGGTGACCGCATAGTCGGCGCGCTGGAGCTCACGGGCCGCGGCCAGCCCACTCATGCCGGCCCCAACAATCAGGACTCTGCCGCCAGGCGGAACGGTAGAGGGTGTTTGAGACCGACAACCAGCCAACACGACCGCCCCAGCCTTCAGCACCAGTTTGTGAAAGTCGCGACGTGCGATTTTTTCCACATCACCCCTGCTCACGCCGTCCGATTAAGCACATACTGCGGGGTCATCTCCCGGTCTAGGTACTGATTCAAGAACTCGACACACACCGGACGACATTGACGGAAGAGGTCGGCTCGCTGAAGGTCCTGGGCGGTCGGCGGCTGAGCCGCGGCCTCACGGAGCTGAGCGATCAGGTCTGCCTTGTTGAAACGGAGGTGGGTGCGGTTTTCCATGACCAACTCACCGTCAATGATGACGGTCTCCACATCCGTCCCCTTGGCCCGGTAGACAAAGGCATCAGCCATATGGATGTCAGGCGCGAGATACGGCTGGGTCATAGTTTGCAGATTCACCAGAATGATATCCGCGGCCCGGCCCGGTTCAATCCTGCCGATAGCGTCCGCTCGCAGGGTTGCCCGCGCCCCGTTCAGCGTGGCCATACGAATGACGTCATGCGGGCTGACCCAGGGCGAGGTCGGACGTGGCAGGCGAT
>JAJDTY010000047.1 GCA_022826945.1 Candidatus Binatia bacterium
TCGACGAAGGCATTCCCAAAGCGGTCGCCCTCCAACACCCGTTTGAAAAGGAACTCCTTTTGCTCCTCGGTCCCATCCAGTCGGACGGCTTCGATCATATAGTAATGGTTCTGGGGAATCTGGCCTAAAGACGAATCTGCGACCGATATGACGGCCGTGACTTCGGCCGCGGTCGAGAACGACACACCTGCCCCGCCGTATGCTTTCGGAATAGTGATACCCCATAAGCCGCTCTGCGAGAATTCGTCCAGTTCTTTACGCGGTAGGCGGCGCTCGCGGTCTCGCTCGGCCGAATCCTGCTGAAAGCGCTCGGCGAGACGCTGGGCAACGGCCAGGGCTTCCTGATCGTCACGAATAATGTGGGCAGGGGCCTCCACTCGCGCCATTGGCGCGGCGACCCGAATATCTTGATCCGGTGGAGTGGTGGCTTGCGAGGATGCCTGGCTCATATATTCTCCTTGGCCTGTTCTTCTATATCCACGCGTGGCGTGGCGGCTTGATATTATTCAGATAGTAATTGCCGATGGCCTGAAACTTCCACCGGACGGGATCGTGCAGCGTATGGGTGCGGGCATTTCGCCAGTGGCGATCCAGGTTATACTCTTCGAGTGTGGAGCGAGTGCCGGCGAGTTCAAACAATTTATTGGTCGCCTGAATAGCAATCTCCGTAGTCAGAACTTTTGCTTCAGCCACGGCAATAGACGCCGTGGCCACACTGTCTTCATTTGGATTTGCCATTGCCGCATCGACCGTACGGCCAGCCCGGTCCAGGATGGCCTCTGCCGCGTGTAGGCGCATTTTAAGGTCGCCGATCTGGGCGATGGAGTACATGTCCTCATAGCCGTGCTCCTGACCGCTATCGATCCACGGACGGGTATAGCGGCGGACAAAGTGGATGGTTTCATCTATCGCGGCCTGGGCAACGCCGAGATCGATGCCGGCATGAATAATCTGCAAGACCGCCCCGTTCGCCGTTGGTATATCGTACGCTTCGTGCGCCGGGATCACATGGCTGGCTGGCACGAAGGCGTCCTCCAGCAGAACGGTCCCACTGGCCGTGGTGCGTTGACCGAAACTCGACCAGTCATCAATAATGCGCATCCCCGGCGTGGCACGCTCCACAAAGGCCAGCTGTGCTTTGCCGCGCTCATCGGTCGCTGCGACCGGCACCATGTGGGCGAGTAGCGCGCCGCTGCAATAAAACTTTTGTCCATTTACGACATAGCCGTCCCCGTGGGGACGTATGCGCGTTTCAAAATGACCGACGGTTTTGCTGCCCTTTTCGGAAAAAGCATTGCCGAGACGCATGCCTTTTAAGACCTCGCCAAAGAAAAAGCGCTTCTGCTCCTCACTGGCACACAGACGGATGATATCGAGTATGCCAAGGTGGTTTTGCGGAATCTGTCCGAGCGACGGGTCGGCCGCGGAGATAATTGTAATCACCTCGCCCACCGTGACATACGAGACCTCGGCGCCGCCATAGGCTTTGGGCACGGTCATGCCCCATAAGCCGCTCTGCGAGAATGCGTCCAGTTCGGTAAGCGGCAGCCGGCGTTCCCGGTCGCGCAGCACCGCTTCCTGCGCAAAGCTTCTTGCTAAACGGTGGGCGATATCGATCGCTTCCCGGTCGTCCTGAATAATATGGGCGGGTGTGGCGGGACGCGGCGGGCCGAGGGCCTCCAGGTCTTCGATCCGAGACGCTCCATTCGTTTCTGAATGGTCTGTTTGTATTGCCCTGTCTTCCCCGCTCATGGCTGCTCTAACTCCTTTGCCTAGCTCTGAAAGAGAGCCTCGTAATTTATCGTTCCCCCTCCTGAGCGTCAACGCGCTTCGCCGGCGTGTTGCTTGACTTTGGCCGGGCAGGGTGTCATGACAGGCGCAGAGTGCCAACGTCTAAAGGAGGGCCAGATGAAACTCGGTATTGAGATGTTTGCTACGGATTATTCTGTCCGGCCGGATGAGTTGGCCGTTGCCTGCGAAGAGCGCGGCTTTGAGTCCGTGTGGTACCCGGAACACACTCATATTCCGGCCAGCCGCCGCACGCCCTTTCCCCTTGGGGGCGATTTGCCCAAGGAGTACTGGCATACGCACGACTTGTTTGTGACGCTCACAGCCGCAGCCGCCGTCACCACCAACATCAAAATCGGGAGTGGGATTTGTCTCGCCATGGAGCGCGACCCGATTACGATGGCCAACGAGGTCGCCTCGGTTGATCAGATCTCCAACGGGCGTCTGCTCTTTGGTATCGGCGGTGGGTGGAACGCCGAAGAGATGGAGAACCACGGCACGCCGTTCAAACGACGCTGGAAGGTCTTACGTGAGAAAATTGAGGCGATGAAAGCCATTTGGACCGAAGAGGAAGCGGAGTATCACGGCGAGTTCGTCAATTTTGACCCGATCTGGTCCTACCCGAAGCCCGTGCAGAAGCCCCACCCGCCCATTATCCTGGGTTCCCACACCTCAAACGGACTCGACCGGGTGGTGCGTTACTGCGACGGCTGGTTTCCTAATGCCCAGGCCTATAAAGACCTGCCCGCGGTCGTGAGCGACCTCCGGACCCGGGCCGAAAAGGCCGGACGTCAACCGGATGAGATTTCGATCTCTTTCCTGGGCGCCCCGGAAGATGAGGCGGCGCTGCAACAATACCGCGAGTTGGGAGCTGAGCGAGCGGTATTTTTTGTGCCGTCCGAAGGGAAAGAGGCGATCTTTCCGCTGTTGGACACATACGCCGCGTTTATCCCCAAGGTTGCGTAAGGACACACGGAAACGCTGCCGGAGGCCTACTATGCCATTTGCTGCTGTCCGTGACATTCAAATGTATTACGAGCGGCGGGACGGCAGTGGACCGCGACCCAGTCGCTCTATTTGCAATATAATCGCATCCATTTTATAGTCCGGTCCCGTCCTAAGGAATTTACACGATAGTAAGGAGGACGAAATGGGTAACTTGGAAGGAAAAGTGGCGATTGTCACGGGAGCAGCACGTGGCCTCGGTGCCGCCTACTGTGTGGCGCTCGCCCATGAAGGAGCTGCAGTGATGGCCACAGATATACGCGAGTGCGCCGAGACAGTGGGCGACGTTGTAGCTGCTGGTGGACGCGCGATAGGAACAACTGCCGATGTCGCTAACGCGAACAGCGCCAAAGCTATCGCTGATGCAACGCTCGATGCCTATGGACGCATCGATATTCTCGTCAACAATGCCGCAATGTATGGCAATCTTCATGCGGGAAGGTTTCATACGCTTGACGAAGCCGAGTGGGATGCGTGTATGGCGGTTAACGTGAAAGGATTATGGCAGTGTTGCAAGGCTGTGGTCCCAACCATGCAACAGCAAGGAGGCGGTAGTATTATCAATATTAGTTCGCTCGCGGCCGTCTATGGGATCGCCAACGCCTTGCACTACGCGACGTCGAAGGGCGCAGTCATCGGCTTCACCCGTGCGCTCGCGCGTGAACTGGGGCGGGACAACATTCGTGTCAATGCGATTGCGCCCACCATGGTTGATACGCCAGGAACGAGTGAGATAATGAAGGAAAATCGCGACCGTTTTGCCGAAGCCGTCAAGCGTAATCAGACCTTGCGGAAGACCCTCGAAACCGAGGATCTGGTGGGCACCGTTCTGTACCTCGCCAGTGATATGAGTAAATTTGTCACCGGGCAAACGATCATGGTCGATGGCGGCACGGTGTACTTGTAACTCCCTTAACGAGCGCACTTTGGCCCATAAAACGCCGCTTCATCGGGTGCCTCCTGATACGTAGGCCACTCCGTTGCATCGCGTTCCGCACCATCTCTTCGGTATAATGACAGCTAAAAATTCCTCCTCGAAAAGAAGGGGCCAGAATGCCATTTACCACTGTCCGTGACATGCGCATGTATTACGAGATCCGCGGGACCGGACCGCGCCTGCTCTACATCAGCGGAACGGGTGGAGATCTGCGACGTTCGCCGAATGCGTTTGATTCGCCACTTACAGAGCACTTTGAGGTTCTGGCCTATGACCAGCGTGGCTTGGGTCAAACGGACAAACCTGACGAGGCCTACACTATGGCGGACTATGCGGCTGACGCAGATGGGCTGCTCCACGCGCTCGGGTGGGATGAATGCCTGGTCATGGGCATCTCTTTCGGCGGCATGGTCGCGCAGGAATTTGCCCTGCGCTATCCGAACCGGGTACAGCGCTTAGTGCTCGGCTGTACCAGCAGCGGCGGGGAGGGTGGCGCCTCATATCCCCTGCATGAGCTCACCCATCTCTCTCCTCAGGACTGGGCTCAGCGAGTAGTTGAGTTGAGCGATATGCGACGGGACGCGGCCTGGCAGGTAGCGAACGGCCAGGAGTTCCAGACTTTAATTGATGAGATGTTGGCCATCCGAGCGGGGAGTGCAGCCGAGCCAGACGCAGCCGTTGGAGCACGCCGCCAAATCGAGGCCCGCCAGAAACACGACACCTATAGCCGCCTGCCTCAGCTCGGGATGCCGGTGCTGGTCTGTGGCGGACGGTATGACGGGGTCGCCCCGGTCGCGAATCAGGAAGCGCTGCACCGACAGATTGCGACTTCCCGGATGGCCCTCTTTGAGGGCGGCCATCTATTCTTTACGCAGGACCCCCAAGCGTTTGAGGACATAACCGGTTTTCTGAAAGGGGAAGCGGGGGCCTGACGTCTGGATTGCGGTGTCGCGTCTTATTGATCAACCAGATCTGCAATATCTTCAGCCGCTTGGGCGACCGTGGCAGTCCGGGTGCACATATCGGTTTTCAAATCGCCCTGCGGACTGCGGTAGGCATATACGAAATATTCTTTTCCGGTCTGAAACGGAATGCCACACTGCTCTTGTGAGGCGAGTGTTTCAATAACCAGAGGGGATTCATCCGCCGCCTTAATCGGCGTTGTGACCTCCAGCGTCGCCCGTATGGTCTCAAACTCGTACAGCTGCTCTGAGCCCATCATCTGTTTGAACGAGCCGTACAGCCAGCCATCCGCTTCTATCGTTTCGATGTTGGTCGCTTTGCCGACAAAGACGACGTCTGACTTTTCCATCCCAAAGCTCGGCGACGGAGGCGGAAGACAGCGGCACGCCAGGGCAGCCGCGGGAAGCAGACAAGAAAGGGCTATTCCTCCAACGAGCGCGAGCAACATCCTGTCTGAACGAGCCATAGACTCTCCTCTTGTACTGGCCGAAACTGTGCGGCTCAAATGGTCCGGACCTTCATAACGAAGAAAAACAAAAGGGTCAGGGAGGATTCCCCGACCCTTTATCGCTTCACACGAGTCAACGATCCTGACTAGTCCAGGTCCATCCGGTACGCCTTGATCGCATTCTCAAAGACGATCTTGCGGGTGATCTCCTCCGGCACACCGTCGAAGTCCTTCTTGATCCACTGACGGGATTCCGGCCAGGTTGAGTCGGTATGCGGGAAGTCGGACGCCCACATGTAATTGTCCTCGCCAAAGATCTTATAGGTCGCCGGACCAACCGGATCATCCTGGAACGTCGCCCATATCTGCCGCCGGACATATTCGCTCGGCTTCATCGGCAGGGGCTCTTTTTCCATGGCATGGAATTTATCGTAGGCATGGTCCATACGATACATGAAGTGCGGGAACCAGCCCGTGTCATTTTCGGCGGAAACAATTTTCAGTTCGGGAAAACGCTCCAGCACACCACCAAAAACGAGCGTGGACAGGGAACGTTGCACTTCGTGTATCACATTCATGTAGAACAGACTGATCTGCGAAAAATCGACTTTGCTCTCCTTGCTCTTGCCGGTAATCACGTGGAGTGAGAGCGGCATGTGGAGTTCCGCAGCGGCCTGCCAGAAGGGGTCATACTCACGGCTGCTGTACGGCTTGTCTTCCGGCGGCGAACCCCAGATCATGGCCCCGCGCATACCCTGCTTGTGCGTCCGTTCCAGTTCTTTGACTCCCGCATCAATATCTTCGAGAGAGATCAGGCTGATGCCGTACAGGCGTTTGGGACTATGCGAACAGAACTCCGCGACCCAGTCGTTATAGGTGCGGAAACAGGCCCGTTGCAGGTCGGCATTGGGCAGCCCGAAGAGCGGCATACCGAGCGTGGTGTAGAGCACCTCGGCTTCGACCCCATCAATCTCTTGGTCTTTGATACGCTCGACCGGGTCCCAGCCACTTGGACGGGCGGCTTCATAGCCTTTGTCCATATGATCTTTGAGTTCCTCTCCGGACCGTCCGGCCCCGAACCCGCCGGCGACGGGAAAGGGGTCGATGCCGTCCGCCACAAAGATGAAGCCCGGCTTCTTCGGATTTTCGACCACTTTCGGCGCCTGGTCACGGAATTTGTTGTCCAAACGCTGCTGCCACAGATCGGCCGGCTCCATCATGTGCGAGTCTGCCGAGATCACGCGTAACTTTGCCATACTACCCTCCTCTTCAAAGAAAGCCTTGCTTCCTTAATGATATTGTATGTACGAGTACCTTATCTGTGGCATACTCCAAAACGGTCTGTCAAGCGGTAGGGCCGGATAGGTTGAGTGAGCGCTCAGTTTTTTTACCCTTCTCGTTCGGGTTAGACTGGGAGCAGTCTCATTGCCACTGCAGGAAATCACTCCGTATAATAAAACCAGCGAACAGCAAGAAGGCGAGAATCATGCTTCCGAAAGTCTATATCGACGGTCATGTTGGCACGACCGGACTGCGTATCCGGGAATGGCTGGCGGGACGAAACGACATCGAATTACTGACCTTAGCCGAAGCGCAACGCAAGAGTGATACTGCGCGGCGGGCGGTGTTGGATAAGGCTGATGTGGCTATTCTGTGTCTGCCCGATGCCGCGTCACGCGAGGCTGCGGAGTGGGCCGTGCACACGAACACTCGTCTGATTGACGCGAGTACGGCGCATCGTGTCGAGGACGGCTGGGTGTATGGTCTGCCGGAACTCCAGCCTGACCAACGTGAAGCCATTCGGCAGGCAAAATATGTTGCCAATCCCGGCTGCTACCCCTCGGCTTTTCTACTATTAGTTCGGCCCTTGCTTGAGGCTGGCCTGATCAAAAAACAGACGCCGATTTCGATTCATGCGCTGTCCGGCTATTCGGGCGGCGGACGGCCGCTGATTGAAAAATGGGAGGACACCGAGCGGGGCTTGGGCTCATTAGTGTACGAAGCGCCCTACGCCCTGGAGCGGGTGCATAAGCACGTTCCGGAAATGACAAAGTACAGTCTGCTCGACAATGCACCCCACTTCGTACCGGCGGTTGGTCCGTTCCGCTGCGGTATGCGAGTCCAGGTGCCAATTCATACTGGTTTGTTACAAAGTGGAGCGGGCGATACGATTTGGGAAGTCTTATGGGAGCGCTATCGATATGAGTCGTTCGTGCGGGTGCTACCTAACGAGCAGCCCCTGGAAACCAACGAACGCAGCTTCGACCCGCAGGCCTGTAACGACACCAATCGCATCGACCTCCACGTTGCGCCCCATCCCGCCGGTCATGTCCTGCTGATTGCGATTCTCGACAATTTGGGGAAGGGCGCCTGCGGTGTGGCCATTCAGAATTTGAACTTAATGTTAGGGCTACCCGAGACAACCGGGCTGACGGCGTAGGAGAACCTCCCTCCAAAGCCGACCAGAGCCCAAACGCATTTTGCGTCCACGCCCTTGAAAAAGAGATCAATTGCTAACGTTTTCCTCTAAGCCGGCCTCCCGAAAGGCGGCCAGGATACGTTCGAGGTCGGCGGGGTCTTTATACGGAAGCGCCTGGGTCATGGTTGTGAACGAGAAGTCGGGGCTGAGGCGGAGAATCTCCGTTGCCAGCGCCCGGGCTTCTTCAAGACGGCCCAAATCAACCGAGGCCAGGAGCAGATTATAATAGGCCGGTAGAAAATCCGGGTTGTGGGCGAGCGCGCGCTTTAAGACGGCTATGGATTCTTCGGTCTGACCGAGCACGCGGTAGGTATGCCCCAGGAAGTGCAGATAGATAAACGGATAGCGGGGGTTGAGGCGGATGGCTTGTTGGATGAGTCGAAGGGCCTCCTGTGGTCGCCCAACGAAAGTCAGCGCGCTCCCGAACCAGGCATAATTGTCCGCATCGTTCGGGCCGAGAGCCACCGCCCGCTCAAGCTCGCTAATCGCCCGCTCATGCTGCTTCTCGAACAGATAGATATAGCCCAATAACCGATGCGCGACGGGCAACGAGTCGTCCAGGGCCACCGCCCGCTGCACGAGCGCATGCGCGCGCTGTGAGACCTGGGGGTCTTGCTCCCACTGCATGATAAAGCCGAAGAAGTCTGCCCAGCCCAGCCAGGCATAGGCGGCGGCATACTGCGCGTCCAGGGCGATGGCCTGCTCAAACAAACGGCGGGCCTGGACCAGCGATTCCTGCGTTGTGCGCCAGAGATAGCTTTCCCCGCGCAAGACGAAATCGTAGGCCTGGAGGTTATCGGTCGATCTTTGGACCAAACGGGTTTGCTCATCCGCGGTCAGGGTGATCTGGAGGGCCTGGACAATTTGCTGCGTGACCTGATCCTGAAGGGCAAAGATATCCCGCATTTCGCCGTCATAGCGCTCCGCCCAGACATGACCGCCGGTGGTGGCGTCTAATAACTGGACATTGATACGAACCCGGTCATTGGCCCGGCGTACACTCCCTTCCAGAACATAGCGGACGCCCAGGTCGCGCCCGACCTGCTCAACATCGACCGCTCGACCCTTATAGGTAAACGAAGAATTGCGGGCGATGACAAACAGGCCGGAGATTTTTGAGAGGTCGGTAATAATGTCTTCGGTGATGCCGTCGCTGAAATACTCCTGCTCCGGTTCGCCGCTCATATTCGTAAAGGGCAGTACGGCAATCGAGGGTTTGTCGGGCAGCGGCAGGCGAGGCGGATTCCAGAAGGCCGGGGATGATAAGAGCGGATACCAGTCTTTGAGGGCAAAAGCGCCAAGGCCGAGAATCACGAGGACGACCAGGCCGAGGGTGATCAGCGATCCGGGCCCTGGGGGTTTCGGTTCCAAGGAGAGGAGATCGCTGTCGAGTGTGGGTGGCACGAGGTCTGCCGCCTCCCAGCGCACCTGATAGACCTGAATGGGCTTGGCGATATTCTTCACCCGCTGCTCGCCCTGATACGTAAACACCAAGTCGAGCTTGTTTGCTATCTGTTCATGTACGGCGCCCGATATACAGATACCTCCTCCTTCAGCCAGGCTTTCCAAACGGGCCGCGATGTTGACCCCATCTCCGTAAATACGCTCATCTTCAATGACCACGTCCCCGACATTAATGCCCATGCGGTAGTGCATCTGTCGCTCTATCGGAAGCTCGGCGTTTCGTACGGCTAGCTCCGTCTGAACCTCAACCGCGCACTGCACCGCGTCAACCACGCTCGAAAACTCGGCCAGGAGATTATCGCCAGGAGAATCGACCACCCGGCCGGTGTGTTGCTGAATGGTTCGCGCCATCAGCTCCCGATATGCGGTCAGCGTCCGAATCGTGGCGACTTCATCATCGCCCATGAGACGACTATAGCCTTGAACATCGGCGCTCAGGATGGCGGCGAGTTTGCGCCTGACGGCGGACGGGTCTTTCTCTGACATAAGCGGCGGTCGTGTTCCGGGGTGAACTGCTCGTGCTGAACTGGCCAAAGCCCTTGCCAAGGGATAGCATAGCCGCAGACACGACTGAAGGCATCGAGGGGAGCAGCATGGCAACCTATCTGATTATTGGAGCCGACCGAGGTATTGCAAACGCGCTGTGTCTGCAATTATGCGAGCGCGGAGAGAACGTGATTGCCGCCTGTTTGGGCGACTCGCCCGCCTTGGCAGCAAAGGGTGCACGCGTCGAGACGGGCGTTGATGTGACGTCGGACTCGGCGGTCCATGCCCTGGCCCAGCGCTTGATCGGCACGCATGTGGACGTGCTTATCCATGTGGCCGGGATTTATCTGGACGACGGCCTTGACGCCTTACAGATTGCCGATGTGCAACGCCAGATTGAGGTAAACGCGCTGGGACCGTTGCGCGTTGTCCACGCCCTCCAATCCTGCCTCGATCACGGCGCAAAAATAGGCATTGTGACCAGCCGGATGGGCTCTATTACCGACAACACCTCAGGCCGGCTGTACGGCTATCGGATGTCCAAGGCTGCGGCCAATATGCTGGGGGCATCGCTGGCCCAGGACCTCAAAGAGCGCGGAATCGCGGTGGCCTTACTCCATCCCGGGATGGTCAATACCCAACTGGTGCCCAATCTTCCCGAGAGCGCTCGCAGCCAACTGATTGAACCCGAGGAGGCCGCACGCGGCCTGCTTGCCCGAATGGATGCGCTGACCCTGGAAACCACCGGAAAATTCTGGCACGCCAACGGCGAGGTGCTGCCCTGGTAGGACGTTCAAACAAGGCGAATATTGAATTCCTCGCGAATCTTTTTTAACGGGACATCGAGATACTGGTTGTTATCCCAGAACGGCCACGGCCGCGTCATCTGTCGTGCTCGGATCATGACTTGGACGAGACGCGGAGAGACGCGGAGCGTCTCCCAGGCCGTTCGTCCATAGCCGACTTGCCGAAAGATGTTATTGGCCTGGGGGAGCCTGAGATAGTCGAGATATGTCCCGAAGCCGAGCGAGGTGCCAAAAACGCTCCAGGTATCAGCCATGGCTTCCTGGGGGACTGAGGTGTCACAGCCAAAGACCACATGACAGATATCATGAGCGCGGAAGAACCGTGCGGCTCGGGAAGGCAGTTCGCTTTCATCGAGGAGACCGGTAAAGCCCGAGCGGTATTCCTCTAAGCCCGCTTGGAGGGAGAGTGGCGCCTCCTGTTCCTGATAGGAGAATGGCTGCACGGTCCTGAGTCCTCGACGCGGTCATTATACAAACGTCGCGGACACGCTGCCAAATGAGGAAAAGGTGGTTTCCCAGGTATCGCCCTTTTCAATGGGCGTCGGCTTGGTCATCGAGCCGGTCATAATGCACTGGCCCGCCTCCAAAGCCAGATCGAATTGCGCCAGGTGATTCGCCAGCCAGGCAACCGTCTGAAGCTGGTCGTCAATTGCATCTCTGCCCTGCACGCTGGCCACGACCTCGCCGTTTCGTCTGGTCTCCGCGGTCATGGCTCCGAGGTCCACATCCGCCGGGTAGGGCCTGACCTCAGGGCCAGTCACAAATCCCCACTGCACCACCCCATCGGCAACACCGAGCGGAAGGTCCGCGCCAATATTGAGCCGCATGTCCACCAATTCCAGCGCGGGCGCGGCACCGGCCACGGCAGCCAAAGCCTGCTCGCGGGTGACGCCAGGACCCTTCAATTCCTGCCCTATGACGATGCACAGCTCGGATTCAATAATCGGCTTGCGAAAGTCGGCCCAGTTAAAGCTGCCTCCGCTCTGGAACCGACGACTGGCCAGCAGATAGGCACTGATCGGAGCATCAAGACCGAACATCTGACGGGTAGCATCGGACGAGAGGCCGACCTTCCAGCCCGCGAGTTGTTCGCCCGCGCTCAGGTGTCGTTCCAGAATTGCCAGTTGAATCTGATAGGCGTCCTCAAAATTCAATGCCTTTTCCAAGCCGGGGGGCGGATACTGTCCGCTCTGGATGGTGTGCCATAGGGTTTCCACCGCTTCGTTGATATTCATCGGTCGCTCCTTTTTTGGAAAGTCTTTGAGACCCAGCATCACGGTTACGTAATAAACTCGGCTGACGGATGCGCGCGCGGATAGTCACGTAAGTACTGGAAGAATTTACTCAGGGCCTTATCACTCTTTGTCAGTGTCCCGGGCTGAAAATGAATGGTTTGCATAATAGGCACATCTTCCCCCACCACTTTTTTTTCGAGCTGCATAGCGAATTGGAGGAAGGCTTCGGTTGAGGCGGTATCGCCGTCCGACTTGCGGGCAACGACAATCATGTATGTTGTTGCCCGGCCCGGACGGGGCAGACCAAACGGGGCTAAAAAGCCAAACCAGCGTCCATCAAAGATACTGCTTTGATAGAAGATGCTGGTGCCATAAATACCAATCCGATACTCAATTGGCTCGCCATTGGCGTGGCGGCCTTTGAAATCATACAGCATGGAATGGGCTGTCCACTCGATATCCTCATCCGGGTCTTCCTGGTCAAACGTGACGCCATGCAGGGCTTTGATATGCTGCATGTCTGGCGTGTTACAGCACAAGACCCACGGGTCGACCGGGAGAACTCCCTCAAACGCCTCGACCCGTATGGCGAGTTCATCCTCGGCATATGGAAAGTCCGGTAGCTCAAAGAGCGGTGTTTCGCCATTAAAGGCCCAGATCAGGCCATATTTTTCGGCTGTGGGAAAGGGGAACAAGCAGGCGCCGGGTGGTGGCGGGTCGTCAATGCCCGTTTTGACGCAGACGCCGCGTTGGTCGTACTGCCAGTGATGAAAGGCGCAGCGAATGGTATTGCCGAGTACCTCACCCACGGAGAGGTCTGCACCAACGTGGGGACAGTAGGCGCTCAGCACCTGCGCCCTGCCGTTCTCCCCGCGGAAAACAACGACCCGTCCGTCAAGAAAATCTACGCCCCGGACCTGACCCTTGGCCACCTGGCTTGAGAGACACAGGGGAAACCACGATTGCGTGAACAGTCCGTTTGCGCCCTCAGCCGGAATGGGACGGCCAAGAAAGCGTCGGCGCGGTTCAATAGGCACACCGATAGAAGCGGTAGCCATACTACTCTCCTCCCTTACGCCGGCCCTCCAAAGAGGGGGTGCAACAGGACCGGCGTGACCTCAAACTCCAGGTAGCGTGCCAGGGGCAGACTGGAGAAAATCTGGTGGACCTCTTCGTTTGAGTCCGCATCGACAATAAAGAACGAGCCTCCACCGCCGAGCCGGCGATAGGCCGCCAGAATTTTCTTTTGCTCAATGAATTGACGCGCATGGGCCATTTCTTTTTGGATCAGTTCGGCGGCCTGATCTTCAGGGATTTGCGACCGAAGAATTTTGGTTGTCACCACATAGAGCATGGCCTGTCTCCTTCCCTGTGAAAGATGAAAAACTGCTACGACTCTTTAGCGGAATGTCGTCATGATGTCCCGGGCAAAATGACGCAAGAGTTGGGGCTCGGTTGACGGGGAGACCGAGAAGACAATATGGGTCACACCCACGGCAAGATAGCCTTCGATCAGCTTGCGCATATTGTGATCGGAGGAGAAGGTCGTCGAGATCAGGACGGACTTCTCAATCTCGTCCGGGTCTCGGTCGATATGCGAGCAGTGGTCGGCTAGAACCTCGATTTTATGCCGGAAGGTCTCAGGCGTGCCGAAGCTGTTCCACATGTCCGCGTGGCGCGCCACGATGCCCAAGGCCACCTTCTCCCCGCCGGCCCCAACCAGAATCGGCGGATGTGGCTGCTGAATCGGTTTGGGCTCAAAGGGCGCATCGTGTAGATGATGATGACGACCGGTAAAGTTTGCCTGCTGATGGGTCCAGAGTTGTTTAATCAGGGTGATAGACTCGTCCAGGCTGATCAGCCGCTCCCCGGTTGTGGGAAAAGGAATGTCGTAAGCCTCGTGCTCCAACGCAAACCAGCCGCTCCCGATACCGAAAATCAGCCGCCCATTGCTGATGATATCCACCGTGGTCGCCATCTTGGCCAGGACGGCCGGGTGGCGGTAGGTATTGCCCGTCACCATGACGCCCAGACGGACACGCTGGGTTGCCATGGCCAGAGCCGATAAGGCGGTCCAGCCTTCCAGGCACGGACCGGTTGGGTCAGAGAAAATCGGCAGAAAGTGATCGAAGACCCAGGCCGTATCAAAACCCAGACTGTCTGCTTCTTGCCACAGCCTGAGCATATCGTTCCAGTCCCCGTTTTGTTGTGGAACCTGAATGCCGAAGCGGACTGGGTGTGACATGAGGGGCCCCTTTCTTATAATTCCTTGAGGGCGCGGATCGTGTCTTCATCATACATGGCTATCCCGAAGGCGGTCTTGCCAAGGAGTTCCAGGGTCTCGTCGCTGTCAAAAGGATGGAACAGGCCGGCCCGTACATCACGATAATATCGTTCTAAGGGCAAGCGCTTAAAATATGAGGCGCCTCCCACGGCCCGCATGGCGAGATCAACCACGCGAGCGGAGTTCTCCATGGCCACCATCCTGGCGGCCACACTTTTGCGGAGCCAGGTACGGGGTGCTTCCCGGTCGGCCTCGGCTGCGGCTTTCCACAGGCCGGCCCGGGCCGCTTCCAGCAGCATGTCCATCTCGCCGACTTTGGCGTAGACGCTCGGCAGATGACTCATTGGTGTGTTGAGCGGGAAACGCGGCCGATCGCGCATAAACTCCACCACAAAATCACGAGCCGCGGTGGCAATGCCGATATACACGCTGCCGATGGTAAACGGCGCGCGCGGGAACAGATTGGTTATTCCGCCGCGAGTGACTACTGGACGTTCCAGGAAGACCGCGGATTCCGGAATAAAGGCGTCTTTGAGTTCGGTACTTCTCGACTCGGTTGAACGCATGCCCATGGTATGCCAGTCGTCTTTGATGATGAAACCCGGTGTGTCGCGCGGAATCAGAAAAGTAATAATCGTCCCGGTCTGCTGTCCGTCGTGGACGCCTTCTTTCCAGGTCGCTTCGGCAAAATATCGATCAAGCGCAATGGACTGGGTGCTGAAGATCTTACGGCCGCTCACCCGCCAGCCGCCGTCCACCCGTTCCGCCGTGGTCCGCGGACGAAGAATGGAAACCGCGTTGTCCGGCTCGGAACCCGAGCCGCCAATAATGAGCCGCTCGGCCGCGATCTGACGCAGCACGGCTTCGACGGGAGCGGGGCGCTCCCGCTGCCAGAGGTTGATGAGGAGGCTCATCACATTGAAATGCATATTGATGGCGAGCGCCGTCGGACCGCAGCCCTGGGCCAACCGTTCCTGGGCCTTGATCCGTTCCAACAGGCTGGCGCCCATCCCGCCCAACTCTTCGGGGATGGTCAGCACGCTGTAGCCGGTCTCTTTCAGCCGCTCGTAGTTCTCATACGGAAACGAGCCTTCTTCATCGTGCTGGGCCGCGCGCGTGGCAAAGTCGTCGGCTAGGGTAGCCGCGAGGTCTATGAAGCGCTGTTCCCGCTCGGTGTGGAACTGCTGCATGCATCCCCTCCTGTATTCCTGGCTCTCAGCATTATCATTCTGCGTGAGACGGGGTAAGCCGGGGGTGCCTGCATTGACAGTCAGTGTGGGCATGTCGTACCAAGACCCGGACAGGAGGCGGCATGTCCACATTTGTCCTGGTTCATGGCTCATGGCACGACGGCTCTGCCTGGGAGCCGGTATGTGCTCACCTAGAGAAGAAAGGTCATCGGGCATTCAGCCCGACCATCGCTGGCCACGGCCACGGCGTTGATAAAAACGTCAACCACGTCCAGTGCACGCAGTCGATTATCGACTTCATCCTTGAAAAAGACCTGCGAGACATTGTTCTGCTCGGCCATAGCTTTGGGGGAACGATTCTCTCCCAGGTCGCCCCGGCGCTTCCCGAGCGGATTCGGCGACTGATCTTTTGGAATGCGTTCGTGTGCGAGGACGGCAATAGCCTGCTGGATGAGATTCCAGGCTACTATCGCACCCTGTTTGCCGAGTTGGTGGCGCAGTCGAGCGATTCTACCGTGACCCTGCCGTTCCCGATTTGGCGCGAGGCGTTTATTAACGACGCCGACCTGGAGCTGGCCCAGACGGCTTACGCCCGGCTCTCGCCCGAACCGTACCCGCCGTTTTGCGATAAGCTCGACATGAAGCCGTTTCACGCCCTGGACATTCCTAAGAGTTTCCTGAACTGCACGGAAGACATCGCCCTGCCGCCCGGAGAGTGGGGCTGGCATCCGCGCATGTCAAACCGCCTGGGGTTATATCGACTGGTCCAAATGCCGGGCAGCCATGAGGTGATTTTCACCAATCCGATTGGCCTTGCTGAGAAGATCATCGAGGCCGGCCGGGATTAAAGTCTCAGGTGGGTGAGCGGTATCTAATCTCCGTGAGTCCCGAGTTTCGCCCGCTCAGGGAGCCTTGAGAATATCCAGCATATTCTCAATCATGCGTTGGGTCGCGCCCCAGATTTTATAGCCTCGATAGCGATAGGTCTGAATGGGAATGGTCTCGCCATCGTATAGCCAGGTTTCCGCATTCAGATTGCCGCGGTCTGCGAGAAACGTGAACGGCACGGAGAAAATCTCGGCCACTTCCCAGGCGTTTGGTTGAAAATTGTACGGGTAGGGAATCTCCCCAACATAGGGCGTGACCACATAGTTGCTTGCCATGGTACGCAGGTCGTCCAGGGGGCCAATCAGCTGGACGTCCGACGGGCGCAAGCCCAGTTCTTCTTCAGACTCTCGCAGGGCGGTGTCCAGGGGCGACGCATCCTTTTTGTCCGCTCGTCCGCCCGGAAAAGAAACATCGCCTTTATGGGTCGGCAGGTTGGACGTGCGGAGAGTAAACAGGAGATGGTAGTCGTCCTCACGCTTGAAGAAGGGGGCCAGTACTGCGGCGCGTTTGGCGGTCGTATCAGCGTCGAGGACACGAGTTCGATTCCGAAGACGGTTCTTGAGGAGCGTAAGGACATCCATTTGCATCTTTGCCAGCCCATCACATCCGTGGTGGTGAGGCAAGGAAGCGTATTCGGTTGGCTTGTGAGGGACCCTCCTCAGTTGTTATTGATGTGGCTACAACGGCGCGAGATGGGCCGGACGCTCAAAGGAGATCGGTATGGTCTTTAACGGCGTGAGATGGGCCGGACGCCCAAAGGAGATCGGTATGGTCTTTCTCGATAGCGGTGTCTCAGGAATCTGAGAGGCATAACCAGATTAAGAGGTTGAATCACATGGAAAACCCGTCAATCGATAAAATGCGCCTGGGCTTCTGGACGCCAGTGTATGGCAATTGGATCATCTCAAAAGATCCAGACACGATGGATGCCTCATTTGAGTATACCAAGCGCCTGACACTGCTGGCCGAAGAGCTGAGCTTTGCCACCGTGCTGCTGGCTGAGCATACGTTTAATCCGTTTGGCCCTGAGCTGAATCAGCAGGACGCGTGGACGACCAGTGCGGCCTTGGCCGCGATTACCAAGAACATTGAACTCATGCCGGCCGTGCGTCCGGCCTTTAAGCATCCGGCAACAGTGGCCAAGATGGCCTGTAGTATTGACGAGATTAGTGGTGGCCGCGCCGCGCTGAACCTTGTGACTGGCTGGTGGCAACGTGAATGGGAGGCGATGGGATTACCACCCATGCCGCACGATGATCGCTATGTCCGATCTGAAGAATTTCTCACCATTCTCAAAGGACTGTGGACCCAGCAGCATTTTAGTTTTGAAGGACGCTATTATCAGATCGACGATATTACCCTGGTCCCGCCTCCCCTTCGCAAACCACATCCGACCATTTACTTTGGTGGAGAGTCTGACGTGGCTCAGCGTTTGGCGGCAAAACTCGCTGATGTGTATCTCATAAACGGACGGCCAGTAGATGAAACAAAGACATTGGTCGATCAGGTTCGTGCCTCTGCGGCAGAACAGGGCCGTGAGGTCCAGTTTGGTATAAGCGCGTTCGTGATCTGCCGTGACTCAACGACAGCGGCGCAAGAAGAACACGCCCGGCTGCATAGCCTACGCTATGAAGAACGGATCGCTGGCGTTGACCGGAAAGCTGTCATGACTCGGACGTACGGATACGCAGTCGGCCATATTGGTACAAACGGCGGAACAGCAGCCGGCATGGTGGGTACTCCCCAACAGGTCGCCGATCAGTTCCGCGCCTTTCAAGACATTGGCGTGACCACTTTTCTCCTCCAGTTTCATCCCATGTTGGAAGAGATGGAACGCTTTGGAGAATATGTTATGCCGCGTCTGTGTGTGTAACGGAACGCTTCTGTCTCGTTTTATTCTCCCGGCGCTGCTCGAATCGGCAGCGCTAGCGGACGGATCGGCGAGCCGGTTGCGCCGCGTATTTTGATCGGCGCTGCGATAAAGGCAAATTCATAGATTTTGTCTTTGGCCAAGTCCTCCAGCCACAGCAGCTCAAGGAGACACACTCCCCGTTCTGCAAACAGATAGACGTGCACACTGTCTTTTGCCATAGGAAATTTTTCGACTCCCATATTGTCCGCACCGAGAATGACCGCTCCGTTATCGACCAGCCAGGTGGCACTTTCTTTGGTAATACCCGGGTCGTTATGCACGAACTTTTTGGGGTCAGGCCAGACCGTCATGCGTCCGGTGCGGATTAAAACCGCATCATTCTTCTGTAGACGGATGCCTTGTTTCTTCATCACTCGCTGAAGGTCTTCGACCGTAATCTCATACGAAGGCGGTAGCATGTCCACGCCCTGCTCTCCCGCAACATCAATCAGAATCCCGCGAGTGATAATTGGCGGGATGGCATCCGCACCGGCCTTGGTCCAGCCCTTGTCGCTCAAATAGGTCGAGGCGTCGTAGCCATTAAAAATTTTCTCGCCTCGTCCGAGGTGATTCAGCGCGTCAATATGGGTCCCCGTATGAGCGGACAGGGTATAGGCATCATCGTATAAGGCGAGGTTGGGCGGACCGCCGGCCGGGGCCAATTGCTCGACCCGCATCCCGCGCGGCGTATGCGTCATCCACATATGAAACGGCGGGTCGCCCAACCCGAAGTCGGCCAGGCCGGGCATCCCCACGAAGTTCTCAACGCTGAGGTCATAGGTTTTGCCGCTACTGATACGTTGCAAGACGGCCAGGGTATTGGCCTCGGTTAATTCGTTGAGGACGCCGATTTCATCGTCCGGACCATACGGACTCTTGGCTACATCGTCGGCTTGAGCGCTGGACCAAGTGAGGAGGAAGACAAACACACTCGATACAAATCTTGCTTGAAGACCGGCCCACCATATCTTTTCCGTGCCCATTTTTGTCCTCCTGTTGCTTTACAGCGATAGGTCTCAAGAGCGTATGGGAGTTCGTACGCCCCTACAACCAACGTCTTCCTTGACACTCAACACACGACAGAGCTAGGGTCCGGCTCAGGGGACATCCATCCAAGTCGAAAGGAGAAAGTTATGCCCGACGTGGTAACTGGCGATGATTTGAGGGCGGCGCGACGACCGCTATCTCAAGCCTCCATGCTCCCGCCCGCCTGTTACACCTCGCCCGAATTTTATGCGCAAGAAGTCGAGCGTATTTTCTTGAAAGAATGGCTCTGCGTCGGACGGACAGACCAGGTAGAGGGGCCAGGAGATTTTTTTACGCTGATGCTGCTGGGCGAGCGCCTGATTGTTGTCCGAGATGAGGACAATCAGGTTCGGGTGTTATCGAATGTCTGTCGGCATCGCGCCACTCAAGTGGTGGAAGGACATGGGAACCTCCCCCGGTTTGAGTGCCCCTATCATGGCTGGACCTACTCGCTGAAAGGCGAGCTCATTGGTGCGCCCGAGATGCAACGCACCGACAACTTTGACAAAGAACAGTGTCATTTGGCTGCGCCGCGGGTCGAGACCTGGGAGGGCTTTGTCTTCGTCAATTTCGATCAGCAGGCTGCGCCGCTTGGACCGAGACTGGCTCCCCTCTCGCAGCGCCTCCAGCACTACAAGCTGAGCGAGATGCGTACCGTGAAAACGATGGTCTATGAGGGCAACTGGAACTGGAAGATCATGGTGGAGAACTATATGGAAGGCTATCATGTGCTCGGCTTGCACAAAGGGCCGCACGATGTGATGCCCGTCCATTCGATCCATGATGCCTCACGCCAGGGTTACAACTTTCACGTTGAACCGCACAATGAGGCGTTTGGGATCATCTGGGGAGATTTTGCTGCGCCGGGGGCAACGTTTTATTCCCCTGGGGTGACGGAGGCTGAGCCAGGCAAGACGGAATGGCTGCCTTCGCCGTTTCCGCTGATCGAAGGCCTCTCTGCAGAAGAGCGCCTGCGTGGAGACTTTATCAATGTCTACCCAACCCATCTCCTCACACCGTTGCCGGATGGTATGTTTTACGGACAGATTCTGCCCCAAGCGGCTGACCGCATTACGTGGAGCCTGTCGCTGTGCTTCCCCCCGGAGACCTTAGAAATGCCCGGCTTTGAGCAACACCTGGCCCACGCGGTTGAGGGGGTCGAGTTCATCAACTCACAGGATATGTGGGCGTGCGAGTCGGTCCAGCGCGGGTTGGCATCGCGCATGGCGCAGCCCGGACGCTACTGTCACCTCGAAGAATGTATTCATCAACTGGCGCAATACGTCATGGATAAAGTCCTGGACACACGAGCCTGAAACAGGCGCAGGAGAAGGAGGGTATATGGCCACAAAGGACATCAAGCTTGCCTATGGCATTGACGTGGACGCGGTCGGCGGCTGGCTGGGATCGTACGGAGGAGAAGACTCACCGGATGATATTTCGCGCGGTCTGTTTGCCGGCGAAATCGGTGTGCCGCGTTTGCTCAAGCTGTTTGAGAAGTATGGTATGAAGACGAGTTGGTTTATTCCTGGTCACTCAATCGAGACGTTTCCAGAACAGACCCACATGATTGTTGAGGCCGGACACGAGGTCGGCGCGCATGGCTACTCCCATGAGAACCCCATCGCCATGACACCCCAGCAGGAGGAAGACGTCCTGCTCAAAACTATCGGCCTGATCGAGGAAAAGTCAGGCAGCCGTCCGTCCGGCTATGTGGCTCCCTGGTGGGAGTTCTCGAACGTGACCAACGAACTCCTGCTCAAACACGGCTTCCGCTATGACCACAGTCTGATGCATAATGACTTCCATCCCTATTATGTTCGGGTCGGCGATACCTGGACCAATATCGACTATTCCAAGCCGGCGGCAGAGTGGATGAAGCCGCTCATGCGCGGTGAAGAAACCGACTTGGTCGAGATTCCGGCCAATTGGTATCTCGACGACCTGCCGCCCATGATGTTCATCAAAAAATCGCCCAATAGCCACGGCTTTGTGAATCCCCGCGACATTGAACAGATGTGGCGGGATCAGTTCGACTGGATCTATCGCGAGTACGACTACGCCGTCTTCACCATGACCATCCATCCGGACGTGAGCGGCCGCCCGCAGGTGCTGATGATGCACGAGCGCCTGATTGAATATTTCAACAGTCACGCTGGCGTGAGCTGGGCCACATTTTCGGAGATCGCGGCGGACTTCGCCCACCGTCAGCCGCGTCAATAGTGCATTGGAGGAAGTATGCAGTTTGCAAAGCTTGGCAACACTGGAATAACCGTATCGCGGCTCTGTCTCGGCTGTATGAGCTATGGCGGCGGTCCGCAGCCCGACTGGGCGATGCCGCGCGACTGGGCCCTGGGTCAGAACGAAGCGCGCGAGCATTTCGTCGTGGCCCTAGAGGCCGGCATAAACTTCTTCGATACCGCCGATGTCTACTCGATCGGCCTGAGTGAGGAGATCACCGGACACTGGCTGGGGGAGATGGCTTCACGCGATGACATTGTCGTTGCCACTAAAGTCTGGGGCAAGATGGGGCCCGGACCAAATCGTGGCGGGCTGAGCCGTAAGCATATTATTGAGGCGTGCGAGCATTCTCTGCGTCGTCTCAAGATGGATTATATCGACCTGTACCAGATTCACCGCTGGGATTTTTCCACTCCCATTGAAGAAACCCTGGAAGCGTTGGACAGCCTCGTGCGCGGTGGCAAGGTGCGCTATTTGGGCGCGAGTAGCATGGCGGCCTGGCAGTTTTCCAAGGCTCTCTATGAAGCCAAGGAACAGGGCTGGCACCGTTTCGTGACCATGCAGAACCACTACAATCTGATCTATCGGGAGGAAGAGCGGGAGATGAATCCGCTGTGTATCGACCAGGGCGTGGCGCTCATTCCGTGGAGTCCGCTGGCCCGAGGCTTCTTCGCCGGGAACCGTCAGCCCGAGGGTGGCACGGCACTGACCAAGCGTGCAGAAACCGACGCATTTGCCCATAGGAATTATTTTCGTGAGAACGATTTCGTTGTTGCCGCGACAGTGGAAAAGGTCGCCGAACAGCGGGGTGTCACACCGACCCAGATTGCCTGTGCCTGGATACTCCAGGCGCCGGGCGTCACAGCGCCCATAATCGGAGCCACGCAGATTCATCATCTGGAGGAGCTCTTTGCCGCTGTCGATATGGAACTGAGCGATGAGGAAGTCGCGACGCTCGAAGCGCCATATCAGCCCCATCCCATCCTGGGGCATGAGCAGCCACACCCGGCCAAGATGGTGTAAGGAGGTGGTCCGTGCAACTTATCGATAAAGACGTCCCCGGTCCGAAGCGTGACTTTGTCGGTTATGGTGGGCGGCCACCGAAGGTGGCCTGGCCGGATAACGCCAAGGTCGCCGTGAATCTGGTGGTGAATTATGAAGAGGGCTCCGAGTATGCCAAGCCGGCCGGCGACGAGCGCAACGAAGGGCTGGCCGAGATCAACTATGCCCTTGATAAAAAATATCGGGACCTCGCGACCGAGTCGGTCTATGAATACGGCAGCCGGGCCGGAATCTGGCGGCTCATGCGCCTGTTCGACGAATATAAAATTCAGGTGACATTTTTTGCCTGCGCGGTCGCCTTGGAGCGGAATCCCGAAGTGGGCGAGTGGATCGCCGCGAGTGGTCACGAGCCATGTTCCCACGGCTGGCGCTGGAGCGAGCACTGGCGACTGAGCCGGGAAGAAGAGCAACAGCATATGCAGTGGGCTATCGAGTCGATTCAGAAGACGTGCGGCGAGCGCCCGCTGGGCTGGTACTGTCGTTACGGGCCGAGCGTCCATACCCGAGAACTCATCGTCGCCGAAGGTGGCTTTGTATATGATGCGGACGCCTATAACGACGACCTGCCGTATTTCACCCAAGTCGGGGACACCCAACATCTGATCGTGCCGTACTCTTTCACCTATAACGACGCGCGTTATGTCCTGCCTCAGGGCTATGGCAGCCCAACGGATTTCTTTGAGTCATGTAAGCGTGGCCTGGACGAACTCTCAGCAGAAGGTGAGGCCGGCTATCCCAAGATGATGTCCATCGGCCTCCATCCACGTATTGTCGGTCAGGCTGGCCGGACGTCGGGACTGCGCGAGTTTATCGAATACGCCCTGGACAAAGGCGGAGTGTGGATGACGCGGCGCATCGATATTGCCCGCTGGTGGCTGGCTCATCACCAGGAATTCCAACGCTAGTACACCCCATTTCAGCAAAGGAGAGAGCGGATGGACAACGAATGGATGGAAAAACTGGCGATTCAGGAACTCTTTGCCCGCTATGCTCACGCTATTGACGATCTCAATCCTGAAGCCTGGGTTGAATGCTTTACGCCGGACGGGGTGTTTCAGGTTGGGACGCGCGCTATGCGTGGCCAGGCGGCCCTGCGCGGCTACGCCGATGTTCACGTCCTGGAAATTCGCTGCCGGCATATGATGGCCAACTTTCTGTATGAGGTGAACGGAGACGAAGCCACCGGCCAGTGCAGTATGCTGGCAACGCTGGCGACGGTCGGTGGATACAAGATATTCGCCCAGGGCCGTTATGTTGATCGCTTGGTTAAACACGAGGGTGAATGGCGTATTGCCCACCGGAAAGTCGAGACCGACCAACTCGCTTCTAATCCTACCGGGATTACGAGCATCGCCGACTCTGACGTTGCCGCGCTGGTCCAATCATTGGTAGACGCGGCCCGAGAACTCGGGGAAAGAGTGCCGGTGTAAACCGCGGCTTCAAAGGAGGGACGTATGGATCTCGTGATTCGGAACGGAACGGTCGTGACGGCGAGTGATATTGCACAAGCCGACGTGGGCGTTGAAGGTGGCAAGATCAAGCACATCGGTCAAGGGTTAGGACCGGCGGCAAAGGAAATTGATGCCACCGGGAAATACCTCTTTCCCGGCGGTGTTGATGTCCACACTCATGTTGACATTGAGCTGATGGGCCATCGCTCGGTTGACGATTTTTACTCCGGGACCGTGGCCGCGGCGTGTGGCGGTGTCACCACCATTGTCGATTACGCCTTTCCCGAGGCGGGCCAGTCGATTCAGAGCAGCGTCGAAGCCTGGGAGGAGAAAGCCAAGGACAAATCCATTATCGACTATGGCATCCACCCGGTCATCCTGGAGCCGACTCAGCAGATTATTGATGAAATGGCCGACGCGATTGCTGAAGGCCATACCAGCTTCAAGCTGTTCATGATCGGCATGGCCCGTTTTGACGAGCTGGCGGCCGACTACCTCAAGGTTATGGCCCAGGCCGGCAAGCATGGTGCGCTGACCAATGTCCACGCCGAAGACCAGTGCCTGATCAGCTATCTGTGCGAACAAATGACGGCCGAGGGCAAGCTGGGTCCAAAACATTTCCCCGACTCTCGGCCCCGCGAGTCCGAGGGCCTAGCGGTGCAACGCGCACTCAGCATGGCCAGGTACGCCGAGGCTCCCATCTATTTAGTCCATCTGTCATGTGAGGAAGCCCTGGCTCCGATTCGTCAGGCCCGCGCCCACGGCCAGGTCATCTACGGCGAAACCCGACCGCTCTATCTGCATCTCTCGCGCGAACGCTTTGAAGAGCAGGACGCCGAACGCTATGTTGGCTGGCCGCCGCTGCGAGAAGCGTCTCAAATGCAAGTCATGTGGGATGGCTTGCGCAACGATAATCTGCAAACCGTGGCCACGGACCACTGCGGCTGGAACCTGGCTCAGAAAAAAGCGGGCAAGACCGTAGACGAATTGCTACCCGGCATGTCCAACCTTGAAACCCTGATCCCCATGCTCTACTCCGAGGGTGTCGGCCAAGGGAAATTGTCGCTCAACCGCTTTGTCGAAGTGAGCGCCACCAACCCGGCCAAGCTATTTGGTCTCTATCCCCAGAAGGGTACGATCTCGGTGGGGTCGGATGCCGACATCGTGATCTTTGATACAGAGAAAGACGTCACCATCCGTCATCGCAATATGCACTCGCGGGCCGACTATGAGCTGTATGAAGGCTTTCAGGTAACGGGCTGGCCAACGCACACGCTCTCGCGGGGAGAGGTGATTGTGGAAAACGGGGCGGTGTTAGGAAACGCAGGCAGGGGGCAACTGCTGAAAAGGAAGCGCTTTACGCCGCTATAGGAGGGGGACCCCGGCCGTCCTGATGACTACAGCGCCTGGGCGGTTGTTATAGTGCAAACGGGGAGGAGGATGGTTGCGTCTCCGCTTGCCTTGTCCCTCTCACCCCAGCCCTCTCCCTCCGGGGGAGAGGGCCAAATATCGACTACTTTGCCACCTGGCTCTCAGCCTGTCCGTTCACGCTGACCCCGGCACCCTCCTGCGCCAGGACCGCGGCAGCCCTATCTTCCACCACCGTGCCTTTGAAAAAGTTCGGATTCGTTCCACCCAAGAACCGAATCGGGTTATCGCAGGTGAAATCGCGAAAGTTCTCCGAAGTCATCAGTCCGTCTTCAACGAACTCATAGGTTTCGGACAGAACGTGAGCCATATTCGGAACATCAAAATGGCCGATGTCGGAACCGAACAGGGCGTGCAACTGGGCGTCAAATGGGTTGGCCTTGCGGTTGAAGGCCATGACATTCATCCGGTCGTCCGCCTCGCAGCCGAAGTAGAAATTCGTGGTAAACAAGTCCTTGATGTCCTTGGCCTTGGTGATGCCGCAGGCCGAGTAGTCGTCCAGATTTTCAATGCCGCCGGTATCGACCGAACCCTTGGGTGGCATAGCGGTATCAAGGGCGGCTTCCCGCCGGCGCAGCGCCTCGACAATAGTGGTGTTGCCGTACTGCTCAGCGAGTTCACGGAACAGCGTATGGTCGAGATTGGTCGGATCAACTTCGGCTAGGGCATCGATATTGCGCTTTTCCCAGTGTTCAATCAGATCGACGTAGAGCTGACACGCCCAACCGACCCCGCCTTCGAGAAAGGCGAACTTGAGCTCCGGGAAGCGTCGCGTCACCCCACCTAAGAACAGCGCCTTACACACCGCCTCGTTGGCGGCCGCGAAGTGACCAATGTGGTTATAGGTGAAATTGCTCGGTGACATGCGCATGGCAAACCCGCGCCCGCCGGAATGAAAGGAGGGGGCGACTTTGAGCTCGACACATTTGGCCCAGACCGGGTCGTAGTTATAGTCGCTGTCCAGACCCAGGACGTCCCGATACGCCACAAATTTTGCCGCATCGGGGTGAACCTCAAGCGCAGCCGGAACATCACGCCGGATCAGGCTGCCCAGCATGACAACCTTCAGGCCAAGCTGTTTGACCGCGTGTTCCAGTTCCGCAACGGCCTCGTCCGGGGTATGCATGGGAATCACTCCCGCCGGTGTCAGCCGATCCGCATATTTGCCAAAATACTCGGCGCTAAAGGTATTGAAGGCGCGACAGGCCGCCTGGCGCTGCTCTGCATCGGGAATCAGCGGCAGGCCGAGGCCGGCCGTGGGGTACATCACACTGAAATCGAACCCAAATTCGTCCAACCGCTCATATAAGAGTTGCGGCATGACCGCAGTAGCTCGGTCGCGTGTGTTCTTGGTCGGTAGCGCCCAGAACGCCTGCTGGCCGACCCCACTGGCCCGGCGTTCGGCTACGGACATGGCTAATTCCTTTTGCACCAGCTTGGGGAAAAAAGAGAATCCTTCAACGGCTTTATCGCCACCTATTTTCCGCATTTCCTCTCTGACCAATGGCCCAAATTCCAACCAGTGTCCATCTGCGTCTATGATCGGATGATTGAGCTGTGCCCGTATCTCTGATGTTGGTGCGTGTCCGTTACTGCTCATTTTTCCCTCCTTAGCCGACTGCGTGTCCTCTGATGCGTTATTGGACAACTGTCCTGTTGACTGTGAAGACAATAAAAAGTTTCTTGATGCTTTTCAATGCATAGTTGGCGCGTCTCCCTCTGGTGCCTCAGCCACCGAAGACATAATCGTCAATTGCCTTATGCGAGTGCCGTACCAATACTTCCTCGTCGTTCAAATTGAAGTGCGTTCTGATGCCAGTGGCGAGCATGGACTGTGTTGCCTCAAGCGTGCTGCCGTCCTCCAAGAGTGTATCACGCAAGACACATCTGCTGACTTCCTGGCTGAAGCGCTGGCCGGCCCGTGTTGTGGGCGGGCAGTATAAACAGGCTTCCCAGAGGGTGCGGCTGGCCGTGAGCGGCCAGAAATGATGCGTGACATACGTCCCGGCAGAGACATCGACTGAAAAATTGGGAAAGATCACATTCAGATCAAACGCCCACTGCGGACTGCGGGTCGGATTGACGCCGGGCGGGAGACGGTCTTCTGCAATATGACCTTGAGTGACGACTGAGCCAAAACGATAGGCAAGGGATTCGACGGGCGAGGGCTGATGGCTGGGGTTACCATACAGAGACATCATTCGATGGCGAGGATAGAGTCTGATGGTCAAAGCATGACTAAACGGATTATCCGGCCCGGAAAAGGTGTCGCCGATGGTTCGCCGGTGGAGGACCGGAACGTGATAGATCTCCTGAAATGCATCCAGGGCGACTTTCCAGTTGCAGTTGACTTGAGTGGCGTACCGATAACAGATTGACAGGTGATGAAAGGGATAGCCGCACAGCTGCCGGCCAAACTCGCCCATGAATTCGTCCAGCGTTTCGCGTGGGTGCGGATCAATATGGATGAAGAGAAACCCTTCCCAGATATCGAGTGTCACCGGCGTGAGGCCCAACTCGTCTTTATCAAGATCAAAAAAGCTGCCCTCATCCGGTACAAAGCTGAGCTGCCCGTTCAGACCGTAGGACCAGCCGTGGAATTTGCACGTCAACATCCGGCAGGTTCCCTGAGTGTCCCAGGCAAGCTTGTTGCCGCGATGAGAACACATATTATGAAAGGCGCGAATCCGGCCGTCTTTGCTCCGCACGACAAGGACAGATGTCTTACAAATAGCCAGCTCTTTGACAAAATAGTCGCCAGCGTTGGGGATGTCCTCTACGCGCCCAATATTCAGCCACACCCGACGAAACAAGTGCTCTCGCTCTTGCTCGAAATAGGTTGGTGAGACACACGGCTCGATCGGGACGGGTTGCGTGCCGAGTGCGGCAGGGGTGTGTCGTGCGTGCTGCTCCTGCATATAGAACCTCTCTAGGCCGGAGCGCTGGAAACGAGGGTATCGACTTGCGTTACCTCTTCTGCCGAGAGCTTCCAGTTTGTCGCAGCCGCATTCGCCCGCACTTGTCCCGGCGTCGTTGCTCCAGCGATCACCGAGGTGACGCACGGTTGGGCAGCAAGCCATGACATAGCGAGTTCAAGCAGGGTGTGGCCGCGTTGTTCGGCAAAATCTTGCAGGATCTCAACCTTGGCAAAATTCTCATCAGAGGCCATACGCTGCGAGAATGGGAGAACGGCCATCCGCGTTCCGGGCGCAAAATCCTCACCGCGTCGATATTTGCCGGTCAGCATGCCGCTGGCTAAAGGAAAGTAAGGCAACTGGCCGAGTCCATGCCGCTCACAGGCTGGGATCGCATCTGCCTCAACCGCACGATTCAGCAGGCTCCAGTCATTTTGCGCAGTGACGAAGTGAGCGAAATCGTGCGCCGTGGACTGTTCCACTGCTTCACCAATTTGCTCAGCAGAAAAATTTGAATGTCCGATAGCACGCACTTTACCCTGTCGGACCAGCGTGTTCAGCGTCTCAAGGGTCTCTTCAATAGGCGTGTTTGGATCGGGATAGTGCATTTGGTACAGGTCAATCCAGTCTGTTTGTAATCGACGCAGGCTATCCTCGACGCATCGCAGGATATACTCACCCGATCCCCACCGTTCTCCCGATTTGGCCATCTTGGCGACGCCGCCGAATTTTGTGGCCAGAAGGATATCCTTGCGACGCCGGCCCAACACCTTACCCAGGAACTCTTCAGACTGGCCTTTGCCATACATATCTGCGGTATCAAAGCAGGTAATGCCGACCTCCAGAGCCGTGTCGATCACCGCACGGCTGGCTTCCAAATCAATCTTCATCCCAAAATTATTACACCCAAGACCCACCACACTGGCCTGGATTCCCGAGGCACCGAGCGGACGTGTTTCCATAGACGATTTCTCCTCAGAGCGAACTGACTTTCTTTACACAGAAGGGGGGAGTAGGCTCTGCCGATCCACTGAACGCTGATACGCCCCCGCGACCCTGAGCAACTGGTCCTCACGGAAATGCGGAGCGACCAGCATCAGACCGATTGGCAGACCGTCAACCTTCCCGCAGGGCACACTGAGTGCAGGATGGCCGGTCAGATTAAACGGTCCCATGTTCCGGATGACCAGCCCAAGGTCTAATCCCAATTGTCCCCCGAAAAGCGTATGCTCAATCGCTTCCTCGTAATGCTCGGGCTCGCGATACCGCGGCGCCTTGATCGGAACTGTTGGCATAGCAAGGACATCTACCTGAGCAAAGGCCTGGTTATACTGTTTGATAAAAGTGGGCCGGACATTATGCGCCTTGGCGTGCAGCCGTCCGTGCGTAAAGCGGGCGAGATACGCACCGAGGATCAGATGGAGTTTGTAGTTCAGGGGAAGTTCATGTCCGTGGCTGCGCTTAAAGCGGCCAAAGGTGGAGATGAACGAACTGGGATAATAGGTCTTTGTGCCGGCGCCACCCAGATTGGTGTCGAACATATGCTTGCCGCCTTCAAAGTAAATAGGCAGCAGGGCCAACGGGGCTTTGTCGTGCAGCGGAATGGAGACACGCTCAAGCTGAGCCCCGGATTGCTCCAGGGTCGTGAGCGCGTTCAGGACGGTCTGGTCAACCTCGGGCTCGCTGCCGGGAAAACCAAAGCCCTCAGATAAAATACCGATCCGGATGCCCTCGAGGTTCTGGTTTAATGCCTGGATATAGCTTGGCAATTGGACCGGCAGGGCGGTCTGCCTTGGATCGTAACCGTCCGCACCCGCCACACACTCCAGGATGATAGCGATATCTTCGACCGTCCGAGCGAGTGGACCCACGTAATCGATCGTTGGGTCCAGACCGAACACCCCAGTGTGGGGAATCAACCCATGTGTGGGCATCAGGCCCACGGTCCCCGACCACGCCGCCGGTAGCCGGACCGACCCGCCCTGATCGCCGCCAAAGGCCACGTCAACCAGACCAGCAGCGACCGCCGCGCCAGACCCTGAAGAAGAACCGCCTGTGACGTGAGCCGTATTATGGGGGTTCAGTGGCCGCCCAAAGTCGCCAACCCCACTGAGCCCTGGGCCACCAAAGGAGAAATCCTCCATATTCATTTTGCCCACGATGGTGGCTCCAGCGTCGAGCAGTCGGGTGACAAGCGACGCGTCAAAGTCCGGAATATAGCCGTCCATAAAATGGCAGCCGAGCGTGAGGGGTATGCTAGCTACACTGATGTGGTCTTTCAGGCCTATGGTCTTGCCTGCGAGCGGCCCATCTTTTGCGCCCTCAATCCGACATTTCCGAATGAAAACGTTCAGTGGGTCTTCTTCCTCGGTTGGCCGATAGCCGGGGTCTCGGTCAGTATAGCGGAGGGGCAGACGCTGCTCCTCAATCCTCAGTTCCTGAAAGGTTTCGAATGTTGTGATGTGTTCAAGCATACGAGCGTGCATGCTCTGCATCTCAGCCGGGGTCAGTTCCAAGCCGAGTTCTTGACTGTATTGGGCGATATCCTGAATACCGAGTCGGGGCAGCATGATCAGCCCTCCTGTGCTGTAAAATAAGGCATGACCTCTTTGGCAAACAAGCGCATGGAATACTCCGCTCGGCGGGGGTCAATGCCGCCGATTTGCATCCACATGACCAGATGGGTCACGCCGGCTTCCTGCTGCGAGCGCGTAATCTCTTGAATCGCATCCTCGGGTGTCCCGATGATGGGCGGCGCCCCAAAGAAGTGGAGCCCCTGGGCCTTGCCGAGTTCTTCGGCGGGCGGTAACGGCTCGACGCCAAAATAGCCGCCGGGAATTTGAAAATCCCCGGCCTCGTCGAGCTTTTGGGTATAAACGGCCATGCGATGCCGCACGTGCGGTGCGCACTCTTCCCAGGCACGCGCTCGCGTGTCGGACAGGTAGACCAATCGCAGCGCGGCTTTATGAAAATTCTTCGGATCGTGTCCGTGGCGGCGCAGACTGTCTTCGTACAGCCGCGTAGTATGGGCACTGCCCGCACCCGCAAAATGACAGCCGTAGCGGGCAACCCGGTCTATCGATTTCGGCGTCAGCCCAGCCACCCACAGGGGAGGAGTGGTTTGCACCGGTCGGGGGCGGAGAGAAATGGGTCCGATCGTGAAATGCTTGCCGGCGTAGGTAAACTTCTCCTGGGTCCACAGACCGGTAATGATCGCTAGGCCGTCTTCCATCCGCGCCGGACGCTGGGAGCGGGGGATGTTATAGGCAGCGTACTCGTCCACTACGTAGCCCTGGCCCAGACCCAAGTCGAAGCGGCCATCCGATAGGGCATCGAGCGTTGCCGCTTCTTCTGCGACCTGAAGCGGATGGTAAAGCGGCAGGATGACGATATAGGTTCCGAGCCGAATACGGCTGGTCTGGGTCGCCAGTGCGGCTAGTAGCGGGAACTGGGCTGGGAAGTAGTCGTCGGTGCCGTGATGCTCTGCCGTCCAAATATGGTCGTAGCCAAGCTCTTCGGCCAGCACCCCCTGTCTGACCATGCTCCGACAGAGTTGAGCCGACGAAACCTGCCAGGGCCGTGGGTTCTCAAACGCGAACAGCAGTCCGAAATCCATCTCCTCCCCCTTGTGAGACGCATGAAGAGGTTGTCCGTGCGTCCAAACCTTGTCCTCCCAAATCGCGCGTGGTTTAACCGAAGGCAGAAGGGAGGCTGCTATGGCAACATTCGACGAGTATCGCAATCAGTATAAGCATGTTCAGATGGAGCGGCGCAACGGAATTCTGCAACTCACGCTCCACACGGACGGGAAAACCCTGCGCTGGGGAGAGAGCCCGCACTCGGAGTTGGGAAAGTGTTTCTACGATGTTGGCAGCGATCCGGAGAACAAGGCTGTCATTATTACCGGCACGGAAGACAAGTTCATTGCCCGCTACGCCCGGGAGGATCAGTGGGAGGTCACGCCTCAGTTGTGGGATCACATTTACTGGGATGCCAAAAAGCTCCTCATGAATCACCTGGATATTGAAGTGCCCATGATTGCCGCGGTCAACGGTCCGGCCACCATTCACGCCGAGCTGGCGGTTCTGTGTGATATTGTGCTTGCCTCAGACGACGCGGTCTTCCAGGACGCACCGCATTTCCCCAACGGGATCGTGCCGGGCGACGGGGTGCATATTGTCTGGCCGCTTCTCCTGGGCGCGAATCGAGGGCGCTACTTCCTGCTCACCGGTCAGAAACTCTCGGCTCAAGAAGCGCTGACGCTCGGGGTGGTCAACGAGGTCATGCCGCGTGAAAAACTGCTTGAACGGGCCTGGGAGCTGGCGGAGATTGTCTCCAAACAACCGCCGTTGACCGTCCGCTATGCCCGCGTCGCGCTGACCCAACAGCTCAAGAAGCTGATGCTTGACAACCTCGGCTACGGCCTGGCGCTCGAAGGGTTGGGTGCGCAGGAATACTGGCCAGGCGGAAAGAAGAAACGATAGAGCGAGGGAAACAGGGAGAGAATGGTGAAGGTACGGATACGCGTCGGGGGCGGTTCACGAATTTTCCTTGTAGTCTGAACACACTGATGTACCGCTATCAGGAAACGCAGCGCTACTTTGCTCAAGTGGCCGACGATATCAAGGACATTGCCGAGCAGGAACTCCGCACGCTCGGAGCCCGAGAGACCAGTCCGACGTATCGTGGAATGTATTTCACTGCCTCACCACAAGTGCTCTATACCGTTAATTTTTATGCCCGTCTGATCACCCGCGTGCTCGCTCCGCTCACGTCGTTCAGATGTCACTCCGACCGCTATCTGTATAAAAAGGCGCGAGAGATCGAATGGCAGGATTTTCTCGACCCGTCACAAACCTTTGCCGTTTTTGCCACTGTGACCAACAGCCGGCTACGACACTCGAAATTTGCCGCCCTCCGCCTGAAAGACGCCGTGGTGGACGCTTTTCGAGCCGCCACCGGCGTACGCCCGTCCATCGATACCAGAGAGCCGGATGTCTGGATTAATCTCCACATCCAGAATGATGAGGCTACGATCAGCCTGGATACGTCCGGAGGCTCGCTCCATCGGCGCGGCTATCGAAAAAAAAGCGTCCGGGCTCCCCTGATCGAGACCTTAGCCGCAGCCATTATTCACCACGTTGAATGGGATGGACACCGGCCGCTGTACGATCCGTTCTGCGGGTCCGGCACCCTACTGTGCGAAGCCTATATGTCGGCTGCACGGATGCCGGCGGGGTTGTTTCGTCAGCGGTTTGGTTTCCAGTCTCTGCCCGACTTCGATGCCGGACTCTGGCGGCAGGTGCAAGAAGACGGGCGGGCGGCGCTGCGTTCCCCTCCTCCGGGTCTCATCTGCGGCAGCGATATTGATCCTGAAGCCGTGCACGCCGCGCGGGCCAACTGCGCCGCCTTTTCTGTCGGTAGTGCCATCACGGTCGAGCAACGCGACGCTTTCCAAATTCGCCGGATCGAGGACGCGGCCATTGTGTGTAATCCGCCGTATGGCGTTCGAATAGGCAAACAGGACAATCTGGACGCTTTCTATACCCGCCTGGGTGACTTCCTCAAACAGCGTTGTCAAGGCTCGACGGCTTTCATTTATTGTGGAGACCGCCAGTACCTGAAGCGTATTGGCCTCAAACCGGCGTGGAAAAAACCGCTCGTCAACGGCGGACTGGACGGCCGCCTGGCAAAATATGAACTGTACTAACTCCCCTCCGGTACGATCCCTCTACTGATGCGTGGACGATTTCGAGTACGACGTGGTAGAGTAAACGCTACTCAACGAAGGAGGGTATGACGATGCTGTCACTGAGTGAATATGCAAAGTATGACGGCCTTGGGCTGGCTGAACTGGTTGCGCGTAAAGAAGTCAGCGCCGAAGAACTCGTGGCCACTGCCGTCCAGGCTATTGAAAAGGTCAACCCGCAACTGAACGCCGTACTCCAGGTACTGTCAGACCAGGCACAATCCGAGATTCGGGCAGGGCTGCCGCAAGGTCCCTTCAGCGGTGTGCCGTTTCTGATCAAGGAACTCGTCCTGCACGCCAAGGGAGTCCGCCTCGATATGGGCTCACGGCTGGCCCAGGGCTATGTCGCTCCCGAGGATTCTGAACTCATGGCGCGTTTTCGGCGTGCCGGATTCGTGCTGACCGGAACAACCCAGACGCCAGAACTAGGCTATAACCCGACAACGGAGACCGTCCTGTTCGGGCCGGTCCACAACCCGTGGAAGGCCGGCCACAGCGCCGGTGGTTCGAGTGGCGGTTCCGGGGCATCGGTTGCCGCCGGCATTGTGCCGGTTGCCCACGCCAACGACGGCGGTGGCTCTATTCGTATTCCGGCCTCGTGTAACGGTCTGGTTGGCCTCAAGCCCTCGCGCGACCTGGTTCCCACCGGGCCTGACTATTCTGATCCGCTGTGTGGCCTGGCGTGTGAGTTTGTTGTTTCGCGGAGTGTCCGCGACTCCGCGACCCTGCTCGATATCGTGGCCGGAGCCGATGCCGGTGCGCCTGGCATCCCGGTTCCACCGGCCCGGCCCTACCGCGAAGAGGTGAACGCCGCGCCGGGGAAGCTGCGCATTGCCTGGACCACAACGCCCGCTTCGGGCGAGAAGGTTGACCCGGAATGCGAGCAAGCGGTCCATGACACCGTGCAGGTGTTGGAGGAACTCGGCCATACGGTGTACGAAGGCCGACCGGAGTATGACTGGGAGGAGTTCCTTGAAAATGTTCACGTGATTTGGGTGGCGTATAATGCCATGGCGGTTGAAGACTTGGCTGCGCAGATGGGTCGTTCGCCGAGTCCAGATACGCTGGAAGCCGTGACGCTGGCCTGCTGGGAAGACGGCAAGAAGTATTCCGCGGTTGATCTGCTGAAATCCCTGGACCACGGGGGCCGCCTGTCCCGCATCGTCGGTCGCTTCTTTGAAGGCCTGGATATCTTTGTGACGCCGACTATTGCCAAGCCGCCCGCGCCGCACGGAGAAGTGAACCAGAACCGGGCCGGTATGACGGCCATGGAGTGGACACGTCAGGTCTTCTCCTACGTCCCCTTTACGCCACTCTTTAATACGACCGGACAGCCGGCAATTTCCCTGCCGTTGCACTGGAGCGCCGACGGCCTACCGGTCGGTGTCCAGTTTGTTGGGCATTTCGGGGACGAAGCAGGGCTGCTGCGCTTGGCCGCTCAGTTGGAAGAGGCAAAACCGTGGGCAGACAAGCGTCCGCCGGTGCATGTGGCCGCCTAGCCCTGCGCGAGAGTGAGGCGAGGCCATAGAATAACCGCACACCGGTGAGGAGTACGCGCATGACCGATACGCACCCATCCCCCCATCTCATCCTGTGGGGTGCAGGAACAACCCGCACCATCCGGCCGCACTGGGTGCTGCACGAACTCGGTCTGGAGTATGAAAAACATCTGATTGGCTCGCGAACGGGAGAAACGCAGACCGCCGAGTTCCGTGCCCTCAACCCGCGCGGCAAGATTCCCGTGCTCCAGGATGGGGAACTGGTCCTGGCCGAGAGTGCCGCGATCATCAATTATCTGGTCGAAAACTATGGGCAGGAATCCGGCCTGGTCCCCCGTCCGGGCACTTCGCAGCGGGGTCTGTACGATCAGTGGTGTTTTTTCATTATGACCGAGCTTGATGCCCACACCTTATACATCCTGCGGCGGCACGATGACCTCGCCCACCTGTATGGCGCAGCTCCGAATGCGCTACAAGCCGCAAAAGAAGGCTTTGCACGGCAGATTGCTGTGGTGACGCAGGCCCTCCGTTCCGGCGGACCGTATCTATTGGGGACAAGCTTTACCTGTGCCGACATCTTGTTGACCACCTGTTTGACCTGGGCCCGCTACTGTAAAATCCCTTTAGCCACTGTGCTGGTCGACTATGCCCGGCGTCTGACGGCTCGTCCGGCCTATCGTCAGGCTGCGGCAATTAACGGCGGACCTATGGTTGGACTCACATGAAAAACCCAGATTGGATTGCGAACTGCCGGCCTGCGCCCCTCTCGCAAATGGTAGCTGACTTATGACCCAACCGATTCCGACCAAACACCTCCTGCTTTTTCGGCATGCCAAGTCTGACTGGGGCACGGCGACCGAGGAGGATCACGCCCGCCCGCTGACAAAACGGGGGATCGCCGCGGCACGGGCAATGGGGCGGATTCTGGCGGCTTCCGGCCAAATGCCGGACCGTATCGTAACCTCGTCCGCAGTCCGGGCAAAAACGACACTGGAGGTAGCCCGGGCCGCGGGAAAATGGAAATGCCAGACGGAAATAAGTGACGCCCTGTATGATACCGATGCCGCCGCGGTGCTGGAAGAAATACGCACCCTCCCCAAGAGTACGACGACGGTCTTATTCGTTGGTCATGAGCCGACCTGGTCGGAGCTGGCGAGCTTTCTGATCGGTGGTGGGAATCTCCGGTTTCCGACCGCGGCATTGGCCCGCATCGATTTGATCGTTCCCGGCTGGCATGCGGTGACCTTTGGTCGGGGAGAACTCGTCTGGCTCCTCCAGCCCAGGTTTTTCACCAAGGGAAAATTTCCGCTGAAGAAGCTGGATGTGGCAAACTAGCAGACACAGGTGGGCAAAAGAAAAGAGTGACAACACCACAGAAGGAGGGAGGATTATGATTAAAGGCATTCATCACACCGCTATCTCAACTGGGAATATCGAGCGCGCGCTACGCTTCTACAAAGACCTGCTGGGTTTTGAAGAGCTCTTTGCGTTTGAGTGGAAAGTCGGATCGCAGTCAGTCGATCAAATTGTGGGACTCAAGGACTCTTCCTCAAAAGTCGCCATGCTCAAGGCCGGCAACGCCTGCGTGGAGCTGTTCCAGTACGCCACACCAGAGCCCAAGCCCGGCGACCCAAATCGTCCGGTGTGCGACCATGGTATTACCCACCTGTGTCTACAAGTGGAGGATATTGACGGTGAATACGAACGGCTCAAAGCTGCGGGCATGACGTTCCATTGCGCGCCGCAGAAAGCCGGCAAGGGGCTGCGTGCGACCTACGGTCGTGACCCTGACGGCAATGTTGTTGAGCTGTTGGAGGTGGAAGACCCGGACGATAGGCTCTCGGTGGCGGCGTAGCAAGAGGAAAATTCCTGTAGCGTTCTCAGGAGGAAAATATGACCCAGGATGCACCGAAGACGACAGAACCGTATGTCGGCAAAGAACTCGGCAGTGTCTCCTTCACTGTTACCGAAGATATCTTAAATGATTACTATAACGGTCTGAACCTCTCGCGTCCGCAGGCCGCTACTGTCCCCTCCATGATCGCTACTGGACCGGACAACGCTTATTTCGCACAGTCGTCGTTCAGCAATCACTTTGGTCATCTCTGGATGCGCCAAGAGTGGGAATTGTTCGCGTCGCTGACGCCGGGCTGGACGTATACGGCAACCGCCCAGATCACGGATATTTATCCGAAGCGCAATCGCTCGGTGGTGCGGTACGAGGTCGAACTGCGCGCAGACTCGGGAGAACTGACTCTTCGCACGCGACACCACCAGAGCTATCTGCTCGATCAGCACGGTGGGCAACTCGTCTTTCGCGATCCAAAGGCCAAACAGGGAGCGCGGCGCTTCGTCGTCCCGGAGGGCGAACCGTTTGGGCCGCTCGAACGCGTCATCACTCTGGAGATGTGCGACCGGTTTTTTCACGGTGACGCCAACTACCACACCAACCGTGAGGAATCGAAAAAACTCGGTTTTGGCGATGTCGTGGTCGGGGGGCGGATGACCATGGCCTATGCGGCCCATATTCTCGAAGAACGCTTTGGCACCGCCTGGTGGACGAGTGGTCGGCTGGATACCAAGTTTACAAACCCGGTGTGGCCCAATGAGACCGTTATTGCCCGTGGTGTTATGACCGGCCCACTCACGGAGGAGCCGGAACGGACGGGCGCTTTCGTGTGGCTGGCAAAACCGGACGAGACCGTCGTGCTGGTTGCAAATGCGAGCGTCGGATCAGTAGCGACAGAACACTGACGGGACATCTGAATTTTATGGCCAACCAGCGCAAGGCCCCGCAATTTTTTATGCCGCCCGACAGCCCGTTTCAGGTGCCGTGCGACGGAACCTTCCTGGTAAAGGACGCGCCGACCGGTCCTGGGAAGAATGCGCCCGGTACCGCCGAGTGTCGGAAGCAGCTTACGCAGTTGACCGCTCGCCTCGACGAGCGGCAGCGCGTTTTGTATGCCCAGACTCAGTATGCGGTCCTGTGCATCTTTCAGGCTATGGATGCCGCGGGCAAAGATTCAACGATTCGGGCCGTCCTGCGGGGGCTGAACCCGGCCGGGTTTCAGGTCTTCTCGTTCCAGGCGCCGTCAGTAGAAGAATACGCCCACGATTTCTTGTGGCGGGCGACGCTCCGCCTGCCTGAGCGTGGGCGGATCGGCATCTTTAACCGCAGCTATTATGAAGAGGTGCTGATCGCGCGGGTCCACCCCGAATTTCTGACCCGCCAGCACCTGCCTTGGCCAAAGGATCACGACGACCTCTGGGAGTATCGTTTTGAGTCAATCCAGGATTATGAGAAGCACTTGGTTCGGAACGGCACGATAGTGCTCAAGTTCTGGCTCAACGTCTCCAAGGCAGAACAACGCCGGCGCTTCCTGGATCGTCTGAAGAAGCAGGAAAAACACTGGAAGTTCTCGGAGGCCGATACGGCCGAGCGTGCCTATTGGGACACGTATATGCACGCATACGAGGACTGTCTGAATCAGACGTCTACTCCGTGGGCGCCGTGGTATGCGATTCCTGCGGACAACAAGCCCTATATGCGTCTGGCCGTGGCGCAGATCCTGGCGCAGACCCTTGAGCAACTGGACCTGCACTACCCAACCCTGACCCCGGAACAGAAGGCCGGTCTTACCGCCAGTCGCAAGCGTCTCAAAGAGGAAAGTTAGCGCGGATTGTGCGGACGAGCCGCCTTCACTCTCTTGCGCAGACGATCGAAATCGGATTTCACTTCCCCGCCGGAGCGTTGTTGAGTAGCACAATGCGCTGTTTTCCCAGGGTAGTGAGCGAATATGTGCGGTTGCGCGTCGCTCCTTGCGCCGTCAGGAGCCCTTCTTTGATAAGGCGACTGAGATGTTTGTTGACAGCCTGACGGGAGATTCCGAATTCGAAAGCTGTGGAACGGACAATGTGTTGTGAATTGGAACCAACGTGCTCCAGGATATAGCGGCGAACGAGTAGTCCCCGCTCTCGTATTCCCGCCATGGCTTTTGATGCTTTTCCTTCTTACAAAGATATCGATAGTGTCTCAGTTTGAAAAATTCTGACCAGAAAACTATCGGCTTCCTTGCCCTTTTCTTAGTATACAGACTGCTTGCACCAAAAAAGCCCTATCCGAGAACGCCTTTGCGGTCAATCTTCTTTCCATTCGGTCCCCGCCACCTACCGAGGGGCGGATGTCCCGCATCTTCTCTGGTCGCACTCCCCGGTTAGGGCAGCCACGGAGGCCGCCTACAGGGAACCCGGAGGCGGGTAGGATGCCCGCGACTCCAGGGGGGAAAGGAGATCTTTGTTGTACGTGGCTATGCGTCGTCGGCGCGCATGGCTGCCCGCAGGGCTGTAGTGGCCGCTTCGTTAACCGTCCTCGTTGCGACATCCACAACCACGCCATAGACGTCGCGCGCTTTCTCCACAGAGATATACTCGTCCAGCGTATCGTCGAGGACCTCCTGTACCGGACGATCGAGCGGATTGCCCCAGCCGCCGCCGCCGGTGGTTTCAAACCAGAAGGTGTCGCCATAAGAGAGCTTGTGTCCGCGCAGTAAGGGGTTGAGCCACCGATTATCTGAGGTCAGACCACCGACGATTTCCTGCGTGCCATCCGCACGAAGGTGCCACAATCGTTGGGGCGAACTCCGCTGTCCGCCATTCACACCTGGGGTGCCCTCGCGTGTGCGGGCCGTTTCCACGCTCATCGCACCCTCGCACAGAAAGCGGATTTTGAGATGGGAGCCCACCCCGCCCCGATGGTGGCCGTCCCCGGCCGAGTCTTGCCGGATGTCAAAGGCTTCATAGGCAATCGGGAACATCAACTCCGCAGTCTCTGCTTCCATATTCATGCAGTTGCCCAGCGGGTCCATGGTGACATTCATGCCATCATTAAACGGGGTCCCGCCCCAGCCGCCGGCCGGCAGGTCAGAGAAGACATCGGTTTTCCCGTCCGGCTCACGCACGCCGCACACAAACCAGTTGCAGTCGCCACACGCGGAACCAACCGCGCGCTCGGGCAGGGCATTGGCAATCGCCTGCCACACCGCGCTAGCGACTTTCGGGGCGGCCAGCACCGTACAGCCGATAGTTGGGGCTGGCCATTTGGGGTTCAACCAGCAGTCGTCGGGTAAGACCACGCTGATCGGGTTGAACATACCTTCGTTTTGCGGCGCGCTGGGTTCCAGGAAAAACTGGAGGGAATAAAAGACCGCGGAATGAGTATTGGCCTTGGGCGAGTTGATGGCACCGAGACACTGGGGGTCGGAGCCGGTCAGGTCTACGGTAATATCCGAGTCTTTGACCGTCAGGGTCACTTGAACTTTGACGGGATCATCGCTCTGGCCGTCGGTATCGGCATAATCCTCGCCGGTATACACCCCGTCCGGGATACTCTCGATCTTCTTGCGGACAATCCGCTCGGTATAGGCGATCAACTCGGCCATGGCGGCCTTGATCGTCTCCAGCCCGTACCGCTCGGCCGCGGACTGCATTTCTTCTTCTGCGGCTTTGAGACAGCCAACATGGGCCTGGAGGTCGCCCTGGATAAAATGCGGGGTACGCGTATTGGCTAGCAAAATCTTGAGGATTTCCGGTTTGATTTCATTGTTCTCAAACGCCTTGATGGGCGGGAGGCGGAGTCCCTCTTCCGCAATATGCGTGCCCCACGACTGACCGCCCGGCGCCCCGCCACCAAAGTCCATCCAGTGCCCCCGGCTGACCGCAAAGCCCAGCAGTTCCGTGCCTTTGTAAAAAATCGGCTTGATCCAGGAGATATCGTTAATATGAGTGCCGCCCCGGTAGGGATCGTTGACCACATAGATATCGCCGTCCTTCATATTTTCGATGCCGAACTCGTCTCGTATGGCATGGGCCGAAAACTTCATGGCCGCCAGATGGACGGGGACGTTGGCGGCTTGGCTCAGCAGCCGCATCTCCGGGTCGTAAATGGCGTTTGAGAAATCAACCATATCGGACAGAATGGGCGAGAACGACGCCCGTTGGAGCACCGCCGTCATCCGGTCGCAGGTATACTCAAACAGATTCCGCAAGACTTCAAAGGTGATGTGGTCGAGTCCTGCCCGGTTTTTAATACTGTCGCCTGCCTTTTCGAGTGCGCTGGATTGCATGGCCATCCTCCTGCAAATATAAAACTGACTCCGTACGCTTATAGTCCCACCTGTATAATAAGATTGTCCTGGGTATCAACCGTTGCCTGCGCGCCGGGCGGCAGCACGGCCACCGAATCCAGATATTCCAGAATCGCCGGCCCCTGAAGCTCTGCGCCAGGCTGGAGAATTTGGCCGTTGTAAATCGGACAGTCGATCCATTCTCCGGAGAAATACACCGAGCGCGAACTTTTCATGGCCACGACATTTTCCGCGGCGACACTTCTATAGGGGGGTAGGGCTACGGTAGGCGCCGTGGCGGCGACACTCAGAGAGACAAAGGCCGGATCGAAGATGTCCGAACTGACCCCGTGCTCCTGCTTGTGCACGGCGTGAAAGGTGTCGGCAATACTGACCAGGACATCCTTGGTGAGCGCTCCTTCCGGAATGGGGGTTTCAATTTCATACGTCTGGCCCACATAGCGCATTTGGGCGGTCCGATTGATGAGCACATTTTCCGCCGGGACATTGTCACGGGCGAGCAGAGTGCGGGCGGTCTGTTCGAGTTCGGTATACGCGCTATTCAGCCGGTCTAGGTCAACCTCCCCAATTGGAGCGTACATGAACTGCTCGACGTCCTGGCGGACATCCATGACGGTGGCGCCAAAGGCCGAGGCCACGCCGGCGGCCGCTGGGACGATGATTTTCGGGATGTTCATGGCCCGGGCAACAAAACAGGCATGCATGGGCCCGGCTCCACCAAAACTGGTCAGCACAAAATCGCGCGGGTCACGGCCCCTATTGATAATGACCTTTTTGACGGCCTGGGCCATGATCTCACAGCTGATCTGGATCATGGCGTCCGCGGTCTCGACCGTCGACAGGCCCAGTTGCTCAGCAACGCGACCCACCGCTTGTTCCGCTGCCTGCCGGTCCAGATTGATCTTTCCCCCCAGGGTCGGCTCCAGGCGACCGAGCAGCAGGTTGGCGTCCGTGATCGTCGGTTCGGCCCCTCCGTTGCCATAACAGGCCGGCCCCGGTTGCGAACCGGCGCTACGCGGCCCCACCCGGAGCGAGCCGCCGCTATCCACCCAGCCGATCGAGCCACCACCGGCACCTACACTGTGGATGTCGAGCATGGGCAGGATGATCGGCAACTCAAATTCAAGCTCATACTCACGGGTCACGAGCCCCTTACCATCTTCGACTATCGAGGCGTCAAAACTCGTACCTCCCATGTCCGCGCAAATAATGCTGGGCTCGTGTATGGCATCCGCCAGATAGCCGGCATAGGCTACCCCGCCGGCCGGTCCGGACTCCAGCAACTCTTCCGGATGTTCCTTGGCCAGATCAACACCCATGACGCCGCCGCTGCTTTTGAGAATCAGTAGAGATCCGTCAAAGCCCTGTTGGGTGAGGCGTTCCAGCAGATGATCGAAATAGGCTCCCATCACCGGCTTAAGCGCGGCACTCACCGCGGTGGTGACAAACCGGCCGTGCTCGCGAAACAGGGGTCGCGTCTCGCCCGACAGCATAATATGCGCGTCAGGAATATGTTCGAGCAGGATGTCGCGCATCTGCCGCTCATGGTCGGCGTTGACATAGGAATTAATGAAACACACGGCAATGGAACGGATCTTCTCTGCCTTGATTGTTTCGGCAATCTGCTGCGCGGCTGCGGTATCGAGCGGACGTTCTTCTTCGCCCTTAACGTTGATGCGTTGCGGGACCGTGTAGCGATAGCGACGCCGAATGAGCGGTTTGGGTTTGACCTGATAGGGGTCGTACAGGTCTTTCCGATGCTGACGACCAATTTCGATGGTATCCCGAAACCCCTGGGTAGTGACCAGGGCTGGGGTCGGGTAGGAGCGCTCGATCAGGGCGTTGGTTGCGGTGGTTGTACCGTGAACCAGACAGGAGATCTGGTCAAACGGAATACCCGATTGCTCGACCGCTTCCAGAGAGTCCCGGGCGGCCTTTTTGACAGCCTCAATGACGCCAACGGAGCGGTCCCAGGGAGTGGTCAGCACCTTGGCCGTGACGCGCTCGCCGGTCGTTTCTTCCCAGCCAAACAGGTCGGTAAATGTTCCACCAACGTCGACGCCTACCCGCCACATGTGCACTCCTCATTCGGGATGACGCTATAGAGCTTCTGCTTATGGGGGAGAGAAAAGCGTGTCAAGAGTGAAAGGGGTAGGGTGCATGGAGGTTCTCGCCGGAGGTAGATGGCGAGGTCATTTGGCCTCGACCTACCCCGACGCGGGATGGATCACCCCAACGCGTCTTCCATTCTAGCCTTGAAATCGCGCATGACCTGACAGACGGTCTCGGGCTTGGGCGCGGCGCAGGTGACGTGCAGTCCATGCAGACCCGCGTCGCGGTAGGCGCGAATCTCGGCTGCGGTGATGCTGGGATCGACCATTGAGGTGATTTCCAACTCGGTATAGTCCCGCCCGCCCGCTTCCATAAGCTGGCGCAATTCATCAAAACGGTGCTGCACATCGCTCAGGGGCAGCGGACCGATATGCCAACCCTGACCGAATTCAACTACTCGTTTCAGGGCCGGGGTTGATTCGCCCCCGACCCAGATGGGTGGGTGCGGTTTTTGGGTCGGCTTGGGCGCAAAATGCAGGTCGCGGTTGATCTGGACAAACTTGCCATCAAAGCGGGGTGTCTCGTTCGTCCAGACCTCTTTCATGACGGCAATATACTCCCGCGTGCGGGGTGCCCGCTCTTTATATGGCACACCGAGCAACTCGAACTCATCCGCCATCCAGCCCACGCCGGCCCCAAAGATCACCCGTCCGCCCGACGCCACATCAAGCGAGGCCACCACCCGCGCCATCTCCAACGGGTGACGATAGGGAACAATCGTCACGCTCGTTCCCAGCCTGACCGTTTTGGTGACCGGAATGAGCAAGGCCAGCACGGTAAAGGCATCCATCCATTCCATTGAAGTAAACACCGAATAGGGGTCCTGGCCGCGCGCCTGGGCCGCGTCAACATAGGGATAGGTCGAGTCGATCTTTTTCGGAATGGTAATATGGTCGCCAGTGACAATGCTGTCATAGCCGAGTTCTTCTGCGGTCTCGCCGATTTTGTGTGCCCCATCGACCTCGCGCAGCGCTGCCCCGCCACCTACGTGCAGTCCGCAATACATCGCCATAGAAAATTCCTCCTGCTTTGTCGGATTCGACTACTGCGCCACAATCCCACCGTCAACGGCCATGGCGTGACCGGTCACGAACGAAGCCGCATCGGAGCACAGCCAGACTGCGGTTTCGGCAATTTCTTCCGGTTGACCCATACGGCCGATGGGCTCACCGGCTTCAATCTTCTCGAACATTCTGGGCCGGCGTTCTTTGAGCCGACCGACCATGGACGTATCAATGATGCCCGGACAGACGGCATTCACCCGGATGCCGGATTTGGCGTATTCCAGGGCCGCGGTTTTGGTCAGGCCGACCACCCCATGCTTGCTGGCCACATAGGCTGGCATCCGCGGCGCCCCAAGCAGCCCGGCGGCCGAGGACGTGTTGACAATAGCCCCACCACCGTTTTTGAGCATCTGTGGAATCTCGTACTTCATGCACAGCCATACGCCGGTCAGATTGATCGCGATCACCGGAGCCCAGTCCGCCTCGGTATAATCCGTGGTTGAGGCCAGCGCACCCTCAATGCCGGCGTTGTTATAGGCGCAGTCCAGGCGGCCGTAGGTCTCAACCACCGTACCCACCATGGCCTCGACTTCCGCGGCCTGGGACACATCGGCCTTAATGCAGAACGCTTCGCCGCCGGCGTCCTGAATCATCTTCACGGTTTCCTCGGCTCCGGCCACATTGACATCGGCCGCAGCGACCTTGGCGCCTTCACGGGCAAATATCTGGGCCGCGGCTCGCCCGATACCCGAGCTAGCCCCGGTGACCAGGGCGACTTTACCGCTAGTAAGCGTTCCCATGCTGTCATCCTCCTTATTCTTTGCTTTTTCACCACGTGCGTTCACAACGAAAACCGCCCCTACTGGGCAACCATGCCGCCATCAACGGACATGGCGTGGCCGGTCACGAACGAGGCTGCGTCCGAGCACAACCACACCACCGATTCGGCAATTTCCTGGGGGCTGCCCATGCGACCGACCGGTTCAAAAGAGGCCATCTTTGCGGCCCGGTGGGGACGGTGATCGGTTAGCCGGCCCATCATGGGCGTATCAATCGCGCCGGGGCAGACGGCATTCACCCGGATACCGGATTTGGCGTATTCCAGGGCCGCGGTCTTGGTCAAGCCGAGCACTCCATGCTTGCTGGCCACATAGGCCGAGCCTCTGCGGAAACCGAGCAGCCCAGCGGCTGAAGACGTGTTGACGATCGCGCCCCCGCCCTGGGTGAGCATCTGCGGAACCTCATGCTTCATGCACAACCACACGCCGGTCAGATTGATCGCAATCACCTGATCCCAATCCGCTTCCGTATAGTCGGTTGTCATCATCGAGATGCCCTCAACCCCCGCGTTGTTATGGGCCGCGTCCAGCCGCCCGTAGGTCTCGACCGTCTTGGCAACGAGGGCTTCGACCTGCGCGGCCTGGGACACATCTGCGCTGACAAAGAGCGCCTCACCGCCAGCCTCCCGTATGAGGTTGGCCGTCTCTTCCCCGCCTTCAATCGCAACGTCGGACACCACGACCTTGGCCCCTTCACGGGCGAAGGTCAGCGCAGTAGCGCGGCCAATACCCGAACTGCCACCGGTAACAAGGGCGACTTTATCCTGCATCAAATCTGCCATGCCTATGCTCCTTTATCTGTCCTACTCATCCCTTACCGCCCTGCCAATCTCTGCCCGTCCTGCTGTATCAGGCATGCGTCCGTGTGTAAAAGGGAAGTGGCACCGGACAGTCTCATGCTAACAAAACGGTGCGACCGACCGACTCTACTCGTCTCAGCCGACACCTGCTAAGACCACACGCAAGGAGGGAGACACCTATGCCGAAATGGAACTATACCAAAGGACTCCACGATTTGGGGAATGGCCTGTATGCCTATCTTCTGCCCGACGGTTCGTGGGGATGGAGCAACGCCGGGCTGGTTGTGGATGGAGATCAGTCTTTGCTGGTTGATACGCTCTTTGATCTTGCTCTCACGCGGGAGATGCTGACTGCCATGCAGGACGCGACCGTTGCGGCGCAGTCGATCAACACGCTGGTGAATACCCATGCCAACGGCGACCACTGGTTCGGCAATCAACTCGTGTACGATGCACAGATCATTGCCTCCAAGGCGTGCGCGCAAGAGATGGAAGAACTCCCGCCAAGCCGTCTCGCCGATATGATGAAAGCTGCCCCCAATATGGGTGAGCTGGGCGAATATCTCGCCCGGATTCTCGGCGCATTTCGCTTTGACGATATTACCCCCACCCATCCTTCTCGCACGTTTGAAAAACGACTCGACCTCAAGGTAGGAGACAAGGGTGTCCAACTCATTGAAGTCGGCCCCGCCCATACTCGAGGTGATGTCCTGGTCTATGTGCCCGACGAGCGGACGATTTTCACCGGAGATATTCTTTTTATTGATGGGACACCCCTGATGTGGAACGGACCGATCGCCAACTGGATCAAGGCGTGTGAGCTGATGCTTGCCCTGGATGTTGAAACCGTGGTGCCGGGGCATGGGCCGATCACCGACAAGCGTGGCGTCGAGTCGGTCAGGGGCTATCTGCAATATATCGAAAAGGAAACTCGCAAACGCTTTGACGCTGGCCTGTCTGCAATCGAGGCGGCCAATGATATCGCGCTGCACGATTATGCCGCGTGGGGAGACGCCGAGCGTATTGTCGTGAACGTCAACACGCTCTATCGCGAGTTCAGCGGCGAAACAGCGGCGCCGAGCTTTGCCGACCTATTCGGAGGCATGGCCACTTGGGCGAAGGGTCAGCAGCCAGCCTCGTAGTTCCTCCCCTATAACGGGGTGATTATATTGACATCCGATATTGTATCGATCATACAAGTTGTGTGTCTGGTCGGTAGTGTCTCACTTTGAATTTCTTTCTTCTCCACAGGCGTCCAGCCATTCCCCCTCGTCCGTGAGCCTTCGGTGCCCGTTGAGCCCCGCTCCTGCCTTGAGGGGCTAGGGCGGAGCGGGCATGCTTTTCCTATTATTTGATAGGTGCAGAACGCCGGTAATTGTCATACAGATGGCCGGGAGTCTTCCGTGCAAGCGTTAGTATCGCACACGGAAGCTGAGGGGAGGATTCGATGACCGAGCAGAGATGTGGGGGATTTGTCCTGTTTTGCCCGTCCAGCATTTTTCAAACTGAGACACTACCGTCTGGTCAGACACACCTAACAGGGGGGGTATAATGATTTCGTGCGTACTTGCTGACCCTTGCCATGCCACACTGTGCGCTACCATGCCGTGCCGACGCGCCCGGCGGACTTCGTCCATTCCACGGGGTGCGGTGATTTTTCTCACAGGCCTGCTCGTGCTGGCCGGCGTCTTTTCCGCTGCCCGCCCGGCCTTGGCGCAGGCCCAGGAAGCGTGCCCCCTCCCTGCCGGTGAGACGCCGCCTGCGGACCCGCGAGTGACGGCGCAACAGGTGGAAGACGGCAGCGCGAGCCTGATGGATTTCACACTGGCCGTGAGAGAGCGGTCCAGAGAACATGCCCAGCAGGCCACGACCGCGCAACTAGGTCAACATATCGGATGTATCATAAGGCAGGAGGGGAGTCCCTGGCGTTCCGGTTCCACGTACATCGTAACCCTGACGCCCGACGGCAGGGTGTTCGTTCACGCCAAGAATATGGCCTTGTCGGGCGGGCTGCTCAACCCCTTGATTTACGCAGAGATCCTTTCTGCGCTGGGCGTATCCCCTACCGATCTGGCCAATCTGGCTTCTCCTGATCCTGGCACCGCCGCCCTCGCTCTCCAGGCCGTCTTTGCCACGTTGTCGCAAGAACCGGCTGCCCCGTTCGATGCGACCACCCCTATCCCAGACATACGACCGGGCATACCAGGCGCCTCCGGCTATGCCGCCGTCTATAACTCGCCCGAATTAGGGGCTCCGATCGTACTGCTCGCGGGATTCGATCTCAACGCCTCTCATCTGGTTGAGGAAGACATCGATCACGGCGACCCGACCATTACTGCCGCGGACGTGGTGGGCCGCAGAACCTTGAAGGCCTTTGTCACGCAGGCGGGGGAGTTCTTTCTTGAACTCATGAGTACCGGCGATGCCGCGGCGGCCTCGCAAGCCCGGATTGCCTTGCGGGATCCCGAGGGGCCCTGGAGACACGGTTCCGTATATCTCTACGTCCTGGATGTTCAAAACAACATCGTCCTGTTTCACGCAACGGAGCCGGACCTCTTCGAACTTCAACCTCTGGTCGGGACTGCTCGGGACGGCCGGACCGGCGAGCTCATTTTGCCGCGAGTCCTCGCCGCGGCAAAGAGTAACCCGGAAGGCAACTTCGTGGAGTATCATTACGACGATCCCGCCGACGACTCCGACAGCGCCGATATCCCCAAGGTGGGCTACGCCCGCGAGTTCAGCGGTGAAATCAATGCAGGCGGACGCATACTCCCGGCTGACTTCATCGTGGGGTCAGGGTTTTATCCGAGCGCCGGGGCTCCGGGAGGGGCGCTGGAGAACCCGGGGCCGGCCTCGTCTCAGAGTGGGACGGGGGCGCTGTGGGGCTGGGTGTGCCACGCCGAGTTGGTGGAGCTCGAGATCGAGACTGAGCGGGGGGAGGGCGCGCGGTACGTGGCGGCGTATGGCCTGGAGCGGCCGGATACGCTGGAGACCTGTGGGGATGTGGACAATGGCTTTGAGCTGGTCGTCAACTGGAACCGGTGGGGGGATGGGGAACACACCGTCACCGCTTTGGTGGATGGGGTCGAGTTAGGCCGGGCGACGGTATGGGTGACGACGCTGGGGGCGGAGGTGCTGGAAGGGGTCGAGGGCGAATGTGTGGCGGGGAACTTTCCACACTCGGGGCAGACGGTCACGCTGGAGTGGCAGCAAACGAATCAGAACTTCGTGATTACGGATGTGCAGTAGGGGCGAGACGCGGGTCACCTCTCCTGGTTGTTCTGAAACAACGCCCTCGCCCGCCACAGCAGGAGGCTGATAGTCCCACCGATCCGCCGAGAGCCAAAACCTTTCAGTTTCCCAGGGTTACGCCGCAACCGCCCCGCCATCCACGGCCATGGCGTGGCCAGTGACAAATGAGGCCGCGTCCGAGCATAACCACACCACGGCCTCGGCGATTTCTTCCGGCTGCCCGGAACGACCGATGGGTTCTGCGGCGATCATCTTATCGAGGATGTCCGGTCGGTTGCCCGAGACTCGGTCGACCATGGCTGTCTTGATCACCCCAGGACAGACCGCGTTGATCCGAATACCGGATTTGGCGTATTCAAGTGCGGCGGTTTTCGTCAGCCCAACCACGCCGTGCTTGCTGGCCACATAGGCAGCCATGCGCTTCACGCCGATGAGGCCCGCCCCGGAGGCCGTGTTGACAATAGCTCCACCCCCTTGCTGGAGCATGTGTGGGATCTCATACTTCATGCACAGCCAGACACCCGTCAGATTAATCTGAATGACCGGTGCCCAGTCCTCTTCGGCCTGCTCGGCCGTCCGTTTGAGTACGCCTTCAATGCCGGCGTTATTATGAGCGTAGTCGAGCCTGCCGTAGGTCTCAACGGTCTTTTCGACCATGGCCGCTACGGAGGCAGCCTCGCCCATATCGGCCTCAATGAAACACGCTTCGCCACCGGCCCCTGTGATGAGGGATACGGTTTCTTGTCCGCCGACGATATTGAGATCGGCAACCGCGACTTTGGCGCCGTCACGGGCGAAGGCAAGGGCGGTTGCCCGGCCAATGCCCGAACTGCCTCCGGTAACGAGGGCGACTTTGTCTGTCATATCTGTCATGCTGTGCGCTCCTTGTCTTTGCTGGCGAGATTATCCTGTGAAACGACAGGCGTGTCAAAGCGTCCCGTGGAAGGACAGGCACAACTTGACACGACTTTCGGTTACGCTAGGGTGCGGCTGAGGTTGACGCAGCGTCGTGTCTGAAAAAGGAGGGGGACAATGAGCAAGGGTCATCGCCTCATTGATAGTGACTCCCATATCCTGGAGCCGCCGGATCTGTTTGAAAAATATCTCGAACCCAAATTTCGCTCACACATGCCGCGGGCGTGGGTTGATTATCAAGGCGACCCCCTCGGCTTTGGTATTTCCGTTACCGTTCCCTCGGCCCACGACCAAGAATACGTCATGCCCTTCGGGAGCGACCCCGTCCGAGAGGGCCGGCCCACTTTTGGTGATGCCGGCACCCGTATCGTTCTGCCGGAGCATGACGAAGCCTACGCCAGCTTTGCGCGCGAGGGGTTTCCGCCCGAGCACTACGACCTGGCCCTGGAGCGGGCGGGCATTGATTACATGGTCCTGTATCCGACGGCCGGTCTGTACATGACGGCGGTGCCGGAACTCGAAGCAGACACCGCGGCGGCCTATCGCCGGGCGTATAATAACTGGCTGCACGACTTTTGTTCCGCAGCCGGCACGCGGGTGGTCGGGGTCGCTTCGGTTGATCTGCGCGATCCCCTTGAGGCGGCAAAAGAGGCCCGCCGCTGCGTCAAAGAGTTCGACTTCAAGGCGGTGCACATCAACCCGACCCCGGTTGGACAACATCGTTTGTACGACGAGTTTTACGATCCGCTGTGGACCGCACTGGAAGACCTCGATGTCCCGTTGGGCATCCATGTCGGAGCGGGCAACGCTGCGGACGAGATGCTGTATTACTACCTGCCCGAGCTCCGCGTTGCACAAGGGACGGTGGCGTTCACCATTGGCAATATGCTGGCCAGCACGGCGCTGATTATGGGAGGCGTATTGGAGCGCCATCCCAGGCTGCGGGTCGTCCATCTTGAGTCGGGCGCGGGCTGGGTGGCCTTTTGGTTGGACCGTCTCGGAGCCGGCGTCCAGGGCGGCTTTCGGGGGCTGGCCATTGACGGGCTGAGCATGGCGCCGCTCGATTACTTTCAGCGCCAGTGCTATATCGCCGCCGACCAGGATGACCCCGGTATCGCCCAGGTGATCGCCACCCTGGGTGACGACAATATTGTCACTGCCACCGACTTCGGCCATCCCGAAGGCCGCTTATACGCGCGAGCGACCGAGGAGTTGCTCGGTCTGCCCGATGTCTTGGACGAGAGCAAGCGCAAGATCATGTGGGATAACGCGCTCAAACTGTATCCGATTCAGCCGGAGTAGAGAGGGGAGCACAGTGGGACTCTATCGCCTGTACACCGGGGACGACGGCCAATCGCATTTCGAAGACCAGAGCCTGGCCTCGCATCCAGCCCTGACCGAACCGCAAGCCACGTCACATATCTCTTTTGTCGAAGTGCCGGTCGGGACCTTTATGGACTGGCATCCCGCGCCGCGCCGACAGTACGTGATTATTCTCTCCGGCCAACTGGAAATCGGCCTAGGCGACGGCACCACCCGGCGCTTTGGTCCCGGCGACGCCCGTCTGGTCGAAGACACGACCGGTCAGGGCCATACCACCCGAGTGGTGAGTGATGAACCGGTGGTGATGGGCATTATCCCGTTGGCCGGGTAAGTGATTTGACCGTCGGGGTAATCCAGGAGTTACCCCGACCGATAGTTGGGACGGGTGAAATCAGGAGCCCGCTCGCCCCGTCACTTTTTCAACCATCTGACCGAACACGGCCTCGGCCCGGCCGTGGACTTCCTCCGGCGTGAGCGGCTGGATGGGGTGCTCCACCAGGATGACCTTGAAGTTCGGCATGCCGAGCGCCTTGGCCTGCGCAAGCGCGGCATTGGAAAACTCGGTCGTGGCAAACACCGCAGAGGGGATACCGGCTTTTTCAAAAAAGATGCCGTCGTGCACACTGCACGTTGTACACGACCCTCAATCGGCTAGGGCTTCTATCAGAAAATCGCATTTTTGGACCAGTTCCTGACGGATGTCCTCCGGTGCCGGACGGGCGAACGTGGGCTTCATGCGCCGGATGATGGCGCGCGGCTGAAAGTGTACGGTCAACATCTCTTCCACGCGGTCCAGGAAAAAATTGCCCTTGGCCTTGCTGATGTCGAGCAGACCAACGGTCTTGTCGCGCAAGTCCGGTACACGGGCCGCAAGCGTCGCGGCGGCCTGCTTCGGGGCTGCGGTCGGGTCATAGAGTTTTGGCATGTCGTTCTCCTCTTGAGGGGGTTTACGTCTCTATGGGTACGGTCACCAGATCGCTCCGCCCGGCGCCGCCACCCCAGCCGCACATATGTACGGAAAAGCGTCCGGCCGTCCCACCGGCCACGACAATAATAATGCCGTCCGGGGAGGACACTTTCGGGATCAGGCTGAAATCGTCTGCGGCGTTCAGCCAGCCGGGCAGGTTGTCCCGCTTCACGCCTTCACTGCCGTCCGGTCCGGGAAGGAGTTCGTGCAGCGGTCGACGGACGTTCTCGTACAGATAGCGCTTGACGTCCTGTTTGCTCATACCGTCGGCGGCAATGCTGTTGGCGTGCTCCGGGCCGAGCACGACGATATAGTTGCCGGCCAGATAGGTCTTATCGCTCCAGCCCACAGCCATACTGGCCCCGAGGGTGTCGAGAATACCACGCGCCGTACGGCTGCCGTGATTACTCACACACTGCGGAGCGTCGCAGCAATAGACGCTGATGGTGCTCTGCGCCGGCTCGTAGCCGTGCTCGACGTGGAGCGGTTCCCACGGGTTCTGTTCTTCGTACTCGCCAATGCAATAGGTGTATTTGCCGGGATGGCCCATGGTTGACTTATCGATCTCGCCCGGATGCGCCCCGCCGATATTGATCATGATCAGGCGCAGCGCCCGGCCTATGGTCGCATTGGCCCGCCAGCCCGAACCAAACACGCCGGCCGCGCAGTTAATATCGAGCTGCTGGCGGACCGGGCCGTTGATCATAAACAGCGGCGTGGCCGTGTGGGTGGTGCCCTGCACGCCGTGTAGATTGGCCCGTTCGTCGCACATCGCCCGAACACCAGCAATCACGACCGGCAGGAATGCCGGCTTGCAGCCGGCCATAACCGCATTCACGGCGATCTTCTCGACCGAGGCTTCCCCAAAATTGGGCGGCACGAGCGCAACCACTTCGTCTGCGGCCTGTGAGGTGGCAGCCAGCATGAGCTGCATCCGTTCTTCCGTTGGGGGGACAACGGGCAACCCGTCGGTGACGCCCTGCTCGAAGTAGTATTCGATGGCGTCGAGTTCCGCGTTCAGGGGCGCGTCGTGCGACATGGTGCTCTTTTATTTCTCTTGGGCTTTCCGTCCGAATCAGCTATACCCCAACCAAACGGCTGATTCAAACAGCGCACGCTCAGCAGACAAGGAGACGGAGCATGGCCAGCGTATCTAACGACTATTACTCGCACGAGAACCACGGCCCGTTTGAGCTATTCGATCTTGGCAATTTTCCATTAGAGGAAGGCGGGAGCCTGCACGACGGTAAGCTCGCTTATACCACCCAGGGAACGCTGAGCGCCCAAAAGGACAATGCCATTCTCATGCCGACCTGGTACTCGGGGACCAGCAGGATCATGGCTGACGTCCATGTGGGCAAAGGCCGGGCCATCGACCCGGACAAGTATTTTGTCATTATCGCCAACCAACTCGGCAACGGTCTGTCAAGTTCGCCGTCCAATACGCCCGCCCCGTTCAATATGGCGCGTTTCCCGCGCATCCGGATCGGCGACGATGTCTGTGCCCAGCATAAGCTGGTGACCGAACAGTTTGGTATTGAACGCCTGGAGCTGGTGTGTGGCGGCTCCATGGGCGCGCAGCAGACCTATGAGTGGGCTGTGCGCTATCCCGACATGGTCAAGCGCGCGGCTCCGCTGGCCGGCACGGCCAAGAATACGCCGCACGATTTTCTGTACGTCGAGACCTTAAACGAGTCCATCACCTCGGACCCGGCCTGGAATAACGGCTGGTATACCGACCCGCACGCGGTCCAGGTCGGACTGCGCCGTCAGGCCCGCCTGTGGTCGGTGATGGGCTTCTGTACCGAGCTGTTCAAGCAGGAAGCCTGGCGGGAGCTGGGTTTCTCTTCCACCGAAGACTTTGTGGTCGGTTTTGTTGAAAACTATTTTCTGCCCATGGACCCGAACAATCTGTTGTGCATGGCCTGGAAATGGCAGCGGGGAGATGTCAGTCGGCATACCGGTGGGGATCTTAAGCAGGCGCTTGAGCGGATTCAGGCAAAAGTGTTTGTCATGCCGATTGACGAAGATATGTTTTTCCCGCCGCGCGACTGTGAAGCCGAACAGCAGCTCATTCCGAACAGCGAATTCCGGGTACTTCACAGCGTATACGGCCACCTTGGACTGTTTGGCATTGAGCCGGACTATCTGAAACAAATTGACCAGCACCTGAGCGAGCTGCTGGCGACACCGGTCTAGGGCCTTACTCCCCCAAACCCAGAAATGCCTTGACCCGGTTCGTACACCGTGCGGTGTCGAAGTCCCGATGCAGGCTGGCCGTAATCATGCTGGGATCGCCGGCGTAGAACATTTCGTACAGCTCGTGCCGTGAGCCAAAATCGGAGCCAACCAGGTCCCAGGCCAGCTTAAAGAGCCGGACTTTGTCCTGGGCCGGGATGCGGGCGCCGCGATAATATTTTTCCAGGTCCGGGCCGGTCGGTCCGTCAAAGGCAGAAAATGTCGTCGGAATCTGCATCAGCCCGCCTGCGCCGATCCGACGTATCATGGCCATTAAGCGCGGGTAGATGCGCGGCCCCCAGACCCGTCCGACCTGGAGGGGCTCCAGAGCCGGGTAGATCGCTCCGTTGGACGGATCAATTTCGGCCTCGTGTTCCGCCGCCAGCAGGATGGATTTGATGATTTCCACATAGCTGGCGGCCTCGCCCAAAGTTTCCTGGACAACAGGTTTGTCTTGGACCCCGATGGCTTCAGCCATGAGGCTGAGCGTGCCGTAGACAAACTCGAGCTTGGACAGCAGCCGCGTATTAGTCTGGTGGGCCGTCCATTCTCGAATGCGGGTGCCGGTATACATCTGACCGACCAGATTGACGTCTTTGTGCAAAAACACGCGTTCCCAGGGGACAACCACATCAGCAAAAACCGCGACCGCATCCATCTCGTCAAATCGGGCGCTCAGTGGATGATCCTCAACCGCACCGGGCCGGGTGAAGGACTCCCGACACAGAATCTTCAGCCCCGGCGAGGCAACCGGGATGATAAAGACAAGGGCGTAGGCGGACTCTGCTTCGGTCAGGGTTGGCGGAAAGGGCCAGGCCAGAATCTCATCGGCGAACGGTGCGGCCGTGGCAATCATTTTCGCACCTCGAATCACCAACCCCTCGGCGGTCTCGTCGACAATCCCGAGACACTGATAGGGGTCATCCTGCTCGGCTCGGTTCCTGGAGCGGTCCACCTGTGGGTCAACCAAGGTATGGGTGAGAAACAGATCGCTCTCGCGGCAGTACTCATAATAGTCCAGGACGCGTTCCCGGCACTTTGGACTCTGCTGGGCAAAATAGTCGGCCTTGGCCGCCCAGGCGGTGACCATGGCATTGAGAAAGTCCGCACTGCGGCCCATCATACCGCAGGTCGCGTCCGCCCAGACCTTGCTCATGGTCCGCCGCCGCACGAGGTCGTCCCGCGTGCGCGGGATCAGAAACGACAGACCGACCGGATCGCCGCTTGTCGGCGAGGGGTAGCACAGCGTGTCCTGATAGGCCGGGTCGTGCTGCATGTCGTATAAACGCGCAAGGCTCTCGACCGCAGCTGTGATCTCGAAATCCGCTGCACTGAAGCCGAGGGAAAGTCCGCCGCACCCTGAAAAAAGATCGAGCACTCGCGGCTGTGCGCCGGCTCGAAGCCTCGCCAACTTTTCCTGGATGATGTGGCCCGTCACGACTCTTGGGACTCCTGTTGGTCTCTAGTAAACAGGTCCGGCTGTGGATTGAAGGTTTCCCTGTCCAGATACTCGCGGACGAGTCGGGCGATCAGCGGTGACTTTTTGTAACCCTTCTCCCGGCAATAGGTGTTGAACCGATCGGCCTCCGGCCTCGGCATCAGCACCTGCACGCGAACCAGATCAGCCATCTGCGTCAGCCTCCATGCTTGGCACCGTAAGCGATTGCTGCGCAGTTATCAACATATCTGTGTATTTTTGTGCATCAACCGGCCTGCGATTTTCTCCAGGTCCTTGAGCGCCTCGGGGTGATCCGACGGACGTGCGTGCCAGACCTTCTTTGGATAGGCGCTGGAGAGCTACTAGCAGAACGTTGCGAGATTTCGTGACCCGCATCGCTCTCGGCGGTGCCTCCCACAGGCCCGATGGGGCGGGTGGATGATCGTCCTGGAGGCTGCGGTGGCTATAGGCGGGTCGGAGTCCTGCTCGAACGCAAAGGCGTGCTCATGAACCAATAGAAACTGTACCGCCGCAACACAGGAGAGAACTGTCTGAGGAGTAACGTGAGCGAGCGCGGACCACCCGGCCCAACGAGGGTCGGTCACTGAACCGCCTCGCCGACAAACGGAGTGGCAGGTCGGCGTCGAATAAAAAACGGTACCTGGAGAATAAAATAGGGCCTGCTAAACTGCTGTGGGCGGTATTACGATGTAGCTTGCGATATCGTGGATCATCTTGAGCAGTGAACGAATAGGATTGTTCGTCTACCTGACAAAACTGTCGAAATGGACGAAGTAAGGGAAAGCAATTGGCTAGCGAATTTACGGACGGTAGTGATGGACTTCGGGTTGATGCGGTCTACGAAGGTGTCAGACAACCCAATGGAAACTACGCTGACCCGCTCAATCGACTCGTAAATGTCGCCAATCAAGGTGGCTTCAGGTACCGCGGGACAAAAGATAATCCTGCATTAATCGTCCTCACATCAAATTTTGCAGAACCCGATTGGCCGGATGAATTGGATTCAGCAACTGGTCGCTTCGTGTATTATGGGGACAATCGCGAACCCGGCCAAGAGCTACACGAGACAAGACGATTCGGTAATCACCTGTTACGTACGGTATTCGATCATCTACATCTTGGTCGCCGACATCTGTGTCCGCCCATTTTGGTATTTGCGGCGCTGCGTACCAAGCGTGCTTTTGTATTTCGTGGTTTGGCGGTTCCTGGTTTTCCTGGTGTACCACCAACTCAAGATTTAGTCGCCATATGGAAATCCGTTAATGGGCAGCGCTTCCAGAATTATCGCGCCACATTTACAATCCTGGATGAAGTAACGATAGCGAAGCACTGGACCGACGAGGCCAAGAAGGAACTGCCAGATGTTGCACATGCACCCCTCTCTTGGAAACAATGGGTTGAAACAGGAGAGTACAAGCCTCTACAAGCACCTGCGACCAGAGCCGTTCGCACAAGAGAGGAGCAGTTACCTCAAGATCAAATTGATAGGAGGATCGTCGAGTGTATTCGTAGTCGATTCGAGAGCAGACCAACGGACTTCGAAGCTTGTGCAGGTGAGCTTGCTAAGCTGTTGCTGCGCGACGTGATAGACCTTGACTTAACTAGACCGTGGCGCGATGGTGGACGAGACGCAGTAGGCAAGGTTCGACTAGGCCGTGATAGGGCATCGATCGCGGTCAATTTCGCGCTTGAAGCTAAATGCTACAGCAAGAGAGGCGTGGGTGTCGCTGATGTATCTCGCCTTATTTCCCGGATACGCCATCGTGAATTCGGAATTCTAGTGACAACTTCCCACGTGGGTACACAAGCATACAAGGAGATCGTGGAAGATGGTCACCCTGTGGTAATTGTCTGTGCACGCGACATTGTAACTTTGCTTAAAGAAGAGGGGTACGCCACGCCTGAGGAAGTGGTGAGATGGCTTGATAGTCTAGATCCACAAAAAAACACTTATAGTAAAGCTCACCACTAGAGCAAATTACGATGCTGTGTAGCCGCCCGTCATTCTTGCGAAAACAGGCATCCAGGCCCCCGGCTCTCTGGCTGCTGGATGCCGGATCAAGTCTGGCATGACGAGAGCGGACCGGCACGGCTACAACTTATCGTAAACTGCTCTAGCCGCCATCGGGTCCCTCGGTGTGTACAGAGAGGGTAGTCGACTGACGGTTGCTGGATCGAGGGCTCCCGGTGCCGGACCTGTTCTCGAATCGGGGTTATGCCGCTGGAGAAGTGGTGTCCTGGGTGGTGTCGCAGTGGCGAGAGGTCAGGCCGCCCGGCGCTGTTCGCCGTAGGCTAACTCCAGGCCATCAAAAAAGCGCCATAGCAGTTCGAGGGTATGATCGACCGCGTCCCGAACACGTTGCTGTTCCTCATCGGTTTGGGCCAGCTTGGAAACGAGCTCGACCGCTCCTCCGCCGTGATCCTTATCCGCTTCCTCATGCACCCACCAAAAGGCGGTCTCCTCGTGGGTCAGACCGTAGTCTTTTTCCAGGATACGGGAGAACTCATCGCCGGCACCTGGAACTTGGGCTTCGCCGGCAACGCTGACGGCGGCCAGTCCCTCAACAAAGGGACGATGGGCCACCACCCAAATCCACCACGTGCGGAGCGCAACCGTCTCAGGTAAGGGGCGAATATGTTGCATGGTCTCCCGACTGCTGCCGAGCGCCGCTCCGAGACGAATATACAGTTCCGGGTGGGGCGCGCTTTTGGAAATTTGGCCGGTTTCTTCTTCCAGTAGATTTTCGAGAATATGCGCTCGTACGGCGGCGTCTTCGCAGTTGACATACAGGGGGCCGATCAGGTCGTGCACTCGACCAGTCAGGTAGAACTGCTGTTCGATCCAGTGCCGGACCTGCTCTTTGCTCAGCGCCGAGCGCCGAAATTTCAACACCCAGGGATGATCCCAAAAGGCACGACGATGGGCGACCATTTCCTGGAGTTGGGTGGCAAACTGTTCGCGTGCGACTGGCATCGTTTCCCTCCTTTTTTGTTTCTTCTTCCGATGAGGCCCAAAACTCTGTCCATCTATAGAGCAGCTCAACCAGGTAAGACAAGCTGCGCTATTGCTTTCCCGCTTACCCGATCCACTCGATCATGATTCGGAAGAGCGGCTCGCAGCCTGCGTAGAAAGCTATCCAGCCTGGGTTGACGCGAAAAGAAATACAGATGGGCCAGACACGTGCAGTCGGATGCGCCAAAGCCGGGAAGGGGAATCGATGCGCCCGGCATGCGCGCAAAAATATCAGCCCAGGCATGCTCCCGGCGAACGGAATCGGAGGAATACCAGATGTCTCGAAGCGTGGCTGCCCGGCGGAGATAATCAATATGCCAATGCGGACGGGTCGCCAGCCGAGAATGATGACCGACCCGCGCCCGTACGCCTCCCGGTCCCAGGGCACTGCCAACGTAGACGTAGCAGCCCGGCTCAACGGTGAGCTGGCCCAGCCGCCCAACCTGGACGGTCCGCTGGTGGTCCGCCTGCAAGAGAAGGGCATAGGTGCCGGGGTGCGCATTCATTTCCAGAGCCATCTTTATTAGTCCTCACAGGTCTCTATACTACAAGGGATGCGCGGGGACATGTCTCATAACAGATCAGAGCCGGGCATGAGTGCGCGGGCTCGCTATACCTTGCCAGAGAGCACGACTCAGGGCCAGTTTCTGCGTCAATTGCAGGCGCGTTTTCCCGTTGAGCTCGCCTCCTTAGGAACCCAGACGCGGCACTATTTCGACACTTTTGACTGGCGTTTGTTTCGGCGTGGACTGGCATTGTGTCAGACGCACGATACGGCTGCGCTCTGGTCGCTGGACCACCGTCCGGTGAGCGAACGCACTCCCTGCTTGGCGCTTCTGCCCTACGTTGGCGAGTGGGTGGAGAGTCCCCTCAAAGCCCAACTCCTGTCGTTCGTCTCAATCCGTGCGCTGATGGAGCGGGCGGTCGTGCACGCCGCGTATTTTGCGCTGGCAGAGCAGGCGGCCTCCCATCGCCCGGTGGCGCATATTGTCTTTGAAGAGAGCGCAGCCAAAGACTACGGACGGATCGTCCCGCTTCCGACCCAGATCGAGGTTGCCGCCTATGCCGGGTCGGCCGTGGCCGGTGAACTGCGGGCGTGGCTGGACTCCTTGGGTCTGACAGCGGTTTCTTCAAGCGGTCCTGCGGCAATCCTTCATACAGTCCAGCAGGCTCGGGCGTATTCAGCGAAACTCGCGTTCACATTCGAGCCCGACATGCGGGCTGAGCATGCGGTGCGCGCGATTCTGGCCTTTCTGCTCGACATCGTCAGACAGAACCGGCCGGGTATCCTCCACGATATTGATACCGAGTTTTTGCACGACTTCCGCGTCGCCGTTCGGCGCGCCCGATCCTTGCTCGGCCAACTGCCCAAGGTGCTTCCGGTTCGCTTAAGCCAACACCTACGCAAAGACCTGTCTTTTCTGGGTAGCCTGACCAACCACCTGCGTGACTTGGACGTGTTGCTGCTCCAGCAAGCGGACTATCTGGCCGCCGTGCCGCCAGACCTGCGTCCGGATATGGACCCGCTTTTTCGCGCCGTTCAGCAGGACCGCTACGCCACCCAGCACCGACTGGTGGAGGCGCTGAACTCCCCGCAGTCTGAGGCCATTCTTCAGCGCTGGGAAAGCGCGACAACGGAGACGAAAGCCAGGGGACCGCAGGCAGAACGCAAGCTGGCCAAGCTGGTCCGAAAAGCCATCCGCGGGCAGTGTCAGCGGATGCTCGCCGCCACACCGCCTGACACTCTCAGGGACAGCACTCCCGAGCAACTGCATAGACTGCGCATTGCCTGCAAGAAGCTCCGTTATATGTTCGAGTTTTTTACCAGTGCGTTTCCCCAGGAGATGACGGCGGAGCCGGTCCGACGGCTGCGCGTTCTCCAGGATGTACTCGGTCAGCTCAACGACCTCGATGTCCAGCGGCAGATGCTGCGAGAACTCGTCCGCGCAGTACCGGGATCGCCCGGCCAGCGGCATCGCACTGATACCGCAGTCCATCTCCTGATGCAGACCTTTGAAGCGCAGCAGGAGCAACTGCGCGCGCAAGTCCATACGACCTTTACGGACTTTATCGCCGAGGTCGCTCCGTGGTCATAAAACGAAACGGTAAGGAGGACGGTTCACGGACCTCACACGCTTGACCGTGGCGGGCTTGCGTAGGGGACTTTCCATACCCCTGGGCCGTATAAGAGAGCGAGCCCGCGATGCAGCTTGTTGTCGCGTGACGGGTGTAAGGGAAAACGTTCCTGGAGAAAACGGCTGATCTGTTTCAGTTCATCCTGTGTGCCGGTCTCCAGTTCGACTTCGACTTCATAAAACGTGGCAAAGGTACGCTCCGGTGCTTTCGGATCACGGTAGCGCGCCGTATCGAGCGCTATTTCTGCCAGAGCCGCTTCTTGGGGCTCGGCGCTCCGCTTGATGGCCAGGCGTTGGCGCTCCACCTCGGAAACCAGAATCGGGGCCAGCGTCTGGCCGATAGCAGCGGCGGGTAAACCGCCGGCTAATTCTTCTGGTGGGACGAAGGGAAAGGTCGGAGCGCTGGGCAGGACCACCGTTCGTTCCGGGCGAGCGTGAATGGCCCCTTTGACCTGGCCCTGTCCCTTGGTCGAGACTTCCCAGCCATCGTCCCCTATGCGCCGCAGACGCAGGGCGAGTGCATGCCGGGCGATAAGGAAGTCGGCCGTATCCAGATATGTCGTCTGCAACTGTAAGGTCGGACGGCGTTCAAGACAAAAAGGACCGAACTGGGAACAGGCTGCGATCTGGTCGAAGACCGTCACGTCCTCGGTGAGGAGTTTGACTTCGACTTCCTGGAGGACTGCACTCGTGGTTGCCATCGCTCTATAAGGTCCTTTCTCCGGCCTGTGTTTCAAGCCCTCCGGTGAGGACTCCTACAAACTGACAACCTCGACATCAAGATGTTCTTTGACCTCGTGTTCGGCTGAAATATGCCGAGCAATCTCATCAAGAGTCGTAGCCAAAAAATAATGCTCTCCACACTCCAGACAAACCTCTGCGGGGACATTCTCGACAATATAGAGTTTGCCTCAGAGCCAATGTTGACGCCGGACTTTCTTCTTTCTTGTCCTTCCTCTGCAGAACTCGCAAATCATAGCTCTTCCACCAGAGCATAGGCAATGACAATGGCAACGCTTGACCCTACATGAGGGAACAGGATAGGGATACGGCACATTCAAAAACTCGGAACCATACAGGGAGGGGAAAAAGATGTCCTACGATCTGCTGATTAGGAATGGCACGGTGGTTGATGGGAGCGGCGCACCGCCGGTCCGGACCGATATCGCGGTGGCAGAGGGGAAGATTGCCGAAATTGGGAAAATCAGCGACGGCGCAAAAAGGGTCATTGATGCGGCCGACCTGACGGTCACCCCCGGCTTTATCGACCACCATACCCACTATGATGCCCAGATCTGTTGGGACCCGGTGATCTCTCCGTCGTCCTGGCACGGTGTGACCAGCGTCATCATGGGCAATTGCGGCGTGGGTCTGGCTCCGTGCAAACCCGAGGTGCGCGAGATCGCGGCCTGGGATCTCGTCAATGTTGAGGCCATTCCTTTTGATGTGTTGTCACAAGGCGTGACCTGGGACTGGGAAACCTTCCCCGAATATATGGATGCCGCGGCTCAGCGAGGCTCTGGGATCAACCTCGGGTTCATGGCTCCACTGACCCCGTTTCGCCATTACGTCATGGGTGAAGAGTCCATGGAGCGGGCCGCCACGCCAGAGGAAACAACCCGAATTGCCGCCCTTCTGCGTGAAGCCATGCAGGCCGGGGCATTTGGTTTTTCGACTACCAACGGTCCGCAGCATATCGGCTATCAGGGCCGGCCGCTTGCCTGTCGCCTGGCCAGCTTTGACGAACTGGCCGCCTACGCCGGTGTCCTCAAAGACCTTGGCCGGGGCTCGATTGAACTCGCCCTGAACGACCAGCCGGGTGTCGTGACAGAAAGCGACTACGCCTTACTTGACCATTTGGGCACGGAGAGTAATCGTCCGGTGACTTGGCTGGCCATGCTGTCACGCGACGACCAGCCCGATGTCTGTATGGAAACGCTCCGCCAGACCGAGTCCCTGATTCAGCGCGGAATCGTTCCGCAGGTCACCTGTCGGCCGCTCAGTGTGCAGGTCAACCTGCGCAACCCGTTCATTTTCGCCAATCTGGAGTGTTGGAACCCGGCCTTTAACAAGTCGGAAGAGGCGCAGATCGCACTCTACCGTGACCCCGACTTCCGCCAGGCCTGGCGCAAAACCTTTGAGGAGCCCAGGGTCTTTCCTGGGAAGTGGGACCGGGTCGATATCCAGGAAGTCAGTAATCCGGCGCTCAAACAGTACGAGGGCAAAACGGTTGACGAGGTGGCCCGCGAGCGGGGGAAGGACGGGCTGGACACCTTCCTCGACCTGGCCATTGAGGACAATCTGAATATCCAGTACGTCATGGCTCTCTTTAACGCGGACGAAAATCGCGTAGCCGAACTCATCACCCATCCCAACACGATGATTGGCCTGTCGGACGGCGGCGCCCACGTGGATATGCTGTGCGACGCGGGCTACTGCACCTATCTGCTCGGCACCTGGGTGCGTGAAAAGCAACTCATGCCGATTGAGCGGGCGGTCCAGCGGATTACCTCCGAGCCTGCCCGGTTTTTTGGTGTGCCCGACCGGGGTGTGCTGGCTGAAGGCATGGTTGCCGATATTGCCGTTTTTGATGCCGCTACGATCGGCTCGCCCAGGCGGCCCGAGATGCGCTACGACCTGCCCGGTGGCGGCCGGCGGCTGGTCGTTCCGGCTCAGGGGGTGATGCACACGATTGTAAACGGCGAGGTCTTGTACGAAGACCAGCGGCATACCGGCAGCCTGCCCGGTCAAGTGCTGCGAGCCGGAGCCGCCTAGACGGCTTCTCCAGCGATACTCCCCTCGCTCGGAGGGGAGCAAAACGCATCCCCTCTTGGAAAGGGGAGTTAGAGAATTAATGGCTTGGCAGGGGAGAGAAGTGGGCGCTGACGATTTTCCACTGGCCGTCTTCTTTGCCGAAGACGAGGGTGGTCCGTCCGTTTAAGGTGCTGACCTGACCGTCCTTCCCCACTCCGGTAAACGTATCATAGGCGTTTGCCACACCGGCGCTCCTGCCAATGGTCCGGCAGGACAGTTGGCGCAGGCCGGAGTTGGCCGAGGCAATGCCTGCCATTGCGCCCCGCAAAAAATCGGCGAACTCCGCCTTGCTGTCAAACCGATAGGGAACGTGGTCAATCACCTCAAGGTCTTCGGACAGCATGTCGATAGCCTTTTCCACATCCAATTGCGTAAAAGCGTCAAAGAACCCTCTGGCTGCCGCTTCGATCTCTCGTGCACTCATAACTTCCTTCCTCCTGTATGAATTTACTGCCCCGTCTGCTTAACGGGACCGGGAGAGGGATGCAAGCCGGTCTGGCCTTTCAGGGGTAGCGGTTGCGGAATTGTGCGTTCTCAGGCAGAAAGAGGCTCGATAACGAAGGCCAGCAGTATCCCGGCTCCGGAGGGGATGTTGGGCTGGGGCTTTCTCAGGGGAAACCGCGTGACAAGTATTTTTCGTGGAGGGAGTGTCCTCCTGTGCTGCTTGGTGTCCTGGGTCATGTTCGGGCCTTTTGCCTGGGTTGCCCAGGCGCAAGAGGGCGAACGTGAGCGCATTCTTGAAAATTTTTCCCTCTATCGAGACGGGCCGCTACAGGTGGAGGGCATTCAGCCCGGCCTAAAACTTGATGCCACCAACGCTTCAGTCGCCTCGGCGGTCTTGCCGCCGGAGATTCTGACCTATCTGGCGGCGGGTGACTTTTCGATTACCGTGCAGGAGACTACGGACCTGCAACTTCGACAGTCCTTTATTGACGCAACGCTCCGACACTACAGCGGCGTAGTGGTCGGGGAGGGCGAACTTCAGAATTATGTGGCGGGCCAGCCTTTCCCCGTGCTCGACGCCGACGACCCGCAGGCCGGTCTGAAAGCGGCCTGGAACCTGCGCTACCGCGACCAGGGCGACGACGCGCAAATGTGGGCGACGAATAGCTTGGTCAATAGCAGTGGCAATACAGAACGCTCGCAGACGTTTGCCTTTTTCTCGCTCTACGGCATGCATCGCCCTGACAGCGCAAAAAACCTCCCGCGGTGGGAGAAACACGGCATCTACACCAAACAATACACCCGTATGCTGGCTCCGTCCGACAGCGAGGGAAATCAAATCCTGGCCGTGCAGCCCGACAACGATTTCCTGCCGCACGACCAGTGGGCCTATGATCCAAAGACGCGCCGTACCCGTAAAATTGTTTACATGCCCTACATCTCGCCCGGGCGGGGCGTGGTGCTGATCGAGGACCGCTCCGGATTTCTTGGCTATATTCACGCCTATGACTGGAAATATCTGCGCGAGCAGACGGTCCTGACACCGGGGCCGATCCGAGCGAGTGCCCCCACTTGGGGTGGGCGCGGTAATTGGTATATGGTTGACCCCTGGGAGCTGCGCCGGGCCGTGGTGGTTGAGGCCACACCGAAAAATTCACATCCCCTGTATAGCAAGCGCATCCTCTATATCGATGTTCAAACTTCTCTGCCCTTATTCGCCTTTACGTATGACCACGAAGGGCAGCATAAACGGAGTTTTCTGGTGGTCGCCCGGCATCCCGAATTCAATCCGTGGGGCAATAAGGACTGGGTGGCGCAGATTGCCGCTCAGGGCTCGATTGACTACCAGCTTGAGCGGGCCAACAATTTCCAGATTACCAAGATTCTCCTGAATCGGAATCTCCCCCCGACTCAGTTCACTGTCATGACCCTCATGCTGCGCGGGAAGTAAGGCCGTAGCCATCCAGATGTCAGAGGACGTTACGATGCCTGTCTGTCTGCTGGGAAGAAAGCTGTGGGTCGGCCTACTGGTTGGCGTACTGCTGAGCCTGCAACCTAGTCCGGTCTGGGCGGTCTTTCTCGATCAGGACGAAAGCCTGCGCTTCAGCGGCCGCGTCTACAATCGTACGGCCTTTTCGGTTGAGCGGGCGGCGGAGAATACGCGCCTCCAGACTCCGTACAACGACTGGAATATGCTCCAGAACCGAACGTTTATTCAGGGCGAGTTGAGTCATGACCTGACCGGTCTGGTGGCGGGGAATACGACCGGGCTCCTGGCTCCGCTGCAAGCGCTCTTCGCCCCCCTACGGTTGCTGAGAGCGGATACTCTCGACTATTTTGTGACCTACCGAGGAGAATACGACGGGGTGTGGGACTACGGCCCGGCGGCTTTTCGGGAGCGCTATCCGCTGTTTGCGGACTGCGGTGAGCCGGACAAACCAAAGCGGACCCACCCCCGGCGCTTCGGCTGTCGGCATGCCGACCCGCGTCAGCGCTTGCGGCATCGGCACCGCTTGTTTGAGGCCTATGTGAACTATGCCTACGGGCCGTTCTTCCTGCGGGTCGGACGCCAGAACCTGTCGTGGGGTGAGACCGATGTGTTTCGCCTTCTGGACCAGATCAACCCGCTCGACGCCGGATTTGGGGGCTTCCTGGTGTCGCTCGACGAGCGGCGGGTGCCGCTCGATATGGCCCGGGTCGTGTATGGGTTCGGCGGCATGGGGCCGCTGTCTGAGCTCAACCTTGAAGGCTTTCTGGTCTTTGACGATAAAATTGCCGCGCCGGTTCCGACCGGCTCTCCCTGGTCCACACCCAACCCGCCGGGGGTCACCGGTCTGATCAAAAAACCCTCAAAGAATTTCGCGGACGCGCGCGGGGGTGGGCGTATTGTTGGCGTGTGGGGCGAGGTCATGTTCAGCCTGGCCCACTACGCCACCTATCTGGACACGCCCGTGCTGCGCATCGTGACGCCGACCAACCGACCCGTCAGTCTGGGCGCTTTTGAAGCTGCGGTACAGGCCGGTGACACGGGTCGTTTTTTGACCGACCACTTCCGGGCCGAGGCGCTGTATCCGAAAATACAGATCAGCGGCGGCTCGCTCACCTTCGGTGTGCCCCGCATCTCGTCCATTCTTCGTGGCGAGTTCGCCTATTTCCACTCCGAGCCGTTTTTTCACAATTCCGCCTCAGACCAGCTTTTGGGGCCGGCCTTAACGGGAGGAATCACGCCCGGCTTCCAACAGGTCGGCACCGACCCGGACACGGGTCGCCCTTTGATTCGCTACCGGAATAAGATCACCCGATCCGACGTGGTGCGCTGGTCTCTCGGGTTGGATATGACCCGCTATATCAGCCTGCTGAATCCGAACGAATCCTTTCTCATCAGCAGCCAGATTTTTGGGCGACACATCCTGGACTTCAACGACACGCCGGTCTCGGCGGTGGCGGGCTCGTACGGCTTTGGACATTTTGCCGCGCCGATCTTCGAGCCCAACCGGGACAATCAGAGCTTTGTCAACATCGACCAGCACCAATTGATTCAAACCCTGCTGATCTCAACCGCCTATTTCTCGGGCAGAGTCGAGCCCAAGCTGATCTTTTTGTACGACTGGCAAGGGTCCTGGCTGGTCCAGCCCGAAATCACCTTTATTCGCGATCCGTTTCGCTTCACCGTGCAGTATAATTATCTGGATGGTCAGTATAACGGTATTGGTTTTCTGCGCGATCGCGACAATGTCATCATCCAGCTAGAGGCGGTTATTTAAGCCCTGCTCCCCGGATAGTCCCCCGGCTTGGGGTGCCCCCTTCAGGCGCGACTTGTGAGCGCGACACGTTGCCTGCTCACCGGCTGTTACGCATCGAAATGATACATGTTTTGGTCGAATCGGTCGCAGGCGAGGCAGAACACAAAAACCAGCGGCTCGGTACCGGTGCAGCGGACGGTATGCTTCGCGTTAGACGGGATATAGACTGCTGAGCCTGGGCCGAGGGATGCCTCGGAATCGTCAATCGCAACGTGACCGGTGCCACTGACGACATAATAGGTTTCCTCAGGTTCGTGGTGATGAAGGGGAAGCGCCACGCCGGGCGGCAGTTCCGCTATCCCACTGACGAGTCCGCTACTTGCATCGCGTTCGCCTGTGACGAGAAGCTTCCAGCGACACGGACTCTTCGCGGCAAGGTCCGGGTCCGTCCAGCCTTCCCAGTCCAGTTCGCCTTGATGGCGAATAAGAGGTTTCTGTACAGGCATATACGACACCGCCCCAGTCTTCGCCTTTACGCTTCAAGGTCCAACGGGTCGAGGGCGTTGGCTTCTCCGCGACGCATGCGTTCCAGACCATCTTCGCCAACATTATAGTACAGCTCGAACTGATTGCCCTCGGGATCAAGAAAATAGATGCTCTTGGTGATGCCATGGTCAATCGTGGCGGTGATCTTCACGTCGTGGTCTTTGAGTGTCCGATAGCTCTCTTTTAACTCGTCAAAGTCCTCAACCTGGAGGGCGACGTGATGCAGGCCGACTTGCTTGTTTTTCACCGGCTCGGCTTCCGGCGGCACCTCTAAGACGGCCAGGTCGTGATGTTGCTCACCCAAGGTGAAGAATACGCCCCGTGGCCGTTTGAGCCGGGTGACGACCTCAAAGCCCAGCACCTCGGTATAAAACTGCTCGGCGCGGGTAAGGTCACACGCTTTGAGCACGACATGGCCAACTTTTTTCGGGCGAATCATGGCAGCCCCTCCTTCTCTCTATACGCCTCCCATACCACGGCTATCCCAATACCGTAAAGCTTGCAGCAAAGGTCGCGGTTGACACAGGACAAAACCCCACGGTATGCCCAGTGCATTATGGAGGAAGGCGATATGACGACGGGGCGCTATGTGTCCGCCGACGGTCATGTGGTGGAACCCGCGGACCTGTGGACAACCAGAATGGATAAGCAGTTTCGTGACCGGGCACCACGGGTCGAGTCTCGCCCGGAAGCCGATTACTACATCATTGATGGCTTGTCTCCCTTTCCGGTCGGTCTTGAAGGCGCGACCATGGAAGACAAGATCGCCGGAGAGATTACTACCGTGGTCGGCCACCGGCACGGCGAAACCCGTCCCGGCGCGTGGGACCCCCAGGCTCGTCTGGCGGATCAGGACATGGACCACCTCAAGGCTGAGGTGATTTATCCCGGTCTTTTCGGTTTGCAGTTCTGGACCGCTCCCGATGTTGCCTACCAACGCGCGTGCTGGAGGGTCTACAACGACTGGCTGAGCGAATTCTGCGCTGCCGCCCCGGAGCGGCTCATCGGGGCCGGATTTTTACCCATGAAAGGTCCGATGGAGTGGGCGATTGAAGAGGCGCAGCGCATTGCCCGCAAGCCGGGTTTACGTTCGATCTCGATTCCGGCTGAGGTCGCGGACCGCTCGTACCGGCACGCGGAATTCGATCCCCTGTGGGAAGTGCTCCAGGATATCGGCCTGCCCGTGTCCATCCATTCCGGGACGAGCACGGGTGAGCCGTTTGCGACAAAATTTGAGCGGCTGGGCATGGGCATGGGGGTTGTGGACACCAAGATTGCCTTACCCATGCACGTCTTGGCTGACCTCATCTGGGGAGCCGTGCCGCGTCGCTATCCCAAACTCAGGTTTGTGATTGTCGAGGGTGGCATCGGCTGGATTGCTGCCCTCCTGCGGCTGATGGACCACTGGTGGGCTGACCATCATCGCTGGATGGAGCCGCGGCTGGACGAAGCGCCGAGTACGTATTTCAAGCGGCAGTTCTGGGCTACGTTCGAGGATGACCGGGCCGGCATCCTGACCCGAGAGCTGCTGGGGACGGACCGGCTGATGTGGGGCTCGGACTATCCGCACACCGAGGGGACCTTCCCCCATTCCCAGCAGCAAATCACGCAGGACTTCGCGGGGGTGCCCGAGTCTGAAGTTTATCAAATGGTGGTCAGTAATGCGGCTGGCCTGTACGGGATCGAGGGAGCGCAACCCATACGCAGGAGTTGAGCGGTTATCTGAACGAAGGGGGGAATACTCATGGAAGTAAATGTCACTGGTGAATATGTGTCTGCTGACGGTCATGTGGTGGAACCCGCAGACTTATGGACAACCCGGATGGATAAGCGCTTTCGTGACCGGGCGCCGCGCGTAGAGTCCAAACCGGAAGCCGACTTTTACATCATAGACGGGCTGGAACCCTTACCCGTGGGGCTCGAAGGCGTCTCGATGGAAGACAAGATTGCAGGGGAGATCATCTCGCCGCAGGGCCGCCGGCATGCGGACACGCGGCCTGGGGCATGGGACCCGCAGGCCCGATTGACCGACCAGAAGATGGATCATCTGCGGGCTGAGGTCATGTACCCTGGAGTGGGGCTCTTTCTGAGCGCTGCGCCGGATGCCGAATACCAACGCGAGTGTTTCCGAGTGTATAACGACTGGCTGAGCGAGTTCTGCGCGGCTGCCCCGGACCGCTTCCTGGGTGTTGGCCTGCTGCCCCTGCGAGGGCCTGTTGAATGGGCGATTGAGGAGGCTGGGCGTATTGCCCAAAAGGGTCTCCGGTCGATTTCGATTCCGGCTGAGATTGCCGCTCGACCCTATCGGTCAACCGAATACGATCCCTTATGGGAGGTGCTCCAGGATATCGGTCTCCCGATTTCGATACACGTAGGCACGGATGAGCCCTTCTATATGAAGGCGGACCGGATGGGAGTTGGCAAAGCCTTTGTTGACACCAAGATTTGCGCCATGGAACGGGCCATGGCCGATATCATCTGGGCCGCTATCCCGCAGCGCTATCCAGGGCTACGCTTTGTCCTGGCCGAGGGCGGCATCGGCTGGGTTGCCTCGGTGCTGCGCAGCATGGACCACTGGTGGGCCGACCACCGGCACTGGATGGAACCGCGGGTCGATGAAGCGCCCAGCTTTTATTTTCAGCGCCAGTTCTGGGCCACGTTTGAGGATGACCGGGCGGGCATTCTGACGCGGGAACTCATTGGCGTTGATCGTTTGATGTGGGGCTCTGATTATCCGCACACCGAGGGCACGTTTCCGTATTCTCAGGAGCAGATCATGAAAGACTTGCTCGGCGTACCTGAAGACGAAGCCTATAAGATGGTAGCCGGCAATGCGGCGCATCTGTACGGTTTGAGTGCCTAGAGATGTGGGCGGAGACGCTCACCATATGAGCGGGGTGTCCCTCACGGAACATAGAGAGGAGAGAGCAATGGCAGAAGCAACAGAAGCCGGTATCTTTGAAATCATGTACTCGACCCGCGCGATGCGGAGACTCAAACCCGACCCCATTCCAGAAGAAACTCTCAAGAAAATTATTGACGCCGGTATCCGGGCGCCCAGCGGCGGCAATATGCAGGACTGGGCGTTTATCCTGGTGAGAGATACAGAGAGGAAACGTTTTATCCGCGACTATTACTGGAATACCTGGCAGAAGCTCATGGGCGAGCGCGGCATTCCTGATGATATGCCTCCGGCGCAGCAGCGCATGCTGAACGCGGCCGCGCACCTGGCCGTGCATTTGGACGAAGCGCCGGTGCTGCTTCTGGCCTGCGCGAAAACGGAATATCCGCCGCTTGCCGCAATGCAGCATGAGCGCGCCAATGCCGCAGTCATCCACGGCACGATCTATCCGGCGGTCCAGAATATTCTGCTGGCCTGCCGCGCCCTGGGTGTTGGAGCAACGCTGACGACCATCCACTGCTTCTTTGAAGAAGAGCTGAAACAGCGCTTCGATATCCCGGACGGTATGGAAGTCTCGGCGCTGATTCCCATGGGCTATCCGCAGGGCAAATTCGGGCCGGTCTCACGCGCGCCGGTCGAAGATGTCATCCATTGGGACGCCTGGGATAACAAGCAGACGGCATGAGAAAAGGAGGAGCGTATGGGAGCTGTCGAAAACAAAAAACTGATCCAAGATGCTTTCGATGCCTGGGCTGCTGGAGACGGCGCGGCGTTCTTTAATATTCTGGCCGAGGATGTTCAATGGACGGTGATCGGCTCCGGTCCCGTCTCGCGGGCCTACACCAGCCGTCAGGCGTTTTTGGACGGCGCGGCCAAGCCGTTGAACGCCAAGCTGGCCGGGCCCATCCAGCCTACGGTGGTGAATATCGTTGCCGAAGGAGACAATGTCGTCCTGCAGTGGGAAGGCAAGGCCACGGCCAAATCCGGGAAACCCTATAACAACAGCTATTGTTGGGTGATGCGGGTCGCGGACGGCAAAGTGCGAGAAGGCACGGCCTATATTGATACGGCGCTGGTGGCTGACCTGTGGCAGTCGTAGCCAGTGTCCGGAGCCTTCTCTATAGGCGTTCATGCCCAAATCGCGTCGTCATCCATTAGCGGGATGCCAAAGGCCGTCTTGCCCAGCAGCTCTAAGGTCTGGTCTGTACTAACGGGATGAAACAGGGCGGCCCGTACGTCGCGGTAATACCGCTCCAAAGGGAAACGCTTAAAATACGAGGCTCCCCCAACAGCTCGTAAGGCCAGATCGACTACCCGGACCGCATTCTCCATCGCAACGGTGCGTGCCGCCACGCTTTTGCGTACCCACGTCTGCGGGTCTTCGATGTCTGCCTCGGCTGCGGCCTTCCACACTATGGCGCGGGCGCTCTCGATCAGCAGGTCCATCTCTCCGACCTTGTTATACACGCTGGGCAGATGGCTCATGGGGGTTTTGAGAGGAAAGCGAGGACGGTCACGCATAAATTCGACCACGAAATCCCGCGCGGCACCGGCAATGCCGAGGTAGGGCGCGGCAATTGTAAACGGTGCTCTGAGAAAAAGATTCGTAATTCCGCCACGGGTAAAAGCTGGCCGTTGCAGGGTCACGGCCGACTCTGGAACAAATGCCTGTGTGAGGGTGGTACTCCGTGACGCCGTTGCGCGCATCCCCAGGGTATACCAGTCGTCCTTGAAGATAAGACCCGGCGTGTCAGGCAGGATGAGGAAGGAGATAATGGTTTCCCCCTCAGGACCGTCTTGCCACAACGCTTCGCTGAAATAGCGATCCAGCGCAATACTCTGGGTACTGAAGATTTTCCGGCCACTGACCTGCCAGCCACCGTCTACCCGTTCTGCAACAGCCCGAGGTCGTAGAACAGGAATGGCATTATCCGGCTCAGACGCCGAACCACCGCAGATCAAGCGCTCACGAGCAATGCCCCGCAGGATATCGGCTCGTTTGGAATCATGGAACCTGCGCCATAAATCGACCAGCAGGCCGATAACATTAAAGTGCATGTTAATAGCCAGGGCAGTCGGCGCACAGCCTTGGCCGAGACGTTCCTGGGCCTTGATCCGCTCCAACAGACTCGCGCCACCGCCTCCCAGCTCTTCGGGGATAGTCATGATGGTGTAGCCACTCTCCTTGAGACGAGCGTAGTTCTCGTACGGAAAAGACCCCTCCTCATCATGCTGGGCCGCACGTTGGGCAAAGTCATCGGCCAGTGATGCCGCAAGGTCAATAAATTTTTGCTCGCGTGGTGTATGGAACTGATTCATGGCTGCCCCCTTCCGTACAGCGGTCTGGGCGAATCTGTGTGTTCGGTGCCCCACTCTACCAGCCCCAGTCCCGGCTTTGCCATATGTGACCACCTCTTGTATTCTCGGCGATTCTCACGGAAAAGGTCTCAAAAGAGGAATATTGCACCGGAGAGAAAAGGAGGCGGGATCATGAAACTCTACCGTTCGACCATGTTTGTTCCGGGGAATCGGCCCGACTGGATAGACAAAGCGCCCAAATATGGCCCGGATGCGCTGCTGCTAGACCTTGAAGACGCGGTGCCGATTGCCAACAAGGTTGAAGCGCGCGACATCGTCCGCACCGGGATTGAAGGCTTGCGCGGCAGAGGTGTGGGTGTTTTTGTGCGTCTGAACGGCGTGGATACCGGTCTGACCGGCGAGGACATCGAAGCCATTGTGACCGAAGGCCTCGACGCGGTGGCCGTGCCAAAGCTGGAAACGATCGAGGAGGTCCTCAAGGTTGACGCTTGGCTGGAGCTGTTTGAGCGCAAGGCCGGCCTGCCCATCGGCACGGTCGAGATCATGGCCCTACCCGAAACCGCACGCGGCATCATGGACGCCTATAAACTGGCCACGGCCTGTCCGCGAGTCGGGAATATCATCGGTGGTGTTGGGGCCCGGTCCGGGGATGTGACCAGGGCCATTGGCTATAAGTGGACGCGCCAGGGCCTGGAAACACTGTATATGGCCTCGCATATTCTCCTGGCCGCGCGGGCCGCGGGCATTGAGTATCCAATTGGCGGCGGCTCGCTCGAAGTCGGCGATATCGAGCTGGTTCGGGCGCAAATCCAGCGCGGACGGGAAATCGGCTTTCGCGGCTGCCTGTTGATCCATCCGTCTGCCGTGCCCATTGCCAACGAGATTTTTGCACCCTCGCAGGAAGAGATTGAATGGAATAAGGGCGTGATGCAGGCCATGGCCGACGCCGAAAAAGCGGGCAAAGCGGCCGTCACGTACGACGGCATGATGATCGACTACGCCCACGTCCGAAACGCCCTGGAACTGCTCCAGCAGGCGAAATCGTTCGGGATTGAAGTCGGCGAGTACGCCGATGTGAAGGCGCTGTAGGGGGAGCTTTGTGAGGTTTTGCTAGTACACATATGAGTGTGCGATTGCTGTAATGGAGCGCTACTAAGTCGAAAATGCTCTTCGGAAGCTGGGCTGGCGCTTTCCCCGACATGGTGGAAAACACGACGTATGGACCGACGGAGACCGACAAGAGGCAACTCCTCATCATATAGAGATCGATGAGAAGCTTGCACGTGCTATCATCCGACGTGCGAAGAAAAAGGAGTAAGCGTGCGATTTGCTGGAAGAATGTATAGAGCTGGGAAGTTCTGGCTCGCGGAAATCCCTATCCTTGACGCCATGACTCAAGGATATACACGCAAGGAAACGTTCGAGATGGTCGCGGATTTAGTCGAGACCTTAGCCGATCAAGACGGATTTTCCGT
>JAJDTY010000025.1 GCA_022826945.1 Candidatus Binatia bacterium
GGCCATAATGGGATGAATGGTGGGGACGTGCGAGGTGGAGAAGAGCATGATGTTTTTGGTCTGGGTGGCCATGGCCGTGGCCCAGGTATAGGTCTCCATGCAGGTCCCATTAAAATCGGTGCTCCCGCCAAAGCCCTTCCAACGTCCAACGGGCACCAGGAGTTCGAATCCCAAGTCATCGGCCTGCTGGGAAATCAGCACACTATGTTCATAGGTGGGCTCAAAGGTGGACTCGGCATGCGTGATGGTACACCCATAGCTACAGTTCTGACCAAAAATACCCAGCTTCATTTTATTGTCATTAAAGACGGGGATGTGCTGGCGGCGATATTCTTTGATGTCGTCTGGATGCATGGGGGTTCCTTTCTCTGGGTCGTCGGGGTGCCTCTTGTATTTGCCCCGCGCCTGTGTCTTTGTAGGCGGAGCCAAAAAAGCACATGAGAAGCGTGTGAGACGAGTTGGGACGCGGGTGGGAAAACTCGAAATTCATATCTGTATCAAGACCAAGTGTACGAACAGAACGGTTGAGGTCAAGGTCCGCAGCGCCGAGGCTGCGCCTAGTGTCCATACCGGGCTCACGTTGCTGGCTGAGGTGCAGAAACTCGTTGCTGAACGGCGGCTCGAAGAGGTGACGGAAGTCTGCGAGGCCACGTGTATGTCGAGTTGTCCAGTCGGTCCTCGGCTGGACCTGATGCAGGACGACACGCGGGTGCGCTATATCAAACGCCAACGCCCGACAGGTCGACCGGATTTTGTGACGTGGAGTTCGATCAACAGCGTTGAGGACGAGATTCGGGGCTGGCTGGGAGAGCGAATGTAAAGGAAGGGCATCTATGCGGGTAGCCGTTGGTGGATATCTGGTCGCCGTGAATACCTTTGCCACCCAAAAGATGGGGCTGGACCTGTTTCAGCGGGCGACGCTGAGCGGAGAGCGAGTGCTACGGGTAGGCGGCGCTCAGGGCTCGATTGCCGGCTTTCTGCACGGAGCCCAGCAGTATCATTGGGATATTGTTCCGCTTCAGTTCGTGGTGCCCGGCGTTGGGGGAAAGGTAACAACGGAAGCGCATGAAGCAGCCAAAGCCGGCTTTCTCGATCTTTTACGCAAGAATCCGCCGGTGGACGGCGTGTTTCTCCAACTGCACGGTACGGCCGTGTCAGACGAGTGCGATGACTGCGAGGGCGATTTACTCAGAACGCTCCGGGGGTTTCTGGGTGAAAGGGTGCCCATTCTGGCGACCTTGGATGGCCATTCCAATACCACTCCATTGATGGTCGAGCAGGCCAGTATGCTGATTGGTGTGAAAACCAACCCGCACTATGATTTTTTCCCCGGCGGCGAGCAGGCGGCTCGGGTCATGGCCGGCATGTTTGACGGGAGTGTCGCGCCGACATCTGCCTGGGCCCAACCGGCTATGGCTCCGGCGCTGCAAAAACTCTATATCGCCCCAGGCTGGCCCATGGAGGCGCTGATGCGGCAGGCGGCCACCCTGGGACGTGATCATCGCGTGCTTGATGTGTCGTTACTGGGCGGGTTCTTTTGTGCCGACACGCCCGAGACCGGCCTCAATGTGACGGTGACCACGAATAACGAGCCGGCCGTGGCCCACGACATTGCCGAGCAGATCAAAGAAGCCTGTTGGGCCAAGCGGCACGCGTTTCATACCGACATGGTTCCTGTAGAGGAAGGTGTACGAGCAGCTATTGAAGCGGAGGACGGCTTGGTCGTGCTCGGAGACCTGGCCGATAGTGGTGGCGCCGGCACCCCCGGCGACGGGACCGGCCTGCTGGCGGAACTGCTCAAGCAGAACGCCCGGGAGGCGGTGGTCGGGAATATTACCGATCCGGCGGCCGTGCAGGAAGCCGTCCGGGCCGGGATCGGCAGACATGTCGCCCTCAGCGTTGGTGGCAAGGTAGACGCCTTCCATGGAGAGCCGGTTGAGATCAGCGGCCGGGTGCGGGTCATTCAGGATGGGGTGTATAGCGCGGCGACCACGTTTAATGCGGGTACATATCGACGCGGGGCGACCGCGGTAGTGGACTGTGGCGGAGTTGAGGTGATTTTGACCTCGCGTCCGACCCACGGCTTTGAAGCCAATCATTTCCGCAGTCTTGGCATTGAACCGACCCAACGGAAAATCCTGGCGGTGAAGTCCGAACTGCAACACCGCGCCGGTTTTGCCGGTATCGCCAGCACGTTTATTGACGTGGACACGCCGGGGCTGGCCACCCAGGTACATGCGCGTTTGCCGTATGAGAAAATCCGGCGGCCGGTCTTTCCACTCGATGACATTTAGGAGTGCGTATGAACATCCGTCAAATCGATCATATTGGCGTAGCCGTAAAAGATTTGGATACCTATCTCCGCGTCTTTGGAGACATCCTGGGACTGGAAATCCATGACTTTGAAGAAGCCGACCCGTATGAGGGCTTGCGGATTGCCTTTGCCAGGATTGGTGAGGCCGATTTCGAGTTTTTGCAGGACCGGATGCCGGAACTGGGCGACAAGGTGACGGATCAGCGCGACATCTCGCGCTGGATAGCAAAACGGGGCGAGGGCGTCCATCATATCGCCGTGCGGGTGGACGATATTGACGCCGCCATTCAGGAGGTCAAGGCCAAAGGCTTACGCGTTCTTGACGAGAAGGGCCGCCCAGGCGCGCGCGGCTCCAAAGTCGCCTTTATTCATCCCAAGAGCACCGGCGGCGTGCTGATTCATTTTGTGGAGCGAGAAGAGCGGTCGTGAGCGCGTCCTCCGGACCGAGTCCGCACACGGACGACCGGCCGCTGGAGCTGTCTGCGATTGCGCTGACGGCGCTGCTGAGCGCGATCTGGGGCGGGGCGTTCGTGGCGATCAAGGTCGGTATCTTTGATATGCCGCCCCTTGGGGCCGCGGCCCTCCGGTTCGGTGTGACGGCCGTCATGCTCCTGGCCCTGGCCTGGTATCAGCGGGTGCAACTCCGCTTTGGCTGGAGCGAACTCAAGATATTGGGCCTGCTTGGCCTACTGTTCTGCTACGGTAATATGGCGGTCTATCTGGGGACGGCGCTCACGACCTCAGGCCGCTCGGCCGTATTTTTTAGCGCCCAGCCTATTTTTATCGCCCTGCTAGCGCCCTTCTTCCTGCCGGGGGACCGTCTGACGGCCCGCAAGGTCTGCGGCCTAGCGGTTGCCTTTAGCGGCATCGTCGTCCTCTTCTCGGCCAAGTTCGGCGGCGGCCTGAGCGCTGCGCTGGTGGGCGACGCCATTGTCCTGAGTTCGGCCCTGACGATTGGCATCTCCGGCATTATCACCAAGCGCGTCGCGGGACGGGTTCATCCCGTTGCGCTGGTGTGTTGGCAGACCTGGATCACCTGGCCCGTTCTGACCCTATTCTCCTGGCTGTTTGAGGCGGATCAGCCGTTTCTCCTCTCGACCCGCGTGATCGTCTCCATTGTCTATCTGAGTGCGATTTCCGCGGCCTTCGGGTTTGTGGCCTACGCCTGGCTGATTCAGCGGCATTCGCCCACGCGCGTTGCCTCGCTGACGTTTCTCACTCCGGTGTTCGCCGTGCTCTTCGGCTGGTTGGTGCTGAGTGAACACATGGGAGTGGTCCAGTTACTCGGCGTGGCCGGCGTGTGTGTCGGTATTTATATCGTGAACAGCAGCGGGGCATCTCCATCACCTGTGACTGCCCGAAAAGCCGAGCCGGTCATGCGACAGGAGAAGGCCGATGCAGTCAGCTAAGGCGAAAAGGGCCAGCCTTGGGTTTAGGAGTGCTGTGCTGCCCGCAGTACATGCAGCTTCAGGAAGACATAGGCCGACACGAGCAGACACAGAACGCCCGCTCCACCGACCGTGAGTGGAGCACCGATGAGGGGTGCAAGAAGACCCGCCAACAGGCTACCGATGGGCGGCGCGCCCATAAACATGATGAAGAACAGGCTCATGATCCGGCCGCGCAGATGATCCGGCGATAAGGTCTGGAGCAGGGTATTGGTTGCGGCCATGGGCACCATGATGCCGGAGCCGATAAGCGGCAAGACGAGCATGGACAGCCAGAAGTTGTGGGACAGTGAAAACAGGATGAGCCCAATACCAAACCGAGTAAAGGCAAAGGCCGTGACCCGGCCGAGCCGTTCCGTGCCCTGATGACGGGCCATCAACAGGGCCCCCACCACAGCACCCGCGCCGGCCGCACCCATCAGCATCCCCATGCCGTTTGGTCCGCTGTGCAAAATATCGTCGGCAAAGATCGGCATCAGCACGGTGTACGGAGTACTGAGCAGGCTGAGCAGACTGATCAGGATCAACAGCAGCCGAATCGCCGGGGTATGCAGGGCGTAGCGAATACCTTCCCCAATAAAGGAGGTGGTTGATTTCACGGGGTGCGGCTCAATAATTCTGGGGGGGAGCCGCATGGCGAGAAACCCCCCGATAATAGCCAGAAAGGTACAACCATTCACGGTGAAGCATACGCCCTCGCCAAATTGGGCAACCAGCAGCCCGGCCAGGGCCGGACCGAGAATCCGAGCCCCGTTGACCAGGGTTGAGTTAAGGGCAATCGCGCTCGCCAGATCGTCTTTGCCGACGATCTCCATCAGGAAACTCTGCCGGGCGGGCATCTCAAAGGCCTGAATCGTGCCGGCAACCAGGGCGAGGACAAAGACCTGCCAAGCGGTGATCAAATCACTCATTGTGAGAATCCCCAACACGAAGGCCTGCAACATAGCCAGCCAGAGAGCAACCAGAATAACCCGGTAGCGGTTGAAGCGGTCGGCAACGACTCCGGCCAGCAGCCCGAACAGGAGGGTCGGTACCTGACCGGCAAAGGCGACCAGCCCGAGCATCAGGGAGGACTCGGTCAGCCGATAGATCAGCCAAGCCTGGGCCATATTCTGCATCCAGAATCCGGTACGGGAGACGAACTGACCGACAAAAAAGAGGCGAAAATTCCGATGGCCGAGTGCCCGGAAGGCATAGGGCAAGGAATAACCAAAAAGGGTCTTCTCGGTCTTTTCGATTTCCACTGCGGAGGCGGTCGGTGGGGACTGTTGACTATTCAACGTGACGCGCTCCTCACTAGAGAGGAAACGCTACAGAGGAGGAAAAGGCTGTGTTGCCGCATAGCGTGTAAGGCTATCTGGGGGTTGAGAACCCTGTCAAGGAAAGGCTTGTCCAGGAGTGGTGAATATGGTGTGCTGAAGCGCATCGTAGAAGGAGGAAAGTATGGACGTTGGCGTACTGGTGACAGCGACGGCGGAGAGCGGAGACCTGAGTGCGGTGGCCCGCAGGGCTGAGGCATTGGGGTTTGCCTCGTTGTGGATTCCTGAACATCCGGTGATCCCGGTCGGGCATACCACGCCGTTTCCTGGGGCGACCGATGGTGTTCTGCCAGAGCACTATAATCGTTGGGCCGATCCGTTTATTGCGCTGACCGTAGCGGCTGGAGTGACGAACCGCATCAAGCTCGGCACCGGGATTTGCCTGCTGCCCGAACGCGATCCGCTCATGACGGCCAAGGTGGTGGCCAGCCTTGACTTATACTCGAACGGCCGGGTGATCCTGGGTATTGGCGGTGGATGGCTGCGCGAAGAAACCGAGATCATGGGGACCTCATTTCGTCTGCGCTGGCGACGCCTGCGTGAGACCGTCGAGGCCATGCGGCTGCTGTGGACGCAGACAGAGGCCGGCTATGACGGGGAACTGGTCCAATTCCCGGCGGTTCGCTGCGAGCCCAAGCCGGTACAGCAAAACGGCCCGCCGGTGTTGCTTGGCGCGCACGGTCCCAAAGCCCTGGAACGTGTCGCGCGTTCCTACGATGGCTGGTTTCCGTTGGCCTGGAGTCCAAAGGCGTTGGGAGCCGAGATCGAAGAGCTCCGAAAGCTCGTCAAAGAAGCTGGCCGTGACCCCAACAGCGTACCGGTGACCCCTATTATCGATCCGGACAACGGCAACCTGTCCGTTGATACGCTGAAGCGCTATCAGGATGCCGGGGTGGATGGAGTCGTGGTGTTCAACCAACAGATGGGGACCGAGATCGCAGACGGGAAAGCACACGAATGGCTCGACCGCGTAGCACCGATTGTGGACCGGGCACAAGGGGTGTGATAATTGCGGCGCTCCACAACTGAATCTTGTGTCCGCTGAGGAGTGAGGATGACCATGACTGTCAAGCGTAGCGATGTGGGTAGAGGGCCTCAAAAGCAGGGATACCACCACTGGAGCACAGGAAGAGCCTGCCTGCTCTTCTTCCTGACCATCAGCCTGCTGGTGCTGTCTTCCACCGCTCAGGCACAGACGCAGTCCGGTGTCTGCGACCGGACCCCGCAGGTGAGAGACGCCCTCGTCGCTATCGTCGGAGGCGGGGTGACCTGCGCCGATGTGACACCCGACCAGCTCGGCCGTATTAGTGTTTTGAGTCTGGGCTCCGAACGCATAGAAACGTTACAGTCGGATGACTTTGCCGGTCTCACCAGCTTGGAGCAGTTGGATCTCTACGACAACGACCTCACCACTCTTCCCCCCAACATCTTCGCCGGTCTCACCAACTTGCGACAGTTGAACCTGTGGCACAACGACCTCACCACCCTCTCCCCCGACGTCTTCGCCGACCTCACCAACTTGAGAGTTTTGGACCTCGACGACAACGACTTCGCCGACATCCCGCCCGACGTCTTTGCCGGCCTGACCAATCTGGAGAACTTGTGGCTCAACGACACCCGCCTCACCACCCTCCCCTCCAGCATCTTCGCCGGCCTGACCAATCTGGAGACCTTGGTGGTCTCTGGCAACGAGTTCACGACTCTTCCTCCCGACGTGTTTGCCAACCTCACCAGCTTGGAATACCTATCGCTCAGAAATAACTTCCTCACTGCCATCCCCCCAGACATCTTTGCCGGCCTGACCAATCTGCAAACCTTATTGCTCCACGACAACCACCTCACCGTCCTCCCCTCCGACATCTTTACCGGCCTGACCAATCTGCGAAGCTTGTATCTCCACGAAAACGACCTCACCGCCCTGCCGCCCGACGTCTTTACCGGCCCGACCAATCTGTTGGTCCTGTCCCTCAGCCGCAACCGCCTCACTGCCCTGCCGCCCGACATCTTTGCTGGCCTGACCAATCTGGCAAGATTAGAGATTGGCACAAATCAGCTCACCACCCTGCCACCGGCGCTCTTCGCCGGCCCGAGCAGCCTACGGGTCTTAGATCTCAGCGGCAACCATCTCACCGCCCTGCCGCCCAAGATGTTTGCCGGTCTCACCAGCCTGCAGCGAGTGTGGCTCAACGCCAACCCTGGCGCCCCCTTTCCCGTAGCGATGACGCTGGAGAACACCACGCCTTCCGGGGGCGTCGTCGTCAAGGTCGCCGCTGGCGCACCGTTTGATATGACGGTCAACGTGTCCGTGACCGGCGCCACGTTGTCAGCCCCGTCAGCCACCGTGGCCACGGGCAGTATCACCAGCGAAGCGATTACCGTCATCCCAACCGGAGGCCCTATACAGGTCACGCTGGGTGCCGCGCCAGCGGTTCCAAGCGATCCAAACGATCCCTGCTATCTCGACCTCCCATGCTACCGGGGTTTGCTGCCGACCGTGTCGAGCGAGCCGTTTGCACCGGATGTCGCTCCGTTGACGCCGCCCGTCGACACCCACGCTGATACGCCACGCACGGCAACACGTGTCAGTTCGACCTCCTCAACCCCAGGTCAGATCGGACCGGCGCATGATGTCGATTACTTCCGGGTCAGGGTGCCCCAGGCCGGGACGCTGACGGTCGAGACGACCGGGGCTATGGACACCGTCGGGACCCTGTGGCGGGGGAGCGAGGAGATTACGACGGACGACGATGGCGGCGACGGCTACAATTTTCGGCTGGTCGCTCCTGTCGCCGCCGGGACGTATGTGGTCGCGGTGCGGGGCTATGGCGCCTCGACCGGGCAGTACACCTTGGCCGTCAACTTCGTCGTTGGTGCCCTGGACAGGCTAGGCTCCGAGGCGTTTCAGAGTGGGCTCGGGTTCATTTCAGGCTGGGTGTGTGAGGCCGAGCAGGTTGAGATCGAATTTGACGGCAAGACTCTGGTTGAGGCGCCCTATGGCCTCAATCAGGAGGACACCCTTGAGGCCTGTGGCGACCGGAATAACGGCTTTGGGCTGGTCGTCAACTGGAACCGGTTAGGCGACGGCAAGCATACGGTGCGGGCCTTGGCCGATGGCGTGGAGTTCGGGGCGGCCACTTTGCATGTGACCACGTTCGGCGTCGAGGTCCTGACCGACGCGCAGGGCGACTACCTGCTGGGCGACTTTCCCGGCGTGGGGCAGCAGCTCCGGCTCGTCTGGCAAGAGGCCGCCCAGAACTTTGCGATTGCCGCGCTCTTACCCGCCACTGAGAGTGAGCCCTCAATGGATAATCCGCCTGACCAGAACGATCCACCCGTCCTGAGCGATCTGCTCGGCGTCTTGGAGAATCCCGCCCCCGGCTCGTTCCAGAGTGGGTTCAGCATCGTGTCGGGCTGGGTGTGTGGGGCCGAGCAGGTCGAGATTGAAATTGACGGCACGGAGATCTTCGAGGCCGCCTACGGCACGGACCGGGAGGATACCGCGGAGATATGCGACGACAGCAACACCGGCTTTGGGCTACGGCTGAACTGGAACGAGTTCGGCGACGGTGCGCACACGCTGCGGGCCCTGGCGGACGGCGAAGAGTTCGGGCGAGCGACGTTTACCGTCACGACCTTGGGCGAGACGATCCTGACGGGCGCGAGTGGCGTGTACGATCTGCCTGACTTCCCCGAGCCGGACACAACGGTGACGGTGGAGTGGCAAGAGGCACGCCAGAATTTCGTGATTATCGAAGTGCAGGTGGAAACACACGAATAATTCGACCGCGGGGCACCACGCGGGGAGCGGGCGCCGGGTCTGCGAAGCATTATGTAGATTATCCGGTATTGGCGAACAGTTTCTCGGTTGTGTCGGCGCGGGGCAGGTCGAAGGCGGCGGCCACGCCGGGGTGGACAACTTGCCCGTTCATGGTGTTCAGCCCGCGTTGCAGGGCGGGGTTTTCGCGTAGGGCAGCGGTTACCCCCTTGTCGGCCAGTTCAAGGGCGTAGGACAGGGTGACATTGGTCAGGGCATAGGTCGAGGTGTGGGGCACGATGGCCGGCATATTGGTGACGCAGTAGTGCACCACCCCTTCCTCGCGGTAAATTGGATCGTGGTGGGTAGTCGGACGTGAGGTTTCGGCACTGCCGCCCTGGTCGATGGAGATATCAACAAAAGCCGCGCCGGCGCGCATGTTTCGGAACAGGTCCTGCGTCAGCAGCCTGGGCGCACGGGCGCCCGGCACCAGGACCGAACTGATGACCAAGTCGGCAGCCGTCACCTCCTCTTCGATATTGGCCCGGTTGGACATGACGGTGGTAACGTGGCCGCCAAGGATGTCGTGGACGTAGCGCAAGCGGGCCGGATTGACATCCAGAATGCTCACATAGGCTCCCACGCCGACAGCCACCTGACAGGCATTTGCTCCGACTATACCGGCGCCGAGAATAACCACGTGGCCGGGCTTTACCCCGGACGCGCCGCTCAGCAATACGCCCCGACCGCCATTATGGGCCTGGAGACTCCAGGCCCCCACCTGAAACGCCAACCGCCCGGCCACCTCGCTCATGGGTGCGAGCAGCGGCAGGGAGCCATCCTCCAACTGAATGGTTTCATAGCCGAGCGCGGTCACCTGCCGGTCCAGCAGCACCCGGGTAAGCTGTTCTGCGGCGGCGAGATGGAGGTAGGTAAACAGGATGAGGTCGGGCCGCAACAAGGGATACTCGGCAGCCAGGGGCTCTTTGACCTTGAGGATGAGGTCAGCCTGCGCCCAGACCTCTTGGGCGGAGCCCTGGATATGCGCCCCGGCCGCGGCATACTGCTCGTCAGGAATGCTGCTCCCGGCACCGGCCTGGGTTTCAATGACAACGCGGTGACCGTGCGCCACCAGAGCGGCGACGCCACTGGGCGTGATGGCCACGCGGGTCTCCTCGGCTTTGATTTCCTTGGGAATACCAATCACCATACGAGCGCTCCCGTCTTTGCTTTACATTAGAGAAGAGCTTCGCGTATCTTGACGAAAGAGTAAACGTATCCTCCGATGAGAGACAAAAAAGCTTGACACGTTTACTCTTTGTAGCATGGGTGTGGTACTTGATGGAAAACAATTTGCGCGAACAGTCCGTCAGGGTCTGAAAGAACGTATTGCTCGAATTCGGCAACAGCCCGGCCGACAAGACTGGCGGCCAGGGTTGGCGACGATTCTGATCGGTGAGGACCCGGCCTCGCGCGCCTATATCAGCACCAAGGAAAAGGCCTGCCGTGAGGTCGGCATTGCTCCGTTCGACCACCGTCTGCCGACGGCCGCATCAGCCGATGAAGTCGTGACGCTCATCGGTCGGCTCAACGCGCGTCCCGATGTCCACGGTATTCTGCTCCAACTTCCACTGCCCGACCATTTGGAGCCGGCGTCCCTGATTGAGGCTATCCGACCGGACAAGGACGTGGATGGGCTCCATCCGGTGAATCAGGGCCGTCTGGTATTAGGCCAGGACGGGCTCCGTCCCTGCACCCCGCTGGGTGTCATGTATCTCATTGATCAGAGCGGTATGGCTATCGAGGGTAAACGCGCGGTCGTTGTGGGTCGGAGCAATCTGGTCGGCAAACCGATAGCCCTCCTGCTGTTGCAGCGCAACGCGACCGTGACGACCTGCCATTCGCAGACGACCAATCTCGCCGACCACATACGCCAAGCCGACCTTATCGTGACCGCAACCGGGCAAATTGGCGCCATCAGAGGGGACTGGATAAAAGAAGGAGCGGGTGTCATTGATGTTGGTATCTCGCGGAGTCCTGATGGGTCGCTGAAAGGGGATGTGGAGTTCGCTATTGCCAAGGACCGCGCCGCCTATATTTCTCCTGTCCCGGGCGGGGTCGGACCGCTAACTGTTGCTATGCTCTTAGCCAACACTGTCCAGACTGCGGCAAAACAGACCAACATTCGGATGTAAATATGAGGGCCAACCGAACGCCGCTGTATCAAGTGCATCGTGCCTTGGGTGCGCGCATGATTGAATTCGGTGGCTGGCAGATGCCAGTGCAATATACCGGGATTCTCGCCGAACACCGGGCCGTGCGGGCGCAGGGCGGCCTGTTCGATCTGAGCCATATGGGTGAGATCGAGATAACTGGTCCCCTGGCGTATGCGGTCTGTCAGGAATTATTTGTCACCGATATTGCCCGCATCCGGATCATGCAGGCCCAGTACTCGGTCATGTGTTTTGCCGATGGCGGCATAGTCGACGACGTCATTATCTATCGTCTGGCCGAGGAGCGCTATCTGGTATGTGTGAATGCCGCCAATCGCAGGACCGACTTCGAGTGGATGGTGGAACGTAATCGGGGCCAGGCTGACGTGACTGACCGGAGTGACGAGTACGCACTGGTCGCCCTCCAGGGTCCGCAGGCACAGACGGTTCTGTCTCAGCTTACACCGCACGATCTTTCGTCCATTCGCCGCTATTGGGCGGCCCAGGGGGAGGTGGCCGGGGTGCCGACTCTGCTGGCGCGAACCGGCTACACCGGAGAAGATGGTTTCGAGCTGTTTGTCCCGGCTGAGCGGGCCGAACATATCTGGCAGGCGTGCAGCGGGGCAGGAGGTCCGTCGAATCTGGCCCCTGTCGGCCTGGGCGCACGGGATACGCTCCGCCTGGAGGCCGGCTATCTTTTATACGGCAACGATATTGATACCCGGACCACGCCGCTGGAGGCCGGTTTGCGGCGTCTTATCCATTTTGGGGCCGGTTCCTTTGTTGGGTCCGAGGCATTGCTCAAGCAGCAGACTGATGGGATTGAAAAACAACTGGTGGGGATCAGGATGGAAGGGGCGGGCGTTCCTCGCCATGGGTATACGATTTGGAGTGGAGATCAGGAGGTCGGTGTAGTGACAAGTGGAACCCAGTCTCCCATGCTGGGCGTTGGTATTGCATTGGGCTATGTTCCTCCATCGTGCACAGACGCTGGAACACCATTGGCAGTTGCGGTCCGGAATCGCCACATTCCGGCGACGGTTGTCAAGCCGCCATTTTATCGGAGGAGTTAAGTAAGGGAGGAGGTTATGGAAGTCCCAAAGGAGTTACGCTACTCACAGGAGCATGAATGGGTCTTGGTTGAGGAGGAGAATATGGCAACCATTGGCATCACCGATTACGCCCAGGACCAGCTTGGGGATGTCGTGTTTGTTGAGTTACCCGAGCCGGATACCCAACTGACACAAGATGAGCCCTTTGGTGTGGTTGAATCGGTCAAGGCCGTGTCTGACATCTACGCCCCAGTGAGTGGCACGGTCAAAGAAGTCAATACTGAGTTGCTAAACACGCCAGAGACGATCAATGAAGATCCGTATGGCGATGCCTGGCTGGTCCAGGTTGAAATGAACGATCCCGAAGAGTTGGGCGCGCTCATGACCGCTGAAGAGTATGAACGCTTTGTTGAGGAAGAACAAGAAAGCGCCGATGAATAAAGCGTCTGTTGAGTCTTAAACCTAACAAGCCCAACCCGTCATGCGTTACATCCCGCATACTGAGCACGATATCCAGGCCATGCTGGCCGTCCTTGGGGTGGATTCCGTTGAGGACCTGATTCGCCACCTGCCCGAGGACCTCCGGCAAAACGCCAGCCTTGATATCGCCCCTGGCTTGGCGGAATCTGAGATCACCCAACGCCTGACCACGTTCGCTGAACTGCAGGTCGGCTCCCGCCCGGAGCGGTCTTTTCTTGGAGCCGGAGCCTATGCGCACCTCGTTCCTGTCGTGGTTGACCAGATCGTACAGCGGGCGGAGTTTGCGACGGCCTATACGCCGTATCAGCCCGAGGTGAGCCAGGGGACACTCCAGGTTATTTTCGAGTTCCAGTCGCTGGTCTCTTCCTTGCTGGGCTTGGAAGTCGCCAACGCCAGTATGTACGATGGGGCCTCTGCGACCGCTGAGGCGGTCCTCATGGCCAAGCGCATTTTGCCCAAACGCTCGCGAGTGCTGATCGCCCGCTCTCTGCATCCACAATACCGCCAGGTCATTGAGACCTATTTGGACGGCTTCCCCGGTCTGTCGCTTGTTGAGCTGGGTTGGGATGAAACCGGCCGGCTTGAGCAGGCGGCCCTGGCACGGCACTTGGACGAGCGCGTGTGCGGCGTGGTCGTCGGCTATCCAAACGTCTTTGGCGTGATTGAGGATATTGCGGCTATTAGTCGCAGTGCACAGGACGCTGGTGCGCTGACCCTGTCCGTGACCCCCGAGTCCGTGGCATTGGGCATTCTCAAGTCCCCCGGCGAACTCGGGGCCGATATCGCGGTTGCAGAGGGGCAGAGTCTGGGTATTCCCCTCAGCTATGGTGGACCCGGCCTGGGTCTGTTTGCCTGCCGGAGTCGCTATGTCCGGAATATGCCCGGTCGTCTGGTTGGGGAGACGGTCGATCAGGATGGGCGTAGCGGATTTGTCCTCACTCTGGCCACCCGCGAACAACACATCCGGCGGGAGCGAGCAACCTCAAATATCTGTACCAACCACGGTCTGTGTGCCCTGGCAGCCACCGTCTTTCTATGCCTGTTGGGCAAACAGGGGCTGCGCGAATTGGCGCTCCGAAACGTGAAGAACAGCCATTATCTGGCAGAAGTGCTACAGCAGGTGGCTAGCGTACAAGCACGTTTTCCAAGTCCTTTTTTTAACGAGTGTGTGCTGACCGTACCACACGCTCGTGGCGTGTGGGCCCGTCTCAAAGAGCAGGGGGTCATTGCCGGCATTGTTTTGGAGGACTGGTATGGGGAACTCCACGATTGTCTCTTAGTATGCGCAACCGAACTCCACACGCGGGAAGCGATTGAACGCTTTGGACAGCAGCTCAGGCAGGCAACAACACTCACGCAGGTCGCATAATGGCTTCGACGCGCAGCCCTGGTAAACGGACGATGCTGAACGAACCCCTGATCTCAGCGCGGGGATCAGTTGGCCGGGTCGGCTACGCACTCCTACGGGACGATATTCCCGAGCGGGACCGGGCTCGTGATCTGCCGGACGAGCTGTGTCGGGAGGCGCTCGATGATTTTCCCGAGGTCAGCGAAGGCGAAGTGGTGCGCCATTTTACGCGTCTGTCCCAGTGGAATATGAGCGCGGCAACGACCCTCTATCCCCTAGGGTCATGCACGATGAAGTACAACCCCGTAGTGAATGAATACATGGCTCGCCTGCCGGGTTTGGCCCAACTCCACCCCCTGACCCCGGACGATCAGGCCCAGGGGGCCTTGATGCTGCTCGCCGATCTTGAGCGCTGCTTGGCCGAGATCAGCGGTATGGATGCAATCAGCTTGCAGCCCGCAGCCGGGGCACAGGGTGAATTGACCGGCATGAAGCTTATTCGAGCCTATCATCAGGATCGGGGAACAGCGCGCAAGAAAGTTTTGATCCCGGCGAGTGCGCACGGCACCAATCCCGCCTCGGCGGCCCTATGTGGCTATGACGTGGTGCAGGTCGCCACCGGCTCGGACGGCATGCTCAGCACCGACGAAATAGCCAGATGTACGGACACCGAAGTGGCCGCCCTGATGGTGACCAACCCGAACACGCTCGGACTCTTTGAGCGCGAGATCCTTCAGATAACCGATGTGCTGCACGAGCACGGGGCGCTGGTGTATATGGATGGCGCCAACCTCAACGCGCTGATGGGCGTGGCCAAGCCGGGTCATATGGGCGCGGATGTTATTCAATTTAATCTGCATAAAACGTTCTCCACTCCGCATGGTGGAGGCGGCCCTGGCGCCGGACCGGTCGGCGTAAAAAAGATTTTAGAGCCCTATCTGCCCATTCCTCGGATTGTCCAGCAAAACGACACCTATTTCTGGAGTGACGCTGCGCCCAAATCAATCGGGCGGGTGCGCTCGTTCTATGGCAATTTTGGTATCCTGGTGCGGGCCTACGCCTATATTCTGGCAATGGGTGGGGACGGGCTCACGCAGGCTACACGCATGGCCATTCTGAACGCCAACTACCTTCGCAAACGGCTCGAATCCGTCTACACCCTGGCCACCCATGAGCCGTGCATGCATGAATGTGTCTTCTCGGACCGCTCGTTTCATCAGACCGGTGTAAAGACCCTGGACATTGCCAAACGTCTGCTCGATTATGGCTTTTATGCGCCGACGATTTATTTCCCCCTAGTGGTGAGCGGGGCGCTGATGATTGAGCCGACGGAAACGGAAACCAAAGAGACCCTGGACGAATTTGCCGACGCGCTGCTGGCCATTGCCCGGGAGATGACCGACCGGCCCGACCTGCTCAAGCAAGCGCCCCTCACCACGCCAGTCAGCCGCCTGGACGAAACCCGTGCCGCCCGCCGGCCAGTCTTGCGCTGGAGCCGTTCGCCTGACTCCTAATCCCTAACCCCCATTCCAGCTTTCTGCTAGGCTGCGTGGTGTGGAGACGATTCGTATTCGCGGCGCGCGCCAACACAATCTCAAAAATATTAGCCTTGAGATTCCGCGTCAGCAGTTTGTGGTGATTACCGGCGTCTCCGGGTCGGGGAAGTCGACTCTGGCCTTTGACGTCCTCTACGCCGAGGGACGACGGCGCTATATGGCATCGCTGTCCGCTTCGGCGCGTCAGTTTCTGACGCAGCATGCCAAGCCTGATGTTGATGCCATCACTGGCCTGTCCCCAACGGTTGCACTTGAACAGCGCCGCACGACAACTTCACCCCGCTCGACCGTTGGCACGGTCAGCGAGATTGCCGATTATCTACGCTTACTCTACACAAAGGTCGGCACGCCTCACTGCTTGGAATGCGGGCGAGTGATTGAACGCCACAGCGTCCCTCAGATTGTCGATCAACTGCTCGATGTACCCGAAGGGAGTCGGCTCCAGCTTTTGGCGCCCATCCGCCTTTTCCATCCGGATGATTGTGACACTGTTCTCCAGGATCTGTACAAGGCGGGATTTGTCCGAGTCCGGTTAAACGGAACGATCCACGACCTGATGGATTTGGATCTGTCCGAAAAGATTGCGGGTCTGAAACCCATCGAAATCACCGAGACACAGCTCGATATTGTCGTTGACCGGCTTGTGGTCAAAAGCGGCATGGCTCAACGTCTGGCCGATTCGCTGGATACGGCTTTGCGCTATGGCAAGGATGTGGTCAAAGTGCTGGTTGGAGAAAGCGAGGAGCGACTGTTCACGCAGCGCCTCATCTGCCCGGCCTGTGGTTTTGCCTACCCGGAACTGAGCCCGGCCTTCTTTTCACCCAACAGTCCCGAGGGAGCGTGTCCGGCCTGTGAGGGGCTCGGCGTACAACAGGAGCGGGCCACGAAGAAGCGGGGGAAAGCCCAGACCGCGGTCGTATCACAGGTCTGTTCTCGGTGTCACGGCTCGCGCCTACGCTCAGAGACTCAGGGGATACGCATCGAGGGAAGGAGCCTGAGCGAACTCACTACCCAGCCGCTTGAAGAGGCGCTCGGCTTTTTTTCTCGGCTCGTTTTTTACGGACAGACGGAGTCGATTGCCCAGCCGCTCTGTCAGGAGATTGTCTCGCGTCTTCAGGCATTGGTCGATCTGGGCTTAGCCTATCTCAGCCTGGACCGCACAATGGTGTCCCTGTCCGGGGGCGAGGCCCAACGGGTCCGGCTGGCGACGCTGCTTGGGAATGGCTTGTCCGGGGTTATCCATATCCTGGATGAACCCTCGGTTGGGCTGCATCCGCGCGATACGGGCCAACTCCTGGAGATGCTCAAACGGCTGTGCGGTCAGGGGAATACGGTTGTGGTGGTCGAGCACGACCCTGAGACCATGCTGGCCGCTGACCATCTGATTGATCTCGGCCCGGGTGCCGGCGAGCAGGGGGGACGAGTCTGTGCCGTAGGCACGCCGCAGGATGTCAAAAACGCCCCGGACTCGCTGACCGGACAGTATCTTTCCGGCGCATCGCAGATTCCAGTCCCGACAAAACGGCGCCCATCGAAACATTGCCTCACCCTCGCCCATGCCGGGGTGCATAATCTTAAAGACATCAGTGTGGACTTCCCTCTCGGGGCGCTGACGTGTGTGACCGGCGTCTCGGGCTCGGGCAAGAGTTCGCTTATCAGCGACGCTCTCGTACCCGCTCTTGCGGTCGTGCTCACAGGTACGCAATCGACCGCAGCAGATATCGGCCAACTCTCCGGTTGGCAGCATCTCAATAAAATGATTGTGGTTGACCAGACTCCCATTGGGCGAACGCCCAGTTCCACCCCGGCAACGTATATCGGACTCCTCCGCCCGCTCCGCGCCCTGTTTGCCAAACTGCCCGAGGCGCGGGTGCGTGGCTATAACCCGGACCGCTTCTCTTTTAACGTCAAAGGCGGGCGCTGTGAGGCGTGTGAAGGACATGGCGTCTTCGCGGTTGAGATGAGCTTTTTACCCGATGTCTATGTCCAGTGTGATGTGTGCCGCGGCCAGCGCTATAACCGAGAGACGCTGGCGATCACCTTGCGTGGCCGGAGTATTGCTGACGTGCTGAATATGACGGTCGCCGAGGCATTGGCACTCTATGGAGACCTGCCCGAAATCCGGTCGCGTTTGGAAACGCTACGCGCGGTTGGGCTGTCCTATCTGCGCCTGGGTCAGGCTGCCCCGACGCTCTCTGGTGGCGAAGCGCAGCGGCTCAAGCTGGCCAAAGAGTTGAGCCGGAAGAGCACGGGACGGACCTTATTCCTCTTTGATGAACCGACCACCGGCCTCCATCTGGCCGATATTCAGCGCTTGCTGGACATTTTCACCTTACTCGTTGAAGCGGGGAATACCGTTGTGGTGATTGAGCATAATCTTGAGGTGGTGAAAACCGCAGATTGGGTTATCGACCTGGGCCCCGAGGGGGGGGAGGCCGGGGGGAAGGTCGTTGCCTGTGGGCCGCCCGAGGAGATAGCTCTGGTTGAAGAATCCTACACTGGCCGGTTTTTAAAAAGCCTCTTGTGAGTCTCGGCCTCACTCACGTGCTGCCACTCGCCCTAGCCTTGCCGTGTAGGTTGACAGGCTCAGGGAGAAATCCTAAATTAGACTCCTAAAGTCCACTTTAAAAAATTCCAACTCGTAACGAACAACGTAAGGGGCATTATGGAGCGCGATCCGATCTACATGGATAACCAAGCCACCACGCCAGTAGACCCGCGCGTGATTGAGGCAATGGTCCCGTTTCTCGGAGAGATATACGGCAATGCGGCCAGCCGCAATCATGCTTTTGGATGGGCGGCCGAAGAGGCCGTGGACCGGGGACGCAGCCAGATTGCGGATTTGGTCGGCGCCCGCTCCAAGGAGATCATTTTCACCAGTGGTGCGACCGAGTCGGACAATCTGGCAATTAAAGGAGTGGCAGAGTTCTACGCGGATAGAGGCAACCATATTATTACAGCGGTCACCGAGCACAAGGCGGTCTTGGATACCTGTCAGGCCCTCGAACGGGCGAATATCGCGGAAGTGACCTACTTACCGGTGGATCAGTATGGTCGGGTGGATGTCGATGATGTGAAGAAGGCGATCCGAGACGAGACGATCCTGATCTCTCTGATGTATGCCAACAATGAGATTGGCACCCTGCATCCCATTCGAGAGATTGGCAAGCTCGCCAAAGAGCGAGGCGTCCTGTTCCACTGCGATGCGACTCAGGGTGTGGGCAAGATCCCGGTGAATGTTGACGAAGATGGTATCGACCTGATGTCGATGAGCGCCCATAAGATGTATGGGCCCAAGGGCTGCGGGGCGTTATATGTTCGGTCACGCGGCCCCCGGGTCCGCCTGCGCGCTCAGATGCACGGCGGCGGCCATGAGCGGGGGATGCGCTCGGGGACGCTGAACGTGGCGGGCATTGTCGGCTTTGGCAAGGCGTGCGAGCTGTGCGGGCAGGAACTGGAAGCCGAGGCCGGCCGCCTGATTGCCCTGCGGCAGAAGCTCTATAACGGTCTGACCGAAAACCTGGAGGACGTGTATTTGAACGGGCATCCAACCGAGCGGATTCCCGGTAACCTGAATCTGAGTTTTTCGTATGTGGAAGGCGAATCCTTCCTGATGGGACTCAACCGGGAGATCGCGCTTTCGTCCGGGTCCGCCTGTACCTCGGCGACACTTGAACCGTCGTATGTGCTCAAGGCGCTGGGTGTCGGAGAAGAGTTGGCCCATACGTCGATTCGATTCGGCCTGGGACGCTTTAACACCGAAGAAGACGTGGACTATGTGGTCAAGCGTGTCTCCGAGGTGGTCATCCGACTGCGGGAGATGTCCCCCCTGTACGAGATGGCCAAGGCAGGCATTGACCTGAAATCCGTCCAATGGAAAACCTGAGTAAGGCAAGTATTCAACACCGATAAAACGCTACCACGGAGGGAGCAGCGAGCGATGGCATACACGGAGCGAGTGATAGAGCATTACGAGCGGCCACGGAACGTGGGGAGTTTTGAGGCGGAGGAAGCGAACGTAGGGACCGGGGTGGTGGGCGCGCCGGAGTGCGGGGACGTGATGA
>JAJDTY010000006.1 GCA_022826945.1 Candidatus Binatia bacterium
GGCGATAAAGAAGCGCCACTCGTGGTAGTTCAAGAATCTGAGGCCTAGGCTGAATCGACATGTAATACTGCCAGAGGGCGAAGGCCGCGAGGTGTAAGAAGGCGAGGCAGGGGGCGGTCTTGCGGTCATAGCGGGTGGCAAACGGTATTCATATTCTGAGCCGCTATTACGATGAGGTCTTGCAACATCCGGACGTTTCCTCAGTCGACGCGGTATCCGCCGCGATGCAAGAGATGTGGCAACCGGTGGTCTTCACCTCCTTGACGACGGCGGCCGGGTTTTTATCCTTCCTGACCGCCAGCATTCTCCCGATCCGCTATTTTGGCATCTTTACTGCCATTGGCGTCTTGGCCGCGATGGTCTTCTCCATTACCCTTTTTTCAGCCCTGTTGAGCCTCCTGCCAGTCAAAGTCAGCCGCGGCTTGCGAGCCCAAATGGGCCGCAGTGGTGACCTCGCGGCGACGGGCTGGGCGGCACGGACGCTCTCCCGCTTAGGCGTCGGCGTTGCGCGAAAACCACTCGTGGTGTGGGGAGTGACAACCAGTGTCATGCTGGTGTGTCTGCTTGGTGCGCAGCGCATTTTTGTAGACACCTCATTTATCAAGATGTCCGATCCAAACAGCCCCGTGCGGATTGCGGATACCATCTTAGGCGAGACATTCCAAGGGCATCTACCGCTGTATATCGCGCTTGAAGGACATCAGCCCGATCTGCTCAAAGATCCGGTGCTGCTCACCAGACTCGACCGCCTCCAAACCGTCGTCGAACAGGACCCTATCGTTGGCGGGTCTCTCTCATTAGCTGAGTATATCAAACGCATGAATCGGGTGATGAACGAGGATCGGCTCGAAATGGAAGCGGGTACGGATGTGAATTACCAGAATGACTACAACTGGACGGCGCTTATGTTTGCCGCATTTAACGGCCACACGGCTATAGTCCAACTCTTGCTGGACGCGGGCGCAAATGTGGACCTTCAAGACAACCATTCTAGCACCCGTGGCGAGACGGCACTCATGAAGGCCGAAATAAAAGGCCATACCGACATAGCTCAACTCCTTCGAGCGCACGGCGCAACGCGATAACGCAGCAACCCGCCATTGCACACATCCCTCCGGACACGGGCAACGCCATGTATATGACTGCCACCAGTTAAGACTCAGAATGCCAACGTCTTCACGACCCTCTCTTGCACCGGGGACAGAATTCAGCCAAGACAAGGACATGACCAACCAAGAGAAAATCCTCAGACAGTGGGTCCGCTCGCCCGAGCGGTGGCAGCGGTTATGGGATACGTGTCAGCACGGTGGCGGAAAATATAAGCGCGGCCTGTTTGTCTTGGATGGGAGGGGACAAAACCAAACCCGCCCCAAGACCCAGCAGCAGGTGATTGTCGAGCTGCTGAAAAATGAGCCGATGGGGTATCTCTCCTGACTTCCCGATTGCATTCGGTGGTTGACAGAGTGTCTGGAACAGACGGCGGCCAACGGGTAACAATGAGTCCGACGCTCCAACCCCCTAAATCCCCCTTATCAGGGGGACTTTCAGAATCCCCCCTGATAAGGGGGGCAAGGGGGGGGGTTCTTCCGTACGGTGAGACCCTGACCACCCGTGCTCGCCGAAACCGACACAACCCGACCCCGGCCGAACGTAAACTGTGGTTTGAAATTCTGCGGGGCAAACGCCTCAAGGGCCTGAAATTTACCAGGCAAAAGCCGCTGGATAACTATATCGTTGATTTCTACTGCGCTGAACTGATGCTTGCCATTGAAATCGACGGCGATACGCACGCCAGGCAGCGAGCCTACGATGAGATCAGGACTCGCCGCTTGAACACCCTGGGCGTTGAAGTGATTCGGTACACCAATTCTGACGTGTTGAATAATCTGGAAGGGGTATACCAGGATTTGTGCAACCGTATATCGGCGAAGAAACTCCCTTAATCCTCCTTGTCGGGGAGACTTCATTTGCCTAACTCCAGCCGCTGGAGTGCCGCTTCGGCGGCTTTGCCGAGACTGGCGTCGGCTGACTCGGCCGCCTGCCGCAAGGCGGCGATGATCCGCGGATGGGCGTCGCCTATCCGCCTACAAGCCACTGCCGCGGACCGACGAACGCCGAGGTCGGGGTCGTGCTCCAGGAGTCCGCTAATGGCGTTACGAATCTGCTCGCCGGTCAGGTGCAGTTTGCCCAGACAGGCAAGGCCGGCCAAGCGTACCATCACGTCCGCGTCGCTCAGGCTGCTGAGGTAGGCGGCCTGTGCATTGCGGTCGGTCTGTTCGAGGTCGCGCAGGCAGTAGAGGGCCATGCGGCGTTGCACGGCATTCCCCGTACGCACAAGCTGGATCATGGCGTGAGCAACGTCTTGGGCATGATGCTGGGCGATCTGCAAGACAGCGGTGGCTGCTGCCCAGCGGAGGTCACTTTCCTGGTGTCCCAGGTTTTCGATCAAAACGGGAAGAAGAGTAGACGTGTCCAGCAGTGGTGTCTGATTGGAGGATGCGTTTACTCTTTGAGGTGAGGGACGCGGCAGATCGAGCTGAGACAGGGTAAAAGCCGCTGTCCAGCGCAACCGTGGGTCCGGGTCCGTCAGCCGGTGGGTCAGCGCTTCAATAATTTCAGGCTGTCGGGGGGCAAAGCGAATGAGGACGGTCGCTGCACCGCGTTGTATTTTTTTCGTCGTATGTCCCAAACACGCCAAAAGGCCCCGGACCACATCTTCCGGGAGAGACGTTAAGGTCCGCTCCGCCTCAAGCCGAGCGAGCGTCGAGAGCCGGCTATGGTCCTCGTCGGCGAGCAGGCTGGCTACGAGCTGACCGAGTTGGAGGGTGGTCTTTGGGTCTGTTGAGTCTTTGGGTCTTTGGGTCCGGTCCATAGCCTACTCAATTGGCGGGACCGGAGAAGCGTTGAGCAACAATCCGGGCAGGTCGGCTAACTTCCCCGCCCCAATCAGATAAGAGTCCGGCTCAAGAAAGGTCTGGTCAATGACCTGCCAAAGTGCGGCTTTTTCCAGCGGACAGCCTTCGAGATTACGTTCTAACGCCTGTATCCCTGCCGGGTTGGCAATGAAGTCGCCCAAGAACCGGATCATCTCGATCGTTCGCTCGGAAGTGAGAGAGAAACGGACCTGAAGTTCTCCAAGCGGAGTTTGCCCTATCGCTGCGTATGGCAGGTTGGATAGCAGTGGGCCACGGTTTGGAACGAGGTCAGACTGCTCCTGTTTTCCCAGAATGGCTGCGCGCTCGTTTTGGCTGAGGTCTTGGTTGAGGCATTCCAGCCCGAACTGCTGAGTAAAGCCGTTCCGGAGCAGACGAACAACTTGGTCTGGTACAAGAGACCGTCCGAGGACTTTGTCGAGATTGTGGACTTGGTCCGGCATAAAGAGCTGACAGGGAAGGGTGCCCTGTGGGTCAACCCGATCAAGAAGATGAGGAAGGAGACTCATATCCCGTTGGACAAACACGCCTCCTTCATACAGCACGGCTCCGCTGCCTTCTGTCACAAAAGAGTGCCAGCCAATCGGAAGCCGCTGGACCGTCAGAAAATCCTGGCCTGGGTAGAAGACGTCAACCCTACCTGTTTTCAGGCCGTGCAGCACCCCGCGGACGTAACGATTGAGGATCTGAAACGGCGCGATGTAATGCGGGTCGGCGGAGAAGAAAAAAGAGCGATGCGGCACGATGAGCGAGAACTGGACAAACCCGCTACCGCTCGGAAAGGCTCGTCCGCCAGTCAGACGCCGGGTAATCGTCAGACCTGGATCTTGGCCGAGTGCGTCGGCAGCATGATACCGACCGAGCAGCAACACATCGTCCGGGTACGTATAGACGCGCAAGATTGGAAGCCGCGTCTCAACCACGGTACGAAGAAAATACTGATCCGTTGCCAGGCTCTGGGCCGGACTCGTATCGCATTGGGTGAGCAAACGGACCTGCATGAAAACGCAGCATAAGTCAGGCGAGCACCCGCGGCAATGGTGCTCTTAAACTGAAGAAGCTAGGATGAGGATACGCTGGGAAGGAGAAAGCCGATGAGTGTCCAATTTGCAACCATTCCCCTGGCGCACCACTATCCTGACCTGCCAGGACTGGTGCGCCAGATTGAAGACTGGGGCTTTGAGATGGTAGGCGTGCCGGATGCACATTGGCTGTGGCCGGACTGCTATGTGACCCTGACCCAGTGCGCGCTGAACAGTCAGCGGCTGCGGATGGGAACGTTTGTGACCAACCCCCTGACCCGCCATCCCGCGGTCACGGCAGGAGCCATTGCCTCGATCAACGAACTGTCGGACGGCCGCGCTTTTCTCGGCATTGGGACAGGTGACAGCGCCGTGTATAACGTGGGTCTCAAGGCCGCCCGGCTCACCGAGTTTCGCGAGGCACTTGAAGCGATCAAAGGATTTTATACCGGCGAAACCCGCTTCCAAGACAAAACCGTTCGCCAAGTCTGGGTGAAAAGACCGGTTCCTCTATACGTCTGTGCCGAGGGGCCAAAGACCCTACAGTTGGCGGGGGAGTTGGCCGATGGGGTGATTGTGGGCAGCGGACTGAGCCCCGCGGTTGTGCAGGACGCCTATGCGCGTATCGAGGATGGAGCTAAGGCTGCCGGGCGGAAACTTGACGACTTGGATATCTGGTTTTTTGCCAAAACCAATGTGGCCGATGACACTCGGGCTGCGGTGGATGAGATTCGCATGGCCCTGGCCGCGAGTGCCAATCACGCCTTTCGGCGGACCTTGGAGGGCAAGCATATTCCTGCCGGACTGTGGGAGCCGATTGCAAAACTCAAAGCCGCCTACCGGCCGCATGAACACGAATTGCTCGGTGCTGAACGGTTTCACGCCAAGATAGTTGATGAACTGGGGCTGAAGGACTATCTGGCCGAACGCTTCGCCATCGTTGGGACGCCGCAAGACTGTCTCGATCAGGTCGAGCGCGCCGCCGAGGCTGGAGTCAAGAAAATTTTTCTTGGACCGCTGACCGGCGATCCAGCCCAGGTATTGCAGACCTTCGCCCAACGGATTATGCCCCGCTTTCAATAGCCTCGTAAAACGGACAGTATTCCATTGCTTTTCCCCTGGCTGTTCAGATAGGATTCGTAGCGTGGAAGATCTCTGGGAACGTGCTGAAGAAATTCTGGCGGCTGGCAAGCCTTTTGTGTTGGCGACCATTATCCGCACGCGGGGCTCTGTACCGCGTGAGGTCGGGGCGAAAATGGTCGTGCCACCCGAAGGCCAGCCGTTTGGGACGATTGGCGGAGGCTGTGGCGAAGGGGAAGTGCTCCGCCGGGCCTATCCGGTTCTGGACCAAAAACTTCCCCCGCGTATTGTTCAGGTCGATTTAACCGGCGACTTTGATCAGGATGAGATCCAGGTCTGTGGTGGAGTGATGGATGTCGCGCTTGACCTCTGGCAGCCGGAGGAACACCGGGAATTAGCACAGACCTTGGCCGAGGCCACACGCGCTCACCAGCCCACAGCTTTGGTAACGACGCTCGACCCGATCAGCGGAGTCCAACCCGGCACAAAGAGTTGCCTATCTCTCGGTCAGGGCGGAAACGGTGGAGCGTCGCTGACTCCGGCCGTTTCCATCGCAGCAGAAACAGTCAAGACGTTTTCCTCATCCGTCTCTTCGGGCAAACCACAACTGTTTGCCGTATCGCCGCAGGGTGAAGTCCGGGAAGACGCAGTTGTCCGAAAAGAGGATTGGCCGCGTGTTTTCGTTGATGTGCAGACCGGCGTACAGACCTTGCTCATTGTTGGCGCCGGCCATATTGCACAGCCGCTGTGCGAAATAGGGGCCATGCTCGGCTTTCATACGGTTGTGGTGGATGATCGCTGGGCCTTTGCCAATCGAGAACGTTTTCCACGCGCCGCTGATATTCGAGTCGGGCCGTTTGAGGAAGTCCTAAACAGCCTGAATATCAACCAGCAGACCTTTGTCGTTGTGGTCACGCGCGGCCATGTATGGGACGAGACCTCGGTCAAGACCGCGCTCAAGAAGAATCCGGCCTATATTGGCATGATCGGCAGTCGGCGACGCTCAAAAACCACCCTCGCCCGCCTGGTTGAGCAGGGCTATCCCCCGGAAGAGGTCGCCCGCGTACATACGCCGCTGGGGCTCGACATTGCAGCAGAGACGCCGGCGGAGATTGCCGTCGCCATTGCTGCCGAGATCATTCGTTCCCGGCGTAAGGGCCCGGTCGATACACTCTCGCTAGCCGCCAAGGTCCGACCTGACGGACCCCTCAAGTTTACTCCCTAGTCGCTCTTCTTCTCAACAAGCGCACGGTATGATTTCTGGAATTATCCTGGCTGCCGGTGAGTCCCGGCGGATGGGATCGCCCAAAGCGCTGCTCGACTACCAGGGACGAACCTTTATTGAAAACATTTGCACGAGCTTTTTGAGTGCCGGAGTCGATGAACTCATCGTCGTGCTCGGCGCACACGAGCACGAAGCACCGATTCGGGCGGTCGTCCCGAAACATCCCGCTCTTCGGACCGTGGTAAACCCGCAGTATCGGTTGGGCCAACTCTCTTCTCTGCAAGTGGGGATTCAGTCCCTGTCGCCCGAGAGCGAGGCCGCGGTGGTCAATCTGGTTGACCACCCTCTTATCCAAGCTGAAACCATACAGACCCTCTTAGTGTCGTTTGCGACCGCCCCTCTCCCTATTATTATTGCGTCCTACCAGGGCCGCCGCGGTCATCCCGTGCTGTTCGCAAAGGGTGTCTACGGAGAGCTGCTGGCAGCTCCGTTGGATAAAGGGGCAAAGGTGGTTGTCCGTAAAGATCCGGAGCGGGTGCGTGAGCTTGCGTTCGACGACCCCGGTATTCGCGCCGATATTGATACGCCTGAGGAGTACGCCCGGTGGGTTGGCGCACAAAAAATATAGGGCAATAGTATACGAGAAAATCCAGGAACCCTTGCACTTCCTGGCGCTTTTATATAGCAATCTAGGAGCCCGCGAAGGGGCAGGAAGACGACGGACGACGAATCAAAATCAAAAAGGAGGCGACCTTGCACGAACTGAATTATGAAGCGCCGACTTCGCTCGATCAGGCCATTAGCGTTCTGGCCGCGGCGGGCGAAAATGGGCGTATGCTAGCAGGAGGTACGGATCTGATTATCCAGATGCGTGCCGGTGTTCGACAACCGGGACAGGTGATTGACGCCAAAAAGATCCCTGAACTCCAGGCATTATCGTTTGATGCACAAACCGGACTCCAACTTGGAGCCGCGCGGGCGTGCTGCGATATTATTGCCGACGCGACGGTGCAGCAGCACTATCCGGGGCTGGCTGAGGCGGCCGCGCTGATCGGCTCCGATCAGATCCTGGCGCGGGCCTCTGTGGGTGGGAACGTATGTAATGGCTCGCCGGCCGCGGATACAACACCCGCCCTGATTGCCTTGGGCGCGGTCTGTCAGATCGCCGGACCCAACGGCACGCGTGAGGTGGCGGTTGAAGATTTTGTGACTGCCCCTGGACAAACAGTCCTCGCGCCGAACGAGTTATTGGTGGCCTTCCAGATTCCCGCCCCGCAAGGGTCGGCTGACTGCTACCAACGTTTTATCCCTCGGAACGAGATGGATATCGCGGTGGTTGGCGTGGGCTCGTGCGTGGCGCTTGATGGCGATACCTGCACCGCGGCTCGTATCGGTCTCGGCGCGGTTGCCGCCCGGCCACTTTTGGCCAAAGAAGCGGGCGATTCTCTCGTCGGGAAAACGCTGGATGACGCCGCTATCGATGCTGCGGCACAGCTCGCTCAGCAAGCCGCCTCGCCCATCAGTGATATGCGCGGCACGGCAGAATTTCGGACGCATCTGGTCGGTGTTCTCACCCGCCGCACTTTGAAGGAAGCAGCCGCGCGGGCGCGCTAGGTTATTGGGAAGGCAGGAAAAACATGAAGAAAGTACATGTGCAAACAACCATTAATGGAGAAGAGACCGAGTTCCTGTGTGAACCGCGCCAGAGCCTGCTTGAAGTGCTGCGTGATGTTGTTGGCTATACCGGCACGAAAGAAGGCTGCCTGACGGGTGACTGCGGTGCGTGCAGCGTCATCCTGGATGGACGGCCCACAGACTCCTGTCTCGTGCTCGGAGTTGAGGCCGAAGACAAAGAGATCACTACGGTCGAAGGCTTGGCCGACGGGGATACCCTGCATCCGCTCCAAAAGAAATTCCTGGAGCATGCCGCCCTCCAGTGCGGCATCTGCACCCCCGGTTTTTTAGTCACGTCCAAAGCGCTGTTGGACCGGAATCCCAACCCTACTGAGCATGAAATTCGTTACGCCCTGGCTGGCAATCTCTGCCGCTGCACGGGCTATGACAAGATCGTGAGAGCGGTGCAAGACGCCGCCGCTGAACTGCAAGGGAGGTAAATCATGGCTGCCCAGCAAGAACATAAATTCAAGGTCATCGGGACACGTCCGATTCGGCACGATGGGGTCGATAAAGTCACCGGTCGGGCACAGTATGGCGCCGATATCAGTCTGGCCGGCCTCTTGCACGGTAAGGTTCTGTGCAGCCCACACGCCCACGCCAGAATCAAATCGATCGACACCTCAGCGGCCGAGGCTCTGCCTGGGGTGAAAGCGGTCGTTACGGCCAAGGACTTTCCGGAGATTGGGCCCGGTATGGCGGCAATGGGAGAACTGCCGATCAACCCGCAGCATATATCCCTAAACTGCATGGCCCGCGACAAGGTCCTGTACGACGGACATGTGGTGGCCGCCGTCGCAGCCACCAGCCCGCATATCGCTGAGGAAGCCACAAAGCTGATCAAGGTTGACTATGAAGTCCTGCCGCACGTGCAGAACGTTGTTGAGGCCATGGATGATAAGGCCCCGATCCTGATCCCCGGCTTGGGCAAGGGCGATGATGGGGAGCCCACAGACACGAACGTCGCCAACCATATCCAGTTCGCGCGCGGTGACCTGGCCGAGGGCTTTGCCGCCGCCGAGGTGGTCATTGAGCGTGAGTTTGACACGTCCATGGTTCACCAGGGTTATATCGAGCCGCATAACGCCGTGGCCCAATACAGTTCGGACGGGCAGAGCACGATCTGGGTGAGTACCCAGGGCGCGTTTACGGCCCGGGATCAAACGGCTTTTATGCTCGACATGCCGCCGAGCAAGATCAAGGTGATTCCCGCGGAAATCGGGGGCGGTTTTGGCGGGAAGATTCCCATCTATTACGAGCCGATTGCGCTGGTGCTGTCAAAGCAGACGGGCAAGCCGGTCAAAATGGTTATGAAGCGTGCCGATGTGCTCAAAGCCACCGGACCGACCCCGGGTTCGCATATCAAGGTGAAGATGGGAGCGGACAAGAACGGCAAGATTACGGCTGCCGAAGTCTGGATGGCCTATGAAGCCGGTGGCTTTCCGGGATCCCCGGTTGGCGCAGGCTGTATGTGCGTTATTGCGCCGTATGACATCGAGAATCTCCAAATCGACGGCTACGACGTGTTGGTCAACAAGCCCAAGACCGCGGCCTACCGGGCTCCAGGCGCAACCAACGCGGCCATGGGCTCAGAGACGGTGATCGATGAACTCGCCGAAAAGCTCGGCATCGACCCATTGGAGTTCCGTCGCATCAACGGCGCCAAAGAGGGCACGGCGCAGCCCGCGGGTCCGAAGTTTGGCCAGATCGGTTTTCTTGAAACGCTCGAAGCCGCCAAAGATAGCGACCACTTCAAGTCCGAGCTGCCTCAGGTCGGAGGCCGCCGGGTTGGCCGGGGGCTGGCCTCGGGCTTCTGGTTTAACGCCGGTTTTCAGTCCAGCGCGACCGTCGCCATTAACACTGACGGCACCGCCAATGTGGTGACCGGTTCGACCGATATTGGTGGCACGCGGGCGTCTTGCGCCATGATTGCGGCGGAGGTGCTCTGCCTCAAGGCAGAAGAAGTCCACCCGGTCGTGGCCGATACCGAGTCCATTGGCCATACGGATATGACCGGCGGCAGCCGGGTTACCTTTGCCACGGGGACGGCTGTGTATGAAGCCGCTCAGGATGTACTGAATCAACTCAAGGAACGGGCGGCCAAATCCTGGAAGGTCGATGCGGATAAAGTCGTGTTTCAGGATGGTGTCTTCACCTGTACTGAGAACGGTAACGAATCCATGACCCTCAAGGAGCTCGCCGGCAAGCTGCCACGGACCGGCGGTCCGGTTGCGGGTCGTGCGTCCGTCAACCCACGCGGTGTGGGGCCAGGCTTTGCAACCCATGTGGTTGACGTGGCTGTGGACGAGGAAACCGGCAAGGTGGACGTGCTGCGCTACACGGCTGTCCAGGACGTCGGAAGGGCCGTCCATCCCAGCTACGTGGAAGGCCAGATGCAGGGCGGCGTGGCCCAAGGGGTCGGCTGGGCGCTGAACGAGGAATACGTCTACGGCGAAGACGGACGTATGCAGAACACTGGCTTCCTGGATTATCGGATGCCGACCTGTCTGGATTTGCCCATGATTGAAACCATTATGGTTGAAGTCCCGAACCCCGGTCATCCGGTGGGTGTGCGCGGTGTGGGCGAAGTGCCGATTGTTCCTCCGCCGGCTGCCATCGCCAACGCGATCTATAACGCAACCGGCGTGCGGCTGCTGGACCTGCCCATGTCACCTCCGCGCGTGACCAAGGCGATCCTGGAGAAGAACGGGTAACAGAGAGACTAGGGATGGGGGGGTAGGGGTTAGAAAGACCGCTCCCCCAATCCCCAACACCTACCCTCCAATCCCCAAGAAGATGGCAACCGTCTATATCCCTTCGCTCCTGCGGAAACTCACCGGCGGCAAGGACCGCACGACTGCCTCCGGGAAAACAGTGGGGGAAATAGTCGAAGACCTTGAACGTCAGTTCCCCGGTTTTCGGAGCCGCGTAGTGGAGAATGGGGATCTGGTCGGCTCTATTGCGGTTTCGATCAACGGGGAGATCGGGACGGAAGGGTTGACCGAATCGGTTCCAGACGGAGGCGAAGTCCATTTCGTTCCAGCCATTGGAGGCGGATGAGCCGCTCTTACGATAACTCTTGAACGGGGAAGGGTGCTACTGCTCTTCCCCGTTTTTATGTACGGGAGGTGGATATGGAAGCCCAGCACGAGCGTCAGTTCAAGGTGATTGGCACCCGTCCCATTCGGCACGACGGTGTTGATAAAGTCACGGGGCGCGCCTGCTATGGAGCGGATATCACCCTGCCGGGCCTCCTGCACGGGAAAGTGCTGCGCAGTCCACATCCCCACGCGCGGATCAAATCAATCAAGACCGCCGAAGCGCAAGCCCTGCCAGGCGTCAAAGCGGTCATTACCGGAGCGGACTTTCCGGAGATTGAACCGGGGATGCTGCAAATCGGCGAGAACTTTGTCAATCCACGTCACTTGGCTACGAATATTATGGCCCGCGACAAAGCTCTGTACGACGGCCATGCGGTCGCGGCCGTCGCGGCAACCAGCCCCCACGTTGCCGAGGAGGCGCTCAAGCTCATCAGAGTGGAGTACGAGCCGCTACCCTTTGTCCAAAACGTGCGCGAAGCCATGCGGGACGACGCAGTGATCCTCCACCCGGACCTGCGGACCGCCGGCGTCGATGCGGGGGAAGAGAAAGAAACCAATATCGCCAACCATATCCAGTTTTCGCGGGGCGACCTCGCTGCCGGGTTGGCCGCAGCCGAGATTGTGATCGAACGCGAGTTTGATACCACTATGGTCCATCAGGGCTATATCGAGCCGCATAACGCCGTGGCGCAGTATAACCAGGACGGTAAGGCAACGGTCTGGGTCAGCACTCAGGGGCCGTTTGCCGTACGCGAGCTGTGCGGCACGATGATGCAAATGAACCGCGGGGATATCAAGGTCGTACCGGCCGAGATCGGGGGCGGCTTTGGCGGCAAGACTACGGTGTATTTGGAACCGGTGGCCCTGCTCCTGTCCAAACTCACCGGCCGACCCGTGAAAATGGTCATGTCTCGGAGCGAGGTGCTGCGCGCCACAGGCCCGACGCCAGGCTCGCATATTCGCGCCAAGATCGGCGTCAACACCGATGGCAAAATCACGGCCGCCGAACTCCAACTCTTATTTGAGGCGGGCGCCTTTCCCGGTTCACCCGTAGCGGCGGGGTGTATGACCGTTCTGGCTCCTTACGACTTGGAAAACTTTCAGATCGACGGCTACGACGTTGTGCTGAACAAGCCCAAGACGTGTGCCTACCGCGCTCCCGGTGCCACCAACCCCGCTCTGGCGGCCGAAACGATTCTTGACGAACTGGCGGAAAAGCTGGGGCTTGATCCGCTCGAAATACGGCGCATCAATGGCGCCAAAGAAGGCACGGCCCAACCCGCCGGGCCTCAGTTCAAGCGGATCGGCTATCTCGAAACGGTTGAGGCGATTCACAACAGCGAGCACTATCAATCCCCACCGCCCCAGAGTGGAAACGGAAAACTCCGCGGACGGGGAGTGGCAACCGGCTTCTGGTTTAATGCCGCGTTTCAGTCGAGCGCCACGGTGAGTATTAACACCGACGGCAGCGCCAATGTGGTGACCGGCTCGCCCGATATCGGTGGTAGCCGGGCCTCGTGCGCTATGATTGCGGCTGAGGTATTGGGCCTCCGGGCGGAAGACATGCACCCGGTTGTCGCAGACACGGAATCCATTGGCCATACCGATACGACCGGCGGCAGTCGGGTGACCTTCGCCACCGGTCTGGCCGTGTATGAGGCGGCCCAGGATGCCGTTGGGCAACTGAAGCAGCGGGCCGCTACGGTCTGGAAAGTCAAGCCGGAGGACGTCACCTACCAGGACGGGGTGCTCTCCTGTCTGACGAATGGCCATGAATCCCTGAGCTTGAAGGAACTCGCACCCAAATTCCCCCGCTCCGGTGGTCCGGTTATGGGCCGCGCGTCTGTCCGGCCACGGGGGGTGGGGCCGGCCTTTGCCGCTCATGTGGTTGATGTGGAAGTCGATCCCGAGACCGGAAAAGTCGATATTCTCCGCTACACTGCCGCCCAAGATGTCGGCAAAGCCGTCCATCCCAGCTATGTCGAGGGACAGATTCAGGGCGGCGTGGCCCAAGGGGTCGGCTGGGCGCTCAACGAAGAGTATTTCTATGCTGAGGATGGGACCATGCGGAATACCGGTTTTCTGGATTATCGCATGCCCACCTGTCTCGACCTGCCCATGATCGACACCATCCTGGTCGAAGTGGCCAATCCCGGCCATCCCATCGGCATTCGCGGCGTCGGCGAGGTGCCGATCGTCCCGCCACCAGCCGCGATTGCCAATGCCATTTACCGGGCAACCGGGGTGCGGATGACCGAGCTGCCCATGTCCCCGGCCAAAGTCGCAAAGGCCATTCTGGAGAAGAACGGGACGTAGGAAAGCCCACTCGGCAAAGCAGCAAGCCGCAGGGGCGACACTCGTGACGCCCCTGCGGGGTTATCAGCACCCATGTCCCAACCCCAGTCTCACTTTGTCACGATCAACGATCTCCGTCTGCACTACCTCGATTGGGGGACCGCAGGCAAGCGACCGTTTATTTTCTGTCATGGTGGGTCGGCCTATGCCCGCTGGTGGGACTTTATCGCGCCGGCCTTTACCGAGTCCTTTCGGGTGATCACTCCAGACTGGCGGGGGCACGGCGAAAGCCAGCACGCGGAGCCGCCAGCCTATAGCACCCGGCACTATGTCGACGATCTTCACCAACTGGTCCACACCCTGGATATCAAACGCCACATACTGTTGGGCCATTCGATGGGCGGGCATAATACCCTCATCTATGCGGCAGAGCACGCCCAAGCGCTCGACGCCTTGATTCTTGTCGATATCGAACCCGGCTATCCTGAAGCCGCAGTCAAACTCCTGCGCCGCATGGGAGAAAAACCAGCCCGAGCGTTTGACTCGTTTCAGGAGGCCATTGCGCGTTTCCGTGTCTTCCCGCGAGAGTCCTTTGTCTCGGAAGACAAGCTGCGTTACCTGGCTTCTTTTGCCTTTACCGAACTCCCAGACGGGAAATGGACGGCCAAGCTTGACCGCCGCACCCTTTTTCGAGAGCCCATTGACGGCTGGTCTTTATTACCGCGGATCAGCTGTCCCACACTGATTGTCAAGGCGCAGCATAGCCCGGTCCTCACACCGAGGAAACTGGAACGGATGTGTGCCGGTCTGCCCAACAGTCGCTGGGTCGAGGTGCCGAACACCTATCACCACGTCATGCTCGATAATCCGGACGGATTTATCAGCGCGGTCCACCAGTTTTTACACGAGGCGCTCTGAGACCGCGTGGGGGGCAAGCGTATCTCCCACTTACGGCTCGGTAATAAGTTCCAGAAACCCCTGCAGCATACGGTAGGTCAGGCCCCAGATCGTTTTCCCGCCGTAGAGGAGCGCGGGCACCTGAATGGTCGACCCGGTCTGAAGCTTGCGCTGGACGATCTGTTCCACACCGTCCTGTTGCATGAATGACAGCGGGACCCAAATGACATCCTGGACTTCAACCGGATCGAGTACCGGACTGGCGTCCCGAGAGACGAGATAGACAAACGGGGACACCACCATGCCAATCTGTTTGCCGCGCGCCGAGGCTTGCACCTCGGCCAGCCGGCCGAGGTATTCGCCATGCTCAGCAAGATCAATCCCCACCTCCTCATAGGTCTCGCGTTGGGTGGTGACAAGCAGATCAGGGTCTTCCGGCTCCTGACGCCCCCCAGGGAAGGCCATGTGTCCGGACCAGGGATCGTGAGGATGGTGGGCACGGTGGATAAAAAACACATACACATCGTCAGGGCGGGGTTGCAGCAGCAGCGCAACCGCCGCCCGCATCGGCGCGTCAATATCGACCAGAGCGGGGTCATGCTTCGAGAGCCGGTCACGGATGTGCAAAATGCTGCTGTTCATAACGAGTGCTGAATTTCACTCTCACTGCCTCAGACAATTCTCGGAGAGCGGTGCTCCTCTCTGAGACAAGAAGGGCGAGCCCGAGAGCGAGGCGATTCGCGTGTTCCTCTTACTGGCGGGACGACTCTTCTTGATTGGCTTCTTTGACCGCATCAAGCACGGCGCCCGCGCGCTGAACATAAACCTGGACTTCGAGGATCTGATTGAGCAGGCGGCCAATATAGGTGCGAGCTTCTTCGGTTTGGGGACCGAGTCCTTTGACAAGCTGAGTAGCGGAACCTATCCCCTGGGTCGCCTGGGTGACGGCGCTTTCTATTTCGCCGAAGGTTTCTGAGTCAATAATCATGCGAGTCCTCTCTGCGCGCTTTAACCTCGTGACTCATCGTACAGGCATGCGTTCATCCCGGCAATGTATAGAGAGAACTCCCCCTTCGTCAATCCATTCGATCGCGCAGATTACCTGCAACGTCAATCTTGACAGCCGCGCTGTAGATGTCCAATACTCACATCTCCCTTGAGCGTTGGAATACAGGAGGGTTCGGCATGTCCCTGGAACAGGCCTTGAGTGGCATTCGCGTGGTTGACTTCACCCACTATATTGCGGGGCCCTATTGCACAAAACTGCTTGGCGACTATGGGGCTGAGGTCATCAAGATTGAACCGCCGGCAGGCGGCGAAGGAGGGCGGACCCTGCCGCCATTTTTTGACGATCAGCCTGGACAGGGAAAGAGCGGCCTCTTTTGTTTCTTGAACACCAGCAAACAGTCGGTGGCGGTTGACCTCACGAGTCAAGCTGGACGGGAGGTGGTCTTAGGGTTGATTGGACGCACGGATGTGATCGTTGAGAATTTCCGACCGGGAACCCTTGAGCGCCTGGGTCTGGGGCAAGAGGTGCTGCGGGCCGCCAACCCACGGCTGGTGAGTGTTGCCATCTCGAACTTCGGCGCATCCGGTCCCTACCGGGACTATCGTATGACCGATAGTGTGGCCTTTGCCTTGGGTAGTTGGACTTATCCGATGGGCGAGCTCGATCGTCCTCCGGTCCAACCTGGGGGCGCGTTCGGCCAATACCTGGCCGGGTTGTACGCCGCCATTGGTACTCTGCAGGCCGTGCGGAACCGGAATGCCACACAGGCCGCGCAGCACGTTGAGGTCTCCATTCAGGAGGCCCTGATTGCCACGTCCCTGTACGACTTTGTGGCGTTTTCCTATTCGGGCTTTGTCCGCCAGCGGTCGGGCAGGCAGTTTCACGCGGCATTTCCGAATCTGGTCACGCTACCATGTGCGGACGGCTATGTTGGGGTACATGCCGGGCTACCGCATCAGATTGTTGCGCTGCTCGAACTGGTTGAACGGCCCGACCTGGCAGGTGATCCGCGCTTTCAGAACATTACAACCCTGGCACTCTGCGCCGAGGAACTGCACGGCGCGCTTATTCCGTGGATGCGCGACCGCAAGAAGTGGGACATCTATCATGCCGCGCAAGCCCGCGGGATTCCGTTGTCACCGATCCCTTCTGCCCAAGAAGTCGTTGAATGGGCCCAACTTAAAGAGCGTCAGGCGTTTATCGAGGTCGAGGGTCCCGGAGGAGGAACCGTCTCCATACCCGGCCCACCGTCCCGCGAAAGCGGACAGCCCATTCTCCGCCTCCGTCGCGCCCCCCGTGTCGGGGAGCATACGACGAGCGTGCTGGGCGAAAAGCTGGGCTATAGCAATGCCGATTTGCAGCACCTTCGGGCCGCGGGCGCAATTAACTGAGGGATATCAGGGCATAGGAGCAAGCATATGACACAGCCGCTACGCGTCGTGGATTTAACCAATGGCTGGGCCGGCCCGTTGGCGACCTGCCTGCTGGCTGACTTTGGCGCAGAAGTCATCAAGGTCGAATCTCCATCGCATATGGACTGGTGGCGCGGAGCCGCCCCTGAGGTCACGGAAGATGGGGGCAGGCCCTACGAGCAGTCGCCCACATTTAATACGGTCAATCGGAATAAGTACGGCATCGCGCTGGAACTCACCCACCCGCGGGGGCGAGAGCTGTTTCGCGACCTGGTTCGGATTAGCGACGTCTTGGTAGCCAACTATCCGCCGCGCAGTTTGCGCAAACTCGGCATCGAATTTGACACCTTGAAGGAGGTCAACCCGCAACTCGTGATGGTCACCCTGCCCGCCTTTGGCAATAGTGGGCCGGAGAGCGAATATCTCGGTTTTGGGACAACCACCGAAGCCATGGCCGGGATAACCGGGGTCAGCGGGTATGAAGACGGTCCACCCCAGATGCTCAGCAACGCGATCGGCGACCCGGTGTCGGCGCTCAACGCCTGCTTCGCTGCACTGGTCGGAACATTTGAACAGGAACGGCGCGGCGCAGGGGTCTCGATTGATCTGTCCCACGTTGAGGGACTCTTACCGTTCAACGCCGCCGCCCTGCTGGGGTACACTATTAATGGTCGCTCCCAGGAGCGACTGGGCAATCGTCACCCCACTATGGCACCCCACGGGTGTTATCCCTGTCAGGGCGAAGACGAGTGGCTTACGATTGCCGTCACGTCAGACGAGGACTGGCACAATTTCTGTCGCGTACTGGGGAACCCAGAGTGGACGCAAAACGGTCAGTTCGATACGGCGCAGGGGAGAAAGGCAGCCGAGGATGAACTCGACCAATACATCAGCGTCTGGACACAGGAGCAGGAGGCAACTGCGCTGATGGAACGCCTGCAAGAAGCAGGTGTCGCCGCCGGAGTCGTGCTGTCCGGTGCCGGGGTGCTGAGTGACCCGCACCTGGCTGCGCGTGAGTTTGTGTTAACGATCGAGAAAGAGGAAACCGGGCCGCACTTCTATCCGGGCTTCGTCCCCCGATTTTCCGATACGCCCTCGGTCGTCCGGCGGCCCGCCCCGAGCTTTGGCAAGCACAATGAGCGTATCTTCGGCAGCCTGCTCGGCTTGTCGAAGGAGGAGATACAACGGCTCTCTGACGAGGGCATCATTAGCACGGAACCACTTTTCCCAGCGCTGACGCGGTAGGGCGTTCAACGCCTCCTCAACGGCTCTGATTAGGGCGCGCAGGCCCGGACGGCATCCAGCACATGCTGTTTCCCGTTTGGGCCATCGCTCACGGGAAAAATAACCGGATGCACGATGCCTGAGTGGCGATAGGCTTCGACACGCTCTCGGCATTCGGTCGGTGTCCCCACGACGCTGACTGTTTCTATCATCGGGTCAGGAACCAGTTGGATTGCCTTTTGCCGGTCCCCCTGCTGCCATGCCGCTCGAATGGCCTGGGCTTCCTCGGGAAACCCCTGCTCGGCCATGACGCGATTATACCGGGGAAAGAATCCCGCGTAGAAAGCGACCAGGGGCCGAATGCGCCCCAGGGCTTCCTGGTGGTCCTGGGCCACGCTCATCGGGAGGAGCGAGACAATGTCAACGTCTTCGGCCTGGCGTCCGGCTCGCTGGGCACCAATCGCGATATTTTCAGCGGCTAACTTGCCCGCCTCCGGGGCACTCCACACCAGAATGGTCCCCTGTGCGATTTCACCGCAGGCTTGGAGCATCTGCGGAAAGACGGCTGAGATATAGATCGGCAGTTCCGGGCGGGCGGGCTGAAACCAGAGGTCAAACTGCTCAATGGTCACCACCTCGCCGTGATAGGACACGGCTCCCTCACGCAACAGCGTGCGAATAATTTCGACCGTTTCTCGCATACGCTGGACCGGCTGACCGTATGGGATGCCGTGTTCCGGCTCGACCTGTACTTTGTGACTTGAGCCCAACCCCAAAATAAAGCGTTGCTGGGAATAATGGTCAACGCACGCGGCCGCCATGGCAATGGTCGGTGCGCTACGGACGAAAATACTGCTGATACTCGTGCCAAGCTGGATGCGCTGGGTTGCGAGGGCGCAGGCGGTGAGAATGGAGAATTGATCTCCGCCATGACCTTCCGCAAACCAAGCTGAATTATAGCCCTGCTCTTCGGCATATTTGACACAGTCAACAACATCAGTGGGCGACATCCCGCCGGCCAAAGCGAGCCCGATTTGAGCCATACGTATTCTCCTCTCTGTCCACACGTGAGGTATTTTGTGAGGCAGTGCGAGCCATTCTCGACCGGAATGTGGATAGCGTCAAGTCGGAAAGAGATGGGGACGACCAGTCTGGAGGGCGACCTTGCACTCGGCTCAACGCCTCGTCAAGATAGACGGCTCTGCCTTGTAAGGGGGAATATGCTGACACGGAGCCTTCGGCGTTGGAGAGTAGGGATCCTCGGAATTGTATGTTTTTGTCTGCTGTGGTGTAGACCCTTCGAGGCCACAGCAGCCCCGCTGCATACGATTGATTTCTCCGGCCAGCCGGATGGTCCGGCAGAGGAGTGGTTGAGGCAGCAGGGCTTTACCCTTCGCCTTGATGCGGACGATTTACAACCGCACTTTAAGGATAACCGGCTCGTCTTGCATACCTCCCGACAAAAAGCCGGCCTGTTCGAGTTGCCCCTGCATATGTCCCAGGTCAAGCGAATTCGTATTCATTGGGGAGTTGAGCGCTATCCGCGCGGGGCGGATTGGAGCCAGGGGATCACCGCGGTCCCCATTGCGGTGATGACCACGTTTGGGACAAAAAGAATCAAGAGCGGCTCGCTCTTTGTCCCCAATGCTCCGTACTTCATCGGTCTCTTCTTAGGGGAAAAAGAGCAGGCAAATCGGGCCTATACCGGGAATTACTATAAAATCGGCGGGCGTTATTTCTGTACCCCCTGCGGGGTGCCGGTGGGGGAGCGGGTGGTGACGGAATTTGATTTGGACCAGGGCTTCAGAACCCAGTTTGGTCAGACCGTTGTGCCCCCAATCAGTCGATTCGGTTTTCAGATGAACACCAAGGGAACGTCCGGGGGAGCCGAAGCTTTTTTAGAAAAAGTGGAATATTTATCCGAATAGTGGGGAGGTGGGTTGAATACTGACAGGTATTGATACGTCTGATTAATAGCTTTCCTTCTTTCTTCCTCCTTCCAGTGGCGGGGGGAGCTCATGAGCCCCTTGCATGAGTCTTCTCCCGCCATTTCGGTTTTCACGATATTTTTGCAATTCTTAAGAAGCACCGGAGACCGAGCTACGCAGGTCCACTCCAGTCAAACGGGATGTGCTTGCTCGATTTACCGGCCCAATCCCACTCAAAGCCGTAGGCGTTGACCCGATTGTCAACCGTTTTGCCCCAGGTCGCGACTTGGCCGGGCCCCACTTCTGAGCCGGGTGGATTCAGCAACTGCACCCGTTTTCCTTTCGGCGTGGTCGGCCCGGTCAACGCCTCGGCAAAGGCCGTGACGCGGTCGGGAACCTCCGCTTTCCAGAAGGCCAAGTCATCGGCAATATCGAAAGTGATCGGCACGAACTCAATCCCGCGTACCTCACCAATCGAGCGCGCAAATCCGGCCATGAATCCGCCGGCCTGCCCGGAAAAGATGAGTTGGAGAGCCTCACGCTGTTGCCCATCGGCCTGCTCGTCAATAAACAGCCCTAGCGAAATTTTGGCCTCACCAGCCCAGACATTGCCACTGAAATTGGCCACGGCCAGGACATTCAGCCCATCGAGACGGGTCGAGCCATACGTCCCTTCTCGGACATGGTAGGCCAGCACGCCTTCACAGTGGTTATTTGTTGGCGGCTGGGCAAATTCGCACGGACAGGCGATATCGCAACTGCACACATCAAACCAATCGCCCCGGAGGGTCCAATTCTGTATATCAGCCATACTGTCCTCCTGTTGGAAAGAGCAAACGTGTCCAGCATCTGCATGTTGATTGGAGGACACGTTCACTCTTTAGTGCCAGGGTTCCACAATAATTTTCGCATGCTCCTCGGGCGAGTGCAGGTCTTTGAAGGCCTGAGCGACGCCCTCTATCCCAACGGTCCCCGTAATTAAGGGGTCGGTCATAATCTCGCCTTCTGCAATATGGTGCAGGGTGGAGGCGTATTCTTCGCCGCTATAGCCCAGGACGAACTGAAGATTCAACTCTTTGTTGATCCCGAACATGGGCTCAAAGCTGTCCTTTTCCATACACACACCCACAACCACAATCCGGGTACCCTGTGGAGCCGCGGCCATAATCTGATCAATAACCCCAGGCACACCGACACACTCAAACATCACGGCTGGTCGTAGCGGCGGACCCGAAGCCCAGGGCGGCTGGGGCGGAGCCGTGCTCGGATCGGTCCAGACCGCGGCCTCCTGCCAACTGGTATACGGCGACTGCTCGGCGGGGTCGACGACGATATCCGCGCCCACGGCCTGCGCGAGTTGGCGGCGCCGGGAGGAGAAATCCGCAGCGATGATGGGCTGCACCCCTTTCATACGCAGTGACGCGATCACGGCCAGGCCGACCGGTCCGCAGCCGATAACCAAAGGCACGTCGTCTTTGGTCAGGCGCGCCATTTCAACCGCGTGCAGGCCGACCGCCATGGGTTCGGTCAGGGCGGCTTTGTGCGTCGGCAAGCTATTCGGGACTTCAAGCAACAGCCTTTCGCTCAGGCGCATATACTCCCCATAGCCGCCTGGATTGTCGTTTGAATAGCCGACCGTCTCGACCCCGGTCGGTCGAATGAGAACCGGCATGGACACCGCGCGCGTGCCGACTTTGAGGCTGCGGTCCGTATTTGGTCCGTGGTCAACCACTTCGAAACAGAACTCGTGGCCCATGACGATGCCCCGGCTGAGGTCCATATTGAACACGCCGTTGGAACGCTCTGAAACTTCGACGAGCTTTTCCGTATGCTTCAGCGCATGGAGGTCCGAGCCGCAAATCCCACAGGCCAGGGTTTTGACCAAGACCTCGCCCGGTCCGGGCTCCGGAACGGGAATATCTTCAACGGTCAGTTCATGGTTCAGCATCACTACGGCGCGCATAAAAGTCTCCTCTATCTTCGCTGGTCTCTTCTCATTTCAGCCGCCCAACTATAAGTCATGGGTGGCGGCGCTGTCCAGGTCGGAGCAGCCGATATCATTTGACACTCAACGGGCCGGTGTCATACAGTTCAGAACGCTTGTGGAAAGGAGGCCTCGCATGAAAGTCACCCGCATCTATACGGGTCCGGATAATCAGTCGCATTTTGAGGATATCGAGATTTCGCTCAAAGACGGTGGTGGAGTGGGACAGCTCTCCGAGCTTATTCCGGCAACCGGCGTGATCTTTCGGGAAACGGGCGGGGACTATGACCTCGACTTTCACAATGCGCCGCGGCGGCAGTATGTGGTCATGCTTGAGGGTGAGGTCGAAATCGAGACCGGTGACGGCACGAAACGCCTCCTGGGCACAGGAGAGATTCTTTTGGCCGAAGATACCACCGGCCAGGGACATATCAGCCGGGCAGTCAACGGCAAGCCCAGAAAATCGTTGTTTATTCCATTGGCCTAATTAACTAGTGCCGCTCTGTCACCGGACCGTGTGACTGCATATCGACAACGCCTGTCGGATTGATAGCCAGCGGTAGCGGATTACGCCCCCGGCTCATCCAACCTATAGGGCTATGGGCGACCCGGCTCCCCTCTCGGGACGTGTAATACATATTAGGCTGTGACCGAGGGAGTAGGTTCCTCTGAAAGCGGAGTCAAAGGGGGCTGGGGGATCATTGCATCGTACTCAACATCGTTTCTCGGTAAACTCTTGTCGGATTTCTGTCACGGTATCCCTGATCTCCGCGGGCAGGGGTTCAAGTTCTTCGCCCAATTCTTCCCGTACAGCGTGCCAAAGCGGCTCCATTGGCTCGGCCAGTCCGGCTTTCTCCATTATCCGCTTGACGCGCGGGCCGTGGCCGGCTGCGACGGCCCGGATCAACGACTCTGTTAAATCAGGCCATTCTTGTTCCTGGAAGTCGCCGCCGATGCGTAGCGCGTGTTCGATCTGGTCCAGCGCTTCTGTCCATTGACCGCGACAAGCCAAGACATCGGAGAGCGTCTGAAAAGCGCTCGGAAAATGACAAAGATATTTTTGGCAATAGATTTTTTGGCAAAAATATCTTTTCAGAATAAAGTAAGGAGTTTAGCGTTGGGACTATCGGCCCAGCCTGGCGTCAGCCAAATTTTCTGGATTTGCACCACGCGGAATAAGGTGTCAGACTGCTAATAATGCGTTGGATGTCCAGAAGAAATTAAAAACACATTTAACCCGCATTTAACCTGCATTTAACCCGCATTTAGCGCTCTAAGTTATTGAAATTACTAATCGTGAAAAGGGGGGAGGGGGTCATTGGACGGACGGCTATAGGGCAATTAAGGGAGAATGAGACTATGAGCAGGGCGTTAATCGAGGGAAAAGACGAGCAGGACAAAGGCAAGCCGTGATGAGATTGTCGCGTGTGCACTTACACTCGTGCTGGAAATCGCTTGTGGCTCGGATGCTGCTGGCGGGTGTCATCACGGCAAGCCCGGGTGCTGTCGGGACAGCACTCGCCGACGCGGGGCGCTTCTACCTGGGTATCACCGGCACCCCGGAATGGCTGGACACCTCGTACAGAAAGACCGTGGACAATACCAGCCCGCTCAATATGACCTCCCAGAGCGGAAAGGTACATCGCGAGCGCGACTCCGCCGACGCGACCGGGTATGGGTTCGGCTTGCTGGCCGGGTATCGCTGGCCGCTGCTCGACCAGGGGCGGCTCTTCCTGGACAGCGAATTTGATATCGCCTTCCACGGCGAGTCCTCGCGCGGGCGGCTCAAGGGCATCGGCGAGTCCGAGGGACGCAACCAGATGGGCGAGAGCTGGCCCGACGACTGGTCCTTTGCCAAGAATTTCAGTTACGGGCTGACCTTCAAACTGGGGACCAGCCCGCAATTTCTTCAGACGATGATAGGCGATTCGAGCGTGTATGCCCTGGCCGGTGTGCGCCGGGTGGCGACGCGCTTCCGCGTCCGTTTTCACGGCTGTCTCAGGTCGGCGTGGTGCCAGCCCGACGAGTTCACGAGCGGCGCCACTACCCATAACGAGAATTTTACCGCGTGGACGAGTGGCGCGGGGCTGGAAAAAATGTTCGGCTCGCGTCTCGGCCTCCGGGGCGAAGTGCGCTATACCGGGTATCTGGCCGAAGACTGGGTCTCTTTCAATCTGAAGGACGAAGGGGTCTTTGTGCCGGTACGGGTCGATAACGACGAGGTCAATCTGTCGCTGACGCTGGCCTGGTATTTCTGACGCAACCCCTGACACTATGGAAGGGAGCATGAGACAATGAGCGCTGCGCTTGATGGTATCCGGGTGCTGGACTTGACCCACAACCAGGCTGGCCCGTCGTGTGGCCAAATTTTGGCTTGGCTCGGGGCTGACGTCATCAAGGTCGAGCCGCCCGGACGGGGCGATATCGCCCGCGTGAGCCTGAATGACCAGCCTGGTACGGACAGTCTCTTTTTCCTTTTTTTCAATGCCAACAAGCGTAGCCTGGCGCTTGACCTCAAACAGCCGGCCGGCAAGCAGGCCTTTCAAAAACTGGTGGCAACCGCAGATGTCGTGCTGGAGAACTTCGGACCCGGCACGATGGAACGGCTCGGATTTGGCTATGATAGCCTCAAACAGCTCAATCCGCGCCTGGTCTATGCCAGTATCAAAGGCTTTGGTTCGTCTGGGCCGTATCGCTCGTTCAAGAGTTTTGAACCCGTGGCTCAGGCGATGGGCGGCTCGATGAGCGTGACCGGTTTTCCCGACAATCCGCCCACGGTCACCTGGTCGTGTGTGGGAGACTCGGGCACCGGTATGCACTGCGTCATCGGTATCCTGGCCGCCCTTATGCAGCGCCACACCACAGGAGCCGGTCAACAGGTTGAAGTGTCCATGCAGGACGCGGTAGTGAATCTGGTTCGGGTCAGCCTGCGCGACCACCAGCGTCATGGCAAACCGGTTGAACGCACGGGTAATCAACTCGGGTTTGTTCCCGCCACAACGTATCGTTGTCATCCCGGAGGGCCCAACGACTATGTGTTTATTATTGCCCAGCAGCAGATGTGGGACCCCTTGCTGTGCGCCATAGAACGGGAAGATTTGATTGACGACCCACGCTATCACACACCCGAGGCTCGGGTTGAACGCGCCGCTGAAGTGAACGCTTTTATCGAAGCCTGGACATCGAGCAAACCGAAGCACGAAGTCATGCGGATTCTGGCCGAGGCCGGGGTGCCGTGCGGGGCGTGTCAGGACACGGGCGAAGTCATGAATGATCCCCATTTGCGCGAACGGGATATGATTCTCGAACTCGATCATCCCACGCGCGGCACGTACACCATGGCCGGTAATCCCATCAAACTGTCGGCTTCGGATGTCCCTCTGCAGCCTGCGCCCCTGCTCGGTGAGCATAGTGCTGAGGTCTTGACGGAACTCGGCTATGACGAACAGGCCATCGCGACTATGCGAGAAGCAGGGCTGATCTAGCGCTTCACCCAATTCTCTTCACACGCAGAAAGGGACAGCTCGATAGGGCTGTCCTTTTTTGTACATCCGTTCCTAAAAATCTCTTGCAAAAATCGAGTAAGACGCCGTATCGTAGCAGCACGAGCAGGTTCTCAGGGAGTTTTTTCCAATAGCCGTCTCAAACAAGGAGGGTGTTTTATGGCGGAATACGGTATTATTTCGGCGGATTCGCATTTTGTAGAACCCACAAACATCTGGAAGGAGCGGATCGATAAGAAGTTTCGAGATAAGGCTCCGCATACGGTGAAAGACCTCAACGGGAAAGAGGGCGAGTATTTTGTCTGTGAGAATATTACACCCTTTCCAGTGGCCGCGTTTTTTGGTGCGGGCGTACCATCAGAAGATCTCCCTGAACATAACAAAAAAGGGATGGATCAGGCCCCGGCCAGTGTATGGGATCCAGCCGCCCGGCTGAAAGACCAGGACCGTGACGGTGTGGTTGCCGAGGCGATCTACACCTCCATGGGTATGCCGCTGTACATGCTGGACGATGTAGAACTGCGGTCCGCCTGTTTTCGCGCGTATAATGACTGGTCGGCAGAGTATTGCAGCCATGATCCGAAACGGCTGCTGCCACTCGGGCTGATTACCTTGGAGGACATTAATGCCGGGGTAAAAGAGCTTGAGCGCTGCGCCAAAAGAGGCGTCAGGGGAGCGATGATTTGGGCCGAGGCGCCGGACGATCGGCCGTACAGCCATACCGACTATGATCCATTCTGGGCGGCGGCCTCAGATCTCAACATGCCTCTCTCGCTACACATCCTGACGGGCCGAAAGGGTACCGGAGTCGATTTCTTTAGCGGCACCCTCGCCCTCCAGGCTACCACGCTGTACCACGAGGTCGAGCGGTCCTTGACCGTCTTTGTCCTGGGCGGTGTCCTGGAGCGTTTCCCCAAACTCAAGATCGTTTCGGCTGAGAACGACGTCGCTTGGATGTCGTATTTTATGTGGCGTATGGATCTCATACACGGGCGGTTAGGATCTATGGGAACGACGGCGAAGTTGAGCCTCAAGCCGAGCGACTATGTTCGACGGCAGGTGTATGCGACCTTTATTAATGAGCCTTTGTTTATCCGGACGCTTGACATCTATGGCCCGGACAATGCCATGTGGTCGTCGGACTATCCGCATACGGCTGCAACATGGCCGCGTTCCCAGGACTTTATTAATAAGACGTTCAACGAGCTCTCGGTAACCGACCGTCGTAAGATTGTGCACGACACCGCGGCGAAGCTGTACGATATGGAAGTCTGAATAATCGTATTCAAAACAAGGAGGGTGTTATGCCACAGTTTGATACCGTTATTAAAGGCGGAACGATTGTTGATGGTACGCTGATGCCACCGTTCAAGGCTGATATCGGCATCGTCAATGGCAAGATTGCTAAAATCGGCAAGATTAACACCAACGATGGCGCAAAAATCCTTGATGCCTCGGGGCTGATCGTCGCTCCAGGAGCAGTTGACCTACATGCCCACTATGATGCCCCGATCCACTGGGACCCCTATTGCACCATAGGCAGCTGGCACGGCGTGACCTCGGTCACCAATGGGAACTGTGGGTTTGGCTTTGCGCCTGTGCACCACAAAGACGCGGACCGCTCAATGTACTCGATGGAACGCAACGAAGCGATTCCGTTTGATGCCATGAAGGCCACGATGCCTTTCTCCTGGGAGACCTTTCCGCAATGGATGGATCACATCGATCGGCTACCCAAAGGCATCAACATGATCCAGCTCGTGCCTGTCACCCCGCTGGTGAGTTATGTGATGGGTGGCTGGGACCAAGCCAAGAGCCGCCAGCCGAACGACACCGAGATGAGTCAAATCCTCCAGATCATGGATGAAGCGATGGCAGTCGGCGCGAACGGCTGGGCAGCCCAGCGCTTAACCGGCTATGGAGCTTCGGTCCAGCGGGATTATGATGGCACGCTGATGGTCTCGGACATGATGTCAGATGAATTCTATCTGACCTTAGCCAAGGGCATGAGTAAATATGACCACGGGACCATCCAGTTTGCGCAGAACTCTGGCGCCATTGATGAAGGTCTGGAGGGCAACCGGCGGGATATGGGTTTCGGTGGGCGGCTCGCCGAACTGGCAACCCATCCACTCATCTTTAACGCCGTACTCGTGACCGATGAGAAGCCGGAAGTATTCCGGACCATGCTGAGCGTGGTGGACGAATACAATAAGAAGGGCGTACCGTTGGTGGCGCACGGCTTGACGAAGCGTCTCGATTTTCGTTTTTCGTTCGCGGATGAATGGAACCTTTTTGACAATGTGGATGCGTGGCGGGAAGCCACGTTAGGAACCGAAGAGGAGCGGAAGACAAAGCTCGCCAACCCCGACCTGCGGGCGTCTATGAAGGCTGAGTATGATCGGACCAAGCAGCCCAGAGCCTTGGGTGACATCGCCACCTTTTTGTGTAGAGGGGTGAACAACGAGGAGCTGAGAAAGAAGTATCGGGATCGGTTGGTGGGAGACATTGCCCGGGAAGAGAATAAGCATGTCGTTGATGTACTCCTCGATATCTCAGCCGCCGACGACTGGAAGACTGAATGGCTCACCCCGATGCGGAACCAGAAGCCTGAGTACTGTAAGGAGCTCTTAAGCCACCGTACGGTCGCCGGCTTTTCCGATGGCGGGGCGCACACCAAGTTCCAGACCCTGGGTGCGTATGTCACAGATCTGCTGACCTGGATGGTGCGGGATACAGAGACCATTACGCTGGAACAGGCCCACTATCATCTGAGCTATCTGCCGGCCTGGACGGCGGGGTTTAAGGACCGCGGCTGTCTGCGGGAAGGCTTGGCGGCTGATATTCTGGTCTACGATCTCGAAAAGCTTGCGGTCAAGCCAACTGAGATCCTCCACGATGTACCGCCCAACAACTGGCGTCGGGTGCAAGGCGCAGAGGGCTACCGCTGGATCATGGTCAACGGGGATGTGAGCTTCGAGGACGGCAAGGCTACCGGAGCGCTGCCGGGTAAGTTAATCCGCTGTAATCAGTTGTAGGCGATTCGCAGGATACACAGACGCTCTCTCTCTTCGTGGGAGAGGGCGAGAGTGAGGGGGTGTTCGGTCATGGTGTGAGCGGATGCTTTCCCATTTCGACCGCACGGGGGCTGGGTAGCAACTCTGCCCCCGATTTTATGGAATTCGTAAGGGAGACAGTGATCGAAAGGAGGACTCATAATGGCAGAACAGGGGATGATGATTTCTGCCGATTCACACGTTATTGAACCCCGTAAGCTCTGGGTTGAGCGGATGAATGCTCCGTTTCGCGACCGTGCGCCGCAGGTTATGACCAACCCTGGCAATCTCAAGGGTGAGTGGTTTGTCTGTGAAGGACTGGAGCCGCGACCGGCCTCGCTGGCCTTTGCCGCGGGCAAGGACCCTAGCGAGTACAACGAGTTCCAAAAAGCGACGAATTATGACGACGGCCTGCCCGGTGGCTGGGAGGCTGCCCCACGTCTCAGAGACATGGCACTCGATGGTGTTGAGGCCGAGGTTATCTATACCACGCTAGGGTTCCGTTTGTTTGGATTGTTAGACGAGCCGTTTCAGCGTGAACTCTTCCGCGTCTACAACGACTGGCTGGCTGAATTATGCCAGTATGATGCAAAACGCCTGCTGGGATTAGCCATGATCCCTTTGCTGGATATTGAGGCAGGGATCACGGAACTGCAACGGAGCGCAAAGCTGGGGTTACGAGGCGCTCTCATTATGTGCTCTCCACCTGAAGGGCGGGACTACGCGGACAGTCTCTATGACCCGTTCTGGGCGGAGGCGCAGGAATTGGGGATGCCGCTTAGCCTGCACCTCGGCACAGGACATGGCAAAGAGAGTCGCTATGATTCTAATCTGTTCCTGCGCGTGATGAGTATTCCACATGAGGTGCAACGAACATTCACCAGCCTCATATTTGGCGGAGTATTAGAGCGCTTCCCCAATCTCAAAATTGTTTCTGCTGAGAATGATATTGGCTGGGTGCCACACTTCCTGGCTCGGGCGGATATGGCATTTCACAAGCTTGGTTCGGTGAAACTTGGTACCTGGCAGGGTGTCAAGCTGAGCATGTTGCCCAGCGAATATTGCCGCCGCCAGGTGTATGCAACATTTATCGATGATGAGGTCGGAGTCCGCAACTGTGACCTTTTTGGTACGGACAACTATATGTGGTCAAGCGATTATCCTCATCTCATGGCGACTTGGCCGCGATCACGCGAAGCCGTGGAACGGAACTTCCAAGGTATAAGTGAAGAGGTAAAGAGAAAAATCGTGCGTGAGAATGTCACCCGGCTGTACAATATTGATTTGAACGAAGCTGGTTAGGGCGAGGAAAAGGAGGGCCTTATGGATATCGGTTTACTCTTTCCCTTTCGGAATCCCCCCCAATGGCGTCAGCCGTTTCCCCAATTCTATGCCGAGCAATTGCGTCAGGCCCAGGTGGCAGAGGAACTCGGCTATGACACGATCTGGCTGACTGAGCATCACTTTGCCGAAGACGGCTACTCGCCCTCGCTGCTGCCGATTGCCGGGACGCTGTCCGCGATGACGGGTCGAGTGCGTATTGGGACATTTCTGATCCTCTTACCCCTGCATAATGCCGTGCGGGTCGCCGAAGACGCCGCAACCGTGGATATCCTGTCCAACGGGCGCTTTGACCTGGGACTGGGACAGGGCTATGCTCCGGCCGAGTTTGCCGGCTATGGCATTCCGCGCAAGGAGCGCGGCTCGCGCATGGAGGAGGGAGTTGAGGTCATCCGGGGCATCTGGACCCAGGATCCCTTCTCCTATGAGGGCAAGCACTACCAGTTGAAGGATATTCGCCTTCAGCCCAAACCGGTCCAGAGCCCACATCCGCCCCTGTGGATCGGTGCCAACGCGCCAAAGGCGGTCGAGCGGGCCGCGCGCCAGGGCTGTCACTTTCTCGGTGGCGGAGCCTCAGAAGCCCAGGAAGCCTATGATGCCGCCTTGCGCCGGCATGGGCGCGACCCCAAAGATTATTATGCGGCCCAGTTACGCTGGGCGTATGTCGCCCCAAGCCACGATCAGGCCTGGGATGAGGCCCAGGACCATCTCCACTATATGCTGAGCTGGTATGGTCACTGGCTGTCCGAGGCCAAGGATTTCCCTGGGGCCGAGCAGTTCAGCCAATTGCCGCCTCCGGCGGAGTTGCGGGAGCATCCCGAGCGCTTGCTCGCCAGCCCCATGATCGGCACCCCGGAGGAGATCGGGCGTGAGATCGAGCGGTTTACCCAAGAGGTGCGCACAACGCATCTCGTCTTGGGCATGCACCTCCCCGGCCTCGACCCGGCCAAGAGTCAACGCTCAATGGAACTCTTCGCCAAAGAGGTAATGCCACACTTCAGATAGAAAGCGGGAAAAGGGCTGCCAGGTCGGTTGAGTCAAGACTCAACCGACCCAACCGACTCAACTCTGGTTCGTCTCCAGCCATTTCTTGAAATCATCCACCACGCCGCCCTGCCACAACGAAACGCCGGCACGGTAGGCGGCCCGGGCGATCATATGCGCCCCAACCGGGGCAGTGAGAAAGAGAAAGAGGACGATTAAGAACTCTTTCAGGCCCGAGGAGAGCCCCAAATAGCGCAGGTAGAGCAGCGAAGCCAAGACCACCCCGACCACGCCAAACGTGGTGCTCTTGCTCGTTGCGTGCATGCGCGCGTACACATCCCTCAGCCGCAACAGGCCGAACGATCCGGTCAGGAGAAAAAACAGACCGATGAGCAAAAGGGCGCTAACCAGGAGGTCGAGTACGTAGGGGACTTCCATCAATAACCGTTCCTCTCAGCAGATATTTAGCCGCCGCAACCGTTCCTAAAAACGAGAGAATGGCGAGGACCAGGGCAACATCGATATATAGCGCACTCTGAGCCCGGATCGAAATGACGATAATAGCGGCTACCAGATTGATCGCTATATTATCGAGGGCCACGACCCGATCGGGAATCGTGGGACCACGCAGCACCCGATACGCGCTGAGCAAGATCGAGAGCGTGATACCAAACAGTACGATGACGGAAACAGATGGCGTAATCATTGGGAAATGAGCAGCAGATGGCGTTCAAAGCCGTCTTTGATGATGCGGATTTCTTCCTCCACATCAGCGACATCGAGAAAGTGAATAAATAAAAACTTCCGGTCCGGACTCACCTCGACCGACAGCGTTCCCGGCGTCAGGGTAATCATATTTGCCAGTAGGGTAATCAGCACATCATTCTGCAAGGACAGCGGGTAGGCGACAATGCCGGGCCGGATGGCGAGCTTCAGGGCCAGGACCTGTCTGACCACGGTCCAATTGGCAATCAGGAGTTCCTTCACGAAGAAGAGAACGAGGCGCACGCTCAGCGCAGCCTTGCGGAAGTAGCGACGCTCCTGGTGAAAGGAGCGGGGGAAGAACAGCATGGCCAAGAAGCCGACCAGAGAGCCAATCACCATCTGACGCAAGGATATTTCGTCTTGCAGCAGACACCAAGCGAGAGCCAGGATGATGTTGAAAAGAAATCGCGTCACCATATCCATCAACCCCGCATTCAAAAGACGTCAAGGACTTCCGGCCCCAGAACCGCCGCAATATACACACTCGGGTCAGAAACTTGTGATGCGGCGGCCTGCGCTACGCTGTACAGTATACTCGGAAACAGCCCAATCCCAACAATAAAAAAGACGAGCAGGACAATGCCAGGGAAGAGGGGCCGGAGTGATACCGACCGACGCTCGCCCGCCTCTTCGCCCCAGAAGACCCCGTTCCAGATTTTGAGCATGGAGGCCAGCGTCAGGAGGCCGCCCAGGAGCCCGATACCCACATAGCCGTACCGACCAATTTCCACCCCTGCCTGCAAGACAATGAATTTACTGAAAAAACCGGCCAGCGGAGGAATGCCGGCCAGGCTCAGTGCCGCCAGCAGAAAAAGAATGCTCAAGAGTGTTGAGTGAGATTGCAGACCACCCACCGCTTTGAGGTGGGTCGTACCGGCGGCTTCCTGCACAACGCCGGCAATCAGGAAGAGAGAGGACTTCGCCAGGACGTAGGGCACCATATAAAAGAGGGCACCAGCCAATGCCTGCGGCGTCAACAGGCCGATGCCCAGAATCAGATAGCCGATCTGACTGATGATGTGGTAGGACAAAATGCGCTTCATGTCCATCTGGGACAGCGCTCCAAAAACGCCCAGGAGCATGGTCAGGGCAGCCAGAATCAGCAGCAGTTCATGGGTCAGGGCCGGGTTGTGACGGAAGATCAACGTAAAGGTCCGGAAGATGGCATACACGCCGACCTTGGTCAGAATTCCGCCAAAAAATGCACTCAGTCCAGCCGAGGGCTGGAAATACGGTCCGGGCAGCCAGAAATAGAGTGGAAAGATGGCCGCCTTGGTACCGAACACAAACAAAAAGACCAGGGCTAGGATGGTCAGCGTCGGGTCCAACTCCCCGGACGTTGTCTGAATCTTATAGGCCAAGTCCGCCATATTGAGGGTACCCATCGTTCGGTACAGTACGGACAGGCTGATAAGAAAAAAGGCCGAGGCAATCAGGTTGATGACCACATATTTGACCGTCTCTCGCAGTTGGCCCGGTTGTGAGCCAAGGGCCAGGAGCGCGAACGACGCAATCAGCAAAATTTCGAAAAAGACGAACAGGTTGAACAAATCTCCGGTGAGAAAAGCGCCGTTCACACCCATAATGAGGATAAAGAAGAGCGGATAATAAAAATGCTCCTGGTACGATTGTTCAACCGTGCGCAGCGAGAAGACCACCACCGCTACCCCAATCGTCATGGTCAGGACGACCATGGTCATACTCAGGACATCGGCAACCAGGATAATGCCGTAGGGCGCGGCCCAGTTGCCCATGCGCAGTACGACTATCCCCTGCTGGCCCTCTTGCAGCAGAGAGACCAAGCCCGCGACGGACAGCCCCCACAGCCCCAGGCTGGCGGCGAGACTCACCCCGCGCTGGAAGAGGTCCCATTTGTGAAAGGCGGCTAGAAGCGCCGCCGCGACAACCGGCCCGATAATAAACAGGACGAACAGGTCTGGCGGCATCGCTACTCTTCTCCTCCAGCCAGTTCATCCACTGCGTCCGATCCGTATACCTGTCTGACCCGAAAGGCCAAGACCGTGGCAAAGGCCGTCATACCGAAGCTGATCACAATCGCGGTCAAGACAAGGGCCTGGGGGAGCGGGTCAGCGTACGGGGCCTCGGTCGTAAGCAGAGGAGGATTGCCCCGCTCCAGACCCCCTGAGACCATGAGTGCGAGATTGGCCGCGTGTGAGTATAAGGACAGGCCCACGACCACCCGTAATAAATGCCGCTGCAAGATCAAATACGTCCCACAGCCAAAGAGAACGCCAATCACGCTGATAATCACGAATTCCACGGATTAATCCTCAGCAATAGCCCGAATAATACCCAATGAGGTACCAACCACGACCAGATACACCCCGATGTCAAAACCCATAGCGGTGGCCAGTTCAACATCACCGAGCAACGGAAAAGTATAATGGCCGATCGCGCTGGTCAGAAACGGATAGCCAATGAACATAGACCCAAGCCCCGTGCCAGCGGCCAGCAGGAGCCCGACCGTCACCACCTGGAGCGGCTTCCAGGGCATCTCCTGCGAGAAGGATTCCGCATGAAAAGCCATCATCTGAAACGTCATCGCCACCGCGGTGAGCACGCCAGCGATAAATCCGCCCCCCGGCGCATTATGACCACGCAGCAGCAAATAGATGGAAAAGACCAGCATGAGATGAAGGGTGAGCCGGGCAAACGACTGAAGAATCGGCGAGGGGAAGGACACCATAAGCATGGTGCCCACGGGTTGCTGCCCACGGGTGCCCAGCCCAACCAAAGCGAGAACACCGAGGACGGCAACGCTGAACACCGTAATCTCTCCCATGGTATCAAAGCCGCGAAAATCAACCAGAATCACGTTGACCACGTTGTATCCGCCGGCCAACAGATGACTGTTTGCCAGATAGTAAGACGGAATAACGGAGGGGATGGAAGGCCCGACATTCGCCGCAAACAGTAGCAGGCTCACCATGAGACCCGTGCCCACACTGATGCCGATATTGAGCAGGCGTACACGCGAGGCGTATGGCCGCGGTCTGATCATCGAGAAGTAGCGCAGAACCAGGAGAAACAGGACGAGGCTGACCGCTTCGACCAAGACCTGTGTTAAGGCCAAGTCCGGCGCACTGAAAAGCACAAAAAAGATCGACATGAGCGAGCCGACCAGACCGAGTGACAGCACGAGAACAATCCGCGAGTGAGTCCGGCAGCACATGATACCGGCGACCGCCATGAGCCCGGCCAAGCCAATCTCATGGTATTTCGGGTGGACGATATCCGCCCGGAGTGCCATCTCCTCAAAGAAATTCCACAATGGAATACTGAGCCCTATGATGAGGGCGACCAAGAGATAGCGGATATAGTCGGTCACCGAGCCGGTCATGTAGAGCGCCCGCGTCCAGTGGAAGAGGTGGGTGAAGCCGGTCAGACCGTCGGTGTACACCCGGTTGAACGAATACGCAGCCTGGTACTCGCGTGCAGCCTGAAGAAAACGTCGCCGCAGCAAAAAGGCTCCACCACCCAGGACAATCGTCAGTGCACTCAACCCCAGAGCCGGAGTCAACCCATGCCACAAGGCAAGATGAAGCTGGGGTGGAGCTCCGTGAATAACACGAAAAGCCGGTGTCACCAGGGCTTCCGCCAGACTGGGAACAAGCCCGAATAGCACGGCCAAGCCACTCAGAACGACAATCGGCGCAATCAGACCGAGTGTGGAGTGATGCTCGGCGTGAGAGGAGGCGTGCGGTTGCTCAGGCGGGGGGGAGGCCGGAGCGAAAAACGTCCCATGAAAGAAAATGAAAGAATATAGAAAAGTCAGACAACTGGCGGTGACGGCCAGTGTTGTGAGGAAAAGGTCCGCTTCGAGGACGCCCTCATAGAATAATTCTTTACTCAGGAAGCCGCCCAGGGGCGGCAGGCCAGCCATGGACAGTGAAGCTAAGGTCGCCGCCAGCGTTAAGACCGGCATGAGGGGACGCAGGCCGCCGAGCTGACGCAGGTCGCGTGTCCCCGCTTCGTGCTCGACCGTACCGGCCGTCAGAAACAGCGCGCCCTTAAACGCCGCATGGTTGAGAATATGCAGGACGGCCGCAAAGAGAGCGATTTCGGTTTGCAGGCCGAGGAGGAGGACGATCAAACCCAATTGGCTCACGGTTGAGTTGGCCAGCAAAGCTTTGAGATCGACCTGCTTACAGGCCAACACCCCGCCCCACACCAGGGTGACTGTCCCCACGCTGGTCACCGTGGCGGACCAGGTGGAATCGTCCGCAAATAACGGCGTCAGCCGAGCGATCAGATAGAGACCGGCTTTGACCATGGTGGCGGCGTGCAGATAGGCACTCACCGGGGTCGGGGCCTCCATGGCCGACGGCAGCCAGATGTGAAACGGAAACTGGGCCGACTTGGTGAACGCAGCAACCAGGAAGCACAATCCTGCCGCCGTAGATATGGGGGTGGAATTTGCCAGCAGGACCGACAGCTCGAATGTTCCGTGCTCGGCATACACGGCCAAAATGCCGAACAGCATGACCAGGCCGCCAATCGCCGTCAGACCGAACGCCTTGATCGCCCCTTCACAAGCGGAGGCCCGATGTGAGCGAAAACCGATGAGCAGAAAAGACGAGACGCTCGTCAACTCCCAGAAGACCAGCAATAAGACCAGATTGTCGGCCAGCACAACGCCCATCATGGCGGCGTTAAACAAGAGCAGGAAACGATAGAGGCGGGACAGCGTGGGGTCGTCGGCCATGTAGAACGCGGCATAAAGAAAAACAAATACACCCACCCCGGAGATCAGACCGGTGAAGAGCCAACTCAGGCCGTCCAGGCTGAAACTCACATATAGCCCCAGGCTCGGCGCCCACGGCCAGGAGCACTGAATCCGTTCTCCTGCCTGGACCGTTGTCCAGAGCGAGATGACGATTATCAGTTGAAGAATCGGGACCAGGGAATAGGTTGGCACCAGACGCTGGCGCCACCGCTCTGGCCAGGACACCAGCGAACCGAGTAACGGAAGCAGAACCAGGCTGATAATGAGGAATCCAGGCACTCCGTTCACCTTTCCATGTGTACTGATTGCAGAACAGACTGAGCAAGGGTCATAAAGAGTAAACGTGTCAACATCTCTGTATGATTGGAGGACACGTTCACTCTTTTGATCGGAGTCCCCAATCCCCACCCCCTAATCCCCAATGAAATAGCCTGCCTTTTCTGATGTGTCCAACCCGTATGCGCTGGCTCATGTCCCTGGTGGTGTTCGATATATCGTGGGCTTTTCCATCTTTCTGATTCCCTCTACAACTCAGGTTTATGTGCGAGGACCAAAACTTTGGGCCGATTATCTGTGGTAAGCGGGAGGTGATGAAATGACAGATCAAACACGCATAGCCAGCTATGGCGACAACAAGAGTGTCCTCGTAGATGAAGTGAACGGAGGCGAGGGACTCTTTGTCGTCACAATGAATAACCCTAAGGAATTTAATGTACTCAGTGGTGGTTTTATGCGCGCGATCGCAGAAGCTTTCGACGCCATCACAGCCTTGCGCAACCCTGACCCCAATAATGATAGAGTCCGCGCTGTGATTTTACGTGCCGAGGGTCGTGCGTTTACTGTTGGTCTCGATATTGGAAAGCTGGATGAATATCTGGAAGCGGGAATCACTCCCGCTAGCGATCCGTTTCGAGCGATGTGGGAGTGCCCTTTCCCGATTATTGGTGCGGTCAATGGTCCAGCGGTGACGGGCGGCTTCGAGATCGCGCTGTGTTGCGATGTGTTACTTGCCTCGGAGCGCGCCGTGTTTATGGACAATCACGCGAAATATGGGGTACATCCCGGACGCCGTATTTCGCAGCGGCTCACCCAGATCTGTGGTATGAATAACGCCAAGCTGGCGACTATGGCAGCGTATCCGATAGACGCTCACCTCGCTTTTAACTGGGGGTTGGTCCAACGGGTGTTTGCGACCAACGAAGAACTGGACCGCGAAAGCTTGAACATCGCGCGTCTCATGTCACAAAACCATCCGGTAATGGTGAAACGCTATAAGAACCTGCTCGAACGCGGAGCGCTCGACAGCTACCGGGCTGGTCTTGTATTGGAAGAAAGTTCAGAGAAGACTTACTACGATGACCTCACCGACGTGGCAGCCACACTCAAGGACGGAGCAGAGAAATTCCAGGCCATGCTCCGTTGGGTTGCTGAGCGCGACTAACCGCATAAGATAGCGCCAGGGGCGGCCTGAGCACCCGCAAGCACCCGGAAGAGTCCTATCGAAGAATACACGGACAGATCGTCCTCTGATTCGTGAGAAACATAAGGAAAGAAAGGAAGGGGGGTCGTATGCCCATGAATATCCTTGGCATGATCGGTGTGGCCCCACCGGGTGGCGGGGCTACGGTGCACGTTATTGGTGGTGGTATTGATCGGGAATACCTATGCCGTTTTGCCCAGGCGCATGAGCAAGCCGGTTTTGACTCCGTATTAGTCGGTTACACGTCCTCCTCTGCCGAAGGCTTTCAAGTGGCCCAATACGCTGCCGCCCACACCGAACGGCTCAACTTTCTGGTCGCTCACCGTCCTGGCTTTGTCATGCCGACCCTCGCCGCTCGGATGGCCGCCACGTGCGATACACTGATAGGCGGACGTCTATGGCTCCACATTATTTCAGGGACAGCCGATGCTGAGCAACAACGTGATGGTGACTGGCTCAGTCATGACGAGCGCTATGTCCGGACAGAAGAATATCTAGAGATCCTGCGCCGGATGTGGACAGCTGATAAGCCTTTCAACTTTGAGGGACGCTATTATTCAGTCAAGAAAGCCTTCTCTGAAGTCCACTCCGCCCAGCAGCCCCATGTACCCATCTATTTTGGTGGGGCCTCCGATGCTGCGATTCGGGTTGGAGCCAGGCATGCGGATGTATATGCCCTCTTTGGCGAGCCTCGCGCATCGGTGAAGGCCATGATGGACCGTATCTCTGCAGAAGCGGCACAGTATAACCACCAGCTCCGTTTTAATGTGTCTCTACGGCCGATTATTGCGCCGACTGAGGGGGCAGCCTGGGACAAAGCGCGTGGGATCCTGGCTCGTTTAGAAGAATCTAGTCCCCAATTACCGCTCAAAGTCGAAGCCGAGTTTAGCCGTCGCCTGACCCGGTTGGCTGACGAGCAAGAGGTCTATGATGAACGCTTATGGATGGGCTTAGTGAAGATCTCCGGGGCAAGCGGTAATACCACAGCATTGGTCGGGACTCCTGAGCAAGTCGCAGAATCCATCGTCGCCTATTACGACTTGGGCATGCGAGGCGTGCTCATCCGTGGATTTGATCCGTTTAATGACGTAACAACATTCGGCAAAGAGCTCATCCCGAGAATCCGAGCGCTGGTGGCTGAGCGTGAGGCACAAGCCGCCTAGCACAGAAGGAGAGAGGCGTATGGCCCTCACAGAGAAAGTGGCACTCGTGACAGGCGCGTCACGGGGTATCGGTCGAGCTGTTGCGCTCAAACTGGCCCAAGAAGGGGCGCAGATAGCCATTCACTACAATCAAAACCGGGAAGCTGCTGAGCACACCCTGGCGACTTTACCTGACGGTGCCCATCAGATCTTTCAAGCCGACCTTGCCGACGCACAGGCCGTGGAAGCGCTGATGGCTGCCGTGCTCAGCCAAATGGGCGGACTCCAGATTGTTGTGAACAACGCCGCCATCAACGAGTGGCAGCCGCCGCTTCGGGTTGAATATGATGTATGGAATGACGTGTGGCAGCGCTCGCTTGATACGAACCTAGTCGGCCCGTCCAATGTGATGTTCTGGGCCGCCCGGCATATGGCGGAACACGGCGGGGGGCAAATGGTGAATATCTCCTCACGAGGCGCTTTTCGGGGAACGCCCAAAGCACCGGCCTACGCGGCGAGTAAGGCCGCCCTCAACGCCATGAGCCAATCGCTGGCCCAAGCCTTCGCTCCGCATAACATCTTTGTATACGTTGTCGCGCCGGGTTTTGTGGAAACCGATATGTCCGCGTCCATTCTTGCCAGTCCCCGAGGCGAAGCTATCCGCCAGCAAAGCCCCTTGGGCCGAGTGGGCAAGCCGGAAGAGGTGGCTGCCATCGTCGCCTTCCTCGCCTCAGGCGAAGCAAATTTTGCAACCGGGACGATTGTCGATGTGAATGGCGCTTCGTATATGAGGACGTAATGCTTTGAAAGAAGCCTAACGCCCATCAGCCTCCGCCGCCCGCACCAATCGAAACAATTTCTCCGGGGTCATCGGAATCTCGTTGATCTCTATGCCCAGGTGAGACAGGGCGTCGGAGACCGCGTTGGCAATCGCGGCCGGCGCGCCGATGGTGCCGCCTTCTCCCATGCCGCGAAATCCGCCAAGCGTAGTCGGGGAGGGTGTTTCAATGTGATGGACTTCTATGGGCAGGAGTTCGGAGGCGGTAGGAACGAGGTAGTCCATCAGCGAGCCGGTCAGCAGTTGCCCTTCGTCGTTGTACACCACTTCTTCATACAGAGCGGCTCCAATGCCTTGGGCCACGCCGCCACGGACCTGACCGTCAACGATCAGCGGGTTAATGATCCGTCCGCAATCTTCAACCACAATATAGCGCTTGATTGTGACTTCATACGTCTCGGCATCGACCTCCACGACCGCAACGTGAGTAGCGCTCGAGGCCGTCCCAAAGAATGGATCGTAGAAGCGCGTGACCTCCAGCCCCGGTTCCATGTCTTTGGGTAGCCGCCGCAGACCGGCATAGGCCGTCTTCGCCACCTCGTGGAAGGGCAGTCCGCGTTCCGGCTTATCATGCAGAAAAACCTGGCCGTCTCGAATATCCAGATCGGCCGGATTGCTCTCCATCATGTGACCGGCAATCTTCAGTGCCTTTTCCTTGAGCGCCTGGCCCGCCCGTATGGCCGCGCCACCGGCTAACACGGCGCTACGGCTGGCATAGGTTCCCGTTCCTTGGGGGGCGAGCGCGGTATCACCGCAGATTACCCGAACGCTGTCAAAGGAAACGCCCAGCGCATCCGCCACCACCTGAGCCAGCGCGGTCTCATGGCCCTGACCCTGAGGGGCAACGCTGAAGGTGGCGGTAACGGTCCCGGCCGGGTCGACGCGCAGGAAGGCGGCCTCCGTCCCGGTCGCGATCGGCATGCCCGGCGAGACGGGAATAGCCGACCCCACCCCGGTCAGTTCGATATAGGTTGCAAAGCCCACGCCGACCCACCGCCCCGCAGCGCGTGCCTGCGCGCGCCACTGTGCGGTCGCGTCAGCATCCAGTACGTCTCGCGCCTTTTGCATGCACTCGGTCAGGCTGGCTTGATCCCACACAAGGCCGGACGGTGTTTTATACGGAAATTCGCCGGCCCGGATATAGTTCTTGAGCCGCAGTTCGGCCGGGTCCAGGGCCAGCCGGCGCGCGGCCCGGTCCATCAAACTTTCCAGTACAAAGGTCGTAATCGGACGGCCCACCCCACGGTACGGTCCCATCGGTGCCTTACATGTAGCCACCCCGCGATTGCGTCCCCGATAGTACGGCATACGGTACGGACCGGACAGAAAGCTGATGGTCTGGATCGGCTCAACCGTGGCCGTCCAGGGATAGATGGAGTACGCGCCGATATCCGTTGTCACGTCTGCTCTGAGACCGATAATGGTGCCGTCGGCCTGAAGACCCAGTTCGGCGTCGACGATTTCATCCCAGGCCTGCGTCGATGTCTTAAGGTCTTCCTGACGGTCGCTGATCCATTTCACCGGCCGTTTCAGCAACCGGGCAACCGCACACAGAACAATCTCTTCGGGATAGAGCGAAGACTTGGCCCCGAACCCACCCCCCACATCAGCGGCGACCACCCGAATACAATGCTCGGGCATGTCCAACAGGTCGGCCAAGGCATCCCGGAGCAGACCCGGACACTGGGTGGCGGAGCGGAGCGTCAACTCCTCCGTACCGGCATGGTAGTCAGCCAGGCAGCCACGATTTTCCATACACACGGTGGCGTGTCGCCGAAACCGGAACCGATCACGTACCCGCACGGCTGCGCCGTCGAGTGCGGCATCTACATCGCCTCGGACAAACTCGCGCGACAAGAGGACATTACTCCCGGCTTCATCGTGCAACACAGGCGCGTCCGGCTGGGCCGCGTCCCGCGCGTTGGCCACAGTCGGCAGCGGATCGTATTCAACGCGAATCCATTCAAGCGCGTCTTCGGCGAGATAGCGGTTTTCGGCAATAACCACGGCGAGCGCTTCCCCGACATACCGTACCTTGTCAACGGCCAACGGCGGGAAGCTGGTCTCTTTGTACTCCCGCATTTTTGAGGCAGCACGAACCGGTTTGACCAGCGGAACAAGGTCTTTTCCGGTGAGGACGGCGACAACGCCCTCACGTGTTCGGGCTGCTGAGGTATCGAGCTGGGTAATCCGCGCGTGTGCATACGGGCTGCGCAGAAAGGCGGTATGGAGCAGGCCTGGTGGATGATGATCATCCACATACGCGCCCTGGCCGGTCAGCAGCCGTTGATCTTCGCGTCGCTTCACCCGCGCGCCAACTAACTTTGGAGTAAATTCTTCCACGCTACTTCCTCAGCCCTACACGTCCCTTCCTCGAAGGGGTGGCGCGTAGCGCCGGGGTGGGTTTCCTGTCCTGCCCTACCCTCACTGATCCCCTTCACGTGCCCTGAGCGTCTCCGCCGCGGCCCGAACAGCCTCAACAATCCCCTGATAGCCCGTACAGCGACACAGCACCGCGGATAAGCCCGCACGGACTTCTTCCTCGCTCGGCGTCGCGTTTGTTTGGAGCAGATCATACGCGGTCATGAGCATCCCCGGCGTACAGAACCCGCACTGAAGACCGTGGTGTTCCCAAAAGGCTGCTTGCAGGGGATGGAGTTGACCATCTTGGGCCAAGCCTTCAACGGTCATCAGCTCCGCTCCATCGGCCTGAACTGCCAGCATTAGACACGAGCGGGCGGCTTCGCCATTGATGAGAATCGTACACGCACCGCAAATGCCGTGTTCACAGCCGACATGAGAGCCGGTCAGGCCCAGGTCTTCACGCAGAAAATCGACTAGCAGTTTGCGCGGCTCCACCTGTCCCTGGTGCTCCGTACCGTTGACACGGAGCGTGATCTGCCTCGTCTGGCCGGGCTCGTTCGGCGCGCTCATACCCTGCGCTCCTAACCGCGCTCAAGTGCCCGCTGAATCGCCCGACGGGTCAGTGCTTGGGTTAAGTGCCGCCGAAAATCAGCTGAGGCATGGATATCGTTATCGGGTTCGACGAGTTCGGCTGCCTTGGCTGCGGCGCGCTGAATGCTCTGTTCAGTCACGCCCTCCTGTACCAGAATGTCCTCTGCCGCACGCAGGCGGACCGGGGTCGGCCCGACTCCAGCGGCAGACAGACGCGCGGTTCGGCACTGCTCGCCATCCGTATCAATCACGCAGGCCACACCAACAAGGGCGAAATCTCCATGCCGCCGGGCAACTTCTTCGAACGCCCAGCCGCTTGTCGGCGGAGCCGGTGAAAAGCGGATTCCGGTGACGATCTCGTTCGGCGCGAGGGCGGTTGTCAGATAGCTCACGAAAAATTCTTCGGCAGAGACATTTCGCTGTCCGCTCGGTCCCTGAAGGACCATCTCAGCGTCCAAAACCAGCGCAACAGTGGGATACTCCGCCGCGGGGTCGGCGTGGGCTAGACTGCCGCCGATGGTACCGCGGGTACGGATAGGCAGATGGCCGACCAGCGTGGTTGCCTCGTACAGCAGCGGGAGCTGGCGGCGTACTAGCTCCGAAAACTCAAGCGTTCTCTGGCGGGTCAACGCGCCGATGCGGACCTGTCCGTTCTCTTGCCGCAGATACGATAACTCTGCCACACGGTTGATATCGATCAGGACGGACGGATAGCTCAGCCGGAAATTCAGCAGCGGCATCAGACTCTGCCCGCCAGCCAATACTTTTGCGTCGTCTCCATAGCGCTCCAGAAGAGCGAGCGCTTCGTCAAGCTGCGTCGGCGCGTGATAGGCAAACGGCGGCGGCTTCATCCTGCTCTGGCTTGTATCCGGCTCAGTACAGGTGGTAAAGGGTGCAAGGTTACATGCAGAAAGGAGACTTCTAACAATGGCAAACCAACACGAGGACATTCAACAATTCTACGCCAGCTACCTCGATACGTTTCACTCGGGTGAGGCCAAGGCGATGGTACCGTTCTACCGCGCACCCTGTCTGTTTATCGCGGACCAGGGTGTGACCCTGCTTTCAAGCGAGGCGGAGATTGAAAGGCTCTTTGCGCAGATTATCCAAGACCTCAAAGGCCGGAATTATGGGCGTAGCGAAGTCACGAACATTCAGATCAAAGCAATGACGGATCGGATCGCGCTCCTCAGCGGACTCGCCGTGCGCTACACTAAAACCGGTGAGGAGCTGGAACGATTGGGAGCAACCTACACCCTGCGCAAGACCGACGACCGCTGGCAAATCGTCTCTGTCGTAGCGCATAGCCCGGAGACCGTGGTGCGGTTTGGGTGAAATGAATGGGAATTACCGCAGCAAACAGTGGGCTCTGATATACGATCAGTTTAATCAAGGTCGATACCGGAAGGAGCTTGCATTCTATCGCGCCGAACTGAAGCAGTGTGTAGGCCCGGTTCTTGAGGTGGCGTGCGGAAATGGGATGATTCTCCTTGAGTTGCTCCAGGAGGGCTTTGATATTTATGGGTTCGACATATCGCAGGAAATGTTGGACTCTCTCTTCAGTAAGGCCGACGCATTGGGACAGCAAGAGGTGCGAGCGAGAGTCTCACAGCAGGATATGGTTGATTTCAGTTATGACCTGAAGTTTGGCGGGATTTATATTCCAGCGCGCTCTTTCTTACACCTACTGTCTCAAGACGAGCAGATACGGTGCTTACGAAACATTTATGCCCATCTTCGAGAGGGAGGAAAATTTCTCTTGAACTTCTTTAACCCGAGCTTACAGCATCTACTTACCAGCGCAGGCCAAGCAGAGCAGTTTGAGTTTATTAAAGAGTTTACGAATCCAGAGACAGGTGAATCGATTCAGCTTTTCTGTAAACAAGAAAATGATGTCGTACGCCAGGAGCAACACATACTCTGGCGATTCTCAGAGGGGGATCGCACGCATGACGTGCCCATGAGGCTACGCTGGATTTATAAAGAAGAATTCCAACTCCTTCTCCGACTTGCCGGTTTCAAGAAGTGGAAAGTGTATGGAGATTTTGACAGGTCGGAGGAAGTGACGGAGGGGAGCGAGCTTGTATGGGTTGCCGAGCGAACATAAATGGCACCCTAACCGTTGCGAGTCACATGTGTTCTGTTCGCAGCTAAGAGCATGACTACCCACCAACCAACAGACTGGCACATACGCACGGCGACTGCTGAGGACGTTGAGATCCTTGCGACCATGCGCTTCAGTCTGCAGGAGCATATGACTCGCGCGAACCCTGAACTATTGCCGCTAAGCGAACAAGGCATCGCTGCCTTCCCCGTAAGATATCGAGAGGCTATAGCGGATACCCACGCCCACATAGTAGTTGCGCAAGCGCAAGACACAGAAGATCTCATTGGTATGGCTATGGGGCGGGTTACGCGGCGCGAGGACCTCATCCCCGCACAGGCGGGACGCATCGATGATGTGTGGGTTGAGCCCTCATGGCGTCGCCAGGGTGTCTGTCGTGCCTTGATGAAGGAGTTACTGGCGTTCTTTGAGCAGTTCGATATTGAAATCCTCGTGCTTGACTACGCGGTAGGCAATGGAGAGGCTGAAGATACATGGCATCAGCTTGGTTTCCGCCCAGTGTTGACTCTTGCGAAAGCGAACGTGGGTGACGTGAAACAGCAAATAGAGGGGTAGTGCCGTCTCATAAAATGCAGACTGAACTCGTGGTGGCGGACAGTTCGGATGCTGACCTGATAAATTCGCTACTCGACGAATACTTGCTCGAACTCGGCAGCCATCGAGATATGCACAGCGGTGCGATCATCTCGACCTCCTACCCGTACCTCGACGCCTATTGGTCCGAGCCTGGTCGGTACGCATTTATCATCCAGTGTGATAGCAGTGTCGTAGGGTTTGCCCTCATTCGGGACCCGACCTCTACAAAGTCCGCCGTCTATCAGCTCGCGGAGTTCTACATCAAGCCTGAGAGTCGGCACCTCGGCATCGGGCGGAGTGCGATCCGTGCGATCTTGAAACGGTTTCCCGGGCAGTGGGAGTTGCAAGTCCACACTCGGAACTCTGCCGCCGTTCAGTTCTGGGAATCATGTATCGAGGCCATTGCGAGCGAGCTGCTCCAAAGGCGGGAGATACAGACCAGGGACGGTAGGCGTATTCAGTTTCACTTTTCTGTTGAGGATACTGTCTAACAATATGGAGAGTCGAGTTCCGCTCCGCTAACGCGACTCTCCAAAGCGTCTACGGCCCCCGTCTTTTCCTGAGACCAGCGCGGACTATTGGGCCAGCCAGCCGCCGTCCGCCGACATGGTGTGGCCGGTCACAAAGGAGGCCGCGTCTGAACTGAGCCAAACCACGGCTTCCGCGATTTCTCCTGGCTGGCCCATCCGGCCGACCGGCTCCATCTCTGCGATCTTGTCGGCCATGTCAGGCTGATCCTCGGTCAGCCGGCTGACCATGGGCGTCTCAATCGCGCCCGGACAGATGCAGTTCACGCGGATACCGCTCTGCGCGTATTCGAGCGCTGCCGAGCGCGTAATCCCGACCACGCCATGCTTGCTGGCGATATAGGCCGGCAGGCGGTAGCCACCCACTAAGCCATAGGCCGAGGAGGTGTTCACAATGGAACCGCCGCCCTGCTTGAGCATCTGAAGAATCTCATATTTCATACACAGCCAGACGCCCTTGAGATTAATCGCCATGGTGCGATCCCAGCCCTCTTCGCTGGTTTCAGCGGTCAACACGTTTTCCCCTTCGATCCCCGCGTTGTTATAGGCACAGTCGAGGCGTCCGTACGTTTCGACGATCTGGGTGATGAGCCCCTCAACCTCGGCGGCCTGGGAGACATCGACTTGAAGAAAGCCGGCCTCTCCTCCCGCCGCCTTAACGAGTTGGACCGTCTCCTCGCCCCCGTCAACAATGATATCGCTGACCACCACGGTTGCGCCCTCTCGCGCAAAGGCGAGGGCCGAGGCGCGTCCAATGCCTGAACCGGCTCCGGTAATCAACGCAATCTTTCCCGCTAATACGCCTGCCATCGTGCTCCTCCTTTTGGTCTGTTATCTCCAGTATATTTGTGTCTTACACGGTTTCGCTTGCTGCGGGCAAGAAATAATTCAGAGTGACGTACAAAACGGGAGACCCTCACTGTGAAAGACATTCTTGAGAGGCCATCGCGGCGGCGCCGAGACGAGTTTCTGGCCGCAGTGGCCAGAAGCCGGAAGCTGCACAGGCATTGGGCGACCCCTCCGCAAACGGTCGAAGCGTTCGAAGCCTACCTCAAGCGGCTTAAACAGTCTGCCTACGTGGGCCACTGGGTACGGACCGAGGCGAATGAACTTGCGGGAGTCATCAACATTAATGAAATTGTCCGGGGAACGTTCTGCTCAGGGTATTTGGGCTATTATGCATTTATCCCACACAATAGGCGGGGCTATATGGCAGCGGGGCTGCGCGCGGTGATCTCCCACGCCTTTCGTAGACTACGGCTTCATCGTCTGGAGGCCAACATCCAGCCGGATAATGCTGCTTCCCTTCATCTGGTACAACGGCTCGGGTTTCGGAAAGAGGGGTTTTCACCCCGTTACTTAAAAGTGGCAGGACGTTGGCGCGATCACGAGCGGTGGGCACTGACCGCAGAAGAGTGGCTATCGCAGAAAAAGATGGTGAAATAACCGGTTGGGCAACACCGCTGGCGCTGTGTCCCATTGGAACTCAAAACGTCGCAATGCTGACTGTTACCAACTATACAATCTATCATTCACCCAATTCGTATCTGGGGGTGGTGCTGGCAGACCGGGAACTGGTCAGTCTACCTGTCCGAATTGAACGGAGACCTATTTTTATCCCGCATGACCGTGGGGTGAGAGTAGCGGACCTGATCGGCAGTCAAGAGCCGCCCCGGAAGAGCGCGTATCATCGTGAAGATTGCGCACGTTGGGCGAAGCGCTATGGAATCAAGCTTCACTTCCTGGCTCCTGGTGTATTTGAAGAGCGTGCAGCGCAGTGGCGTCAGTCGCCGCTCGGACGTGAGGAACTGCCCGCCCGAGCCTACTACGCAGCGGTCGGTACGGGTCGAGAGGAGAATTTCGATCATGCCTTATTCCGGGCAGCATGGATTCAAGGCCAGGATGTAAACGGCGAGAGGGTTATTCGCCACGCTGCCCGGTCAGTCGGCCTTGATGCAGATTATCTCTTGCAACGGGCACTCGACGAGGAGACGAAACGAACAGCCCGAGAGGCACTGAACACATTTGACCGAGACCAAGTGCCAGGAGTGCCAACGTGGGTGGTCAATGAGAAACGATTCTGGGGGAAGGATCGTGTGGAATGGATGGTCCAAGAGGTGAAACATCTCCTAGGCAAGCATTGTTGAACTCCCTGAGCCCTTGAAAATCTCATGCTCTGGCGGAGGAACCCTCATTCCTCTCAGACCGTTACAGTTCGCTGACCTTTTGTAAGTAAGGACAATTGGGATACTATGCTCACCACAACATAGGGAGGAGGAGCTGGTATGAAGAAATCAGGGCGATGGCAATACGGACTCGTGGTGGCCTTGGTGATCTTGATGAGTACACCGCCGGCCACGGCACAAGATGCGGAACAGACCGGTGCACCGGAGGCCGAGCAAGGAGGAGAGCCAGCAGAGCCCATCCTCGGACTTGAAACACTCCGAGTAGTCGGCTCCCGGTCGCTGGGCCGCTCAGCCGCGGATTCACCCGTGCCGGTGGACATCATTGACGGCGACAACTTCAGGAATTACGGCGTCCGCGACCTGAACAACCTGCTGGCTGCGACTGTTCCGTCCTATAATGTCACCCAGCACGCCATCGGCGACGCCAACGCCCTGGTCCGTCCAGCCAAGATGCGCGGGCTGCCGCCGGACTCGACCCTGGTGCTGGTCAACGGCAAACGCCGCCACCGCTCCTCGGCCATCAGCATCTTCACCTTCGGGCAGGCCCAAGGGGCGCACGGCGCCGACATTCGCTCGATTCCGTCCATCGCGCTTAAACGGGTGGAAGTGTTGCGCGACGGCGCGGGTGCGCAGTACGGCTCCGACGCGGTAGCCGGGGTGCTGAATTTCGTGTTACGCGACGCGCCCGAGGGCGGTACGGTCGAAGCCCGCTGGGGCCAGTATTATCAGGGCGACGGCGACCAAGTGAGCACGGCAGCCAACATCGGTCTGCCACTGACCGACGCCGGGTTTGCCAACCTCAGCTTCGAGTTCACCAACGCCGACTCGACCAACCGTAGCGTGCAGCGCACCGACGCGCTGGCGGCGATCGCCAGCGGCAACGAGCATGTCCGCAGAGGCGCTGTGCAGGTCTGGGGCGCGCCGGACGTACCGTACGACTATAAATTCTTCGGCAACTTCGGTCTCGACCTCGGCGAC
>JAJDTY010000033.1 GCA_022826945.1 Candidatus Binatia bacterium
TTGAGGGTCTTGTCTTCCACCACGATGGTCGGTTGCACGCCTTCTTTGGGCTTGCCCTCATCATCCCGTTCGATTTCTTCGCGTTCCTGCTTGTTCTTAATCGGATAGGTGACAAAATCGGAGTGCCGTTTCACAATACTGTTCAACACCCAGGGGTCCGTGAAATCTTCAATCCCGTTTTCAGGGTCAGCCGGCTTGAGCTGGAGGGTGATGGAGGTTCCGCTCTGAGGACGCTCGGCTGCTCGCAGTGAATACTCGCCGTCTCCCGTGGATTCCCACTCCGTAGCAGTATCCTCGCCAGTGCGGCGGGTGACCAGGGTGACTTTATCGGCCACCATAAACGCCGAGTAAAAGCCAACGCCAAAACGACCAATCAGTTCGGATAAAGCTTCGGGCGACTGCCCGTCCTGCCGGACCTGTTCGAGCAAGGTACGCGTGCCGGATTTTGCAATCGTTCCGATATTGCTCACCAACTCGTCGCGGCTCATGCCAATACCGTTGTCAGTAATGGTGAGGGTGCGGTTCTGCTTATCTACTTCCAGGCGAATCTCGAGCGCGGCCGCGTCCGGTAACAACTCCGGCTTCGTCAGCGACTCAAAGCGCAGTTTGTCCAACGCATCCGAGGCGTTCGAGATCAACTCGCGCAGGAAAATATCCTTATTGGTATAGAGCGAATGAATAACGAGATTCAGAAGTTGTTTGGTCTCCGCTTGAAAGGCAAACGTCTCAGCGGTTTGATTCGATTGTTCCCCCATTATTTTCTCCTCTTCCAGTATCAAAACAGGCCCAGTCAGGCAGAATCCACCCTCCGGTGCCTGTAACGTTCCATTCTTTTCAATAATCATTCTTTTCCGGAACGCAAATGGATTTGCTGGCAACAAAGAGTGGTCCTTTAACCTGATCTATTTCTTATCGAGTTGCTTGGGGCTACTTCAGCGTATCGTCAGAGCCCGTAAAGCTCACGAACCCATGATTCGCAAAGGAGAAAAGCCACCTCTGACAAGATGATCGTTGGTTGCGGAGAGGAGGTTGGTAATTCTGCTCGAAAGATTATCTCGCGGGATGCCGGGCTGAACCGCTACTATTTCGAACTGAAAATCGGCACGTCTGCGTGATTGCACTATTTGGCGAAGCGTATCGCAACCACCTTTTATAAATCGCGATGCTCCTGCGCGCCGGTTGTACCTTCCCTCGATCTGCCGAAGGAGCCGGGCTGGATCAGTGTAGACAACTGATTTTACCGCTTGTCCACAGACCTCATATACATCACTTACACGATCTCCGGGTGCATCACCACCCGAACGTTTACAATGGAAGAACTTAACGTTTACTCGTGTATCCTGCTCGGTAAATGCAATGAAGTCCGCCACTTCACCGCTACCATGGTCATAGTAGGCGACTGTTGCTGAACTCGCGAGCAGTTGAGTTTCAATGAAGTCGTGTATGGAGCACCGGTTATCCTGGCTTTCACCAAATTCAAGCCGGACATCAACCTCTCTATCCGCCCATTGGACAACGTCAATCTGGTTCCCGCGAAATATTGTTCGATCATCCCTTAGTGGTTTGTGGAGATCAAATCCTCTTAGAAGGCTGAGGTCTTCAGTGTAGAAACACAAGGGATGCTCATTGAGAAAATCAACTAATGAGACTCTCCTGTTTCCGGATATCACATTGACGGTAATCTCGTGGCCACTGGCTGGTTCGAAAAGTCGCTCTGTGTCAAAGGAAAAAATAGCCCGATAGGTAGCCTCACCATTGCGGAATACTAGTGCAATCTGGGCATCAGTGCATCTATCATACTCAATCTCAATTTCGAGGTCGAGGAGCTGAAACCTCGTATCAACGCCATCTATAAGGAGGTCGACGAATCGGGGACTCCTATAGATGTTGTAATCCCAATCTGCACAAAAGATTCCAGGCGGAAGCCTGTCGACCTCCTCGCCCGCAGACAGATAATCCAGACCGCCACCAGTGACAGGTACGCGATCTGTTTGTAACCGCCGAGCGAGTTCCTTGCACCACGTAATGAGATCCGGGATTTGTGAGGTCTTGTTGCTCCAGACTTTTGAGGCGCTGCTCAACCCAATAGTGATTGCACCCTCTCCAGTCTCGCCACGCCCAAAACAATGGCCACGGTGAAATAGTCGAGCGTCACTAGGTAATATCGCTTGGCCCACACTGCGCCCTGTGATGATCCGGTAGGACTCTGTCTGATTACCCAGCACACGGTTACGCATCCCAACATTGAAAAATTCCAGACTCGCCAAGCCATTTAGAGCACGATTAATTCGCGCAAGAGGAAGGATCCGTGGTTCTCCTTCCATCAATTGGCTCGCAACATTCTCATATACCCCTTCGGTGCGAAGGGAAGCACAGATAAACAGTAATCGGGTCGCTTCATCATAATACACGACAAATAGGTCATGGCGGACATCGACGATGCGCCCATCGCGTGACCACCGTACGGCTGAACGTTCACGTGTTATCCACACGGCAGCATCCTGGCCTGGGCTCACTGATCGGTAAGCCACCACTGTATCCTCTGGGAACTCTAGGTCTGCATGCAAATCGACGGCACCTTTTGCCCGATAAATCTTGACATGATGGTAGGGCTCCAAGGCATACAGTGATAAGTCACTAAGATCAGGTACTGGTGACTCTTGCAGACCGAAGCTTTCGAGAACTTCTCGGAGATGGGCCTCCCTCTCCATTTGTTCTGCGTTCAAGTTCTCCACCATTTCCTGCCATGCGGCACCAGTCTCAAATAGGCGTCTGCGTTCAATCTCAATGTCATCAGGAGCAGCGAGAAATGTCGCTGCCCCAAGATTCTCTCCCGCAGTACGAGCAAAGCGTCCGATAAACTGCAACGTAGCAGCTAGTGACTTGTGTGGGGCATGGACAGCCGCGATCTTGAGCCGCGGCAAATCGAATCCTTCTCCCAACATGTTGACGGTGATGATCCCGTCCAGTTCGCCTTCGCTGAGTCGTCTGAGCACGCTCTTTGCGTGGCGCAAAGAGTGATCGCTGTTGAGTGAAACGAGTCGGAGGTCTGTGTGTTCGGCGTAGATTTCTGTTAGTTCGCGCGCCCTGGTCTTGCGATCTGTGCGAACCATGACGAGGTGGTCCAGGCCTGCCTCCCGATCCTCGTGAAATTGATCTTGCGTAGCGATTGCGACAGCGCTGTCGTGGCTTCGTGAGTCGCCGCGTGTCTCAACAGCCTTATAACGGATACGTCCGAACACGCCATCGCTATGAGCCTGCCGAAGGCTGTAGGTGAAGACAAAACGACCGTGGATCTCACGGCGGTCACGGCGGAATGGGGTAGCGGTAAACAGGATGCGGCGAGATTTAGGGAAGCAATCAAGCAGGGTTTGCCAGGTTCGCGCGCTGCTGTGATGCGCCTCGTCGACCATGACAAGGTCGAATTGATCGGGCTCCGGCTCCGCGACGTCGTCTAGAGCAGGACTGATACTCTGCACAGTCCCTACGACAACATCATACTGACGCAATTCTTGCCAACGCTCCGGTGTGGTAATCCTCTCGCCTACGCTCAACACGTTGGGCTGCTCTATGTCGTTGGGTAGTGCAGCAAGCCGCCGCAGCAGGGAAAGGCTCTTGATCTCCTCGGTGATTTGCTCGCGGACCAATCGGCTCGGGGTCACTACTAGCACGCGGCTCGCACGGAGAACGAAGGCACACGCGTTCATTACCCCTGTCTTTCCCGAACCAGTTGGCATAGTCACGATCGCGGGATCCGATCTCTGCGCAAAATGTCCAGCTACGGCGTGAATCGCGCCGAGTTGAGCCGCTCGGAAGCCCGGATGGTCTTCAGAACCCAGTGGATAACGGAAGCGGCCGTAATGATCTTGGAAATACGACATCTGGTATGTGGAGGATTTCGAAAACGTCGAAGCCCGATGGGACTTTATCCAGAAGAGGTTTCAGCCTTTACGTTTTTTGATGGCTCATAGCCATTTCAGGAGAAGACGAACAGCCTCATGGAAGATTTACGCGGTAAGGGTCCAATGAGAGATACATGCTAAACTCGGTTGACATTTCGTCTAGCCTCATCCCACTCTGTATATATGTCGGACGCGAGGGTGATGAATGTATCCTTGTGCGTCTCCCATTCCTGGGCATCCAACAAACAGTACCATTGTTCGGAAACTTGATCTGTCTGTGGAGCATTGGGTGGTAGTTCCTGCTTGAATGAGATGACTTCCTTCTGTTCTTCGAATTTCGCCTCACATAGGTGAATAGCGACGGGGAAAAAGGTTATGCGTATCTTCTTACTACTCTCATCCAATTGCACTGAATGGACGCTACGCGCTGTTTTTCCGTAGTTGAGTTTCTGCATCTCCAGCGAGGGCAGACAGAACGAAAGACCGTTGGCGAGGGGCTCTCCCTTGTAGCCCAGTTTCCTGAAGCTCTCAGTCACCTCTTTCCAGAAGACATCCATGCCCAATTTTTCGATGCGGTTAGTAAGTGCTTTGCGGCGCTCTTCCTTGTTTGGCCGTGACCTGACCAACGATTCAACGTCAGACCCAGCCTGTTGCACCTGTTTGGCCAAAAGCATTTTTCCATCGTACCGGTATCCGTAGAATGTCAAGAGCGAGATATCCACACCTCTCTTTGCCAGAAAATCCACCATGCGGCTGGCATTGTCATCGACGCCAAGGCCGACCAACACCATCCTCATCGGCGTCAAGGAAGCTTGTTCTTCAAAACGCTGTCCGTACCACTCTTCAAAATCCTCAATCTTGACGATGCCGAGTTGCCCGGACCGCTCAGCGATGTGGGTCGCCATTTCAATGTCGCTCATGGATTCCAAGGCTGAACCGTAGTCGATAACCTGGGTAACCGCCTCTCGTGTGAGCTTGCCACGTTTCAACTCGAACACGACAAGCCGGCCTGCCTTGTCTATGCCGAGTAGGTCAAGATATCCTCCTGTGTTTGGTGTCTGGCGACCCACGAGCGTAATACCAGGCATCAGCATGTCGGGCCTCTTGACGAGCACGTCCTCCAGCAAGTTCTCGGTCTCTATCTGGTTCGTCAGTTCGACTTTCGTAATCCCGGCTGAGCCGGCCACCTTGTCAATTGCCCATATCTGAATCTCGTCCGTCATACCGTACCTGTGACACTATCGAAGTAGCGTTGTTTTACGAGATTTCCAGGATCTTCTCCTCTGCCAGTATAAAAACAAGCCCCGTCAGGCAGAGTCCGCCCTCCGGCACCTCTAGCATTCCGTTCTTTTCAATAATCATTCTTTTTTGAAACGCAAACGGTTACACTTGAGCAAATGGCTGATGGTTAGACGTTCTGCAATGTCTTCGCGGCTATGAGGTTCGCAGTTGTAACCCCCTCTGTGAACCAGCCAATAGACGTCTTCAGAAGGCCACGCGGCTGTCGATTGAAAGTGGGTGACATGCAAGCCCTTGCCGAAGGTGCCTCCCTACCCCTCAGTAAGCGGTCTTGAAAGAGGTCATATTAAAGGTCTGAGTGTGATAGAATAACAAGCAACCTTTTGATATTGCTAATCTATGAAGGATGTCGAAAAGGACATTGAACCGGCCATTCCTACGGCCCCTAGCAAGGTAGAAGATCGAAAGAAAAATACAGCCTTGATGGAGCCTATGCTAATCGCAGAAGGCTCAAGGCACCGAACAGGGCTGACTGACCTCGCCGTTGAACTGGCCGCGCGCTCCGCGGGTTTCACCCGTAGTCTGCCCCAGGGTATACACACGGCGCTTGCGACGCTCCTCCGGACGATGAACTGTTATTACAGCAACCTGATCGAGGGACACAATACTCACCCAGTCGATATCGAACGCGCGCTGAAGGGCGACTACAGCACTGAGCCGGAAATACGCAGTCTCCAGCTTGAGGCCGAGGCCCATATCGCAGTCCAGGAATGGATTGACGACGGCGGAATCGAGGGCCGCGCCGTGACGGTGAGTGAGCTCATGGAAATCCACCGGCGATTTTGCGAACGACTCCCGGAGGAACTACTTTGGGTCGAAGGGTCTGATACAAAACAACTCCTCCGGGTCGTCCCCGGCGCGTTGCGCGATCACCACGTCCAGGTTGGTCAGCATATCCCGGTAAGCCCAGGGGCCGTTACTCGCTTCCTGGAACGCTTCGAGGCCGTCTACGGCAATCTCGGCACGACGGACTCGATCCTGGCTTCGGCCGCCGCACATCACCGTTTGCTGTGGATCCACCCTTTCCTGGACGGTAACGGGCGTGTGGCGCGTCTGATGTCCTACGCCGTGCTGAGGGCTACGCTCGACACGGGCGGCGTCTGGTCGATCGCGCGCGGCCTCGCGCGCAATGTTGCCGACTACAAGGCGCGGCTTGCGGCTTGCGATCTTCCCCGCCGTAACGACCTCGACGGACGTGGCAATCTGAGTGAAGAGGCGCTGGCCGAGTTTACGCAGTTCTTTCTCCGTGTCTGTATCGACCAAGTGAAATTCATGGAAGAACTGGTCGCTCCGGACCGGCTTCGGAACCGAATTCTGATCTGGGTGGAAGAGGAGGTGCGCGCAGGTACCCTGCCGCCGAAATCAGGGGCCGTGCTCGAGGCAGTACTGTTCCGGGGAGAACTGCCGCGCGGCGATGTCGCCGCAATCCTAGGGACCATGGAACGGCAGGCGCGCCGGGTGACTTCCGTCCTGCTTGAGCACGAAATACTGGTATCGAAAAGCTCGCGTGCACCGCTACGCTTAGCTTTTCCGGCAAAGCTTGCCTCGCGCTGGATGCCCGGACTTTTTCCGGAAGTGACGGAGTAACCTGGACACTTCGCCACAAGCAGGCATTAGTTGGATCGAGACGAATAGAGTGGAAAGATGTAATGTCGATCTAGGGCCACTGGTGACGCTACCAAAACACTACCGGAATAGCGTTATTTTTCCAGGATTTTCTCTCCTCCCCGTGTTAAGCTCATTATCAGCAAGACAAGATACCAATAAAAACTATCTTAGCTAATGTGAGTCTTAACATAATATCCCCAAAGGAGGGCGTAGATGCCAGCCGATGCCCAAGCGGTCGAGCCAGAAATTCACTCCCAGCCTGTTCAGGCACAAGCGATAATCGATCCTCCCGGCCCGCCCGCAAACCTCCTTGGCTTCCTCTCTTTTCTCGTGTTTGGCTCCCCCCGTGACCTGACACGGATTTATATAGACTTGGCACGAGAGTATGGAGACGTTGTTCGTATGGGGACTGGACCGTGGAGAGTGTATTTCGTCAGTCATCCAGACCATGTCAAACACGTCTTACAGGACAATAATCATAACTACGGCAAGCAATACGCTTTCAACGAACTGCTGAAACAAGTCATTGGTAACGGCCTCCTCACCAGCGAAGGTGAAGTCTGGCAGCGGCGACGGAGGCTGGCTCAGCCTGCGTTTCACCGCCGTCAGATTGAGAACTTTGTGACGACCATGGTCGAGGAGACCACGACCATGCTGGAACGCTGGGCAGTACTCCAGCAGGCAGACGAACCCTTTGATGTGATGGCCGAAATGCAGAACTTGGCCACACTGATTGTCGGCCGTGCCCTGTTCAGCACCGATCTCAGTATGGGATACACCAATACGATGCGGCAGAGCTTGCGGTTCTCCATGGAGTATCTGAACCGGCGCATGCGGCGTCCGCTCTCCCTGCCGCTCTGGGTGCCAACTCCGACCCATCGACGTTTCCGGAAAGCCACACGACTGTCTGATGAGAAGATATTCGACATTATTCGGGAACGCCGTAAGAACTTGGCTCTGAACACAGACGGACCTAACGATTTGCTGGGCATGTTGCTGGCCGCACGAGACGAAGAGACTGGCGAGGGCTTAACCGATCAGGAACTCCGGGATGAGATCACGACTTTTATTGGAGCAGGCAACGAAACGACCGCCGTTACGCTGGCCTGGGCTTGGTATCTCCTCTCCAAACATCCAGAGGTGGCACGTAAACTACACGCTGAATTGGATGCGGTGCTTGGGGGCCGTGCGCCAAGCGTAGAAGACCTGCCTCAACTCCCATACACCCGCATGATTATTGAAGAAACCATGCGGGTGTATCCGGCTGCCTGGGCGATAGGTCGTGGCATTGTAGCGGATGATGTGATTGGTCGCTTCAAGATTCAAAAGGGCGGCATGATGATCGTCAGTCCGTACATCACCCATCGGCGGCCTGATATCTGGGATAATCCGGAGGGCTTTGAACCCGAACGCTTTATGCCCGAACGAGTGGCCGAACGTCCACGCTACGCCTACTTCCCGTTTGGCGGTGGCCCGCGTCAATGTATTGGCAGTACCTTTGCCCTTATGGAAGCCCAGATCGTCTTAGCAACGGTGGGCCAAAAATACCGGCTGAACTTGCTTTCCGGCTGTACGGTTGAGCCTGATCCCATTTTTACCTTTCGCCCGAATCGACCGGTGATGATGACGTTGCAGCCGCGGTAGGCGGCGGCTGTTTCCCCGGTCCGCCATATTGACAATGCTTCAGCAGAAGCGGTAGTGGTAGAAAGATGATTGCGGACCAGCTCTCTTCTTTCCCGTTTTCCTTCGCTTCCTATTTTGCCCCCTAGGGGGCACATCTTTTTTGTTCATATCACAGGTCTATTTTATCTTTATTTATTCTCTTGCTGGAGCAAGTAAACGCCGAGGTATAACTATGCTGATTAAAATGACGAAGCGAGCAACCCAAGACGAAGTTGCCGCTGTTGAAAAAAAGCTGCATGGCTGGGGCTATAAAACCGGCAAAATGGTTGGTGAGGAGATTACCCTGATCGGGGTGTATGGAGATATTACCCGTCTACCGACTGGCGAAGTCCAAGAAATGGGCGGCGTGGAGAGTTTGATTCCCATCTCACGGGCGTATAAACGAGCAGCGCAAAAAGGCTCGCCCGGCAACCTCATTCATCACCGTGTCCGGATCGGTGAGGTCGAGGTTGGAGGCGACGAAATGACGATCATTGCCGGCCCGTGTTCGGTTGAGAGTGAAGCCCAGATTATGGAAGCCGCCCGGATTGTCAAAGAAGCCGGAGGGAAAGTGCTGCGTGGCGGAGTAGTCAAATACCGCTCCAGCCCGTATAGCGGCTGGGAAGGGATCGGGTCGAGCTCCGATGAGGCCCTGCGTAACGGACTCAATCTGATCGTCAAAGCCGGACGGGCATTCGAACTGCCGACTGTTGTTGAAGTTCTCGACCCAGGCGACGTGCCTCTCTATGAAGACCTAGGAGTGAACTGCTTCCAAATTGGTGAGCCCAATGCCAAAAATCAGGCATTGCTGAACCGCTTGCGTGATACACCGCTGCCCATCATCCATAAACGTGGCAACTCTCTGGACATGGAAGCCTATCTCTTGTGGGTCGAGCGGGTGATGGCCCTGGGCAAGGAAAACATCATCCTGTGTGAGCGGGGAATCCTGAGCGCCAATAAATACACACGCAATACCCTGGACCTCGGTGGGGTGGCAGCCTTCCATTATCAATTGTCCTGTCTGCCGATTGCCATAGACGCCTCGCACGGAACCGGTTTGCGCGATTTGGTGCATCCCATGACCCTGGCCGGTATTATGGCGGGTGCCTCAATTGTCCTGGTCGAATGCCATCCCAATCCGCTCATTGCCAAATCGGACGGTTTTCAGGGATTATTCCCTGAACAACTGAAGCACCTCGTCACCGCCTGCGAACAGGTCTGGGAGACACGCCAACGCCTCGAACCCCTCTACGTGCCTAGTGCCTTACTCGAACGGGAGTACGAGACGCGGGTCGCCGAGGACAAGCGGCGTTTCTTTGGTGCACGGTAACGGATGGCCATACGCAAGCCGCCTCGGCTCAATCCAGGCGATCGGATCGGCATTGTCTCTCCCGCTGCTGCTGTCCAAGAAGACAAGCTGAAGCAGGGCTGTCTCGCGCTTCAACAGTGCGGATTTTCGGTCCAGGTTGGAGCCCAAGCACTCCAACGTGACCGATTCTTCGCGGGAACAGACCGAGTTCGGGCTGAGGAGTTGACCGTTATGTTCACGGACCCGAGTGTTCAGGCGGTCTTTTGCAGCCGGGCAGGCTATGGCTCCGGTCGGCTCCTGCCTCTGCTCGATTTTACGATCTTTTCGCAACAGCTGAAAATTTTTGTCGGCTATAGCGATGTCACCCTGCTGCTGAATGCCTTTGTCCAAAGGGCCGGCTTAGTCTGCTTTCATGGGCCTCTTGTCGCCGGTGAGTTCGCCGAAGGCCTATCCGAACGCTCCCGCACGCATCTGTTCAATCTCCTGACTCGTGGTACAGGCGAGGCATCTCTACCCTTCCCGACGACCCTCCGAACCGGCGTTGCCGAGGGGCCGTTATTGGGCGGCTGTTTGTCCGTCCTTGTCGCAACATTGGGAACACCCTTTGCTTTTGATCCACGAGGCGCTATTCTATTCCTTGAAGATATTGGCGAAAAGCCGTATCGTATTGACAGAATGCTAGTCCAGCTCAAGCAGGGTGGTGTATTGGAGCATCTGGCAGGGGTTGTGTTTGGGGATATGCAAGGGTGTTGGGGAATGGAAGATGATCCGACCTTGCTCTTGTCTGTTATTGCTGACACATTTGCAGATTACTCCTATCCAGTTGGGTTTGGTCTGCCGGCCGGGCACGGTGGAGAGAATTTCGCCCTCCCGTTGGGCACCCGTGTTCGCCTCGATGCTGGGCAGCAACAGTTAGTATTCCTTGAATCTGCAGTAACATAAGCGGAGGGAGGGAAGATGGACTTCTCGGCGGTGGATGTGGTGTTAGAAGAGGCGGTGCGAGATGGGACGTTTCCTGGAGCTGTCGTCTTAGTCAGGCAAGACGGAGAGGTCGTCTATCGCAAGGCGCATGGATATCGGAGCCTGGAGCCTGAGCGCACACCGCTCAGCGAAGACACGGTTTTTGATCTGGCTTCACTCACCAAGCCGCTGGCAACCACAGTGGCACTGATGCGCTTCGTGGCGGAAAAGAAAATCCGGCTCGATGACCGGATCAGCCGCTTTTTCCCAAACTTTGGGACGTGTGGTAAAACGGCGACGACCATACGGCAACTCCTCTCCCATTCCTCTGGGCTGCCCGCCTGGCGGCCATACTACGAAGAGCTCAGAGCGCAGAAACAGAAGGTCTCTCGGGTGGCGACGCTGGGCTCACAAAGCGCCAGGGATTATATCTATGCCCAAATCCAGCGCGAAAAGGCCGAATATGAACCGGGCTCGCGTGTGCTGTACAGCGACCTCGGCTTTATGCTGCTCGGCGCATTGATTGAAGATATGAGTGGCACGAGTCTTGACCAATACTGCTGGAATAAGATTTATCGTCCGCTCGGTCTGCAGGCGATTGGGTTTATTAATATCGAGACGCTGCGCCAGAAAAAATATGAGACGGCCACCGAGATGATCGCTCCGACCGAACGCTGCCCGTGGCGCGAACGTATCCTGTGCGGTGAGGTCCACGACGACAACGCCTGTGCCATGGGCGGAGTTGCCGGCCATGCTGGTCTCTTTGCGCCCATTGATGAGGTCGATCGACTGGTCAGTACTCTGGTGGAATGTCATGCTGGTGCCCATCCTTTTCTGCCCGCCGATGTCGTGCGCGACTTTTGGACAGTGAACACCGCAGTATCGGATTCGACCTGGGCCTGTGGATGGGACACACCCTCACCGCAGGGGTCAAGTGCTGGCGGATTTTTCTCGTCCCGCTCCATTGGTCATTTAGGCTTCACTGGAACCTCGGTGTGGATTGATCTGGAGCGGAATATCCACATTATTATGCTGAGCAACCGAGTCCATCCACGCCGGGATAACGAAAAGATCACCGCCTTTCGGCCAATCCTGCACAATGCCGTCATGAAGACGTTGCTTGACGCTGGGAGACAGGAGACGAGTGAATCCACGCCTGAGGCAACAGGACATCCAGATACGCAAGACGAAGCAGTCCCAGGAGATTCCGGCGCCCTCCCGTTAGCTTCGTGAATCGGAGGCTGAACACGGCTGCGTGAGCCGAGCCCGGTATGCCGCATGTTACTGAACCGGACCTGGGGGGAATCCGTCACATCCATTGCATCGCTATAGCCGGCGTTGGCATGGCAACGCTAGCTGCCATGCTGAAAGAGCGTGGCTATCGGGTGACTGGCTCGGACCGGGAAATTTATCCCCCGATGAGCGATTTTCTCGCTCACGCCGACATCCCTGTTATCCAGGGCTATCAAGGGGAGAACCTGAGCCCCGCGCCAGACCTCGTCATCGTGGGGAATGCGGTCTCCCGTACGAATCCCGAAGTTGCGGTCTTATTGGACACGAACATCCCCTATATCTCTTTCCCGCAGGCGGTCGGTTCCTTCTTTCTTGCGGATAAACGCCCGTTGGTTGTTGCTGGAACGCATGGCAAGACCACCTCAACGGCGCTGTTGGCCTGGGTCTTAGGCCAGGCTGGCCGGTCGCCGGGTCTGCTGGTTGGGGGAATCAGTCGGAATTTTGGTCAGGGCTATTGTCTGGGCAGTGGTCAAGATTTCGTGATTGAGGGCGACGAGTACGACTCGGCCTTTTTTGACAAGGGCCCAAAATTCTTGCATTACCGCCCGCAGGCGGTTCTCCTGAACGCCGTTGAATTTGACCATGCCGATATTTATCGGGACCTTAACCAGGTTAAAGCCGCCTTTCGACGTCTACTTGAAATCCTCCCGTCTGGCGCTCCAATTGTTGCCTGTAATGATTTCCCAGAGGTGTTGAACGTCGTGCGGTCGACAGGAAAACCTTTTGTGACGTTCGGGTTAAACGAACAGGCGGACTGGCAGACGCGCGACATACGGGACGACGGTCGCCAACTGGTTTTTACGATTACCCAAGGCCAACATGACTGGGGACGGTTCACCTGTCCGCTGATGGGACGCATGAACGTGCGGAATGCCTTGGGGGTGAGTGCCTTGGCTGCAATGGTCGGCTTGTCCGCCCACGATGTTGCGCCCGGTATGGCCAGCTTTCTCGGGGTTGAGCGTCGCCAGGAGTTGGTTGGAGAAGCCAAAGGAATTACGATTATTGACGACTTTGCGCATCATCCCACTGCCGTCACTGTGGCGATCGAAGCCGTTCAACTGCGTTATCCTGGGCGTCGGGTCTGGGCCGTCTTCGAGCCGCGCTCCAATACGTGTCGGAGAAAGATCTTTCAAAAACCCCTGACCGAAGCGCTTGGGCGTGCCGACCGGATCCTGCTCGGCCCAGTATTCACCAAGCCGCAAGACCCGCTTGTCGCCGCTGACCTGTTCGCACCGGCAGAACTCGTCGCCGACCTCCAAGCCCGTGGCAAATCTGCCTATGCCGGTCGCAGTGTGTCAGACCTTTGCGCTTGTCTTACTGAGGAGTGCCGGGTCGGTGATGTCGTGCTGGTGATGTCGAACGGCGCATTTGGGGGGTTGCCACGCAAGCTCCTCGCGACGTTGCAAGACGGTTAAGGCAAGCGGATATCAGCGACCGTTGCTCCGTTCCCATACATCTGTATATAGGTTCGATAGTTACGCAGGACCAGCTTCACATAGCGGCGGGTCTCGCCGTAACTAATGTTCTCGATAAACTCATCCGGCTCCATCTCTCCAAATCGTGCGAGCCATTTGTCCGCCGCCTTTTCGCCGGCATTGTAGGCTCCTAAAGCTAAAATAAGGCTCCCCTGATAGCGATCCAAGAGCCCACGGAGATAGGTTGTCCCGAGGCGAATATTGAACGCCGGGTCGGTTAAAGCGCTTCCGCCGTTCAGCGGCAAGTCGGTGAGTCTAGCTGCGGTGGTGGGTAGTAGTTGCATCAGGCCATAAGCGTTCGCTCGTGAGACTGCCGCGGCGTCAAACAGACTTTCCTGTCGAATGAGGGAAATAATGAGATAAGGATCAAGGCCATTTTTTTCGGCGTGTGTGAGAACGAGGTTCCAATAGGCTTGTGGGTAGAGATATGTCTGCCTGACTGCGCTATGCAGGTTCAGCCGCGGTAGCAATCGAAACACCGAGGTATAATCGTTGACGCGTCGATATTCGGAGATAAAGAATTTTGTCCAAGATGTTCCTCGTGGTGCGTGGTGGCGGACGAAGTCGAGCTCACGATGCGCCATATCCAAGAGTCCAAGGTCCACGAGGGTGGTGTAGCGCTGATAGTGTGCGTCCTGGATCGTAGAGAGGCGGGGGGCAGAGGAGGCTGGTGGAGGCTGGCGGGGGAGGGCCGATAGCGTCGTTCCCAGACGCCTTTCCGCCCACAGCGCATAATAGCCATGCGGGTAACGACGCAGGAGCCGTCGATACACAGCGTCCGCTTCCTCGGATTGATCTAAGCGCCCGGTTGCACGCGCCTGCCAGTACAGGGCGCGTATGCCCTCGACGGTCCCGGGCACAGACCGCGCGAGTTTTTGAAATATCTCCTGCGCGGTTCGATATTCCCCTTGGCTATAGGCCATCCAGCCCTGGCGCCAGTGCGCTTCAAGGGCCAATGGCGTGCGAGAGAACTGCTGCCTGAGATATTGATAGGCCGAAGCGGCGTTGGCGTTGTCCTGCTTGGATTGAAAGATGCGTCCCATGGCATTCCACGCCTCTGCGGCCAGGTCGTGGCGCGGATACTCTTTAGTCAGCCGTTTGAAGAGTAACAGGGCCGCGTCATCCTCGTCTTGATTCCAGAAAAACCGTGCCCAGCGGTACAGGGCTTTGGGGGCAAATGCCGTATCTGGATAGCGCTCGACAATCTCCTGCCACTGGGCGATGGCTGCCTCTCGTTGTCCCAGGTTTTTATAGAGCCCTGCGAGCAAGAGCAGGCCGGCCGGTCTCAGGCTACTGGTGGAGAAACGGCTCTGAAACTGTTCGGCGAGGTTCCGTGCCGTTTCAACATCTTCCTCCTTCACCAACAACTTGGTCTCGTCGTACTGTGCCCGTGCCGTTTGGAGTGGAAAATCCTCCGGGTACTGCTCTCGAAGCGCGGCGACTCGGGCTTTGGCCGTTTCCCCGACTGCCGTTCGTGGTGCGCTTGCCCGCAGGGCTTGATAACGTTGATAGGCAAGCGCCCGCTTCCCCTGTTGCTCGTGGGTTTGGGCAATGAGGAGCGCGCATTGATGCCGAACTGTATCGGTCACCAGCGGAGCTTGCTGTGCCTGCTTGGCATAGGCCAGCGTGCGCTCCCATCGTTCTTCCGAAAAGGTGAGCTGGGCTAAGGCCAGGGCTGCGTCACTCCGCCAAACGGTTGCCGGATACTCGTCCCAAAGCCGCTCAAAAACAGCGCGCGCTTCTACCGGACGGCTGGCTTTGAGATGGAGTTCCCCTAAAAAGTACAAGCTGTAATCGGCCAGCAGGGGCTCGTGTTGCTGCCCATGTTCAAAGGCTGTGCGCGCAGCCTCCCAGTCTTTGTCTTGAAACGCGTGGTAGCCGCGCAGAAAGACGGAGGAGAGAGATGCGTCCGCGGAGGGGGAAACGTCTGCGGCTGGTGAATCAGGTTGCTGAGGCAAGCTTGGAGAGCTAAGCGGCGTTTCGTCAGCGTTGTCTTGGGACCAGACGAGAGCTGAACTGCCGATGAAACACAGCAGACAAAGAGAAAGAAAGCGAATACGGTGCTGCATACAGGGAAAAGAAAAACTACGTTTTGGGTAATAGGATGAATGCCGCAATTGAGTCTCCGGCCATTTCCTATTAAGGTCAAATTCTTACAGAAAAATTGTCGCCAGGTAAGGGAGGTCGGCCATGCAGATCGGGGTACTCGCTTTTTTAACCGAACAGTCCGGAGAGCCGGGGGCTATTGCCCTGGAGGCCGAGCGTCTCGGGTTTGAGTCGTTCTGGGTTGCCGAGCATCTCGTCATACCGACGCACTCCACGACCTATTATCCCCGTTCCCCGGATGGAAAAATACCCGAATTCTATGCGCATTTGATTGACCCGTTTGTGGCCTTGACAGCGGCCGCGCAGGCAACACGGACGATTCGTCTGGGAACGGGTATTTGCCTCTTGCCGGAACGGAACACCATTACGACTGCAAAGGCTGCGGCCAGTATTGATCTGTACTCGAACGGGCGGCTCCTCTTCGGGGTCGGAGCCGGTTGGCTCCCTGAGGAAGCCGAAATTATGGGCGTGCAGTTTCCCAAACGCTGGCAACATCTACGGGAATCGGTGGAAGCCCTCCGGGAGCTGTGGACCAAAGAGGAGGCCAGCTATGACGGCGAGTTTGTCCGCTTCCCATCGGTCAAACTCTTTCCCAAGCCAGTCCAAAGGCCCACCCCGCCGATTTTTCTTGGTGCGCACGACCGACGCTATGCGCTCAAGCGGGTGGCTCGCTATGCCGATGGCTGGTGCCCTGGGGGACTCACGCCCGAGCAGGCCAGGGAAGACATTCCTGTTATCAAACAACTGGCCAGGGAGGTTGGTCGTAATCCTGAAGCGCTTGAATTCTCCGTTCTCCTGCTCTCTTCGCCCGAGGACGGCCTGGATGGCGATACGCTCAAACGCTACCAGGAAGCCGGCGTCACCCGGGTAATAATGGCTGCTGCTCAAGCGGCTTTCGGCAATGGCGTTGAAGCCGTTCAGCAACTCGCGCCTATTGTTGAGCGGGCTCAACACGTATAAGCATCAGCCCTCATGTGAGAGGAAAAGCGGTCATGAAAATAGCACGCAATGTCGTCTGGACGGTGAGCCTGAGCTTCCTTGGTCTCGTAAGCTGTGGCTCTGTGAAATCAACAGTGTCATCTGTGTCAACCATCATTCCAGGTGTAGAGCCGAAAAAAGAAGAGCGGATCAAGGCAGGGGAGAAGCTGAATCTGAACGTCTCGCCACAAATGGCGCTTATGCTATTTCGGGACGTAGCGGAGGAAAATGGCTGGGAGGTCAGCGCCCTGGGGGACCAAAGAAATATCAATGGTGAGGTGACCGGGAAGTTTTTCCGCGTTGAGACGGTTCAGTTTGTCGGTGGGCGCAGGATCATGTCCGGGGTGTTCTTCAAAGACAAAGACGATGACGAGGCGTCCTATGTGACCATGGGCAAACCCGGACCCGAAGCCGCCTATGGCATTCCGACCGCCCTGGCTAGGCCACTGCTGGCATCTATTGCCGAATGGACGGGAGAGACGGACGAGACCTTTGAGACCGTAGAAGACGAAACGGAATGGAGCCCTTTGGAAGAGGCCTTAGGCGAAGACTTTGAAGAGAGGGACGAAGCTGAATTGGAAGAGCAGGACGAATTTGAGGAAACGGAATTCAGCGCCTTAGAGGAGGACCTGGACTCCGACCCTGCGGAAGACTACGCGCTAGAAGATGTCGAACTCAGTCCTGAAGAAGAGGAGATATTAGAAGAGATAGAACTCGGCCCCATTGAGTAAGGCTTGTTGCTAGTCCAGGCGGGAGCGGAAAATACGCTGCCGGCGGGTCCCACCGGCGAGCGCACGAAACAACAGGCCCCGAAAAACCATGACCACGTAGAGAAAAAAAGAACAGCCTGCGGCCCAGATGATCTCTGCCGATGAATTCCAAAACCCGATGCCAAAGGGTAGGAACATTGATCGACCAAGCTGCATGGGCATGGCCAGAATATCGAGCGGAAAGAAGAGCGACGAGGCCAGGGCAATGGGTGGGAAACCACCGAGAATCGACACAATCACCACCAGCCCAACCAAGGGCACAAACCACTCCACGCCGCTTTCACGTAGAAATTCAAAGCTCTCCTGGATCATGGCCCAGCCGTCGGTCCGGCCTTGGTAGATGACCTCCGTGACCGGGCTGAGCAGGATTGGGAGGACGAGGTGGACGAGCACATACAGGGCCTGAGAGCCAGCCCCGCCGGGCAGCATCGAGAACAGCAGGCGGATCAGCATCAGGAAGAATAGGATGCTGATAACCGAGCCAAAGTGAGGCCGCCAACTATCGAGTAATTCTTGTGGCTGAACGCGTTGGCCGTGCACAATGCCGTCAATAAAGTACAAGTACGAACTGGTACACAGGACCATGACCAGCCCAACCAATAGTCCCCCGACAAAGCCCATCCGCCCAAAAAAGGTCGCCGCAAGAATGATGAGCGGAGTGTACACCAGCGGCAGGAGGACGACCCACCAGCCTCTTCCGAATTTCTCGACCGTCTCTCTTGCGGCGTGCCTATAGATGGTGAGCGTCGCCGCTATCAGGGCATTCCAATCCATGACTCCTCCTCACTCCCTCAGCCCAGACAGAGCGATCTATCGGTCGGGTGTGCGCTCTTGAGTCAGCCATAAGCAGGGCTCCGGTAATCATAGTGGTATCACGGCCAGTTCGTGTGGGGAAATGGTGTCCGTGTCTATGCTGCTACACGGACTCGTTTTGGTCCAAAGGCGATCAGCGCGGCGGGAATAGTACGCAGCAGCGGAATCTGCGGAACCAGCCGCATGGACAGGGGGAGCCGAAACGACGTACTGTCGCGTAATGCCGGGGCAATAAGGCGCTGCTGAATCTGTGCCTGAAACGCCTGGATAATGCGCGTTGGCCACTCGCGTTGCTGTTGTACGTCCGCTAGATGGCGCGCCTGGACACTATAACTCCGTAGCGGTCGAGCCAGGATATTTGCCGCGACTACGGCATCATGAATCGCATAGTTAATGCCCACACCGCCGACCGGAGACATGACATGGGCAGCGTCGCCTATCAGTAACAGGCCGGCTTGATACCACTGCGAAAGACGGTCGGCCCCGACGGATAGGACGGCAATATCCTGCCAGTTCGAGAGCCGGTCCACGCGGTCGTGAGTCCAGGGGACGAGTTCGCTGACGGACCGCTGCAGGGCTTCCAGGCCTGCTGCCCGGACGTGGCTATAGCTGTCCTTGAGGATGGCATAGCCGATCTGCCAATAGGCATACCGATTCTGGAGGACGAGCAGACGGCCCTGTCCAATACGGAGCGTCGCACCGGCATCAACCGGGTCGTCCGGTTGACGCGGCAACCGGAACCACAGCATATCCATCGGCGGCTGGGACGTCTGCGGTTTCAGCTTGGCAAGGCGACGTAGCCGAGAGAAACGGCCGTCCGCCCCAATCGTGAGCTGAGCGTGGACCTTGTGCCAGTCCCCATTCACAGTCCGATAGCGCACGCCCCGGATATGGTCGTTCTTTTGGACCAACTCCTGGACATTGGCTCCCATCTGAAGCTGAAAGTGGGGATAGCGTTTTGCTTCGGTGGTGATGAAGTCCAGGAAATCGACCTGGGGAATCAGGGTGATATAGGGGTAGGGTGTCTTGAGGCGGCGCAGGTCAATCAACTGGAGCGATTCTTCAGGTGTCTGGATAGAGAGGCGGTCGATCTTGGTATGACGCAGGCTCAGTAGCCGCTCTGCCAGGCCAATCGAATCCAGTATCTCCATGACTGACGGATGGAGCGTATCGCCGCGAAAATCACGATCAAAATTGAGATGGCTTTCAAGCAGCGTGACCGGAACGTCCTGACGCGCCAGCAGAAGGGCGAGCACGGCCCCGGCCGGACCACCACCAACGATACAGCACGCGGTCTCGTGCGTCCTCACACTAGAACAACCCGATCGATTGCAACAAAATAATCGTCACCGCAATAGGTGCGACAAAGCGCAGCAGCAACACCCACCCCAGATAGAGAACCGGTCTCAGGTCGCTGGCCGGGACTTCTGCTTGCCGCTCTTGATGCGTTAGCGACCACCCGGCAAATATTGCGATCAGCAGCCCGCCGCCGGGTAGCATATAGTCGCTTGTCGTGATGTTGATAAAGTCGAAGACTCCTCCCTCCAGGGCCGAGGGAATGCCGAGAGCGAAGATCACACCGCCAATTATCCAACTGGCCGCCACGCGGCTCCAACCCCGCTCATCGACAAAATAGGCGACAACGACTTCCAGCATGGAAATAGCCGAACTCAGCGCCGCAAACGTCAGCAGCAGGAAAAATAGGACGGCGAGCAGGTTGCCGAACGGCAGACGGCCAAATGCGACCGGCAGGGTCTTGAAAATCAGTGCCGGCCCGGCGTCGGGTTGCAGCGCGAATGTAAACACCAGCGGAAAAATCATGAATCCGGCCAGGATGGCGACCCCCGTGTCGCAGCCCGCCACGATCAGCGCCGCGCGCGGCAGGCTGGTCTGGCGTCCCAGATAGCTGCCGTAGGTGATCATGACGCCCATGCCGACCCCGATGGAGAAAAACGCCTGCCCAATCGCTTGCAACATCGTCTGGGGACCGATCTTGCTCCAGTCGGGCGTCATCAAAAACGCGATACCCTGCGCGGCCCCACCGGTCGTGCAGGCGTAGACGAGCAAAAACACCAACAACAGGAGGAGAGTGGGCATCATGACCCGATTGGCCAGCTCGATGCCGCGCGTCACGCCATGCGAGACAAACCAGATGGTCAGGACCATGAACACGGCGTGCCAAAACACCTGTCGCGGCCCGCTCAGCCGTAGCGAGTCAAACAGATCTCCGATGGCCGGTGCCGACTGCCCGCTGAAGCTGTCCAGGCCGGACAGCAGGACGTAGTCCAAAACCCAACCGCCGACGACCGAATAATACGATAAAATAAAAAAGCCGGTGGCCACACCCAGCCAGCCGGTGATGGGCCACACCGAGCCGGGTCGCAACGTGGAGAGGGCGCCGACGACGTTTCGTTGCGTCCGTCGGCCGATGAGCAATTCGGCAATCAGCAGTGGGATACCGACCGCGGCTACGCAGCCAACATATACGAGAATAAACGCCGCTCCGCCGTTTTCACCGGTGATATACGAAAAGCGCCAGATATTGCCCAAGCCGACCGCTGACCCCATAGCGGCGAGCACGAATCCAAGCGTTCCCGACCAGTTGCCCCTGCTTTGCACCATCGCCACTCTATCTCTGCCATTCCCCCTATTACGTCCACCCACCGGGGGACAGCAAAAGGGCGGAGATTCCCCGCCCTTGTTAGCTCACTGTTTTGATGCTGGGGTTTTGCCGACCCTACATTTCCGCTGGGTCGTAGCGCACCAGGGTGCGTGAGCCGTCGGCAAAGCCGCCCCGAAAGCCCTCTTCATATTGCGGCCAGCCGTCCGGGTATTTTTCGGCAAAGGTCTTGAACATGATTTCGTTGATGGCATCGTCCTTCACCAGAGAGCCGGTGGCCTCAAACGACTGTCCGTCGCGCGAGCCGATCCAGACCTTGGCTTTTGTGCGTCCGGCCTGGATACGCCTGACGCGATACGTCGTTACTGGCGTCCCTACCCAGACGGCTCCATCATGCTCGAAAAACCAGATCTCGGCCTTTGAGCCGAACTCGCCGCTCTTCCGCTCGGACTGGATATAGACGTATTTGCTGGAGTCCAGCGACTGTTTCAGCTCTGCGGACAGCTCGGCTGCGGACGGCGGTGGCGTGGCGAACAAGAACGTGCCACCCAGCACGGCCAGGAGAACCCAGGAAGACCAATGGAAACGTGTGTGCAAACGCATACTACCTCCGATACGTATTGGATTTACGACTCACTCTCGGCGTCATACTGCGCTTCAGAGACAACTTTCATCGACTGAATAATAATGGGCTCCTGCGGAACATCTTGATGCATGCCTCTCCGCCCGGTTGTGACTCGCTCGATGGCACTCACGACGTCCATGCCTTCTATGACTCGGCCAAAGACACAATACCCGAAACCCTGCATCGAGGTGTCTTTATGGTTCAGAAAGTCATTATCATTGACATTAATGAAGAACTGAGAGGTGGCGGAATCAACTATGTTCGTGCGGGCCATGGCCAGCGTTCCGGTATCGTTGGTCAGGCCGTTGGCGGCCTCATTTTTGATGGCCGGCTTGGTCGGCTTTTGCTGCATGGCCTCGGTAAAGCCGCCCCCTTGGATCATGAAGCCGGGAATCACCCGATGGAAAATCGTCCCGTCATAAAAGCCATCGTTGACATAGGCGAGGAAGTTTGTGACCGTTTCCGGCGCTTCTTTCTGAAACAGTTCGATCTTCACTTCTCCCTTGGACGTTGCCATGAGAACCACCGGCCCCCCGGCTGCTCCGCCACCCGCCTCCGAACATCCAGGCAGATTGACCAGTAAGACGACTGAAAAAATAACGAACTGCTTCACTCCCCACATAGACTTTCCTCCAAATACTCAACTGCAACCGCCCGACAACCTAACCCAGCCTAGGGACGAAGGGAAGTGCCTGAACAGGGCGCTCAACACGCTACGGATTTACAACTGCTCCAGATACTCCAACACCTCCTGAAGCGGCATGACATCCCCGTACTTCGCGCCGATATCGAACAGATTGGCTTGGTGTGGCTCTTGGGCCCGGTCACCGACACACTCAATCGGTACAATGGGTCGAAAACCGTTGGCCAAGGCATCCATCACCGTTGCGCGGACACAGCCGCTCGTGGTGCAGCCGGTGACGATGGCGGTATCGACCGACTGCATGGTGAGGGTCGAGGCCAGATAAGTACCGAAGAAGCCGGAGGCGTACTTTTTGGTAATCACCAGATCGCCGGGCTCCTGATTGAGGCGCGGGTCGAGCTTGACCAAATCACTTCCTATGGTGAGCATACGTAGGGAGGGCGCCTTCTCGGGCCACAGGCCAGCATCGTCCTGCCGGTGGGGGTCATACCCCACGACCGTAAAAATAACCGGAATATCTTTCTTGCGAGCCACGGCGATGAGTTCGTTTGTCGCCGCGACTTCGGCGTCGAGATTGCCGGCCAGCGGAGACTGTTCCGGAACGGTAAAGCCCAACTGAAAGTCCACCACAATCAGAGCAGGCTTTTTCCCAAAGCCGAGTTTATGGCCGAGTTGGGCATGTTCATAAATCGCGTTTTTGTCTTCCGTCTGAGCCATAGCCGTCCCCTTCTTTATAATCCACGCGGTCGAACAACCTGTTCAACAAATCGGCCGCTCGGCTGTTCGGCCACAATTTCGCCGTCCTCCATAACCAACTGGCCGCGCAGTAAGGTTTTCACCGGAATTCCCTTGACCTGACGGCCTTCCCACAATGAATAGTCCGCGCGTGATCGCATCCGGTCGACCCCAAGCACGGCTTCCTTTTCCGGGTCGAGCACTACGATATCCGCGTCAGAGCCAATGGCCAGAGCCCCTTTCTTGGGATAGAGGCCGTACAGCTTGGCCGCGTTTTCGGACAATATTTTTGAGAGGGTCACCAGATCGATACGACCTTTGTTCACCCCTTCGTGGAACAGGAGGGGCAGGGTATCGGCCACCTGGAGGTTAATACCAACGCGACAGTCCCAGAAATCCCCGTCGGTCTTGAACGACGAGGAGTAGGTCAGGCTGTCCGTTCCGACCACAGACAAGGTACCTTCCTGAAGCCCGCGCCACAGCCGCTCCTTATCTTTCTCAAAACGGATCGGTGGCTGAATTTTTGCCTTGCCGCCCATGCCCTGTGCATCCATTTCCGGGGCCGTGGTGTTGAGAAAACAGGCCACCGTTTCGCCCACAATGTTCAGCCCCTCGGCGTGCAGGCGCTTGACTGTCTCCACGGTATGCGCGGCGCTGATATGGACTGGGTAGAGCGGAACGCGGAGTTGATTAGCAATCATTCCATAGGTATAGACCTGGACGCTTTCGGCCCATTCCGGACTGGACTCGGCCCAGGCCGTGAGCTGGTCGGCGCGGCCCATTTCGCGCAAGCGGTCGATGAGGATGCCACGGACGTACGGGTCTTCGGCATGAATCTTGGCAAAGGTCGGTGGGCCACAGTGGGCCAACTGCTCGCACGCCGCATGAAAGAAAGAGGGCGTGATACCATCCGGATTCATGCCAAAGGCTTCGGCCTGCGGGCCGGAATAACCGGTAAAGAATTTATACGATACCCCGCCTTTTGCAGCCACGGCCGGGATTTGGGCGACCTGATCGAGCGTGTTGACCACGCAGGTCACCTTGAAATCGCACCAGGAATGATTGGTGCCGCACTCGACAGCCTGGTCAAACAAGTCCAGCATCGGATTTTTGCCGATCAGGGTGGTGGTGGCAATTGTCGTGACTCCGCCGATCAGGCAATCCTTGGTGTCGCGCAAGAAATCTTCGACCATGGCCTCATCGCCAAAACGGTCCGAGATACCGAAGTGGACATGGGGGTCAAACGTCCCAGGGAACAGGATTTTACCCTCAACGTCGATTTCGCGCTTGGCCTGACCGAGGCTTGAGTTCGCACCGACCGCGACGATCTGCTCCCCCTCAACGGCAATTCCGCCTCGGATCACGCCGTTCGGCGTGACGACCAGCCCGTTCTTTAGGACGATGTCATGTGACACAGCAGCCTCCTTTTTGGGTATGTGGATAAAACAAGTCCGAGGCGATTATCGAACCAAACGGGGCGGCCTGTCAATGTAAAAACGAGCTCTGGCTCGTGCGTCTCTGGACCTCTTTCTCTTTTCCGCGCTTTTGCGCTAAAAGCATGGAACGAGACGGAACGAAAAAAGGAGGACGTTATGGCAGTCAACGATGATCTGACTGAAGCCCAGGTAGAGGAGTTCTTCTCGACCTTGAGCAACTGGGGAAAATGGGGAGCAAACGATCAGCTTGGCGCGCTCAACTATATTACGTCCGAGAAACGCACACAGGCCGCAGCCGGGGTGCAAGACGGACACTCGGTGTCGCTGTCTCTGCCGTTGGCGACTCATCACGGACCGGATAATCCGACTCCGGTCATGCATCTGATGATGAAGACCGGCGCGCCGGGGGAGGAGAGCTTGGTCCCCCTGCCGTACAGCGCCGACTATTTTGCTATTGCCCCACATGGGGTCGCGAACACACATATCGATGCCCTGTGCCACGTGTTTCACAACGATAAGATGTATAACGGTTATCCCTCCTCGGACGTGACCGCCCAGGGGGCGCTGAACGGGGCGATCCATTCCATTAAGAACGGTATTGTGTCGCGCGGAGTGTTGATCGATATCCCACCGCTTAAGAATCGTGACTATCTGGAACCGGGCGAGGCGATTACGCCAGCGGACCTGGAAGCCGCGGAGCAGGCGGGAAACTTCAAAGTCGAAGAAGGCGATGTGCTTTTTGTGCGAACCGGACGCCACGTGCGCCAAAAAGCCCAGGGTAACTGGGATGCGCTTCAGGACGGCCTGGCCGGGCTGGGTGCGGCCTGCCTGCCCTGGATTCACGAGCGGAAAATTGCCGTGCTGGGCTGTGATGGGGTGAGTGATGTGGTGCCGAGTGGCTATGACAATCTCATCATGCCCATCCACTCGTGTACCCTGGTGGCTATGGGTATCCATCTGCTCGATAACTGCCTGTTGGATGATCTGAGTATGGCCTGTGCCGCACGCTCACGCTGGACGTTCATGCTGACGGTGGCTCCACTGGTGCTGGTCAAGGGGACGGCCTCGCCGGTGAATCCCATTGCCGTGTTTTAGGCTTGCCGCCGTGGGGCAGGGGAGAACTCTCCTGCCCCGCTTTTCTGCTCCGTCCAGCCTGATTTCCGCGGAGCAGGTGCCAGACAATGAAAATCCTCTTTCTGCACGGCTTTGGCGCAACCCCTGGGGGGACCAAGCCGACGTTTCTCAAGGCCAATGACTTTGAAGTTTGTAATCCTCTTCTGCCGAATGACGACTTTGACGCCTGTGTGCGTATTGCTCAAGCCGAGTTTGACCGTCAGCAGCCCGATGTGGTTGTGGGTTCCAGCCGAGGGGGTGCGGTTGCGATCAATATCGACAGCGGGGGGACGCCGCTCGTGCTGCTCTGCCCGGCCTGGAAACGCTGGGGCAGGGCGACAACGGTCAAGCCGAATACCCTTGTCCTCCACGCCGAGGCTGATGAGGCCGTTCCCTTTGCCCACAGTGTCGAGTTGGTACAGAATAGCGGCCTGCCTGACTCTACTTTGATTCGTACTGGAACTGAGCATCGATTGATTGATCCTGATTCGTTGGACAGATTGCTCAAGGCAATTGATAAGCTCGCCGGTTCTGGAGAGAGGAGCGTGTGATGGCTGAGGTAAGGACCGGCCCAAAACTCGGTCTCTTTGGACCGATGAAAACCCTCGACTCTGCCCAATACGGATTTGAGGAATTGCCTGGCGGACGCTTCCGCGCCTGGATCAAACATGACACCATGAAAGGCGTGACGCCGCCTATCCTCCGCTGGTGGTTTGAACATATTGACACGTTTTCGTCGTATAACGGCCAGGATTTCTCCGGCCCACCCGTGCCGGTGTACCGCTTCTGGCATCCGTTCGATCATATTGCGATTCGGTGGGCCAAACGCGTACACGGCCTCGACGGTCGGCTCGGGCCGGGCAGTGTGATTGCCATCCAAGAAAACATCGCAGCAAAACACCCCGTTCGCGCCAAGGCGCGGGTAACGAGGTTTGACGAAGAGGCGTTTAATTTTGAGCCGCTCCTGGGTGGGTTGCTGCCGGTTGGCCAGGTTGTGCACGAGTACGCCCCGGTTGAAGATGGTGTCTCGTTCTACACCTGTGTTGAGATCGGCATAACCGCGCCGATTATTGGTCCTGTCCTCAATTGGATCATCCGTAAGGTCGCCCTTAGTACGGAAATGTTCCAGGACTGGATACTGCACAACATCGAGGAGAGCGGCGAGACGGAAAAGTTTGTTCCCGCGCTCTTTGCTCACGCGCACGCAGAGGAGTAAAAGAGGCACTCTCATGTCGGTATCCTTCCCCGCAGAGCGGGCCGAGAAGCGGCAGATGCTCCTGCGGGCAGTCGAGCAGGTCCGTGGGGCGCTTGCCGCCCAGATAGACGAAGCCGAGGAAGCCCGGACGCTGCCCGACGCCTCGGTGGCGGTTCTGCGCGAGGCCGGCCTGTTCAAGCTGAAACTGCCGGCGGAACTCGGTGGGGCCGAGGCCGACCCGGTGACGCAGTTAGAAGTGATTGAGGCCGTAACAACGATCAATCCGTCCGCGGGCTGGTGCATGTTTATTGGCGCTGCCATTGTCGGTATGGCCGGCGCCTTTCTCCCGGACGAAACCATCGCCACGATGTTCCCACATGGCCATGTCCCGACCATGGCGGGCGGCTTGATGCCCGGCAGGGCCGTGCCCGAGCAGGACGGCTACCGTGTCAGCGGTCGCTGGTCGTGGGGCAGTGGCATCCGCTATGCCGAATGGGTGTTGGTCCAAACCCTGGTCGAGCGGGACTCCCAAACGCCCGAGGTGCGGGCCGTGGTCTTCCCGATTTCCCAAGCCCAGGTCATCGACAACTGGCATGTGCTTGGCATGAAAGGCACCGGCAGTTGTGACTACGCGGTCTCGGACCTGTTTGTTCCCGAGACGTTTACTTTTGCCGTGGGCAGTACGCCGCCACAGCGCGGTGGGCCCTTATATCTCATGGGCTGGCCGGGCTATGTGGCGAATGAACACGCCGCCTTTGCACTGGGGATTGCCCGCTGTGCGCTTGACGCGATTATTGAGCTGGCCCAATCAAAAAAACGTGGCTATGGACCCCAGCGGCGGTTGAGTGACAGAGCCGTCGTTCAAAGGATGACAGCCCAGGCAGACCTCAGGCTGCGCGGAACACGCCTAGTCGTTATCGATATCCTCGAAAAAGCCTGGCAGACAGCCAGCGCCGGCCAATTGCCGGGTCCGGCGCTCCAGGCTGAAATGCGTAGCGTCGCGACCTTGGCCACGGACGTCGCGCTTGAGATCACGACCAGCGCCTTTCGCGCTGGTGCCGGCAGTGCCGTGCGTTTGGAGCATGTCTTGCAGCGCTGCCTGCGGGATTTGCATACCGCCGCAGCCCATTTGATGGTCAATGATTCAGCTTATGAAAATTACGGGCAGTTTCTGCTCGGTCTGCCCGATGTCGATCCCATGGGGTGAGACTGGAAGAATACGAGCACACGGAGGAGGTTATGGCTCGCTTACACCTGGAAACGGCAAATACGATTGTCGCTGCGGCACTCCAAAAGGCCCGTGCCATGAATGTCTCCCCACTCGCGGTTGCGGTGTTGGATGAAACCGGACAGCTTCAGTCTTTTCAGCGCGAAGACGAGACCAGCCTGATGCGCGCCGATGTGGCGATCGGCAAAGCCTGGGGCGCGTTGGGCATGGGCCGCTCGTCTCGGGTGCTGGGCAGTGTCGCGGCCGAGCGACCTCATTTTGTGCAGGCCCTGACTGCGGTCGCTCAGGGGAAGCTCGTGCCGGTGCCGGGTGGGGTACTGATTCGAGATGAATCTCAGTCCATTATCGGAGCGGTCGGGATATCGGGCGACACCTCGGATATTGATGAGGAATGTGCCGTGGCCGGCATTGAAGCGGCCGGGCTGACGGCGGATACGGGCGTCTCTGCATAGCCAAGCAGGCCGCCCAAGGAGGAGAACGCATGGGATATGCTGATATTGATGGACTGCGGATACATTATCACAGCGTCGGACACCTGAGTGTCCCAAAAGGACAGCGTGTCCTTTACGTCCACGGAACCGGCTGTGACGGCCGGGTGTGGCACAGACATATGCAGGCGATGGCCGACCGTCATACGCCGGTGGCAATAGACCTGCCGGGGCACGGCCAGTCGTCCGGTACCGGTTTTCGTGGCGCGGCAGACTACACCCATTATGCGATCCGGCTGGCCGACCATTTGGGCTGGGATCGGTTTGTGATCGCCGGCCATTCGCTTGGCGGCGGAATCGCCCTGACTGCGGCCATCTATTATGCGGACCGTCTTGCCGGCATGATGCTTATTGATACGGGCGCGCGGCTGCGGGTGGACCCCAACGTCCTTGAGAACTCGCGCCAACTGGCTGCGGGTGAAGCCGGGATTGCTATTGACCCACGTTTAGGCTTCGCCAAAAGCACACCCCAGTCCCTCGTCGATGCGATCAATGACTTGACGGCCGGGACCGACCCGAAGGTGACGTATAAGGATTGGATCAGCGATGACATGTTTGACTGTATGAGTCGAGTCGCCAACATCCAGACCTCGTCGATTGCCATCTGTGGGGACGAGGACTATTTTACGCCGGTCAAATATTCCGAGTACTTCCGCGACCGGATGCCGCACTGTCAGCTCGAAGTCATCCCCCAGGCCGGCCACTGGACGTATGAGGAACAGCCCGAAATCTTTGACCGCATTGTCCGGGCATACCTGGATCAGTTGCCCCGTTGAGCCGACCCCTCCTCGGTCCTGAACGAGGCTTACGCCTGCTCCTGCGCGACACCGCCCAGACCGGGCGTCCGCCGGACATGACCCCAAATGCTGCCGGAGGTGTGCATCTGGACCTGCCAGGTCGCGTCATCCACCTCCCGCGCACCCCAGCCGTATTCGACTGCAAAGCCAGACGGCGTCTGCATATAGAACGAGGTCATATGGTCGTTGGTATGACGGCCCAAGCTCATCGTAATCGGCACATCCTGATCCTGGCACAGGTAATAGGTCGAACCAACATCGTTGAGCGATTGTGTCTGCAACATGAAATGGTTCAGACGCTTGGGCGGGTTGGGGGCCTCGACAAAGGCGAGCGAATGATGGCGCGGGTTGCAGTGGAAAAAGGTGGCCTGAAAAGTTGTGCCCGGAGCAGGCGTGATATGGACATAATCGCTGATCCGCATCCCCAGGACATCCCGGTAAAAATTGATGCTCTGCTCGGCGTCGTTGACCAGGATCACAAAATGTCCCAAGCCCTGCTCCCCGGTCTTAAAGCCCGAGATCGGCCGCGGCGACTGAAACGGCTTGTCAAAATGGACGAGCGGACCATAGAAAATCTCCGACGGAATCCCGCTCGGATCCTGGAAGCGAATCAACCCGGCCACCCGGCGGACCGCACGCTCTTCAGGTGTGCCTGGAGCGACTTCGACCCCGGCTGCCCCGAGCTGTTCCGCTAGAGCATGTAAGGCGTGCTCATCGGCAACTTCCCAGCCAATATAGGCGAGGTCATCATTGCCCGCCGGATGCACAAGAAAGCGATGGTGGTACTCATCCATCCGCAGATAGAGCGAGCCGTCATCGGCCTGTTCGCTCACGGCCAGCCCAAGCACCGAGGTGGCGAATTGTTCCCAGGCGGCCATGTCACTGACACTCAGTCCCAAATACCCGAGTTGTGATATGCTGGTCATGCTCTCCTCCTCAGTACGTCGTCGTACAGCTATACCCTACGCCAAAGACAAATGGAAAAAAATAGGAATAAAGACATTCTGACTTTACTCTACCAACTATTTCTCCCCGAGCCTTGACTCGAATGACCTTTCGGACGCACGATACAAAAGGCCCCAGGTAAGAGGTCGAGGAGAGCAGCATACTTCCCAGATGAAAGTGTTCAACACGAAGGAGGCGCATATGGAAACGGCAGTCCTATGTTCCGGTTTACTGGGTTTGTTGGTCTTCGGGCTTGGTTTTATGGTTTCTATGACACGGGGGAAGACGGACCCCGGTAGTGACGCAGATTCGGACCCTGCGGCCCGCTTGCATAAAATGATTCGCGCACACGGCAACGCGACCGAGTACGCGCCCATGCTGGCCTTACTTATGCTCATCGTGGCGATGGGCGAGGGCGGCGTCCCGGCTTGGGCCATGTGGACGATGATACTGGTGACCGTCTGTCGCTATCTGCACGCCCTCGGCATGATCGTCAGTTCGACGCTGGCGCAACCTCACCCTCTCCGTGTCGTCGGTGCTCTTGGTACGTATATCGGCGGCGTTGTACTGTGTGTCGCGGTGTTTATGGGCGGTATGGGCGGTTAGCTGCACCGCTGAGGGCGGAAGGTCGCTCTCCCCTTCCGTCCTGCTTTCTGACCTCCCTGGCGAGGTGGCTCAAAACCTCACGGCTCGAGCGACTCCAGGAAATTCTGTAAGGCGCTCAGGCACTCCTCGGGTCTATCCACATAGATTTCGTGCCCAGGGCCTTCGACAATGGCAATCCGCGCGTCGGGAATCTCCGTGCGCATGGAGATCTGGTCGGTCAAGGGTGTGATCGGGCTGTTGGCAGGCGCCAGCACGAGTGTGGGGACGGTGACCTGAGGCAGGAGCGGTGCCGTATCCGCACCGTCCAACGTCTTGGTAATCCCTTGTAAGATATGGGCTGGTGTTTTCGCCCACTCCTTGAGGACCCATTCAATGTGCTCGGGGCTGTGTCCGCTGATGATCTTGCGCTCGATCATCAAACGACCCCAGCCGACAGACCCTTCGGAGGCCAGGAGCTTATGCAGATTGCCTTGCTCGCCGGACAAGGCGCGTGTGCCTGCCGGGTGAATTGTGGTCGGTGAATTGCAAATCGTCAGGCTCTTGAGTCGCTCCGGCCAGCGCGTGGCAAAGAGCACACCGAGGATGCCGCCAATGGACTCGCCCACATAGTGCACCTGTTGGAGACCAAGCGCATCCATGAAGTCGTGCATGTCCGTGACCAACTCGTCCAATGACCAACGATGGTCCGGACCGGGGTCGGCAGACTGACCGTGTCCGCGCATATCGCGGCGGATCACTTGATAACGGCGCGCCAGTGGAGGAACCCAGTGATACCAAAACTTGGTACTCCGACCGACCCCATGTTGGAGCCACACCGTCTCCTTGTCCGTGATCCAGGGATCGGTGAAGTCATCGACCTCATAATACATCTCACACTGATTGGCTGAGACGGTCGGCATACTGTCCACCTCTCCTTTTCGTCATACGTCGGCCCTGTCCGGCCTTGCTCGAACCGTACCTAGTCGAGCTGGCCACAATCGGCAATGACAATACGTTGCTTGGGTTGTCCGCTCTGACTGCCCTGGGCCTCCATGGCGCGGATCACGTCCATACCTTCGACCACACTGCCAAACACCACGTGCTTGCCGTCCAGCCAGGGTGTCTGGGTGGTGGTGATAAAGAATTGGGAGCCATTCGTCCCAGGACCGGCGTTGGCCATGCTCAGCAAGCCAGGGTCGGTGTGTTTGAGTTGAAAGTTCTCATCGGCAAACCTGGAGCCGTAGATGGACTCTCCCCCTGTGCCGTTACCATTGGTAAAATCTCCGCCCTGGCACATGAAGTCGGGAATGACTCGGTGAAACGTCGAGCCCTTGTAGTGCAACGGCTTGCCGGATTGACCGGCCCCTTTCTCGCCGGTACACAGCGCCCGAAAATTTTCTGCGGTTTCGGGAACCACGTCGGCTCTGAGTTCGAAAACGATCCGTCCGGCTGCATCATCTCCGATCGTGATATCAAAAAATACCCTCGGGTTGGTGTGTTCGCTCATCTTCCTCTCTCTTTCTCAGGTGTCTGGATTCTCGCCCTGGCGAGTGTCATTCTGCGCAGCCTATAGAATTTACGGGAGTGAGACTAGGCGTCCGTAGGCGGCGTGCTTAGCGAAACCGAACCGACACGGCTCCGACGTCGGAAAAATCCGCGCTATAGCTCCCCGGCTGCGTGACAGCGTGATGACAAAATGAGCCGGTAATGACGGGTTGGCCCGGCTCCAGACCCAGACCGAATGAATGCAGGCGGTGGCACAGGCGTGACAGCGAGAGATAGGGATCATCCATTGTTGTACCCGGCGTCTTGGTCTCGACCATCTGGTCGTTATGCGAAAACGTCACTGTAGTCTCGACCAGCCCGTCTCGGACCGGGGCTTCCGGTCCAACGACGATCCCCCACTGGGCTAAGCCGTCGGCCACCAAGGACAGGGGGCCATGATCCGGCTGGATGCGAACCTCGTTGATCTCAAACGCCGGCGCAACGGCCCGAACCGCGGCTTTGGCCTGCTCGCGGTCGACGTCTTGGCCATGTAAGGCCGAGCCGACTATCAGGCAGAGTTCGGGTTCAATATGACAATTCATAATTGAAGTAACGGGCAGGGTCGCGCCGGACGAAAAGACCCGGTTCTGGAGGACATAGCCAAACGGCCGTATGTCTTTTCCCATACGGTTGCGGGCTTTCCCCGACGTCAGACCGATTTTCCAGCCGCCAAGCTGTTCTCCTGCCGCCTCAAAGCGCTGGAGAACGTGGAGTTGGACGGCGAGTGCTTCATCCAGGTCCGAAGGGATGGGGTCGATGTGGGCTGGTCGGGTTCCGTTTCGGCGGGCGTGATAGAGGGTGTCGATGAGGGCCTCTTGTGTCGCGGTCATACTGCCTCCTGTGTGAGATATGAGATGTCGGACTTTACTCGTCCGACCTGTGCTAGACGTATCACCTCCGCAAGCTTGTGTCCCTGCCGGGTGCGTGGCAAGATACTGCTGCCTGGCACAAGCCAAACGCTAACGGCAGCCTGAAGAAGGAGGGAGCCATGTCTGATCTGTCTCAGCTTGCCTATGCGACGACCGCAGAAGTCGCCGCCATGATCCAAAGGAAGGAAGTTTCAAGCCGTGAAGCCGTCGACTATTTTCTTGCTCGGGTCGAAGCGCTTGATAAGACCATTAACAGCGTCGTGACGATCGATGCGGAACGGGCGCGAGCAGAGGCCGATGCTGCGGATGCGGATTTGGTCCGAGGTACCTTACGCGGCCCGCTGCACGGCGTGCCGATGACGATTAAGGATTCGTATCAGACCAAAGGTATGCGGACGACGTCGGGCGCACCGGAACTCAAGGATTTCATTCCAGAGGAAGACGCCTGGCCGGTTGCCCGACTGCGCGAAGCCGGGGCCATTATCTACGGCAAGACCAATCTGCCGATCTACGCGGGCGATCTACAGAGCTATAATGAGATTTTCGGCACGACCAATAATCCGCACGACACTACACGCACACCTGGCGGCTCGTCCGGCGGTTCGGGAGCCGCTTTAGCCTGTGGCTTCACCCCGTTGGAGTTGGGCAGCGATATCGGCGGCTCGATTCGCCTGCCCTCTCATATGTCGGGTGTCACCGGCCACAAGCCGAGCTACGGCATTGTGCCCGCCCACGGGCAGATTCCGGGTCCGCCCGGAACCCTGACGCTGGCTGACTTGGCGGTTGCCGGGCCCATGGCCCGGAATGTTGAAGACCTGGAACTGGGGCTCGATATCATGGCCGGTCCCAATCGCTGGGAGCAGCCAGCGTGGCGGTTGGAGCTACCGGCTCCGCGCAGACAGGCACTCAAGGACTACCGCATTGCGACCTGGCTGGACGACCCCCGCTGTCCGGTCGAGCCGGAAGTGCGGACCCTATTGGAAAATGCTGCTAGCGCGCTTGCTCGTGCGGGGGCGACGGTGAGTGCGGACGCGCGACCCGAATTCAGTTTGGAAAAAATCGCGGCGACCTTTATGGCGCTGTTGCAGTCCGCGCTGTCCGGTGGTGTCTCGCGAGACAAAATCGAAGAGTTCGCGCAGTCGAGCGGCAACACCTCAACGGACCAGACCCGGCGGCTGTTTGCCATGCGGCATCGCGAATGGCTGAGCTATAACGAACGCCGGATGCAGATGCGCAAACGCTGGGAAGAATTCTTCCAGGACTGGGATGTGATGCTGCTGCCGGTCATGCCGTGTCCGGCGATCAATCATGACCACTCCGAGCCCCAAGCAGGACGGACGGCCCTGGTTGGCGGGCAGCAGCGCCCATACTGGGACTTGGTGACGTGGATGGCGCCGGCCGGTGCCTGTTTGCTGCCGGCCACGGTGATTCCGGTGGGCCAACTCGATACTGGATTGCCCATTGGTATCCAGATCGTGGGTCCTTATCTTGAAGACCGCACAACTCTGCACGTGGCGAAGCATCTGTTTGAAATGATGGGCGGGTGTCCGCGCCCGGCCGGCTTCTAAAGGAGACAGAGAAAGGAAGACGTATGGCACAACTGGATGGAAAAGTGGCTCTGGTAACGGGCGGAGCCCGGGGGATTGGGCGAGGCATCGCCCTGGCCCTGGCAAACGCCGGAGCTGATGTGGCCGTGTCGGACATTGAAACCATGACGAGTACGGCCCAGCAGTACGGCGCGACCGCGGTCGGGGGATTTACGCAGGCACAGCAAACGGCGGAAGAAATTATCTCCCTCGGACGGCGTTCAGTCGCGATTCAGGCCGATGTCACCCAGAAAGACGATACGCTGCGTATGGTCGAGGAGACCACGGGTGCGTTGGGCGGTCTGGACATCATGGTCTGTAATGCTGGCGTGGTGAATATGGTGAAGGTCGAAGACATGTCCGAGGAAGCCTGGGACCTGACCTTTGCGGTCAATGCCAAAGGGGTCTTTCTCTCCTGTCAGGCGGCGATTCCCGCTCTCAAAAACCGGGGCGGAGGCCTGATTATCAATATTGCCTCGATCGCGGGCAAGAATGGTTTCGGTGGTCTGGCGCACTACTGCGCCTCAAAGTTTGCGGTGGTGGGCTTCAGCAATTCTCTGGCCAAAGAGCTGGCCCAGGCCAATATCCGCGTCAACGCCATTTGTCCGGGTATTTTGCGCACCCAGATGTGGGAATACCTGGCTGAGTCGCTCAAACAGCCAGACGAATCCAAGGAGGACTCCTGGCAACGCTGGGTCAAGAATGTGATCCCCCAGGGCCGACCTCAAACCCCGGACGATATCGGGCAGCTGGCCGTCTACCTCGCCCTGGCCGAGAACGTGACCGGACAGGCCATCAATGTCGATGGTGGCATCGAAATGCACTAGAGGGGGACTCGCTTATGGAATATCGTCCTTTCGGACAAACCGGTATCGAAGTATCCGCCATTGGCGTCGGCTGTTGGGAGATCGGCGGTGGCTACGGGTCAATTGAAGAACAAGATTTTATTGCCGCGGTCCATACTGCCTTGGACCTGGGCATTACGTGTTTTGATACTGCCGAAGCCTATGGGTTCGGGGCCTCGGAGCGTTCGCTGGCCAAGGCGCTCGGCGATCGTCGGAAAGATGCCATTGTCGTCACCAAGTTTGGTATCGGCTACAAAGAAGCGCCGAATTATCGAGACAGTAGCCGCGAGCGGGTCATGGTCTCGATCGAGAAAAGTCTGAAGAACCTGAACACGGACTATGTGGACGTGTATATGGTCCACTGGCCGGACCTGAACACGCCCTTTGAAGAGACCATGCGGGCCTTGGACGACGTTGTGCGACAGGGCAAGGCCCGTGCCATCGGCATCTCGAACTTTCGACGTGAGCAGATTGAAACCAGCATGACAACCCGCCGGGTGGATGTCGCCCAATACTGCTGGAACATGTTTGACCGCCGTATGGACCAGGAGATCCTACCCTACTGTCGCGAGCACAACATGGGTGTCATGGCCTATGGCTCGCTCGCCTACGGTCTGCTGAGCGGAACCTTTCACGCGGATATGACCTTTGACGAGGGAGACTGGCGGGCGCGTCAGGGCCGTATGGGTGGTATCAATCTGTTCCAGACCATGTTTGGCCCAGATCACTTTCCCAACAACATTAAGGCGGTGGAAGAGCTGAAAGGTTTGGCCGCCGGCTATGATAAAAGCCTGCCGCAGTTTGCACTGCGCTGGACACTCTCACATCCGGTGGTGAGCACGGCCTTGGTTGGCTGTCGCAAAGCGGCCGAGGTAGAAGACAACGTCGGTGCCCTGGGATGGGATATCAGGCAAGAGGACTTTGCCGAAATCGACGCAATCTTTGAACGAAACGGTGTGGTGACCTGCCCGGATGTATGGTTGGAGCGGGAGTAGGGAGGGCTTGCTGAAACGGGACGACAAGGAACACTGTCGGCGACTGTCGTCCCTCAGGCTATCCTCGCCACCATGAAGACCGTGGGCTGTTTCCGCTTGTCCTTTGCCGCACGCCCAGAATAATCGCCAATTCTTGCCACACTCGCGATTCGACTTGCTTGAAGAAATCACTTCCCTCGAAATCATTTTCCAGCACGGTGATTGTGGCGTGGGCAAAGAGTTTCTGTACCCAGGCATCAAACGGGACGGGAGGGAGAAACGAAAAGGCTTTGAGCTTATCTGCCGCATCCAGCATGCTGGAACTGACCTTGTTGGCCAGAAAATAACTGTGCGACTTTCTCTGGAGTCGTTTATTGAGCGTTGAGATTTCCATAAAAGCATTGAGCGCGGTTCGCCAACTGATATCGTCCTCTTCCAACACGATGAGGTTCATATCGCTCAGAGTCGTGGCCGCCAAACTCAAACTCCCAAGTCCGGCTTGGGTGTCAAAAATGACATAATCGATGGGTAACGACGATGTTGCAAACTCGTAGAACTTGCCAAGTTTATCGATCGTTTCGTTCAGCTCTAGGTGGTGCAGGGGCGTCCAGTCGGGTCGCTCATTTTCGGTCGAAGAGGGGATGATAAAAAGCCCGTCTAACCGTTCGTAGGTCGGGTGGTGTCCAGCCGTTGCCTGAACCGTTATCTCTTGGCTCTCCTCGCCATTGCTGTTGTTTTGCACGAGCCCTTTGTGGAGTGCATGCAGGAGTTCCGGTTGATCTCCATCTTCCAAATAAAAATAATCGGTTAAGGAGAACGGAAGTTGATCGAGTTCATACTTGTTTTGAAAGGCCAGGAGGGTAAGACCGCGGACGGACAAGTCCAAATCAACGAGAAGGACATTGCACTTCTCTTGCCGCTGGATAATTTTTCCTAAGCTGGTTGCCAGTAAGGTCTTTCCGACACCACCTTTTCCACTACACAAGGTAATTGTTCGCACGCTGATATCCTCCGGCTAGCGTGATCTTCGAGTCATGTCGTCTCAATATCAGGTGGGCAGCAGTTGTCGAGGCGCTATGACTCCCTTTTCTGCGTGTTGTACTCTTTTCCGCGGGCAGGTATCAAGTGCCGGGAAGAGGGATGAGGCCTGGGGAAAGATAAAATCTCAGGAGAAAAAAGGAGAAAAGCATGGGACGCTTGCAGGAAAAAGTCGCAGTCATTACCGGTGCCAGCTCCGGCATCGGTCGGGCCATTGCCATAGGCTTCGCCACCGAGGGAGCCCGAATCGTCTGCTCAGACATCCAGTCTGATGCCCGACCCGAGGGCTATGATGCCGACACCCAGCGGGAGACCGCAGAGGTGATTACAGCCCAGGGTGGCCAGGCCTGCTTTGTGCAAGCGGACGTGACCAAAGGCCACGAGGTCGAAGCGGTCATTCGGCAGGCGGTGGAGCGCTTTGGCCAGCTTGACATCATGGTCAACAATGCTGGTGTGTTCACGCGTTTGGCCCCCATCCATGAAAAGACCGAAGAAGAATACGATTTTACCATGGGGGTAAACGCCAAGGGCGTCTGGAACGGCTGTCAGCAAGCCATTCGTCAGTTTCTGAAGCAGGGCGACGGAGGGAAAATCGTGAATATCGTCTCGATTGCCGGGGTGATCGGCTTACCCGAGGAACCGGCCTACTGCGCCTCCAAGGCTGCCGCAGCCAACCTCACCCGTCAACTCGCGGTGGACTACGGCCCACATGGGATCAACGTCAACGCGATCTGTCCCAACTTTTTAACGACTGCCATGACCCGCCCATTTCACGAAAATCAAGACATCAAATCTACCGTCGAAGCCCTCACCCCGCTCGGCCGCTGGGGGACGATTCCCGACATGGTCGGCCCGGTGATTTTCCTGGCCTCGTCAGAGGCGGATTATGTGACGGGCAGTTTGTTAATGGTGGACGGCGGCTTTACCGCGAAATGAGGGAACGTCTACGAGGGCTTGGTTGACGAGAGGTAAGTCTATCCCTAGTCTCGCATCCCTCGGCCCAAGATCGTTGCGCGTATGAAACAGGGGAAGGGGAATGCATTTTGAGAATCTCTTGATTGGGCACAAGAGCCTGGCGGGGAACACCGGTATCTCGGTTCTCCTTTTCACGCAGCGGGTAGTGTGCGCGTATCATCTGTGTGGCTCGGCCCCAGGCACACGTGATGTTCTTCCGCTCAATCTGGGAAACTCGGTTGAAGAGATCGACGCGCTGGTGTTTACCGGCGGGAGCGCGTATGGGCTCGGCGCGTCCACCGGCGTTATGGAATATCAGCAGGAACAGGGTCGGGGATTGGCCACTCCCGGTCGGATTGTGCCGATTGTGCCAACCGCGTGCATTTTTGATCTTGCCTATGGTGAGCCGGTCTATCCGGCGGCCCGGGATGCGTATGATGCCTGTAAAGCCGCCACCAATAGCGAATATGCACGTGGGAGAGTCGGCGTTGGAAACGGCGCGACGGTCGGCAAGGGGCTGGAGAACGGTCGTCCCATGACCGGCGGGTTCGGGGTCGGACATATACAGGCGGACGAACTCAAGGTGCTGGCCTGTGCGGCGGTGAATGCCTTTGGTGATGTCAGAGAAAACGGCAAAATCATCGCCGGCGCGGTTGATACACACGGGCAGTTTCTCAACATCGAACAGCATCTGCTGCGCGGGAGTGCCGAGGCCAGAACCTCACTCCCCCAAAATACTACTCTGGTCGCGGTTGTCACCAATGCGGCCCTGAATCAGGAAGCTCTCTTTATCGTGGCAAAAATGGCCACCGCCGGGTTTGCCCGGGCGCTCTCCCCGGCCTTGAGCCCGTGGGACGGCGATCTGGTGTTCAGCGTGTCTGCCGGACAGGTGCGGAGTGATGTCACGCTGGTCGGAACGATAGCCGCGGAAGCCACCCGCCTAGCCATTCTTGATGCCGTGCGGGGAGCACAGGTAATTGGCTGAGAAACGGAGGGCTCTACATGCTCAAACTGCACGATTACTTGTCTTCTGGAAACGGGTACAAAGTTCGACTATTGCTCACTCAGCTTGGGATTCCCTTTGAACGCATTGAGCACGACATCCTCCAGGGAGAGACGCGTACGCCGGACTTTCTGAAGATCAACCCGAACGGTCGTATCCCCGTTCTGGAGTTGGAGGATGGCACCTGTCTGTCCGAGTCCAACGCGATTCTCTTCTATTTAGCCGAGGGAACCGCTTTTCTGCCTGACCACCACTTGGCTCGGGCACAGATTCTCCAGTGGATGTTCTTTGAGCAGTACAGCCATGAGCCCAACATCGCCACGTCGCGCTTTTGGCTGATGCACGGTGAGCTGACAGATGAACGACGCGCCGGGCTGGAGCAAAAACGTCCCCTCGGCTATGCCGCACTGGAGGTCATGGAGCAGCACCTGGCACAACGGACCTTCTTTGTGAGCGAGCGCTATACGATCGCGGATATTGCGTTATACGCCTACACCCATGTCGCCCATGAAGGGGGCTTTGAGCTGGGTCGTTTTGAGGCGATCAAGGTGTGGCTTGACCGTATCCGGGTCCAACCCGGCCATATCTCTATTCTACAAACCTGAGACCCATGCTCCCACGGTCTCGCCCAGTTCGTTCTGCACGTCCTCATCAGTTCGTCCCGAGCGTTTGAGGACGTGAAAGGAGTGGTCGCCGCCCTCAACAATATGGAGGGTCGCTCGCTTGCCCAGGCTGCGGCATAAGGGCGCGATACAATCGAGCTCGGCCAGCCTGTCCCGCGTCCCTTGTAAGAAGAGCATTGGGACATTTACCTGAGCTAAGTGCGCACCCCGATCGCTTGACGGTTTGCCTGCTGCATGGAGGGGAAAGCCGAAAAAGATTAGTCCTCGGACATCCGGCAGGCGACCCTCGGCTGCGACCAGCGAGGTCAGCCGTCCCCCCATGGATTTCCCGCCGACCAGGAGGGGCAATCCTCGGGTCGCCTTTTTTGCCGTCTCAATCGCTGAGACGATGGTCGCGCGTAAGGTCGTTTGGGAGTCAGGACTTTTCTTTCCTTTTTCCATATACGGAAACTGATAGCGGAACGTCGCGATTTTTTGGGAGGCAAGCTGCTCTGCCACGGCCTGCATAAAGGGGTGCCGCATCCCAGCTCCGGCTCCATGGCCCAGAACGAGCAGGGCACGGGCGGACGTGGGCCGCAGGAGGAGCGCAGAGACAGCACCGGCCTGCTCGGTTGGCGTAAAGTGAAGCGTTCGAAGCGACGTTGCCATGCAAGCCTATGCCTTTTTCCGCTGCTCCGCTTTTTGGATTTTGGCCCAGATGTCTCGTAGGGTCACGGTTCGGTTAAAGACCGGGTGACCCGGAGACGAGTCAGCCGTATCTACGCAGAAATAGCCCTGGCGTTCAAACTGAAAGCGGCTACCGGCTTCGGCCTGGGCCAAGCTCGGCTCGACTTTGCAGTCGGTCAGGACTTGGAGCGAGTGCGGGTTCAGATAATCGGTGAATGCCTCTCCGTCTTCCACATTATCCGGGTTGGGCTTGGTGAAAAGATGATCGTAGAGCCGGACCTCGGCGGTGACGGCCTGCTCGACTGACACCCAGTGAATGGTGGCTTTGACCTTGCGACCGGCAGCTGGCCCGCCGCTGCGCGTCTCTGGATCGTAGGTACAGTGAATTTCCGTAATCTCTCCGATGTCATCTTTGACGACACTGACGCATTTGATGATATAGGCATAGCGTAAGCGCACTTCCCGTCCGGGCGCGAGACGAAAAAATTTCCGCGGCGGGTCTTCACGAAAGTCCTCGCGTTCAATGTAGACCACCCGCGAAAAGGGAACCTGACGCGTACCGGCACTGGCATCTTCTGGGTTATTGATCGCGTCGAGAGATTCGACTTGGTCTTGAGGATAATTGTCTATGACAACCCGCAGGGGACGAAGGACCGCCATGACCCGTGGTGCGGTTCGATTCAGCTCTTCGCGGATGCAGTGTTCGAGCATGGAATAGTCAACCGTGCTGTTCCGTTTAGCCAGGCCGATGCGCTCGCAGAAGGTCCGAATCGACTGCGACGTGTAGCCCCGGCGGCGGAGTCCGGCCAGGGTCGGCATACGCGGGTCGTCCCAGCCGCTTACGTATTTGTCCGTCACCAGAGCCAGGAGCTTGCGTTTGCTCATGACCGTATAGGTCAGGTTCAATCGGGCGAATTCAATCTGCCGGGGATGACTCGGAACGGGGAGGACGTCTAACGCCCAGTCGTACAGGGGACGATGATCCTCGAATTCCAGGGTGCACAGCGAGTGGGTGATCCCCTCGAGCGCATCGCTTAGACAGTGGGTGAAGTCATACATGGGATAGATGCACCAGCTCTCTCCCGTGCGGTGGTGCGTGGCCTTCAGAATCCGGTACAGCGTCGGGTCGCGCATATTGATGTTGGGCGCGGCCATATCGATCTTGGCCCGCAGGACGTGGGCGCCTTCCGAAAACTCGCCAGCGCGCATACGGACGAACAGGTCGAGATTTTCCTCAATCGAGCGTTGCCGGTAGGGGCTGTCTCGACCCGGCTCGGTCAGGGTGCCGCGATAGGCGCGGATTTCGTCAGGGCTCAGGCTACACACATAGGCTTTCCCGTCCTTGATGAGTTGGACGGCGTAGGCATACAACTGCTCGAAATAGTCCGAGGCGTAGTATTCCCGGTCATCCCAGTCGAAGCCGAGCCATTTGACATCCCGCTTAATGGATTCGACGTAGTCGATGTTTTCTTTGGTCGGATTGGTATCGTCGAAGCGGAGGTTGCACGTCCCGCCATATTCCAGCGCCACCCCAAAGTTCAGGCAGATGGATTTGGCATGCCCGATATGGAGGTGCCCGTTCGGTTCGGGCGGAAAGCGGGTTGCGACTTTGCCGTGATGTTTATTGGTCTTCAGGTCTTCGGTGATAATTGTCCGAATAAAGTCTGTGGATTGGGGGGTGTCGGTCGTTGCCATAGGTCAGCGTCCATATTTCTCCGCGACAGATCAGCACTCTTCTTGAGGATAGAGAATATAACCGTGATTGCTCCTGGATCAAGAATGGTGCTCTTCTAGGTTGCGGGCGATTCGGGCAGACGAAATAGACGCAAGGCCGTGTCGCGCAAGAATTTCTGCTTGGATGCCGGTCTGAGTTCGAGCGTATCAATCTCCTTGATTGCCCGCTCGGGGTCAATCACCGGCCAGTCCGTCCCGAACATGACTTTGTCTTTCCCCCAGGTATTGATGAAATGGACAAAGGACTCGGGCCAATGGCGCGGCGCATAGGCATCCGAGCCGATATAAACATTCTCATGCTTCCAGGACACCGAGATCATCTCCTCAGTCCAGGGATACCCCAGGTGAATCCCGATGAGTACCAGCTCGGGAAAATCAATGGCGATCTGGTCCAGCGTAATCGGCCGGCCGACACTCGGTAGAATCCGCTCACGCTGATAGCGCAGGCAGTGGCCGACCTGCATCATAAGCGGAATCTCCAGCTCGCAGCACTTGGCATAAATGGGATAATAGCGGGCGTGGTCGGGCGGCAGGCCAAACCAGTGCGGGTAGAGATGGGCGCCCACAAATCCATACTCCTTGACTGCGTATTCCAGGTCGCGCAGACCCTGCATGCCCCGGGTGGGATCAACTCCGGCCAGCCCGGAAAAGCGGTCCGGGTAGCGTTGACAGATGTCCGCCACCCGGGCGTAGGGAATTTCGAATGAGCCTTTGATGCGCAGGTCGCCAGCGCGAACCGCAATCAGCAGAGAGCGCTGAATCCGGGCGCGGTCCATTTTCTCCAGATAGGTTTCCAGCGGGACGCCAGGCCGTAACTCGGCTGGAAACCGGACTTGGTCGAGAAAATACTCGTCCACCCCGGTCTGGCCTTGTTGGACTTCTTGTGGGGTGAAGAGATTGCAGACGATATCGATAGCTCCATCCATGCGTTTGCCTCTCTTTTGTGGGTGTCTCCGCCTCCACGATGACGCGCCGTGTCCTTTGCGTCAATGGCGGGGATATGATGTGTGTGACCCAGACGGCACAGCGCGAGGAGGACCAATATGAAATTCGGTATTCACTATTCCATTGGCGTCAACGCTAATCCCCAGGCGGACGATTATATACGGGTCGCCCAAAAGGCAGAGGAGCTTGGCTACCACTCGCTCTGGCTGGGAGACCATGTTGTGATTCCGGAAAAAATTGAGGCGGCCTATCCATATTCGGCGGATGGATCTGCCGGCTTTCCACGCCGGGCTCCGTTCCCCGACCCCTTTGTCCTGCTTGGAGGTCTGGCCCTAGCAACCTCGCGGATTCTGCTGGGCACGAGCGTCATCGTCATCCCCTATCGAAATCCGCTGGCGGTTGCCAAGGCCGTCACCACCGTCGATCTATTGTCACGCGGCCGTTTTCAATTTGGGGTTGGGGTCGGCTGGCTCAAGGAAGAATTCGACGCTTTAGGGGAAGACTTCGCCCGACGGGCAGGACAAACCCGAGAATATCTGCACATCATGAAAGCAGTCTGGCAGGCCGAGCCCGCGAGTTTCTCCGGTGAGTTCCTGACATTTTCAGACATTCACAATGTTCCCCTACCGGTCCAGAAGCCGCATCCGCCCATTATTTTCGGCGGGGAGAGTATGCCGGCTCTCAAGCGGGTGGCCGACTTGGGCGACGGGTGGCAGCCGGGCACGGCCTCCCTCAAAGTACTGTCAAAAAGCGTTCCTCAACTCAAAGCTCTCATGACCGAGCGTGGACGGGACTACGCTGACCTCTCTGTCTCGGCCCTGAGTGCCGCCGGCCCCGTGCTCCGCAAGCCGGAAGTTATTCCCCAGCTCAGCGAGTTGGGGGTGCGGGAGTTGATTCTGTTTATGACGACGGCGGATACCAATAAGACGCTCGCGAAAATCGAAGACTTTGCGGAAAAGATGATGGGCTAGGGCGTTTACTTTCCCCATGCTGCGTCTGTTTCCTGTGTGGATAGGGGCCTTTCTGCTGATCGGAGGGACAGGCCAAGCGACCGAACGCCCCGGAGATTATTTCCCCCTCGCTCTGACCAACCGCTGGCAGTATGAGTCGAGCGAAGGCACGCCAACGGCCCCCGTGACCGAAACCTGGGAGGTAGTCAGCCGAAAGGGGGTAGGCTATGTACTGCGCGTTCAGCAGAGTCTTCTGCCCAAGGATGCTCCTGTGGAGTTCGTCTCCGCGTCGTTTGCCGGGGTCGTTATGCAGCCGAGCGACACCACGTCCGAAGACGAGCAGCCTCAATTCATCCTCAAAATGCCACTCACGCTAGGGGCGACCTGGAAAACGTCTGCCGGACGTTACGAAATCACCGGGCTGAATGCGTTGGCCGCGGTGCCGGCCGGCGTATTTGAAGACTGTATCGAAGTCACCTTTTGGAGTCGCAATGGTCAGGCTAAGGCGGTGACGCTGTACGCCCCCGGCGTCGGCATGGTCCAGCGGGATGAGTCCTTTACCATTCTGGGCGGCTTGGGTGGTGAGGCTGGCCCGCGCCGGGGCAAGGTCAGCCTATGGCTGACCGAATGGCACGTTGGACCAGCCACAGCGGACGAATAATCCCTGGAGAGCGGATACGTGGGGCTCGTATGATTGAGCCTTTGCTGCCTAGCGTCGGTGTCTGCGTCGATAGATGGAAACCAGCATGCCAAGCAGAAGAATCATGCCGGGCTCAGCAACAATGGTGATAAGGAATAACTGCCGCGTCTGTTCCGTGGTAAGCACCAAGGTGGAAATTTTCTGCTGAATGGAGGCATCCCGGGGACGCTCGGTAATAAACTTCTCGTCCTGCACCAGCCACTGCACGGTGTTGAGAAAGAGGTCTCTATTGCCCAGCAAGGACAGCCTGGCATTGCTAGCAAAATCGCTGTCTCCATATACAACCAGGCGGGCACCGGATTCCGCTGGTTGGTCTCCGCCGGCGGGTGGCGTGTCTCCATTAGTGGGCTGGTTTTGGCGTAGCGTTGCCGCCACTGCCAGGGAAATCGGCCCCGGCCGGGCTTTCGTACCCTCAAAGTCTACCGCGCCTTCGGGTGAGTCGGCTCCGGCACGAAAGCGGGCCCAGGCACCCGGTCCGGTGCGGCAGAACGGTTCGGCTGAGAGCACGGTGCGCGGCAATGGGTCGGTCGGCTCAACCGAACGGGAGAGCGGGAAAATGGTGCCGACCTGGAAGTCTTTTACGATCTCGACTCCGGTATTATACAGCGATACCAGCGGGCTTAGCGCGTCGCCGCCGAAGAGCCTATTTTGCGGGTCATAGACAACATCCTGGTCAAGCTCGACACCGTATTGGGCGAGGAAAGTGGTCAGGTTAGGTGCCGGCATGGGGTCAAGCATGAAGAGGAGGCTCCCGCCTGTCGAGAGATAGTGGGCAAGACGCTGAAGCTCGTCCGGTAAGAAGTCTGTCTGCGGGCCACTGACAATGACGAGAGCCGCGTCTTCGGGGATGCGCTCGGTCCGAGCCAGGAAGACAGGACGGATAATAAAATTTTCGTTGCGTAAAGCTGAAGCGGCTTGGCTATAGCCCAACTGCGGCTGACCGCTCTGTGGGTCTTTTTCGCCATGGCCACCGACAAAATAAATGGTCTTTTGCTCCTGGCGGAGAAACTGAAACAGAGCCTCGGTGATGGTCTTCTCGCCCGCACCCGGCAGGAGTTTGTGCTGCCCGTCGTACTCGAGGACTGCGGTTCCGTAATGGGTCGCCCCGTACTGCCGGGCAAGCCCGATGTTCCGGTCCCGGTGTAGAATCCGATACTGGAAGTAGGCGTTTTCCGCGGTAAAGCGCTTAAGCACATCCTCATAGCGTTGATACGCGTCCGGAGAGCCGCCAAAAAACAAGGTCAGCAGCGCGTCTTTGTCCAGGTCGGCCAGCAGGCTTTGGGTCTGTTTTGACAGGGATAAGGTCTGCGTGGGGGTGAAGTCCCAGCGCAGATTATTGCGAATAGAGAGCGTTTGGAGACCGACCAGACCGGTCAAAATAAGCAGGTCAAGAATCGCCACCGTGACCCACTGCTTTCGGCCTGGTGTGGCGAGAAACGTCCTGAACGAGGAGAACTCTCCCTTGCCACGCCACCGCCGCGCGCGGAGCGCTTGCCAGGTCAGTAACAAAAAGAATGAGAAAAAGAAGAGAAAAAAGGTGATTTCCTGGCTATCAATCGCACCGCGGGCGAAATTGTAAAAGCGATCGAAGAGCGAAATTTGCAGCAGGACGTGGAGCCAGGCTTCACTCATGGCCTGCTCGTTCCACGTCAGTGACCAGAACAGGACGAGCACGCCGAGGGTTGCCATGGCCGCAATCGCCTGGCTGTCAGTGAGCGCTGATAAGAGCAGGCCCACACTGATAAACACCAGGCCAATAAGCAGCAGACCGACATAGCCGGGTATTAACGCCGGCCAATGCACCTCAGGGTGCCAGTGCGAGAGGACGAAAGGATACACTAGGGTTAATCCCAGAACGACCAGCAGCAGAGTGGCGGCAGCCAGGAATTTGCCCAGTAACACGCTGCTCTCCGGAATCGGATAAGTCCATAACAGGTCGAGGGTACCGAGCTTTTTTTCTTCCGCAAACGAGCGCGCGGTGATGGCTGGGACGAGCAACAGGAGGACATAGCGGAGATCGTGGAAAAAGAATTCCCACAAGCCCCGCGCCAGGTTCTGGCCGCCCCACATCATAAAAAAGCTGATGTCGGTGTAAAAAAAGAAGCCGCACAAGGCCAGAGCAACCGCCACAATGGCATACGCCAGAAACAGGCCAAAGTAAGAGCGAAGTTCTTTAATAAAAATTGCGCGGAGAACCATACGCCGATCCCATTGAGGTCGTTGTTTATGGCTACGGCTGATCAACCACCCGGTGAAAGATTTCCTCAAGGTCCATCTCCCGGGAGCGAAGTTCAAATAAGCGCCAGCCACGTCCAGACACGGCTTCCACAATGCTGGGTCGGACGTCTTCGTGTTGAGCGGCGCGTACCGTATAGGAGGCCGCACCGCCATTCTCCTGGGAGGTCACCTGGACCTCGTGGACACCGGGCAGGCTGTGCAGGAGGGTTTTCACTTCGGCTTGCGGGCCCTCAATATGGACCACAACCTCACTTGCATCGCGCAGCCGATGCGTCAGATTGTCGGGGGTATCCAGGGCCAACAACTGACCTCTGGCGAGGATCATTACCCGATCGCACGTCATACGGACTTCGGGCAAAATATGCGTGGACAGCAAGACGGTTCGATTCCCGCGCATACCGCGAATGAGCTGCCGAAACTCGGCTGCCTGCTCAGGGTCGAGGCCGATGGTCGGCTCGTCAAGAATAAGTACGCTGGGGTCGTGCAGCATGGCTTGGGCCAGACCGACACGTTGGCGGTAGCCTTTTGAAAGCGTCCCGATGTAGACGCGGGTAACAGAGCCGAGGTCCAGTTCTTCAATGACCTGTGACACGCGGACCCGCCGGGCCGTACCGCCTAACCCTTTGAGTTTGCCCACAAAATCGAGATAGGTGGCCACCTCCATCTCCGGGTAGAGTGAGATGTGTTCCGGCATATAGCCGAGTTGGCGTCGGGCGGCCAGCGATTCGTTCAGCACGCTATGACCGGCAACGCTGGCCGTACCCGCGGTCGGAGACAGAATACAGGCCAGAATGCGGATGGTGGTAGACTTGCCCGCGCCGTTCGGACCGAGGAGTCCCACGATCTCTCCGTGGTCAACGGAAAAACTCACATCCGAGATAGCGCGAAACGTTCCGTAGAGTTTCGTCAGACCTGAAGCTTCGATCATGATAGCGCGCTCATTGCGAGTAGATGCAGACAGTATCGTGCCCGATGCGACAGAATCAACTCCCTCGACCCGCCTTCGCGCCACCCCAAGGAAAGCGAAGACGCAGGGCTGACCTAGTGCGCACTGTGGCCGCCATCAACCGGAATGACTGCACCCGTCATGAAGCTCGCCTCATCCGAGGCCAGATAGAGGGCCAGGGAGACCACTTCGTGCGAGTTCCCAAAGCGCTTGAGCAGATGCGTGTCGGCAATTTGTTGCCACACGGCCTCTTTATTTTCCATGTCCTTGATGTATTCGCGTGGCATGGGGGTATCGATTGCGCCCGGACAGATGGCATTGACCCGAATATTATATGGAGCCAGGTCCACCGCCATACAACGGGTCAGATTCACCAGCCCGCCTTTGGCCGCCCCATAGGCCGACATCTGCGGATAGCCAAGAATACCGCCGGCTGATGAGATATTAATAATCGAGCCGCTCTGTTGTTTCTCCATATGCGCGACCACTGCCTGACTCATCAGGAACGGTCCGGTCAAATCAATCCGAATAATGCGTTCCCATTCCTCTAGAGTCGTCTCCTGAAACGGTTTACCTAAAATAACCCCGGCGTTGTTATACAGAACATCGATGCGACCAAAGCTTGCCATGGCTTTCTCGACAACCGCTTTGATTCCGTCTGGGTCCGCAGTATCAGCCTGGACCCATTCGACCCGGGCTCCGGCTGAAGGAATATGCGTGGCGGTGTGTTCGATCTCTGGCAGGATATCGCTGATCAACAGAGACGCGCCTTCTTGCGCAAAGGTCTGGGCGGCCACCGCACCTTGACCGCGCGCGGCTCCGGTAATGATCACGACTTTTCCATCTAAACGGCCCATGTCGTCCTCCTTGTCGTTTTCCTCCTGAGGAGATAGCAGAAACTCGCCCAGCGTGCCAAATACGGCTTGCTGAGGGGAAATAGGCTGGTTATGTTGCCCACGATATGTAAGAGGCTGATCTCGCTCGTAACAAAGCGAAGAGAGGGTAGTATGGCAAAGACCGATCCGATTACCTTGGCGGTTGTCCAGGGCATGCTTGAATCAACCCAGCGTGAGATGACGCTGACCATCGAGAAAACGTCGCGCTCGTCCGTGTTCAATATTGCGCGCGATTACTCCAATGCCCTGTTTCTCGGTACTGGTGAGATGATTCTGCAAGGCCAGGACATCCCTATTCACTTAGGCTCGTTGATGCCGGCCCTGCGGACCGTTGCCGACTATTTCGGCGACGATATTCATCCGGGGGATGTGTTCTATCACAACGATCCGGCCTGGAGCGGCTCTCATATTGTTGACTGCTGCATGTATAAGCCGGTCTTCTACCAGGACGAACTCGTGTTCTGGACGGTCAGCAAGGGCCATGTTACCGATATCGGCGGCCCCGTGCCCGCTGGCTATAACCCAGAAGCCAAAGAGATTTATGCCGAGGGACTGCGTATCCCGCCGCTGAAAATACGGGATCGCGGGGTAGAGCGGCGAGATGTGGTGAATTTCATTCTGACCAATGTCCGCTCCCGCCGACTCCAAGCCGGGGATATGCGCGCCCAGCTTGCCGCAGTCACGATTGGCGAGCGCAACCTGATCGGTCTGCTTGAGAAATACGGCAAAGATGTGGTCATGGCCTGTATGGCGGAACTGCTTGACTTGGCAGAACACCAGATGCGGGCGTTTATCAGCGCTATCCCTGATGGGACCTATCACGGTAAATCCATTCTCGAAGACGCCGGACACGGCTATGGCGATATCGAGATTGCTGCGACCGTCGAGATCGCCGGAGATACCATGGCAGTCTCGCTGTCGAGCCCGCCCCAGATTCCGTATTTCATCAATTCCTATGCGGCCAACTCGCTGTCCGGAGTCTATCTCGGGGTGATGATGTTTGCCCAACTACCCCCGCCGTACAACGAGGGGCTGTATCGGCCCATTACGGTTGATGTCGGCCCGGAAGGCACCCTCACCAACGCCAAAGAACCGGCGCCGCACGCGAACTGCACAACCACTCCGTCAGAGTCGATAACGGACGCCGTCCGCATGGCCCTCGAACAAGCCCTGCCCGAAAAGGCGGTGGCTTCCTGGGGACATTCAAATGGCCTGAACATTGCCGGGCAGGATTACCGCTCGGGTGAAGAGTACGTTTCCATGATCCTGGCCACCATCATCAGCGGTGGCGGCGCCTCGCATAAGACGGACGGTTGGCCGGCGGTGGGGCCGCAGTGTTGTTTTGGTGCTCTGACGAGTGGTGATGTTGAAATTCTTGAATACCAGTATCCGATCATTATTCACCGCTACGGCTTGATGACGGATTCGGGTGGGGCGGGGAAACTGCGCGGCGGATCGGGCACGCACTGGGAAGTCGAACCGCTCCGCGACCCCATGACGGTTGTCATGTTCGGCGAAGGACGGCGCTACCCGGCCCAGGGCGCGCTCGGTGCGGTCTCGAAGCTGTGCGAGCCCAAGGTAGGGCGGGCACTGTATTACAAGAAAGACGGCAGCGTTGAGGAGATCAAGACCAACCGGATCGCCGAAATCGAGCCGGGCGAACGTTTCGCCAACCAGAACCCCGGCGGCGGCGGCGTGGGTAACCCGTGTGAACGTGACCGGGACAAGGTGCTCGAAGACGTGCGCAACGGCTTCGTATCCGTCCAAGCCGCCTGGGAAGAGTACGGCGTCCGGGTCGAGGACGACTCGCAGAAGTACCGGCCTTACGCGGTCGGCGTCCAAGAGAAGCTCGCGGCCGGAAAGTAATCATGTCACAGCATGCTTACCGTCTCGGTATCGACACCGGCGGGACGTTTACCGACTTCATTCTAGCCTCGGCCGGTGAAGGCATCCGTCTCTATAAGACGCCATCCACCCCGCACGACCCGCCCAGCGCCGTGCGCGAAGGGCTGCAACAGATCGGAGCCGACCTCGGCTGTAGCGTGGCGGACTTTCTGCGGGACTGTGATCTGGTCATTCTCGGCACGACCGTTGGAGTCAACGCCCTGATCGAACATAAGGGGGCCAAGACCGGCCTGTTCTGCACCGCTGGTCATGAAGACTCGCTCGAAATTCGTCTCGGCCATAAGGAAGACGGGCATCGCTACGACGCGGACTTCCCGCAAGCAACCATGCTGGTTCCGCGCTCCCTGAGGTTCCCGGTCGAAGAGCGCGTGCTGAGCACGGGTGAAGTGCGTATTCCACTTAACGAAGCCGATGTCCGGCGCGGTATTCGTCGCTTTCGGGAAGAGGGTGTCGAGGCCGTGGCTATCTCTCTGGTCTGGTCGTTCCTGCATCCCGAACACGAGCGGCGCATCGCCGAGTTGGTCCGGACAGAAATGCCTGAGACCTACGTCACGTTGTCGGTCGATCTGCTGCCCCAGATCCGCGAGTACACCCGGACCAGCACGACCGTGATGAACGCCTATATTGGGCCGCTCATCCGGCGTTATGTCGAGCGCATGGAGGCCCTGCTGCGCGACCTGGGCTACGCTAATCCGGTGCGCTATATGCAGAGCAATGGGGGCCTCACCTCCGGTCGCTTCCTGGCTGACAAAGGTATCTACGCCTTGAACTCGGGACCGGCTGCGGGGCCGAACGCCGGCCTGTTTTTTTACACCGGAGACCGGTCGCGTGACATCATCACGGTGGATATGGGCGGCACCAGCTTTGACATCAGCCTGAGCAAGGACGGTAAGACGAATATCGTCAAGGACGTCGATTTTCTGCGCTACCGGATCGGCATCCCCATGCTACAGGTCGAGACCCTCGGAGCGGGGGGCGGCAGCATCGCCTTCGTGAACCGTATGGGGCTGTTGCAGGTTGGGCCGGAGAGCGCCGGCGCCCGGCCGGGGCCGGCCGCCTATGGCCAGGGTGGACGGCGCCCGACCGTGACCGATGCCCTGGTCGTGCTGGGCTATCTGAACCAGGAAGCGCTGCTGGGCGGCCGGCTGCGGATCGACGCCGAGGCCGCCCGCCGCGTGATTGCGGCCGAGATTGCCAATCCGCTCAAGCTGGATGTTGAACGAGCCGCCCAGGGGATTTTTACCCTGGTGAACTCCAATATGGTTAGCGGTATTCGGCGTGTGTCAATCGAACGCGGCTATGATCCACGCGACTTCATGATGGTTGTTGGCGGTGGGGCTGGACCGGCCCATGCCGGTCGGCTGGCCAGCGAACTCGGCATTCCGACCATTCTTATTCCCAAGGTGTCATCCGCCTTCTGTGCATTCGGTGAAATCCTGGCGGATATGAAACACAGCTATCTGTCGTCCAGCGCGGTCCGCTTGGACGCCGTGGACCATGCACAGCTCAACGACACCTTTGCGGCCATGGAAGCGCGGGGACGGCACGATTTGAGCAGCGCAGGAGTCGACGCGGACGCGATAACAATCTCCCGTTCGCTGGACATGCGTTATGTCGATCAGGTCCATGAATGCCAGGTCGATATCCCACCGGAAGACATCTCGGCCATCAATATCGATGCGATTGCCGATGCGTTTCACACCCGTCACGAAGAACTGTTCACCTATTGCGAGCGGGATAATGCGGTCGAGATCATGAATCTGGAGTCCACCGTCTTGGGTAAAGTCGTACGGCCTCAACTGCCTCCACTCGCCAGTGGCACTCCTGACCCTGCCCCTGCCCAGACCGGTGAACGCCCGGCCTTCTTTGAAGAGAACAATGCCTTTGTGACGACGCCGGTCTACGACGGCGCCCAATTGCTCGTGGGCAATGTGGTGGCTGGCCCGGCAATTATTGAGGAAGTCACAACCTCAATCGTGGTCTTTCCCGGCTGGCAGGTCCGATTGGACAACCCCGGGGTGTATGTGATGACGCTGAGAGAATAACGACTCTGAGGTCTTCTACTGCCCCAGCAGACTGGCCTGATCGAACAGCCCCAACTCTAGCCGGATCAACTCCAGGCGTGCTTCGCGCTCTCGGCGTGCTTGCAGCGCCTCGTTAATCGTGACCTCGTGAAAGCGGATATGACCGCCGGGCGAGGCCTGTGCGATCAGGTCGAGGTCCGCTTTGATGACCGTGCCTATGGTGGTATAGCCCCCACCCGTTACCGCGTCGTTCAGGAGGACGATGGCCTCCAGCCCGCCCGGAATCTGGATCGAGCCGATGGGGTAGCCCAGATCGACCACGTTGGAGGGGTCGGCGCCCGCGCCAAACGGCTGCTCGCCAGCGTTGAACTCGAACGGCGGGCCCTTGAGTCGATAGCCAATCCGGTCGGCTTCGGTCGAGACTTCCCAGTCCGCAGCCAGAAAGCCCCTCAGACTGTCCGGTGCCACACGGTGGCTGCACATGCCCATCACCACGCGAACCTCAAGTTCTTTTTGCGGCGCCGGGATCAGCGCCGGGTCGCAGGTGCGTCCCAGCATCACGTCGGGTGAGGCATGGGGCGTGCCGAGCGGGAGACAGTCACCGGCCTCAAGTTTGCGTCCGTCCAGACCGCCGAAGCGGCCCAACATATATGTCGAGCGGCTGCCGAGCCGTTCGGACACCGTAATCCCACCGGCCAGACAGACATAGGCTCGTGCCCCGCGACGCACTCCGCCCAGGCTGACGCGGTCGCCGGGGTGTAGGGCGTGGGCACGCCACTGTGTAGCGGGTTGATTGTTGATCGTAAACGGGATGTCCGCTCCGGTCACCGCAATCAAACCCGCGCTCGTCACCTCGAACGACGGACCGGAGTAGGTTACTTCCAGCCCCGCGGCGTCCTCCGGGTTGCCGACCAGCAGGTTACCGACCCGGAAGGCAAAATTATCCAGTGCGCCCGAAGGCGGCATGCCGATGTGGTACCAGTGCAGGCGCCCGAGATCCTGGACGGTGGTCAAGAGGCCGGGCTCAAGGATGCTAAGCATGAGCAGCTTCTTCTCGCAGGTATTTGAGGTAGCGCTCCGGGTCGCGCATGTATTCGCCCGGACGAAAATCCTGTTCAATAATGCGGTAGCGATAGCTGCCGGCTTCGACCTGCGAGCGGATGTCGTTATACTCGTCCAGATCAATAGGTCGAAATTGCCAGCGATCCCCGGCAGCGGCCAGAATATAGCGTCCTTTGAGATCTGACAGATGCTCCTCCGGGTCATACACGGGCACCGCTGACATGCCGATCAGTTGGTACCCACCTGGCCCTTGCACCGGGTAAATGCACAGAAAAACACCGGCATGGGCCACGGCGCGCTCAGGGGTGTCCGTACGCGGACGGATATATTTGGGCGCCTGAATGGCCTGTTCGGGTGGACACATGCGATAGCACCAGGCCGTGCCGGGTACAAAGCCGACCATGGAGATCCAGAACGGCCGGTCGCAGTAGGCGGTAATGAATTCCTCCTTTGAGGAATAGCCGTTCACCCGCATCAGGTATTCGAGGTTGGACACCGACGGGTCCTGATGCCGGTCGGCAAAGCGTTTGGCGCACTCCTGGGTCCAGGGATCGTCGAACAGCACCGGGATATCGACCAGCCGGGAGGTCAGTGCCTCCACGGACTGAATCTCGCGTTCGAGTTCCTTGAGCGTTCGGATCAAGGCGTCGGGATGGGTCTCTTCGGGACGGAAATGGACCAGATAGGAAGCGTTGGCCGGACAGACCTCAATGACCCCAGGGATGTGCCGGCGCTCAATCTCGCGGCAGATTGACAGCAGCTTGAAATTAATGGCGAGGTCCATTGCCTCGCTGAAGACCACCAGCAGATATTCATCGCCACCGTAGTCATAGCGCGTCTCTGACATGGCTCCACCCTGTTCCACACCTACCGAGCAGAATTGCCGAGGAGTTCCACCGGCCGGAAGCTAGGCGCTCGCCCGTTCCTGCAAAGGCAGAATGTCCGCACTCTCGGTATGAATCGCGCTCCGAATGGCTATGCCTTCTCGTTGGAGGGCGGCGTGCAGTCCGTCAAGGACTTCTGGCGCATTGACCACATCCCCGTGGACGCACACGCTTTCTCCCTCAACATCGATCACGTCTCCGCTATCTGCGGTTGTCTGTCCGTCAACGGCAAAGCGCAGCACGAGCTCAACGATCTCTTCCACATCTTCGGTACCATACGAGCGCTTGACGGTAATCGCACCAGTCTCGTCGTAGTTGAGACCCGGATAGAATTCCTTGACAACCCGAAACCCCATCCTTTCTGCAGTAGAGACCAGCGGAAAGGAGGGCAGGGCGGGTAGATAGACAATGATGTGTGGATCAACCGCCTGAAAACCCTCCAGAATGGCGCGGGCATTGTCTTCGGACTGTATCCCCCACGAATAGAACGCCCCATGGGGTTTAGCGGCCTGCAGCGTGAGGCCGTGCATTTCGCAAAAGGCCTTGAGGGCGCCGGCCTGATAGACGACATAATCGGTCGCCTCTTGATGGGTGATATTCATCAGCCGTCGGCCAAAGCCCAGCAAATCAGGAAAGCCGGGGTGGGCCCCCACGGTGACCCCGTACTGCTTGGCCCATTCCACCGTGCGACTCATCCAGCTCGGGTCTCCGGCATGAAAGCCGCAGGCAATATTAGCGTGGGAGATGCGCTTCATGACCTCTTCCGGCCGGCCAAGCACGAAGTTGCCAAACGACTCACCCATATCGCTATTGAGATCGATCCAATTTCTGCGCATAGTGTACCCCTCCTGCACGAACTCAAAACATGGAGAATTATCGCTCTCCACAGATGGGCTGTCAATGTTTGGTGGAGATGCCCGGTCGAACGCTTTCCTAGTTGTGATGAAAAGTCACGATAGCTTGCACCACCTCTTCTTGCATGGCCGGGGTGAGCTCTGGATAGATGGGCAGAGCCAGGCTGTGCCTTGCGGCGTATTCGCTGTGGGGGAACGCGCCACGCTGATAGTGCAAAGAGGCAAAACAAGGCTGGAGATGCAGCGGCGTTGGATAGTAAATGGCCGTGCCAATCCCCTGATGCTGGAGCGTCGCCAATAGGGTGTCCCGGTGGGTGCTCTGGACAACAAACTGATGGTAGATATGTCGCCGTTGCGGAGCCTCGACCAGCAGGCTTATCTCTCCGAGTTTTTGGGAAGCAAACAGCCGACGATACGTGTCGGCATTGCGCTGCCGGGCCGTCGTCCAGGCATCTACATGCTGCAGTTTGACGCGCAGCACCGCAGCCTGGAGGGCGTCCAAGCGGAAGTTCCCTCCCACCCGAGTATGTTCATACTTGGACTGTTCTCCATGACTCCGCAACTGTCTGATCCGTTGCGCAAGCTGCGCGTCATTGGTGGTCACCATCCCGCCGTCGCCGTATCCGCCGAGATTTTTAGACGGAAAAAAACTGAAACAACCCAAATGCCCAAACGAGCCAGCTCGTTTGCCCTTGTATTCCGCGCCTATTGCCTGCGCGGCATCTTCGATCAGAAAAAGATTGCGACGAGCGGCAATCTCAAGAATCGGGTCCATGTCCGCCATCTGGCCAAACAGATGGACCGGGATAATGGCCCGGGTCCGGGGGGTAATGACGGCTTCGATCCGGGCGGGGTCCAGATTATAGGTCAGGGGGTCAATATCAACAAAGACCGGCCGCGCTCCGAGACGGGCAATACTCCCGACTGAGGCGAAAAAGGTATACGGCGAGGTGATGATTTCATCTCCCGGCTGAATATCGATTGCCATCAGGGCGACCAGCAGGGCATCCGTGCCGGACGAGACCCCGATCCCGTACTGACACGCAGAGTAGGCTGCGACCTCGCTCTCCAAGGATTCAACCTCCGGCCCCAGAATGAATCGCTGAGACTCCAGCACGCGCTCAACCGCGGCCCGGATTTCCTCCCGGATTGTGACGTATTGAGCTTTGAGATCGAGTAGGGGAACGGCCATACAACCGCCTTCTTTCTTTCCGCTCAGTATGGGTTCCCTGGATCAGGGTCAAGAGCGCACGGTCTGAAGGTGTAGGAGAGCGAAAAAACTACAACATATTTTGCGTGTGGTGAGGAGGAATGGTAATCTGAACGAGGAGAGATGTTCGTGTGTAAGGAATTCCCTATGCAGTATCTGTGGAAGTGCTCTCGAATCATTGGCATTGGACTTTTTCTGTGTGGGCTGGTGGGAGGAATCTCTGGTTGTACGCAGGAATCGCAGAACATGTTAAGCCGTTCCATTCAAAACTGGACGGGAACCAACGGCGTCTTGGATATTTATGCTGGAGAAAAGTTAGTGCTGCGTTTTATCGAGATCGATAAACTCAGCACTGCAGCCGCAACCGGTGATGGCAGTACGGCGAGACCCTACCGTTTTGGCTATGGCTATGCTGACAAGAATCTGAATTTCCGGGTCGATGAAGGCGAAAAAAAGGTCTATTTTGAATTTAGCGATTACTCAACCAGCTATGTTTTTTACGAGAACTACACCGAGTAACAAAGCGTGACAGAATTTTTCGATTTCTTCCCTCTTGGCTGGGAGTTTCGCTGGCGAGACGGGATTGACATCGCCTGCATGGCGTTTGTCGTATACCAAGCCTATATCCGCTTTCGTGGCACGCAGGCCGCACGGATAGGAGTGGGGCTGGCCGTACTCGGTTTATTCTATTTCCTCGCCAGCCAGGCTGGGCTCTTTTTGACCACCTGGGTACTGGGCGGTATTTGGGCCGCGGCCTTTATTCTGGTCGTTGTCGTGTTCCAGGCTGAAATTCGTCAGATTCTTGAGCAGGTCAATCCTGTCCTCTCCACCCCAAAGATTTTTCGTCGGACCCCTGCTGAGGCCCGGATTGCTGACTTTTTGGTCACGATAGCGGACACGTGTTTTAGTCTGGCGAAAAAGCGTCACGGCGCAATCCTCATTTTTGAGCGGAACGACCCGATAGAACCTCTCTTGCGGAGCCACGGCGTCCGGATTGATGCCGAAGTCAGCGATTTGCTCCTGGATAATTTGTTTACGCCTTCCAGCCCTCTACACGACGGCGCCATTTATCTTCGGGCAGGGCGGATCTGTCGGGCTGGCTGCATCTTGCCGCTTTCAGAATCACGCTCGCTGCCCTATACGTATGGGACCCGTCATCGGGCTGCGTTGGGGATTACAGAGCGCTCTGACGCGCTGGCTGTCGTTGTTTCGGAAGAGCGGGGCGCGGTCTCCGTCGTTGACCGGGGCGGCATGGTGACGCTACCGGGATCGTCCGAGCTGTTGACTTGGCTGAATTTGCGTCTTTCCGGTGCCAAGAAAAGGCGGTCCCAATGGCGGTGGCGGGACATGCTGGAGGCCAATATCCGCCCCAAACTGGGTGCTCTGGCGGCGGTCTGCATCCTCTGGCTGATCCTGGTTGGCCCGCAAAATACTGAGGTCGGGTTTGCAGTTCCTGTAGTCTACTACAACATACCAGGGAATTTGGACATGACTGGCAAGAATACCCAAGAGGTCTACCTGCGGGTACGAGGGTCGCGTGAACTGTTGGCCTTGCTTGACCCGCGTGGCCTGCGGGCGCAGGTTGATCTCTCAAGCGCTCAGGCTGGGCGGAGTCGCTTTCCCCTGACCGAGCACGATGTCAACATCCCGCTCGGCCTCCAGGTTGCCGGCATGGACCCGTCGAGTGTGAGCGTCCGTCTCAAGGAACGTCCGTCTCCATCGGAACAAACAGAGCAAAACGGCAATACGCGCCAGACGTCGTAAAGCCGTCTCTTATGCCGACTGCGCTGTCGCAGCCTGCAATAATTTCCACACACGCGCTACGTGTTCATGTGTGGTGGCTTGGTTACCGATGGCGACGCGGATGGCATAGCGGTCGTTCAGCTTGGTATGCGACAGGAATGCCTGTCCGCTGGCGTTCACCGTGTCGATGAGGGCTGCATTATGCTCGTCTGGGTCGTGGCCGTCGGCCGGCAGGTGACGGAAACAGACGGTAGAGAACGGGACTGGCGCCAACCGCTCCCAATTTGGTGCGGCGTCGATTTGCTCGGCCAGCCAGTGTGCTTCCCGTATATGGCCACTGATCATTGAGGCCAGCCCGGCCCGGCCATAGGCACGGATGACCATCCATAGTTTAAGCGCCCGAAAGCGCCGGCCCAGAGACAGGCCGTAGTCCATAAAGTTGACCACATCCTGCTCGTCGGTTTTGAGATACTCGGCCACCAGCGAAAAGGCGCGTTTGAGGTCGTCGGGCCGGCGCGTATACAGCAGGCTGCAATCGATGGGAGTCAGCAGCCACTTATGTGGGTTGGTGACAAACGAGTCGGCGCGCTCACAGCCGGCCAGTACGTCTCGATGGGAGGCGACTAAGGCTGCGGCTCCACCATAGGCGGCGTCAACGTGCAGCCACACCTGATACCGTTCGCAAATATCGGCAATGGCCGGAATCGGGTCAATACTGGTTGACGAGGTCGTGCCGACCGTTGCCACAACGGCGATAGGTTTGACTCCAGCCGCCAGATCGTTCGTAATGGTCTGCTCCAAGCGGTCCGGTCGCATTCGAAAGGCGTCGTCCGTCTCAATATGCCTGGTCCAACGCCGCCCGATACCCAGCGCAATAGCGGCTTTATCAATCGAACTATGTGCCTGGGTTGAAGTATATATCGCCAGTGGTGGCAGGTTGGGACGGCCAGCCATACCGTGCTCGCGAATGTCCAGTCCTGATGTCTCACGCGCTGCGGCCAGCGCGTACAAGGAGGAGGCTGAGGCCGTATCTGTGATTTCGCCAAACCAGCTGGTCGGCAGGCCGAGCATCTCGGCGACCCATTGCAGGGTGTGCTGTTCCAGCTCGGTTGCTGCGGGAGAGGTGCGCCACAGCATGGCATTGACGTTGAGCGCTGCGGAAATCAGTTCGCCCACAATCCCAGGGCCCGACCCGCTAATCCCAAAATAGGCAAAGAAGGCCGGATGATTCCAGTGTGTGATGCCAGGCAGGATGAGGCGGTCTACATCTTTGAGAATGGCCTCCAGCGACTCGCCGTGTTCGGGAGGGCTCTCAGGCAGGGTCGCCGCGATATCGCCCGGTGAGACATGTGCCAGGACCGGCCGGTCGCCGACCTGCTGTAAATAGGACGCGACCCACGCCGCCGCCTCAGAGAGCGCATGTTGGAGCTCTTGCGGGCTTGGGCCTATCGGTCGAGTCATGGTGTATCGTCCTTATATGAGATTTCGACCGACCTTATCGCGGTTTTCCGCTGGATGGCAAACTGCTGAGCGAGCTAGAGATTGACAGCGGAGTCCTGCTGCTGTTGACGACGGAGTTCTTCCGCAAACGGATCAAGACGAGGATGCCTCCCGAGCTTTTTGATGAAGGCGGCATTATCCGGGTGCCCGATAAAAACGCTCTCAAAAAACCGATGGGCTCCCGGGGCAATGTATTGATAGTATTCGCGCATGATGTGGGCGGCCTCGCGCCCGCGCCAAGTGTCAGGTAGAAGATCGTCCGGCAGGCCAGGGTCATTGAATAAAAACTTGCGATATTCATGAATGAGCTGGATCTCTTCACAAAAACAGCGTTCATCAGAGAGGGGCTGCTGCTGGTCGAGCTTGCTACGGTATACACTGATGAAGGTCGCATAGCCCTGCTGGATCGCATCGAGATTCCAACACTTGTCAATGAGGCGCTGATTCTCTGCCGGACCACGGTAGTGAGCGGTGAAGAAGTCGAGATAGGGCGCAATGTCATAGCGCTCGGCAATTTCGATGAGTTGCGGCCGCAGGTCGCGAGGACTGATCCACACGCTGCTGGCAAGTTGGCCAAAGCCGGTCCAACTTAATTCACGTCGAATTTTATCCCGAACGACTTTGTGTTTCTCTGGAATGGTGTAGGTCACAATCAGCCATTCACCACTCCAGGCCAGATTATCGAGTTTATAGATCCGACTCGCCGCCTCAGCCATGCGCCGTTCGCCTTGAGCAGTCAGTCCGTAGAAGCTCTTCTTGCCAAGCCGACGATTGCGTAGCCAACCGTCGGCAGTGATGCGCGAAAGCGCGACTCGTACCGCTTGCGGAGCAATAGCAAACTCCTGCATGAGGCGGATCAGACTGCCGACCCAGATCTCACCGCCGTAATTACGAACAAAGTCGCCGAACAGAGTGAAGAGGAGGGAACGTGGACGCATATCTCACAAATCATATGTCAAGCAATAATATTTTTCTTGACTTAATATAACAAATTATATATTATCCGCTTTATAAATGATATATTAAGAAGCTGGAGAGAACAATGACTCGTATCCTTTTGGAAAAGACCCCGCCCATTACGCGCATTATTTTTAACCGACCCGAGGTTGTGAATGCTACGGATGGGCGCTTTGTGAAAGAGCTTCATACCATAGGCCAGGACTTGGCACAGGCCACAGACATCCGGGCGGTTATTGTCACCGGGGCCGGGCGAGGATTTTGTTCGGGCATTGATCTCAAGGCTGTGTCCCGGGATGAGATTCAGATACCTTGGTTCCGAGAGTGGGAAGAGACCCTACGTCTGTTTGAGACCATGTACGATAAGGTCGTGATCTGCGGCATTCACGGGGCCTGCATCGGTGGGGGGCTTCAGTTCTCATTAACCTGCGATATGCGGATTGCCGCGGATAACGCCTTTTTCAGCCTCACCGCGGTACGGCATAGCATCATTCCCGGTCTCGGGACGTTCCGTTTGCCCCGTGTCGTTGGGATGGGCCGTGGGCGGCTGCTTGCCCTGGCCACTTCGCAGATCAAAGCCAAACAAGCGCTGGAATGGGGACTTGTAGACCAAGTTGTCAAGGCCAAAGACCTGGAAAAAACACTGCATAACGCTGCGGGGATGTTTCTCCAAACCGCTCCCACCGCCTTTCGAGAATCGAAAAAACTGCTGGTCCAGAGTTATGATCTTCCGTATGAGCAGTTTCTGTCCGCCTATCTGAAAGGACAGCAAACCTGTCTGGCCTCTTCCGATCACACTGTGGCCAGCACGGCCTATCTGTCCAAGACGCCCGCGCAGTACCAGACGCTGAAAAAACAATCCCCCGACCCAAGCCGCCCAATACGCAAAACCCGGCTGGTGGCATAGAGGCTTCAATGACGTTAGAGTGACGGACGGAGATCAAAGGCGAGACGTTTTATGAGCACGGCCATACGTGTTGATGAACAGGCACGGCGACCTGAGGTGCAAGCTGAGCCTGCCTCCTCAACTTCAAACAGAATCGAATTTGCGACCCAGCCCGAGCACTATCGACATTGGAAACTGTCGATTGACGGCCGAGTCGCCAGGCTCGCAATGGATGTGCGGGAAGATGCTCCCCTGGTTCCGGGCTATGAACTCAAGCTCAATTCGTACGACCTGGGTGTGGACATCGAACTCTACGACGCGGTTCAGCGTCTTCGCTTCGAGCATCCCGAAGTCGCCGCAGTGGTGCTCTGTTCGGCTAAGCCGCAGGTCTTTTGTGCCGGGGCAAATATTCGCATGCTGGCCCAGTCTTCACACGCGCATAAGGTCAACTTCTGCAAGTTTACGAACGAGACGCGCAACAGCATCGAGGATGCCAGCGCTCACTCCGGGCAAACTTATGTCTGCGCCGTGAATGGGGCGGCCTCAGGCGGCGGGTATGAACTGGCCCTGGCGTGTGAGCACATTATGCTCATTGACGATGGCTCAAGCGCGGTGTCCCTGCCCGAGTTACCGCTGCTTGCGGTCTTGCCCGGAACCGGCGGTCTGACGCGGCTTGTCGACAAACGGCACGTGCGGCGTGATCGGGCCGATTTCTTTTGTACCACATCTGAGGGCCTGCGTGGGAAACGGGCTCAGGAGTGGAATCTGGTTGACGAAATCGCCCCGCGCTCGCGTTTTGAGGAAACGGTTCACGCTCGTGCGGTGGCTTGTGCTACCCAATCGGACCGCCCCGCGGATACGGTCGGCATTGCCCTGACTCCCCTGGCCCGCTCCATTGCAGAGAAGGTCATTACCTATGAGCATATCTCAATCGAGTTGGACCGAGAGTTGCGGACCGCCTCATTCACGGTCCACGCGCCAAGCGGAGACCTGCCGCGCACAGTGGAAGCCGTCCATGCTGCCGGTGCGGGCTTCTGGCCCTTGGCGCTGGCGCGTGAGTTGGACGATGCTATTCTGCACTTGCGGCTGAATGAAGAAGATATCGGGACCTGGGTGTTTCGCACCAGTGGCGAGGCCGCACAGGTCGAAGCCGCTGACCGCCTCCTGACCGAGCATGCCGCTGACTGGCTGATCCGCGAGGTTACCTTATATCTCAAGCGTACCCTCCAGCGTCTGGATGTGAGCGCGCGGAGCCTGATCGCCCTGATCGAGCCGGGCAGTTGTTTCACCGGCACTTTACTCGAACTCGTGCTGGCTGCCGACCGGTCGTATATGTTGGACGGCAGGTTTGAGGGGAGTGAGCTGCCTCCGGCCGCACTTCGTTTGACCCCCATGAACCTTGGGCCGCTGCCCATGAATACCGCCAGAACGCGCTTAACCAGTCGTTTCCCGGCGCAACCGGATCATATTGCGGAGTTGCGGTCGTATCTGGGGCAGGATATCGACGCGGAGACGGCTGACGAACTTGGGCTGGTCACCTTTATTCCGGATGATATCGACTGGGAAGACGAAGTCAGGCTGGCCCTGGAAGAACGGGCCAGCTTCTCGCCCGATGCCCTCACCGGTATGGAGGCCAGCCTGCGCTTTGCCGGTCAGGAAACCCTCCAGACCAAGATATTCGGGCGTTTGAGTGCCTGGCAAAACTGGATTTTTCAGCGACCGAATGCGGTTGGCGAAGACGGGGCGTTGACGCTGTACGGCACGGGGAAACAGAGCCGTTTTCGGAAACAGAGGGTGTAGATATGGCAATTAATTATGCTGAGCGCATTCCGAACAATGTTGCCCTAGCTGAGAACCGCCGACTCCAACGCGCACTGGAAGCGTGGCAACCGAATTATTTACGCTGGTGGGATAGCTGTGGTCCAGAGGGGACGCAGGCGTATGACGTCTACCTGCGCACGGCTATCAGTGTCGAGTCCGACGGCTGGGCCCATTTTGGCTATGTGAAAATGCCCGACTATCGGTGGGGAATTTTCCTGGCCAAGCCGCAGGAGGAGCGTCGTATCGCCTTTGGGGACCACCTTGGCGAACCGGTCTGGCAGGAAATCCCAGGCGAATATCGCAGCCTCTTACGCCGTCTGGTCGTGACTCAGGGGGATACCGAGCCGGCCTCCGTCGAACAGCAGCGCCATCTGGGCCATACCTGTCCTTCGCTGTACGATTTGCGCAACCTGTTTCAGATCAATGTTGAAGAGGGCCGTCATCTGTGGGCTATGGTCTATATCCTGCATGCCTATTTTGGTCGCGATGGCCGAGAAGAAGCCGAGATGATGCTGGAGCGCCATTCCGGTGATGCGGACAAACCGCGTATCTTGGGGGCGTTTAACGAAGAGACGCCGCACTGGTTGTCCTACTTCATGTTTACCTTTTTTACTGATCGTGACGGGAAATATCAGCTCGCCTCGTTGGCCGAATCCAGCTTCGACCCGCTAGCCCGGACCTGCCAGTTCATGCTGACGGAGGAGGCGCATCACATGTTTGTGGGTGAAACCGGGGTGATGCGAATTATCCAACGCACGTGTGAGGTCATGAACGAACTCAAGACGGACGACCCTGAGCGTATCCGCGCGGCCGGGGCTATCGACCTGCCGACCTTACAGCGATTCATCAATTTTCATTACAGCGTCTCGCTCGACCTGTTCGGCCAAGAACGTTCGACCAACGCCGCCGACTATTTTACGACCGGCCTCAAAGGCCGCTATCGCGAAACCCGCATCAATGACGACCATCGCCTCTCGGATCTGACTTGGCCGGTCCAGCATCCCGCAGACGGCACTATCGTACGTGAGGATGTGCCGGCTCTGCTCGCCATTAACGAACGCTTACGCGACGATTATATTGCCGACTCGCAGCGGGGGCTGGATCGTTGGAACAAGGTTATTGAACGGCAGGGTGTTGAGAGCCCGCTGTACTTGCCCCATCGAGGTTTTCACCGCGAGATCGGTGCCTTTTCCGAGGCCCAGATAGCGCCACAGGGAGAGATGGTGACAGCCGAGGAGTGGCAGCGCCAGTGCGCCTCATGGCTGCCGACCGAGGATGATCACGCCTTTGTGGCTTCGCTCATGCAGCCAGTTACTGAACCGGGCGTAATGGCCAGCTGGATTGCCCCGCCGGCCCGCGGGATCAACAATCAATCCCTCGACTTTCCTTATGTGCAATGGGCAGAGAGTCCAAGGGGAGAGTAGACATGCAGGCCAATACCGTTGCTATTGATCCGGCAGATTCCTCCATTCAGTTTGCTCCACGGTTTAACGTGGCCGTGCCGTTTATCGACCGGCATCTGGTAGAAGGGCGGGCGCAGAAGACTGTCATTCGCACGGTCCACGGCGATATGACCTATGGCCAGCTTGCCGAGCAGGTCAACCGGTGCGGCAATGTTCTACGCTCAATGGGCGTCGGAACCGGCAACCGGATGCTAATGATCGTGAAAGACTGCCCCGAATTCTTCTTTCTCTTTTGGGGTGCTATCAAGGCCGGAGTTGTACCCGTGCCGGTCAACACGCTGCTCCGGGCGGCCGATTACCAATATATGATAGATGACTCCGAGTGTACGCTGGTTACCTATTCCGCGGAGTACGCGCAGACCGTAGAACCCGCCCTTGCCGGGGCTGAACGTGCTCCGCAGTCCGTATGCGTCGCAGGGGAGGACTCGACCTTCGCAGCCCTTATGCGGTCCGCGTCTGCCGAACTGGAACCCGTGCCGGCTTCGGCCGAAGACGCCTGCTTCTGGTTATATTCCTCAGGTTCGACCGGCCGGCCCAAAGGCGCGGTCCACCGCCAGCGGGACATGGTGGTCACTTGTGTCCAGTACGCTCAAGCGGTACTGGGTATGACCGAAGAGGACGTATGTTTTTCCGCGGCCAAGCTGTTCTTTGCCTACGGCCTGGGTAACGCCATGACGTTTCCGCTGTGGTGCGGAGCAACCGCGGTCTTAAGCGACCAGCGCCCATCACCGGATATGACGTTCGAACTGATCGAACGTTTTCAACCCACGCTCTATTTCGGGGTGCCAACTTTGTACGCTGCCCAGTTACTCGCCTTGGAGCAAAACCCGCGCGCGTTCCCGTCCTTACGTGCCTGTGTCTCGGCGGGTGAGGCGCTGCCGGGCGAAGTGTTCCGGCGCTGGAAAGAGCGCACCGGCCTGACGATTCTGGATGGGATCGGCTCAACCGAACTGCTGCATATTTTCATTTCCAACCGTCTGGACGATTACAAGCCAGGTACCAGCGGTCGCCCGATTCCCGGCTACGAGGCCAAGATTGTGGATGAAAGCGGGCAGCCTGTCGCTGCCGGCGAGATAGGTCGCCTCTTGATTCGGGGCCAGTCCGGGGCCGCCTATTATTGGAACAACCCTGAGAAGACTGCGCAAACCATGCTGGGAGACTGGATGAACACCGGCGATACCTATGTCCAAGACGAAGAGGGGTATTTTGCCTACTGCGGCCGGGCGGATGATATGCTCAAGGTCTCGGGCCAATGGGTTTCGCCGGCCGAGGTCGAGGGCATCCTGTTTCAACATCCGTCCGTGCTGGAGGCTGCGATTGTCGGCTGGGAAGACGACAATCGTCTGATCAAACCCAAGGCCTTCGTGGTGCTCAAGGCAGGCCAGCCCGCCTCAGCAGACTTGGCCAAGGAACTGAGCCTTTTTGTTAAAGACCGCACGCTTCCGCATAAATATCCGCGCTGGGTCGAGTTTGTCTCCGACCTGCCCAAGACCGCGACCGGAAAAATTCAACGCTATAAGCTGCGGGCGCCGGAGTAGGATCCTTGTCGCTATCTGCGAGATGAAAGCCTATGCGATGTCTCCAGTGTGACACCGATAATCCAGACGGCGCAAAATTCTGTATCGAATGCGGGGCCGCGCTCCAGAATCGCTGTCCGAACTGCGGCTGTGAGAATGTCGCCAGAGCCAAATTCTGCATGGAGTGTGGGACGGCGCTCACCAAGTCACCCAATCCCCAACCCCTAACTCCCAGCCCCCACACCAACATTCCTCCTCATCTAGCCGAGCGTATCCGCGCCGAGCAGGCCGCGCTCGAAGCACGGGGGGCGGTTGACGGCGAGCGCAAAACCATTACCGCGCTGTTTGCCGATATCAAGGGTTCGATGGAACTCATCGAGGATCTTGACCCGGAAGACGCGCGCTTCATTATTGACCCGGCCCTACAACTCATGATGGCCGCCGTGCATCGCTACGAAGGCTATGTCGCCCAGTCTATGGGCGATGGCATTTTTGCTCTTTTTGGGGCACCTCTCGCTCATGAAGACCACGCCCAGCGCGCCCTGTTTGCCGCGCTCCGCATGCAAGAAGAGGGCAGGGCCTATGCCGAACGGCTCCGGCATGACAAAGGGATCAATCTGCAGATGCGAGTGGGCGTCAATACTGGCGAGGTCGTCGTGCGCTCCATTCGGAAAAACGATCTGCACACGGACTATGTTCCGGTCGGTCATTCGACCAGCTTAGCGGCCCGCATGGAAGGGCTGGCCACGCCGGGCACGACGGTCGTGAGTGCGGATACCCACCAGCTGACCGAGGGGTATTTCGAGTTCAAGGATTTGGGCGCGGCGAAGATCAAGGGTGTGAGCGAGCCCGTACAGATTTACGAACTCCTCGGGGTTGGCGCCCTGCGTACCCGGCTCCAAGTGTCAGCCGCGCGTGGCCTGTCCCGTTTCGTTGGTCGCCAGAAAGAGATTGAACATCTCAAACAGATCCGCGAACAAGCGAGAAACGGACAGGGGCAGATGGTCGGGGTGGTCGGCGAGCCGGGAGTTGGCAAGTCCCGACTGTTTCACGAATTCAAGGTGCTGTCTGAGCAGCACTGTCTTGTTCTTGAAACATTTTGTGCCGCCCATGGCAGCAACTATGCATATCTGCCCTTGATCGAGTTGCTGAGGAATTATTTTCGTGTTCGTCCCCAGGACGACGAACGGACGCTGCATGAAAAAGTCGCCGGTCGGGTGGTTGCGCTTGATCGTGAACTCGAAGACGGACTGCCCTACCTGCTGAGTCTCTTGGGCCATGCGGAATTCGCTACGGCGCTTCAGCAGATGGACCCCCACATCCGTCAACAACGCTCCTTTGATGCTATTAAACGAATCCTTGTGCGTGAGAGTCTCACCCAGCCTGTGGTGCTGATTTTTGAGGACTTGCAGTGGCTGGACGAGGGCACACAGGCCTTTCTCGATACCCTGAGTGAGAGCCTAGCCACCGTGCCCGTGCTGCTGTTGGTCAACTACCGCCCGGAATACCGACACGGGTGGGGAAGCAAGACCTATTACAGCCAGCTTCGACTTGACGCGCTGGGTCTGGAAGATGCCAAAGAACTTCTGGCCGCACTTCTCGATGAAACAAACTGGCCGGTTACGGCCGCTTCGCTCGAGCCCCTCAAACAGCTCATCTTGGAGAAAACAGAGGGCACGCCCTTTTTCATGGAGGAAATGGTTCGAGCGCTGTTTGACCAAGGCGTCCTGGTCCACAGCATGGGTGGCCTCTCCCTTACCAGGCCGCTCGATGAGGTCCATATCCCGGCGACGGTCCAGGGTGTTCTGGCCGGTCGGATTGACCAATTAGACGCCGCAGAAAAAGAACTGCTCCAGACCGCCGCGGTGATTGGTCGGGAGTTTTCGCTCAGCCTCCTGACCCAGGTCGCTCAACAGGATGAGGATACGCTCGTGCCGCTGTTATCTCATTTGCAAACGGCGGAGTTCATCTATGAGCAGCCGGCCTTTCCCGAAGTCGAATATACCTTTAAGCACGCGCTTACCCAGGATGTGGCCTATAATTCGCTCTTGTCCGAACGCCGCCAGGACGTGCACGCCCGGACGGCCCAAGCCATTGCGTCCCTGTTCCACGAGCAGTTGAATGATCGTCGCCTCAGGGAACTCGCCTATCATTCCGCCCAGAGCGGGAATACGGAGAAAGCCGTTGAGTATTCTCAACGTGCTGGAGAGATGGCGCTGAAGAGTTCGGCCTATACTGAGGCAATTCGGGATTTCAACCACGCGCTAGACCTGCTACCAGCACTGCCCCACACCCCGGACCGTCCACAGCAAGAGCTAACTCTACTCATCTCACTCGGCTCCTGCCTGATGGCGACCAAGGGCTATGCCGCGCCCGAAGTGGAGCGCGTGTATACACGTGCTCGCGAATTGGCGCGCGGGATCGGAGACCTGCCGCAGAAGTTCCCC
>JAJDTY010000027.1 GCA_022826945.1 Candidatus Binatia bacterium
GTCTGCCGTTTCTGTGTAGAGAAGCGTGATTCCATTGACTACAAAGAGACCGCTGTCCTCAAAGATTTTATCACTGAGCGGGGCAAGATTATCCCAAGTCGTATCACCGGGACCTGTGGATGGTGTCAGCGGAAACTGACCTTGGCCATTAAACAGGCAAGGGCGATCGCCTTACTCCCGTATGTGGCGGCACAGGTATAGAGGGGTTGTTCTTCAGGCCTATCGTTTAGTTGCGTTTTTATAGTTGCTTCCGTAGAGTAAGGGCCCATATGGAAATTATCTTACAAGAAGATGTCGAGAACCTGGGTGAAATTGGTGACATCGTCAGAGTCAAGGATGGATACGCCCGGAACTATTTGCTCCCGCGCGGCTTAGCGATGACGGCTAGCCGACGTAACGTTCGCGTCTTAGAGCACCAGAAACGTTTGGCCGCAAAGAAAAGAGAACGCGCACAGCAGAATGCCAACGCCGTTCGTGACCGATTGTCCAGCCTCACCCTGTCCATTACGGCTCGTGCTGGAGAAGAGGACAAGCTCTTTGGCTCTGTGACGAATATTGATATTGAAAAGGCGCTTCAGGCACAAGATGTGACTATAGACCGACGAAAAATTATCCTTGCCGAGCCTATTAAACAGCTCGGTACCTATACCGTCCCGATTCGTCTCAGTAGAGACATTGAAGCGAGTGTCACCGTTCAGGTCCGCCCGGAAGATGCCGCGTAGCCATTTTCTTGACACGCCATAGGAAAGTTGGTACGCACCAAGCGACTGAAGAGAGTAAACGTGTCCTCCAGTAGATATGAAATGCTGAACACGTCCACTCTCTTTGAACAGCGGAGCGATCTGCAGGCACGTAGCTCAGTGGGAGAGCACTTCCTTGACGCGGAAGGGGTCGGCGGTTCAATCCCGCCCGTGCCTATGCCCCAGACTCTACGTACAGCTCAGAATCTTATGACAACGAAGTAAAGTAACCCCCTCTGAACAGGTGAATGAGGGGGAAAGAGGCATCGGAGATGGATGATGCCTCTTTTCTTTTTCAGATGAACGATATTGCTCCACATAAGACCTCCGGCACCAGTGAGCGGCCTACTGACAACAGGACGAACGCTGGTGTGGCAAAGGACCTCAGCCGGCATTTCTCAAAAGCCATCGCTGCCCGCGTGGATGGAAAAATCGTCGATGTGTCCTCCCCTTTGGTCACTGAGAAGGCTGAGCCTATTTCTCCTTCCTCTCCTGAGGGGCTCGAAGTCCTGCGTCATTCGACTGCCCACCTCATGGCACAAGCAGTGAAACGCCTCTTTCCCGAAGTCCAAATCACGATTGGCCCGGTGATCGAAAGTGGGTTCTACTACGACTTTAAGCATGATCGCTCCTTCACTCCTGAGGACTTAGAGCGTATCGAAGCGGAGATGCAGGCCATTGTCAAAGAAAACCTCCCGGTCAGCCGTGAAGAAGTGCCACGCAATGACGCCGTTCGCTTCTTCTCCCAGATGGGCGAGGCTTATAAAGCTGAGATTATCGCCGGCATCCCGGAGGATGAAATCGTCTCACTTTACCGGCAGGGCGAGTTTGTCGACCTGTGTCGTGGCCCGCACGTCCCGTCAACCGGCCGACTCCAGGCCTTTAAACTCACCAGCGTGGCTGGTGCGTATTGGCGGGGCGACGAAAAAAACGAGATGCTCCAACGCATCTACGGGACGGCCTTTGCGACGCCAAAGGAACTCCGCCAACACCTCGCATTGCTTGAGGAAGCCAAACGGCGTGACCATCGTCGCCTGGGCAAAGAGCTCGATCTGTTCAGCTTTAATCCAGTTGCACCCGGTAGCCCGTTTTTTCACCCCAAAGGGGCCTTGATCTATAATGAACTGGTCTCATATATGCGCGGGCTCTACCAGCGTTATGGCTACCAGGAAGTGCTGACGCCGCAGATCTTTGATGTTGATCTCTGGCGCCGTTCCGGCCACTACGACAACTACAAAGAAAATATGTTCTTTACTGAGGTTGAAGGGCGCGACTTTGGTGTCAAGCCCATGAATTGCCCTGGGCATACCTATATCTATGCGGCAAAAAAGCATTCCTATCGGGACCTGCCGCTGCGCTATGCGGACTTTGCCCGCCTGCACCGCTTCGAGCGTTCGGGTGTTTTAGCCGGTTTGACCCGGGTGCGTTCATTCTCTCAGGACGATGCGCATATTTTTTGCACTCCAGAACAAATCGAAAGTGAAGTCAGTAGCGTCCTACGTATGATTAACGAGGTCTATCAGACCTTTGGCTTCGAGGAGGTGTATTTCTATCTTTCGACGCGGCCGGAAAAGCGGCTGGGCGACGATGCAACCTGGGACAGAGCGGAAGCGGCCCTGGCTGGAGCGCTCAAGGCGAATGAGGTGAGCTACGAAGTGAATGTCGCGGATGGCGCCTTTTATGGACCCAAAATTGACTTCATCGTTCTCGATGCCTTACGCCGTGAATGGCAACTCGCAACGATTCAGCTCGACTTTATGCTGCCCGAACGCTTTGACCTGAGCTATGTCACCGCTAACGGGGACGAAGCCCGGCCGGTGATGATCCATCGCGCAGTCTTAGGGGCCGTCGAACGCTTTATGGGCATCCTGATCGAACACTGTGGTGGGGATTTCCCGCTCTGGCTGGCCCCAGTTCAGGTGAAGATTGTGACGGTCACAGATAATCAGGACGCGTACGCGCGGCAGGTCGACGCCCAGCTCAGGCAGGCCGGGATTCGTTGCGAATTGGACCTGCGAAACGAGAAGCTGGGCTATAAAATTCGAGAAGCGGAAGTCCAGAAAATTCCGTACACCGTCGTCATTGGAGATAAAGAGGTACAAGCCGGGACCGTGGCCCCACGGGCGCGCAAGCGAGAGAAAGTCGCCCCGCTGTCCGTGCAAGCTTTTATTGAGCGCTTGAACCGTGAACGTATCCCAGGAGGTGTATCATAGCTAAAGAAGCGGGAACTCGGATTAACCAGCAGATTCGCGCGCGGGAAGTCCGGGTCATCGACGTCAACGGGGAGCAGATTGGGATTCAGCCGCTAGGCGAGGCCTTCCGGACCGCGCTCGGCCAAGAGCTTGACTTGGTTGAAATTGCTCCAAACTCCTCTCCGCCGGTCTGCCGCATCATGGACTACGGCAAGTACCGCTACCTGCAGAAGAAGAAGGTGCAGGAGTCCAAGAAGCACCAGACCCAAGTGATGGTTAAAGAAGTCAAGCTTGGGGCGCGTACCAGTGAGCACGATGTTGACTTCAAAATTAACCATATCCGCCGCTTTATCGAGAAAAAACACCGGGTCAAGGTCTCTGTCTTTTTCCGAGGACGGGAGATCACCCACCCGGAGATTGGGAAAGAATTGCTCGACCGTGTCTATGAAAAAATCGAAGATGTCGCCTCTCTTGAGACACCACAGCCTCGTATGGAGGGACGAAATATGTCAATTCTTGTTGTTCCGAGGTAACTATGCCCAAAATTAAAACTCGCCGTGGAGCGGCAAAACGATTTAAGATCACCGGCAGTGGCAAGGTGCGCCGCCGTCGCGCCTACCTGCGTCACATTCTGTCGACGAAGACTCGAAAACAGAAACGGAATCTCCGCCAGCCAACGCTTGTTTCAGACTCCGAGGCCAAGGCGATCAAAAAACTGATTCCCTACTTATAGAGACGGAGAGGAGTAGTTCGTATGCCACGCGCAAAACGCGGCTTTAAGGCACGCCGGCGCCGAAAGCGGATTCTCAAACTGGCCAAAGGGTATACTGGCGGGCGCCGGCGCCAGTATCGTCAGGCACGTGAAACCGTTGAGCGGAGCCTGGTCTACGCCTACCGAGACCGACGGAATAAAAAGCGTGACTTCCGGCGTTTATGGACTATCCGGATCAATGCGGCCGCACGACTGAATGGGCTGAGTTACAGTCGGCTCATATATGGTTTGTCTCAGGCTGGTGTTGAAATTGATCGAAAGATTCTGGCCGCTCTAGCCATGCAAGACCCGCAGGCATTTACCGCAGTGACAGACATGGCAAAGCAGCGTCTGGCAGCCTAGCGGGTTGCTTCGCCGCTTGTGTCGCCCTTCCTTCCCCTAACGGAGGCGCAGACCCTTCGATTGCAGGAAAGCGATATACTTCTGCTGGAACGCTTCTATTTGCTCTCCTGTGAGAGTGCTGTCCTGAGATTCAATCCAGTACCGGAAAGTATAGCTGGCCGTCCCTTCCGCTAGTCCCTTGCCCTGATAGAGAGCCATGAATTCTCTCTTTTTCAGCAGGGCGTGAGAAAACTCGTCGAGCGTGCGGACCAACTCAGCAAAACCCGATTGAGCGCTGGCCACAATAGAGAAGTCAAACCACGAGCCAGGATAGCGAGAGGCCGGGGTATAGCTGGTGGCCGGAAAAATGGGTCCCTCAAGCCTGTCGAAGTCGAGTTCGAACCAGACTACCTGAGCGGCGGGGGCAATTTTCTCCAAGAGGGGATCGGACAAAAAGCCAAGCTGGCCGACTCCCGCGCCTTGGAGTGTGATGTCAACATACCCGCCGGGCGTATGCCACGGTGCGGTCGTTGTCGTGGCAGGAACAAATGTTAATATGCCTAGGCTGAGCTGTTCAGCGAGTGCCTCAAGGGTACCTTTGATCTGGCGAAAATGCTCTTCCAAATTCCCCAGGCGTTCGTGTTGACAGCTTGCCCCAGCCAACACATTCTTCTCTATGCAATCCTGTTCACCGGCAGGGAGATAGATCCGCCCCAGCTCAAAGATGCGGAAATGATCCCGCAGGACGGTGTTTTTCTTCACAACGGCAAAAATATTGGTGAGCAGTGTGGTCTGGAGCCGGACATTATGCTCTGCGCTGGGGTTGGCCATCTCCAGTGTTGCTTCAGGCTCGTAGCCCAGCGTCTTGAGCCAAGTTTCATCAAACCAGCTATAATTGTGAATCTCCGAGAACCCATGAGCCTGTGCGAGAATACGCCGGGCTTTATGCTGGGTCCGCAGACGATCGTTAAGGACCACACGCTCGACCGAGAAGTTTGGCATCTTTGGTTCGAGGTTGTCATAGCCCTGAATACGGGTGACTTCTTCCAGAATATCAACGGGCAGAGAGATGTCTTTCTCGCTCCGAAACGGAGGGATGCCAACGGAGAGGGTGTTGTTCGCCATACTGGCTTCAAAACCGAGTGAGGCCAGTACGGACACAATCCTGTCTTGGGCAAGCGGGTTGCCTATTCGTCGATCAAAGAATTCAGTCGGAATATCGAGATATCGGGTCTGGTCTTTCAGCGTTCCCTGAGCGGTGAACCGAGAGTGCACCTGAGGCTGAAGGCCGGATTCGAGCAGTAAGTGGAGAAAGCGCTCGGTTGCAGTTTTTGTATTCGCCGGTGGCTGTTGCTTCTCAAAACGTTGACTGGCATCGGTGTGGATACCGAGCCGGGTGGCGGTCCGGCGAATGCGCGCATCCTTAAAATTTGCACTCTCAAGCAGTAGGCTGGTGGTTGTCTCGCTGACCTCACTATTCAGTCCACCCATAATGCCGGCGAGAGCAATTGGCTCGCGTTCATTCCAGATCATCAGATCTTCCGGGATCATGTGCCGCACTTGGCCGTCAAGCGTTGTGAACGGACCCGTTGTTCCAAACGGGGCGACGCGGACGGCCTGAAGACGGCTCGCGTCGAACGCGTGCATGGGCTGGCCGAGTTCAAGCATGACGTAATTCGTGAGATCGACCAGAATATTGAACGTGCGCTGTCCCAGGGCATGTAGCCGGCATTGCAGCGCCAGTGGCGAGGGCAGGGCGGCTACCCCGGTCATCTCAATACAGCAATAACAGGGACAATTTTCGGGATCGTCAAGGGTCAGTGGATAGGCGGGTAAGTCGTTGTACTGTGTCACATCGACCAGTTGGAGAGGACGTAACGGTCGCTCAAAAATGGCGGCAACTTCGCGTGCGATCCCGTAGTGGCCCCACAGGTCGGGACGGTGGGTCAGGCTCTTATTGTCGATTTCAAGCAGGGTGTCTGAGGAGGGAATGAGGTCGGCCAGAGCAGCCCCGCTCTCAAGGGACTCAGGAAGGTCAAGGATACTGAAATGTCCGCCGCCCATGCCCAATTCCTCGGACGAGCACAAGATCCCCTGACTCGTTTTCCCACCAACCTGCCTTTCGGTAATCGTCTGCCCCCCGGCAATCGTTACCCCAGCGGGGGCAAAAGCTGATTTCATCCCCTCTCGCACATTGGGCGCCCCGCAGACCGTCGTAAACTGCTCTGTTCCACACGCAACGGAAACGAAGGTGAGCTGATCGCCCAGTAGCTCGATCGATACGACCTGACCGATACGGACTCCATCGAGGGAGCGAACCAGGGTTTCAACTCCTTCTACCTCAGCTGTCGCCATGGTGAGTCGGTGCGCAATCGTTTGTGGTGAGAGGTCTGAGAGATCGACATATTGGGCGATCCAGTCAAGGGAGATATGCATGGCTGGCTCCTACTCAGACGGCTGCCGGGAATTGCTCGCAAAAGCGAAGATCGCCCGAGTTCAGAAGCCGAATATCTGGAATATTATATTTCATCATGGCTAGGCGGGTGAGACCGAGGCCAAAGGCGAATCCGCTATAACGGTCCGGGTCGACCTGACCAAATTCAAGGACCCGAGGATGCACGAGGCCACACGGCAGCAGTTCAATCCAGCCGGATTTTTTACAGGTTGAACAGCCCTCACTTGCACAGATCAGACATTGGATGTCGAGCTCAAAGCCGGGCTCGACAAAAGGGAAATAGCCCGGACGTAAGCGTACCGTGACCTCTCGATGAAAGACCGCGGTCAGCACGGTGCGCATAACCGCAATCAGATTCGCGACAGAAATTTCTCTGTCCACCATCAGACCTTCGAGTTGGTAGAAGGTATTCTCATGGCTTGGGTCAATGGCTTCATTCCGAAAACAACGGCCCGGAAAGACGGCCCGAACAGGTGCGCCATAGTGCTCTAAGGCACGGACCTGATTGGCCGAAGTATGCGTCCGGAGTAGCAATCCATTCTTGAGCCAGTAGGTATCCTGCATGTCTCGTGCAGGGTGGTCGCGGGGGATGTTCAGGCTCTCGAAATTATAAAAGTCCGTCTCCACGTGGTAACCGTCCAGGATCATAAATCCCAGGGATTGAAAGATTTCTTCGAGCTCCAGTTGGACAAGAGAAATCGGATGAAGGTGGCCGAGGTGGCTGTTGAGGCCCGGAAGCGTCATATCGATGCTCGGCGGGGCGAGGGTCGTACTAGTCTGTCGCGCCTGTGCGGCTGCGACCTGCTGCTCTGCAAAGCGTTTCAATTCATTGAACTGCTGTCCAAAGCGTTTCTTTTCATCTGCTGACATTGCTGAGAAATCAGCATTTTTTCGCAGCAGGGTGATCGCTCCTTTCCGTCCGAGATAGCGAACGCGTACAGCTTCGATGTCTTGGCTTGTTGTTGCGGCGGTCAGGTCTTCACTCAACTGAGTACGGATCTCCTGCAAGGGGTGTCCTCCTTCACTCTCTTTGTTCTTTATCCTAGCGTTGGGCCCTCTTTGCTGAAAGCCCTCCTGATAAGAAGGCATCAAGGAGCAGGTAAACTTGACTTCAAGACATGGCTCCACTATGCTCGCAACGTTGCTATTTATAATATTGTCGTGGTATTACACAGTCTTGCGCTTCTTATCCGTTGCCTGGGGAGTAGCGTATGCGTCTGGTTAAACGGGCTCCTGCCTGTGTGATATGAGCTGAAAGCTTCCTTGCCTCCTACTGTTGGAGGATGATGGTGAGGCCCTGTATGACAAAAGCAGACATTGTTGAGCATATTTACGAGAAGGTCGGCTTTTCGAAAAAAGAAGCGACCGAGGTGGTTGAGTCGATCTTCGAAATCATCAAAGGCCATCTCGAAAAAGGAGAAAAGGTTAAAATCTCCAGCTTTGGGAATTTCGTCATTAACGAGAAACATCCGCGTAAAGGACGGAATCCACAGACCGGGGAAGAAATTATTATATCTGGCCGTCGTGTGTTGTCGTTTAAACCGAGTCCTGTCTTGAAAAAGGCTATTAACCCACTCCTCCAAGACTGAGCTTGTCGTGGACCAGCTTGAACTCTCGAATAAGCTCTATTTCCGCATCGGTGAAGTCGCCAAGATTGTTGGCGTGAAGCCCTATGTGTTGCGGTATTGGGAGACAGAGTTTCCCATTCTCAAACCTGGGAAAACTCCTTCGCGCCATCGGTTATACCGCCGCCGCGATGTTGAAACCCTCCTTGATATCAAACGGCTCTTGTATGAAGAGGGGTTCACGATTGCAGGGGCGAAAAAACGGTTAAAAGACGGTCAGCGATTATCGGATGAGGCTCCTCCTTCTCAAGCCGGCCCAGCAGTGCCTCTTCCTGTTCGTCCGGGTCAACAGCAACAAAAAATTCTGACAGCCATTCATAAAGATATTCTCTCTCTCCACAAGCTCTTGAGTGATGGAATTCGCTAGGTACAAGATATTGTGGGCTGATATTCATTTTGCCCTTCTCTTGAGACAAATATTTGATGAATAAAAAGTCCTTTATTGACAATACCTTATATATGATGCTAGCATGTGTTACTAGAAGATTTTCGTGGTCTCCAAATGACCATATCCCTACGTCCTAATCGGGCTATGCGCAGGGGGTGAGGAGGGGTGGATGCAATCATACACGTGGGCGCGGTATTTTCTTGTCTGCATTGTTGCTGGTAGTTTTCTAAGCGGACCTCCGCAAAAAGCATTCGCCTTCAGCGGGAGCGAATACTTTCCTCAACCGCCGAAACTACCTGCTTTCAAGTATTTTGAGGCAGCACTCTTACAAGATGCCCAGACCGGTCAGGTGCTCTTTTCCCATAATAGCCAAAAAATATGGCCCCAAGCCTCTCTCACAAAAATGATGTTAGGCCTCATTGTCTTTGAAGACATTGAAAGAGGGCGGGTCAGCCTGGAGACCAAGATCACTATTAGCCGGCGGGCTAGTCAAACAAAAGGCCGAACGATCTCTCTGCGGGCTGGTCAAGTCTTTCAACTGGCAGAACTGCTCCGGGCCGTCCTTGTCACCTCTGCAAACGATGCGGCTGTTGCCATTGCCGAGCATGTCTGTGGTTCTGTCGGACAATGTGTGCAGCGGATGAACGTACGTGCCCGGCAGTTAGGGATGGGTCAGACGCAATACCGCACGGTCAATGGCATGCCGACCAGAACCGACCGTGCGCCGGATAAAGCGTCGGCTGACGACATCGCCCTGCTCACTCGGGCACTTTTACGTCATCACCATGTTTTAGCGTGGACTTCGCAGCCCTCTATGTCATTCGGTCACCGTCGCAAGCATCTGCCGAATACCAATCGACTGGTTGGGCGCATCCATGGGGTTGATGGGCTCAAGACCGGCTTTACGAACAAAGCACGCTTTAATCTTGTCACTACGGCTCAACGGGGCTCGCTTCGTCTCATTGCTGTCGTCTTCGGCGGCAAAACCAGCAGGATGCGCTTCCGTGTTGCAGAGGATTTGCTTGAGTGGGGATTCTCTAATTTTACGCGACTTCCACTGATCGAGAGCGGGTCCCTTTTGTGGGTTGAGGTTCGGGTTGAGAACGGCAACCTGTCCGCTTTTCAGCCTGTTGCCGCGGCAACGGCGGCACCGTTGGTGCCAAAAGGCGATGTTGGCGCCGTTGCTATTGCTCTTCAACTGCCCACCCAGGTGGTAGCCCCGATTCTTCGTAACCAAGTCCTCGGCAAGGTCGTTGTCCGCCGTGGGAAGCAGACTTTGGCGACAATCCCGGCGGTCAGCCCGGATGATATCCCTCAGGCTCGCTGGGCACATGCCCGTCGATAACGGTATGGACTCCGTCTGCGCTTGCATTTCGAGGAAAGATGCTTAAGTTGCCTCTGCGTGACAATACATATCGACCACGAGGTGCGTGAAAGGAGATCAGTGGTATGGCGAGTAAGGTAGTCCATTTACATGAGGAGTCTCGGGACGGGATTCTCAAAGGTGTAAATATTATTGCAGATGCAACGCAGGTGACCCTCGGCCCGCGAGGACGCAATGTCCTTTTAGAGAAAAGCTTTGGTGCCCCGGTTGTCACAAAAGACGGTGTAACGGTCGTCAAAGAAATTGAGCTCGAGGACAAATTCGAAAACATGGGAGCCAAGATGATCCGTGAGGCCGCCACGAAAACTGCGGACGCGGCTGGAGACGGGACAACCACGGCAACCATCTTAGCCCGTGCTATCCTGACCGAAGGGCTGCGGCTCCAAGCGGCCGGGTTCGACCCGATGTCACTCAAGCGTGGCATCGATGCCGCGGTCGAAAAAGTGGTCGAGGGTGTCCAAGGACAAAGCCGTAAGGTCCGAGGAAAGGAGCAAGTCGCTCAGGTCGGAACGATTGCGGCCAATGGTGATGCCCAAATAGGAGACAATCTGGCCGAAGCCATGGAGCGAGTGGGTCAGGAAGGGGTGATTACCATTGAAGAGGGTAAGGGATTGGAAACCGTGCTGGACGTTGTGGAGGGGATGCAGTTCGACCGCGGGTTTCTCTCTCCGTATTTTGTAACCGACCCGGAGCGGATGGTTGCCGAGATCGAGCAGCCCTATATTCTTCTTCATGAGAAAAAAATCTCGAATATGCAGGAACTCGTTCCGCTGCTGGAGAGAATCGCGCAGAGCGGCAGACCATTGGTGATGATTGCTGAAGACGTTGACGGGGAAGCGTTGGCGGCCCTGGTCGTGAACAAGATCCGAGGAACCCTGAACTGCACTGCGGTCAAGGCTCCAGGGTTTGGCGATCGGCGCAAGGCCATGCTGGAGGATATAGCCATTCTGACGGGCGGACGGGTGGTTGCCGAAGAGCTTGGCATGAAGCTCGAACATATTGATCTGGCAGACCTGGGGAGCTGCCAGCGCGTGATTATGGATAAGGACAACACCACCATTGTGGATGGGGCGGGTAAGAAAAAAGACATCGCAGGGCGGGCGGATCAAATTCGTGCCCAGATTGCAGAAACCACCTCAGACTATGATCGAGAAAAGCTCCAGGAGCGCTTGGCTAAGCTTGCCGGCGGGGTGGCGGTGATTAAGGTTGGGGCCGCCACTGAAGTCGAGATGAAAGAACGCAAGGCCCGGGTGGACGACGCCCTGCACGCCACCAAGTCGGCAGCGGAGGAAGGGATCGTTCCCGGCGGGGGTGTCGCGCTGATTCGGGCGCAATCCAATCTGGACGAACTGGAATTCAACGATGACCGGGATGCGGGTGTGAAGATCGTGCGCAGAGCGATTGAAGAACCGATTCGACAAATCGTGAGCAATACCGGCCTGGACGCTCCAGTAGTGGTCAATCAGATCAAAGGGCAGAGCGGTGATGCGGGTTTTAACGCGGCATCGCGCGAGTATGAGAAATTGTTCAAAGCCGGTGTGATTGATTCCACCAAGGTTGTCCGGGTCGCCCTCCAAAATGCGGCGAGCGTGTCCGGCTTGATGTTGACTACAGAGGCGGCGGTTGCCGAGAAGCCCGAAAAGCCCCAAGCCGGGGTGGATGGTCATAGCCACGATGACGACTTTGATGACTACTAAGCTGGAATGTTGTCGGGGGATGTGCTCTCCCGCCTGCTGAAAATGTCGATACCACGGGGGCCTCACGGCCCCCTTTTTTATGCCTTTTTGCTGCCTTCGGACGGGATAGCATTTCCGACCGGAATCCATTACGAACGAGCGTATGATTGATTTCTCCCCGCCAGCGAATGTTGAGCAAACGGTTCGTGATATTCACCGTTTTATTGAAAACGATATTGCTCCTATCGAGCACAGTCTGGCCGACCATCTTACCAACGAGCATCTCTATCTCCGTGAAGACGGGCGGCTCGCTCCCGAGGTGCTGGCCGCCCAGCAGACGATTCGCAAACGGTCCGCGGAGCGGGGATTGTATGCGCTGCATATGCCCAAAGAAGTCGGCGGTGGCGGGTTTAGTCTGACGGATATGTTTTTTGTGCATGAGGCCGTCTATCAGCATGGTATCGGGGTTGCGCAGTGGATGTTGTCCTGGACAGAAGGGCCCAATCATATGCTGATGTTTCTGACCGAGGAGCAGCAGCAGAAATACTTGTTACCCTTGGTCCGAGGCGAAACAACCGCTGCCTACGCCATCACCGAATACCGAGGCGGCTCTGATGTGCTCGGCATGGAGACCCGGGCCGAAAAACACGGTGACAGCTGGGTCGTGAATGGTACCAAAGCCTATATTACTAATGCGCAGTATGCCGACCTGATCTTGGTTTGTGCTCTGCACGATCCGAACAAAGAGGGAGCCGGCGCAACAGCCTTTATCGTTGAACGAGACAACTCTGGGCTGACCATCGGCCGGACGTATCGGACCATTATGGACGACGGTATGACCGGTGAACTCCGGTTCGAGAACTGCCAGCTCTCAGCGGATCATATGTGGGGGGAGGAAGGCCAGGGCTTTTATCTCAGCATGGGAATGATCAACTGGATTCGCGTCCGGCGTGGGGGCATGTGCACCGGTTTGGGACAATATCTGCTCGACCGTTGTAGCGATTACATCAAGAACCGGCGTGCATTTGGCGGACCGCTAAGTCGGTTTCAAGCCTTACAGTGGATGGTGGTCGATTCCTACTTAGACGTCCAAGCCATGCGGAGCCTGTCGCTCCAAAGCCTGTGGCAGGCCGACCAGGGGAATTTGTGGGCGCTCAAGGTCGACCCGCGCCTCATCAAAACGGTGTGTGCGCTCAAAGTTTTCTGCGATGAAGCGCTCTATCGCGTAGCCGATAGAGCCGTCCAACTGCACGGAGCGCATGGGCTGATGAAAGAGTCCGGGATCGAAAAAATATTCCGTATTGCGCGCAATCTGCGCATTCCCGGTGGCACGGATGAAATTCAGCGCGTCAACATTGCCAAAGCGTTAGGGTTGTAAGCGTCCTGCCGTCCCCGCCTGTCGTAGCGCCTCGTGGCCTGACACCGGCGGATACTCTCTTGACCCAGTGTCACCCGCCCTGGATACTGCGGTTCAATGCGTACCATTGACCCGGTGAAGCGCCCAGCCGACCTCGCGCCGACCGACCGGCCGTCATTCTTCTATGGCTGGGTGATTGTCGGCTGTTCTTTTACGGTGTTGTCCGCCGCGTACGGGATTCAGTTTTCCTACGGGGTGTTCATGCCCGAAATTTCGGCAGAGATGGGCTGGGGGCGGACGAGTTTGTCCTTCGCTTATTCGGTGTACGTGTTTGTGTATAGCGGCCTCGGGATTGTGGCTGGCCTATATACCGACCGCTGGGGCCCACGCCTTGTGGTGGGAGTCGGTGGTATCTTAGTGGGGAGCGGGGCCATGCTGATGAGTCAGATGCACGCCCTGTGGCAACTCTACCTCTTTCTCGGCGGTATTGCCGCGCTCGGCATGAGTGCGGCCTTTGTCCCGTGTAATGCAACCGTGGTGCGTTGGTTTATCCGGCGGCGCGGTCTCGCTCTCAGCATGAGCACAAGTGGCTCCAGCTTTGGCAACTTCTTCGTTCCGCCGCTGGCCGCCCTGCTTATCACGAGCTATGGCTGGAGAACCTCCTACCTGCTCCTTGGCTTGGGCGGACTGGTGCTCATTACGCTGTGTGCCTGCTTCATCGTCCGTGACCCTGAACGTCTGGGCCTCCGTCCGGACGGCATCCAGCCCGTTTTATTATCAGAGGAGGCGCTTGCCGGCCCGCATGTCTCTCCCGACCGACGCGATGCCTGGACCCTTGCGTCTGCTCGTCGGACGGGTGCCTTCTGGATGCTGGTTGCCGCTTTTACGATGACCTGGTTGGTGGTGTTCATGCCGCTGGTCCATATTGTGCCCTTTGCCATAGACCTGGGTGTATCGCAGGTGACCGCCGCCACGTTGATCAGCGTGATCGGTCTAGCCGGTTTCTCCGGACGTTTGGTTACCGGCCCGCTGTCCGACCGTTATGGCCGTCTGCTGACCTTGGGCACCTGTCTGACTTTGGAAGCCGTGGCGTTCTTTGGGCTGGCAGTCAGTTCCGGCCTCTCCCTGCTCTATCTGTCGGCAGCGCTGTTCGGTTTTTCGTATGGCGGGACCACCGCCCTGTTCCCGGCAATCGTCGGTGACTTTTATGGCCGGCTGGCGGTTGGGGCGATCGTTGGTTTCATTTTTTCCCTGGCCGGTTCTATGGCGGCCTTCGGTCCCATGGCCGCGGGCTATCTCTATGATGTATACGGGAGTTACGACCTCGCCTTTCTGATGAGTGCGTTTTTCAATCTTTTTAGCGTAATGTTGTTATGTTTTGTGAAGAAACCGGCGGTGTTCCCCCCAGGCTGTCCAGCCGGATAATCAGGAGGTATTATGCCCTCTGTACAGGTCAACGGTGTCAACTTAGCCTATGAACTGCACGGGACAGGCGACCCGCTTGTGCTCATCCACGGGGCACAGAGCGACCGGAGCATTTTTGCCAATCTGCTGCCGGATTTCGTGGATCAATTCCAGGTTCTCATCTTCGACCAACGTGGCTCTGGCCAGAGTGAAAAGCCGGATATCGAATACACAATCGGCATGATTGCCGATGATACCGCTACGCTCATGGATCACCTGGACTTCTCACCCGCGCATGTGTATGGCGTCTCAATGGGAGGGATGATTGCCCAGGAATTGGCCATCCGGCACGGGGCCGCTGTCCGCTCCCTTGTGCTGGGCTGTACTACCCCTGGTGGCCCGCACGCCGTCAGTCTGGAGGGCGAGGCTGTCCAGAATTCCCATTCAACTGCCGCGCTCTCCGCGGAAGAGCGCGGGCGGGCGCTGGCCGAGACCGCCTTTACCAAAGGTTATGTCGAACAGCATCCTGAGCTTATCCCGGCATTGATTGAAGCCCGCAAAAAGCAGCCCCTTAATCCAGTCGGGTTTGCCCACAGAATGAAAGCAGCGTATCGGCACGATACGTTCGACCGCCTTTCTCAGATTACCTGTCCGACCTTGGTCATTACGGGAAAGGACGATGCCTTGATTGCCTGGGAGAATTCACAACTCCTGGCTGAATATATTACCGACTCCGAGTTCGTGGTCCTGGAACCGGCCGGTCATGTGTTCTGGGCCGAGCAACCGGCACAGTCGAGAGAGGCGATTCTCACATTTTTGCAGAAACATAAGAGCTAAGGATCAACTATGGCCAACAAAGAACCGACAAAAAATAGCCAAGCCCGAATGATACGGAGCTGGATGCTCGGCCTGCACGCGACGCATATTACCGATATTGGCGGGCGGCTGGGGTATTTTGCCGAGATGCGACGATGCGGCGGAACGGTCTCGGCCGAAGCATTAGCCGAAATCCTGGAACTCGATCCCTGGCGGACAAAAGTCTGGTGCCAGGCGGCGTGTGCCGTGGGGATACTCCAAGCTGACGGAGATACGCGGTTCACCTTTGCACCGTTTATGGACGAACTGCTTGGCGACGACGCTCCCGAGTTGCTGACCGCCCATGTTCTGGCCAGCCTGTCGCGAGACTTTCCGGCCTATCCCGATGCTTTTCGGACTGGAGCACTCAAAACCTTCCACGACCATGATGAAGATTTCTTTCACCACCAGGGCAAAGTTTCGGCCTTGCGTGCCCCTGTGGTAGTGGCGGCGGCCCGGAAGCTTCCCGGTATGGAAAAGCAACTCGAAGCTGGAGGACAGGTTATGGATATCGGCTCCGGGAGTGGCACCGTGATCGCGCGCTTTGCCCAGGAATTCGCACACTGCCGTGTAACCGGTATCGAGCCTTTACCCTATTTTGTGCAAACCTCCCGAAAGCTGCTTCAGGAGCAAGGACTCAGCGATCGAGTTGATGTGCGCTCAGTCGGCGGGGAAGCGCTGGCCTTTGAGAATGAGTTTGATCTCATCACCATGGTCCAGGTTTTTCATGAGCTTCCCGACGCAAAAAAAGCCGACATCCTGCGTGGCTGCCAGCGCGCGCTCAAGCCCGGAGGCAGCCTGCTGCTGGTCGACCGGTGTGCCCCGGAAACGGGAGCCGACCTCCATGACCGCCGCTTTACCATGAGCATTCTGGAGCAATGGTTCGAGGTCACCTGGGGGAATATTGTCAACACTCGAAGTGATATTCTCGCCATGCTGCACGAGACCGGATTCCGCGTCACTCAAGAGAATCCGGACATCGTGCCGACGTATTGGACGTTTGTCGCCCAGAAGTACGCCTAGAACAGGAACGGAGCGGAATATGAGCCGATCAGGTCTCGTCCTCTACCACGGTATCGAGAGTGGCCCTGAACTGAAGCAGTACGGACTCCTCGCAGAAAACGCCGGCTATGAATCCCTGTGGGTCACGGAGCGCTATTTCCACGAAGAGATATTCTCCCTGCTCGGCTATCTCGGGGCAGCGACCGAGCGGATCAAGCTCGGCGTTGGTGTCACAAATCCGTACACGCGCAACCCCGCGCTCCTCGCGATGGCAACGGCCACGCTAGACCGGATTACGGGTGGACGTTTCGTGTTGGGGATGGGGCGTAGCGAACGCGAGGTGATCCAAGGTAAGATGGGCATGGCCTACGGCAATGCCCAGGCCGCTATGCGGGGGAGCGTCTCCCTGTTGAAACGACTGCTGTCGGGTGAGCGGGTGTCCGACACGGTAGGGCCGTTTACGCTCAGGAATGCCCGGCTTGCCACCACGCCGGTCCAGCCCAATCTGCCCATCTATCTGGCAGCGATTGGAAAAAAAGGGCTGCGCTTGGCAGGAGCGATTGCCGACGGTGTTTTATTGAACGCCTATGTTCCTCCGTCCTATGTCACCTACGCAGTGGAAGAGGTCCGCAGCGCGGCCAAGGAGGCCGGGCGTGATCCTCAATCGATCGACATTGCCTGCATGCTGATCATTCGACTGACCGACGATCCGCAGCGCATGCTGCCAACCCTCAAAAAGCGTATTGTCCGCCTGCTTGACGAAGCCTATGTGGGCGAAATCCTGCTCGAAAAGGGAGGATTCGATCCGTCTATCCTCGGGCCGTTACGAGAGTCGTATACCAAAGACGGGGGCACAGAGGCGGTCAAGCTCATTACTGACGAGATGGTAGCGTCTTTCTATCTCATCGGCTCGGAAGAGCAGTGCCGACAGCGGATTGCCGAGTATCGAGCCGCCGGGGTGGACCTGCCGCTCATCCTGCCGCGGCTTGAAGACTATGCGCGTGTGGCGGACGCCTTTCGACCGGGAAGATGAGCCTCCGGTGTGTCGATGGCTCTCCCTCCCGAGTAGCCGCGTGTCCGGCAGTGCGATATAAACAGCCCCCTGAAGAAAGGAGTTCCTATGAAACTTGCAATAGGCATTGGCTATTCCGGTGGCCGGGTCGAGCTCCCCCTGGATATGATCCTCAAAGCGGAAAAACTCGGCTATGACTCCGTCTGGAGCGCGGAGGCGTACGGCTCCGACGCGGTGACGCCGCTGGCCTATCTGGCGGCCAAGACCTCGCGCATAAAACTTGGTACCGGGATTCTCCAGATTCCGGCCCGCACTCCGGCGATGTGCGCCATGACCATGTCAACCCTAGACGCCTTGTCGAACGGACGGGTGATTGTCGGTCTGGGGATGTCCGGTCCGCAGGTCATCGAAGGCTGGCACGGCATGCCCTACAGCCGGCCGGCAGCACGCATTCGCGAGTACGTGGAAATCCTGCACAAGATTTGGGACCGCCAGGAGCCGGTTTCATTAGACGGCAAGGTGTATCAACTGCCCTATCAGGGAGAAGACGCCAGCGGGCTGGGCAAGCCCCTCAAGTCGATCCTGCACTCACGTCGCCTACCCGTCTATCTGGCAACCATGAAGCCGCTCAGCATCCGCATCACGGCCGAACTCGCCGATGGCTGGCTGCCGATCTGGTTCTCGCCCTATCGGATGGATATGTTTACGCCCGACCTGGAAAAAGGCTTTGCCCGGGCCGGCGGCGGCAAGTCGCTGGAGAACTTCGATATCCTGGCCGGCTGTACCGTCGTGATCGGAGACGATGTCAAGGCCTGTCTGGCCCAACTCAAGCCGACCCTGGCGCTATACGTCGGTGGGATGGGAGCCAAAGGCAAGAATTTTCACAACGAGATGGTCTCGAAGTACGGCTATGCGGACGTAGCGGCTGAGATTCAGGACCTCTATCTGTCCGGTCGGAAAAAAGAGGCGACCGAGCTGGTCCCGGATGAGCTGTGCGACGAAATCTCATTATGCGGTCCGCCGGAGCGGATTCGTGAGCGTTTCAAGGTCTGGGAGTCCGCTGGGATTTCAACCATGATGGTGCAGTCGGGTCAGCCTGAGGCGTTGGCCCTTATGGCGGATATCGCGGGGACAAACGGATAGGAATCCCCCTTACCCTAGACCTCTCCCTCCGGGGGAGAAGGGACTAGAGAGAGTATTTTTTCAGGAGAGCAGCATGAGTCAGTCTATTTCAGCCAACGACCCTTATGAACGGAAACGGGTAGCCGTGCTCGATAGTGAGCTGGCCTATGTCGATACCGGCAGCGGCGATCCTGTCGTGTTTCTGCACGGTAACCCTACCTCTTCGTATCTGTGGCGCAACATTATTGCCGAGGTTGAAGGTGGCGCGCGTTGCCTGGCGCCCGACCTGATCGGCATGGGCGATTCGGGCAAGAACCCCGCGGGCTCCTACCGCTTTGTTGATCACGCCCGCTATCTGGACGCCTGGTTTGACGCCGTTGGGCTCGACCAGCACACGAAGAACGTCACCCTGGTGGTCCACGACTGGGGCTCGGCCTTGGGTTTTCACTGGGCTCACCGTCATCAGGACAGCATCAAGGCCCTGGTCTATATGGAGGCTATCGTGTGTCCCCTGACGTGGGAGACCTTTCCCGAGGCCGCGCGCAAAGTCTTTCAGGGCTTTCGTTCGCCTGCCGGAGAGGAGATGGTGATCCAGAATAATGTCTTTGTCGAGCGGGTGCTGCCCGGCAGCGTGGTACGGAAACTGACCGAAGAAGAAATGGCCGTCTACCGGAAGCCGTACACAGAGCCGGGCGAGTCGCGCCGACCCACGCTGACCTGGCCGCGTCAGATTCCGATTGAGGGTGAACCGCCCGACGTGGTCGAGATTGTCGAACAATATGGGCAATGGTTGTCAACCAGCGATGTGCCCAAACTCTTTGTGAACGCCGATCCTGGGGCGCTCCTGACCGGTCCGCAACGCGAGTATTGTCGAACCTGGCCGAAGCAAAAAGAAATTACTGTCACGGGCTCGCACTTTATTCAGGAAGACGCGCCACAGGAGATCGGACAGGCCATAGTCGATTTCCTACGAGGACTCTAGCACTGCATCATCAGAAGGAGGACTGCATGACCTATACCGCCCTTCAATTTGAAAAAAAGGACCATATTGCCATCATCACCTTGAACCGGCCGGATTCCGCGAACGCGCTCAATATCGATCTAGCGCGTGATTTGATGCAGGTGTCGCTCGAATGCGACGAAGACGTGGATATTCGAGCCGCCGTCATGACCGGCAACGGCCGCATGTTCTGCGCCGGTGGAGACCTGAAAAGTTTTGCCGCCCAGGGCGACCAACTGCCCGCCCATATGAAGGAAGTGACCACCTATCTGCATGGCGCCGTATCCCGTTTCGCTCGGATGGACGCCCCATTGATCGGAGCGGTGAACGGTACGGCCGCGGGAGCGGGCATGAGTCTTGCCTGTTCGTGTGACATTGTTTTTGCCGGTGAGTCGGCGAAATTTACCATGGCCTATACGCGTGCCGGGCTGACCCCGGACGGGTCTTCAACCTATTTTCTGCCGCGGATTGTTGGCATGAAGCGGGCCTTCGAGTTGGCGGTCACCAACCGGCTGCTGTCAGCCCAGGAAGCTGAAGCCTGGGGCATTGTGAACCGTGTTGTCCCGGACGCGGATTTGCTGGCCGAGGCGGAAAGGCTCGCCACTGAGCTCGCTTCGGGAGCAACCGGCGCGTTCGGGGGCGCCAAACGGCTCCTCCACAGCGGCTGGACGGAAACGCTTGAGACCCAGATGGAAAACGAAACCCAGTCCATCGCCGCGCGCTCCAAGACCGACGACGGCAAAGAGGGTATCGCGGCCTTCCTGGAGAAACGCGAGCCCTGCTTTAATGGGAAATAGCCGGGTCTCAATCAGGTCCGTGTGAGGATGATATGTCCCAAGCCTACCGTCTCTTTGGTGTTGAGCTGTCGCCCTACTCGTTAAAAGTCCGGGCCTATTTTCGGTACAAGCAGATTCCGCACGAATGGGTCGCTCGCGATTCCACTAATCAGGAAGAATTCGAGCGCTACGCCAAGCTGCCCCTGGTTCCGCTCGTTATCACCCCGGACGGGCAGGGCATGCAGGACTCCACGCCCATTATAGAGCGTTTTGAGGAACTCCAGCCCGAGCCGTCTATTCATCCGAGCGACCCGACTCTGGCCTTCCTGTCCGCCCTGATCGAAGAGTATGGCGACGAGTGGGGCAATAAGCAGATGTTCCACTACCGCTGGACGTATGAGCCTGACCAGAAATCCACGGCTGAACGCATTGCGCGCCTGACTCAGCCTGGGTTGAGTGAGGAAGAATATGCGACGACGACTGAGCAAATCCGGACGCGTATGATCCCACGCTTGTCTTTTGTCGGCTCAAGCGAACAGACCCGGGAGCATATCGAGTCTTCCCTTGATCGTTTGTTGGCACTGCTCGAACCGCATCTCGCACAACGTATGTACCTGTTCGGTGGCAAGCCCACGTTTGGTGATTTTGGTCTGGCCGCTCAGTTGCACCAATGCTCTACCGATCCCTCGGCCGGTACGATCATGCGAGCGGTTGCCCCGAACGTCCTCTCCTGGGCGATGCAGATGCTGGACCCCAAGGCTGAGGGCACGTTAGAGACCTGGGATGAGCTGGCTCCAACGCTGAAACCCATCCTCAAAGAAGTCGGTCAGACCTTTCTGCCCTGGACCGCGGCCAACGCCCAGGCCCTCGCTGCCGGGCAAGAGACGTGTTCGGTCATGCTGCGCGGCAAGGAGTACTCCCAGAGCACGCAGAAGTATCATGCCCGGTCGTTTCGCGTTCTCCGGGAGCGATACGAGAAAGCCGAAGAGAAAGCGGCTCTGGACCCCATTCTGGAAGAGGCCAAGTGTTTGCAGTGGTTACAATAGTGTGTGCCATCGTGCGTTGATTATGCAGAGAGAATTAAGGAGAACTTACCGTGTACGGCTTTGAACTGACCCCGGAACAACAACAACTCAAAGACACTGTCCACAAGTTTGCCGTCGAGGAGATGATTCCGGTTGCGGCAAAATACGACAAAGAGCAGGAGTTCCCGGACGACGTCTGTCGCAAAGCCTGGGAGCTGGGTATCCTCAACCCGCTCGTGCCAACCGAGTATGGCGGCCTGGGGCTTGAGGTGTTTGATACCTGCCTGATTGATGAAGAAATTGTCTACGGCTGCGCGGGTATGGCGCTTAATATGGTGGCCAATAATCTGGCGACCACGCCACTCCTGGTAGCGGGGAGCGATGAACAGAAAAAGACCTATCTTGGCCAACTCATCTCCGAGCCGGTCTACGCTGCCTTTGCCCTGACTGAGCCCGGCGCCGGCTCTGACGCCGCGTCGATCTCGACGACCTATCGCAAGGTTGGCGACGATTTTGTTCTCAACGGAACAAAACACTTTATCTCCAACGGCTCGGTCGCACATTGGTATGTGACCTTTGCGACCGAGGATAAGAGTCAGGGCCATAGTGCGGTGTCGTGCTTTGTCCTGCCGGCCGATTCCCCTGGAGTGACGGCCAGCCGCATGCACGACAAGATGGGTCAGCGGGCGTCAGACACCGCGGAGATCGTGTTTGAGGACGTCAAGGTGCCGCGCGCCGGCCTGGTCGGGGCGGAAGGCCAGGGCTTTAAGATCGCCATGCGGACGTTTGACCGCAGCCGGCCCGAGGTAGGGGCCTTTGCCATCGGCATCTCCCAACGTGCGCTGGACGAATCGGTCAAATACGCCCAGCAACGTGAGGCCTTTGGTCAGGCCATCGCCAATTTCCAGGCCGTCCAGTTCATGCTGGCCGATATGGCGATCGAACTCGAAGCCACGCGCCTCCTGACCTATAAAGCCGCTTGGCTGCTCGACCAGGGTGCGTCCTCGTCTATTGTTTCCAGCTATGCCAAGGCGTTCGGTGCCGACCGGACCATGCAGATCACCACCAACGCGGTCCAGATTTTTGGCGGATACGGCTATTTCAGCGAGTATCCGGTGGAAAAGCTGATGCGCGACGCCAAACTGCTCCAGATTTACGAAGGCACGTCTCAAATTCAACGCGTAATCATTGCCAGACATTTACTTAAAGGGGCGTAACGGTCCTGAACGAGAAGGAGGAACACGATGGCCGAAGAAATGGGAGTCTTTGAAACCATACACTCAATGCGGGCAATGCGCCGGCTCAAATCCGATCCCGTCCCGACAGCAATGATCCGGAAAATTCTTGACGCCGGGATACGGGCGCCCAGCGGGCAGAATCTTCAGGCCTGGGCGTTTGTGGTGCTCCAGGAACCGGACAACAAGAAGTTTTTTCAGGAACGCTATCACCAGGCTATGCTGGATCGTTTCGGCGACGCTTTGAAGGTTGACCCGAGCGACAAATCGTCCTGGGCACGCACCGTCCGGGCCGCGATGCACTTGGCCGAACATATGCACGAGGCGCCCGTCCTGCTGCTGATCTGCGGCAAGCGGGACTGGCCGTTTGCCGTGCCCGCGGAAAAGCGCGAAGGCAAAGCCCCGCCGTCCTACGGCTCCATCTACCCCTGCGTGCAGAACATCCTGCTCGCCTGTCGTGCCCTGGGCCTTGGGGCGAGCCTGACGACCATGCACCAGATGTTTGAAGACGAGTTGCAGGAGCGCCTGGGCATTCCGTTCGAGTATGGCGTGGTGGCAACCATTCCGATTGGCTTTCCTTCGGGAAAGTTCGGGCCGGTCACCCGCCGTCCCGCGCCTGAGGTAACCCACTTTGACAAGTGGGGACAGCACGAACCGTCCGCGTAGGAATCCAAGGTTCTGGCGTTTGTTTTTATGAAGGGGCGCGACGGGCTGCGCCCCTGTCTTCTTATAGAAGGAACGCACGCATGAAATACTCAATGTTTCTCGCTGCCGCCTCTCACGCCGAAATGGTCGGGTGGGTGAAAAAATACGAAGCCGCGGGATTTGATTCACTCTGGCAGGCGGAATTGACCAACTCCGCGCTCATTCCATTGGCCGGCATCGCGCCCAATATTCAGACGATAAAAATCGGTGCCGGTGTGGTACTGGCCTTTAATCACAGTCCGGTGATGCTCGCCTTCCAGGCTATGGACCTCGACCTGTTGAGTCAGGGTCGATTCACGCTCGGCCTGGGAGTCGCCCACCAGCATCGCAATAATAACTGGTACGCCGGACAGGACGCGGGTAAACCGGTCAGTCAAATGCGGGAATATATTGAGGTTCTGCATCTCATTATGGACAAAGCCGAGACGGGTGGCGAGGTGAACTACGAAGGTAAGTTCTATAATATTCGTGCCCGTAACTTCTTTCCACGTCCGAACCAGAAGCCACGGCCACGGGTGCCCATCTACGTTGCCGCGGTCAAACCGCGGATGGCTGCCCTGACGGGTGAGCTGGGTGACGGCCTCATTGGGAATCCCATGTTCTCGCCGCAGCATGTCCGCGAGAATATTCTGCCGCCGCTCAAGACCGGGCTCGACCGGGCCGGTCGCAGCCGCTCCGATGTTGAGGTACTGGGCCAGTGCTTTGTGGTCATCGACGATGATCTGGCAACCGCTCATCGGGTTGGTGCGGGGGCCATGCTGTTCAGCATCTGGGCCCGGATTTATGATGATATCTTTGTCGCCCACGGCTTTAGCGAAACGGTTGAAAAGGTCCGGGCGCTCCAGAAAACGCCAGATAAAGATAAGGGCTTTGATTTGATTCCGAATGAAATGGTCGATGCCTTTTGTGCAGTCGGTCCGATTGACCGTGTCCGCGCCAAGCTAAACGAGCGCGAAGGGCTGCTCGACACAACCATTCTCGCTGTCCCCAATACCGGTACGACCCAAGAACAACGCGACTACTATCGGGATAAGATTTTAGAGTCCTTTTCACGGTAAATGTCCCACCTCAAATCCCCTCCCCGGAGGAGTGGCCCGAAGGGCCGGGGTGGGTTTCCCCTCTCCGACCCACACGCAAAGGAGAGCACACACATGAGCACACACACCAAGGTCGCCCTCATTACCGGAGCAGGCACCGGAATCGGCAAGGCGAGTGCCTTGGCGCTCACTCGGGAAGGCTACGCCGTTGTCCTGGCCGGGCGGCGGGTTGAACTGTTGGAAGTAGCCGCAGAAGAGGCCGGCGGTGAAGTAAAGACGCTTGTGGTCCCAACCGATATCAGCAACCCTGACGCTATTCGTGCCCTGTTTGCCACCACAAAAGCAACCTTTGGCCGGCTCGACGTGTTATTCAACAACGCTGGCATTGGTGCCCCGCCCGTCCCCCTGGAAGAACTGCCGTATGAACAGTGGAAAGCCGTTGTAGATCTCAATCTGACCGGCGCGTTTATCTGCACCCAGGAAGCCTTCAAGATCATGAAAGACCAGGACCCACGGGGCGGTCGCATTATCAACAACGGCTCTATCTCGGCTCATGTGCCCCGGCCCAACTCCGCCCCCTACACCTCGACCAAGCACGCCATGACCGGCCTGACCAGATCGACTTCACTCGACGGGCGCAAATACGACATTGCCTGCGGCCAGATCGATATCGGCAACGCCGAGACCGACATGACCGCGGTCATGAAACGCGGCGTGCCACAACCGAACGGCTCGGTCGCAGCCGAACCAACCTTCGATGTCGAACACGTCGCCCAGGCGGTCGTATACATGGCCAACCTGCCACTCGACGCCAACGTGCAGTTTATGACCGTCATGGCCACCAAAATGCCGTTTATCGGGCGAGGGTAGCGCAGTTCAGGCTTGAAAACAGACGGGATAAATGTGGCAAAACACAGTGTCCTCCTTTCCCTGATACTCAGTGGGGCAGCTGATACGAATGTCTCATTCAGCGAACTTTGTAGACTGTTACATATTATGGGTTTTGATGAATGGGTTCGGGGCAGCCACCATATTTTCACCAAGGAAGGTGTAGAAGAAATTTTGAATCTTTAGCCAAAGGGTAGTAAGGCAAAACCGTATCAGGTGAAGCAGGTCCGTGGAGTCATAGTGAAATATCGTTTGGCCGGAGGAGATCATGAGCCGTAAGTGGAAATACGAAATCCTTATTTATTGGAGCGAAGAGGACCACGCTTATATTGCCGAAGTTCCCGAGCTACCCGGCTGCATGGCTGATGGATCAACCTACAAGAAAGCGCTCGCCAATGTTGAGGTGATAATTGGGGAGTGGATAGAGACGGCGGAAGAACAAGGTCGCTCAATTCCAGAGCCAAAGGGCCGACTACTCTACGCTTAGAAAAAAGGTATCAAAGTTTCATGTCTATTTTCGAAGTAACGTCTGACTCTCTAAAAGCTCTTGAACGCACGGACTTTGCCAGCCAAGGACTCCGAGAACGGAGCGATCTACAGCGCCTTATTCGGGATCAAATCGAGGTGCTTGACTCCGACCTGCTGGTTATTAGTGAAGAGTTTGGCCATTGGGAGGAGTCGAAACGACGCATAGACCTGCTTGCCGTTGACCGGAAGGCAAATCTCGTTGTGATTGAGTTAAAGCGAACTGAGAGCGGCGGACACATGGAACTACAAGCGCTCCGATATGCCGCGATGGTCTCAACCATGACCTTCAAGAAAGCAGTGGAATACTACCGTGATTTTCTCCAGAAAACAGGTAGTGACGATGATCCTGAGAGTAATCTACTCGAATTCCTCGGATGGGATGAACCGGATGAAGAGCGTTTTGCCCAAGACGTGCGAGTGATACTGGCATCTGCCGACTTTTCCAAGGAACTCACGACAGCGGTTATGTGGCTGAATCAACGCGACCTCGATATTCGGTGTATTCGTCTTCAACCCTATTCCGACGGCGATAAAACTCTCCTAGATGTTCAACAGGTTATTCCGCTTCCCGAGATAGAAGAGTTTCAAGTTCAAGTGAGAGAGAAAGCCCAGCGAGAGAGGCGGACGAGAAGTGATAACCGAGACCTGAGCCGTTACGATGTTGAGATTCTTGGGAAGAAGTATACGAATTTATCGAAGAGAACCGCTATTCTTCGGGTTGTGCAGGCTTTGATACGGTCAGGCCACACTCCTGAAGACATTGGGAGCCTGAGGGAAATCAGAAGGAGTGACTTTCTAATAGCGGAAGGAAACTTCGAAGATGAGCAGGCTTTCATTGAGGCCGTGACGCAATCAGGTGAAAATTTCAAGCCCCGTAGATGGTTTACTGCGGATGACAAGCTTCTGCACCATGATGGGCGAACATATGCGTTTGCCAAGAACGTCTGGAACCGGCCAAGGTGGGAATCTGTAATGTCGGCTTTGGCTGAAAAGTATCCATCGGCTGAAATACGATTTAGCCCAACAGAATCGGCAGACTGATGTTTGCAGTTGAGGCCTAATCTGTCTTATAGCAGCCACGTGCCCCCCCGCCTGCGCCGGACGCTCAGCCTTGCCCTGCCCATTATGGGCGGCATGATCTCCCAGAACATCATGAATCTGGTGGATACGGCCATGCTGGGTGTGCTGGGCGACGAGGCCCTGGCGTCAGTCGGGCTGGCCCAGTTCTCAACCTTTACCTGCGGCGCGTTCATCATCGGTTTGGCAACCGGCGTGCAGGCCACTTCGGCCCGCTGGCTGGGGGCCGGTCGCTTGGGTGAAATCGCCGTGCCGTTGAACGGCGGGCTGTTGCTCGTCCTGTTGCTCGGGCTGCCTACCTCGGCCCTGCTGATACATTTCGCGCCGGCCCTGTTCTCCGTACTCAGCCAGGACGCTGCGGTCACCGACCATGGCACGGTCTATTTTCAGGCGCGTCTGGTCGGCCTGCTCGCCATGGGCGTCAACTTCGTCTTTCGCGGCTACTGGAACGCGGTCGACCTGTCCAAGTTCTATATGCGCACCATCATTCTGATGAACGTGACCAATATCTTCCTCAACTGGGTCTTGATCTTCGGCAACCTCGGTGCGCCGCGGCTGGGTGTTGTCGGGGCGGGTATCGGCACGACCATGGCCTTGTACATCGGGTCGGCTACGTATCTGCTCACCGCCCTACGCCACGCCCGTGACGGTGGCTTTCTGGCCCGTTGGCCGGACCGGGCCACTCTGTCGGCCCTGTTGCGGCTCTCGATTCCGGCCGGTATTCAGCACGTCTTCTTTGCTGCCGGCATGTTGGCCTTCTTCTGGATTCTGGGCAATATCGGTACCGCGGAACTGGCCGCGGGGCACGTCCTGTCCAACCTCCTGTTGCTGTGGCTACTCTTGACAAATGGATTCGGGCTGGCCGCGGCTTCCTTTGTCGGACAGTCCCTGGGTGCCGGCAAGGTGCCGGAGGCACGGGCGTGGGGCTGGTATGTGACCCGACTCTCCATGCTGGTGGTCGGCGGTCTGGCTCTGCCGGCCCTGCTCGCGCCCGACCTGTTCCTGCTGCTGTTCCTACACGACCCGACAACGCTGACGCTCGCCCGGCTGCCGCTGCAACTCACTGCCGCCACCATGGCGCTCGAAGCCCTCGGCGTCGTGCTGATGAATGCCCACTATGGAGCCGGACACAGCCGGCGGGTGATGGTGATTTCCCTGACTATGCAGTGGTGTCTGTTTCTGCCCATCGCCTTTGCCATGCAAGCCGTATGGGGATTTGGTCTGTTGGCTATCTGGATAGCCAACCTCGCCTATCGTATCCTCCAGTCCGTCACCTTTGTCTGGAGTTGGCAGACCGGCGGCTGGGCGCGTATCAGAGTCTAGCCTTGGGGGTATGGACAGGTTGTCTGCGCTCCCAACCTGTCTTGTTTTGCCGTTCGGTTCATTCGTAGAATAGAGACATGGCACCAGCCCCCCAACGGGGGAGACGCGCCTCAACCGAGTCCCGGTCGCCTGCGGGATCTCCCCTGACGCTCCAGCAGCAGTACGCGGCTGCAACGCGGTCTCTGGGCCTCCATTTCGCGCAGATTGATGCCTGGCTTGTCGATAACGAACCAGCAGTCTGGCAACAGCTCCATCAGGCAGACGACGAACTTTTCCAGTTGAGCCAGCTCAAGGTCTCAGAGAGCCGCTATCAGGCTGCGCTTGAGGCATTCGTTGCCCGGTGCGAAGAAGCCGAACAGCTCTACTACGAAGCGCACCCCTCCGAATTCCGCCTGCCGCCTCTGTCCGCAGGCGAGCGGATTGCCGTCTATTACGAACTGGGCGATGGCTCGATGCATAAGGTCAGCGGAGAGGAGACCTAGGGACGTGCGCTCCTCCTTCTACCCATCCCCCCAACCGCGTTCGCAAGAGTGAGAGAATCCGGTACAGTAGCTCAACTCTTTTGCAGAGAGCGCTGGGCTCGCATCAGGCCGAGCGCTCGACACAAAGAGGGGAAGACTAACGCGTGACGGATTCTGTTTCCGGACTGGCCACCCTGCGCGACTACTGGCCGCGCCGCTTTACGCTGGTTGGCCTGTGCTTTTGCAGCACGTTTATTTGTTATATCGACCGGGTCAATATCTCGGTCGCCATTCTCCCCATGGCCCAAGAGTATGGCTGGAACCAGACGACCCAAGGCGTTGTCCTGTCCTCATTCTTTTACGGCTATCTGGCTACCCAGATTTTCGGCGGCTGGCTGGCCGACCGCTATGGCGGGAAAATGGTCCTCGGCTGGGGCGTGTTGTTGTGGTCCTTCTTTACCTTGGTCACGCCGCCCGCGGCAGCGATTTCACTCACTATGCTCTTTCTCGCCAGGGTTGGTATGGGCCTGGGAGAGGGGGTGGCCTTTCCGGCGATTTATAATCTCTTTGCGCGTTGGGTGCCGGGCCAGGAGCGAGCCCGCTCAGCCGCGCTCAACGTGAGCGGCGTCTCCCTTGGTACGGTCGCGGCTCTGCTGCTGACGCCGACCATTGTAGTGGTCTGGGGCTGGCCGATGGTGTTCTACCTGTTCGGCGGGCTGGGGTTTGTCTGGTATCTCTTCTGGCACTACCGTGTCACCGACACGCCGGAAATCCAGCCCACCATCGCTCCCATAGAAGTCGCCTATATCCGTGAGCACATTCCCCCGATTCCAGCCAACCTCACAATCCCGTGGCGACACCTGCTGTCCAAGACCGAGGTCTGGGCCATCGTGATTAACCACTTTTGTTCCAACTGGGGGTTCTACGTAATTCTGACCTGGCTACCGACCTATTTTAATCAGGCGCTTGGGGTCGACCTCCACTAGGTCGGGCTGTACACCATCCTGCCTTGGCTGGTCATGTTTGTCATGGCCAATGTCGCCGGCTGGATCGTGAACCGCTTGCTGCAACGCGGTCTGTCCGTTACCTCTGTGCGCAAGCTGATGCAGAGCATCGGCTTTTTCGGTCCGGCGCTGTTCCTCTTTCTGATTGGCGGGGTCACCTCGGCCACCCAGGCGGTCGGCTATATGTGCTGCGTGCTCGGACTTGGTGCCTTTGCCCTGTCCGGCTTCGCGGTGAACCACCTCGATATCGGTCCGCGCTACGCCGGTATTCTGCTGGGTCTCTCAAACACGGCCGGAACGATTCCGGGTATTATCGGCGTCACCCTGACCGGCTACATCCTGGACGCCACCGGTTCGTGGAGCCTCGTCTTTCTGATCGCTTCCGGGCTGTATGTTTTCGGAGCGGTGGTCTGGCTGCTGTTTGCTACCGGCGAGCAGGTGTTTGAGTGACCCTCCGCCTATTCCGGCGTCTTCTTAATCTCGTAACCCAGCTCTTCGACGGCCAGCAGGATGTCGGCAATGGCCGTGAAATCCTGAATATCCGCATGGCCCATACGGATGCTGACTGCGTAGTTGGAGCCGTATGGGTGCTTGGTCCGCCTATGCTGAAACACCGCTTTGGCGAGCCTGAGGAGGTCGAATTTCGGATTATCGTTTTCCATGCTATTTCTCAATCACGATGCGCCACTGCTGAGGGATATTCGATTCGACCGTCTCTTCGATCTCAACAATGGCATAGCCTTCCGCTTCCGCGGCCCGAGGAATATCACGCCGGCCTTTGGGATCGTCAATGACGAGTTCGAGTTGGTCACCCTGGTCGAGATATTCCAGTCGCACCTTGGCCTTGGCCCAGTTCAACGGACATTTGACGCCGTGCAGGTTCAGATGTTCGATTTTACCGCCCATCGCCTCCTACATACCAGACAGACTCCGGGGTGTCAGCGCGCTCATTATAACTCTTTACCGCCCTCTATTGCTCGCTCTTGTTCCTCCCCGTTTCTCCCCGCCTTCCGATGCGCTAGGTTAGGCCATCTTCAGAAAACACTGGGGTGGGGTGTGGAACGCGACGAGAGCCGTCCTGAGAAATATACGCTGCGGTCTGATGCGGAGAGTAAGCGGTCGCAGCAATTTACCATTGACTACAAGCATGAGCTAAATCCCAGCCAGTACGAGGCTGTGACCACGCGCGACGGTCCTGTGCTGGTACTGGCCGGCGCCGGCAGCGGCAAGACGCGGACCCTGGTGTTTCGAGTCGCGCGAATGATTGAGGAAGGCGTTGATCCGGCTTGTTTGCTCCTCCTGACCTTTACTCGCCGGGCCGCGGAAGAAATGATTCAGCGCGCCGAGGCTCTCATGGGCGGCCGTTGCGATAAGGTGACCGGTGGGACGTTTCATTCGTTTGCCAATACCGTCCTGCGGCGCTACGCCTCCCTGCTCGGATTTGCCAACGCCTTCACGATTCTGGACCGGGGCGACTCCGAAGATGCGATTAATCTGATCCGGGCGCGCCTCGGCCTGGACAAAAAGGCGCGCCGCTTCCCGCGCAAACAGACGATTGCCGAGATTATCAGCTTGGCTGCCAACAAGACCACCAGTGTAGCGGAAGTGCTTGACTCGCAGTTTCCCCATCTGTTTTCCGAACTCGACGACATCAGCCGGATCGAAGAATATTACCGGCAGTATAAACGCGAACGTAGCCTGCTCGATTATGACGATCTGCTGACCCATTTACGCGAATTGCTACGCACCCATCCGGAGGTCGCCGAGCGCCTCTCTCATACCTATCGCTACATCATGGTCGATGAGTATCAGGATACGAACCGACTCCAGGCTGAAATCGTGCGTCTGCTGGCCTATGTGCATGACAACGTCATGGCGGTCGGTGACGACGCTCAGTCGATCTATAGTTTTCGGGGTGCCACTGTTCGCAATATCTTCGAGTTTCCAGACCTGTTTCCCGACACGAAGGTGATCAAGCTCGAAGAGAACTACCGTAGCACCCAGCCGATCCTTGACCTGTCGAACGAAATTATTCTGCAAGCCAAGGAGCGCTACACCAAGAACCTGTTCACCAAAAAGGACAGCGGCTTTCAGCCGGCGTTGATTGAGGCCGATAGTGAGCGCTACCAGTCGCGCTTTGTAGCCCAAAAAATTCTGGAACTCCGCGAAGAAGGCGTCCCTCTGACCGAGATTGCGGTCCTCTTTCGCTCCAGCTTTCATTCCTTCGATCTTGAGATTGAACTGAGCAAGTGTGACCTGCCGTTCGTGAAGCGGGGCGGATTCAAGTTTATCGAGACCACCCATGTGAAGGATGTGCTAGCCCATCTGCGCGTGCTGGCCAACCCACAGGACGCGGTGTCGTGGCACCGGGTGCTCCTCCTGCTCGAAGGTGTCGGGCCAAAAAGTAGCGACAAGATTCTCAGTCATGTGCTGGGCGGGGCCGATCAGGTGCAGCGCCTAGCTGACTACCCAGGCCGCGGCGCGGTCAAGACCGAGGTGCAGAAGCTGGCCGCCGCGCTCCGAACCGTTGCCGATCCCAACCTCCAGCCGCGCGAGCAGATTGACCTGATCGTGCAGTATTATCTGCCGATTCTCAAACAGAATCACCGCGACGATTATCCCAAGCGCCAGAAAGACCTGGAGCATTTTTCGATTATTACCGAACGTTACCGCAGTCTGAACCGGCTGCTGTCAGATATGGCCCTGGAGCCGCCCAACAGCAGCGTGGGCGATGTGCTGGCAACTGATAGAGATGAAGAAGGCCTCCTAACCCTGTCGACTATCCACTCGGCAAAAGGACTGGAATGGCACTCGGTGTTTATCATCTGGGCAGTTGAGGGCCGTTTCCCTTCGCTGTACAACAAGGAGGACGACGAGCTCGAAGAAGAACGGCGGCTGATGTATGTCGCCGCCACCCGTGCCAAGGAAAACCTGTTTATTTCGTATCCTATCAATATTTTTGATCGTGCGACCGGTATGGTCCTCAGTAAGCCGTCACGTTTTCTGGAAGACATTCCTCGCCGGATTCTGAAGCCGGTTTTTCTGATCGAAGAAGAGGACGAAGAAGAGGACGACTGGCGCCAGCGTCGCAGCCGGGCTTGGTGAAGAAACGCGCCTGTTGCTTTTAGCCAGTGACGGTCGACGCCCGTCCGGCGTGTTCGTCTAGGAACGCTTCCAAGGCTGCATTAAACTGGTCAGGCTTTTCGAGGTTCGACAGATGCCCGCAGTCCGGGATGGTCACCAGCGAGGCGCCGGGAATCTGTTTCACCAGGAACTCCGAAGCCGAGGGCGGGGTGACCTGATCCTCTTCTCCCACAATCACTAGGGTCGGCACGGCAATCTGTGGCAGGATCGCACGGAAATCGGTTGTCACGATGGCGTGCAGGGCCTGTTTATACGCCTCAGTGCGCAGCGCGGACATGGAGGCGATCAGACGCTCACGCACGGCTTGTCCCGCGCTTTCGGCAACCAGGACCTTGACCACCTCAGGCGCAATGTCCGCCGGGGTGAGACCGTTTTCCAGCGGATCGAGTCGTCGGGCGAGGAAGTCCTGGCGGACGGCCTCGGGAACCCCACCGAAACCGGACGAGGTATCAACCAGGGAGAGGGTGGCGACCCGGTCGGCATACCGCCCGTAGAAGTCCTGGATAATCATGCCACCCATAGACAGCCCAACCAGATGAGCCTGTTCGGCTTTGAGCTGATCCAGAAGACGGCACAGGTCATCGGCAAAATCGCTGAACCGGAGCGTCTGGGGAGAGTCGTCGCTATCGAGATAGCCCCGCGCGTCCCAGGCCGCCGTGCAAAACCGCCTCCCAAAATGGGCCAACTGATCCGTCCAATTCAGTCGATTGCCGCCAATGCCGTGCAGGAAAACAACGACCGGGCCACTGCCTTCAATATCGTAAGCAATCGAGACGGGATCTTCTGTCCTTCGTGTTTCGGCCATGGAACACTCCTTGGGCTGTTTTGCTTCCTACATTGCTTCCAGGGTCTCAATGCCGAGCAAGTCCAGGCCCGTCTTCAAATACCGGGCCGTGAGGTCGCATAATAACAAGCGTGTGGGCTGTCGGTCCTGTGGAGCCTTGAGCACGGAATACGCTTGGTAGAAGAGATTAAACTGTGTGGCCAATTCGTACAAGAAGTTGGCCAGGAGGTTGGGCTTGTAGGAGCGCTCAACTTCGATCAGGACATCGCCGAAGCGGAGCATCTGTTTGGCCAGGGCCTGCTCTTCTGGTGCCATCAGTCGGACCGGCATATCTGGAGTCGGTCGCCAGTCAGTAAAACCACCCTTGCGAAAAATCGAACGAATCCGCGCGTAGGCGTATTGTAGATACGGCGCGGTATTGCCGTCCAGGGCGAGTAGTTTATCCCAACTGAAGCGGTAATCCGCGGTACGATTTTGCATAAGGTCGGCATACTTGACCGCACCAATCCCGACGACGCGCGCCACAGTAGCCTGCTCTGCGGCTGAGAGACTCGGATTTTTTTCCTGGACAATTGCCCGCGCGCGTTCCTCGGCTTCATCCAGCAGGGCGGCGAGTCTGATGGGCTGGCCTTCGCGGGTTTTGATTGGCTTGCCATCCGCTCCCAGGATAGTACCGAACCAGACATGCTCCAGGGCCATGCTATGTCCCCAGCTTTGGGCCGCGGCAAAAAGTTGCCGAAAATGAAGCTGCTGGCGACCATCCGTCACATAGATGATGCGATGCGGCTGAAAGGTCTCGGCCCGGTACTGAATCGTTGCCAGGTCAGTCGTGGCGTACAGGAAGGCGCCGTCCTGTTTTTGAATCAGGAATGGGGTCTCGGCCAGTTCGGTATCCTCGTCGTAGAAGATGCAGATGGCACCTTCGCTCGGCCGAGCCAGATTCTTCTCGCGCAGGTCTTGCACGACACGGGCGAGCATCGGATTGTAAAAGCTCTCTCCGAGCCAGTGATCGAAGTGCACGTTCAAGCGCGCATAGATACGCTCGAATGCCTGGCGCGAGACCTGCATGAATTCGTCCCACAGCGCGGTATTGGCCTCGTCTCCCTGCTGAAGTTTGGCTAGCTCCTCGCGCGCCCGGTCGGCCAGGGCTGGATCTGTTGTGGCTCTGGCCTGGACTTCTTTGTAGATGCGTTCCATCTCGGCCAGGGGATCCTGCTCATACGCCGCTTGGTCAAGAAAAGAACGATAGCCGACAATCAACATGCCGAACTGGGTGCCCCAGTCGCCCAGATGATTGTCCGTCTCCACCGTGTGCCCGCGAAAACGTAACACCCGAGTGAGCGCGTCACCCAGGATGGTGGAACGAATATGACCAACGTGCATGGATTTGGCCACATTGGGGGCGCTGAAGTCGATAACTATGGTTTCCGGGCTGGAGGCAGGGTCAACCCCCAGGTGGTCGTCTTGGGCGATAGTCAGCAGGGTCTGTCCCAGCCAGTCTGGGTCGAGACGGAAGTTGATAAAGCCCGGTCCGGCAATCTCCCAGCTTGCGGGGATCTCGTCGGGGTTAAGCTGCGCCACAACAGCCTCGGCTAATTGGCGAGGATTTTGTTTCCGGGCCTTAGCAACCGCCATGATGCCGTTGGCCTGATAGTCGCCGAATTTCGGGTTGGCAGCGGGTTTGACAATCGCGGGGGCGGTCGTCCCACTGGCTGCCTCAATGGCCCGTGTCGTCTTTTCTTCCAAGAATTGTTGTAATGTTGGCATTATAGTGAGGGATTTGGGGCTATGGATTAGGGACACTCGTTCCTTCCTTTGACTTGTGCCATGATTTTTGAAAATAACCTACCACCCGGAATACATAGCAGAAGATTAGAGCGAACGAAGCACCGGACAGTTGCGTGTGGTGAGAGTGAACCGGAATGGAACGCAGAGCGGAGCAGGAAACGGCTCAGGCCGGCTGGAGGGACTGGATAGCCCTCCGTCTGGTATGGGGGGCGGAAACGTCATCTCCCGACAATTGCTGGGGTGTTTTGTGTCTCAAGATGACCTGTCTGTTGCCATCGTTGGAGCGCGGACCGCGAGTACGTATGGGCGTAAGATGGCCTGTGAACTCGCCCATGAATTGGCTGGATGTGGCGTCTGTGTCGTGAGTGGGCTGGCCTGCGGGATCGATTCCGAAGCGCACAGATATGCCCTCGAAGCCGGAGGGAGAACGATTGCAGTTTTGAGCTCGGGGCTTGACGTGATGTATCCACGTGAGCATATAGCCTTGGCAGAGTAGATTGCGAAAGTGGGGCGGTGGTATCGGAGTTCTCCTTTGGCAACCGGCCGGAGGCCGGGAATTTGCCATACCGCAACCGGGTCAGCAGCGGCATCAGCCTGGGGACGGTGGTGGTGGAAGTAACGGAAAAGAGCAGCTCGCTTATTACCGCCCAATGCGCGCTTGACCAGAATCGTGAGGTGTGCGCTGCGCCCGGTCCAGTGACGGCGAGTCGAAGCCGGGGGCCGCATCGCCTGATTAAGGATGGCGTAAAGCTTGTCGAATTGATGATATACTGAGTGAGATTGCCCCGGCTCTGGCGCGGACAGACCGAGCTGAGAAAAACGAGACCAGCGTCCCGGTTGTTCCCTTAGAGCCGGATGAGGAGAGGTTGTTTTAATTGTTTCCAGAGGAGGCGGTGCATGTGGATACCCTCATCACCGGCAGTGGGCTTGAGCCCGCGCGTGTGCTTGAAGTCCTGCTCGGCTTGGAATTAAAGAGCACCGTGACCCAGCTCCCTGGCATGTACTTCACCGTCACCAGAGGAAACCAGAGAGGGGGGAGGTAGGTATGGCCAAAAACCTCGTCATCGTCGAATCGCCGGCCAAAGCCCGGACGATCAACCGCTACCTGGGCCGTGACTATATTGTGAAGTCCAGTGTTGGCCACGTGCGCGACTTGCCGACCGGCGGCAAGTCTGAGCGCAGGACAACCACTGCGCGCAAACGCACGAAAAAGACGCAAAAGGCCACTGGCCGGAAGAACGCACGTACCCAACTGATCGCGCGTATGGGTGTCGACCCCGACAATAACTGGGCGGCAAGCTATGAAGTGCTACCCGGCAAGGAGAAGGTCGTTGCCGACCTGAAGAAGCTGGCGCACAACGCGGACGCCGTATATCTGGCGACCGACCGTGACCGTGAGGGCGAGGCGATTGCCTGGCACTTGAAGCAACTCATCGGCGGGACGCCCGAGCGCTTTCGTCGGGTGGTCTTTAACGAAATTACCAAAAGCGCCATTCAAGACGCGTTTGAGCACCCCGGCGACATTGACGAAAATCGGGTCAACGCACAACAGGCACGGCGCTTTCTCGACCGTGTCGTCGGCTTTGAGTTGTCGCCCCTGCTGTGGGCCAAGGTGGCGCGTGGCCTGTCGGCCGGTCGGGTGCAATCGGTCGCGGTACGGCTCATTGTGGAGCGTGAGCGGGAGATTCGTGCCTTTGTGCCCGAGGAGTACTGGGAGGTTTTTGCCGAACTGGCGAAAGGCGCCGACGAGCCGGGGTATCGCTTCCAGGTCATAAAGGAGAACGGCGAGAACTTTCGTCCGGGGACGAGCGAACAGGCCGAAGCGGCGGCCGCCCGCCTTGCCGTCCAGGATTTTTCCATCATCAGTCGTGAGGACAAACCGACCCAGGCCCGGCCCAGTGCACCCTTCATCACGTCTACGCTTCAGCAGTCGGCGGCTACCCGGCTGAGCTTTGGGGTACGGAAGACCATGCGGCTGGCACAGCAGTTGTATGAGGCTGGCCATATTACGTATATGCGGACCGACTCGACCAACCTCTCGCGCGAATCCGTGACCAAGGTGCGGACCTATATTGAGCGCGAGTATGGGCCGCGCTACCTGCCGGACAAGCCGAACGCCTACGCGAGTAAGGCGTCCGCCCAAGAGGCCCATGAGGCGATTCGGCCGACCGACTTTACGGTCGAACCGACCGACCTCAGTAATCAGGACACGGACGCCCGGCGGCTCTACGACCTCATCCGCCGCCAGTTCATCGCCTGTCAGATGACGCGCGCCGAATACCTCAGCACCACCATCCTTGCTGAGGCCGGGCCGTTCGAGTTGCGTATCCGTGGCCGCATCCTCAAGTTTGACGGCTTCACCAAGGTGCTACCGCCGGCCTCGCGGAAGGAAGATGAGGTGGAGTTGCCCGACTTCGGCCAGGGCGATGCGCTGGTCTGCCTCGACACCGACACCGTGCAGCATTTTACCAAGCCACCCGCCCGCTATAGCGAGGCGAGTCTGGTGCGCGAGCTTGAGAAGCGCGGTATCGGCCGGCCGTCCACCTATGCGGCTATCATCTCCACTATCCAGGAACGGGGCTATGTCAGCCTCAACAAGCGACGCTTTCAGGCGGAGAAGATCGGCGAACTGGTGACCGACCGGCTGGTAGAGAACTTCGGCCACCTACTCAATTATTCGTTTACCGCAGACATGGAGCAAGAACTCGATCAGATCGCTCTGGGAGAGCGGGAGTGGCGCAGCGTGCTGGATGCCTTCTACGAGGATTTTTCTCAACGGCTCCAAACCGCTGGGGCCACGGAGGGCATGCGTCCGAACCAGCCTATTACCACGGCGGTTCGGTGCGATACCTGCGAACGACCGATGCAGGTGCGCACGGCCAGTACTGGGATGTTTCTGGGGTGTTCGGGATACGCGCTGCCTCCGGCTGAGCGCTGTACGCGCACCATGAATCTCGTACCCGGAGAGGAAGCGGTTGACATCGATGCGGATGAAGAGGGGGAAAGCCGGCGGCTGCGGGCCAAGCGGCGTTGTCCCTCCTGTGACTCTGCCATGGATTCCTATCTGATAGACGAGACGCGCAAGCTGCATCTATGCGGCAACGGTCCGGACTGCGATGGCAACCAAATAGAGTCGGGCGAGTTTCGTCTTAAGGGCTATGACGGACCGGTCTTGGAGTGCGAGAAATGCGGCGCTGAAATGCAACTGCAAAGCGGCCGGTTCGGCAAGTACTTCCGGTGCGCCAACAGTACGTGCGGCAACACGCGCAAGCTGCTGCGCAACGGCCAGCCCGCTCCGTCGCGGGCCGACCCCGTGCCCATGCCCGAACTCAAGTGTCGGACCGTGGACGATTACTACGTGCTGCGCGATGGGGCGGCCGGCATCTTTCTGGCCGCCAGCCAGTTCCCCCGGAACCGCGAGACACGTGCGCCCCTGGTTGCTGAGTTGAAACCCCACGCCGACAAGTTGGACCCCAAGTTTCACTTTCTGTTAAGTGCGCCCGAGACAGACCCGCAGGGGCATCCAGCCGTGATCAGATTCTCGCGTAAGAGTCGCGAGCAATATGTCGCGTCCGAGGTGAACGGCAAGGCTACTAGCTGGAGCGCACACTACCGGAATGGCGGCTGGGAGGTGCGGGAGCGCACGCGGACGAAACGCCCACGCGCGGCCAGGGCCACGACGCCTGATACTTTATCCCAGGTCGCATAACGGGAGAACCTGACGAGCGCTATGCAGACAGTCACGGTCATTGGCGGTGGCTTAGCTGGCAGCGAGGCGACCTGGCAACTCGCCCGCCAAGGCGTCGCTGTCCGTCTGTACGAAATGCGCCCAGTCCGTCCCACCGACGCCCACCATACGGATAAACTGGCCGAGCTGGTCTGTTCCAATTCTTTTCGTAGTGCCGCCCTGGTAGCAGCGGTCGGCCTGTTGAAAGAAGAAATGCGCGGTCTGGGATCATTAGTGATGGCTGCGGCCGACGCGGCACGGGTTCCAGCCGGGCAGGCCCTGGCAGTCGACCGGCACGTTTTTGCCCAATATATCACCGACGCGTTGGCAGCCCATCCGTTGGTTGAAGTGATACGGGAAGAAATCCAGGTCATTCCGTCCGGACCGACGGTCATCGCCAGTGGTCCGTTGACCTCACCAGCCCTGTCCGAACAACTGCGGACGCTGTTTGGCTGCGAATATCTATATTTCTACGATGCCATCTCTCCTGTTGTAACCGCCGACTCAATAGACACGCACGTGGCGTTTCGGGCCTCACGCTACGATCACGGTGGCGATGATTATCTCAACTGTCCCCTCTCGCAGGCCGAGTATTATCAACTCGTTGACGACATTCTAGCTGCCGAAAAAGTACCGGAAAAGGCGTTTGAGCAGTGTCGCTACTTCGAGGGCTGTCTGCCGATTGAGGAGATGGCCCGGCGCGGCAAAGACACCCTGGCCTACGGCCCGATGAAGCCGGTCGGCCTGACCGACCCGCGTAGCAGCGCACGTCCCCACGCAGTTGTACAACTGCGGCAGGACGACCGGGCCGGAACCCTGTGGGGGCTGGTCGGGTTTCAGACCAAGATGACGTATCCTGAGCAGCGGCGTATTTTCCGTACGATTCCCGGCCTAGCCAAGGCAGAGTTCGTTCGCCTCGGCAGCCTGCATCGCAACACTTTTATCGAGTCGCCCCGCCTGCTCAGACCGACCTTACAGTTTCGGCAGCGCGACGACCTGTTTTTTGCCGGACAGATGATTGGTGTGGAAGGTTATCTGGAGTCGGCCGCGGCCGGTTGGCTGGCCGGAAGAAATGCGGGCCTTCAGGTCAAGGGGCAGCCACTGTTGACGCCGCCCCTCACAACGGCGCTGGGTGCTATGGTCTCGTATGTCACCGACCCCGAGCGCAAGGATTTCCAACCCATGAACGTCAACTACGGACTGTTCCCTGGGCTCCCGCAGCGTCTGCGGGGCCGTGAGAAAAAACTGGCCCTGGCCGACCGGGCACTCTCAGACCTGGCGACTTGGCAGACCGAGCACGGTCTGTGCTGAGGTTGCCAATGAGCACACTTACCTTGACACAGCCTTACTCTTCCCACACGGGTGAATGAATATCACAAAGGGTTACTCCATCGGAGTCCGGGAAACCGACTGAAGTCCGAATCGTTCGAGTGTACCTCTGCTTGGTATTCTATTGCGAGGGCGGCGATGTGAGCATCAGATACGAGATTCGCGCCGACGCCGGCGGCAGTAAGGTTCTGCCGAAAGTGAGTTAAATGGTCGGCACCGGGGTTGACCGGTGTGATGTGCGTGTACCGAAACCAATCTGTTACATAGTCAATGGCTTTCGAGGTCGATAGGGGAGATGTCAGTACCCTCGGATGAGTCATTAATCTCACGAACCCAGTCAATACGACCCACGATATGCCGACTCTTTCGCTTCCGTTTATCAATCCTTCCCACCAACGTTTGGCGGCAGCGTGGTAGGGAGCCCCATCGTTGTAGGCATACACCAGCAGGTTGATGTCCGGTACGATCATTGGGCGCTCTCCCCGGCAAAGTCTTCAGCCTCAAGTTGGTCGTTGAGTTGATTGAGCTTTTGTGGGTCGAGGCCGGGAACGAGTTTGCTGCGATTTGGAACAATCCTGAATGGGACGGGTTCAGACGATTTAGAGCCGGACGTCATACCTCGACGTAAAATCTCGTTCACCACTTGCTTCAAAGGTTTATTGTGAAGCCGACTCTGGTCTTTCAAAAAGTCTGCAACGTCGTCGTCTAATGTTAATGTCGTTCTCATGAAAACATCATGATGTTTCAGAATTATGATGTCAAGATGTCAATAATCCTTCAAATCTATTGAGCGCCCAGTACCGCCAGCCCTCGAATATTCTCCAAAAAATAGCGGAAACTGGGAGAGGCGTTGTTATCGACATCCATATGTGGGGTGATTTTCTCTGCCCACACCGATTTTTCTCTACCGACGACCTGCCAGCCTCTGTTTTTCAGTTCATTTGCGCCACCGCTGAACACCGCGTCGGCCAAGATCTCCCACGTGCCGGAACGCAAGTTCCACCATCGCCCCTGCATTTCCAGGCCTGATCCTGCTAGGCTGTCCGGCAGTCTGTTGCGGAAAGGATGCTGTATGGATTTTGAACTGCCCGAAGAATACCGCATGTTGCAGGAGACGGTGCGCCGTTTCGTGCGTCAGGAACTGATACCGCTGGAGACAGCGGTCCTGGAGCGCGACACGCAGGGCATGACCGGTGAAGACCTGGTGCCGCCCGAGGCCGAAGAACGTTTGCTGGCAGTTGCCCAGGAAGCCGGTCTGTGGGGGCTGGACGTACCCGAGGAATTTGGCGGGTTGAACCTGGGGGCGTTGCCGAAATGCCTGGCGACCGAGGAACTGTATAAGACCATTACGCCGTTTACCTTTCCACCCGATGCGCCCAATCTGCATATGCTGATGCAAACCTGTACGCCCGAGCAGCGCGAGAAATACCTTCTCCCGTATGCTCAGGGTAAGGCGCATTCGGCTATTGCCATTTCCGAACCCGGAGCTGGCTCAGACCCGGCCGGTATGCAGACCTCAGCCGTGAAAAAAGGGGATCAGTGGGTGCTCAATGGGCGGAAGATCTGGATCTCACGCGCCCACATCGCCGACTTCATTATTGTCATGGCGGTGACGGAGAAGGGCAAGGGCGCCCGTGGCGGAATTACGGCCTTCCTGGTGGATAAGGGCACCCCCGGTCTGGTGCTGCAACGTCAGATTCCGGTCATTGGTGGACATGCGCCCTGGGAGCTGGTGTTTGAAGACCTGACCCTCCCGGATTCCCAGGTCCTGGGCGAAGTCGGACAGGGCTTTGCGCCCATGCAACTCCGCCTGACCGTCCGACGCCTGGAAATGGGAAGCTGGTGTGTGGGTCTGGCGCAGCGCTGTCTGGACATGATGGTCGAGTATGCCAAACAACGAGTGACCTTTGGCCAGAAGTTAGCTGACCGCCAAGCCATTCAGTGGTTCATCGCCGACTCGGCGACCGATATTCACGCCTCACGGCTGATGGTGCATCATGGGGCCTGGAAATTTGATCAGGGAGACGACGTTCGCCAGGAGGCCTCCATGCTCAAGGTATTTGCCACGGAAATGGCCACCCGGATAGCTGATCGGGCCATGCAGATGCACGGCGGCATGGGTATGTCCAAAGAAATGCCTCTTGAGTTTATCTATCGCCGCCTGCGGCCCATGCGGATTTTCGAAGGACCAACCGAGATCCACCGTTGGGTGATCGCCCGGAAACTGCTCAGAGACTAGAACAGAGAGCCAGTACGAGACTTGCACCCGCACCGGGAGCATTCTATGCTACTCGTCAGTCTGCGGGCGATACAATAGAAGGGGAGTAACGTGCGTACACAATTCTGGTGGTTCGGTGTTGGGCTGATTCTTTTCACGAGCTGTTTTATGCGCCCGGCAAAACCTGTTGCCATTGAGGAGCGCATTGCTCCCATCTACCCGGAAGCGCGTCCCGTCGATTGTCCGGTGACCATGCTGACCTCTCCCCCGGCACAGCCGTATGACGTCTTTGTCCATATTGTGTCCTATGGGAACGAAATTGACGGGCTGGAAAGCATGAATGCCCTGATCCGTGACAAAGCCTGTGAGGTGGGAGCCGATGCTGTTGTATTACTGCCACCCCAGCAAGTCGCTCACATGAACATCGAAGACTCCTTCCCGGACTGGGTACAACAACAGAAGCAAGGGCAGTTCGGACGCTATGCCCAATCTGCGGACCGGAAGTTTTCATTAGCCCGGCGCGGCTTTGCGGTGGTATTCAAAAGAGACGGGACTACGCACTGACCCGAAAGAGTAAGCGTGTCCTCCAACAGCATGGAGATGCTGGACACGTTTACTCTTGATACCAACCCGCTCTTTCTACGGGCTGTGCAGACGATAGGCATCAATATCAATCTCTTCTACCCCCGTGGGCGTATCCAGACGAAAGAGCGCAGCGGACGGGATAGGACCGACCGAGACTTCCCGATAGACGAGTGAGACCTGCTGAGCTCCCTGCGCATCGGATAGGCTGATGGCAAACGGGAAAAAGATGTCCTGCACTAGCCGATAGTCGCCCAACTCGCCTTGGGCCTGGAGTGCACCGGTCGCATCTCTGACCGCCCAGCCAGTGAGACGATTTGTTTCCGCTTCGAACCGTAGCGTTGTCAGGCTGCCGTTCGAGCGACGAAAATCGAGTCGGTAGGTTCCGGCCGGTTCCCGGCGTACCGGTGCGACTGCACCTTCCACCACAAAGGGAGGAAGGCCCATCAGCAGGCGCGTGACCTCGCGCGCCGAGAGCAGCACCTGGGTCAAACGAGCAATATTGAACGGGCTGGCAACCCCTCGGTAGAGGACCTTATCGCGTGGCAAATAGGCGGCCAATTGTTGCCCATCGCAGGTATGAATAGCGGCCACCCCAAGGAGTGTGAACAGTTCGAGGCGAAAGCGGTCGGGAGTAGCAAGCGCAACGGCCTGCGTCGCCGAACCCTTTTCATGTGCGTCTCTGTACGAGACCTTGGCCAGCCCGCGAAGGCCGGTGATGGCCCGCTGCCGGGCATGAAGCGGGGCCAGCAGTTCTGGGGCGGATGGGAGGGGGGCTAAAGTCTGGGACGGAGACGGGGGCGGGGAAGGGCGGCGAGCCGTACAGCCATTTCCCCAGACGATGAGACCTGCCAGAACTACGAGCCAGGATAACGAGAGAGGCGTGGGTCGCTGCAGTCGTACTGCACGGGAGAGCGAGAAAAAAGGGAGAGTCGTACGCTGGGGAGACCAACCCGAAGCGCTGCTGCTACTGGAGCTCACTGCCGCTCGTCTTGTGTATCCCCACCGGAGACAAGGCGTTTAGCTTTGTCCGCAAACGATTGAGTTGCGCCTCTTCGGACGCATTTTTCATGGCTTCCCGGTAGACGCGGGAGGCGTCTGCGGTGCGTCCGATTTTGGAATACGCATCCCCTAGATGTTCAATCAAGGTGGGGTCGGCATCAACCAGTTCCACCGCCCGTTCGAGGTGCTGAATGGCCTCCATATACTCTCCGCGCTGATAATACACCCAACCCAGACTATCAATATAAAAGCCGTCGTTGGGTTCGATGGCCAGCGCCCGGAGTATCAGCTGTTCCGCCTCATCCAAATGCACACCCTGCTCTGCCCATGTATAGCCCAGGTAGTTCAGTGCCGCAGCATTCTCGGGATTAAGGGCAATGGCTTTCTGCATATGCCGGATACAGCGCTCCTTTTGTTTGAGCTCATCGTATACCGCTCCCAGCGTGAAATGGTACTGATCGTTGTCCGGGGCGATCTCGATGAGCTGCTCAAGGAGTTCGACGGCTTTGGCGCGGTTATTGTTTTCGCGATGGAGGGAGGCGAGAAAACCAATGAGGTCCGGGTCGTCCTTCTTTACGCTGAGGGCCTGTTCCACAGCGGTGATGGCTTGCGGGATATTGCCTTGGCGTTGGTAGATATAACTCAGGTAGACGCGCGCATCGGCAAAATACTCGTCCTGCTGAGGAATATGTAACAGCTCGACGGCTGCCTTGACGTCCTGGTTGGCCTCCGTATACACGACGCCAAGAAAGTAGCGGGCGCGATAATTCTCAGGCTGGGAGGCTAAGACCAAGTTGAGGGCGGTGGCGGCCTTTTCGTAATCACCTTTCTCCCGATAGATTAGGCTGATCTTGAGTCGTGTCTCCTGCGGGTCGGCTTCTATCTTCTCAAGCGCTTGAAACTGGTCCAGCGCATCGTCAAGCTTCTTCTGGCCGAGATAGAATCGGCCGAGCCGCTCCCGCGCCTGCTCACTGCGCGGATTAAGGCTCAGAGCTTTCTCATACACCTCCATGGCTTGGGCATTTTTCTTTTGCATTTCATACACGAGCGCGAGATCGAGGAGTACCAGTTCTGACTGCGGATTGATGCTGAGCGCCTCGTGATAATAGGTTTCCGCCTGCTCCAACTCTTGGGCTGCCGCGTGCGTTTGGCCAAGGTAATAATAGCCCAGGACCGATTGGGGGTGACGGCCCACCAGCCTTTTGAGCACGCCAATCGCTTCTTGAAACCGCCCCTGTTTGGCATACAGCACGCTGAGGTAGAGATACGGTTCCTGGTCGTCCGAACCGTGGGCCAGAAGGGATTCATAGACCTGAGCCGCTTCGTTTTCCTTGCCGGTCGAGGAGAGCAGGCCGGCCAGGAGACGCTGGGCGGCAGTATTGTCCGGCTCAGCGGCAACAACCTGCTGGCAATGTTCCAGGGCCTCGGCCAGCTTGCCTTGACGTAAGGCCAAGGTGGCAAGACGCAGGCGCAGAAACGGCGTGTTCGGATCGTGAGAGACGGCGTGCTCAAGCTCGCTGAGTGCGGTGTCATGGTCGCCCGCATTCAGGGCTACCTGGCTTTTGAGAAAATGCCCGAGGGCTTTGTCTTCAGGAGCGAGGACAACAGGCGAACCTGGGATGGGTGGTGCCTGGACGGATGTGGGAACGGCCAGTGGGGCGATACGTGCTGGGGCTGGAACGGAGCGGGCCGTGCTGCACGAGGCAAACGGGATGAGAGAGCAAAGCAGAAAAACCCGCACGATGGAGGAAGGGGAACGCATTGACAGAGGGTAGCATGCGCTGAAATTGACCGTCAATCCTGGAATATCGAGCAGGCCAAAAAAGCTGAGCCGCATCATCAGAAAAACGGAGCGACCAGATGATTTCTCCGGCTTGGCCTGTGCAGGGTGTCGAAGTCGTGTATGCTGCCGGGTGAGTCATGTCACCTGAATTTTACGATCTGGCCCGTTTGTTTACGCTGCGGGATCGTCTTCAGTCCCTTGATAGCACCACGCCTCCCATGGCCTGTCCGCTGCCCACACCGTTACATCCGTCCCCGCAACGGCTAGGTGTCTTGTGTGGCTCGTTCAACCCTCTCACCCTGGCGCACGTCGTGCTCGCGCAGCATGCTTGCCGCACATTCCACCTGGACCAAATCTTGTATACGGTCGCAAAGGTTACGGTGGATAAGGAGCAGGTGACGGGGATGGGCTTGGAGGATCGCCTGTTATTGCTCCTCCTGCATGTCGAGCAGCAACAACATTTAGGGGTGGCCTTGGTCAACCGCGGGCTCTATTTTGAGCAGGCCCAGGCATTTCAGTCGCTCTTTGACAAGCGGGTTGGGCTGTTTTTTATTGTAGGTATGGACAAACTGGTGCAGATTCTGGACGCGCGCTACTACCAGGATCGGGAGGCGGCTCTGGATCAACTTTTTGCGCTGACCTCCCTCGTTGTCGCCAACCGAGGCGATATGGCCCGGCGTGCATTTGACGAGTTGTTACAGCGTCCAGACAATCAACCCTACCGGGACGCGATTCATTTCCTGCCCCTGCCTGCGTCCGTTACCGATCTCTCCTCAACCGCAATACGGAAGATCGTCAGTGAGGCAACGAATCTCTCGGCCCACGTCCCGGCCGAGGTGGCGAGGTTTCTCACCGAAGCCCGGCCATACGCCACACTGGGCAGCGCCACCGAGGATGGGCAGGAGGATGAGATCGACTCTTACGCCGTGCGTCTGACACTCTTCGACCGCCTTGCCACGGTCCGGAACTGGGCCGAGCGGAATGTTGATTTCCAGCAGTTGCTGACCCAAGCGCTGGCGCCCGGCCCACGAGGCCGGGCACTCCGTGGCGCAACAACCGGCCAAGCGCTGCGCGCTCTCATAACAGGCTAAACGGTACTGAAGGAGGAAGGGATGAGCCGTCAGCCGATTACCGACTTTTTGCACCACCACTTTCGGCATTTCAATGCTGCGACCGTTATCGAGGCGGCTACCGCCTATCGGCGGCACCTTGACCGGGGTGGCAAGATGCTGCTGGCTATGGCGGGCGCTATGAGTACGGCCGAACTCGGTATCTCCCTGGCTGAAATGATCCGTAACGACTGCATTCATGCCATCTCCTGCACGGGCGCAAACCTGGAAGAAGACCTTTTTAATCTAGTGGCACACGAGCACTATGAGCGGGTGCCGCACTATCGGGACCTGACTCCTCAGGACGAGGAGGGCCTGCTGGACCGGCATATGAACCGCGTCACCGATACCTGCATTCCCGAGTTTGAGGCTATGCGTCGGGTCGAAGGTGTCCTCCAGGAATTGTGGATGCGGGCCGACCACGCCGGCCAACGGGCGTTCCCGCACGAGACATTCTACGAAATTCTCCGTACCGGCATGCTGCAACCCTATTATCAGATTGACCCCAAAGACTCCTGGGTCCACGCCGCCATGGAAAAGGACTTGCCTATTGTTGCGCCGGGCTGGGAGGATTCAACCTGTGGGAATGTGTACGCCAGCTATTGCATGACCGGCTTGATTAAGAATGTGCATACCGTGCGGCACGGCGTTGAATACATGACGTTGCTCGCCGACTGGTATAGTACGGTCTCAGACAACCACTCCATCGGATTTTTTCAGATTGGCGGGGGTATTGCCGGAGACTTTGCCATCTGTGCGGTCCCCATGCTGATCCAGGACATGAAACGCACCCACACCCCGCTGTGGGGTTATTTTTGTCAGATCAGTGATTCAACGACTAGCTATGGCTCCTATTCAGGCGCGGTCCCCAACGAAAAGATTACCTGGGGCAAGCTCGGCGTGGACACGCCGCGTTACCTGATTGAGTCGGACGCCTCGATTGTGACGCCGCTCATCTTTGCTCAGGTGCTGGGACAGTAAATGGAAAAAGAGAAAGCCCTGGCCATTGCGGCCGCGCGGGCCGCGGGAGACATTATCCGCACCACCTACGAGACCAACTACACGGTTGAGTACAAAAGGGGTGATAACAGCCCGGTTACGCTTGCCGACCGGGAAGCCAACCAGAAGATCCACACCATGCTCCAGGTGACCTTTCCTGACTACGGCTGGCTGTCTGAAGAAACGGTCGATTCGTCCGCACGGCTCACCGCCCACCGCGTTTGGGTGGTTGATCCCATGGATGGCACCAAGGAATTCATTCAAAAAATCCCGGAATTTGCCGTTTCCATCGGCCTCATTGAGGCGGGCCGGCCAATTCTCGGCGTGGTCTATAATCCCATCCTGGACCAACTCTTCTGGGCGGTCCGCGGACAAGGCGCGTGGTGTGGTAGCCGTCCATTGCACGTGCCCGAAACGTCGCACTTGGCCGAGGCCACTGTTCTCTCAAGTCGCTCGGAAACCAAACGGGGGGAGTGGAAAGACTTTCGTGCTCTTTTTCAAGCCCGCCCCATGGGGAGTATTGCCTACAAGCTGGCGTGCATTGCAAACGGTGAGGCAGCCGCCTCGTTTACCCTGACGCCCAAGAACGAGTGGGATATTTGTGCGGGGACCCTCCTCGTCGAGGAGGCTGGGGGACGAGTCACGACCCTCAGCGGGAAGCCGGTCCGCTTCAATCAGCCAACAACGCTCTTACAGGGCTTGGTTGCCAGTAATGGCAGGCTCCACACGCAGCTTTTGGAACTCGTGACATCGCGCCTCACCGCTCGACACCATGCTGAGAATCGCCAGTAGGCCGGTTGACGTGGACTCTGTCCCCCCGTTAGGGTGAAAGAAAAGAGGAAAGAAAAATCGTGTCTCGGTTTGCTACACTTCTTCGCGCCCGCCCCAACCCCCGTTGCCCCGCGTGTCATAAATGGAACCGTGTCTATGTGACCGGAGGCTCGTTTCTATCGGAGTGCGTCCACTGCGGAGCCACCCTGGAGGTCCGTCGTCCGCCGACGTTTTGGGGTGTCATTGCCATTGGTATCAGCGTGCTGCTCCTCGCCGCAGCCATTCCGCTCCTGGCGTGGTAAGCAGGCGGGAGGAGACACCGTGCCCCAAGGGGTACAACTGGCGCAGATCGAGCGCATTTTCGAGATCCTTGACCGGCTTGGCATCTCCCGGGAGGCGGTTGTTATTCCTCTGCGGCCGCAGGGCACCGGCAGCCTCAGGATGCTTGAGAATGGCACCCTCGAAATCGTTGTCCCGGACACTATTCCGTTTGATGACTGGTATGTCTCGCTTGAAGGCGAGATTCGGAAACTGAAGACGAACTGAACGACTCCCTCCGCCTGAGCTATAGCGGCTGCGGTTCCGAATGGGTTGGCGGCTGTGCTACAGGCGGGTCGGCCGGTCCATCTAGGTGGACATCCTTTTCGACGGTTTTCTCATCCGGGAGTTCCGTGCGCTCCAGCACGAAGGGTTTCCCCCGTCCTGTCGGGTTGGCCACAAACACATCATAGCTGCCGGTCTCCAGGACAAAGCGGTGTTCCTGGCCGGGCTCGCTGCGGGCAATCTCTTTTTGCGTCCCGGCGGCGTAAATGATGACCTGGGTCAGTGGACTGACATCTTTTCCGGCCAGTCGAGGATGGACCAGGAGCTCACCACGCACACGCTCGCGTAGCGTCAGTTCCCGTAGTCCGCCCCGGAGGAGCTCGATATCGCGCCACCACTGGCTCTGGGGTGGGACGGCAACCTTGACATCGACCAAGCCCGGTTGCGCCAGGATGATCTCTCCGCTCAGGAACTCTCCCAGCAATTCGTTGGATACGCCGTCATAGACCTCAACACCGAGGCCGATATCCTGCCCCTTTTTATTCAGGACGTTGACCTGGAGGGCCGCGACTTCACTCAGAATGACCGTGCTGGTCCGACCGGATCGAACCAGTACGCGCTCGCGCGAAACCGTTCCACCCAGAATGTCGAGTTCAACCCGGTAGGACCCGGGCGGCAGCGAAACGGGTGTGTCCAGGGGTGCCTGGGCGACGAGCGTCTCGGGTGTAAGACTATAGATTCTGGCTGAGAGCCCACCCGGCTGAGTCTGCTCTCCCGGAGTCTGGATGAGCAGGCTGCCGTGGGGTTCGGGCTCGGCCGCAGGCTGCGCGCTACAGACGTGACTGGAGGGAAAAAAACAGCTCAACAGAACGGCTAGGAGCCACAGCGGTTGTCTATATCCAGCCATACGAGCAGGATGTCACCAGGACCTATTTTTCCAGCGGGAGATCCTCGCGGTTGCCCCATTCGGCCCAGGAGGCATCGTAATTACGCACCTTGTCAAAACCGAGCAGCCGGAGGGTGAACAGTCCGTGCGCCGCACGGATACCACCCTGTCAATAGGTGACGACCTCACACTCGGGTCTGACCCCGACCTCCTCAAACATAGGGCGAAGTTCGTCTGCGGGTTTGAATTTTTTTGTCTTGGGATCCACATAGTTGAGCCATTCGAGATGGACCGCGCTGGGAATCCGCCCGCCCCGTTTAGTGCCTCGGTTGTTCTCGCCGGTCCACTCTGCATCCGAGCGTACATCGAGCAGCACGGTATCCGTGGCAATGGCCTCCCGGACCTGCTCCCAGCGGGCGATCAGGTCGTCGTGAACCTGAGGCGTAAAGGTCGCTTTGACCGGACGGGACGAGGCGTTGGTCACAGGCCGTCCCTCGGCTAGCCAGGCATCCCAACCCCCGTTCAACACTCTGACATTGGTATGGCCGTAATAGTGCAGGGCCCACCAGAACCGGGTCGCGTACAGCCCGCTGAAGCCATCATAGGCAACCACCAGCGTATCATCCCCAAGGCCCATTTCACCCATGGTCTGAGCAAACTGGTCCGGACCCATAATATGCGGTGCGCCTTCTTTTTCCTTGAGATAATGATGACCGCGAACGGGAATCGCCCCCGGAATATGGGCGCGGCGGTAGGCTTCGCGATTATCACAATCGACGACTCGCAGATTGTCATCCTGGAGATGTGCCGCAAGCCATTGGGTCTCTGCCAGCATGTCCGGTCGGGCGTAGCCGTGGTCTGTCATTGTCCGTCTCCTTTACTGTCCCGAACTATTACTGTCCTGAGTACCGAGGCGTCCGTTTTTCCATAAACGCCTGCACCGCTTCTCTGGCATCCTGGGAGCGAATGCAGACTGCTTGGCTCTTGGCTTCCAGTAGGAGTCCGTCACGGACGGAAAGATACTGGCTGGCGTCAATCGCCCGCTTGGCATAGCGCACGGCCAGCGGCGGCTGGCTGGCCAACTGGTCTGCCAGGTCCGTCACGGTTGCCTCCAATGCATCGTCGTCAACGAGCTGTTCGGCCAGACCGATACGATACGCCTCTTCAGCCTCAATCTGCTGTGCGGTGAAGATGAGTTCCTTGGCCTTGCCGGTGCCGACCAGCCGGGGTAGGCGTTGGGTGCCGCCCAGGTCGGGGATGAGGCCGTAGCGGTGCTCCAGCAAGCCCAGACGGCTCCCACGGGCGACTACCCGGATATCGCAGGCCAGCGCCATCTGCAGACCCGCACCCAGAGCATAGCCTCGAACCGCGGCAATGGTCGGATAGGGGGTCTCTTCAAGCCAGGTGAAGGCTTCCTGAAAGCCCTGGATAATGGACACCATAGGATCGTCGTCAGCCACCACTTCGGGCATGGGCTCACGTTCGTGTCCGTTGAAGACCACGCCGCCAAAAGCCGAGGTATCGATGCCGGTTGAGAAGGCGCGTCCTTCACCAATCACAACAAGCGCCCGCAACTGGTTCTCGCGCGTATACGCTTCGGTGGAAAGGGTGTGGCCGAGTTCCCGTAACGCCTGCCACATCTGGGGCGTCATAGCATTCAGCTTTTCCGCCCGGTTGAGACGTAGCCAACCTATATGTCCGACCTGTTCATAGCGTACCGCTTCGCCTTGCGTCATATCCATGTCTGCATTCCTTCCGAGAGAGTAGCCCTCAACGTAGCGGTTTCAGTCACTAATTCCAAACCCCTCGGCGGAATCAAGCATCGTGCTCGGTTACTGGTTTCTGTACGGTCCGATAATCTCCCGGGCGAACTCCACGAGACTTTCTTCCACCAGGCCCCACGGGGGTGAGACAACCATCTGGGTGAGCCCCGCGGCTTCAAGCTGATGGAGGCGTTCGAGAATATCGTCGCGCGAACCGGTCAGGCTCATGGTCCGAACGGCCTCGGGGGTAATGAATTTTTCTTCGCCCGGATGCAGAAAGCGCGAGTGCGTAGCATGAATGTCTTCCCAGCGGTCATCCAGATAGCGCTGGTACTCTGGAGTCAGAAAGGGCTGTAAGAAAGGTGGCACCGTTTTGCCCTGTTTGGCGACTTCATAGGCATAGTGCAGGGCCACCGCAATGCGTGGGCCAACCCGTGACAGCACGCGCGGGCTGTTCACGGCCTCGCCGGGTTGCAGCACGCAGGAGATGCCGAGCGTGACCACGCTGAAGTCGGATGGCTTCCCGCCGTTCCGGCCCTCCCAGCCCTTTGCAACTGCAGCCAGATTGCGGATGAGCGACTCGGGCGAGAGCAGGCTCAGGGTCAACAGGCCGTCGCCCAACTCACCGGCCAGGGCCTGGGCCTTGGGGTGCGAGGCCGCCAGATAGATGGGGATTCGCTCGCGCGTATTAATATAGCCGTGTTCGACATCCATGAACCGAATCCGGCTCTGCCGGCCGCGCTCGTGATAGGAGACCGTCTCGCCCTGGAGCAGACCCTGGCAGACCTCGACCGCATGCCGGAACTCCGCAAGCGAAACTGGTGGCATGTCCATGGTCCGCCAGGCCGTATGACCGGTGCCCAGGCCGAGAATCACCCGACCGGGCGCAAGCTGATTGATGGTGGCAATCGAGTGCGCAATAACGGGCGGAATCCGCGTCCCGACAATGGTGACGCCGGTCCCGAGTCGGATCGTTTTTGTCTGCGCAGCAGCCAGAGTCATGCAGGCATACACGTCCGAGGTGAGCATCTGCGAGTCCACGAACCAGGCATGGCTAAACCCCATCTGCTCGGCCAGCAGGGCGTGCTTCCATCCGTTGTGAATATGCGACTGAAAGCCTACTCCGAAGTCCATCGATGCCCTCCTGCGCTCTTACACCGTCCGTTGAGCAGGGTTCACTGCTGATCTTTAATTCTTAGGCCTGTGTCCGCATTGCGCACAGGGTCGCCAGGCAGGTTGCCACGATCGCTTCGCTCGCCGTGGCTTCGGCCGTAATGACCTCGGCGGCGCCGGCGGATCGTAGCGAGTCCTTGTCCATCTCGTACGGGGCCCGGGCGATCACTGCGACGTGCGGGGCGGTCGCCCGAATGGTACGGACGGCGGACTCGGCGGCACTCGTATCGTTGATATTTACGACCACCAGGCGGGCCTGCCTGCAGCCGAGATCCTCCAGCACCTCCTGTTGCGCAACGTCTCCGAGGACGGCCCGGTCGCCGGCGGCGTGGGCCGCGCGCACCTTGTCAGGGTTCCGGTCAACCGCCACATAGGTCAACCCCATCTCTCGCACAGCCCGACAGACGCGCTGACCCGTCAGACCATAGCCGGCCACGATGACATGGTCGCTGGGCGCCTCAGGCAGATCGATGCTGGGCGGTTCTGCCCCCAAAAGTCGGTTCAGCCAGGGCACGTACGCCGTGCCGCCGACTAGGTGTGGCCCAAACGCAATGGCCATCGGCGTCAGCAGCATGGAGAGGACGATGGCCATCAGCAGGTTATGGGCAAGCCCGGCTGGGAGGAGGTCGGTTCCGGAAGCGGCGTTCAAGAGCACGAAGGAGAATTCCCCAATCTGGCACAGCGTGGCGGCGGACAGGATCCCCACCCGCAAGGGCAGGCGGAGGAGCAGCGCGGTGCCGAGAATAATCGCGAACTTGCCGACTAGGATGACGCCCAGGAGTCCGACGGTCGCTATCAGGTGCGCGCCGATGTCCGCCATATTCAGCAGCATGCCGACAGACACGAAGAACAGGCTGGCCAGGACCTCGCGGGCCGGGATCACCTCTGACATCGCTTGGTGCCGGAACTCGCTGCCCGCGACGACCAGCCCCGCCAGAAACGCCCCGAGGGCCAGTGAGATGCCGGCCACCGACAACGCCCAGGCCGTGCCGAAGCAGACGAGAAAGACGCTCAGAATGAAGAGTTCGCGATCGCGCGTCCGGGCCACGAACGCGAGCAAGCGGGGAACGACACGGCGCGCGGCGAGCAACACCCCCACGAGGACCATGAGGGCCGTGCCGACCGTCATGCCAATGTCCCCGATGGCGCCCCCTTCTCCAGCCAGGTAGGGCACTGCCAACATCATCGGCACCACACACAGGTCCTGGAAGACGAGGATACCGACTGCCAGGCGGCCGTGCGGTGCTTCCAGTTCGCCGCTCGTGGAAAGCGCACGCAAGACGATAGCCGTGCTGGAGACTGCGACGACACAGCCCAGGAATATCGCCGGGCCGGGCGACAGTCCGAACCACATGGCTAACACTACCGTGCACGCAACCGTGAGAGCGACCTGCAGGCCGCCCCCCAGCAGGATGACTTTCCACAGACGCCGGAGACGGTCGAGCGAGAGTTCCAGACCGATCCCGAAGAGCAGGAGTACGACGCCCACCTCGGCCAGGACCTCGACATGATGGGCGTCGTTGATGAGTCCGAGACCGGTGGGCCCGACGAGCGCACCTGTCAGGATGAACCCGGCAATCGAAGGAAAGTGAGCGCGCCTCAGGAGGGTGACGACCGCCACCGCCACCCCAAACACGATGACCAAGTCCTTGAGGTACTCAATTTCAGGCACGATTCGCAGCTTAGACGAATCCCTGCCGTATTGTAAGTTCTGGAGAAATTGGTGCTTCTCCAGTCATTGGTATGGTGGAGTCTCTCTCGAATGCTGCGGCGATAGAGGTGGCGTGGAAAGCGTTGAAACAGATGAGCAGCGCAGAGAATGCCCAGGCGGGGAGCACGCGCGCGGGTGACAAGCTCCCCACCGCCGAAGCAAGGCTTCGTCCCCCTCCCACGCCGGTAGGTGGTTACCGTGGCTCCAGCGGCATGCCTTCGCGTTTACGCACGCCATTCAAATAGGCCAGGATGCCGTCCTCGACCGTGTACTTTGGTGTGAAACCCAGCTCGGTCCGCAGGCGGTCGGTGTTGACCAAAGAGGTCAGGGCTACGGGTTTATCGCTCACTGAGATATTGGCGTCGGGCAGCAACTCACGCAGATAGGCCGTGATCTCGCCTGTCTTGCGGCTGGGGCCAGCCATGTTGAACACGCGGGATTGCGGGTGTTCAAGGTGATACGCCCGACGAAAGACCTCCGCGGCATCGGCAACGTACAGCCAGTCGGCAATCTGCTCGTCCTGTGGCATCACGACCGGCTTGCCGAGCAGGGCCAGCTCAGGGGCCACCATAAAATGATCTCCCGCCGCTCCCCGGCGTTGTCCACGCCCCTCGCCAAACACCGAGGTCGGCCGGATCGCAATGAAGTCCATGCCATAGGCGTGATTATAGTAGTCTGCGGTATGCTCGTTGAATAATTTGCACGCCCCGTACAGGCCGGCTTGGTTGCTGGTGGACGGAGCGGGCGGGTCGTCTTCACTCAACTCCGGGGCGGTGCTGGCTGTGCGTTCGGGAAACACGGCGACCGAACTCATATACACGACGCGCTTCAGACCGCTCAGCCGGGCCGCCTCAAAGATGTTTGTGGTACCGATACAATTCACGTTGATCGACGGCAGCGGATTGCGTATGCCGCCGGTTCCCAGATAGTAGGCGAGGTGAATAATGCCCTCGATTTTATTGCGCTGGATCACGTCGATGAGCGCAGTCACCTCCATGACATCGCCCTGCAAGACCTTCACCTGGTCGACCACATCCGCGACCGCCTGTCGGTTCGGGACGGCATCGAGAATGACAACACTCTCTCCCGACTGAACCAGATGTCGTGTCAAATGCCGGCCCAGAAACCCGGTACCCCCAGTAATCAGAATCGCCATATGTACAGCCTCCTTAGAGACTGCTGTACGGAATTTCTGACAAGGTCGCAACTCTCCCACCGCACACGGCAGATCATCCGCCCTTTCTTTCTGTCTCTTTTTGGGACAACCTGAGGCGGCAATCTGAACGAGGCGAGTTGAAAGATCGCTTATCGCTATCCACAAGGGAGGAAGTGCTATGACACGCGCCGCAACAGTGCGCCTGGTCGCGGAAGAAGAAGCCACCGGCAAAGTCGCGGAGATCTATGCTGATATCAAGGCCACCAAGGGTATTCCGGCGGTACCGAATTTCTGGCGGGTACTGGCCAGCCACCCGGACAATCTGGAGATGATCTGGACCCGGTTGAAAGCGCTCATGCATCCCGAGGCCAGCGGACGGGAATCGCCCCTTGATCCCAGGACGCGGGAGATTATTGCCCTGGCTGTTTCCGCCACTAACGGCTGTGCCTACTGTATTAACTCCCACACCGCAGCCCTGCGGAAGTTGGGCTGTGATACGGAAACGCTGGGAGAGGTCATGGCTATTGTGGCGCTGTTCAACAGCACCAACACCCTGGCAGACGGCTACCAGATCACACCGGACGTATTACCGCCTGTTGAGGAGGTGTAACCAAGACTAGGCGAGCAGGTGACAGGAACGACTATGCCGATGACTGCAAAAACTGCATCTTTGTTTGCTCTCTTCTTGTGTGTCGTCACCTGGCTCTCTGCGTCCCCAGGTCGTGCCGCAGTCGTGCCTCAGACAAGCGTTCAGGAGGATGGAATGGAAACACTGCGCGTCTCCGGTCTCCGCGAGTCGGTCGAAATCCTGACTGACCGCTGGGGTATCGCCCACATCTATGCCAAGAATCAGCGTGACCTGTTTTTCGCCCAAGGCTATAACGCGGCCCGCGACCGCTTGTTTCAGCTTGAGATCTGGCGTCGGCGTGTCACCGGCACAATGGCCGAAATTCAGGGTCCCAAAGCCCTGGACCGCGACATCGGAGCCCGGCTGCTGCGTTTTCGCGGTGATCTGGACCAGGAGTGCCGGTACTATCACCCGGACGGGAAAGAGATCATTACCGCCTTTGTTGAGGGCATTAACGCCTATATTCGGCAGACCCAGGAACAGCCGGACCTGCTGCCCCTTGAGTTTGGCCTGATCGGTATTACCCCCCAGGCTTGGACCACGGACATCGTGCTGGCGCGTATCGGCGGTATTTTCCTGAATCTGGAAACCGAGGTTCTGATCGCCCAGGCGCTGCAAACCATGCAGCCCGAAACCATCCGGACGATGCTCCATTTACACCCTGGAACACCCGACCTGACCATACCCGAAGGGCTCGATGTGGCGGCCATTCCTAGCGATGTCCTGAAGTATTATCAAGCCGCGCGCGAAGCGGTTGCCTTTGCACCCGAAGACGTTGTTGATCCACGGTATCGTGCCCCGGAAACTCATGGAGTGACCACTCAGGCGGCCGCCCCGGCCTTTACCGGGAAGACCGTGTCGCAAGACGAGGGCAGTAATAATTGGGTGGTGAACGGTACCAAAACGCTTTCCCGACAGCCGCTTATGGTCAACGACCCGCACCGGGCGATTACTGCGCCGTCACTGCGTTACTGGGTGCATCTGGTTGCGCCCGGTTGGAACGTGATTGGCGGAGGTGAGCCCCACCTGCCCGGCGTTTCCATCGGGCATAACGAGCAGGGGGCGTGGGGGCTGACGATTTTCCCGACCGACTCCGAAGACCTGTATGTGTATAAGACTAATCCGGACAACCCGCATCAGTATTGGTACCGGGGGGACTGGGAGGACATGCAGATTCTCCACGAGACGATCCCGGTGAAAGGCCAGGACGCTGTCGCGGTCGAACTGAAATACACCCGGCACGGCCCCATCCTGGCCGAAGACCCGGGCCGGCACTTGGCTTTTGGGCTGCGGGCCGCTTGGCTCGATATCGGTGGGGTGCCGTATCTGGCCAGCCTGCGGATGGACCAGGCCAAAACCTGGCAGAAGTTCCGTGAGGCATGCGCATATTCCCGCGCCCCGTCAGAGAATATGGTCTGGGTGGACAAGCAGGGCAATATCGGCTGGCAGGCGGTTGGTGTTGTGCCGCTCCGGCCCAACTGGAACGGCTTGGTGCCCGTGCCGGGGGATGGACGCTTTGAGTGGGATGGCTATCTGCCGATTCGTGAGCTGCCGCATGTCCTGAATCCTCCTGAGGGGTTTATCGCAACCGCAAACCAGGAGAACCTACCGCCCAACTATCCCTATCCAATCAGCTATTACTGGCTGGAGCCCTACCGGTTTGCCCGGATTGAGGAAGTCCTTGCCGCAGGTAAAAACCTGACGGCCCGCGAGATGATGCAACTCCAGAACGATGAATATTCGATTCCGGCACGTTTGCTGGTGCCGTTTCTGCGCGCTCTGGACAAGGACTGGGCGTCAACAGACCCGCTCGTCCAGGCTGCGCTCAACACGCTGTACGCCTGGGACTTCAGGCTGGACAAGGACTCCGTTGCCGCCGGAATCTATGCCGCCTGGCAGCGCCAGTTGTGGGAGCAATTTCGGAACACCCACGTCCCAGCCGCTCTCCAGGAGTCATTCGCGAGTATTGTTGTCACCCCGCTCATCAACAGCCTCCTCGCTCCAGATGGAAGCTACGGTCCTGACCCGCTCGCCGGGCGAGACCAATTCATACGTGAGAGTTTTAAGGCCGCCGTCCAATCTCTTGTCACCCGTTTTGGCTCGGACATGAACAACTGGACCTATGGCCAGACCGCCTATCACCACATCGTCATCAAGCACATGCTGAGCGATGCGGTGAACGCCGAACTCCGAGCCCGACTCGATGTTGGTCCCATTCCGCGCGGCGGGGATAGCTTTACGGTCAACAATACCGGCAGCGAGGACCTGCAGACCGTGGGGGCTTCTTTTCGGCTGATTGCCGACCCCAGTAACTGGGACCGGTCATTAGGCATCAATACGCCCGGACAGGCCGGTGACCCCGCCCAGGCGCATTATCGAGACCTGTCCGGCCTGTGGGCCGAGGGGAAGTACTTCCCCGTTCTGTATTCCCGAGACAAGATTCTGGCGGTGACGGAACGCAAGATGCTGCTCCAGCCAGAGCCATAAATCGGGCGACGGCATTTATTCCCGTGAGCACGGCGTCGCTCCGGCTTGTCGGGTTTATGTGTTCCTTGGTATGTTTGGCCTGTATTCAGGAGGGACGCGATGGCCACAATAGATTCTCAAGCAGCATCTCCACGTAACGAATGGCGTAAACAGACCCCAGGTCATGCCGGCTGGGCGCGGACCGCGCATGCTGATGACCCGCAGAAATACTATATGGTTTCGGTCGATACGCACGGGATCGAACCGAACGATTATCTGGAAAAGCGTATTGAGAAAAAATATCTCCATCGCATTCCGCGGATGAAGATTGACGAGGACGGTGCGCAGTGGACGATCTGCGAGGGCATGAAACCCGTTCTGGTCAAACCGGGTCGTAATTATGAAAAACATCTGCCGGCGCTGGAGTCGTTTGAAGACCTCGACATGTTTCAGCCCTACTCAAAGCGCTTTGAGGCCGAAGATTTGCGCCGCAACCATGCTGGCACCGATATCACACAGCGTCTGGCCGACGCGGACGCGGATGGTATTGATGCCGAGATTGTTTTTCCGAACAAGGGTCTGCTGGCCTTTGGCACGCCTGACCCGGTTTTTCAGGGGGCGATGTTCCGGGCCTGGAACCGCTGGGCACTGGAGACCTTTGGCGATCACTGGACCCGCTTCATGCCCATGGCCATGATTGCCACCGGCGATCTTGAAGGAGCCATGGCCGAAGTGCGCTGGGCCGCGGAGCAGGGCTTCAAGGGATTCACCATGCCGAATAAACCCATCTTTGGTCCGCTCAAAGAAGGGGAGCTACAATACAACGACAAATCGTTCGAGCCCCTCTGGTCGCTGATTGAAGAGGTGGACCTACCCATGACCTTCCACGTCTCGACCGGACGCGACCCGCGTGCGGTCGGAGGCAACGGCGGGGCGCTGATTAACTATGTTTCGCACTCGATGTCGACCGTCATGGACCCCCTTGTGCATCTGATCTCCTCGGGCGTGTTTGAACGCCATCCCAGCCTCAAAGCCGGCTCTATCGAGGGTGGTATCGGCTGGGTGCCCTGGATGGTCGAAACCCTCGACTACGCCCATCAAGTCCACCATATGTGGGTACGTCCGGTCCTGCCCGAACCGCCCAGCTTTTATTATCGGCGCAACTGTTTCTCGGCCTTCATGAACGACCGCTCCACGCTGCTCCTGGCCGAAGAGTTGAACTTGGTCGATAATTTTATGTGGTCGAACGACTATCCGCACCACGAAGGCAGTTGGCCGTACTCGGCCGCCAGTATTGAGCGCCAGATGGATACCTTATCGGAAGCAAGCCGCGAGAAAATTCTCGGTCTGAACGCCGCCCGTGTCTTCAAACTGGATGTGCCGGAGTAAAACCGCACCGGATAAGATTTCTGGCATCACGGCTCCGCTCAAGTCGTAAGTAGAACTGAACTGCCGTCGGTTTGTACGGGGCCGGCTCAAGTAAGGAAGAAAAGGCAATGGGGCTGACGAACGCGAAGATTCAACTACGAAATCCAAGACTGCCCGAATTGGAAGCGGTAGAGATCGACGCGCTGGCGGATACCGGAGCGCTACATCTCTGCATTCCACGACATATTCAAATCCAGTTGCAACTTGAAGAGACGGATACCAAGGAAGTGACCCTGGCAGACGGAAGCCGGCGACTCGTACCCTATGTCGGCCCGATTGAACTGCGTTACAAGAACCGGGTCGGGTTCAGCGGCGCGCTGGTTATGGGAGAGGCGCCTTTGCTGGGAGCCATCCCCCTGGAAGATATGGACTTGGTCGTCGTGCCGAAAACCAGGGAGGCTACCGTCAACCCGCTCAACCCCAATATTGCGTCTTCTATCGCCAAGTAAAGCGCAACCTTTTTTGCCCCTTCGGCTCCGTTATGACCACACCGCCGGGCCGGGCTACGGGACCAAAAGTTGGGCCAGCAATTGAAACTCATGTGCTCGGGGTGAGGTGGTCCGCCAGACAAGGCCGATGGTCCGACTTGGTTCGGGCTTCCGAAAAGGCAGAATAACGATCTGTGAAAGCTGCGGCGCTTCAACCTCTAACGAGAGCTGGGGTAAGAGGGTAATTCCGATTCCACCCGCGACCATTTGAATCAGGGTGTTCAGGCTGCTGGCGCGAAAGTCTCCAACCTCGTTGGCACCACTGGTGTGACACACGGTCAGCACTTGGTCTCGCAATCAATGTCCATCGTCTAATAACAGCACCTGTTCACCGGTGATATCGGCCTCTGTTACGCGTTTCCGTTTAGCGAGCCTATGTCGTGCCGGGACCGCGACCATAAAAGGGTCGGTTGTCAGCGCCAAGGTCGATACGTTGCCGAGGTCGGCTTCGAGTGCCACCAAGAGGAGGTCGAGCTTGCCGTGGGACAGCAACTCCAGTAGCCGGTGAGTCAGGTCTTCGTGCAGCCGAACCTGGAGCTGCGGGTAGTGCTGGCGCAGGGCTGGCAGCGTTTTTGGCAGGAAGTAAGGAGCTACGGTTGGGATCACCCCGAGCCGCAGGGTTCCAGAAAGGGGCTGGGTCAGGCTGCGGGCCAAGTCAACGAATTCGTCACTTGCCATGAGAATATTGCGCGCGAGCGGCAATAGGGTCTCCCCGGCTGGGGTGAGAAGCACCGTGCGTTGGCTGCGCTCGAACAACTGTACGCCCAACAGCCGCTCAAGGTCCTTGAGCTGAGCGCTCAGGCCGGGCTGGGTGACAAAACAGGCATCGGCGGCGTCTCGAAAGCTTAGCCGCTCAGCCACAGCCACAAAATATTCCAGTTGCCGAAGGGACATATTCATAGACAAAATTTATCATACGAGTAAAAGTTATCAATTTTATTGTTAAGTTCCGCAGGACATTATCGACAAGCAGCTTGCGCATTTCGACAAGGCTGATCCCGCCTACGGGAACGGGGTACGGAAGGCGCTTGGAGTTGATTGGCACAAGGACGCCGCATAGCGTTCATTTGGTGCCCTCGTTCCGCAAAGAGCGAGGACAGCCAGCATCAAGAGTGCGGGAAACTCTTTTGTCCTGCCCGGCGTCCAAGTCAGGTTCAAGTCAAATGAAGACCGGGCATGCGCGACTGAGACGGATGATATAAGAATGGCCTTCGCCACTGTTCAGTGTACGGGAAAGAGGAGGGCCATTCTATGGATCGAAAATACTGGTCGTTTGTGATTCCGGCGCTTGAGCCGGACTTTGCCACTGCCGTCAAAAAGCTGGAAGACCGCGGCCTTGCCGGAGTCACCGTTCCTCAAGTGTATGGCTCACCGTTTGCGCCGTTGGCGGCCGCGGCGGTCTCGACAACGCGGCTCGAACTGGCCACCGGCATTGCGATCGGCTTGACGCGCAGCCCGTTTGAGACCGCCGTGACCTCGCTTGATCTCGACCACCTGTCCAAAGGCCGCTTCATTCTGGGGCTGGGTACCGGACCCAAACACTGGACCAACGGCTATTTCGGGATGCCGTACGACAAGCCGGTGTCACGGCTGCGAGAGGTCGTACAGATTCTGCGGCACGTTGAGGACGGCGCTCGCTCCGGGGAGATGCAGCCCTGGGAGGGACAGTTCTATCAACTCCAGTTTGATGCCTATCAACCTACGCTCCCGCCGTATCGCGAACGTATTCCTGTCTGGATTGCCGCCCTGCGCCAGCGCATGTGTGAATTGACGGGCGAAGTGGCTGACGGCTTGATCGGGCATCCGGTCTGGTCGGTCGAGTGGTCTCTGGGCCAAGCCCAGGAGTCCGTGGCCGTCGGCGCGGCGCGTACCGGGCGCGATCCCGCCGCGATCCATTTTCAGCCCTGGGTGACAGTTTCTATTGATGAGGACGAAAGGGTGGCCTTGCAGGACGCAAAGCCCTGGCTGGCCTTCTATTCGGGCTTCAGCCAGTACTATCCCTATTTCGAGGCACACGGCTTCGGAGCCGAGGCACGTAAAATCAGCGAAGCCTCCAAGACGATGAACTGCGTGCAGGCCGCGCAATACGTGCCGGACGAAATGGTCCGGGCGTTCGGCGCACACGGCACACCAGATCAGGTCCGGGAGCGGATTGAACCCTTATGGCAGCGGGCCAACTCCATGTGTATCGTGCCACCCAACTGGGGAATGACACCCGAAAAACTGGCGAAAAAGATCCAGGCGATTGCCGATACCTTTTGGCCGCAGTAGGAAGGCGCACCGGTCGCTCTCAGGAGGAAGCCCATGGATTTTCGTTATCTACTGATTGACCACGACCACGGCATTTGCCGCATTACCCTGAATCGCCCCGAACGCCTGAACGCGATTAACATTCGGGTCGGCCTGGAACTGCTCCAGGCGTTTGAGGCGTGTGATTATGACGACTCGGTCCGGGCCGTGATCCTGACCGGGGCGGGGCGGGCCTTCTGTGCCGGCGACGATCTCAAGGGTATGGCCGAACCCGACCAACCGGAACGGAGATTCGCGGACACGGTTAAGCACTACGTCCAGGGTGAAGGCCGCTGGCCTCTGGTGGTGGCCAAGATGCGCGCCTTGTCCAAGCCGGTCATCGGTATGATTAACGGGCACGCGCACGGAGCCGGCTTTAATCTTGCCCTGGGCTGTGACCTGCGCGTAATGGCCGATTCGGCAACCCTGTGTATTCCGTTCGTCAAGCGCGGCATCGCAACCGGCACCAGCCTGCTGCAACAGTTTGTGGGCATTGGCAAGGCAATGGAGTGGGCGCTACTCGGGCCACAGCTCTCCGCCCAGGAAGCGGAACGCTGGGGGCTGGCCAACCGTGTGGTGCCTTTAGCAAAACTGGAAGAAGCCACCCTGGAACTCGCCCGCGAGTTAGCCCAGGGGCCGACACAAACCTACGGCTTTACCAAGTCGGCTGTTATTCACGGCTGGGAGTCATCGCCTGAACGGGCGTACGAGTACCAGGGCCAGGCTTATCTGTTGTCACATCAGACAGAAGACTTTCAGGAAGGCCGTCAGGCCTTTCTCGAAAAACGTCCCCCGCGCTTTCAGGGGCGGTAGACAATCAGCCCGAATTCGTTCCCACAACAGGAGTGTCACATGACGAAACAACACACCATCGTTTTTCTTCACTCCCACGGGTTAGTCCCGCCCGAAGTTATTCACATGGTCAAGGAGCAACTGCCCGCGGGCTTTCGTATGGATTTTTTGGAGCAAAGCTCTCTAGCCGACACGCGCTTGGAGAAAATAGCGCGGGCAGACTTCATTCTGGCCTATCCGGGCAATCCCACCGCGGACGAACTGAACGCGGCAAAACATCTCAAGCTGTTTCAGATGTTGAGTGCGGGCTATGAATGGATCGATCTGGCACTTTTTCAGAAACTCGGGGTACCAGTTGCCAATAACGGCGGAGCTAACGCACCAACCGTGGCCGAGCACGCTATTCTCCTCATTTTAGCAGTCTTCAAAAAACTTCCCCTCCACCACAACACTCTGCACGAAGGGCAATGGATTGGGGCACGAGAAACGCTTCAGATGCGTGAGTTGCGCAATAAGACAGTAGGTATTATTGGCTTCGGTCGTATTGGCAGGGAGTTTGCGCGGATTGCGAAAGGGTTTCAGGCAAACATTTTCTATTACGACACGGTCCGGGCACCAACTGCTATTGAGCAAGAGGTTGGTGCTGAGCGGCTGTCACTAGACGATCTTCTGCAACGAGCAGATGTCGTCTCTGTTCATACGCCGCTGACCGCCGAGACCAAGGGACTCATCAATGCCCGGACGCTCGGCCTGATGAAACCCTCTGCCATTCTCGTTAATACGTCCCGTGGACCGGTAATAGACGAACCCGCACTCATTAAAGCGCTGCAAAACAATCGTATTGCCGGGGCTGGACTAGACGTTTTTACTGCTGAGCCTCTGGAAACTGACAGTCCGCTGCTATCGCTGGACAATGTGGTGCTGACTTCGCATATTGCCGGAGTCACTCTGGATACCTGGAGCCGCCGGATTGCGTTCGGTTTTGGCAACATCGAACGAGTTGCCGCAGGACAGCCGCCTGAGTCGGTGATTACGGGGTAGGGAAGTCGTTGAGTCTATTGGGTCAGTTGGGTCGATTGAGTTGGTTGGGTGATTGAGCCGGTTGGGTCTGCTGGGTCGGGTGAGTTATGCGGTCTCCTTATCCCCTCCTCGGAAGGGTGGCCGCAGGATCGGGGTGGGTCATGGGACGTGGTGTGACAATGTTGTGGTTGTGTCACATATTCGCCATTCGCTTTATCGCTGTCCTCCTTTCAAGCCTTGGACTCACCGCCTTTATCCTCGTGACTGTCGCGCTCGCGACCGATCTCGAACAACACGTCCACAGGATGGTCAATGAACATCGGGCTTCGCAGGGGCTGAAGCCCTTAGCGTTCAATCCAGAAATTTCTGCTATTGCTCGTCGTCATAGTCGGGACATGGCAAGCGGACGGATTGGGTTTGGTCACGGAGGAATTGAAAGTCGTAGGGAAAAGATAGCTAGATTTATTACTCAACCTGGGGTTGGTGAGAATGTTGCCATGGTTCCAGCAGGATCACCTCATGTTGGAGCTGTCGCTGTCTCTAATTGGTTGGAGAGTCCCGGCCACCGGCGCAATATTGAAGGTTCTTATGATCTCACTGGGGTTGGAATTGCCCAAGGGCCGGCCGGTAGACACTATTTTACTCAACTCTTTGTGAGGACGCCCTCTTATCGTCCGGGAACCTCTGGAAGCAATACGCCGTATACGCGTTCTGTGCCCACATCGCGTGACAGAAAGAGCGAGGCGCAGGTCGCCGAAACCCGGCAGCCATCTGATTATAAGCGTCCGCTAAGAAAACCGCGCCGCGAAAAAGACCCACGCAAGCGTCCAGGGCGAAAAAGAACAGGCAATGGGTGGGTCCAGACGCTGGATTAAACTTTGTCAGCGAATCGGACGTTCGCTCAGTCCGCTTACTCTTACGTGACGCTCAATAGTCTCGCAGCCGTGCCCAGCGACCCCGATGCCAGGCGGCATCACCAAAGGTCATTTCCGTGGCGCGGGCGCGTTTCATGTACAGGCCGGCATCGTGCTCGTCGGTCATACCGATACCGCCGTGCATTTGAACTCCCTCGTTGGTTGCCAAGACAAAGGCATCGGAGCAGCGGGCTTTAGCTAGGGATACCAGCAGGGCCAAATCACTCTCTCCAGTATCCGCGGCGTTTGCCGCGGCCATCACGGTCGAGCGACATAGCTCAATCTCCATAAAAACTTTTGCCGCCCGATGTTTGAGGGCCTGAAAGGAACCGATGACTACCCCGAATTGTTCGCGTGTTTTGAGATAGGCGAGCGTATCATCGAAAATCTGACTCATACCACCTAGCATCTCGGCACATAGGCCGACCGTGGCGAGATCAACAATATGTGAGAGCGTCTGAAATCCGTGACCGACGGTCCCGACAACGGACTCGGCACCGACTTTTACTCCATCGAGATTGACCAGCGCCGCCGCACGATTATCCACCCGGGTCTGGGGGATGATCGCCACACCGGGCGTATCTGGCGCAAGCAGAAAGAGGGTAATACCATCCTGATCGCTGTTTTCGCCGGCGGTGCGGGCCGAGACAATCAGCGCGTCCGCGCTCTGTCCGTCTAGGACCTGAATCTTTTCGCCCGACAGCCTCCAGGTGTCTCCCTCGGCTGTGGCTTGTGTGGAAACCCGATTCAGGTCATAGCGGCTGCGCGCCTCCTGATAGGCAAGGGCAAGAATCTTTTCGCCCGTCGCGATGCCTGGGAGCCAGGCCTGTTTTTGTTCCGGGCTACCAGCGTACGCAAGCAATTGACCGCCGAGCAAGACAGTGGAAAGAAAAGGCTCCGGAGCAAGATTGCGGCCCACGGCTTCCAGTACAACCGCAATATCGGCCAAGCCCATGCCAGCTCCGCCATATTCCTCGGGAATCAGAATACCCGCCCACCCGAGTTGGGCCATCTCTTGCCACACATCCCGCGAGAAGCCTACACTATCCTGGGCGTCACGTAGCGCACGCAGCCGGCTGATTGGGGAATTGGTGCGAACGAAATCTCGCGCGGTCTGCGCCAAAAGTTCCTGATCTTCAGTCAGCACAAGTGCCACAATACCTCTCCTCTATTCCCTCCTTGGAGGGGTGGCCCGAAAGGCCGGGGTGGGTCTCTCTCACCTTTTCCCTTAATCAGGTAATCCCAGTACCCGCTTGGCAATGATATTGAGTTGGATCTCGCTCGTTCCACCCTCAATGGTATTGCCTCGGGAACGTAGCCAGTCGCGGGTGAGAGTGATCTCAATGTCTTCAAAGCCAGGACCTTCCCAGCCCAGGGAGTGCGGGCCGGCAATCGACACTAACAATTCAAGACGACGCTGGTTCAGTTCGGTGCCGTAGATCTTAAACATCGAGCTTTCCGGACCCGGAGGACGACCGGCTTTGGCCGCATCGCGGGCGCGTTCCGTGGTGAGTCGAAAGGCGCGACTGTCCATTTCGTACTGCGCCATACGATCCCTGATTGCCGGGTCAGCCACACGGTCGCCGTCCAGTCCAAGATGCTCCTTGGCCCAGTCCCGCATGCTTCGGCCTTTACCCGCCGTCGTGCCGAAGGCCGAGGCAATCATATTGCGCTCATGATTCAGTAGGGACTTGGCCACCGTCCAGCCTTTGTTCACCTCGAAGATGACATTCTTGGCAGGGACGTTCACATCGGTCAAAAACGTCTCACAGAAAGGGGAGGCCCCACTAATGAGTTTAATGGGACGGGTTTCCACGCCCGGTGATTCCATGTTCACCAATATGAAGGTGATGCCTTCTTGTTTTTTCGCCTCCGGGTCAGTCCGGACGAGCATGAACATCCAGTCGGCCAGATTGGCAAACGAGGTCCATACTTTCTGGCCGTTGATCACGTAGTGGTCACCCTCAAGGATTGCCCGGGTGTTGAGAGAAGCCAGGTCGCTACCCGACCCCGGTTCGGAATAGCCCTGACACCAGCGAATCTCGCCCTTGATAATCCCTGGCAGATGTTCGTGCTTTTGTTCTTCAGTGCCGTATTGCAAGAGGGTCGGACCAATCATGGTCAGGCCAAAGCCGATCAACGGTGCCGGCAGTTGCAGGGTATTCATCTCTTGCTGCAACACTTTGACTTCATCCTTGGAAAGCCCACCACCGCCGTACTGGGCTGGCCACTCGGGTGCGGTCCAGCCGCGCTCGGCCATAACATCAAGCCAGACTTTCATATCGGGATTCGAGTATCTGGCCTTGCGTCCACCCCAATTCCCGTCAAGCAGGGTATTCCCGACGCCGCGAATCGAAGCCGGGGCGTTGGTGTCCAGCCACTGATGTGTCTCAGCACGAAACGTTTCGAGATCGGCCATGTCCGCTCCTCCTCAATAGATAAGGGCGACCCAACGGTCGCCCTTACTCAATCCAGATTCCGCGTTTATGCCCTCTTCGGAGGGGTGGCCCGAAGGGCCGGGGTGGGTTTTCCCATGAGCGCGGACTTGGTGCTTACGCTGCAGCCTCAGCCGGCATGTTCAGCGGTTCCGGGTCCTGGAGCGGTTCCGTATCCCACTTCTTGAGTTCCGGCAGGACATGCTTGGCAAAGCACTTCATACTGCCCTCGGCCTCGTCGTAGGGCATACCGGCGAAGCTGAAGTTGCACATAATGGCTTTCATATCAATGGTGTCGCGGATGAATTCAAGTTTCCTCAGCACCTGGTCAGGCGTCCCCCACGGCATGAGTTTAACAAAGTCTCTGGCCGCGCCGTCCATGCCGTGTTGCTCAATATATTTCCCGACATTGCTGTAGAACTCATAGCCTTTGTTCTGACCAAAGTGTTTAGCCGTCATCTGATAGTGATTCATAGCCGTATGATAATAGGCCCCAATCCATTTGGTGGCATGCTCTTCGGCCCGCTTGGCGTCCTCATCCACATAGAAGAAACCGCCGCAGAACGGCTGGGGCGGCTTGGTGCCGGGATTCTCTTCCTGCCAGACCTTGTGATAGACCTCGAAATCCCCTTTGACGACATCCCACGGTTTTTGCGGAATGACCAGCAGGCCGATACCGAGCCGGGCCATGATCGGCATGGACTCCGGTGAGACTGCTGCGGCATAGGTACGGCCCTTAAACGAGTAGGCCGGGTAGGGGCGGATATCGCGGCGGGGCTGCTGGATTGTCGGGCCGCCCTCCATATAGCCTTTCTCCAGTCCATTTATGATGAGTTCGGCGTATTCAACAAAGCGTTCACGGCCTTCGTTCTGGTCGATCCGAAATCCGTCATACTCGACCCGGGCCAGACCCCGACCGAAGCCCAGGATCATTCGCCCGCCCGACACATGGTCAAGCAGGGAGATTTGCTCGGCAACCCGAACCGGATCGTGCCAGGGAAGCACGATGACCATGGTGCCCAGCTTGGCCTTCTTGGTTCTGCCCGCCATATAGGACAGGAACTGAACCGCATCAGGACACATGGTGTAATCCGTAAAGTGGTGCTCGATAGACCAAATTGAGTCAAACCCCAGGGGTTCGGCCATCTCCGCGATCCGAAGCTCCTCACGGTAGACTTCGGCATCGGAGCGAGCGTTTCCGGGGTTCTGGAATACCGGGGCGTAACCAACGTGCATAAGGCCTCCTTTATGGTCTGTACTCTGAAACTATAAAGTCCATATTATATACAAGCCGGTTCAGTGCGCATAGTCCCTTGGGGTGTAGGAATTGTCCCTCATTTGCGTCGAACTATTCCACTTATTCTTAAAGAGGACGGCTAAGACGCTGGTTTACGAAATCTGCTCGATATTTTAGGCTGCCTGAAATTCTTCTACTCCTTGTTACGGAGATTTTTACATGCCAGACCTCGCTGCGGATACTGACTTCGAGATCGTTCAAGAAATCATCTCGCAGATGAAAAAAGGCGTGTTGCCTTGGCGCAGACCGTGGTCGGACACAACCAACGTCGTGGTGATTGGCTCAATGCCATACCGGGCCAATCTATGGCCGAGTAATTTGCGTGCGCCCGCCGTGCCTTTTGGTGTATATAATGGCGTTATTTTGCTGATGCAAGCAAGGCTCAAAGGGTACCGAACCAACCTTTGGATCACCAGCAAGACGCGCAAAACCTTGAACGCACCTCTTGTTCACTCGGACCAACGACCGACCAAGATCACCGCTTATTATTCCGACTCGGACGCGGTGTATAACATCGATCAGATTAAAGACTGCGAGAAGACATTGGGTTTGTCATTCCAAGAACAAACAGTACCCCACGAGATGCGCTATAAAAGCTCAAAGAAAATGCTCGAAACACTCGTGAAACATCATGCCCTTTTAATGAGACCCGAAAACAAAGCCGCTTATTCTCCTACACACGACTGCATCCTAATGCCAAGTCTCGGACAGTTTACTCGACAGAATTGGAATGGCGATGGGGAAGCGCATTATTGGGCAACGCTGTGGCACGAAGTCGTGCATTGGACGGGACACACAACACGCTTGAAGCGGAAATTTGGTGGCCACTTTGGCGATCAGGCTTATGCGTTCGAAGAACTGATCGCTGAACTCGGCACGGCTTTCTTGTGTGCGTATCTGGGGATCAAAGGCGAATTACAACATGCAAGCTACATTGAATCATGGCTCCATATTTTGCAATCAGGCCACAAACCGTTATTGGATGCATGCAAACACGCGGGAGCGGCCAAAGAGTATATCTTGGACAAGAGAAAAGATATCAACCGGCTGAATTCCACATTCGTAAAGCAGAATGAGGAGAGATTGCTGTCAAACGTGCCTTTCCAGAGTCTCCTCAGCTATGTGGAGTAAACATGACTCCATATCCTATCACCTTCGAGGTCAAGTTTTGCGCCGTTCTCCACAATCTCACAATAGCTTCACAAGTCGTCGAGACAGAGCCCAAGATCATGCTGATTCAACCGTATGGACAGACCCAAAACCACACGCGGCACTGGAGCAGGCCAAGAGCACAATTGCCGATCATGAACGGACGATCCTCTCTGCTGAGGATCGTGAGGTGATCCTTGCCGCCCTTGATACGCCTGCGAAGCCGACCGATGCTTTGCGACAGACCCTGACTCTGCACAGGGATGAGGGGTGGATGTAGAGGAAATCTTATCCTGCTTGCAACGCTTCGAGCACTTTGGCCGGATGGTCGGCGGCTTTGGCGACTCGCTTCCAGTGCTTTTTTACCTTGCCGTTGGGGCCAATCCAGACCGTCGAGCGAATGACGCCTACGGTCTTTCTGCCGTACATCATCTTCTCGCCCCAGGCGCCGTATTTTGCCATGACTTTTTTGTCCGGGTCGCACAGGAGCGTGAACGGTAGTTGGTATTGCGTGGCAAACTTCTGGTGTGAGGCGGCGCCGTCCGGTGAAACGCCGAGGACAACCGCGTCCTGTTTTTGGATGTCCCGCCAGAGGTCCCGAAAGCCGCAGGCCTCTTTGGTACAGCCGGGCGTATTATCTCTGGGGTAGAAATAGACAATCACGTTGTGGCCGCGCAGGTCTTTGAGGGCGACCTTGTTTCCGGCTGCATCTTGTAAGGTAAACGCTGGGGCTGCTTTTCCTTCTTCAATCGGCATAGGCTTCTCCGTGCATTTGCCGGATTTGACTCGCTCGGCGGTATTTCCTAAGGTATCTCGGCTCTAAGAGAGTGAACGTGTCCAGCGCCTCATGTCTATTGGAGGACACGTTTACTCTCTTTCGTAGACAAGACTTTCGTATCTAAGAAGAGGGCGCGACTCAAGGGAAGGAGAGGTAGACATGGATTTTGATTTTTCCCCGAAAGTACAGGACCTGAGAAAACAGGTCTCTCAGTTTATGGAGGACTACGTCTATCCGAACGAGAAAACGTTTGAGGATCAACTGAACTCCGGTCCGGACCGCTGGCAGATCCCACCGATTATCGAAGAGTTAAAAGAAAAGTCCAAGAGTGCCGGGCTGTGGAACCTGTTTCTGCCAGAGAGTGAGTACGGCTATGGCTTGACTAACCTTGAATATGCTCCCCTGTCGGAAATCATGGGGCGGGTGCATTGGGGCTCGGAAGTCTTTAATTGTTCGGCGCCGGACACCGGCAATATGGAGGTGCTGTCCCGCTATGGCACGCCTGAGCAGCAAAAGGAATGGCTGGAGCCGCTGCTCGCGGGCAAGATTCGTTCCTGCTTTGCCATGACCGAACCCGCCGTGGCCTCGTCCGATGCCACCAATATCGAGTCCCGCATCGTGCGCGACGGGGATGAATACGTCATCAACGGCCGCAAATGGTGGTCCTCGGGCATGGGCGACCCGCGCTGCAAGATTCTCATCTTCATGGGCAAGACCGACCCCGATAATCCGAACCGTTACCTCCAGCAGTCCCAAATCCTGATCCCGCGCGATACGCCCGGCGTGAATATCCTGCGGATGCTGTCCGTGTTCGGCTACGACGATGCCCCCCACGGTCACGCCGAGGTCGAGTTCAAAGACGTGCGGGTGCCGGCCTCGAATATGATTCTGGGTGAGGGCCGGGGGTTTGAGATTGCCCAAGGCCGCCTTGGCCCTGGGCGTATTCACCACTGCATGCGCTTGATAGGACAGGCCGAGCGCGCGCTGGAGAAGATGTGCACCCGCGCCAAGTCACGAACCGCGTTCGGCAAACTGGTCTCCGAACGGACGGTGACGCTGGAGCGGATCGCCGAGGCCCGGATTCGGATTGAGCAGGCCCGGCTGCTTACGCTCAAGGCGGCGCACATGATGGACACGGTCGGCAATAAAGCGGCTCGCGCGGAAATCGCCATGATTAAGGTGGCGGCCCCGAATATGGCGCTACAAGTGATCGACTGGGCCATGCAGGCCCACGGTGGCGGTGGGGTGGCCGAAGACTTTGGTCTGGCGCGTGCCTATGCCTCGGCGCGGACGCTACGCTTTGCCGACGGGCCGGACGAGGTCCACCGGAATCAGATTGGCCGCTTGGAACTGCGCAAATACGACTGAGCCCAGAGCCCCATGAAGTTTGGTCTGCACTACCAGCTCCCGTGCACTGGCTCCCAATCGCCTGTGCAGCGCTACCGGGACACGCTCGATCAGGCGATTCACGCCGAAGCGTTGGGGTTTGAATCGGTCTGGCCGGTTGAGCAGCACTTTAACCCCGAGCTGTCGATTCTTCCGTCTCCGCTGCTGCTCCTGTCGGCCCTGGCCGAGCGGACGCAGACCCTCCGCCTGGGGATCGCCATTATTCTCCTGCCCCTGTCGCATCCCATTCGCATCGCCGAAGAGATTGCGACCCTAGACGTGCTGAGTAACGGGCGGGTGGAGTTCGGTATCGGGCGAGGCTCGCTGCCCAATCATTTCAGCGGGTTCGGGGTGGATCAGGCCGAAAGTCGGGAGCGGATGCTGGAGGCCCTGGACATGATTCGCCAGGCCTGGACCCACGACCGGTTCTCATTCCAGGGACAATTTTTTCAGGT
>JAJDTY010000036.1 GCA_022826945.1 Candidatus Binatia bacterium
TTGCGGAGTCTCAGCAGGTGCTGCTCCTCGCCCCGGACGACGGGTAGCACGAGACGGCCCCCCTCGGCGAGTTGTTCAATAAGCGCCGGCGGGATACGCGGAGCCGCGGCGGTGACGATAATCGCGTCATACGGACTGTCCTTTTCCCAGCCCAGGTTCCCGTCGCCGAGCAGAACGGTCACATTGTCGTAGCCGAGCTGGGCGAGCAGCTCACGCGCGGAGGACATCAGCTCGGGCACGATCTCAATGGAATACACCTGTTTCGCCAGGAGGCTCAAAACTGCGGCCTGATAGCCGGAGCCCGTGCCGATTTCCAACACGCGCTCATCGCCGCCGAGTTCCAGACGCTCGCTCATGAGCGCCACGATGTACGGCTGGGAGATGGTCTGTCCCTGACCGATGGGTAGCGGGCCATCGTCATACGCGTGATCCCGGTAGGCGGGCGGGATAAACAGATGACGCGGGACCGTGGTGAGCGCGTGTAAGACGCGTTCATCACGGATACCCCGTTCCCGTATCTGCTCCGTCACCATGCGGTTCCGAGCGGTTTTGAAAGACATGCCTTCGTAGCCGCTGTCAGTATTGGTCGTGCAGCCCGTACTCGTCGGCAGACTACATCCCAGCCACCATAAAAGAGGTACTAGCTGGATGACAGCTTTACGGAGTGTAATTTTTCCCCCTCCCTCCGTTTATGATGACATGCTCAGCCCTGATTACGCCAGATAAAGGCACCGGCCAGCAGCGCCGCGCTGAGCGCCGGACCCCAGCCGGCCAGGGTGGGCGACAGGGTCCCGCCATAGCCGAGTGAGGCACACACTCCGGTCAAAAGGACATAGCCGACGCCAAGGACGCTACTCACCAATAAGGTCACGGCTGGGCCCGGAAACGGCGGGCCGTGCAGAGCAAAGAACAGGACGATAGCCGGGAGCAGAATGCAGGCCAGGGGCGCGGCGTATTTGACGTTGAGGTCAACACGATAGGTGGTGACGTCATAGCCGGCCATTTCGGTCCCGATAATCTCCTGGGCCAACTGCCAGACGCTCAGATGCATGGTGTCAAGCTGGATATCCGGGGCCTCCCCTAACTGGATCAGCGGCTCGGCCGGCTCTCGCTGGAGGCCGTTTTCCGAGATGCGAATCCGAACCGGATCATCCAGCTCCCACATTCCATCGCCGATGTGTCTGGCCCGGCGCGCGTCGGTTCGGCTGAGGGGTAAGCCCTGGTCTCCAAGTTCGTAGATCGACAGGTCAGTCGCTTCGTCCAGAGCCGGGTCGAGCCGAGTTGCCTGGGACACGTGGCTGCCGGCCCGGTACCAGACTATTTTCTGTAACACGCCGGTGGGGAGGGCGCGATCCTTGATTTCCGTCTCTTTGAGACGGTCGGCCAGGGCGTTTGAGCGTGGCACGATAGATTCATTCAAGACAAAGGAGAGGGGCGTGACGAGGCCGGCAACCAGGAGGATGCAGGACAGCGTGCGGGTGGCTGAAATCCCGCACGTACGCATGCCAATCAGTTCTCGGTGGAAAGACAGAATGCTGACGGTCAGGGCGGTGGCCAGCAGGAGGGCCATGGGAACGATCCGTGAGGCCAGTAGGGGGGTGCGGGCGCTGTAGAAGCGGAGGGCTTCGGCTGGCGTGGCATTGTGGCGGGCAAACCATTCGAGGCGTTCAAGGATATCAACCAGGAGATAGCCCACGAGCAAAAAGCCGAAAGCCAAGCCCAGCATGAGAAGGTAGTGTTGCAGCACGTAGCGTGGCAGGAGGATCTGCCGTGTTTGGAGGGCCGCTGGAGACTCTGCCTGGGAAAAGTCTTGGACCGGCTGTCCATCGAGAGTGCGCCGTCTCACCCAAGGCCGGTCTTGTAGCCCGAGGAGGAGAGCGGCGAGCACACCAACAAGAATATTGGGTAGCCAGACTCCCAGCCCGACCGTCACCGCGCCCGCCTGGACAAGTCCGTCGCCGAGTTGCGTCAAACCGTAATACACCACGCTAAGAACCAGTCCGAGGACGCCGCCCGACGCGCGTGAGAAGCGTGGTCCCAGATAGGCGAGGGGCAAGGCTAACAGGCTGAAGACGAGACCGGCCGCGGGGGCTGCAAAACGACGATGCAGTTCGGTGCGAGCGCGGCGTGCTTCTGGACCCGCTCCTGCTCCGGCTGTTTCTCCCACGTGGTCAATGAGAGCCTGCAACGAGAGACGGGTGAGCGGCTGGACGGGCCAGGCCTCGGTACTCTGTGGTTCCCGGATCACGGTCTCAAAGATCTGGAAGCGGGTCTCCCCGCCGCCTTCCTGGGGAGAGAGAAGAATAACGCCATCGTATAAAGCCAGCCGAGCGGTCCCATGCGCCAGGGGCCGTATACTCCCGCGTTCGGCAAAAAGCGTCTGCCCGGCAAAATAGTCCTGCCCCGTATCAGACACCCACAACAGCACGCCGCGCAGGGTATCGCCACGCGCTGAAATCTCTCGGGCGACCATACGGGTATCACCGAACTCATGCACGCTGCCGGGACGAAGCGCCACGCCGGGGTTTTGCTGGATCATACTGCGTAACGCGTCGTCCAGTGAGCGGAGGGCGGCCGGTGCGGTAAACAGAGAAAAGCCGAGCCCAAGGAGCGTCATGGCCGTGGCAAAGCCCAGAATCGGCAGAACCAAATGCCGACGGGCCAGACCGGCAGCCTCAATGGCAAGCAACTCCCGGTCAGACCGGAGACGGCCCAGCCCGACCAGGGTGCCCACGAGTACGGCGAAGGGCAGGGTGCGAGAGAGGAGGGGGATCAACTCGTAAAAGGCGATCCAACCTACCGCAGCAGGGCCCAGACCCCGATTGATCACTAAGTCAGAGAAGCCGAGCAGGTCTTTTGTCAGTACCAGTGCGGTCAGCCCGAATAACGCCCACAGGGTTGGCGCAAACAATTCGGCGACAATATAAAAGCCGAGTGGTTGGCCGAGCTGTCGCGGAGAGCAAGAAGGGAGGACGCGCATTGCTGGAAGTCCATCTTTGGTTGCCAATAGCCTTATCCTGCTTGATTCGTTGCTGGTTTTCTCTTATACCGGGCAGAATAATTCGGCTACTGTGTAATAATCCATGAAGGCTATTATTTTGAGCGCAGGGCAGGGCAAGCGCCTCTTGCCCCTTACCGAAAAAACCCCTAAATGCCTGTTGCCGGTTGATGGCAGTCGGCCGGCTCTGGAAATCCAACTCCGGACGCTGGCCGCGTGCGGCATTCAACGCGCAACGGTTATGGTCGGCTTTGGGGCAGACAAGGTGGAACAGTTTCTCGCCCGCTGCCCGCTGCCGGAGATCGAAGTGACCAGCCGCTTTAATCCTTTTTTTGCGATCTCGAACAATCTGGCCACATGCTGGACTGCCATCCCGGAGATGACCGAGGATCTTGTTCTGCTGAACGGCGATACCTTGTTTGAGCCCGCGGTGTTAGAGCGCCTCCTGCTCGCTCCGTCCGCAGCTGTCAGTCTGGCAATTGATCGCAAGCCCAGCTATGACGACGATGACATGAAGGTCTCGATTCGGCGTGAGCGCACCTTGGCCGCGGTGGGGAAGAACCTGTCACCGGCTGTCGTGTATGGCGAATCAATCGGGCTGATGACTTTCCGTGCCACTGGCGTGTACGCCTTCCGGGTTGCTTTGGAGAAAGCCATGCGCGATCCAATCGCACTCCAGCGCTGGTATTTGTCAGTCATTGATTCTATGGCCAACTCATCCATGGTCGAAGTTGCCTCCATCGAAGGTCTGTGGTGGGCCGAGACCGACACGCCGGAAGACCTGGCGGACGTGCGGGCCTACTTTTCCTCTCAACGGGCCACGCTCGCCGCTTTTGAGACAGCCGCGCCAGTTGGCGAGCCGTAAGCATGGGCCGATCTGCCCGAGCCGCACTCAATCTCCCAGCAGAACGTTGAGGTAGCATTCGACCGCGCGGTCCACGGAGAAGAATTGAGCGCGGTCACGCAAGCGGCCACGGGGCGGGGGGTTGCCCAGCGTCGCGCAGATGGCGTCAGCCAACGCCACGTCGTTCCCCACCGGTACGAGTTTGTCGTATTTTACCCCGGCCAGGATTTCCGCTGGCCCGCTCGGGCAGTCCGTGCTCACCACCGGGCAGCCGCACGCCAGCGCCTCGATGACGACGTTCCCCAGCCCTTCCCAGGCTGAAGACAGGGCACAGACCGTAGCGCGCGTCATATAGGCGTAGGGGTTTTCGACAAAGCCCGGCAGCGTCACATCTGCCGCGATTCCGAGTGTCGACGCCAAGGCTTCCAACTCGGCTCGGAGCCTTCCTTCTCCAAGAATCATCAGCCGGGCCGGGCGTCGTGCGCGCACCCGAGCAAACGCCCTGAGCAGGGTTGGGAAGTCTTTCTGAGGGACTAGTCTGCCCGTGCCGAGCACCACCGGGGGCGCGTCCGGCTGAAACCAAGGATGATCGAGGGGCGCGTGTGCCTTGGTGTGCAGGTCTGGAGTGACAACAGGATTGTAGATGGTCGTGACGCGCTCCCGCGCAACGCCCCCTGCGCTCAAGTTGGGGATGAAGAAAGCGAGATGGACCACCTCACAAACTCGCGTGCACAGCCTGTCCCAAGCGTGCAACAATACCTCTCCGCAAAGGGGACTGGAAAAAAGCGTTCCAGGCGTTTCGGCCCATATCGGCTCGGGCCGCCCAGCACGTTTGTAGCCATTTCTCACTTACTGCGCGGGCGAACGCCTGCTCGGAGTATCGCCGGACCCGTCGGTTGGCCGCTGTCAGTCCGAGCAACCACGCCTCGGCCCAATCAAGGTATGCGCGGTCTGGGACAAAGCGGAATTTTCGCATGCGCGACAGCATGAGGTGGGCGCGCAAATCTTTCTCCACACAAGGCACACCTAAATCCGTAAGCTGGCGTCGCATGATTTCTGCTTTTTTGGTGTTCCCGAGTTCTTGAGTGCGGACGGTGATCTGGCCAGGATGGACGCGGGCGTACGTCAAGACCTGCGGAAGATTGGCCATCTTGTGGCGCGCGGCAAGCCGCACGTGGAGGTCATAATCCTGACAGCGGGCAAAGCCGTTCCGGTATCCGTACTCCCGCAGCGTGGCGGTCCGGCCCATGATGGTGGTGTTGGTCAGGCTACAGCGGAACAAGAGTTGCGCGTGGATATCCGCCGAGGAGGTCGGCTGACGTTTGATCTTTCTCAGCACGCGCCCGTGCTCGTCCATGTCCTGCTTCCAGCCGCCGACTTGGACGCAGTCCGGGTGGCGGTCGAGAAAGGCCGCCTGTTTTTGGAGCCGACCCGGGCGTGCCGCGTCGTCACTGTCGAGCAAGGCGATGTATTCGCCGCGCGCCAGTTCGAGCCCGCGGTTGCGCGTACGAGGAATCCCGAGGTTGCGCCCGTTACAGACGACACGAACGCGAGGGTCGTCATAAGAGCGGAGCACTTCGACACTGCGGTCAGTCGAACCGTCGTCAATCAGCAGGAGCTCAAAATCATGAAAGCTCTGTGCCAGTACGCTGTCAATGGCCGCGCCGACGTAGGCTTCCCGGTTATAGATCGGAATAAAGACGGTGACTTTGGGTGGATCGTGTGACGTCATAGCCGTGTGGAGGACTGACTTGCTTTGTGTCTCCCGTCTTGGATATACAACACGCGTCTTCTCAGGAATACTAAGCGCAGGGCGTCTCTCGTGCAACAGCAGATTGTCTACCGGCTGAGCCGTATGCTAACGCGCTTCCTCAACCTCCGTGGCCTCCGTTTGCGCAAGGCAAAAAGCCTGCATTTTGTAACCATAAACGGACAACGCTTCAAGCGGCTACAGCTTGCCGACTCGGCGATTGCGAGAGATATAGAACGCAATCTTGAAGTCTTCCAGGCTGACGATATCTTTCCGCGATTAGCCACCCGCTACGAACATGAGATTTGGGTTGACTTTATTGAGGGGGAGCGGCCCAGGCAGGTGACAGAGCAGGTCGTGCGTCAGGTCGCCGCATTCTATACGACCATTTACACCAAACATCCAACGCTGACAGACACCACCCAGACGGCCTTTCCTACCCGTCTTGCCCAAGACCTGCGTTTTTTACATCAGGTGGGTGTCCTGTCCGACTCCCTATACGCACAGCTTCAGCGCGTCGTTGAGCAACTCGCGCCACCCCGGGTCTGGACAGGATTTGACTACACCGACCCGGTGCTCAAGAATTTTATTCTCAGCCACGAGAACGGCGGGCTCTACGCTATTGACGTTGAAGGGATTGCTGACAACCAGTTGATCGGAATGGGCACGATCAAGGCGAGCGTGCGCTGGCTTGGGGAGTTCCGCCCACTTTTTTACACACGCCTTGCCGAACTCGGTGCTCCTGACTTTCAGTCCTATTTGCCGTTTGTGGAGCTGTGTTTTCTGGCCAAATGGACTAAGCGGAATTTCTTTGAAGGAAAAAAGAAGAAGATCGATCCAGGGTTGTTTGAGCGGTTTTGCAAGAGATGTTGATCTTCTCGCTAGAGCAGTTTTCATTCTCGTGTAGCGAGGCGATAGCCAGCGTGGCGGACATAGTGGGCACACTCAGTAGAGGAGGAGGCGGAGAGAGCCGGCCCGACCGCCGCCCACAAGCGGGCCACCGTGCGCGGGGCGACCGCCCGCAGGCGCGCTTTGAGTTTGGCAAAGACCTGTTCGATGGGATTAAAGTCCGGGCGGTAGGGGGGTAGATAGAGCAGTTGCGCCCCAGTCGCCTCGATGGCGTGCCGCACCCCGGCCACTTTATGACAGGCCAGATTGTCCATGATGACCGAGTCGCCCGGCTGGAGCGTGGGGGCCAGCACCTGTTCGACATAGGCCACGAAGCTCGGGCCATCGACCGGGCCGTCAAGGACGGCCGGGGCCGTGAGGTGGTGCGTCCGCAGGGCGGCAATGACCGTCGTGGTCTTCCAGTGGCCGTGGGGGACTTGCGCGACGAGGCGGGGGCCGCGCCGACTGCGGCCAGAGCGCCGGGTCATCTTCGTCTGGAGCGCCGTCTCGTCGAGGAAGACGAGGCGGGAGCCGTCGAGCTGAGTCGCGTGGGCGCGCCAGTGCTGCCGGGCCGCTACGACATCAGGCCGATCTTGTTCGGCGGCGTGCAGGACTTTTTTTTACGGTCAGCCCCAGACCCCGCACGGCCCGCCAGACCGTGGTGAGACTGACCGAGACCCCGAGGGCGGCTCGCAACTCGGCCAGCGTCGCATCGGGCTGCGCCGCGATGAGGGCGGCGAGTTGCGCCCGATAGGGGGCTAAGAGCGGCGCCTGATACTGCGTCCGGCGCTTCGGCGCCACTTGGCCACTCGCCCGGTAGCGCTGCAGGAGCCGGCGCACCCAGGCCGGACTCACCCGATACTTACGGGCCACCTCGGCGGTCGGGCAGCCCGCCTCCCGATCGGCCACCACCCGCTCCCGCAGGTCCAGCGAATACGCGTGCATACGTCCTCCTTGCTACACCCCACCTATCTCACTTTCCCCCCTTAAACGCTACACCACCCTGTAAACTGCTCTAGCTTCCCACTCCTGAACGATGACGGCATTGGGGGGACAAAGCGCCGCCGGGGGATATCCCTCACCCAACGTCAACGCCGTACTCTTTCAGCAAGGTGCGGCTGATCACGACATTTTGAATTTCCGTTGCGCCGTCCGTATAGTGGGTCATCTTGGCCATGGCCAGGTGCCGACCAAACGGGTAGTTGGTGCGTAAACCTTCTGCGCCCATGACCTGCATACACTGTGAGATGCCGCTAAAGGCCACGCGGCTGGCGAATTTCTTGGCATGGGCGGCCTCCACAACGGCGCTCTCTCCCCGGTCCAGGGCCAGTGCGGCACGATAGGTCAGCAGACGGGCAGCCTCAAGCTCCGTTGCCACATCCGCGAGTTCCCATTGCAGACCCTGAAAGTTCAGAATCGGCTTGCCAAAGGCGTATCGCTTTGCTCCATACGCCAAAGCGGTTCTGAGGCTGGCCTGCAACATGCCGCAACAGCCCGCACCAACAAACGTCCGCGCCATATT
>JAJDTY010000048.1 GCA_022826945.1 Candidatus Binatia bacterium
CCTTTAGTTCGGCGCTGCGGCGTTCCATCGACACCCTCAGCATTGTGCTGGACGCCCTGGCACTGTCCATCCCGGTGCAGACAAGCTGGCGGCTCAACGAACGGCATTACGGCGCCCTGCAGGGTATGAGCCGCGCCGATGCCGCCCGACGCTACGGACACCGCCAGGTCACGATATGGCAACAACACTTCGAGATTGCACCGCCGGCCCGCGGGACCGGCGACGGTCTGGTCGATATGGACCCGCGGGACGCCGGGCCGGACAATCAAGAGCCGCTGACCGAGAGCCTTCGTGACGTCAGGGCACGCGTACTACCCTATTGGCGCGACGCCCTGGTTCCGGCCATCAGGGCCGGCCGGCGAGTATTAGTCGTCGCGCACGGTAACAGCCTGCGCGCCCTGACGACCTGGCTCGATGGGGTGCCCGAACCCGACATCCCGCGCGTCAAACGGCCACTGACCGGCGCTCCGTTCGTGTACGAGTTCGACCGTGATGCGAACCCGCTGCGCCGCTACGAGGTCCGCCGGCAATCCCGGGCGTGGCATTGGGTCAAAGCCAGACTCGCCGGCACAGTTCAGCGCACGGCAGGCGGGCCGGGGTAAGCCGTTATGCCGTACCTCGATTACGACCGGCTGGACGCTCTCGACGCGCAGGCGTTCCGCACCGCCCGCCCCTATCCGTGGGCCAATCCAGCGGGTCTGCTCACCCCAGAGGGCTATCGCTCCCTTTTAGAACATCTGCCCACGCAAGAGCAGTTCACACCCAGCTTTGGCAAACCGCGCGCCCACGGCCAGCGTAGCCATGATCGCTTTTTATTGGCCTATCACGACTCCCTACCGGTAGCCCAAGTCTGGAAGGATTTTATTGCCGAGCTGCGCGGCCCGACCTATCAGAATTTTCTTGGTCGTTTACTCGGCACGCGCGCTTTTGCCTTACGTTTTCACTGGCACTACACTCCGCGCGGCTGTTCCATCTCGCCGCATTGTGACGCCAAGGACAAGCTGGGCTCGCATATTTTTTACTTCAATACCGAACAGGATTGGGACCCAGCTTGGGGGGGACAAACCTTGCTCCTCGACGACGGGGGTCGCTTCCCGCGCAACTCCGCACCAGAGATAGAGGCCTTTTATAGCGTCTCAGCCTCACACGCCATCGGTAATGCCAGTCTGCTCTTCGCCCGTCACGGCAGCTCCTGGCACGCCATGCGGCCGCTTCAGTGTCCGGAAGACCGGCTGCGCAAGGTCTTTATTGTGGTGGTCAGTCGCTTTGGACCGGTCGAACGTATAAAGCGAATTTTTGGCTGGAAGGCGAAGGAATATTAAAAAGAAAGCCGCCGAGCAAGTGCGGGGTCTTTTATTTCGGCGGAAGGAGCTTGTTGGCGTACCGTATCGTATCGAAGACGCAATAGAGCAGTCCTCCAATGAAGACAACGAAGACGACCGCTAAAAAGAATTCCATGTTACAAATCTCCCAGGCGCTCAATGGCTGCTTCGATCCCCTTATTGAAAGATATAATGGCACCTGGAAGGGAGATAATAGCAATACCAGCGAGAATAATCATCCAATTTTTCTCTTCTCCATAGCTGGAAACTGCCCAGCCAATGAGGCTGATATCCGTTACCGAGAGAATACCGATCCATAGCCTCATCTGGTTAATGGTTTCCTTGAGCTTGTCCAGTTCCGACGTGGCTCTTTCAGTTGACAGGAGTGGACGAGGATTGGAAGAAGAAAAGCAACGTTCGAGACAACCGGTGCAGCCTTGCGCCGGCAAAGCCTTCCAGAAATAATGCTTTCCCATTTTTCCGTCCAGAAGAGGAGTTCCCGATGACTACCACCCCACATTGTTTAGTTGTTGGCGTTGGGCCCGGTTTAGGCATGGGGTGTGTACGTCGCTTTGCGGCCGGTGGCTACCGGGTGTCGATGATTGCCCGGCATGCCGGGCGGCTTGCGTCCTGGGCCGCTGAAATTCAGGGGAGTGCGGGATTTCCCGTTGATATCGCCGACGAAGGAGCATTCCGCCAGACGCTCAACCACATTGTCGCCGAGCGCGGCCTCCCGGAGGTCGTCGTGTATAACGCAGCGCGGGCGACGTTTGGACATTATCGCGACATTAGCATGGAAGACTTTAGCCTCAATTTTCGCATCAATACCGCCGGCCTTTTGGTCCTTGCTCAGGAGTTGGCTCCGGCGATGGTAGAGCGTGGCTCCGGTTCTCTCATGGTCACCGGGAATACAGGCTCGCTGCGTGGCACGCCGAGTTTTGTCGGCTGGTCACCAACCAAGGCCGGGCAACGTATCCTGGCCGAATGCCTAGCCCGCGAGCTTGGACCAAACGGGATTCATGTGGCCTATATTGTGGTCGATGCCTTGATCGATATGCCCTTTGCCCGTCGCGGTTTCCCCGATAAACCCAAGGACTTCTTTTCCCAACCAGGAGATTTAGCGGAAACGGTTTTTCAGACGGCCCATCAGCCCAAGTCGGCTTGGTCGTTTCTGGTTGAGTTACGCCCGTTCGGAGAAAAATGGTAGCCGCCCCTCACCCGATTGTAGCGCGTTAAGAGGTTCTGCCGAGTAGCGAATACGAGGACAGCCATGGACTATGAGTTAAGCGCCGAAGAAACACGCTTAGTTGAGACGGCGAGGACATTTGCGATTGAGAAGATTGCGCCTTTTGCCGCAGAGTGGGATCTCAATCGAACAGTACCATACGCTGTTTTCCGGGAGGCGGCAGCCGTGGGCCTGACCGGCGTGCTGGCGCCCAAATCAGTCGGAGGACAAGGCGCCAGTTTCCTGGCTGCTGCCAAAGTGCTGGAAGAACTGGCCGGAGCGTGCTTTGCCTTTACCTTTGGCCTATGGGTTCATAACAATATGCTCAACACCATTGCGCGCAATGGTACCCCGGAGCAAATCGCACGCTACGTTCCACCGATGTTGGCGGGAGAGAGGATTGGGGCGTTTTGCCTGACGGAGCCCGGTGCCGGCAGTGATGCCGCGGCAATCACCACACGGGCCGAGCAATCGCCTGACGGCTGGCGGCTGAGCGGGGAGAAGGCCTGGGTCACAAATGGTGTCAGCGCCGATGTGTTTGGCGTGTATGCGCAAACCGACCCAGCCTTGGGCTGGCGCGGCATTGCCGGCTTTCTGCTGGCTGGTGATACCCCGGGTCTTGAACGCACTCCTCAGTACACCATGCTGGGCGGACAGGTGCTGGGAGTCACGGGGCTTAGGCTGACCAACTGCCCGGTTCCCAAGACCGATCTGTTGTTCGGTCCAGGGGATGGATTCAAGGCCGCCATGCGGGGCATTAATATGGCGCGGACGTTTGTTGGTGCGGGCTGTTGCGGCATGTTGCAGGCCAGCCTCAGAACCGCTTTGGCGTATGGAGCAAAGCGATACGCCTTTGGCAAGCCGATTCTGAACTTTCAGGGTCTGCAATGGGAACTCGCG
>JAJDTY010000042.1 GCA_022826945.1 Candidatus Binatia bacterium
TACGACCTGCCGGCCTACTACGATGTGTGTGAAGTCGCCCCGGACGCGTCGGCCCCGACACCCGACCCGGATTACTGTCGGGACTATGGGCCGTGCGGGGTGGGCCAGGGAGACTGTGACCCCGGCGAGTGTGGCGCGGGGTTGGTCTGTGCCCCGGATGTGGGGGCGCAGTACGGCTTACCGGCGCACTATGATGTGTGTGAAGTGTCCAGTGACGGGCCCGTCATCGACCCGGACTACTGTCGGGACTATGGGCCGTGTAGCGCGGGGCAGGGGGACTGTGACCCGGGGCAGTGTGCAACGGGGCTGGTCTGTGCGGCGGATGTGGGGGCGCAGTACGGCCTGCCCGCTCACTACGATGTGTGTGAAGGGGTGTCGGGCGGGTGAGGGCGCGGTGCCCGGCGTCCCGACACAGGTCGGGACGCCGGGGGTGGGGTGCTTGGGGAATCCGGCGCCCAATTCCTTTCAGAGTGGCGTGGGGGGCGAGGGGGAATGTGTGGTGGCGGACTTTCCGGGGCCGGGCGAGACGGTGACGTTACAGTGGCAGCAGACGAGTCAGGATTTCGTAATTGTCGGGCATGCCGTGAGGGGGGGCGAGGGGCACCCACCCCGCCGCTACGCGGCACCCCTCCGAGGAGGGGATGGCTCCAATTTTGTGATTGTCGGGCGGGAGTGAGGGGTGCTCCGGGAGTGCGGGCTTTCAGCCCGCATGCGGCCAGGATGGCCGCGCTCCCAGGAGGGGAGGGGAATCCACCCCGCCCCTTCGACAAGCTCAGGACAGGCCCTACGCGGCACCCCTCCGAGGAGGGGAGCAGCACACATCCCCTCTTGGGAGGGAAAGAGGAAACGCGTCAACATCTACCTGTCTGTTGAAGGACACGTTTCCTCTTTGTGCCGCGCCAGCGGCGGGGTGGGTTCCTTGTAGCCCTTTACTCTTGTCGCAGAAGCGTTTATCTTCCCCGCGTACCGTTTCGGGTGTGGCCTTCGTGCGCCGACCCTGCGGGGGGCAGCCATTCAATATTCCCAGAGGCGAGGAGGATAAACGAAAACATGGACATCAACTCTGATGCGGTGTCTCTCTACGCAATGATTCTTGGCGCGATCGGGCTCATCGTAGCGTTTATTATTTTCAAGTCCGTTTCCAGCCAGCCCGACGGCAATGATCGAATGCAGGAGATTGCCGGCTCTATCTATGAAGGAGCCATGGCTTTTCTCAGACGTGAATATCGAATCCTGATCATTTTTGTGCTGGTTGTCTTCGGCCTGCTGGCCTGGAAGGTCGCGCTTGAGACCGGTATCGCCTTTCTGACCGGCGCGATCTGTTCCGCACTGGCCGGCTATCTCGGGATGCAGTCGGCCACCAAGGCGAACGTTCGCACCTCTGAGGCAGCCAGGGCAGAGGGCGAGGGAGCCGCGCTGCTGGTGGCTTTTAATGGCGGGGCGGTCATGGGCCTGTCGGTCGCCAGCCTCGGCCTGCTCGGGGTCGGCGCTTTTCTCGGCCTGTACTCTGACCCGGAAACCTCAAAATACATCAGTGGTTTTGCCATGGGAGCGAGTTCCATCGCCCTGTTTGCACGGGTCGGGGGCGGCATTTATACCAAGGCTGCGGACGTCGGTAGCGATCTGGTCGGCAAGGTTGAGGCCGGCATCCCCGAGGATGACCCCCGCAATCCCGGTGTGATTGCCGATAACGTCGGGGATAATGTCGGCGATGTCGCCGGTATGGGCGCGGACATTTTCGAGTCCTATGTGGGCTCCATCATTGCGACGATTGCGATCGGCGCGACGGTCCTCGTAGGAAGCGATGTCTGGAATAAACTGGGCGATGCGGGAGTTGAAGAAGCCGTGTTGCGCAATGCCCTCATGGCCCTGCCACTCAGCATGGCTGTCGTCGGCCTACTGGCCTCCTTTCTGGGCATCTTCTCGATGAAGGCGCTCAAGAACGCCGGGCCGCAGAACGCGCTGCGCTATTCTGGGTTCATTGCTGCGGGTGTGTTCATTATTGCGGCGCTCGTTCTGGTGAATGTCCTTCCCGTGGCGACTGGTATTTTCTGGGCGGTGGCGTCGGGTTGCGTGGTCGGTGTCGGAATCGGCCTGATCACCGAGTACTACACCTCGGCCTCGCCCGTAGCAAGAGTGGCAGAAGCCAGCAAGACGGGCTATGCCACCAACATCATTCACGGCCTGGCGGTCGGTCTGGAAAGCTGTGCGCTGCCCGTCCTGGCCATTTGCGCTGCCATTTTTATTGCCAACCACTTTGCCGGTCTGTACGGCATTGGGATTGCCGGAGTCGGTATGCTGGCGACTGTAGGCGTTACCATGTCCGTCGACGCCTACGGCCCTGTGGCAGACAACGCGGGCGGTATTTCCGAGATGGCCGAACTCGGCCCGGACGTCCGTAAGATTACCGACGGCCTGGACGCTCTGGGCAATACCACGGCGGCAATGGGCAAAGGCTTTGCCATCGGCTCTGCCGCCCTGACTGCCCTGGCCCTGTTTTCTGCATTCACCCAAGCGGTTGATCAAAATCGACTGGCGGCGGGAATGGAACCGCTGCTCATCGTGGTAACCGATCCGGTTGTGGTCATTGGTCTGCTTCTGGGCGGGATTCTGCCGTTCTTTATCGGAGCCCTGACCATGACCGCGGTGGGCCGGGCTGCCGGTCAGATGGTGGATGAAATCCGGCGGCAGTTCCGCGAAATCCCCGGTCTGCTCGAAGGCAAGGAAGGCGCTCGGCCGGACGCGGCCCGCTGCGTGGATATTTCAACCGCGGCGGCACTCAAGGAAATGATCCTGCCCGGCCTGACCGCGGTGGTGGCTCCGGTGGTGGTCGGTCTGGCTCTGGGCGCGGCGGCCCTGGGTGGCATGCTGGCCGGGGCGACCGTGACCGGTGTGTTGCTAGCTCTGTTTATGGCCAACGCGGGCGGCGCCTGGGACAACGCCAAAAAATCGATCGAAAAGGGTGAGGTCGAGGGTGAGGCCAAAGGCTCGGAAGCCCACAAGGCCACCGTCGTGGGCGACACGGTCGGCGATCCGCTGAAAGACACCTCGGGCCCCTCGCTCAACATCCTGATCAAGCTGATGGCGGTCGTGGCTCTGGTGATTGCACCGCTGCTGGTATAGCCAGCGTTTTCACTGTGAAGCATGAAGGGCGGGTCTTGGTACCCGCCCTTTTTGTTTGGAGCGTCACCGAGTAGGCTTGAAGCTCAAAAAGTAGAGGGAAAAGAATACGAACTCCCTGCCTCTTGACAGAGCAGGCCAATCATATAGCGATGAGACAGTCCGGGAAGGGGGAGTATAATTCCAAGAACGTCTCAGTAGCGAAAATAAAGCGAAAGTGTTAGGCTGTCCGCCGGATGGACAGCCCTATGCAACACCCCACCGCCCGGCTCAAAGGGCGCGGCACGCCCCGCAATCCGACGAATCGCTTTGAGATCATCGCCTATGAGCCTGATCCTGATATGCTGGATTCAGCCCCAGACCAGCCCGGCCCGAAAACCCGTCTTTTGCGCGACCCCTCGCGAACCATTCTCAGCTATAATACCAGCCCGGATGTCGGCTTTCGGGTCAGCCTCAACCCCTACCGTGGGTGTGAGCACGGCTGCATCTACTGTTATGCCCGCCCGACCCATGAGTGGCTCGGATTCTCGGCCGGCCTGGACTTTGAAACGAATCTGATGGTCAAACAGGACGCCCCCCAACTGCTGGACAAAGCGCTGGCCGCGTCGTCCTGGCAGCCCCAGCCGATCTTTTTCAGCGGTATCACCGACGCCTACCAGCCGGTTGAGCGTCAGCTTGAGCTGACCCGTGACTGTCTCAGGGTGCTGACCGCCTATCACAACCCGGTCTGCATTGTGACCAAGAGTGCTTTGGTGACCCGTGATTGTGACCTGCTGGCTCAACTGGCCGAAGACCGGGCTGCCTGGGTGAGTGTTTCGTTGACCACGCTGAACGCCGAGTTGGCCCGTTGTCTCGAACCGCGGACCTCGACTCCGGCGCGGCGCTTGGCCGCTATTGCCGCCCTGGCTGAGGCAGGTATTCCGGTTGGCGTGATGATCGCCCCCATCATCCCCGGACTGACCGACCACGAGATCCCGGCTCTGCTCAAGGCTGCCGCCCAGGCGGGCGCGCAGTTTGCCGGCCATACTATTGTACGGCTGCCATATGGCGTGTCCGAACTCTTCAGTCAGTGGCTGGAAGACCACTATCCCGAACGAAAAAACAAGGTCCTGAACCGGATTCGCTCAATGCGGCAGGGAAAGCTGAACGACGCGCGGTGGAAGACGCGAATGCGGGGGGAGGGAGTGTTTGCCGAGTCGATTCATGCCCTGTTTGCCACGATGAACCGCAAAGTCGGGCTGGATAAGCCCTTCCCCCAGCTATCAACCGCAGCCTTTCGGCGGCCAGGCCAGGCGCGACAGCTGGCTCTGTTCACGGTCACGGACAGCGCCTGAGCAAATTCAGGGCTCAAAGTCTACCGGCGTCAGGCTCTCGGCTTCTAACACCGGTCACATCGCATCCTTGCGAATCAACCCCTTCAGGTCGTCTTCCCAGGGCGGCAGTTCGAGGCTGGCCGGGACTTCAACCAGATGGAGCCGGTGATTACCCTTGGGTCCGGTACCTTCGCTGGTATCAATGATACGAAGTTGATCCGCCAAACCATCGGCCTGAAGGCGCTCCCATTCTTCTTCCCAGAGCAGGATGAAATAGCCGGTCTTCGGAGTGGTAGGTGGGAAATAGAAGGGGATGCGCCGGTCGGCATAATACAGAGCTCCGCTGTCAAAACTCCGAAAAAAGAAGAGGGGCTGCTCCCCTACCCGCTCGACAACGCGACCCATAAAGGGCCGAAAGGTCCGTGCGGCGGCAAGAGTGGGCTGAATCACATGGTTGATGAGCAGGAAGATGCTCGTCGTGAACACCACCAGTCCGCCGAAAACGCGATCCCAGGACTGGCGGCGCAGTCCCCAGACCAACAAGACCAGGGCGCTACCGACACCTAAGAACCAGATGGCAAACGCGCCGGGATGGTCGGCAACAATACCCGTGAACATGGGCAGATTGCTCTGGTCTTTTGGATGCAGAAACGGTCGGATCAGACCCAGCGGATCAAACCCGCCGGCCTGGGCAATCACGCCGAGCATGGCCAGACCGATCACCCCGCAGCAGACAGCACCGGCGGCCTTCAGCAACGCGAGAAAACCGGGGGGTAGATCGATCTCTCCTCGACGGAGTTCCTGCCACCAAGCTCCCAGCAGCAGGGCAATTGCCGGATAGATAGGCAGAATATATACCGTGCGCTTACTGCTCGAAGCCGAATAGAACAGAAAAATCGCGACGATCCAGACAATCAGATAGGTAAAATTCTTCTCGGCCCAGTCCTGTCGACATTGGTATAAAAAATAGAGTAGCGGCAGAAAGAAAAAACTCCACGGGGCCATGCCCAAAAACAGGTTGGGAATAAAATAATAGAAGGGATGGACGTGCCCGGCGCCGGCCGACCCGCTCGACACAAATCGCAGCACGTTCTCTTTCATAATCTGCTTGTCAAAAAACGCCTCACCGCCGTACCACAGGGCTAGTGCGTACCATGACCCGGCAACGAGGAGGAATAGCAGGCCGCCCGTGACGAGATGCAGATGACGGACAAACAGCAGGTCGCGTTTGACGCACAGGAATACGCCGATAACCAGCCCCGGCAGCACCGCGCCAATCGGTCCTTTGGCCAGGGTTGCCAGACCGAGGAGACAGAAAAAGACAAGTGCCTCAAGCCACCCCACCCGTTGCTTGCGATACATGGACCAAAAGGAAAAGAAGGCCGCGACCATAAAAAAGGTCAGCGTCATATCCACCCGGGCCGTTGTCGCAGCCCGAACCCACTCAAAGCTGGTGGCCAGGGTCAGGCCGGCAATCAGCCCGGCCTCGACACCCCACAGGACGACACCGACCCTGTAGGTCAGGAGCACCCCAATCAGAGCCAATAACGCGGAAGGGAAGCGAATCGAGAACTCGCTCAACTGACCTAAGGCGAGCGCAGCCGACGTTCCAAGCCAGTGAAAGAGCGGCGGTTTGGACGGAATGATCTGGCCGTTCCGCAAAGGCAGAACCCAGTCCCCGTTGTGATAGATCTCCCAGACAACGGTCGCCTCACGCGGTTGTCCCTTGGTGTAAAAAGGGATATCACCCAGGCCCCAGATGAATATCAGGCCACAGAAAAGGCCGAGAAACACGCCAAAGAAGAGAACACGGGATTGCAACAGCTTTTCCTCGACAGTATGAACAGCACACACAGGGCGGCGGTTCACGACGCAGAGTTCTCGTCTACGGTTTCATCTGATATTTCAGGCGCTGCTCGCCCCTCGGATTCGGGCGGAGCGGGTAAGACGGTTGTCCCCGTTTCCCCATTTTGCTCAGGCTGAGTGAGCAACGCGGCAAGCACCAGACGATGTTTCTTGTCCGGTCCCTTGCCCTCACTCGTGACCAGCCGCTCAAGGTGAGGCTGGCTCTCTGAGAGCTCAGGCCAGTCCGTCTCACGGACGAGTAAATACAGCGCTGCCTCGGTCTGTGACGCGTCTCCCTGTCTGACTGCCGGGTAAGATGAGTAAATACGCTCGGCATCCGAGGGCTGTTGGAGGGCACGTTGATTCATTTCAGGAATACGGCGATCAGCGTAAAAAATGGCCCCATAGTCAGAGGCGGGGTGATAAAAATACAGTGGCGCGTCCTGTACCATGGAACGTACGCCCAGCATAAAGGGTTTATACGTTCGCTCTTGGGCCAGGAGCGGATGGAACAAGGCGTTTGCAAAGTATAACGACGCAGAGATCGAAACTGTCAGCGCGGCAAAGACCGGTACCCAGCGGTCCCGGATCAATCCCCAGATATACCAGCCGGTTGCTCCGGCGAGCAGCGTAATCCAGATACAGATGAGAGGAAACTGACCTTGTAAACTCTGCGCAATAGTGGGCAGATTCGCCCGATCCCGAGGATGCAGGAAAGGGGAAACCAGATGATCCAGATCAAAGCCGAGGCCGTGAGTGATCAGCACAATAAGGATGAGCGCCCCAGCACTGCCCAGAGCGAGCGCGCAGCCTCGGACGATCCGTTTGATCGCGGGCGCTGATAACACTCGCGACCCTTCTATCAATTCCTGCCACCACCACCCGAGCAATAAGGCCAGAGCCGGATAGAGTGGTAGAATATAATTACTGCGTTTCCCGGACGCCAGAGTAAAAAAGAGAAACTCAATCCCTACCCAGAGCACCAGATAGAGCTGTTTCTTCTCCCGCCATATGTCGCCTGACCGGTAGAGCGTAAACCCAAGCGCAGGCAAGAAAAGGCTCCAGGGCAGCATCCCGACAAAGAGAGTTGGTAAATAATACAGCAGGGTGTGCTCTCGGCTCGGTCCGCCTTTCTCACTGGCGAAAAATCGAAACACATTCTCGTCCAGAATCTGGCGTTGGAAAAACTCTCCGCCGCCTTGGAAGAGGGCCAACACGTACCATGACACGGCAATCCCGCCCGCTATCAGCAACCCTTGGCCGAGACGCAGGCGGCGGAGAAATGCGAGTTCTCTGGTCCACCACAAAAAGGTGCCCACAACCAGGACGGGCAGCAGCAGCCCCAGCGGTCCTTTGGCCAGGACAGCAAAACCGATACTGGCATAGAAGAGGAACAGCGTCCGTCGTTGCGTTGCCCGTTCCTGGAAGGCCCAGAAAAAGAAAAACTGCGCGGCTGTCAGGAAAAACAGCAGAACCATATCGCTGCGCGCATTGATTGACCAACGTGCCCATTCCGGGCAGGTGGCCAGGATCAAAGCGGCCAGCAGCCCGACGCGCCAGTTCCAGAGCGCGCGTCCGAAGAAAAACGTAGCCAGGACTGTCGCCGTGGCAAACAGGGCGGAGGGGAAACGGACTGCCAACTCGCTCACCTGGCCGGTGAGCAAGGAGACTACAGCACCAATCCAGTGAAACAGCGGTGGCTTGAGCGGCTGTTCTACCCCGTTCCGAAGGGGAAGAATCCACCCCCCGCCGTTCACCATTTCCCAGACGATCAGGGCTTCCTTTGACTCTTCGTAATTGTAAAAAGGGATGCGACCGAGATCTAAAAAATAGAGGAGAAAACAGAGAAAGAGGAGACCGGCAACAATCTGGCGGGTGCGCTGCGGTTCGTTCATGCACTACCTCAGATACCGAAGGCACTATCTGCAGGATGAGGGGCTGTCAAATCCCTCGGTACACCTCTTTTGCTCAAACAGCGGGGCAACGAACGGCGTGGAACAGACCGGCAACCGGAGCAGGGTTCTGCGAAAAACCAGCGCTAGGAGGCGGCTCCGTTCCGTCTCAGCACCCGGTAATGGGTGAGGAGTTGACCAACGCGCTCCTGCTCAGAAGTATGTCGTCTCAACTCCAGGAAGAGTTTGACCAGTTCATCTTCCCCTGCTTCGTCGGCAGGCTGTAAGACTTTGAGCAATTCTTCTACTAAATTGGGGAATTTCTCGCTGGGAATGTAGTAGTGCGCCCAGCCAAACTCACAGTGGCGATGAAGGATCTTTGCAATCATTTTTTCTAAGTTTTCCTGGCCCGTCATGACTGCCTTGCCTCCCCCGTACAGCGCGCCGATACCTTAGTGACTCTCCCTGTCAGAGTCAAGACGAAAAAGGAGCGAACGTGCCCTTCCAGCAGGTATACAAATAGTGGCACGTTTACTCCTTTCCCCCTTTCCCCAGCGCCCGGTTTCTGTCACAAGAGGTCCACAGTGTTACGCACGCCAAAACCCAAGCCCGACCGAACAAAGCAGAGAAAGGACCCGCCGATTGCCCATCAGGCAACCATCCGGGCGTTTCAACGCCGCCTGATTGCCTGGTATCGCAAGCATGGACGGGACCTGCCCTGGCGCCGGACGCGCGATCCCTATGCCATTCTGGTGTCTGAGGTCATGCTGCAGCAAACCCAGGTCCAACGGGCCTTGCTGTATTACGAGAAATTCTTGCAGCAATACCCCACGGCAGAGGACCTGGCGCAAGCGCAGGAACCCCAGGTGCGCGAAGCCTGGGACGGTCTGGGGTATTATGCGCGGGCCCGGAATCTGCACAAAGCGACCCAACAGATTGTCACCCAACATCGGGGTAAATTTCCACGCAACCCGGAAGAACTGACCAAACTGCCCGGCATCGGCCCGTATACCGCGGGGGCAGTCTCGAGCTTCGCTTTTCACAAAGACGCCGCCATTCTGGATACCAATGCGGCCCGGGTCCTGCGGCGATTTTTTGGCCTTACCTCCCGGCAGCGTACACCTCGTTTTCTCTGGACGGTTGCCCGGCAGGTCACCCCCAAGGGGCAGGCTCACATCTTTAATCAGGCCATTATGGATGTGGGCGCGACCATTTGTGTTGCGCGCACCCCTCGGTGCCGGCAGTGCCCGCTTCGGCCGGTGTGTCGGATGGGAAAGACCACCATCCCGGCGGGTTCGGTTTGACGCTACTGTGGTTCTCCCGTATAGTGATCCCCCGACGGCCCGGCGATGCGGCTGGTCCTGAGGTCTTCCAAGCGTGTCAGTTGTTGCTATTATTCCCGCCCGCTACGGATCAACTCGATTCCCAGGAAAACCTCTCGCTCTCCTCCGCCACACACCCATGATCCAACACGTGTACGAGAGGGCCCGTCTCGTACAGGGGCTGGACCGTGTTCTTGTTGCCACTGACGACGAGCGGATTGCCCGCACCGTGCAAGACTTTGGTGGAGACGTGGTCATGACGAGTTCCGCACACCCGACCGGGACAGACCGGCTCGCGGAGGCGGCCCGGCCACTCGCCGCGGACATTATTGTGAACGTTCAAGGCGACCTGCCCTTCTTCCCCCCACAGATGGTTGAGGATGCGATTGTGCGTCTCCAGGAGTCTCCCGAGGCTGCCATGGCCACGGTCAAAACACCAATCTACGAGGAGGAAGAGTGGCGGAATCCGAACGTGGTGAAAGTCGTCACCGACCGGAGCGGCTATGCGCTGTATTTCTCCCGCAGCCCTATTCCATGCTATCGTGATGGTGTGCCTGCGCCCGAAAGCCAGGGAGGGGTCGTGGCCTACCGGCATATCGGTCTGTACGTCTATCGGAAGGATTTCCTGCTGACCTTCACTACCTTATCACCGACTCCGCTGGAAGAGACCGAAAAACTTGAGCAACTGCGCGCCCTCGAATGGGGGTATAAAATCTGTGTCACCCAAACAGAACGTCCGACCATAGAAGTCGATACACCAGAGGACCTCATCCGTGCAGAGGAGGCATTGCGATGAATAATGTTGGGAAGGATGGACGAAAAACAAAGTTTATTTTCGTCACGGGTGGGGTGGTGTCCTCGCTGGGCAAGGGGCTCGCCGCAGCGTCTATTGGCGGCCTGCTGGAGAGCCGCGGTCTGACGGTCACCATGCTCAAAATGGACCCGTATATCAACGTTGACCCAGGCACGATGAACCCCTTCCAGCACGGGGAAGTCTTTGTCACCGACGACGGGGCCGAGACCGACCTCGATCTCGGTCACTATGAGCGCTACGTCTCGACCCGAATGACGCGCAAGAACAGTTTCACCACCGGCCAAGTCTATGATGCGGTGATTGCCCGCGAACGCCGGGGTGACTACCTGGGCGGCACGGTCCAGGTTATTCCGCATATTACTGACGAGATTAAGCGACGCATCCTGACCGCGGCAGACGGCTTTGATGTCGCGATCTGCGAGGTTGGCGGAACGGTCGGCGATATCGAAAGCCTGCCCTTTCTTGAGGCGATTCGCCAGTTTCGCTGGGACTGGGGCAAGGAGCACGTCTTATATATTCACCTGACACTCGTGCCGTTCATCTCTGCCGCTGGTGAACTCAAGACCAAGCCAACCCAGCACAGCGTCAAAGAGCTGACCAGCTTGGGCATCCAGCCCGACCTGCTGCTGTGCCGCACGGACCGCTATCTGGAACCGAACGTCAAAGCCAAAATCGCCCTGTTCTGCAATGTTGACGAAAGTGCGGTGATTACAGCGAAAGATGTGGAATGTGTCTACGAAGTGCCCCTAGTCTTTCACCAGGAGGGCCTTGATGAGCGGATCGTGGAGAAGCTCAATATGTGGACGGGCTCACCCAATCTGAGCCGCTGGGAAACCATTGTTCAGACATTTCGCAACCCCAGCGACCACATCAGCATTGCGATGGTCGGGAAATATGTTGAACTCGTAGACTCGTATAAGAGCATCAACGAGGCGCTCACCCACGGGGGTTTTGCCAATAAGTGTCGCGTCGATATCGTCCATATTGACTCGGAACAACTCGAAAACGATATCTTCCCGGAATCCCTGCAGCAGGCCGATGGTATTCTTGTGCCCATGGGCTTTGGGCAGCGCGGGGCGGAGGGGAAAATTGCCGCGATTCGGTACGCCAGGGAGAACCATATTCCCTTTTTAGGGATTTGTTTTGGTATGCAGATGGCGGTGGTCGAATTCGCTCGGCATGTGTGTGGTCTTGAGGGGGCGAATTCGACCGAAGTCAACGACGCCACGCCTGATCCTGTTATTGCGCTCATGGATGAGCAACGGGAGATCGTTGAAAAAGGCGGGACCATGCGGCTCGGCGCCTATCCCTGTGTTCTGGCCGACCAGAGCCTAGCTCTGAGCCTGTATACGCAAAAAGAGATAGCCGAACGCCACCGCCATCGGTATGAGTTCAACAACGCCTATCGTGAACGCTTCGCTTCCAAGGGTATGATCTTTAGTGGCCTCTCTCCTGACGGCGCTTTGGTCGAGACGATTGAGTTACGCGATCATCCCTGGTTCGTCGGGGTACAGTTTCATCCGGAGTTCATCTCCCGTCCGTTTGAATGCCACCCTCTGTTCAGCGGGTTTATTCAGGCTGGGATACAGCGGCACTTTGCCTCCCTTCAGTCGCCGCTCCTCCAGGCTGAGGGAGCCCGGCATTGACCTGTAGAGAGTACTCTCCACCAGGAGTATCCGTTGGTTCGCTCACATTTGGCGACGGTACGCCCTTTGTGCTGATCGCGGGCCCCTGCGTGATTGAGGACCGGGACTCGGCGCTGCGGCATGCGGAAGCACTCTGTTCGTTAACCGCACGCCTGCACGTCCCATTTATTTATAAATCGTCATACGACAAGGCAAACCGTTCTTCCCACGCCTCTTTCCGCGGGCTCGGCATACAGGAGGGGCTGAATATTCTGGCTGAAGTCAAACGCGATCTGGGTGTACCGCTCCTGACGGATGTGCATACGCCTCAGGAGGTCGCGGCGGCGGCAGAGGCTGTTGATATTCTCCAGATTCCCGCCTTTTTATGCCGTCAGACCGATTTACTCCTGGCGGCGGGCCGCAGTCAGCGGCTTGTGAATATCAAGAAGGGCCAGTTCCTCGCTCCGAACGACATGGAATATGTCGCCCAAAAAGTCGCCTCGACGGGTAACCGGCGTATTCTTCTGACGGAACGGGGGGCTTCTTTTGGATACCATAATCTTGTGTCTGACATGCGCTCGTTGCCCATCCTCGCCCGCTCCGGCTATCCGGTGGTGTATGATGCAACCCATAGTGTCCAACTACCGGGAGGACAGGGCACAATGTCCGGAGGTCAGCGGGAGTTTATTCCACCGCTGGCCCGGGCGGCCGTGGCGGTCGGTGTTGACGGTCTGTTTATGGAGGTCCACGAGGAGCCGGAGCGAGCCTTGAGTGATAGTGCCACGGTCTTTCCGCTGGCCCGGCTTGAGTCTCTTTTGCGTACGCTGGTTGACCTCGATCGTTTGGTCAAGAATGTGCCGTCCGCCTCGTAACAATCGTCCTAGTCATACCGTCCCCATTCGGCGTTTCGTCCTTCAGTGTGCTCTTCTTTGATTCGTTCAGGAGAGGTGATAGGCTGTCCACGGTCGCTGGAACACGGTCATGAGTCGTCATCAAATCCGCTTCATACTGGGCATTACGGTGCTCGGGATCATCCTTATTCTGGGTTATCTCAGCTCTCAGGTGGGAAAAGATCCGGCGACCACGCGTCTCATCGACGAACTCTCGACCCCGGGCGTGACCGAAGAGACGATGGTCCAACGCATGACGGAGTTCCGACGGGTCAAGATGGAGGACGGCAAAAAAGTGTGGGAAATTGTGGCCCGGCAGGCGCGCTATTTTGCCGACACCAATGCCGTCGTCATTGACACTCCCGAGGTTTCGCTCTATTTCGGCGATGGCGAAACGCTCGCATTACGCTGTCAGGAAGGCACAGTCCACCTGGATGGGGAATCAGATTTACTCCACATCGAGCTCCGGGGCAACCTGGAGATACAGATGGGCGATGTTTCCCTAAAAACCGACCAGGCAACCTACGACCATCAGCAAAACACCATATCCTCGGACGGGGTTATTCACGTTGTTGGTCAAGGATTTACGCTTGAAGGCAAAGGCTATACGGTCGCCGTTGATACCAAGCAACTGACCCTGAATGCAGAAGTCTATACGACGGTGACACGGGAGTCCGGATAATGCGCTCAACATTGGTGGGGACTGGCTGGGTGGTCTTTCCCTCAATCCTTGTCATCCCCTTGTTCTTGTCTCCGTTGACGCTGGCAGCCGAAGACTCTCAACAAGGCTCGACCGACCGCACGGTTCAAGATTCGGCCGCGACCTTTGCAGATTCCCTGTCACTCACCTCGCGGAAAGACCCCATTCATATTCGCTCGCATGACCTCGAATTCTTCTATGAAGAGAAGCGTATCCAGTATCGCGGGAATGTGGTGGTGACCCAGGGTGATATGACATTAAAGAGCGATCGGCTGACTGTGCTGTATGAAGACCCCGCACCGGCAGCCGAAAATACCTCGGCTCAGCAACGGCTCAAACATATTGTTGCCGAGGGGAGGGTCGAAATTACCTCCGGCGAACGACGCGCCACAAGCCGTAAAGCGGTTTTTAATCAGAAAAAACGCACGGTCACGCTCAGGGGAAACGCGGTTCTTCAGGAGGGCTCCAACCAAGTCAAGGGAGATATCGTGACCGTTTTTCTGGACGAGAATCGCAGCATTGTGAAGGGCGGAAAGGGAAAGCGGCAGGCCCATATGGTCCTTATTCCCGACTAGGGCGCTAGGGGAGCCGCTGCCGCCAGACCGGCCAGAAAGACGTGCAAGGAGAGCACAACGGAGTGAGTGAGACGCCAGTCCTCCAAGCCGAAGGCTTGTGGAAAACCTATGGGAAACGCGCGGTTCTACGCGACGTCAGCGTGCGCGTCAAAGGTGGCGAGGTAGTAGGCTTACTCGGTCCCAACGGTGCCGGAAAGACAACGACCTTTTCGATCATCGTCGGGATTATTCGCCCCGATAAGGGTGAAGTCTACTATAATGATGACGAGATTACGACCTTACCCATGCATAAGCGGGCACGCCGGGGGGTGACCTATCTGCCCCAAGAGCCGTCGGTTTTCCGAAAATTGACCGTTGCGGAAAATGTGATGGCTATTCTGGAGACCACATCGCTGAACAAGGCGCAGCGGGAAGAACGCTTGGCTGAGCTACTGGCAGAGTTGGGGATTAGCCACTTGGCGGCCAATCGGGCGGATTCACTCTCTGGAGGAGAGCGACGTCGGGTCGAGATTTCTCGCGCACTGGTCATGTCGCCGGCCTTTATGCTCCTCGACGAACCCTTTGCCGGAATCGATCCGCTTTCGGTTGTTGATATCCAAGAAATCATCATGCAATTACGCGAACGCGGGATCGGAATTCTAGTCACCGATCACAATGTTCGAGAGACGCTAAGCATCTGTGATCGCGCCTATATTCTGAGCGATGGCAGTGTGTTTGAGGAAGGAACGCCCCAGGCAATCATGGCGAGCAGCCGGGCCCGAGAGGTCTACCTGGGAGAGCGCTTCCGCCTCTAGCGACTGAAGACAAAGGTAGAGCTGTATGGGGTTAGACCTCAGACTGACTCAAAAATTAACCCAAAAACTGGTAATGACGCCCCAGTTGCGTCAAGCCATCAAAATTCTGCAACTGCCCCGTGGAGAGTTGGATACGCTTATTGATGAAGAGTTGACGGAGAATCCGGTCATTGAGCGCGTGACCGAGGACGAGGCTATTTTTAACGACGGCCGCAGCCATGGCGAAGCCCCCCTCCAAACCGCCACCCAAGACGCGAACACGGAAAAGGACCAGATTGACTGGCAGACCTATCTCAGCACCTATAATAACAATAATGATATACCGGCTTCTCCTCCGACTGGAGAAGAAGACGCGGATGGTGAGCGTCAAAATGCTCCGGAGGATCGTTTGCCCCGCCCGGAGTCGCTGGCTGAACATCTCACTTGGCAGCTACGCTTTCACACCCTGACAGCAACAGACGAATATCTCGCCTCTCTGATCATCGGGAATCTGGACGTTGACGGCTATCTGGAGGCCGATGTCGAGGAGCTCGCAGATAGTGCAGACGCTCGTCCCGAGGCGGTTGAACGGGTGTTGCGGATTGTTCAGTCGTGCGACCCGATTGGAGTCGGCGCACGAGACCTCCAGGAATGCCTGCTGTTACAACTGCACGCTGCTCAGCACGAGGGAGAGGCGGTTGAAGCATCCTTGCTGCGTTTAACGACAACGATCATCCAACACCATCTTCAGACTCTTGAAGGACGGCGGTATGATCGTCTGGCAAAAGCACTCAACGTCCCGACGGAAGAAATTCAGCGGGCGATCAAGCTCATTACGGCCCTTGAACCCAAACCCGGCCGCAATTACGGTGACGGAGATATCCGCTACGTCACCCCGGATGTGTATGTCCATAAGATCGGAGATGAGTATCGGGTGACGCTCAACGAAGAGGGTCTACCGCGTCTCAAGGTGAGTAATGCGTACCGCCATTTACTCGCCCAAGACGGCGAGGCAAAAGAATATGTCCAGGAGAAACTGCGGGCCGCCGCCTGGCTGATTAAGAGCATTCACCAACGCCAGCGGACCTTGCTCATGGTGGCCGAGAGTCTGGTAAAATTTCAGCAGGATTTTCTGAATCATGGTATTTCCCATATGCGCCCGCTGGTGTTACGCGATGTTGCGGATGACATCGGCGCGCATGAGTCAACGGTCAGTCGGGCCATCGCGGGGAAGTATATTGCTACGCCACGTGGGTTGTATCCGCTCAAAAAATTCTTCACCACCGGGCTGAAGAGCCGCTATGGACAAGACGTTTCGGCAGAAAGCGTAAAGGCCCAAATTCGAGTCCTGATTGAGCAGGAAGATCCGTGCAAACCCCTGAGTGATGAAGAAATTGCAAAAATGCTGTCCCGCAGCCATATCAAGATTGCCCGCCGGACCGTTGCCAAGTATAGAGAGGGTCTCAATATTCTTTCCTCGGCCAAGCGGAAGTACGCTCGCTAGGCGGCAGTCCCATTTGCAACAAGGAATACTCCCATGCGTGTCGTTGATATCCTCAGCCAAAAATCCATTCTCCCCCAGCTCCAGGGTCGCACAAAGACCGATGTCTTACGTGAACTCGCTCACCACCTCGCCCAGCACACGCCCGGTGTCGACGCCGAACAGCTAGTCACCGTTCTCCTGGACCGTGAACGTCTCGGCACAACGGCCATTGGTGAAGGCATTGCCATCCCGCACGGGAAGTTGTCCGGACTTAAAGATGTCGTCGCCGTTTTTGGCCTAAGTCCGCACGGGGTGGATTGCAGTTCCCTTGATGGCGGGCTGACCCGGCTGTTCTTTTTGCTGGTTGCGCCAGAGGATTCTGCCGGCGTCCACCTCAAAGCCCTGGCTCGGGTCTCTCGCCTGTTGAAAGACAAGGCGTTTCGAGAGCGCTTGCTCCAAGGCGGCAGCCAAGCGGATTTACACCGGATGATCTGTGAGGAAGATAACAATCTTTAGTGGGGAGGCAGCACCCGACACGTATAGCCATGCAGGTCGTTATCGTTACGGGCTTATCAGGCTCGGGAAAAAGTACCGCAATCCGTGTCCTTGAGGATCGTGGGTTCTACTGCATCGATAATCTCCCAGTCACCCTCATCCCCCGATTTCTTGAGCTCAGCGAAAATAATCAGGAACACATTGGTCGAGTGGCCCTGGGGATTGATCTGCGCGAGCGTATTTTTCTGCACGAATATCCGACAGTCCTCGAAGGGCTGCGCAAGCAGGGCCACCAGATCAAGATTCTGTACTTTGAAGCCAGTGCCGACGTTCTCGTGCGACGTTTTAGCGAAACCCGCCGCCCCCACCCTGCTGCCGGAGACGGGGGAGTCCTCCAAGGGATTCGGACCGAAGAGGAACAGCTCGCCGGGCTGCGTGCAGCGGCCGACGTGGTTATGGACACGTCTTCGTATACTGTGCACGAACTCCGGGAAGCCCTCCTTCAGCAGCTCGAACGCTACCCCCACTCTCAACAGCCCTTGCTCATTACCGTTGAGTCGTTTGGCTATAAATACGGCATACCCATCGATGCCGATATTATGCTGGACGTCCGTTTTCTGCCCAATCCGTTTTTTGTTGATGCCCTCCGACACAAGACCGGCACGGAGCGCGCCATCATCGAATTCGTCCTCGGCCAGAAGGAAACCGTTCTCTTTTTGAGCCAGCTGTCGGCCTTACTTAAATCGACTCTCCCGCTGTATGCCAGAGAAGGCAAAAGCTATCTCACGCTGGCCATTGGATGTACGGGCGGCCAGCACCGCTCGGTCGTCATCGCCGAAGAAGTGGGCAGACAGCTCCAAGCGTGGGACTATACCGTTCGTGTTCAGCATCGCGACAGGCAGCGGCAAAGTGCATCGGTATGACATCCCATATCCAAACCCGGCTCACCCTGCTCAACGCAATGGGCCTACATGCCCGCGCGGCGGCAGCCTTCGTCAAGGCCCTCAAAGGTCTCGAGGTGGAAGTCACCGTCAGCTGGGAAGGACAAACGGCGAATGGACGCAGCGTCCTCGATCTACTGACCCTGGGCGCCCCGCAGGGCAGCGTCCTTGAGATCCAGATTCAGGGCGACGATGCAGAGAAAGCGCTCTCGACCCTCACCCGCCTCGTCGCCGATCGTTTTGACGAAGAGTAAACGCGCTCTTCCAGACAGCCGATTTCTACCCCTTGACGCTCAGAAGGGGATTCTATTATATGCGCCCAGCCGTTTAGGGGACGGGCAGTATCACGCCAAGGAGAAAGACTATGACGGGAAAAGAGTATTTATTCACGTCCGAATCAGTGTCGGAGGGTCACCCGGACAAGATGTGTGATCAGATCTCGGACGGCATCCTGGACGCTTTAATCGAACAGGACCCGGAGAGTCGAGTGGCGTGCGAATCGCTCGTCAAAACCGGCATGGTCGTCGTTGCCGGTGAAATCACAACGACCGCTCAAATCAGTTATATGGAAGTGGTACGGGAAGTGGTGCGTGACATTGGCTTTATCGACTCTTCTCTGGGCTTTGACGCCAATACGTGCGCGGTCCTGACAGCACTCGCTCGACAATCTCCAGATATTTCGCAGGGAGTGACCGCCGGAGAGGGCCTCTACAAAGAACAGGGAGCGGGCGACCAGGGCATGATGTTCGGCTTTGCCTGCGATGAAACTAAAGACTATATGCCGTTTCCCATTTATACGGCCCACCGCCTAGTCCAGGAACTCGCCGCCATACGAAAAAGAGGTGAGCTGCCGTTCCTGCGACCGGATAGCAAGTCGCAGGTGACGGTGGAATACCGGGATGGCAAACCGGTACGCGCCGATACGGTCCTGATCTCGACCCAGCACGACCCTGACGCGGCCTATGACACGATCAAAGAGTCCGTAGTGGAAGAAGTCGTAAAGCGCGTCATCCCCCCGGAGTTTTTGGATCAGAAGACAACGTTTCTCGTGAATCCGACCGGACGTTTCGTCAATGGTGGTCCGTACGCCGACTGTGGACTCACCGGGCGGAAAATTATTGTCGACACCTATGGCGGCTATGGCCGGCATGGCGGTGGTGCATTTTCGGGCAAGGACCCCAGCAAGGTAGACCGCTCCGCCGCCTATATGGCGCGCTATATTGCCAAGAATCTTGTGGCCGCAGATTTGGCGACACGCTGTGAAGTCCAACTCGCCTATGCGATCGGCGTGGCGGAGCCGGTCGGCGTCTATGTTGATACCTTCGGCACGGGCGCCTTGCCGGAGGAACGCATATCCGCAATTGTCCGTCAGGAGTTCGACCTGCGACCCGCTGCCATTATCCAAACATTCGATTTGAAGCGTCCCATTTATCGGGAGACCGCAGCCTATGGCCATTTCGGCCGGCCGGCCGAGAACGGCTTCTTCCCCTGGGAGCGGATTGACCGTGTCGAGGCCCTCAAGCGTGCAGCAACAACGGCATAACCCTAACTGAGCGAGAGACAGAAAGAGGAAACATGCGTACAAGCCGCGGCGATGTCAAAGACCCCAAGCTGGCCAAGGAAGGGAAGCGGCGCTACGAGTGGGCCGACCAGAATATGCCCGCCCTGCGTCAGGTACGAGAAATTTTTTCACGCGAGAAACCCCTCAAAGGTGTCCGCCTAGCAGCCTGCCTGCACGTCACCTCCGAAACTGCCAACCTGATGCGAACCCTTAAGGCTGGCGGCGCCGACGTCACCTTGTGTGCCTCCAACCCGCTATCCACCCAGGACGATATTGCCGCTGGCTTGGTCAAGTACGAGGGCATTCCCACGTTTGCGATTCGCGGAGAGAATAACAAGAGCTATTACGCCCACCTGCATCAGGCGCTGGCCCATCAGCCCAGCGTGACCCTGGACGACGGCGCCGATCTGGTCTCACTGCTGCATACGGACAAGAAGTACGCCGACCGTGCCCCGCAGATGTGTGCCAGCATGGAAGAGACCACCACCGGCGTCATCCGGCTGCGTGCCATGGAAAAGGACGGCGTCTTGAAATTTCCGGTCATTGCCGTGAACGACGCCACCACCAAGCACCTGTTCGACAACCGCTATGGAACAGGACAGTCCACCCTGGACGGGGTTCTGCGGGCGACCAATATTCTGCTGGCCGGCATGACCGTCGTGGTCGCCGGCTACGGCTGGTGCGGCAAGGGCGTCTCCATGCGCGCCCGCGGGCTGGGAGCCCAGGTCATCGTGGCGGAAATCGACCCGATCCGTGGACTCGAAGCCGCCATGGACGGCTTCCGGGTGATGCCTATGCGGGAGGCGGCTCGCGAGGGGGAGCTGTTCGTGTCCGTAACCGGCGACACCAGCGTGCTGCGCAAAGAGCATTTTCTGCGGATGAAAGACGGCGCTATCCTGTGCAACTCAGGTCATTTTGACGTGGAGATCGATATTAAAGCCCTCAAGAAAATGGCCAAGAGAGTGGAACGGAATGTCCGCACAAACGTGGACGGATATCATCTGGACGATGGCCGCTGCATTTATGTCATTGGCGAGGGTCGGCTTGTCAATCTTGCTGCGGCTGAAGGACACCCGCCGGCAGTGATGGATATGAGCTTTGCTACGCAGGCGTTAACCGTGCGGTGGGCGGTGGAACACCAGGAAGACCTGACGCCTAACGTGCATGCCGTACCCAAGGAGATTGAAGATCAGGTTGCCAGCCTCAAACTCGTCAGCATGGACATCCAACTCGACCGACTGACCCCGGAGCAGAAGCGCTATCTTGCATCCTGGGAATTTGGGACATAAGTTCTACCCATGGTCGGTGGGGTGTTTCGGTGGGGACTAGGGGTGGTTCTGCTTGCGAGTGTGGCCCCTTTCGCCCTTGCCCTCTCCCCGCCCCGTCCCGCTCTTGAAGAAATACGACATACCTCGGTCCCGGATTACACCCGGGTCATTATTACCCTCTCGGCCCAAGCGGACTATAACCACTTCAGAGTTGCGGCCGACCGGGCGCATGACCGCCCGCCCCGGATTGTCATCGATTTCTCCTCAACGCGCATTGCTCCGCGCCTGCGGGCGCCCATTCCCGTGGATGACGGCCTGCTCAGACGCATCCGGACGGGCCAGTTTTCGCCAACAACCGCCCGGGTCGTACTCGATCTGGAACAGATTGAGAGCTATACCGCTTTTCCGCTCTACTCGCCGTATCGCCTCATTATCGATGTCAAAGGCAAGAGTAAGGAAACCGAGGTAGACCAACCATCCGAGCAAGTCGAAGCGCCCCAGCCATATCGGATTATGATTGACCCCGGGCACGGCGGGCGTGATCCGGGTGCTATCGGCGTTGGCGGCCTCAAGGAGAAAACCGTAGTCCTGGCCATCAGCAAAAGACTCGGCAAAAAGCTGGAGTCCCGCCTCAAGCTGGAGCCCCGCCGCCCGGTAAAAGTACTCTATACGCGAGAGCGGGACGTCTTTATTCCCCTGCCGGAACGCACGGCCAAAGCTAATGCTATGAAGGCCGACCTTTTTATTTCGATTCACGCCAATGCCAGTGAAAATCCTCGCCTCCAAGGAGTGGAGACTTATTATCTGAACAATACCAATGATCGGGCTACCGAACGACTGGCGAGGCGTGAAAATGGCCTGACGCCACCAGGAGTGGCAAGTCTTGAAAATGGCTTGGCGCCGGGAAGCGACTTATACTTCATTTTGAGCGACCTCCATCATACCGGGAACGAACCAGAGTCAATTGCCCTTGCTCATGCCCTCCAGACCTCTATGATGGCCCAGGTTGCCAAACGTCATTCGAAGGTCCGTAACCTTGGGGTAAAAAAAGGACCGTTCTACGTGCTCGTTGGAGCGCATATGCCGTGCGTATTGGCCGAAGTATCCTTTCTGACGCACCGCGTCCAGGGTCGGCTGCTGCGCTCCTCGGCTTATCGGGAAGCCATAGCGGAAGGACTTTTTCAAGGGATTGCCCGATTTATCAAAGAAGAGTTGCCACGTATGGAGAGCCTGTGAGCCCGCCTCGCCAGGAAAGATAGCGTATCATGGACGCCGACCAGCAACACTTGACCTCCGCCCTCATTGAGTTGCCACCCCTCCCCTCGTCAGACCCGGACGTGGAACTTGATCCCGATTGGAACCTGAGTCAGATTGCCAGCACCTATCGCACCCAGGTCCACGAGTTACTGATACGGTATCAGGCGGAGGGCCAGAGTGGACGCTCCGTGGTTGAGTTCCATACTGCGCTGATCGATCAACTCGTACAGTATGTCTTTACCGCCGCGACCCGTCTCTACACACGTCGCTATACCAGCCTCAGCCAACGCTGTAGTCTGTTTGCCCTGGGCGGCTATGGCCGTGGAGAGCTGAATCCGCATTCTGACATTGATTTGCTCTTCCTCTACCACTGGAAAATCACCCCCTATGCCGAGACGGTGTGGGAAACCCTGTATTACAGTCTAATGGACGCGGGCTGGACGGTCGGCCATGCGGTTCGCAACATTCGGGAATGCCTCCGGCATGCGAGTCGGGATCTCGAAATTAAAACCTCTCTGCTCGATAATCGCTATCTGTGTGGAGAAGAGTCCCTGGCTCGTGAGTTTCAGACCGCCGTTCATCGCGACCTAGTGGAGAAACGATCCGAACAGTTTTTTCAGGCAAAAGCCGAAGAGAGTCGCGCCCGCCACCAGCGCCAGGGCGATTCACTCTATCTGCTCGAACCAAATTTGAAAGAGGGTTGTGGCGGGTTGCGCGATTTACATACCGCCTGGTGGTTGGCCAAAGTAAAATTCAAGCTCACCAACTGGCGTGAACTCATCGTCAAGGGTGTTGTCTCGGAATCGACCCTCGCCGCAGTAGAAGCGGCCCAAGATTTCTTGTGGCGGGTGCGGAACGGACTCCATCTTCTGGATCGGACAGAACAGGATAAACTGACCTTTGAACATCAAGATCAGCTCGCTCCGGCGTGTGGCTTCTCGGACGCTACCCAGTTCATGCGAACCTACTACCAGCACGTCACGACCATTCATGATTTTACCCGGCTCATGTTTGAGCGCTGTGTCACACCGTCTCGACTCTTCAACTTTTTAGGCCGCCCGCGGGGTCGGGACATCCGTGAGGGCATTCGTATTGTTGACCAGACCCTGCATGTGACCAAGCCCGAAATGCTCACCCAGGAGCCGCTCAATCTCGTGACCCTCTTCCATGATGCTCAACGTCACGACGTCACGTGTAGCCGTGAAACCAAGCAGGTGATTCGTCAGGCGCTGACCAAGCTTCCACCGGAATCGGCCAGCCGCCCCGAGGTGCGGGATGCCTTTCTCGCCCTTTTATCCTGGAAGCAGCGGGTTGCCTCGACCCTGCAAGCGATGCACGAAGTCGGTCTGCTCGAATGGCTGTTACCCGAGTTCGGTCACTTACGCTGGCGAACGCAGCGCGACCTATACCATATCTATGCCATCGACGAGCATACCTTGCATGGCGTGGCAGAACTCGAACGCTTGCGCGACGGCGAATATAAAGACAGTCTACCGCTCCTGACTCAAGTCATGCGCGAGATTGATCGGGTGGACCTCTTATTCCTGTCTATGCTCTTCCACGATGTCGGTAAGGGGTTTGGCGTTGAACATTCCGCCCGGAGCGCCGAAATGGTGAACACGGCCGCCAGACGCTGGCAACTGCCGCCGGATGAGGCGCACGAGTGGCAGGTCCTCGTCCTCCAACATCTCTTTATGTCTCATATTGCCCAACGGCGCGACCTTTCAGACGACGCGCAAATTGCTGATTTTGCCCGAACGGTAGAGAATCCCGGCTGCTTGAAAAGGCTCTATCTGCTGACGTTTGCCGATATGAAGGCCGTTGGCCCCAAGGTCTGGAATAGCTGGAAGGGGGGGCTCCTCAACGAGCTCTATCTACGCACCTTGGAGCGCCTGGAAACGGGAGCGCTTGTTGAGGAGGATCAAGACGCGCGCCTCCAGCGCCGGAAAGAGCGTATCCGCCACCATCTGGCCGAAGAAGAAGCCGCCGACCAGCTCGCCCAGTTCCTGGCCGCCATGCCGGACAGTTATTTCCTGACGACCCCGGAGGACGCGGTCCCAGAGCATTTTCAACTCATGAGCCGTTTTATCCAGGCAGAGGCTGAAGCTCCCTACCGCGCCAGCCTGCACCACTTTCCAGAGCAGGAGTATAGTGAATTCACCCTGGTCACCCGTGATCGCCCAGGGCTTTTTTCCATGCTCGCCGGCGTTCTCACCGTCAGCAGCCTCAGTATTTCCGGAGCACGCATTGCCACCAGCCAGCAAGGCATTGCTTTAGATGTCTTCCGGCTGTCACATCTGGATCGTCAGGACATGCTACTCTCGGAAGATACCTGGGCGCGATTTTATACGCGGCTGAACGCGGTGTTACACGGAGAGCGAACGGTTGAGGACCTACTTCAGGCAGCCAGGCCGCCGGCATTTCTGCAACGCTCCCGCCCACGCCTGCGGACCGAGATTACGATTGATAACACCACATCGCCAACCTACACCCTGGTCGATGTCACGGCGCTGGACCGGATCGGACTCTTATTCGAGGTGACCCACGCCCTGTTCCAACTCGGCCTCGTGATCCACTTGGCGAAGATCACAACCAATGTCGATCAGGTCCTCGATGTCTTCTACGTGACTGATGTGACAGGCGCGAAGGTTGGGAATCCCGATCAGGTGCTGGCAGAGTTGCAAGGCCGGCTGCGGAGCCATGAGGAGGCAGCATGACTCAGCCCACCATTGCGCACCACCCCCCCCCCTCTCACCAAAATAGCGCCCAGAGTGACGCCCTGCTTGATACTTTTCTGGGACATCTCACCGTAGAAAAGGGCTTAACGCCGCGCACGGTAGAGGTCTACAGTCGGGACCTCCACCGGTTCTGCGCCTATTTATCGACCCAGGATATGGCGGATGTCAGACAAGTCGGTTCGCGCCATATCGTCGGCTTTCTCAGCGCTCTGCACGAGCAGGGCGTATCAACCCGGACCCAATCCCGAGTCTTAACCGCGCTACGTGGCTTGTACCGCTTCCTCCAACGGGAAAATGAACTGCCCGGGAAGAACCCAACCGCCCTGCTCCATCTGCCCAAGTTCGGCCGCTCCCTGCCCCACGTCCCTTCCCAGGAACAGGTAGACGCCCTCATCTCGCTACCAGATGCGGCGACTCCGCTCGGCATGCGGAATCAGACCATGCTCGAAGTGTTGTACGCGACTGGCCTGCGCGTCTCCGAACTGGTTCAGTTAACAGTCTCTCAGGTCAATCGGGAAGCGGGATTCGTCCGGGTACGGGGCAAGGGCAATCGGGAACGCCTCGTCCCCCTGGGGACTCGGGCGCTCTCGCAGTTCCAGCGCTATCTCGACACTGTCCGCCCGGTCTTGTTGAAGCAGCGCAGCAGCGATTATATTTTCCTGACCCGCTCCGGGAAGCCGCTCACCCGTCAGGCATTCTGGGCGATGATCAAAAGCTACGCCAAGCGTAATCCTGAGAGCGGTCCCGTCTATCCCCACTCCTTGCGACACGCCTTTGCGACGCATCTCCTGGAGGGGGGGGCAGACCTGCGGGCGGTCCAGTCCATGCTGGGTCACGTCGATATTGCCACAACGCAAATTTACACCCACCTAGCGAGCGCACGCTTACGCGAGGTGCACCGGAAGTATCATCCACGCGGTTGAAGGTTCGGGCTCAAAGGCGAAGGCAAAGAAAACGGCCCTCTTCTTCAGTGCCTTTTTTACATCACGACCACGCTCCGGGCGACTTCGCCTTTCTCCAGCGCGGTCATGGCATCGTTGACTTCATCCAGAGCGTAGGTCCGGGTCACCAGTTCATCGAGCTTGAGCTTGTCGTTCATATACAGCTCAATCAAGCGCGGCATATCGACGTGCGGACGGGAGGAACCGTACACCGAACCCTGAATCTTTTTCTCGTTGAGCAGACTGAACGCGGGGATCGTCACCGTCTCTTCACGCGCCGGGGCGCCAACAACAATCGTACTGCCCCCCTGTCTGGTGCAGGCATAGGCCTGTTCGATGGTCTTGCCCAGACCGATCACTTCAAAAGCGTAATCCGAGCCGCGCCCGTCGGTCAGGCCCCGCACGGTCTTGGTCAGGTCGTCTCGGGACGGATTCACGGTGTGGGTCGCGCCAAACTCTTTGGCGTACTCAAGCTTATTGTCCATCAGGTCCACCGCAATAATGACGCTCGCCCCGGCCAGCGCGCAGCCTTGGATCACGTTCAGCCCCACCCCTCCACAGCCGATGACTACAGCGCTCGTGCCGGGCCTGACCGCGGCGGTATTAATAGCCGCTCCGACTCCGGTCATGACGCCGCAGCCGACCAGACAGGCTTTGTCGAGCGGCACCTCGTCCGGGATTTTGACGCAGGCGATTTCGGGCACCACCGCGTGTTCCGCATAGCTCGATAGACCAGCGGCATGATGGATCTTCTGGCCGTTTTTACTGAGCCGACAAGTACCATCAAGGAGGGCACCTTTACCCATAATCGTCCGCATATTCACGCACAGGACCGGGCTACCCTGGGCGCAGTAGTAGCAGTGTCCACAGTAGGGAGCGAAGGACAGAACCACATGGTCGCCGGGCTTGACCATCGTCACGTCCGGCCCGACTTCTTCGACAATGCCAGCGCCCTCATGACCGGGCACGACCGGCAGCGGAGAGCGAATCACGCCGTGGATGATGGAATAGTCACTATGACACACGCCATTCGCGGCAATCTTGACCCGTACTTCTTTTGATTTGGGGTTGTCGAGGTCAACCTCTTCTACTTGGAGTGGGGTGCTGAGTTCGTATAGGACTGCGGCTTTCATAACTTCCTCCTTTATGTGCTGGACCCGGCTTCATCTCGAAGCGCGGCGCTTTCCAGAATTTGATGCGACGCGGTATGGGGATCGAGCGTTCCAGCACCAACCGCATCGAAATAACGCGACAGCTCGGGATCGGTCTGGGCTCCGGCAGTCAAGCGTTTACGGACTTCATATTCGACTCGGGTAATGAGTTCCTCACGCCGACGCTCCGAGCGCCGCCGCGCCAGCTCTCCAGATGCAAGCGACGACTGATGATGATCCCGGATGGCTTGCAACAGCTCCGGCAGACCCGTTCCGTTAATCGCCTGCGTCGCCAGCACGGGAATGCGCCAGGACGACTGCGCCGACTCCTTTGCCGGACGATTACTGTATTTCAGCTCCAGCATCAGGCTGAGTTCAGTCATCATCCGCTGTGCTCCGTCCCGGTCCGCCTTATTGACGACGAAGATATCCGCAATCTCCATCAACCCGGCTTTCATGACCTGAACGCCGTCACCGGCTTCCGGCACGAGCGTTACCAGGACGGTATCGGTCGTGCCCATGACGTCCAATTCCGTCTGCCCGACACCGACCGTCTCAACCAGAATATAGTCCAGGCTGGCCGCATCCATCAGCTTAATGACGTCCTTGGTCGCACGGGACAGCCCACCGTGACTCCCGCGCGTCGCCATACTCCGAATAAAGACGCCGCTGTCAAGATAATGTTTCGTCATCCGAATCCGGTCGCCCAGCAGCGCACCGCCGGTAAAGGGGCTCGACGGGTCAATGGCAACAATCCCAACCGTTTCTCCGGCCTGACGCATCAGCGTCGTCAGCCCGTCTACCAGACTCGACTTGCCGGCACCCGGAGGACCGGTAACCCCTATCGTGCAGGCGTGCCCTTGCCTGGGCCCGATGGCCTCCAGAATACGACCCAGCCGTCCATCTTCTCGTTCTACCAGCGTCATCAGACGAGCCAGCGCGCGGCTATCTCCGGACGACATTCTTTTGAGTAGTTGATCCAGTGTGTGCTTTGCCATGGGTGCGCTTCTTTCTCCTTGAGCGGTCTATATACCGGAAGCTGCTGGTAAAGTCAGTGGAGCTTGGTATGCTGTGGAAGAAAAAATACGCAGACTGCACAGCGCGGAGGAAAGCATGGAATGGGACACGCTCTATATTGAAAAAAAGGAGGCGGTGGCCTTTCTGACCCTGGATCGTTCGGCGTCCTTAAATGCGGTGAACGACCAACTCACGGCTGACCTCGAAGCGGCATGTCAAACGCTTGAGGCGGATGTCGACCTCCAAGTGGTCGTGCTGAGGGGTGAAGGCCGCGCCTTTTGTTCCGGTATGGACCTCAAGGCGGCCGCCATGCGCCCCTCAACGAACGCTGCCATTGATGAGGTGTGGGCTCCCTGGCAACGCGCGTTAGATATTCTGGAGCACCTCAACGCTCTTACGATTGCTTCCATCCACGGCGCCTGTCTTGGAGCTGGCTGTGAGTTGGTCTTAGCTTGTGACTTTCGGATTGCGGCCAATACTGCCTTCTTCTCCCTGCCCCAAGTACTCTACGGCTCACCGCCCGATGCCAGCCAGAGCTATAAACTCGTGCAGCTCATCGGTCTCGCCAAAGCCAAAGAAATCCTTATTCTCGGGGAACGCTTTGATGCCTCCCAAGCCGAGCGTTGGGGACTGCTGACAAAAGTCATTGAAGCCGAAAATCTCAAGGAGGAAACCGAGCACCTCGTCGCCCGTTGCCAAAAAGTCGGCAGCCGGGCTGCGACCGTCGCCAAGCATCTGCTGCATCAGTCCTGGACGATGGGCCAGGAGACCTGGTCGTCGGAGATATCCCATGCCCGTGCGACCGCGCTTGAGACCAAGGACTTTGCCGATGCCATGCGCATCTACCGCGAGCAGCGCAAGCCGCAGGTGTAGGGGTTAGGGATTGGGGCGAACCCCCAGCCCCTAATCCCCAATCTCACGCTCTCTGTCACGCTCAACTTTATTCAGGAACTCCGTGCTGCCGGGCTGCGCATCGTGTTGCGCGAGAGCTTGAACACGCTGTCTTTTCAAGGGACGGTGGAACTGAAAAATCCCCCTCCTTCACTTCGTTTGGGACAATCGTTTTTTCACCCACCCCTTCGTTTCCTTCTCCAGGCGCTCGGCAATCCAGGTCTTAATGACAGATTGTCGCGTCACGCCTAAACGGCTCGCCTGTCGGTCCAGTGAGTCTATCATCCAGTTCGGGAAATCGACATTCACCCGTCGCTGCTCGTGTCCCGGCCTGCGAGCTTTCGTCAGATCAAGGTAGGGCGTAATATCTTCACCCTTATCAAACAACCGATCTAATTCTTTAGCCTTCATAATACAATCGCTCTTCTTTCTCTCTCGCCCGTCGGACAGAAATAAGTCGGACACGCTGATCCCCCCGATACGTAAAAAAAGCTGACCATAGTTTTCCTTCGGCCATGGCAATCAAGGCGAGGCGGGGTTCATCGTCACTTCGTGCTTCGATTTCCAACCGATCTTCATCTTCCCAGAGTTTCTGGGCTTCGACAAAATCAATCCCGTGTTTTTCTTTATTCTTCTTGCTTTTCCTGGGATCAAATTCAAACTGCATAAAAGTATAGAAATTATACCTCTTCTGCTCCTGTCTTCAACCAATTATGATTTTCCCTCTATCACTGTGTATCCTCTCTCCCGACTCCTCAAGAACGGTGACAGACGGATACGGCCCACATCGTCTACTTGCCGCTCAGCGCCTGACTGAGCGCGGCGCGATAGGGATGGGTGTCCATATAGATGCGCAACACCTTGAACTTGCCGTTCTCAAACGTCCAGAAGTTCAGATTGTCCATCACCAGCGGCTTGCCGTCTGTCGTCTTGCCTTCGAGGTGGAGTGGGGCGATCAGCTTATTGCCCTCAATAATGATGTCCGTAGCCGCAGCGGTATAGTCAACGAGGCTGGTCGTCAGTTTTTCGTAGAACACGCGCAGGGCCGCCTTACCCTGAATCCCGGCGGCACCGGTAACGGGGTTGATGAGCTTGGCATCGTCGGCGAATAGTTCGAGAATGCCATCCACATCGCCGTTCGTGACCCGTTCAAAATACGTATGAGCGGCGCTCTCCATCTGCTGTTCAGTCTGTCCGCGCGCCATGATTCCCTCCGTTCAGATAGGCTTTCAAGCACTGTGCCGTATAGGACTGCTGGTCCTGCCGCATGAGTTGCTGCGGTGGGCCGCTGGCCACAATATTACCGCCGGCGGCACCGCCCTCGGGTCCCAGGTCGATGATGTAGTCCGCTTCTTTGAGAATGTCGAGATTGTGTTCAATCGTTACAACCGTATTACCCTTATCAATCAGACGATGAAGCGTATGGATCAGCTTTTCAATGTCGGCAAAATGGAGGCCAGTTGTTGGCTCGTCCAAGACATAGAGCGTTTTCCCGCGCGAGCGTTTAGCCAGCTCGTAGGCCAGTTTGATGCGCTGGGCTTCGCCCCCGGACAGCGTATTGCTGGCCTGTCCAAGTTTGATATAGCCCATGCCGATATCGTTCAGCAGCTTCAGAGGCTGGGCGATCTTCGGCACCCCAATAAAAAACGTCGCCGCCTCTTCAATGGTCATGTCCAGCACATCGGCGATGTTCTTGCCGTTATAGGCGATTTCCAGGGTCTCCTCGTTATAGCGTCTGCCACCACACACATCACAGGTGACGTAGACATCGGGCAGGAAGCTCATCTCCATTTTAATGCGTCCCTGTCCGGTACAGGTCTCGCAGCGCCCCCCTTTCACGTTAAAAGAGAACCGACCGGGTTTATAACCACGCAGCCGCGCATCGGGCAACAGCGAAAAGAGCTTGCGCACCTCGTCCCAGAAGCCCACATAGGACGCCGGGACCGAACGCGGGGTTTTCCCGATGGGCGATTGATCGACTTCGACCACGCGCTCGATCCCCTCAGCATTGTCGATGCTGTCATGTAGACCGACCCGTCCGGCGTACAGCCCGAGTTTGCGTCGCAGCCCGTTGACCAGAACTTCCTGGACCAAGGAACTCTTGCCCGACCCGGACACCCCTGACACGCCCACCCACGTCCCGAGTGGAATATCAATGTCAATATTCTTCAGATTATTCTCGCGTACGCCCCGCAGATGCAGCCGCGGCCGGTCCTTAAGAGACCGGACCGGACCGAGCCGCGGGTGGGCCGAGGAGAGAAACTGTCCGGTGAGGGAGTCCGTGTTCCGGCGCAACTGTTGGGGTGAGCCGATGGCGACAACCTGGCCGCCATGCACCCCGGCACCTGGCCCCAGGTCGATCACTACGTCCGCATTCTCGATGGTCTGCTCGTCGTGTTCAACGACCAGCACGGTGTTGCCGCGCTCTTGCAAATTCCGCAGGGTATCAATCAGGCGGGCATTATCGCGCGGGTGCAGCCCAATGGTCGGTTCGTCCAGGATATAACACACCCCACACAGATTGGAGCCGAGCTGGGCGGCCAGACGAATACGCTGCGCCTCTCCGCCGGACAAGGTATCCGCGCGGCGGTCCAGGGACAGATAGGACAGGCCAACCTGATTAAGAAAGCTGAGTCTGGGGACGATTTCTTTGAGGATCGGTCGTCCGACGAGCGTGTCACGCTCGGATAGAGTCAGGTCCTGCAGATGACTGAGGCAATCTGCTGCCGACAGACGCATCAGAGCCGGTAGCGACTGGTCACAGACCTGTACGGCCCGTGCGCGTGGATTCAGACGCTCGCCTTGACACTCGGGACAGGCAGACTCACCCAGAAACTGCGACAGCGCATAGGATGAGCCCGTATCCTCGCCGTATTCGAGCGCTTCATTCAGGATATCGAACGTCCCCTGTAGACCCTGATCGTTCCCGGAAAAGACCAGTTGGCGCTGCTCCGCGTTCAGTTCGCCAAACGGTCGTTCAACCGGAACCCCCAGCTTCTTGAGTCCACGCAGGAGCTTGTTCTTCGCGCGTTTTAGCTCAGAACGTGCGAGCGGCAGCAGCGCGTCTTGTTTGAGGGACTTAGTCTCATCCGGGACGACCAGTTCAGGGTCAAACTCCCATAAGAAGCCGGCGCCGGTGCACTCCGGACAGGCTCCCTGGCGGCTGTTAAAGGAAAACAGGCGAGGGTCGGGTTCCTCAAACCCGAGGCCGCAGGCGGCACAGAAGAGATGCTCGCTATAGGTCCGCTCGTCTTCGCCGCGCACATGCACCGCACCACTCCCAACCCGGAGGGCCGATTGGAGCAAAGCCTCGGTATCGCGTCGATTGCCGTTCGCACCATTCACCCGCGTTTGGCCAATCACAATATCGATGTCGTGCTCTTTATAGCGCTGCAAACTCAGACCCGGCTCAATAGTCGCCGTACGGCCGTCGATCCGCGCCTGCTTGAAGCCCAGTTTGCGCGCCCCGGCTAAAATATCCTTGTGAAAGCCCTTCCGACCCCGTACCACCGGAGCAAAAAATGTTGTTTCCTGGTCGTGAAAATCAGTCTGAATACGGGCCAGTATTTGACTTCGGCTCTGGGCCGCCAGCGGCGCGCCGCACTGCGTACAATGCTGGACACCGATCTTGGCGTACAGCAGCCGCAAGTAGTGCGACAGCTCGGTTACGGTGGCAACGGTCGAATTCCGCCCACCCCGACTCATGCGCTGCTCAATGGCAACCGTGGGTGGAATACCGGTCAGCAGATCAACATTGGGCCGGGCGAGGACTTTAATGAATTGCCGCGAGTAGGCGGACAGGCTGTCAATATAGCGCCGTTGGCCTTCTGCGTAGACCAGATCAAACACCAGCGTCGACTTGCCTGAGCCGGACAGGCCCGTCACCACCACCATCTGGTCACGCGGAATATCAACCGAAATATCTTGCAGGTTGTGTTCCTTGGCTCCAATAATGGCAATGGACCTGCCGCTCCCCACCTCGGCGATAAGCGGCCGGGCCGGGGTCTTCGCTTTCCGCCGTTTGGGCCGCAGGCGTCGTCCTGCGGCGCCTGAACCTAAGACTTCCTTCAGATAGCGTCCGGTATGCGAGGCCCGAACCTGGGCGACCTCCTCCGGCGTTCCCGTGGCCACAATCGTCCCGCCCCCATCTCCCCCTTCGGGCCCGAGGTCTATCAGATAGTCGGCGTATTTAATGACCTCCAGGTTGTGCTCAATGATCAGGACCGAATGGCCGCATTCAACGAGTTGATCAAACGCATTGAGCAGTTTCTGTATATCGGCAAAATGCAGACCGGTTGTTGGTTCATCAAAGATGAACAGCGTGCCGTGGTCAGCGGAGTCTTTGGAGCGCTCCTTCGCAATATGCGTTGCCAGCTTCAGCCGCTGGGCCTCACCACCGGACAGCGTAGTCAGCGCCTGGCCCAGACGCATATACTCCAGCCCGACCGCGGCCAGCGAAGACAGCCGGCGCTTGAGATCCTTTTGCTCGCCAAAAAATTCCAGGGCTTCGGCAACGGTAAAATTCAAAATATCGGCCAGACTCTTGCCCTTATAGCGGACCTCCAACACCTCGTCCCGAAAACGTCTGCCCTGACACTCGGGACAGGGGACGTAGACGTCCGAGAGAAACTGCATCTCGACCTTTTCAAAGCCCTCGCCTTTGCACGACTCGCAGCGTCCGCCCTCAACATTGAACGAGAAGGTACTCGGCGTATAACCACGGACCCGCGCCAACTCGGTTTGCGACAAGAGCCGCCGCACCGTGTCAAACGCCTTGGTGTAGGTGAGCAGGTTGGCGCGCGGCGTCGTGCCAATGGCCGACTGATCGACAAAAATAATGTCGGCCAACTGGTCGCCGCCCAGGATGGCACGACACGCACCCGGGATACCGACCGGCTCCCCGCGCTGCTTTTTGAGGCCACGATACAGCACGTCTTCCACCAGCGTCGATTTGCCCGAGCCGGACACGCCGGTCATACACACCAGACAGCCAAGCGGAATGGGAACATCGATATCCTGGAGATTATGCGCGCTTGCCCCTTGGACGGTCAGCCTAGATTTTTTCTTGATAGGCCGGCGTTTCTGCGGAAGCGGAATGGCCAGCCGTCCAGACAGGTATTGACCGGTCAACGACTGCTTGTCTTTGAGCAGCTTGGCATACGGCCCGTTGAATACGATCTCACCGCCTTTTTCACCGGCCAGGGGTCCCAGGTCGATGACATTATCGGTCTCGCGAATAATCTCCGGATCGTGCTCGACCACAACGACAGTATTCCCGTTGTCGCGCAGGTCTTGCAGAATACGAACCAGACGCTGGCTATCGCGCGGATGCAACCCGATTGACGGTTCGTCCAGGATATAGAGGGTGTTGACCAGAGCGGAACCAATCGCCGTAGTAAGATCCACGCGTTCCAGCTCACCGCCGGACAGGGTGCGGGATTGCCGGTCCAGGGTCAGGTATTCCACGCCGACCTCAACCAGATAGCGCAGGCGTTTCCGAATCTCATCCAGCATGAGTTGGGCGACCTGCTCCTGGTAGGCGGTCAGCTTGAGGGCGGCAAAGAATCCCGCGCACGCCCCGATGCTCATCAGGTTGATGTCGGCCAGGGTTTTGCCCCCAACCCGATACAGCAAGCTCTCCGGTTTGAGGCGCGCGCCCTGACAGTCTTCGCACGGGAAGTAGCCCCGGTAGCGGGCCAGAAAAACGCGCACATGCATTTTATACGTTTTGGTTTCCAGCCACTTGAACCAGCCCCGGACGCCGTAGTAGTCATCATCGCCTTCCATGATGGCCTGCTGTTGCTCCTGGCTGAGCGCCTGCCAGGCCACATCGGTCGGGATGTCATGTTGCTCACAAAAGGAAAACAGCTCGCGCCGCTCCCACTGTGCCGCCTTGATCCGCCAGGGCTTAATAGCTCCCAGTTTCAGCGTCAGGGTCGGATCGGGGACGATCAGCTCCGGATCAATATCGATCGTGCGGCCAAACCCACGGCAGGTATCACACGCGCCGAGCGGGCTATTGAACGAGAACATGTTCGGCACGGGCTCTTGATAGGCGATACCACACGCCGCGCACTCAAGCTGGTCCGAGAACGGCACAGCGGCATTGTCCTCGTCGGGAAAAATCAGCGTCAGGCGGCCCTTGCCATACTGAAAGGCTTGTTCGCATGAATCGTGGATACGCTTTTTGGAACGAGTGGTTAGGGTCAGACGATCAACCAGAACGGTGCAGGTTTCCGGCTCCGTCTCGGGTCGGTCTGCCAATTCCTGAATATCGACCGGCTTACCAGCCACAACGATCCGATGGAAACCGGACTGCAACAGACCATTGCGGACTTCTTCCCAGGGCAGGCTGGCCGGCGTTGACACGCTGAACGTGACGAGAAAGCGGCAGCCGTCCGGCTTTTCTCTGCGTAGCTTTTTATACACCGATTCGGCCGAATCGCGCTCCACCGGCTGGCCGCATTCCCGGCAGTACAAGCTGCCTATTTTGGCAAACAGAAGCTTGAGGTGATCATGCAGCTCGGTCATGGTCCCGACGGTTGAACGCGAGGTTCGCACCGGCCGGTTCTGGTCAATGGCAATGGCCGGCAGAATACCGTCAATACGCTCGACCTGGGGCTTGTCCATCCGGTCGAGAAACTGCCGCGCATAGGCCGAGAAGCTCTCAACGTAGCGACGCTGGCCCTCGGCGTACAAGATATCGAAAGCCAGACTCGACTTGCCCGACCCACTGACTCCGGTCACCACCGTCAGTTGGTGCAGGGGAATCTGCACATCGATGTTTTTGAGATTGTTCTGGCGCGCACCAGTTACCCGAATCGAGCCACCACCCGTCCCGTTGGTTTCCAATCCTGCCCTCCACGTATAGCAATCAGTGGCCAGGTCGAGATGTGGGGTCCACCTCTACCGCCGGACCGTTGCCTCCTTCATACTGAGCCGAGCCGGTTCCGTCTAGTCAGGCCGACAATTTCTCATTATTAATGGCGCGAATAGGTATCTTCCTAGCCGAGCTAGCAGACTATAGTCTCTCATATGTTTGGTGTTTTACCTCACGGCGAGGAAACAATATTGAGATCGAGAAGAGAAGCCAGAGAGGAGACATATAGTGAGACAATCATATATTTGGATTTGGTTAACGTTTTTCTACCTGTTTATTTTAGCGGAGCCTGTTTACTCCGAAGAGCAGAATACGGCGGCTACAGCGGGTGATGCACCAGTCCCTTTGTTCGAGGACCTGGGCACCTACCACCATCCTATCACTACAAAGTCAGAACTGGCTCAGCGTTATTTTAATCAGGGCTTTCGATTAGTGTATGGCTTCAACCATAATGAAGCGATTCGGGCCTTTAAGGAAGTCATTCGGCTCGACCCGAACTGTGCTATGGGCTATTGGGGGATGGCGCTCGCGCTAGGCCCGAACATCAATGATCCAATGCCAGCGGAGCGCGGCAAACAGGCTTTTGAGGCTATTCAGCAGGCCATCGCCCGAGCGCGTTACGCTGGAGACCACGAGCGCGCCTATATTGAGGCACTGGCCACACGCTATGTCTCTGATCCAGAAAAAGCAGATCGGAAAGAACTGGACCGGGCCTATGCAGAATCCATGCGTGGCTTGCACCAACGCTACCCCAACGATCTCGATGCTGCCACTTTGTTTGTAGCGTCCCTCATGAACGTTCGCCCCTGGGATTACTGGGCAGCTGATAGTCAACCGAAAGAGGGCACCCTGGAACTCGTTGCCGCGCTCGAAAGTGTGCTGGAACGCGACCCGGATCATATTGGGGCTATTCATTACTACATCCATGCGGTTGAAGCTTCCTCGCAGCCAGAGCGCGCGCTCCCCTACGCACGACGGCTAGCGGCCCAGATTCCAGGCGCAGGCCACCTTGTCCACATGCCTTCCCATATCTACAACCGGGTCGGGCTGTACGAAGAGGCAGGCGATAGCAATGTGCGGGCGGTTGAGGTGGATGAAGCCTATATCGAGCAAGAACAGCCGCAGGGCATCTACCCGCTGATGTATTATCCGCACAATATAGACTTCCTGTGGTCAGCGCGGCAAATGTCAGGCCGCAGTGCAGAAGCGATTGATGCGGCCCGCAAGTTGGCCGCTCGTACCACACCAGAAGTGGCCCGCATGGTCCCGCCGTTAGAAGGCTGGACCGCTATGCCGCTATGTGCCCTCGTCCGGTTTGGCAAATGGGCCGATATTCTCAATGAGCCACAACCCCCGGAAGACCTCCTGTATATGACAGCACTCTGGCATTATGCCCGCGCTCTGGCTTTTACGGCAAAAGACAAAATTGAAGACGCGCAAAAAGAACAGGGAAAGTTAGCGGCTATCGCTCAGGATATCCCTGAAGATCACATGATGATGGGCCGGAATGCCGCCACCAAGCTCCTCTCTATTGCATCGCATGTGGTAGCTGGCGAGTTGGCGGCCAAGCAGGGTCGAACCGACCAGGCAGTCAGCCACCTCGAATCCGCCGTTCGCGTGCAGGATACGCTGGCTTATAACGAGCCGCCGGCCTGGTATTACCCGGTCCGCCAGAACTTGGGCGCCGTCCTGCTCACTGCGGGGAGGTCCGCCGAAGCAGAGCAAGTGTATCGTAAAGACCTTGAACAGTATCCTGACAATGGCTGGTCGCTATACGGCTTGTCCCGGAGTTTGCAGGCCCAAGGTCGGAAGAAAGACGCCGAAGCCGCCACCGAACGGTTCAAAAAATCCTGGAGTAAAGCAGATGTGGAACTGACGGCCTCTCGATTTTGATCAGCAAAACCAACGGCAATCTTCCAGAAATCCCCATAACAATCTCTCCTCACCCACGCCTTGACATACCGCCAGGAGTGAGGGGAGTTTCATCTTATCCATCTATTCTCCTCTCCACCTCCATGTCACACTCACCTCAACGCCTCCTCTTTGTTACCGAGCCGGGCATGGGCCATGTCCATCCGTTACTGCCGGTGATGCAGACCCTCCAGGCCAAGGGCCACGCCGTTGCCTTGGCCACCAGTCGGCTGTATCAGGAGCGCATCGAGCGCGAGGGCCTGCCATTCTATCCCCTCGGCCCCCACTACTCCGAAGAACGTTTAGAGGAATTTTTTCCGCCCATTCGCTATCTACGCGTCCATTATCTGCGCGTGAGCTACGACTTTTTACGCATCTTCATGGCCTCAATCCCCATGCGTATCCCGGAACTCCAGCAGATCGCTCGGGTCTTTCAGCCCAGCGTTGTGGTGGCCGGGCCGTTGACCTTTGCCGCCCAGCTTTTTTGCGAGCGGCAGGCACTGCCGTGGGCCGTGCTGAGCCCCATGACCCACTTCATGTCCCCGAGCCTGCACGCCCCTCCGGCCGGCTTTCCGCGCGTTAAGACCATACCTGCGGCCCTCCGCGTTCCCTATCTGCTCGGACTCAAAGGCGCGCTGAGCGCGGCCACAGCACTAATGGCTCCGTGGCGCTTTACCTTGAATCGCTATCGCCGCCAGCTGAGTCTCCCTTCCCATGCTGATCCCCTCTCCCCACACGTCGTCGCTCCATACTTACTCATCCATACCTGTAGTCGGGAATACGATTACAACCGGCCCGACCTGCCGCCCCAGGTGCATTACGTTGGTCCGTCGGTATGGGACCGGCCGATTGACTGGCAAACGCCGAGTTGGCTGGCGGAGGTACCACAGGGAAGGCCGTTAGTGTACGTCAGCCTTGGTACGGTTTTTAATACGCGCCTGAGCATCTTCCGGAAAATTATTCGCGCCCTCGGTCAGCTCGACGTCTTCGGGCTGGTTGTTACCGGCCCCGGTTGCCCACCCGATCTTTTTTCGGCGGCTCCATCCAACGTGCGCATCGAGTCGTATATCCCGCAGACGGTGCTTCAAGCAGAGCCGAAAACCCGCCCGGCCCTGATCATTTCACACGGTGGGGTGAACACCGTACTGACCGCATTGTCCGACGGGATTCCGCTGCTGTGCATCCCCCTCGGCGCAGACCAGCCCGATAATGCCCAGCGCTGCGTAGATGCCAGCGCCGGTCTGCGGCTGGACCGGCGCCTGTTGACGACCGCCCGCCTCAAACGCGCCATCCGCACCCTGCTCAGCCAGCCCGCTTTCACCCGCCGGGCAGAGCAGATGCAACACACCCTGCGTCGGCACAACGGGCCCGAGGAAGCCGCAGACCTTATTCTTCGCCTGGCTGAAACTAGGACAGCAGTCCACCGCACCTCCCTTGACTAGGGAGCAGTGGTTCTCTTTCGGTACGCGACGGGGTATAGCAAGGGAAAGAAGAAGGAGTACCCATGACCACACTGCTCGGTATTTCAGGCAGTCTCACGGCCGGCGGCAGTACTCGGACCGTTGTCGATGCCGCGCTGGCAGCCGCGCAAGCACACGCCCCGGATATCACGACCGACGTGATCGATCTGCGTGACGTGACCATCTCTTTTTGTGACGGACGACCACCCGAAGACTACCCGGACGATACACCCCAGGTGCTGGCGCGTATCCAAGACGCCGACGCCTACATCATCGGCACGCCTATCTATCGGGGTTCCTACACCGGAACCCTCAAGAATCTGCTTGACCATATTCCGGTTGAAGCCTTTATGGGTAAGGTCGTGGGTTTGATCGGGAATGCCTATACCGACCATCACTACCTCAGCATCGACCAGGAGTTGAAGCCGGTATTGGCCTGGTTCAATATGCACATCGTCCCTGGGAGCGTGTATGTTCGAGCCGATCAGATGAAGGGCGGAGAGATTACCGATGAGCGCGTGCGGGACCACCTGCGTCAGCTCGGAGAGGCCGTCATCAGCCTGTGCCACAGCCTGAAAGACAGCCCCCAAGGCCCCCCGCCATTGGTCTTATGGCCTCGAAAGAAATCCTGAATTCTTCGATGTTGTGAAATCTAGGAGCGGGGGAGCACATACGCCTCCCCTGCCCGCTTTTCTTGACGCCTGTCCGCTGGCGGCATACCTTAGCGCCCGACACAGGAGGAAGACCGGATGCGGTTTGTGATCTTCGGGGCGGGCGCGGTCGGCAGTACGGTCGGGGCCCATCTCTCAAAAGCCGGAACGGATGTCCTGCTTATCGGGGACCCGCCTCATATTGAGAAAATCCAGACGAATGGACTGAAAATGTCGGGCAAGTACGGCGAGTTTGTGACCACGCCCCCAGCCTGTTCCGCTCTGAACGATTGGCAGTTCCAACCTGACGATATCGTTTTCCTGTGTGTCAAAACCTATGACACTCCGGTTGCCCTTGAGCAGATGCGCGCCAAGGTCTCGCCCGATACTCCTATTTTCTGTCTCCAGAATACCATGACCAATGAAGAGTTGGCGGTCGAACATTTCAGCCATGTCTATGGCGCGGCTTTACATCTGGGGGCCCGTTTCATCTTTCCTGGTGAGGTTGGCCACCTGGGTGGCAATTCGTTGGTGATTGGCCGCTACCCCAACGGGCTCGACGAGACTGCGGAACAAGTCGTGACCGCCCTGCAAGCCGCCAACATGGGCGGGACGCTGACGGACGATATTCTGGCCTGCAAGTGGGCGAAATTCTGTATCAATCTGATGAACGCGCCGGCCGCAATTCTCGACCGCTCCGGGCCGGAGTTGCTGAACGACCCGGACTCGCGCCGCTTGTGCGGCGCCATGTTGGCAGAAGCCCAGCACGTCCTGGCCCGGGCCGAGATCAAACTCAAAACCCTGCCCGGTGACCAGCCCCTGCCGGATATGGTCACAAACCTGGGTCGGACCGACTTTACCCCGCAGTCGTTGCCCGACCGCTCGACCCATGTTTTCCCGTCCATGTGGCAGGATGTGTTCTGCCGACGGGGCAGAACGGAGGCATGTTATCTGAACGGTCGGGTTCACGAGATGGGCCAACAACTCGGAATCGCTACCCCGATCAACACCCTCCTCGCCCAAGTGGCTGACACGATGGCAGAGCGACGGGAACTGCCGGGCACGTATACGCTGTCTGATTTGCGCCACATGCTGTAGCCCACCGGTCACGCATCAGGATAGAGCCATGCCACACCTGCCCTTTCATCTTGCCCTCCCGGTTCATGACCTGGAGGCTGCCCGGACATTTTATGTTGACCTGCTGGGCTGTTCGGTTGGCCGCGAGAGCGCGACCTGGATTGATTTCAATTTTTTCGGACACCAAGTCACCACGCATCTTTCTCCTGAAGCACCCCAACCCGCGGCTACCAATCCGGTCGACGGCAAGCAGGTTCCGGTTCGGCATTTTGGGGTGATTCTCGACTGGAACGCCTGGCAGGCATTGGCTGAGCAATTGACGCAGGCCAGTGTCTCGTTCCTGGTCGAACCCGGTATTCGCTTTCGCGGCCAAGTGGGCGAGCAGGCCACCATGTTTCTACTGGACCCCAGCCAGAACGGACTGGAGTTCAAGGCGTTCCGAGATCAGGAACAAATTTTCGCTCGATAGGAACCAGTGAATAACAGGAGGACGCTATGAAAGCGCTGGCATTTTTAGGCATAGACAAAGTCGGCATTATCGACAAACCCATTCCTGATCCCGGTCCGAACGATGCGGTGATTAGAACAACGGCTTCGCTGATCTGCACTTCGGATGTGCATACCGTGCGGGGCGTCATCCAGATTCCCGAGGGCCGAGTCCTCGGGCATGAGAGCGTTGGCGTCGTCCATCAAGCCGGCGCCAATGTCACCACCTGTAAAGAGGGCGACCGGGTGGTGGTGAACGCTATCACGCCGTGCGGCAAGTGTGACCCCTGCCAGCGCGGCATTACCTCGCAGTGCGGCGGCATGCTGGGCGGCTATAAATTCACCACCCAGCGCGACGGCAATATGGCCGAATACTTTTTTGTCAACGACGCCGACTACAACGTGGTTGCCATCCCGGATGAGCTGACGGACGAGCAGGCGCTGTACACTACGGACATGATGTCCACCGGCTTGGTGGGGGCCGAGAACGCGGAGATTCCGGCTGGCGGGACGGCTGCGGTCTTCGCCCAAGGTCCGGTCGGGCTGTGCGCCACGGCCAGCGCACGGCTGCTAGGCGCCGGGTTGGTCATCGCCGTTGACTCCAAGCCGGACCGCAAGGAACTCGCCAAAAAGATGGGCGCCGATATTGTAGTCGATCCAACCGAAGGAGACGCGGTCGAGCAGATTATGCAACTCACGAACGGCCTCGGCGTCGATTCCGCCATTGAGGCGCTGGGCTCTCCGACTACCTTTGAGAACTGTGTGAAAGCGACCAAGCCGGGCGGAGTGATCTCGAACATCGGCTATCATGGGGAAGCCGGCGATGCGTTGAGCATTCCGCTGCCGGATTTCGGTCTGGGTATGGGCGACAAGAAAATTCACACGGCGCTGTGTCCGGGCGGGCGGGAGCAGGTCACGCGGCTGTTGCGGCTGATTCAGAACGGGCGGATTGACCCCACGCCACTGACCACCCATCGGTTTCCCTTTACAGAGGTCGAGACGGCGTTCACTATGATGACGACCAAGGCGGACAATATCGTCAAGCCGCTCATTACGTTTTAGGGGCAGGTGAGGAGTGAGGAGCGAGGAACCCACCCCGGCCCTTTGGGCCACCCCTCCAAGGAGGGGATTGCATAGGGGAAAGGGCAACCACAGGGGGTGGCCCCGACAGATTTCATCCCCTCTCCCCTGGAGAGAGCTAGGATGAGGGGATTTTCTGCCTTTGGTCACCCGCCGGTCCAGTGCGTCTATCTGGTCCTGCTGTTTCTCTTCTTAGGCCCGGCGGCTTTCGCTCAAAACGATCTCCAAACCGGGGTCCAACTCTTTGAGTCCGGCCAGTTGGCCGAAGCGCGTCAATTTTTTGAGGCCCTGCACCAACAGCAGCCGACCAATACAAGTGCGCCCTTTTATTTGGGACGGATTGCCTATGCCGAGAAAAACTATGAACAGGCCATCCCCTGGTTCGAGGAGGCTGTGGACGGCGAACAATGCAATGCCGACTATCATGTGTGGCTGGGACGCGCCTACGGACGTCACGTCGAGCAGATGAGCTCGTTCCGCATGTTCCGCAGGCTCTCTCTCGTCAGAAACGTCCGTACTCACTTTGAAAAAGCGGTCGGCTGCGACCCCACCCACATGGCGGCCCACTGGGGCCTGATGAGGTACTATATAGAGGCTCCAGGTTTCGTGGGCGGCAGCCGAAAAAAAGCCGAGGAACAGGTCACCATCATCACCCGCCTTGATCCCACCGAAGGCCGGAAGGCGCGGCAGTTTATTACGCAGTGGACAACAAAAAAGTAGCTGGGCGGGTTCTGACTGCATGCGTCTCTCCTGGAATGAAATCCGAGCCCGCGCCGCCACATTTGCCGAAGAGTGACAGGACGCAGCCTACGAGAAAGGCGAGACGCAGAGCTTCTATAACGACTTCTTTGACATCTTCGGTGTCAAGCGGCGCACCGTCGCCCGCTATGAGGAGTACGTCAAACGCCTCGACAACTCGTCCGGCTACATTGACCTGTTCTGGCTCGGTATCCTCCTGGTTGAACAAAAGAGCGCCGGCCGCGACCTGACCAAAGCCTACGGACAAGCCGGCGACTACTTCGACGCCCTGCTCGAGCAAGACCGCCCACGCTACATCCTATCCTGGTCAGCGACTTTCAGACCTTTGAGTTGTACGCCCTGGACGAGCGGGAGCACACGTTTTTCGCCCTGGCTGACTTGCCTCAGCAGGTGGAGAAGTTCGGCTTTATCCTGGGCATACAAAAGCGCACCTTCAAGGATCAGGACCCGGTCAACATTCAGGCGTCCGAACTCATGGGCGACCTGCACGACGCGATTGAACAGCCCGGCTACACCGGCCACGACCTCGAACGCTTCTCGTCCGTACCGTATTCTGTCTGTTTGCCGATGATACTGGCATCTTCGAGCCACGCGACATTTTTCTTGATTTCCTGGAAACGCGTACCCGCGAGTACGGTTCCGACTTGGGTTTATGGCTCTCACGTCTCTTTCAAGTGCTCAATACGCCGGAGGACACACGCCAAAAGAAGCTAGACGAAGACTTGGCTCGTTTCCCGTATGTGAATGGCGACCTTTTCCGTGGCCCACTGCACATTCCCGACTTTGACGCCCCCATGCGACAGGCACTGCTCGATGCCTGCCGGTTCGACTGGACGGCCATCTCTCCGGCAATTTTCGGCGCACTGTTCCAATCGGTCATGGAACCCGCTCAGCGCCGCTCTCAGGGCGCGCACTACATCACCGAGCAGAACATCCTGAAGGTAATCGAGCCGCTGTTTCTAGATGACCTGCGGGCGGAGTTCGCCCGGTTGCAAGCCCGCAAGGACACGCATCGACGGCTGGAACTGCATCGTTTTCAACGCGGACGCTTACTCCCCATCCCCAGCCAAGACACGCCCCTGAAAGCGGCGGATGAGGTCGCGGGCGATCTGGCCGGAGTGGTGCATGGCGGCTAGCCCTTCGACAATGACCTGTTCAATCTCTTCGGCGCAGACCGTGTCGTGAGATGCGGGCTTTTCTTCGGTTGGACCGATAACCAGTTGGGCGGGGATACGCTCTTTTGACCGCCTGAATTTGTCGGCAATGGCGCGCAGTTGCGTCAGGGTGTCGACCTCGGCTTTAATGCTCACCCGACACGGTTTGTCCTCGTTTTCAATAGTCACCCTGACAATTTTCAAGCCCACGCGTTCCGCCATGTCCGCCATCCCCTATGAAGACTCGGCCTCGGTCGGCCTTTCATATACCCGAATCGGGATAATACGCAGACAGGAGGGACAGGGAATGTCTTTGATTACCGGGAAGGAGAGATAGGTCTCAGTAATCTGTTTAAGTTGGATTTGCAGTTCCTTTTCACAACACGCTTGGAGTGCATCGGCCATGCCTTGTGCACTAGCCAACCGGCCTGAGGAAGTCAAGGACGCAGCGTTTCGGGCGCTGTCTAGGGCTTCTTCTTTTTGATGGTCGCCCCGGAACGTTTGCGCATTACATCCGAGACCCGCTGAGTCTCACTCATATCGCCCATCGTCAGCGCCTGTCTGAACTGGGCGGACAGCATCCGCATGAGCGCGGCCTCCTGCGGGTCGAGCCCATCGGCCAACTGCGATAGGGTGTCCATTGCCGTTCCGATTTTTGAGGTAGCCTTGGGCACATCGCCGTCAGCACGAGCGGCAACCGCCTCCTGGAGCAGCTTTTGGACCATGAGTAAGCCTGGCTTGGATTGCGGACCCAGCACGATTTCCAATTCCGGCAGCCGGGTCAACAGGGCGTTTAAGGACTCTGGATACGAATGCTCGTGTGCCATATAGTACCAAGCGTCTTTAATTGTTGGGCGAAAGTCAAGTCAACACGAAGCGGACGACACGGTAGCATGCCAATGAACGGAAATCTTTCGACCTATACAGCCCGCCGGCAGGCGTTTCTGAAACAGATGGGCGATGGGGTTGCCCTCTTTCCGGCCGCCCCGACTTCTATTCGCTCCCAGGATGTTGAGTATCGCTATCGCCAGGACAACGACCTGTACTACCTGACCGGTTTTCCAGAACCGGAATCCCTGTGCCTGCTTTCGCCCAATCACGACAAGGAACAGTTCATCCTGTTTGTCCGTCCGCGCGACAGGGAAAAAGAGACCTGGACAGGAAAACGGTTCGGCGTTGAGGGCGCACAGGAACACTTTGGCGTGGATGCGGCCTACACGATCGATCAACTCGACAAGGTGCTGCCCGAACACCTGCTCACCGCAGAAAAAATCTACTACGGACTTGGTCGTGACGAACGCCTCAACGCAAAGATTCTGGACTTTGTGAATCAGGGCCGACTGCAACGCCCGCGCATCGGACATGGTCCGGTCTCGCTTGTTGATCCCGGCGACCTGCTGCACGAAATGCGCTTGTTCAAAAACCCGGAGGAAATCGACCTGATGCGCTGTGCGGTCAAGGCGTCTGCCGCAGCCCACCACGCGGCCCTGCACGAGACGCGACCGGACATGTACGAATACGAAATCGAAGCCCTGCTCGAATATCATTTCCGCCGTAACGGAGCGGACGGACCGGCCTACCCTTCCATTGTTGCCTCAGGCGCAAACGCCACGATCCTGCATTACATCTCCAACGATCAACAAATGCGGGACGGCGATCTTTTACTGATCGACGCCGGTTCGGAGTACGCCTGCTACTGCTCGGATGTGACACGTACATTTCCGGTTGGCCGCGCGTTCTCGGCTCAGCAGAAAGAAATCTACAGCCTGGTTTTGACCGCGCAAAAACACGCGATTGCCATGATCCGGCCCGGCGTGGGATTTGACGACGTACACCAACGCGCCACGGAAATACTGATTGACGGGCTGTGCGACCTCGGCCTGCTATCCGGCGGTACGGAGGACCTTCTTGAGAAGGGCGACTATCGCCAGTTTTATATGCATCGCACAAGCCACTGGCTGGGCATGGATGTCCACGATGTGGGCAAATACCGAGTTGGTGAAGAATCCCGGACGCTCGAACCCGGCATGGTCCTGACGGTTGAACCCGGCCTGTATATCGCCGCAGATGCCGATGTGCCAGCCGCCTACCAGGGTATTGGGGTCCGCATCGAGGACGACGTTCTCGTGACAGCCGACGGCCACGACGTGCTGACCAGTGCAATCCCGAAAGAACTGGACGATATCGAAGCTGCCCGACGGGAGGCATAAAAATCCTCCTAAATCCAGGGCTCCGACCGTCCTTAGCCGACCGGCCGCTGAGCGTGGGCGTTCAGGTAGTCGAAGATGATACGACGCTCGGTTTCGGACAAGGCCGGCCGGCCGAGTCGTAGAAACTCCACGTCCATGCGCGCCAGCATGAACTGCCACATCTCCGGTGTGAGCAGGCCGGGCTGATAGAGGCGGTGACAGCCGGAGCAGCGCTGCCGGTAGAGTCGCGCGCCCTCGGAGTCGGGCTCGGGCAAGGTTGTTTCACACGCTGTTACGCTGGCGCACAGCAGCCCCAGGATCACACGTCGCACCCCTCGAGCCATTCCGATCTCACACCCGAAACGGCTCGCTACAGACCGCCACCTGGCCAGGGATGTCCTCAATCAAAACCTCGATCGTTTCAATGCTGTTCCCACGGGCTTCCGCCAGACGGGCGCGCAAGCGCGCAATCAGATACTGGGCAATCTCTTCCGATGAGGAGTGCACGATGGGCAGCAGGCAGACATCCTGCCGCGGAAAGCTGAACTGGGTGCCGTCTTCACACTCCACCCGAACGATCTCAGTGTCCGCGGTAATGCGCAGGCAGTCGCTGTGTTCGGGCAGCAGGGTCGTAAAATGCAGCTGCTGGCACTCTTCCTCGGCGATCTTTTTTAGCACCAGAAAATCCACGACATAGCCGTCCGGCCCAACCGGTCCGCTCACCTTCACCTCAGCCTGATAGGTATGACCGTGTAGAGGCTCTCGGAAGCCTTTGAAGGCAATGAAATGCGCCGCGGTAAAACATAGCTGTTCCTTGCCGATTGATACCGAGAAGATACTCATCTGTCTGCCCTCTTAGCTGTCGAAGCCCTCAAGAAAGTCTCCCAGACCGCTGCGGCGCAGGGCGGCTTCAGGGCTGCCGAACGCCTGCGTATACTGTTCCGGTTTCAAGCTCGTTGTCTGGAGAAAACACTCGACTTCTTCGGCCAACACGGTCCGGATACGCTGAGACAGCGCTTCTGCCAAGCCGCGATTATCCACCACGCTTGCCAGAAAATCCCGCACGTTGATCCCATGCATACCACCCAGCAGACAGGAGAGAAAATAAGCCATCTGATCCTCGTTCGGCTTGCGCCGCCAAGTCTCAGCTGTATTCAGGATGGTGTTGATCCCCGTCTGCTGGCGAATGGAGACAACATCCGGCGTACCGGTTCCGAGCGACCCCGGTGCGAGAAAAATCAAGGCATAGCCTGTTTCCGCCAGTCGAACCGGATGAGGGATGTAATGGGGTGAGGTATAGCCCGTTATCAGGAAAAGCTGACGCCGATAGGCCGCGAGATCATGCGTCTGCTCGGTCGCAATCTGCCACAGCCACTCGGCCACCCCAAGGCCATATTTTCTTGCCTGCTCAACCAGGGTCAGCATAGCCTCCGGCCGATACCCTTCTCGTTTGACTAGGCGGCCACAGTCTTCCAGCGAAACACTCAGCCCCAGGGCCTCGACCCTTCCGTCGGGTGCAGTTTGCGGCGAAACGATGACGCCTTCCAATGCGGGCTGCTCAAGCTCCAGGTCGGTGGCAAGGCGGTCGCCGTATTTGGAGAGTTTGGCAAAGCCGCGGCGGCAGTTATCCAAGGACACAATGTAGGCCGTCCGCATCTGAAACGTGCCGGAAAACGACAGGCCCCGACCGCTCATCAACGAACCATGACCGATAACGGTGACTTCCATGTCTCTCCTACCCTAGCGGGTCCTAACGGACCGGAAAAGTCGAGCTGCCGGAGATGTATCTTTCTCGTCTTCTTCGGTGGGAGAAAACTCATGCACAGTGATATCTACGGCTTCGACCTTGCGGATCGCGTCCCAATCATGGTCGGGTAGGATGAGGAGTTCCGGAACGAGGTCCTTGAATTTTTTGAGACGCCAAATTTTTTCCCACCACAGCTCGCGCCGAAAGGCCAGACCGGGCAGCCAGGCATAGCGCGCCTGACTATATGTCCAGGCCAGATTGCCGCACAGGAGAACGGGCTGACCGGACAAGCGGACGAGGACGGCCAGCCCGCCGGCGGTTGCACCGGCAACGTCAATCAGCTCGATACTGCCGTCCCCAAAGAGGTCATAACTCCTGGCAAAAGTCCCAAGTGGTGTAGCAGTAGAAAAATCAACGAATTGCCATTTCTCAACTTGATCAAATTCGTCCGCCATATACAGGCCGAGCGTACTGCTGCTCAGCGCGGTAGCGTGTTCCTCGCGGGTCACCACAGCAGCCGCTTGAGACAGGCTCTCCAACTCGCCGCTATGATCGAGCCGCAGATCGGGCAGAATCACAAATTTTACCTTTTCCACTGAGAGCTTGGCAGCCTTGAGTTGGGAGAGAATATCCTGACCGGGCTGCATGTCCGCCTGGCCAAAGATCGAGCGGACTGGCCCCAAGTAGCGCGGCGCATCGTCCGCCAGTCCCCGGTTCAACCCGGTGCCAACCAGGACCAGTCCCTGCTCGGGATGCTCAATGCCAAACACCAGGATATCGAGGGTGTGCTGCTGGGGGAGGCTACCGTCTCGGTAGACGATCCGGCCGGACACCGCTATCGAGCCCGTTTGAAAGACGTGCAGTTTCATCCCTCTCAGGCCTCGGTACTGTTCCGGCCAGTTATGTAGAATCGGCTCAATATAAGGCAGCCGGAGCGGCTCTTCACAGGCTACACCCAATATCAATACACAAGCAATGAACAGGCGAATAACAGAGAGGGAAGACAGCATCATCATGAGGCCGTGGCTGAGAACCTTTCGGCCAGCAAGCTCTCAGACCTGGACTATCCACTAGCACTAGCAGTTCGCACGCAGTCTTGCACCTCCGTAAAGTCAGGAGAGGCCGCCGCTCTCAAACGGAAAGTTTCGCCTACCCTTGTGAGTTGACCTGGGAAAGGCTCTCAACTATGGTGTGAGCGCCTTTTTCAAGGAGTACGGGGACTAAGGAATCTCGGATGGACTGGCCACCAGGCACCGAGGAGCGGAGTGCACTCACTGAGGTCGAAGCGAGACTGCACAAGCTTCAGGCGCGTTTTAACCTCTATACCGCCCAACACCGCTTCTACGGTATTGGGACGGTGTTCGCCCTCGGGTTTGCGCTTTTTACTTTCTTGGCCTTCTCACTCTCTTCGTTCTGGTTCGTCCTGGCAGCTTGGCCGCTTCTCGCCCTGGCTGGTTATGTCTGTTTTCGGTTGCTCCGCCGGGGGTTAGCGGACTGGACCAATCTGCACACTGCCGCCCGTCGGGTCGACCTCCAGGCTGGGCTCAAACAGCGCCTGTCGACGCTGACAGCCCAGATTCTGGCCAACCCCTCCAATGGACCTCCTGCTTCCCGTTTATGGACCTATCTTCTCCGCGATAATCTGGACCGGTTGTCGCTGTGGGAGGTCAAAAAGGTCGCGCCGCGGCGTATACCCTGGAGCGTCCTGCCTTTTCTTGCCGCCCTGATGTTCGCCTTCCTGGTGGCCTCCATCCCGTTGCTGTCACCTGCGTCCGAACCCGAACCCTTCTCACTGACCAATCTTGAGCTTGTTTCTTCCGAGTTGCCCGAACGCGCAGGCCAGTTGGTGGACAAACGTCTGTCCACACGACCGGAAGACTTCACCGCTCGGCCACTGGACCCGCTCCCTGTTGGTGAGACATTGTCTGAGCAAGCGGACAGCCAGATAAGTTTGCAGGATCACGCAGCAGACGAAGAAGGTCTGGGGCAAGAACTCCTGGACTTGGCATCGCTGCCTGAAGACCTCCAACAAGCTCTGCGGACGGCGCTGCAAGGGCTCCAGGAGTCTCAGTCGTCTCTTGACGAACAGAACGCTGCCGAGGGACGTCACCTCCTCAACGAAGAACAAACACAGGATGTACACGCTGAGCAGCAGGCGGGAGATGCGAGCCAGCAAGCTCTTGGTGAGGGCCAGACCGGGCAGGGTGCCGAGCGGACTGTACCAGGTAGTCAGCAAGCTCCCGAACAGGGCAGCGGCCTCCAAAAGCTCAAACAAGCGCGTCTTGATCGACGGAAAGCGGTGGGAGCCTTTCAGTCCGCCAACCCCCAGCTCCCCCGCAGGGGAGGTCAGGCCGGGCGGGGTGGTATGGGGGCGGGGTCTGGTACAGACCGACGCCTGTACGGCAACGAGACCAATCTTGAGGGTACGCCGCAGACCTTCAGGCTGTCTCTTGATGCCAGTTTTGAGAAGAGCCATACCGGTCACGAGATTGTCAAAGATGAGGGCGGCGGGGTGATTATCAAGTCCACCAGCCAGCTCAGCGCAAACCAGGCTTTGGACGATGCCATCCGGAATGCTCAGATTCCGCCTGAATATGAAGATATTGTGAAGCAGCTATTTTCTCGGGGGACGGTGCAGTGAGTGAAACGCCAAAAGGAGTCAGCGTATCAACATCCCAGGATGTATTGGAGGATACGCTTACTCCTTCGACAGAGCTTGTTCTTGAATTTCAGGATACCTTTCAACGGATTCAGTCCGAACTGGCCAAGGTCATTATCGGTCATGAGGAGTTGATCAAAGACATTCTCATCGCCTTTTTTGCCGGCGGCCATGTGCTGATTGAGGGCGTCCCAGGCACGGGCAAAACGCTTCTGGTACGTTCGCTTGCCCGCGTTCTGAATCTCAGCTTTAGTCGGATTCAGTTCACCGTGGACCTGATGCCCGCAGACGTGACCGGCACTCGTATGGTCGTCGATCAAGACGACGGTCGGCGCGATTTCGTCTTTGTTGAAGGGCCGATTTTTTCCCATGTGCTGCTGGCGGATGAGATCAACCGCTCCACTCCCAAAACTCAGGCCGCGCTGCTCGAAGCCATGGCCGAACTCCAGGTCACGGTGGCCGGCACCACCTACCAACTCCACCCACCCTTTTTTGTGCTGGCGACGCTCAACCCGATCGAAATGGAGGGGACCTATCCACTACCCGAAGCCCAGCTTGACCGCTTCTTTTTTAAGGTCCGCCTGACCTATCCCACCCATCACGAGGTCCGACGTATCATCAGTTCAACGACCACGACCGCTGAACCGGATATTCAGCCCGTCTTTTCCGAAGCAGAAGCGGCCGAAAAAATTATGGCGTTTCGGCATCTGGTCCGCGATGTTCTGGTTGCTCCCAATATTGAAGAGTATATCGCGGCCCTGATTCATGCCACGCTGCCAGCGGACGCGCTGTATATGAATCAGACCGATACGGCCGCAGTGACATTGCCGAAAGACGACTTGGTGAGCCGCTATGTCAATTTTGGCTCCAGTCCGCGAGGTGGCCAAACCCTGATGCTAGGCGCGAAAGTCGCCGCCCTACTCGATGGGCGGGCTAATGTCAGTTACGACGACGTTGACCAAGTGATGCTGCCGGCCCTCAATCATCGGTTGGTGCTCAATTTTGCCGCCGAAGCAGAAAATATCGATCCGGCCTCGATCATTGAGCGTATTCTGCAGTCCGCCAAAAAAATCCAACGATAGGAATAGAGCCGCGCGTGAGTCTGACCGATCCCGCCTTTTTCAAGCAGCTTGACCGTCTGCGTATGCGTGTTCGCGCGGCACGCGGCCACCGTCCTGGGGAGACGCCCATTCCGCGCACGAGCCAAGCCTGGGGCGTAGAATTCGAGTCCTACAAAGACTATTCGCCTGGGGATGATTTTCGCTATTTAGACTGGAATGCCGCCGGACGACTCGATCAACTGGTGGTCAAGACGTTTACAGCAGAGCGGGAGATCCCGTTCCATCTCATTCTCGACACCAGTGCGTCGATGGGCGCCCCTGTCGTAGACGAGAAATTTACCCATGCCGTGGACCTGATCACGGCGCTGAGTTATATCGTGCTCTCCAGTAATAATACGCTCCGGATCGCTGCCCTATCCACGCCTCCGCGCCCCTTTCTGGCAACACCCTTTCTACGTCATCGCAACCGTTTTCTTCGCGTCCCCCCCTTTTTGGAGACACTGACACCGAGCGGGAAGACTTATCTCAGGGAGTCTGTCCAGTCCTATATTCGGCAGACCAAAGAGCCCGGTGTGGTCATCCTGGTTTCGGACTTTCTGACCCGACCCACGCAGTATGAAGCCGCCCTGCTCTTTCTGATTGCACGGGGTTATGAAGTCAAAGCCATTCAGGTGCTGGGCGAGAGCGAACTTCGCCCGGAACATCTTTTTCGGCGCGGCAAGCTCTACGACGTCGAAGAGCAGACCGAACGCTGGGTCACCCTCAGCCGGGCCAACCTTGAGAAATATCATCACGCCCTGTCGGTCCATTGTGATGCGCTCCAACAGTTCTGTCATAGACATCGGGTACTCTATACGCGTCTCTCCAGCGCACAGCCCATCACCGAGACGGTGACAGAGACGCTCGCCCAGGTGGGACTCGTCACCCTTCACTGAGCATCTTCTACGGCGTATGGGTATCCTCAATCCAGCGGCCTTACCGTTCGTTTCCCTGCTCGGCGTTCTGATCCTGATCTATCTGCGCCAACGGACTCGCACCCGCATTGAAGTCCCCAGCCTCCTGTTCTGGACAGACGTTCCGGAAGATCGCGTGCGGTCCAGACGCTTCCGGCCCGACCTCCTCTTTCTCCTTCAGATCCTGCTCCTCCTTTTGCTGATTGGGGGTTTACTACATCCGTACTGGTCGCGCACAGTGACCGAAACGCGCGGAGACCGGCAGATTCTCGTCTTCGATTTATCGGCGAGCATGCAGGCACGCGAAAACGGTGTGCGCCGCTTTGATCTGGCCCTGGACCAAGCCAAAGATGTGCTCCATGATCTGGCGCCTCTTGACGAAGTCATGCTCATCGGCATTGCCGCCCGGCCCCAGGTCATCAGCGGTTTTACGACAGACCATCGTTTGGTGTTGCACCGTCTTGAGAGCCTCCGACCGCAAGATACGGGTACCCAGTTGGAACTGGGTATCGAACTCGCCCTCGTCCAGCGTGACCGGGCCGGACGGCAAGCCCAGATTCATGTTTTTACCGATCTGCCGGCCAACCAGTTGAGCCTGTCAGAGACACAGCAACAGGTATTGACCTATCATCGCGTGGGTGAGACCGACGACAATATGGCGTTGGCCTCGGTCCACGTCTACCAGAATCCCTTCCAGGATTACTCCCAGGCCCAGGCCTATATCCTCGTTCGGAATTACGCCAATCGGACAAAAACGGCGACGTTGCGCGTCGAACTCAACGGCCAGGCGGTCTTTCAAGAAGCGTTCAGCCTCTCGGCCAATAACACCCGCTCGTTCTCTTTAGGGGGTTTTACCGGGCCGGGACAGCTTGCCGTGCATCTGGAGTCCGAAGATGCCTTAGCTGTCGACAATCACGCCCTGAACTGGGTGGCTGAACGCCGTTCGTGGCAATTGGTCCTGGTCTCTCCGGCTGCTCACCTGCACCGGGAGCTCCAGCAGCTCAGTCAGGCGTTACCCGGTGTGACCCTGCGGAGCACTAGGCCCGAGGACTTTTCGCCCGCTCAGGTGAGCGAACAGGATGTGGTCCTTTTCCACCAATTTGTTCCTGACGAGGCCGTTCCCGCCAATAGCCTCTATGTCTTTCCACCAGTTGAAAACTCACTTTTTCCCGTGTTGACCGAGGCCGCGGACCTGACTATTCTGGACTGGGACGACGAGCATGAAATTTTGCACAACCTGCAATATGTTGAGGCCCTGCCGTTTAAGCAGGCCCGTATTCTCGCCCTTCCTTCCTGGGCTCAGGTGCTGATCTCCTCAAAGACCAGCTACGGCGAGATCCCGCTTGCTCTGACGGGAGAGAGGGATGGCCGTCGTATTGTCTGTTTAGCCTTTGATCTCGGTGCGGGAAATCTGACCGACTCGGACAATCTGACCCTGCTCGTCCTCTTTCTCAATGCCCTGCGCTGGCTGCGCCCGCCCAACCCGCTTGACCCTCATCTGCTGCCCGCCGGAGACGTGTTCTTTCTCCCCACAGATATTCCCCTTGACGGCGCACGCCTCTCCACGCCTCAAACCGAAGTGCAGCTCCTTGAAGCCGACACCGTGCCGCTCGATCGGGTGGGCATCTACCGGGTTGAGGCTGATACCTATCGTGCGGAGATGTACGCCAATCTCTTTGACGAAGCCGAGTCCAACATTGGCCGACAGATTGCGAACGAGATACCACCATCCGTGTCGTCGGGAGTCCGCACCTCGCCCGAAGCCGTACAGCGCGAAATTCCGGTCGAATTTGGCCAGAGTCTGTACTGGCTGGCCGTACTGCTGCTCTTTGGCGAGTGGCTCTACGCCTTGTGGCGCTCCCCGTTGGAGGGTGTGTCATGACCGCGGAGATTTTTGGCCAAGCGTACACCATCCTGACGCCCAAATTCTTGTGGCTGCTGCTGCTGCTGCCCCTGCTGTGGCTGCCGTTACGCAGACGCTCCCAACGGCGTGTACTCCTGGGCGCAATGCTACTGAGAACGATAGCCGCTCTCCTGATTATCCTGGCTCTGGCCGGTCTGAGCCATCAGACTATTCTATCCGACCAGCGCCTAGCCATTGTGGCGGCTGTTGATACCTCAGACAGCATTGTGACAGAAGCCCGGACCTGGATGCAGACCTATCTGGATCAACTCAAAGAGGCGCTCTCGGCACAAGATGAGTTTGCCATTCTCTCGTTTGCAGCTGATACCCAGCTCGTTCTCGCCCCCGGTCCAGCAGCCCAGGCGATCCTGCCCGAGTCACTGCCGTTGTCTGACCGCGCAACCAGTACTAATATCGCGCAAGCGCTTGAGCGCTCCTTTGCCCTGTATCCCGAGGGAGCGGAGAAACGCCTCCTCCTCCTGACCGACGGCAATGAGACAATGGGCATGGCCCGTCAGACCGTCGCCGCAGCACGCCAAATGGGCATTGCCATTTATCCGGTCATTCCCCCCAGCGGCCAACAGGCCGAGGTCTCCCTGGAAAAATTTGTAGTTCCGCCGTTGACCCGTGAGGGCAGCGTGTTTGATATACGCCTCGTTGTCCGCAACGGGCACGGCCAGCCGGTTCCAGGTAGGGCGGACATTTATGCCGACGAGCGGCTCCTGACCCGTCAGGCGGTGAGCCTGGAGCCCGGCCTGTCGGTTCTGGAAATTCCCGCTCAAATCCTTCAGCGTGGGAACTATCTGCTACGAGCCGAAGTGCAGACGGACGCCGATACGATCACCGGGAACAACAGCCAGAGCACAAGTCTGGCGGTTGCCGGGAAAACGCGCGCCCTGGTCATTACCGACAACCCCAAGACCCACCTAGCCCGCGCCCTGCACCTCAAGGAAGTGGATATTGAGTTCCGACGCCCCGAGGGTCTGCCAACCAGTCTGCCCCAGCTGCTCGACTATAATAGCGTAGTCTTTGACGACATCGGCCGCAAAGACGTAACACAGCGCCAGATGACCGCCATTGAACGCTATGTCCGCGACTTTGGGGGAGGCTTTCTCATGGCCGGCGGGGCGCGAACGTTTGGGACGCTCGACTATCAAAACTCCGCCATAGAACGGCTCTTGCCGGTCTCCTTTCACGAGCAGCGTCCGCAAAAAAAGAAGCGGATTCCGATCGCCCTCTTTTTATTGATCGACCGCTCGAACAGTATGGGCTATAACAGCCGCGTACGTGGCCTGCACGACGGCCAAAAGATGGAGTATGCGCAGAAGGCGGCCGTCGCCGTCCTGGGCCAACTCAAAAATACCGATTTAGCGGGTGCCATTGCCTTTGACTCAGAAGCTTATGCCCTGTCTGCATTAAAGCGGCTGTCACAGAATCGTTCGACGCTGCGGAGTCGCATCGGGCGTCTCCGATATGGCGGCGGAACGGATTTCTATAATGCCCTGGAAGCCGCAGCCGACCAATTAAGTCGGAGTCGGCGGTCCATTCGGCATATTATTCTCCTCACTGATGGCGATACCAACCGCAGTCCGACCGATCATTATCCTTTGATTAAAACCATTGCCCAGCGCCAGATCTCGATTACAACCATTCGGATTGGGAGCGACACCGTCAACCTGCAGCTCCTGTCGTATATGTCGGAGAAAACGGGCGGACGCTTCTACCATGTTGAAGACGCCACCATGCTGCCCCAACTCCTGGTACGGGACACCCGTCAGACCCTGCGCCAGCAAGGTCAGGAAGACGAAGGCCCTAAGGATATCGTCCCCCAGGTCGGCGTCCGGGGGCAGATTTTACGCGGCCTGTCCGACTTCCCGGCTCTGGACGAATATATGCTGACCAAACCCAAGAAGCGGGCGAACGTTCAGCTCTATACCGACATCCATGGCGAACAGGACCCGCTCCTGGCCACCTGGCAGTACGGTCTGGGCAAGGTCGTCGTCGTGCCGTTTGATCCGAGTGGCTCCGGCTCAGGGGATTGGATACGTTGGGAACGCTTCGGGAAATTCTGGTCTCAGGCGGTTCGCTGGGCCATGCGAAATGAAACACCGCTGGATTATCGACTGAGCGCGACCAAACGCGGCGAGCGCACGATCCTCCGGGTCGAATCCTTTGACAATACGGAGGACAGTATCCTCCAGGCCCGACTGGCCAGCGGAACCCGGAGCGAGACCCTGACCCTCATGCCGGTCGCCCCGCGTATCTCCGAAGCCGTCCTGCCCGCCCGCTACACTGGCAACGTTCCCGTCACCATTGTCAAACGAAGAGGCAATACCATTCTGAATCAGAGGAGCCAGACGGTTCTGGTTGGACAAGAAGTGGACGGTGCGCTGAGGGAATATCGCCAACAACAGCCCAATCGGCCGTTGCTACACGCCCTGGCCGAAGGAACGGGCGGCAGCCTCAACCCGACGTTTGACGAACTCACCTCCCACATCCGGGGTGGCCAGAAAGTCCTCCTCTACCCACTCGAAAACGCCCTCATTATCATCGCTCTCTTCTTTCTCTTGGCCGACATCGCCCTGCGTGTTTTGTTCGGGCCGCCGCCCGAGACCTCACCGCTCTGATCTTCTTGATAAGAAAGCATCCAGGGAAAGAATGTGCTTGCGGTGTGGTAGTGGCCGGGGAGTTTTCCAGCTATGTATAACCGCCGTGAGACCACAACCTAGCGAAAGCCGTCTATGCCGATTGCCAGAAACAATATGACCACGACCCCTGCGGTTCCGGGTCGCACCATTCAGGAAGCGCTTGGCATTGTCAGCGCTGAGTGCGTTTTGGGCATCAACGTCTTTCGGGATATGCTGGGCGGCCTGCGGGACTTTTTTGGAGGCCGTAGCGGGACCCACCAAAAGGCACTGCGGGAAGCCAAGGAGACCTGCCTAGAAGAACTCGCGGAGCAGGCCACGCAGCTCGGTGCCGATGCGGTTGTCGGCGTCGATATGGACTACAGCGAAATCAGCGGCGGAGGAAAAGGCATGTTACTGCTGGTCGCAACTGGAACGGCAGTTCGGCTGAAATAACGACTGAGAGGTCCCCTGCCAAAACCCAAGAGAGAACCGTACTGGAAAAGATTGTACAGTGAGCCACTTCCCGAATTTTCGTAGTGTGAAAGCGCCAAGCCCGTATATCCACGCGGTCTTGTGCGCGAGCCTGATCGTGTTCGGAGCGTCCTGCTCCTGGCTGCCGTTTAGCAGAGGGTGCTGTGATGAGGACCGCGACCTGGGTATTACCTATCTCCAGGAGTCGGGACAATTTCCAGCTGCCACGCCAACGTATGGCAGAGCCCGTGACATTGACCCTGGGGCGGGAGAAACCATTACCAAGCCAGGCTTGCTCTCGAAGTATAATCCGTTCAAGGGCTTTATGGACGAGGACGAAGACGAGCCGGTCGCCTCAAGCGACGACGACGAGGGATTTTTCGGGAATTTATTCCCGTTTTAACCCCTGCCCTAGTGCAGCGGCTTCTCGCCAACGAGGACGAGGACACCGGAATACTGGTGGACGATAGCCTGGCGCTGCACAGGGGCGATCTCGCAGCCGGTAAAAAACCCGATAACCGGCACATCGGCCAGGTATTGGTTGATGTAGGAAGAGTCAATATCGGGAATCCCGTAGAGTCCGCTTCCACGTCCGACACAGTTGAAGTACAGACCGAACGCCGGACGGCCGTGTTGCCAGCTCTGGTCCTGCGCTTCCAGCTCTCGTTTCAGGTCGGTCCGCGCGCCGTTCCCGTCACGTAAGGTGAAGACCAGATTCTGGCCTTCGACGATCTGGTCCGCCACCGCAATAATCCCGCGCTCCGGATCAAAGCCCACGAGATTCCGCACGACGTATTCGCCGGGGGCAATATGCTGGCGTTCGGCGTCGACCGGCAGGCCAACGAAGATATAGGCTGCGGCACGACGCAGATCCTCGCGAAGTTGGGGACTCACACGTTCGGCAAAGACCTCAAACGCCGGCCTGCCGTCAAGCTCAAGGATGAGATTGTTATGGGCTTTCGTCACCCGATGCACGGGACTCACCGGTTGGCAGGCCTGGGTGATGCCAATGGTATAGGTGAACTGACCGCTCAGCAGCGCCCCACTGACTGCATCACTGCTGACCGTGTCTCCACACAACTGGAAGGTCTCGCCAACACTCCCGTCCTCAGAAGCCCCGCCACCAACAAAAGGCACGTCCGAGAGCCCGCCTTCTGCAATTCCGTCAAAAAACGCATGGGAGTCAAAATTATACGTATCGGGGAAGACAAGGGCGAGATTGTCGGGACCGAGGTGAGGGGTGACGCTGGACACGACCTCCTGGCCAACCGTACGTGCCCGACCGCGTAGTTGGGGAACAAAGAAACGATGGGCGGAGAGCGTGTCCGACCGCACAGCTAACACCGCAACACCCGGCGCGCGTTCCACTTCTCCAGCCGTGGTCAGCACGCCACCGGCACTACAGCCGACAACCTGACTGGCTTGCGTTTCAGTGCGAACCGTGCGCAGGACGCGCCCGTACCCGGCCCCGTGGTGCGCAGTGGCAAAGACCAGGGCAAAGTCAGCGCGGTCGCCACCTGCCTGACGCAAGGCCGCCTGGGACGCTTCCTGGGTGGCCTGTTCGGTGTCGTGTTGTTTTGAGAGACCCACTCCAGCGCTGAGCATACGTGCTCCTCACAACCGGCCTAGTCCGGCTTCTTAAGGCCGAGCCGTTCGTAATATTTCTCCGGAACTTTGTCTGGATCTTTATAAATAATAAAAGAACAGTGCTCTTTTCCGAGGACAGCGGCCGGCTCGACCACAACAAAAGGTTTCCCGTTTTTTTCGATGTCAACCAACTCCATGGGCGGCTCGTGTGCACAGTACACGGGAAAGTCGGCACGGTTATAGGTCATCCGCTGCGGTTTTTCCACGGTATGAAAGGCGTCGGGTCCGTCGTATTTGCCTTCGAGAACCATGCGTCCGCCACTGCCGCAGGGACGCATCTGAATAACGACCTTTTCCTCATCCTCTTCAATATGCATGGGTTGGAGATGGCCTCGCAAACCGGCAACAAACATTTTGATCTTCCGGGGCAGTTCTTGGGGATCCTGCGGCATCTTTTCCAAATTCGGCAGCCACCAGGCTTTCACACCGGCCATCATGATCTCTTCCAGCACTTCATCGCCAAAGCGTTTTCCCACCTCACTCAGTGTCGCGGTTGTCCAGTTCCGGTATAGGTCGTGCATCCCGAGGAATTCATTATACATGCGATGCGCGATCTTCTTGGCTTGCTCTGCATCTCCGGCGTCAATGGCTTCCGTTAAACGGTCCACCGTTCGCTTTCCCATCTCACGGACTTCTTCTTCGGAAAAAAGGCGTTCACTCATACGATCCCCTCCTATCGTGACTCGGCCTGTTCCGGGATATATCCCAATCATCCACTCCATTGCAAAGCCCCGAGAGCCTGGATACCGTACCGCTGACAATAGGCTGAAAGGAACGGACTGATTGTGGCTCGCGGAGGTGGGGGGCAAAGACGATTATTTGCGCGTACGGCCGACGTCAAGCTGTCGCCGATTAAGGCGATGGAACTGGCTGCCAGTCGGGTGCCGGACGTGGTCTCTCTGGCCCAAGGCATCCCCAGCTTTGATACGCCCGAACCGATCAAATCTTTTGTCCAACAAAAAATCGCCGAGGGCGAGTGCGCCACCTACTCGCTGACCCCAGGCTTACCCCAGTTGCGCGAATGCATTGCCGAGTCGTTGCTGCAAGAAGGCATGCACTACGACCCGGACCAGGAGATTATTGTTTCCAGCGGCTCGATTGAGGCCATTGCCGCGACGCTACTGACCCTTACCCGTCCTGGAGATGAGATCATTCTGCCCTCTCCCAGCTATGCCTCCTACCAGGAGGTCGTTCGCATCGCCGGCTGTACCCCGCGCTTCGCCCCGCTCCGCGAGGAGCAGAATTTTGCCTTTGACGAAGAGACGTTCGAGGCCTGTCTGTCGCCACACACGAGAGCGATCTTGTACTGTAACCCGAACAATCCGACCGGGACGGTCTTCTCAGGAGCGGAAACGCGCGCCCTGATTACGCTGGCCGAACGGCATAATCTCTTTCTTATTATTGATGAGGCATATAAGGATTTTGTGTATACACCAGAAGCCTATTTCAGCCCGGCTCAGGTCGCCGATGTCCGGCACCGCATTGTACGGATTTTCACCTTCTCCAAAGCCTATGGGATGACGGGCTGGCGGGTCGGCTACCTCCATTCCGATGCCCGGAACGTCCAGGAAATCCTCAAAGTGCACGACGCCTTGGTGACTTGCGCACCGGTTGTCTCACAATATGCCGCCTTAGCCGCGCTCGAATACGGACAGGACCATATCATTTCCTTCCGACAGGCGTTTAAGCAGCGCCGCGACCTGATACTCACGCATCTCGATCAACTCTCCCATGTGTTTGACTACCAGAAACCCGAAGGTGCCTACTTTGTCTTTCCCCGGATGAAAGACGTGGTTGTCCACGCCCGCGACTCGCATGCCCTCGCCTACGACCTGCTGGAAAAGGCAAAAGTTGCCGTTGTCCCTGGCATTGCCTTTGGACCCAGCGGCGAGGCCCATATCCGACTGAACTTCGGACGCAGGCCGGACGATATTACCGCCGCCTTCGAGCGTCTCAGCGCGTACTTCAGTCCGGCAGTTGTGCATCGAGTTCGCCCTGATCAGCTCCACGCAAGCCGACCGACGGTCTCGGCGGCAGAGCATAGCCCGCTGCCTACCACCCCACGTCTTTCGCGTGACCTTTTTTTCTACCAGCGTCTGCGTGGCTTCGCCGTCCTGATATTGCGAACACTTGCCCACCTGAGACTCTGGCGAAAAAATCCTCGCGTTATTGCTATCGCCGGCAGCCACGGTAAGACCGTTATCAAGCGCATTGTGACCGAGCTCTTAGCCCGGCAGTACCGGGTTCAGCCCAATCTCCGCTCCTACAATACCGATATTGGCCTGCCCCTTGCCATCCTCAATATTGAATTGGCTTCAGCCCGTCTACGAGACCTCGCGCGTGGCTTCGTCCGGGCGGTCTGGACCGCGCTCTTCAATACCGAGGCGCCCGACATCCTCGTGCTCGAATTCGGCGTCCGTCACGGGGGCGATATGCAGCAATTGATCAGAACGGTGATCCCCGACATTGCCATCCTGACCACCCTGACGCCGAGTTATAGTACCGATGTCGAGGAGTTACACACGCTCCAGGATGAAATGCGAGCGTTATGCCACGCGGCCGGAGCCAACTGTCAGTTTGTGATCGATGGGGATGATCCTCTGCTCCAGGATGTCATCGCGTCCTTACCCACACCGCCGCTGCTCCTGCATCGTTCTGCCTGGAGAGCAGAAGAGAGCGGCCTTCAACTCCAGAGCCCCGTCCGGTGTTATCCGGTGACACGGGAAATCATTGGTGAGAATGAGCGTTTTTCGGTCCAGGCGGCCGTAGCCGTGGCCGAGCGCTGGACCAATCTGTCCCCCGCCGAGATTCAGCGTTTTCTCAGTGAAAACACAGCCGTGCACTAAAACCGACCCGATTCCTACTTGCAATACGGGGCCGACTCGTATTATGCTTTATCCCTGTATGGACGACCCTCCATCTGATGATCCGTGGTCAGAGACTCAACTGCGGCTTCTCCGAGTCAGCCGGGAGGTGTGAAGCGCACGCATGGAGAGTCCCGTCCTCGGTCTGCTCATCACACTCCTGCTGGTCTTGGTCAACGCCTTTTTTGTCGCGGCAGAGTTTGCAATCGTCAAGGTTCGCGCGTCCCAGATCGAACTCCTGGTTCAGGCGGGCAGCCGAACGGCCAAGATGGGCCAGTATCTCATCTCCCACCTTGATGCCTCCCTGTCGACGATCCAACTTGGCATTACCCTGGCTTCTCTGGGGTTGGGCTGGATCGGGGAGCCGATTGTGGCCAAGCTCATTCTTGAAGTGATGCATCTGGTTGGCCTGGAAGCCGACCCGGATTTGGCGCACAGTATCGCCCTGCCGACTGCCTTTATCCTGCTCACATTTCTTCTTATTGTCTTTGGTGAACTGGCCCCCAAAGCGCTCGCCATCCAGCATTCCCAGTCAACAACGCTCGCCGTCGCCTTTCCGCTGTGGTTTTTTTACCGCATCTTTTCTCCGGCGATTGTTGCGCTCAACTGGACCGCCAACCAAGTGCTGCGGCTCTTTGGCATTCGACCGGCGAGCGAGGCGGAGCACTATCACTCGGGCGAAGAACTGCGCTTCCTGCTTGAGCAGGGCCGCGAGGGCGGCACGATCGAGGAGGAGGAACACGAGTTGATTGAGAACGTCTTTGAGTTTGGGGAGACCAGCGTGCGGGAAATCATGGTTCCCCGGACCACTATCGCCGCCATTGAGGTCACTTCCTCTCGCAGTGACCTCGTCAACCTCCTGGTTGAAGGCGGCTATAGCCGCATACCGGTGTATGAAGATTCACTCGACAATATTATTGGGGTTGTACACGCCAAGGATCTCATTACCCTCATGGAACATCGGGATCTGATCATTCTCCGCGACCTCCTCCGGCCCGCGTTCTTTGTTCCGGAGACAAAACCGATCGACGATCTGTTGCGGGAGTTTCAACGTCGCAAGGTGCATATTGCCATGGTGGTGGATGAATTTGGCAGTACGGCCGGCCTCGTCACTATGGAAGATATTCTTGAGGAGTTGGTCGGAGAAATTCAGGACGAACACGACAGCGAGAACCACGATATCGAAAAGGTCTCCAATCAGACCTATATCGTCAACGCGGCCCTTTCTATTGCCGATGTCAACGATCACATTGACGAGTTTGAGCTTCCCGAGGGGAGTGACTATACCAGCGTGGGTGGCTTCATCAATAAATGGCTCGGACGTATCCCCGAGGTCAACGAAATGTTTGAGTACGACGCGCTACGCATGACCGTCCTCAAAACCGACAACCACCATGTCACCCAGGTCAAAATAGAAAATTTGTCAGACCTTAAGCTCACACCAGCCACCTCCCTGATAAAAGAGGAAGCATGATAACCGCAGTGACATTATATTCTCGTCCGGGCTGCTGCTTATGTGACGACATGAAAGCGATTGTGGCCGAGGTACAGGCCGACATGGCTTTCACCGTAGCGGAAATCGATATTTCCACTCAGCCGGAACTCGAAGCCCGTTTTGGCCAGGACATTCCCGTGCTGTTTATCAATAACCGTAAGGCGTTCAAATATCGCGTCACCGCCGGAGCGCTACGCCGACGTCTGCACCGCTCTGGGGCGGAGGCGAGGGCGATGCCATGACGTCGGCCATCGTTGTCCTAGTCACGGTCGGCTCCGAGCAGGAAGCCGAGAGCATTGCCACGGCCCTGCTAGAGGAACGCCTCGCCGCCTGTGTGAATGTAACCAGCCCGGTGCGGTCACTCTATCACTGGGAAGGGCGCATTGCGGACGACCGGGAATGGCAGCTCATCATCAAAACCCAGGAGCGTCTTTTTGAGGCCCTGGCGGCGCGTGTACGCGCCCTCCATTCGTACGACGTTCCCGAGATTATCGCGCTGCCCGTTCTCGCCGGGACCACGGACTATGTGGACTGGATTCAAAACGAGACCAAGAGCGAGCGTTGACACGGAGCGCTACCACTCAGCCCAGCGATCGTCTTCTTCGACCACTACGCTTTGCAGGCCGGCCCGGGAAACCGAACGGGCTTGGCGTTCGGCTTGGACACGTTCGGTAAACGGTCCGAGACGGACTTGATAATATCGAAACCGTCCGCTTGACAATGGACTGATATACACGGACGAGAAGTGCGGTGTTAATGCCTGCTTCAGACCAGAGGCTTTGTCCGCATTGGTATAAGAGCCGACCTGGACGGCGTACAAGACCGCAAGCCTTGGGGTCGGAGCAGACAGCACCCCGATTCGCACCAGTGCGGTCCCTGGGGCATACACGCCAATGCTTTTTGCTGCGGCGAGAGACAGGTCAATAATACGCCCTTCCACAAATGGCCCCCGGTCGTTGATACGAACTTCAATCGCCTGCCCGCTCTTAAGGTTGGTTACCATCACATTGGTCCCTAGCGGCAGGCTCCGATGGGCAGCGGTCAGGGCATTCTGGTCATAGATTTCGCCGTTTGCCGTTCGCTTGCCGTGGAATCCCGGTCCATACCATGAGGCAATACCGGTCTGCACAAAACGGGAAGGACGAACCACAGGCTGTGGTTCAAACGGTACCGTGGTTCGCTGATCGGATAGCGGCGTGACGGACGTGCTCTTCGGAGCGAGCGGTGACTCAGACGCGTCAGGGAGGGGAGTGACGACCGGGACCGCCGCAAGCTCTGTCGGTAACTCGGGCGCTAGCTGGTTAGGGGTATCTACAGGAGTCGCTGGGAGAACGGTCGGTAGTTCAGGCGTGGACTGAAGAGGGGTAACGCCCGGAACCACTGGAGCAGCGGGGAAAAACCGGACGGGCTGAACCGGCCGTATTGCTGCACTGCACCCCGCCAGGATGCCCATCAGCATCCATACCTGCCACCTCCACCCCTGCATCGCCTACGATTATACACACAGGAGACTGGAGCAAGCAACGAATCTCTTGTCTCACCCTACCCTCCGGTTGCTTGTCCTCGTGGAGTTTCCCGTGTACCATACGGAGCCATGGCGGGCTTCAATACGCCTTTTCGCCAACTCAAAAAAACGCTCAAACCGTCCATCGTCGAGCGGGCTGCAGCCACAGCGTCTTCGCCCAGAAGTGCGCCCAATACCGTTGAAAAGACTGAGGAAAATTCCGTGGACCTTTTTCAGCGGGCCATGCAGGATGTCACTCGGCTCAAGTCGGACACACGGGTCAGCAATCCCCCCCCGGCCCTCTCCAGCCGATCTCCGCAAGACGGCGAGAACGAAGCCATAGCCGAGCTATACGATCTGGTCGCCGGGCGGAGCGACTTCGATGTTACGGACACCGACGAGTATGTCGAGGGCTGTGTCGTTGGCCTGGATACGGGCTTGGTCCGTAAGCTGAGGCAAGGAAAATTTGCGCGTCAGGCGGCCCTGGACCTCCATGGGATGAAGACGGACGAGGCCAAGCCCGAGCTGGAGCAGTTCCTCAACCGGGCCACCCAGGCCGGTATCCGCTGCGTCCTCGTCATTCATGGACGCGGCAAGAATTCTCCTGGTCAATTCCCGATCCTCAAGGACAAGATGAAACAGTGGCTCACCCGAGGCCGGCTGGCGAAGATGGTGTTGGCCTTTTCCACCGCCCGAACCCACGATGGCGGACCCGGCGCCATGTATATCCTGCTGAGACGGAAACGCGGCCAGAAAAAGCCCGTCCTGATGTGGGAGGGAGCCAAGCGTGAGTGAAAGCCGTCCGGCGGGTCAAAACGGTCAGTCCGACTCTTCCGGCGCTGCTCGGGCGACGCCCTCCATCCAGCTCGCGTATATTGGACCGGACGGACAAATTTTTGTGCGCCGCTTCCCGTCAGACACGACCCACCAGCTCACCTGGAGTTGGCAGGACCAGCAAGCGCAGTACCCTCCGCAGGGCCCCCCGGACCCGGAGCCGCAGCCTGCTCCACCCTCCATGACCTATTCCTGGCCAACTTGGTCGCCGGACAGTCAACAACTCGCCTGCTTTGCCCGGCAGGGTGAGGACGGACCGGCCAGCGTGTATACGGTTGCCGCCGATGGCGTGGAGTCCTGGGAGCGGGCCAACCTGGGGCAAGGTGCTCCGATTTATGGCAACTGGTCACCCCAGGCGGACATGTTTACCGTCCTGGTGCAGCGCGGCGACCGTCAGCTTTCGTTAGAAGCGATTGGTATAGCCCAGCCCGGCAAGACCCGCACCCTGCTCACCGGTGCACCGCTCTTCTGGTCATGGGCTCCGCAGGGGCAGCTTGTGGCGGCGCATGTGGGCGACAACGAAACCGGGCGGGTTGTGCTGCTTGAGGCCGCAACAGGAAGCATTGTACGGGAGGTCAGCACCGGTCCGGGGACGTTCCGCGTTCCAGTCTGGTCCCCAGACGGTGAGTTGCTCACCTATGTGGAACGGGGGGCCGACGGCGGCCAGACCTTACGCCTGTTCGATATCCAGAGCGGCAAGAGCGCTCCTGTGAGTCAGGCCGGCGGCATGACCGCAGCACTGTGGTCCCCGGACGGGCAGGCGTTGGTCTTTAGTAGTACCCAACGCCAGAACTCACTACTCTCTCCCGCACTGCATCTGCTCGACCTGTCCACCGGCCAGACTACGACCCTGCTTGAAACGCCGGTCGCGGGATTCCTGTGGGCTCCACAGGGGACTCACTTGGTCTATCTGAGTGTAGACGTACAGCACAGTCAGCTCAGGTGGCATCGATATGACCGAACAACGGGAGAAAGCCAGGAATTGATCCGGTTTCTACCCAGCAGGGAGCAAACGCTCCAGTTCTCATTTTTTGACCAGTATGCCTGCTCTCACCCTTTACTCGCGCCGGACGGGACTCTGCTGACATTTACCGGCCATCTTCCCGACGCAGCTGCGCAACCGGCCACAACCGCACCCACGGTCTACACCCTGCCCCTCACGCCCCCCTTTACGCCGCAGGCCATCGCTTCGGGCTCCTTTGCCTGTTGGAATCTGCGAACAACGCCCTCCCCAACGGCTTGAACCCTTCCACATTTGCTCTTCGGGTCTTCCATAGTCACCCTACACTGGTTGTGCTATGTCTGTATCGCCGGAAACAGACATGGCAGCCGTACAGATTCTCCCCTCGATTCTCTCTGCCGACTTTCGGTGTCTCGGACAACAGATTGCCGAGGTCGAGCAGGCCGGCGCGGACCGTATCCACGTCGATGTAATGGATGGCCGTTTTGTGCCCAACATCACTATTGGTCCGCTGGTTGTCGAGGCCGCCCGCAAGAGCACCAGCCTGCCGCTCGATGTCCACTTGATGATTGTTGAGCCCGAGCGATATCTGGCCGATTTCGCCAGCGCCGGCGCGGATATCATCCTGGTGCATCAGGAAGCCTGCCCGCATCTGCATCGCACTGTTGAGCAGATTAAACAGCTCGACAAGCAAGCCGGGGTCGTGCTCAACCCCAGCACCCCAATTACCAGCCTCGAAGAAGTGATCGACCTTCTCGATCAGGTGCTCATCATGAGCGTGAATCCCGGTTTTGGCGGGCAGCGCTTTATTGGTTCAAGCACCCAGAAAGTCCGTCGCCTCCAGCGGCTGTTGCAGGAACGCGGAGCCCAGGCGGCGATTGAGATTGACGGCGGCATTGATCCGACCACGGCTCCGGCGGTTGTGGCTGCGGGAGCCTCTCTGCTGGTGGCCGGTTCCGCCGTTTTTGGCGCACCGGGTGGCCCAGGCGAGGGCGTACGGCGGCTGCGCGCCAGCCTCTCACAGGAGCCGTAGACCGGGCGTTCGCCGACGCTGCCTATTTTTTCCGTCTGCTCTGCTGCAACAGATCGCCCAGGCTGAGCCCAAACCCCTGCCGTTGCTGGCTTGAAGCCAGATACGCCTGGGTTTCCGCCTGCTCTTCATGGGCGCGCACCTTGGTGCGAGACAGGCGGATGCGTCTCCCTCCTTCTTCGACCGCCAGGACGGCAACCTTCACCTCGGTGCCGGACGGAAACTCTTTGCGGTGGTCGGTTCCACGTGGCGTTCCCATCTCCGCATTGGGAATCAGGCCGGTCTGCCCAGGGCCGAGCCGGACAAATACCCCGAACGACTCGACCCGCTCGACCGTGCCGGTGAGGATCGTACCTTGTGTCAGGTCCAGTTCCTCGGCGTGATCGCCTGGAGCGAGCCCCTCTGGGGCTAGGGCCAGGGCAATCCGCCGCTCCTTGAGGTCAATCGAGAGGATGAGCACGGTCACTTCCTGGTTGGTCGCGGTCGCCTCTTTGATCGAGCCCTGTTGGCTGCGGGGGATTTCGCTCAGGTGCAGCAACCCGTCAACACCGGGGAGCAGTTCGACAAAGACGCCGAAGTCCGTCATCCGAATTAGACGGCCGGTCACCACCTGGCGTTCACGCAGTTGCGCCCCGGCTGTGCTCCAGGGATCGTCTTCCAGGGCTTTCAGGCTCAGCCCGACCTTGCCGGTTTCTGCGTCAACGCTGAGCACTTTGACGGTGACCGCTTCGCCAACGCTCAGGTGGTCGGCCGGCCTTCCCAGCCGAGAGTAGCTGATCTCGGAGATATGCACCAATCCTTGTACGCCACCAAGGTCGATAAACGCGCCAAAATTGGTCAGCGAGGCCACCGTTCCCGGCAGGACCGCGTCCGGGACGAGTTTTTGCCGGGTCTCTTCTGCGGCGTGTTCGGCCTGTTCTTCGAGGAGGCGGCGGCGGGAAAGAACGATATTCCGCTCGCTGTACTGCGTAACATAGAACTCGAAGGTCTGGTTGAGAAAGTCCTCCGGGGAATCGGGCCGGTGGAGGCTCATCTGAGAGAAAGGACAAAAGGCCCGCATCCCGGCGACCGTCACTTCGTAGCCTCCTTTGGTCTCCCGCGTGACGGTGCCTTCCACTGGTAAGGTGTTCTCCACGGCGAGGGCCAGACGCTGGCGAGCTTGCGCGCCCTTAAGCAGTTTACGGGACAGCCGGAGTTCCCCCTCGGTTGAGAGTACGGTGGCTTCCACCTCGTCTCCAACTGCAACATCAAACTCACCCTGCTCATTTTCGAGTTCGGCCCGGTCAATAATCCCCTCTCCTTTATCTCGGACATCAATAAAGACACTATCCGCACTGATGAGGATGACTCGACCCTTCACCACCTGGCCACTGCTCAGCGCCGGTCCGGTCTGTTCCTGTTCGAGCAGGGCGGCAAAGCTCTCTTCAGACGTGGCCTCTTCAGGAGGCGGTTGTTCCGGCTTGTCGCTCATGCGGCTCTCCCTGTTCTCTCTCAAACAGACGACTATAACACGCCCGAATCGCTTCCCGCTGGCGGTGGTACTCGGCCAAAACACGCGAGCCGGCATCGGCTCCTTCGTAGCCCATTCGCCGGGCAAGGGACGTCAACTGCTCGGCATTCCGTTCAAGCGCCTCAACCGGCTGGTCCCGTTCAATCCGGAGTCGGTTCTCGAGCCGGCGCAAGAACTGGTAGCCGCGCTTGAGCAGCTGACTCTCTTCACGAGAGAGCACCTGACAAGCTCTCAGGGCGTCCAGGGTAGAAAGGGTATCCCTATGCCGCAATGCAGGAAGACGGTGACCATAGCGCAGTTGCAGCATCTGCACAAGAAACTCGACATCGACCAGACCGCCCCGACCCGTCTTAATATTAAACCGCTCGCTCGTCTCGCCAGCCAACTCGGATTCCATCCGGCCACGCAGGCGCTGGATTTCAGCCACATCCGCGGCCCGAATGGGCTCGCTATAGACATAACGTTCAAACAAGGCATTAACCCGGGCGGCCAAGCCAGGGTCTCCCGCCACGGCGCGTGCCTTAATGAGCGCTTGTCTTTCCCACAGTTGTGCCTGAGTCTGATGATAGCGGGTAAAAGCAGCTATCGAAGACACCAGGGAACCAGCGCGGCCGGAGGGCCGCAAACGGGTATCGATTGTATACACCGCGCCCTCACGCGTTTGGACTTGGAGCACGGAAATCAAGCGCTGGACCAGCTTGGCAAAGATTTCTTGTGCGGCGAGGTCTGACCCGTCCTGTCCGGTCGGAGAAGAGGCATCCGGCTCGTACAGGAAGATGAGATCCAGGTCTGAATTATAGTTTAATTCGCGCGCACCCAGTTTTCCCATGCCCACAATAACAATCCGGCCGGGCAGGTCTGTCTGCCCTAATTTCTCCAACAGCGCCGCGCGGGCGGTCTCATACGCTCCGTGGAGAGAGGCCTCCGCCAAGTATGACAGTTGGACGCTCACTGACGGGAAATCCAACTGTCCGTTGGTGTCGTTAATACCGATGCGCAGAAACTCCTCATGCCGATATTGACGCAGAATATCGAGGCGGTCCTCAAGCTCCGGAGCCCCCTGGATGCGAGCCATCAACTCGTCCCGCATTAGCTCTTGAGACTTGTACAGGTGGACCAGGTCAGCCCGGACCAGGCTGTCGAGCAGTTCCGGTCGGCGTAAAAAGATGCGGGACAGATAGGAACTGGTTCCGAACAGACCGATGAGCGTTCGGAGGGTGTGGGGATTCTCTCGCAAGAGGGATAAAAAGCTCGAGCGCGCACCGATCGACGCGATCAAATCCGCCATGGAGGCTAGGGCCCGGTCAGGGTCCGCCGACCGACAGACTTCATGGAAGAGAGTTGGAGCCAGGGCGTACAATAGCTCGCGCCGTCTCGGCGGCGCCGGAGCATACGACGGACCGTCGTGCAGCAGACACAGACGTTCATACGTCTGGGTTAGTTCACGAAACCCAAGCTGTCCCAGACGCTGCTGTGTCCGTTCAGAATCGTGCAACTCGTCGAAGAGGGCGGCAATGGCGGCCTGCTCCTCAGTTTCGTCAGTCTCGGAACCGCTTTCGGGAACGTGAAACAGAGAGCGAAAAATCGTGTGGACCGCCTGCGTATGATCCTGAAGGGTCGCCAGGAAGACGCTGAGCGCGTCTTGTGCGTCTTCGGTCCGATCTGCAATTCGCAGGCGACGCGCCAAGGCCCGCAGGTCGTCTTCAGAGCCAGGGAGCGTATGCGTTTGGCGGTCGTGTACCATTTGTATCTTGTGCTCGACCTGACGTAGAAAGCGGTAGGCCGCGGCCAGCGCATCCCGGTCTGTGGCAGCAAGATAGGCCCCCTCAACCAGACGGTTGAGAACTTCCAGGGTGTTCCGTCCCAAGACGCGTGGGTCTTTTCCGGCATGGATGAGTTGCAGGACTTGGGTCACAAATTCGATTTCTCGTATCCCACCTCGCCCGAGCTTGACATTCAGCCGCTCCCGGTCGGTCCGATGCAGCGAGCGCTCAATCCGCATCTTCAATTCTTTGGTATCCTCAACCATGGTGAAATCGAGGTAGCGGCGCAGGATAAACGGTGCCACCTCACGCAAAAAGCGCTCGCCCAGAGCTTGCTCTCCGGCAATAGGGCGCGCTTTGAGCAGAGCCAACCGTTCCCAGGTCTGACCCCAGGATTCATAGTACAACAACGTATTGGCGAGAGAATTGACAATCTGACCGTTCGTCCCATCCGGTCGCAAGCGGAGGTCAACCCGGAACACAAAGCCACCAGCGCCAGCGCTGCTGAGGGCCTGGGTGAGATGCTGGGCGAGTTCGGTAAAATAGGTCCGGGTGTCAATTTGGCCCTTTTTTCCGCCGGTTGTGAGGCCGGCGTCACATTCGTACAGATAGATGAGGTCGATGTCCGAACTAAAATTCAGCTCTTCTCCCCCGAGCTTGCCCATGCCGAACACCACGAAGGCAATCGGACGTTTTTCTCCTGCCTCTTCAACACAGGCCACACCGTAGTCTCGCTCCATTCTGGTCCGCGTGTATTCGTAGGCAATCTGGACCGCAGCGTCAGCCAGGGCGCTCAAATCCTGGGTTGTCTCTTCGAGAGAAGCGCGAGCGAGCAGGTCTCGCGTTCCAATCCGTAGATATTCGCGATTGCGGTAGGCGCGCAGCCCGCGTAAAAAATCGTCTTCCGGCAGATCGCACAGGAGAGATGAGCGGCATGCCTGGAGGTGGGCCGCGGTCGATTTTTTCGCGGCACCGCGATCGGTCAAAAAGACGGTTTCCCAGTCTTGTTCCTGCTGGATCAAGACATTCGAGAGGTGTTGACTTGCCCCCAAAAGAAACAGCAGGTCGTGGGAGAGCTCGACGGACTGGAGCACGGCTTCCGTCCCAGAGCCATGTTCCAGCAGGCGGCTCAGATTGACTGCAGCTAAAGAGGGGGCTGGAGCGTGAGCAACTCCGGCGACGATATGGGGCCAGCAGGCCGTCAGCCGTTCACGCAACGACAACAGGGGGCGAAGAATATCGGAGGAAATAGCCCCGGATGTGAATGCTGAACTGGCGTCAGACAGAGCAGGCACTGTGTATTATGGCGGGGCACGCTGCCCGTACCCCGCCCTCTCTACGTCAGCAAATGGGCAGCTAGGCAGCCTTGGGGACGCTCAGGGTCTCACACGCGTCCAGCAGCCATTTAATGCTCGACATTTCGTCGTCAATAATGGTCCGCAGGAGTTCTTTGGTCTGCTGATCATCCTGAATCTGATCAATAGAATCGGTGAGCGGCTTTAAGATAGTCTCGGGGTCCTTGAGCAGGTCGGCAAGGGATTGGAGCTTTTCCACATCGCCCTTCTCTTTTGACGAGTAGAAAGGCATTTCTTTGTCCCGCCGCTCGGCTGGCACTGTGCACTGCGGGTCCCCACCCAGCTCGCGCAGCCGGGCTTCCAAGAGCTGGGCGTGGAAAGCCTCACGCTGCTGGACGGTCCGCAAGCCACCCCTCACACACGCCTCGTCACTGGCCTCAATCCAGCCGTTGAGATATTCCGCGGCAAAGTCCTCTCCGCACCGGAACTCATCCAGTAGGGCCAGAATCATGTCTTTCTCGGTGGCGTGACTCACCCCGTTGTAGGTATAGGTCGCTGCCCCGCCGTTGGACAATTCCTCCATCTGCTCTTCGAACAGCGCGTCCGAGATCACGCCCTTGCGGTACGCCTTGAGAAGCTGGCGAACTTCAAAATCTGCATTTGGCATGGTGTTCTCCTTTCAGTCTTTTCCCATAAGATACACGACACATAGCAGACATGCCGGGGGCTGTGTCAACTTCGTCTGTTCAGAGTTTAGGCAGCCTGGTCGGCAACTGCTGCTCTTCTGGGCATTCTCCTGCCCCAAGAGCAAAAAAACTGCCTGATTTCTCTCGGCTTTCTCTAGTTGTGGAATTGGCATCAGCTTTGCTGCCTGATAAATGTACCGCAAATGTTCCAACAGAATCCAAGGAACATATTTTATCTAGGGGGTAGTGCATGAAAAGATTTATCGGCGTTGCGGCTCTCGTGGCCGCGTTGGGGGTTGGGGGGAACGTAGGTGCCTCGGGTGAGGAGGAGCCCGCCGCGTCCGCCACTCCTGATGTGCAGGAGATGCTGCAAAAAATGCAGCAGCGGATTAATGAGTTGGAAGGCGAGGTGAGCCGCCTCAAGGAAGGCGAGGGAGAGGTCGAGAGTGGCGAGGCTGAAAACGGTATTATGGACCTGACCAACCGGGTCGAGTCGCTGGAAGGTGGGCTGCTGGGTCTCAACGGCTTTCAATTTGGCGGCCTGGTCTACGGGTCGTACAACTACAACTTCAACAGCCCAGACTCGGGTAGCAACAATATGCGCATCTTTGACCAGAACCACAACGACTTCACCATGGACTTGTTGCAGCTCGAAGTGTCCAAGGAAACCGAGAGCGGGGTCGGCTTCCACGCCGTGCTGGACTACGGTGAGACCGCTGGCCTGATTCAGTCTGACTGGGGCGGTGATCTGGCACACAACTTTGAGGTCCAGCAGGCTTATATGACCTATACCTTTGGCATCGGGAACGGCATCGAGATGAAGTTCGGGAAGTTCGCCACACTGCTGGGCGGCGAGGTGATTGAATCGCCCTATAACCCTAATGTGTCGCGCTCCTTCATGTTCGGCTACGCCATTCCGTTCACCCACACCGGGGTGCTGTTCTCCACGGCTCTGAACGACAATATCAGCCTGACGGCCGGCGTCGTGAATGGCTGGGACAATGTGCGGGATAACAACAACGGCAAGACCTTTCTGGGGAGTTTAGGACTGGAATTTGGCGATCTGGCCTGGACGTTTAACGGTGTTTTTGGGGCGGAGGACGACGACAGCGGCAGCTCCAAGACCGGTGTATTTGATACGGTCCTGACCTATTCGCCTATGGAAAACGTGGACCTGCTGGCCAACTTCGACTACGGCACGGCCTCGGAACAAGTGGGCGGAGATGACGCCGACTGGACGGGGCTGTCGGGTATTGTCACCCTGGGCGGTGGTCTGCTGAACGAGAGCCTGGCGGACTGGTCCTTTGCGCTGCGCGGCGAGTGGTTCTCCGACCCGGACGGCTACCGGACCGGGATTGAGCAGGACCTCCGGGAAGTCACCGGCACCTTCAAGTGGCAGATGACAGAGAACTTGCAGGCTCGCTTGGAGTTCCGCCACGACTGGTCCAACAAAGATGTGTTCCACGACGGTGGCGGCTACTCGGACGACCAGGACTCGATGATTGTGGAGTTCGCCTATCTCATGTAGCCGAATCTCTCAAAGGAGGCCCTATGAAGAAGATAGAAGCGATCATCAAGCCATTTAAGCTCGATGAGGTCAAGGAAGCCCTCTCAAAGGCGGGCATCCAGGGTTTGACCATCACCGAGGTCAAAGGCTTTGGTCGACAAAAGGGGCATACGGAACTGTATCGCGGCGCAGAGTATGTGGTGGACTTCCTGCCCAAGGTCAAGATTGAGATCTTGGTCGATGATGACAAGGCCGGCGAAGTGGCGGATACCATCATCACCGCAGCCCGGACAGGGCGGATTGGTGATGGCAAGATATTCATCCTGCCCATGGATGATGTCGTGCGTATCCGAACCGGCGAGCGGGGAGCAGACGCGATCTAGTCAGAACGACAACAATGGGTAAACGTGCCAACATCTGCATGTCTGCTGAAGGGCGCGTTTACTCATTCCCTGCCGGGGCTCTGATGTTGTGAGGGCAATATCGCAAGGAGCATCAGTAGGACAGCCAAGAGTATCGAGAAATAACAGCAATCGAAATAGCATTCTCGATACTCCAACGGGGCAATACGGGGCATCTCGACTCACGTGGAAGGCAATGACATTGCACGACATAAGGAGGTTGGGATGAAACGTTTATTCGCTTTGGGATCGCTCGCTACGCTGGGCATCGGGCTGCTGGCACCGCTCGCCTTTGCCGAGGATGCGCCACAGTACAAGGACTACGCCGAATTTGCCGCTTCACAGGGCTTTGCCCTGTTTACCGCCCATAATTTATGGATGATGATCGCCGCGGCCCTGGTGTTCATCATGCACCTAGGCTTTGCCTCCCTCGAATCCGGTCTGACCCAGTCCAAGAACACGGTCAATATTCTCTTTAAAAACACCTTTGTCATCTGCATTGGGTTACTGACTTACGCGCTGTGCGGCTTCAACCTGATGTATCCCGGATTTGCGGAGGACTCTGCCGGTTGGCTGGCCTTTGCCGGGTTTGGCGTTGAGGTGACGGATGAAGTGGCCTCACAGACCAGTCTGTACAGTGAGGGCTATACCTATTGGACCGACTTTCTCTTTCAGGCCATGTTTGCGGCAACCGCAGCAACCATTGTCTCTGGCGCGGTTGCAGAGCGCATAAAATTATCCTCTTTCATGGTTTTTGCAACCATTTTTGTCGCCATTTCGTATCCCATCACCGGCAGTTGGAAATGGGGCGCGGGCTGGCTGGATATGATGGAAACGCCCTTTTATGACTTTGCCGGCTCAACCATTGTCCACTCGGTGGGTGGTTGGGGAGCCTTGGCCGGCGCCATACTGCTGGGGCCCCGGATGGGGAAGTATATGGAAGACGGCCGTATTCGACCCATCTTGCCCAGCAATATGCCGCTCGCCGCCATTGGCGTCTTCCTGCTATGGCTGGGTTGGTTTGGATTTAATGGTGGCTCCGTCCTTTCGGGTGACCCCAATCTCGTGTCCTTAACCCTGGTCACCACCTGTATTGCCGCCGCAGCCGGCGGGCTTGGAGCGATGTTTACCTCCTGGGTCATCCTCCAAAAACCGGACCTGTCCATGGCCTTAAACGGTATTCTGGCCGGATTAGTTGGCATTACTGCCGGTGCCGATCAAATGGCGGCGATGTCCGCCACGCTGATCGGGCTGATTGCCGGTGCGATTGTGGTCGGCTCGGTCCTGTTCTTTGACAAGATGAAGATCGACGATCCGGTTGGGGCCATCTCTGTCCACCTCGTGTGTGGCATCTGGGGAACCCTGGCTGTCGGCATTTTCGGCAACTTGGCCAGTAGTGCGCAGCTCGTCAGTCAGATCGTCGGTATCGTGGCCATTGGCATCTTTACTTTTACGTTTGCCTTTATCCTGTTCAGTCTCATCAAGGCGACCATGGGGCTCCGGGTCTCGCCGGACGAAGAGTCCGAGGGCCTGGATGTTGGTGAACATGGTAATGTGGCCTACGGTGCCTCGCAGTTGTTCTCCCCTGGTTCAACCCTGGGGATGAGCAGCCAGCGCGCAATGCGGGCGGAACCCGTTCCGCATCTCAGCACCGAGGAAGCCTAATTAGATAAAGCCGGGCGGGCAGCTGCCCGCCCGGCTCCGCTCCAATAATCAGCCTGTGGGGATATGGATTACACACTCGGTTCTATTGAGAGCGTCGCTATGACACAAAGGATTCGGCCCCACGTTTCGACACAGCCACGCTCTCTTCAGACTCTCCGCTGAGCATCACGATGAATACGCTCCAGGGACATCTCGAAGAACGGCTCGAAGCGTTATTCACCATCGGGGCCGAAATCTCATCAACCTTGCAGCTGGAAGAGGTGCTGCAGCGTATTGTTGCCCAGGCCCGACGCCTCATGGCTGCACGCGTATCCTCCATCCTCCTGCTCGACCCCGAAGAGGGGACCCTCCGCCCGGCCGCCACCGAGGGAGCGAGCGAGGCCTATCTCGCCCAGCCAGCGCGCGAGGTGGCCACCAGTCTGACCGGGGAAGTGATTAAGGCCGGCCGACCGCTGTACACGCCGGATGTCCGCAAAGAGACCCGCTACCGTGTAGCGGACTTGGCCCGCCGTGAAGGACTGTGCTCCCTCTTGTCCGTGCCACTCCGGGCCAGAACCGCCATTATCGGTGTCCTGAATGTCTATACGACCGAGCCACGCTGCTTTGAGGACAGCGATGTCCGGCTGCTGACCCTGCTGGCCAGCCAATCCGCGATTGCCATAGAAAATGCAACGCTCTATCGGGACGAAATGCAAGCCAGAGAACAGCTCCGCCAGTCTGAGAAATTGGCCGCCCTGGGGAAGCTCTCCGCGGGACTGGCCCATGAACTGCGCAACCCGCTGAATACCGTGCTCATGCTGATCTACGCGATGTCACAGGACCAGGCCCAAGACTATCCGCGGGATCGAACAACGACCAACGGCTTTTCTGACGATCTCCGTATTGTCCAGGGTGAGTTGCAACGCATTAAACTCTTACTGGATCAGTTTCTGGAATTTGCCCGTCCGCGCCCCCCTCATTTTCAACGTGAACGACTCCAGGAAATCATGGAAGAAACCCTGCTGCTGATCGGCCCGGAAGCGCGCGTGCGGGGGATCGTCATCCGTAAGGACTGGGCGAACAACCTCCCCCTGGCCTGGGTTGACGGCACCCAGATCAAGCAGGTGTTCCTGAATCTCTTACTTAATGCGATTCAGGCCATGCCGCACGGCGGGACGCTGACCGTTCACATCGGCGTCGGGGGCGGCCGCTTGCGGGTCACCATTGCCGACCAGGGAGCCGGCATCTCGCCCGAGGTGCGGACTCAGCTCTTTGACCCATTTTTTACGACCAAAGAAGACGGCACCGGCCTGGGGCTGTCCATATCGCAACGCATTATTGAAGGTCATAACGGCCGACTGCGCCTCTTCTCTCAGCCAGGAGCCGGAACAACGGTGTGTATCCGACTCCCCCTCTAGCCCTATGGAGAAAATTCTTATTGTCGATGATGAACGGAACGTTCACTATTCTTTTCGACGCGTCCTGAGTCGGGAATACGAACTGCTGTCGGCATTCTCCGGCAACGAGGCGCTGGAAAAAATAGACGATCCGGCCTTACGCCTCATCCTCATGGACGTCCGCATGCCCAACCGCGATGGACTCTCGACCCTCGAAGAGATCAAGCGCCGCCGACCGACCCTGCCCGTCATTATGATGACGGCCTTTGTCTCAGCCGAAACGGCCATCCGCTCCACCACGCTGGACGCGGATGACTATCTGGTTAAACCGTTTGATATCGAAACCCTCAAGCAGTTGATCGTCCGTACGCTCCAAAAACACACCGCCGCAGAAGAGCCCACCTCTCCCCCGGACGAAGCACGGCCGGAACCCCTCTCGCCCGAGGCCGTGCCCATGTTGGGGAACAGCCAGGCCATGCAGGAAGTGTATAAAATTATCGGGAAAAGTGCGGCGCGTGATATCACGATTTTGATTACTGGCGAGAGCGGGACAGGCAAAGAGTTGGTTGCCCACGCCCTACATACCTACTCGCAACGCAGCAACGGGCCATTCCTGGCCATTAATTGCGCGGCCATCCCAGACTCCCTGCTCGAAAGCGAACTCTTTGGTCATGAGCGTGGCGCTTTTTCCGGGGCGGTCGAGTCACGTCCCGGGAAATTCGAGCTTGCTCAAGGCGGTACGCTTTTCTTGGACGAAATCGGAGACATGCCTCCCCTCCTCCAGGCCAAGCTGCTGCGCGTGTTGCAAGAACGCGAGATCTACCGGCTAGGAGGGCGGCGCTCACGGCAGATCAATGTGCGCATTATTGCGGCGACCAACCAGGCGCTTGAGACGCTGCTACAAGATGGACGGTTTCGTGAAGATTTATACTACCGCCTCAATGTCGTACGGATTAATCTACCGCCGCTGCGGGAGCGTGGTGAAGACATCCTCCTCATCGCCAAACACCTCCTACAGATCCATACCCAGGATAATAAAAACGGCCCGCAAGAGTTTTCTCCAGATGCGTGTAAGAAACTCCTCGCCTACTCCTGGCCGGGGAATGTCCGTGAGCTTGAAAACGTTATTGCACAAACGGTGCTATACTCACGCGGCCCGGTCATCACCGGAGAAGACCTGACCCTACCCGCCAGCAGTGCTCCGGCATCCTCCGTCTCCCCACCGCCCAACGTCGAGGCCGCCCTGAACGCAACCCTGGAAGAGCTGTTTGCCCAACATGCGGGTAATGTCCTTGCTCGTTCCGAGCAGCTCATTGTCGGCAAGGCGCTTGAACTCTCTCGCTATAATCAGGTTCAGGCCGCCCGGCTGTTGGGCGTGAGTCGCAATGTCCTGCGGGAGCGGATGAAACGCTATAATTTATTATAAAATTGCACGGTGGTACCTGGGTGTTGTCGAGTCCGCCACAGACTAGAGCAAATAACGATGCTGTGTAGCCTCCTGTCATTCCTGTGCATCCAGGCCCCTGACCCTCCGGCCTCTGGATGCCGGATCATGTCCAGCATGACGAGCGCGGACTGGCATGGCTACAACTTATCGTGAAACGCTCTAGGCCCGCTGTTGCGGCACAACCTGAGCATCCGCCGACCGGAGCACGTCGGACAGGCGCCGCCATAGCTCGCCGGCATTCTCGGCCTGCATCAGGCTCTGTCGCACCTCTTCTGCACTCATGGTTCGGGCTATGGCCGCGAGAATCTGCAACTGAGCCCCCTCGTCCTGAACGGGCGTGAGCAGTAGAAAGACCAGTTGCACCGGCAACCCGTCCGGCGCGTCCCAATCGACCCCGGCCGGCGAGCGTCCGCAGGTAACCACAGGCTTCGACAGCCCGGCCAGCCGGGCGTGTGGGACGGCAATCCCGCTGCCGACGCCTGTCCCCATCAGCTCTTCTCGAGCGAGCACTTCGGCAAACACGCCCTCATAGTCCAAGGTGGGGTTGTGTTCCGCTATTTCCTGGCAGAGTTCCTGGATCACTTCCCGGCGCGTCATACCCGTCAAGTGCGGAATCAGAGCCCGACGCACAAACAGCTCAGCGATATTCATGGCCGGCCGGCGTCGAATGGACCACATCAGCCAGGGGCCGACAATCAGGGAGGAGATAATCGCCGAGAGGACGATGGACACGAAAACTGGAATGGTGATGATCTGGTATTCCACCGCTACGGCAGCAACCACGATACCAGTCACGCCACTGGGAGTGAAGGCAATGCCGATGGAAACCCGGTCCACGGCAGAGAGCCCCGCTTGTTGCGCTCCCAGCCACGCCCCAAAATATTTCCCAGCGATGGAGACGAGGGTCACAAAAAGGACGAGAAAAACATCAAACTGCGCAAAGAAGTCTATTTGGATGGCGATCGTCGCAAAATAGAGCGGTACGAAAATCGCGTGGACCATCTGGGTGAGGATCTGTCGCACCCGTTCGGAAAGCGCCTCGGCGTCTCCGACCATAATCCCGGCCAGAAAAAACCCAAGCAGGCCGGTCAGCCCCACCCATTGGGTGACAACCCCGCACAGCAGTCCCAGGCAGCACACAAAGGTCAGGACTACACCGGGTTGGTGCGGCAGGCGGGTGACCAGACCAGTCAGCGCTCGGTCAACCAGGCGCAGCCCCAGCGAGAGACAAAAGGCGGTAAAGCCGACCGCGGTCGCCAGTAAGAGAATGACCGAACTGATACTCAGCGTGGCCGCCGCGGCAGTGGCAAAGACGAGGCTGAGAATCACCCAAGCCAAAATATCGTTCACCGCATAGCCGCACAGGGTTAGGAGCCCCAGATCACTCTTGACCAAATCCAGGTCGTGCAACACGCGCGCGATAATGACCATGGCACTGATAGCCATAGTGGTGCCTAAAAACAGGGCAAAGGTCAGCCGCTGATCGGGGGTGGCGAGATAGGCGTCGGGCAGAAAGAGCGATAAGAGAAACCCAATGGCCATGGGAACGATAACGCCAATAATACCAATACGGAGTGCCGGGCCACGCTGCTGCCAGGCCGTAGACACATCGATCTCAAGGCCCGTCTCAAGCAGGAGCAGGAGTACGCCAAACCAGGAAACGGTTTCCAGCATGGTGTATTGGATCGGGTCTGGCGGGAACAAGGTCTGGTACAGTTCGGGAGAGAGGCGGCCGAGCAGCGTTGGACCCAGGAGCAGACCGACCAGGATTTCCCCGACAACGGGCGGATGGCCCCAATGACGCAAGACCTCGCCAAACCCGCGGGCCATCACCAGCAGCAGCAGAATCTGAAGCAGAAAAACCAGAAAATGGTGCTCACTTAGATAATGTCCATGCGGCAGCATATGCGTATGACCTGTAGAGGGCTTGTGTATGAGTAGTATGCCTTCTTTATCCGGTGAGACCAGGCAAAGTCAAAAGCGTGTGCAGGAGCCCACTATGGTGGATAGGCAACAATGTGATCTCTCCGCGCAGTACGTATCTCTCTCGGCAGACAAGAGCTCAGGAAAATCAGCGGACGTCTCTCACTGTGTCCATGGCATGCTTTATGCCGCTTACATACGCATACAGACGTGGCAAGAGAGAAACGGGTTTCCTTCCTTTACCTGTTCTCTCTGCTTGGGGGGGCGACAATTCCCCTCGTCGCCCCCTCCTCAATACTCACAGAGAAAGGAAATATTCACATTGTTGACCGAGACGGTAAACTACATATGGTCCGAGGATGTCTCCAGTAATTTCTTTAGCATCGACCCAATCGTCGAGATATCTCAGGCGTCCCCTCGCGAAAGCCCACGACAGAAGTTGTGGTGGGCCGTGCTCATTGACGTCTTTTTTGTAAGAGATGCCGCGTATCAGGGCAGCAAGGGCGTACAACCACAGTACGAGCGCGATCAGGCTTGGGTTATAGACGAGAGTGAGAATCCTTTATCTTTCCGCTGGACGTGTAGGCAACTCGGCCTTGACCCGCAACGCGTCAAACAGGCGTATCACAGGATACCCATCAAAACGTGGGGAAAACGCAAACGTCGAACTCGACTGTAACAGGGAGAGTGCTGACCTGTTGTCTCAGCAGCAGGCATCACCACACCCATGCTGCAAAGATGGGCACGGCACCCCGACCAGACTGAAAAATAAGGCTTTTCTTTGTCTTTCGGTTTGGCATGCTTCCTGCACCTATTCTCTAGCTGTGAGTCAGAGCTCTTGATTGAGCTTGCTGAAGAGAGTTGCCCTTCCTTCCGCTCTCTTCTAGATTGCCCTGGGGGCGGTCGTCCCTCCGACCGCCTCCGCCCCCCCTCTTTTCAATCTGATCATTCCCTTTGCTACTTACTTTTTTTCCCGCTTCTCTGTATCCTATCTTCCTTGTGTTTGGCTCCAGCATTGCTTAGCCTATTCTATAGAAACGCCGGGCAAAGCGTATGGACGAGGAGGAGAGAATGATCCAAGGCCGCAGCAGTTCCACAGGATGTGCCAGGACGACCTATCGGCAGCTCGCTGCTTTCATCCAACAAGGAGGTCTTCTGCTGCTCGTCCTGTGCTTCCTGACTGTCTATCCAGTTCCGCTTCGGGCGGACGTATCGGTCAGCCAGATTTCCCCGAAGCTGTCCGTCTTCGGCAGCCTGCGTACGCGGGGTGAATTCTGGGACTGGTTTGAGGGGACCTCGGGCGATTCTTCGTATGCCTATGCGGCCACCGTAGCCAAGCTGGGTCTGAAATGGCAGCAAGACCTGTTCGACCTGCATCTTGAGGCGCAGAACACGGCCCTGATGGGTCTACCCGATGACGCCAGCGCGCCCGCACCGCAGGGCTCCTTTGGTCTGGGTCCGGTCTATCTGTCCCATAATCGCCGTCAGAACGATGCCAGCGTGTTTCTCAAACAGGCCCACCTGACCCTGAAACAGCTCGGTATCCCCGGCCTTCGCCTGAGGGGCGGGCGGCACTCGATCGCCGGAGGCGCGGAAGTGATGAGCAAGGACCCCACGATCGACTGGATCAAACGCATGCGGGTCTCCCAGCGTCTGCTCGGTCCTTTCGGCTGGTCCCACGTCGGACGCTCGTATGACGGCTTCACCCTGAGCTGGACTAGGGGAGCCTATAATTTTACGCTGCACGGCTCTCATCCGACTCAGGCCGGTTTTGACTTGGCCGGCAACAAGACCATTGACGATATCGACATCCTGTACGCCGGCTTCAACCTGACCCGACCCGAGTTCGCCAAGATGACCGACGCGCGGCTGTTCTATATCTATTACGCCGACGGGCGGAACCTACGGCCCACCGATAATCGGCCGGCCGCAGAGCGCAGTCGCCGACACTTGGCCATCAACATGGGTGGCGGCAACCTGATTCAGGTCGTGCCGACCGGGGCCGGCCCAATTGACCTGATGGGCTGGGGCGTAGTGCAAGGCGGCGACTGGGGGCAGCAGGACCATCACGGCTGGGCATTTGCCGTCGAGGCTGGCTGGCAACCCAGTGGACTACCGTGGAATCCCTGGTTTCGGATTGGTTATAACCGCAGCTCGGGCGACGACGACCCCAACGACAGCGACCACGACACCTTTTTCCAGATGCTGCCAACGGCCCGGGTCTATTCGTTTGCCACCTTCTACAACCTGATGAATAACGAGGACGGATTCTTCCAACTCATCCTGCGTCCGCTTGAAGGGTTGGTCTGGCGCACGGACTTTCACTATATTCGCGTCAGCGAGAAGAATGACCTGTGGTACCAGGGCGCGGGTGCCACCCTTGAAGACCGTCAGGCCGGCTTCGGCTTTGTCGGCCGTCCGACCTTTGGCAAACGCGATCTGTTTCAGATTATCGAAACCAGCCTTAGCTATAATCTGAACAAACACATCAACGTCAACGTCTTTTTTGCCCACGTCTTCGGCGACAGCATCGTGGATCAGATCTATCCCGACGACAGTGCCAATTTCGGCTATATCGAGACGACGTTGAAGTTTTAGGGGCTACAC
>JAJDTY010000038.1 GCA_022826945.1 Candidatus Binatia bacterium
TCGCCTAGCGTCACGTTAGCAACGATACTCTCGTGGAGCAGCAGCATTTCTTGGGGGACATAGCCGATGGCCGTGCGCCACGCTTTAAGATCAATTGAGGTGAGCGGAACCCCGTCAATAGAGACTGCACCACTCTGGGGCTGGAGCAAACCGGCAATCAGGTCCACCGTAGACGTTTTCCCCGTTCCTGACGGGCCGATGAGGAGCGTCACTTCTCCTGCCGGAATGACACACGAGGCCTGCTCAAGGATGGGTTTCTCGGCATAGGCGAAGCTGACTTCCTGCAAGGTAATAGCTTGAGTAAGCTGGGGTGGGTGGGTACCGGTGTTGACTTCGCGCGCGGCCTCTGACTGCCGCAGGGTGTCTTGCAGGGACCAATAAGCACTCTCCCGAGCAGCCATGCGTTGGTACTGGCGTTGGGCCTTGTTCAGGCTACTCAAGGTCCGGCCGAACAGGATGACAAGCATAATCACCGCGTCAAGAGACAAGGCCCAGCGGGTTAATGCGATATAGAGTCCCCCGACCAGACAGATGAGCAGCAGCGGGTCCTGCAGGGCGCGCAATGCTTCTTTACTCAAGACTTCCCGTTGGAGAGCGCGTTGTAAGCGTTGGGTGCCGCGTTCGAGCAGCGGGCCGACTTGGGTCTCGCGTGCCATGGCCTTGAGCGGTTTGACCGTGTACAGCACATCGGTCAGTTGTCCGAGCATGCCCTTTAATAGAACGGTTTGGCGAGCGCCGGCCCGCCGTGCCAGGCGCACGAGGCGATGTAGTCCAAAGACGATCAACACCCCAAACAGCGCGGCCGCCAGGGTGGCCTGCCAGGAGACAGAAACAGCAAGGACAACATAGAGGACGGTTTGGATACTGAAGGCAATAATCGTGACCGCGTACAGATAGGCTTCGGAAGCTCGACTGGCTTCGGTCGCGAACGCATTGGCAAAGCTGCCGACTGGCTGACGGACATAGTATTCCCAGCGGGCCGCCAGGAGGGAGCGCAACAGGGAGAGCCGCAAGTCGGTGGCGACATGGGCGACCGTATAGCCAACCTGCCTTTGGGCGAGGAGGACAAACCCGGCTTTGAGAACCATACCTGCGACGATGATCAGGCACAGCAGGCCGATACTCGGTTGGAGTCCAAAGGCGGCGAGTGTATCGCGGCTGACCTGTTCCAGGCTTGTTGGTGCCGTGTCTGGCGACAGCGCACTACTGGGTGCTCGGGTGGCGAGACCCAAGAGCGGTAAGAGGCTGGAGAAGCTGATGCCTTCCGCAAGGGTTGCGAAGATGAGACAGGTGAGCGTGAGGGCACTCCGGCCGGGATAGGCGCGGGCAAAGGCAAGCAGGAGACGCATAGCCAGATAGAGATGGAGCAAGGAGAGAGAAGAACTATCCCGCTTCTTGTTCCCTCTCCTTTCTGTTCCAGCACGGCACTTGGTGCCGTGTGTGTAAACCAAGGGAGACGACCTGCCACACGACGATCACCACAAAGGCCGCGACCGGGAAGCCCAGCAGCAAACCGACCATCACGAAGGGAACGTTGATGTTCTGCTGGATCGGACGGTTTCGCACAAGGGGAGCGGGAAGAAGGGAAAGCAGACTAGTCGTTTCAGAGGCAAGCCGAACATAGACCTCTACCGGTTCCAGGCCAGCCTCACGCAGCGTATGGAGCTGTTGTTCGAGTCGCGTCATTTCGAAAATTCGGAGCTTGCTCCCCGGATTTGTTGCGTCAATCCAAATATGCACCTTGATTCTCCGGATGCTCAGGATTATCAGGGTGGAAGAATAAAGGAAATCCCACAATCCTGCTCAGGATTCCCAAAGGTGTCAGGTTCATCAGAATGAAGAATGAAGGAAATCCCGAAAATTCCTCAAATCCTAAAAATCCTGGTCTCACGGCCCTGGTTCTTGCCGGACGACGCGGGCCGAAGGACCGCCTGGCTCACGCCGCAGGTCAGAGTCACAAAGCCTGTATCGCGGTTGCCGGTGTTCCGATGATTTTGCGGGTGCTTACCAGCCTCCGAGCGGTCAGCTTGGTACAGGACATTGTGGTCAGTATCGACGAGGCCGCAGTCTTGGCTGACTGTGCGGAAGCGGGAGGGATCAGGTTCCACGCCAGTCAATCCTCTCCGGCGGCGAGTGTTCTGGATTACTTTGAAGCGCACGGGGCGCAGGGTCCCGTGCTGGTGACAACGGCCGACCATGCGCTGCTTACCCCCGCCATGGTCGAGTATTTCTGTGCTGCGGCCCAACATAGTGATGCCGATGTCGTTATTGGGGTGGTCTCCGCTTCACTCTTTCGCGCGCAGTATCCCGAGTCACACCGCACCTTTCTCCCCCTGGCAGATAGGAGCTGGAGTGGAACGAATCTCTTTTTGCTGCGGACCCCACAGGCGGCTCGGGCGGTGCGGTTTTGGGTGCGCGCCGGACAGTTTCGGAAGCGGCCCTGGCGGCTGGTGAGTACGTTTGGATTGGGAAATCTGCTCCGCTTCCTCCTTCGTCGGCTCGACCACTCCACGGCTCTGGTCCAGGCTTCTCGCGTCCTGGGGGTACGGGTCGGCCTAGTCGAGATGCCGTTTGCCGAAGCAGCTATTGATGTGGACACCCCTGATGACTTGGTGACAGTTGAACGGATTCTGGCAACCCGTGCCTCGTGCGTCCGAACGGATGGCTCAATCAGACAGGAAAACCGCGTATGACCAAGAAGCAGGACCTCGAAACCATGATGGAACAGGCGGAGCAGCCGTTCAGTTCCCCAGCGTTTGATACCTTTACCGCGGCCTGGGCGGTCTCACAGCGCAAAAAGAAAGCCGCAGAAACTCTGGACCGAGCCGAGGCCCAATCCACCCCGGACACCCAGCCTGACAAGACCCAGGCTGTGGAGAGTGATCCGGAAGTTTTACGCCGAAAAACGGAAAACATGTTTCACGGTCCTGTGCTCGATACCTTTACTGCGGCCTGGGCAGCCTCAAAGGACAAGATCAAAACCCGTCCGGCACCCAGGCCGGACAATGAGCATATTGTCCGCCAGATTTATACCCATCTCTGCATGGCCGGGATGCAGGGTGACCTTGCCCCCATCCTCCAGCCGCTGTCGGACGATGTGAAATGGCAGTCACCCGGACCTGAGGCAATTCCCTGGGCCGGTACCGTCCGGGGGCGGAAGCAGGTCGTGCGGTGGTTTGCCACGCGTGGAAAAGCGATAGAGGTCGAACAATTCGTGCCCAAAGAATTCATTACGCAGGGCAATCAGGTGATCGTGATATGTGAGGAACGCAGCCGGGTGAAAGCTACCGGAAAAAGCTACGATGTGGTCGGAATGGCTGCCTGGACCCTGCTGAACGGAGTGGTTACCCACTATCGTGAGGCGTATGACACGGCGACGGTGTTGGCCGCCTTCCAGAACGATTAGAGGGTGCTGTGTGTTCGAGTCGAACCGTGCGCCGGATTTATCACCACTTTAGTCGAATGCCGTCAGCCCTATGGCCCCGGCCCAGGTACAGCCCCTAGGTCGCCTGGAGCGCTTCTGTGGTGTCTGGATCTTTTGGGGTAGGGGTCGTGCGAAAGTACTGATCCCTGTCCGCAGAGCGCACCGTAATGTCTTTGATCTCTGTCCCGTGGAGGAGGGTGAGGGTAATATCGGCACCAGCCTCCCCAACCGCCCACATTTTTCGATAGAAATCCGCTTGGTCTTTGACCGGCTGACCGGCAACCTTGAGGACCAAATCGTTGATCTGCACGCCAGCTTGTTCGGCCGGGCCGTCCGGCGCCACAAACATGATAATCAGCTTATCGCGGAATTCTTCGGTAAAAAGCCCGAGCCAAGGCCGAGGGGTCGCTCTGGCGCGACCTGTCCGAATCAGGTCGGTGAGGATGGGTTTGAGGTGGTCGATAGGAACAAACATATTCCCGGCCAGAGATTCTCGGCCGGGCAGGGCATCATTGACCAGCAGTGAGCCGATACCCAGGAGCTTTCCATCCGGCCCAATCAGCGCTGCGCCGGCATACCGGGGATGCGGCGGCGCGGTGAAAATGGCGTCTTCGAGCAGGTATTCCCAATAGCCGGCAAATTCCCGCCGTGAGGTCACCAGAGTCGGGCGTACCGAAGCCGCGCTGCTGTCGCTGGCAATAATAACTTCTGTCCGTTCAGCCAGGTCGGAGGACCTGCCGAACGGCATGGGGGTCGCGTTGAGCGGTTCGTTGGCGCGTAAGAGCCCAAAACCGGTTTGCGTGTCATGGGCAATAACGGTAGCCTGGACGCGCTTTCCCTCTATGCCCGTGACTTCAACCCGGCGGGCTTCCATGACCAAATAGCCAATAGTCAGAATATGACCCTGCGTATCGATGACTACGCCACTTCCGCTACGCTGTTCCCCGAGAAACCGGGCCGTGCGTGCACTCGCCGGTATCTCGGCATGGATCGTCACCATGGCTGAGAGGACTTCTCGGGCGACGGGCGCCTGAGCGGCCGGTTGCGGGCTGAACACTGGGCACAGGAGACCAACAAAGAACAAAAGCAACGAAGATAGACACTTCTTCATAATCAGACTCTCTACGCAGACTATTTCGCTTCTAGCTCCAGGTTTGCGGCAGAGTCAAGAGTGAGGCGTTACGAGAGATGCTGCTCAGCGGCATGGTGGAAACTGGTCGTTCGCGGATCATACAGGCGGGAGGTGAAGGTGATCTGAAAACGCCTCCGTCCGTTCACCTCACCGTGCGGCTCGATCCGATACAGGTGGTAGCGTGAGCGTCGCTGTGGCCGTCGGCCAATCGCCGCGGAGGCTGGGACCCCGACAACAGGAATCGGTCCCCAAGGTCCAGGGATACTCGCCATGACCGTGCGGTGAACATGACCGTGCAGGATCAGTTCGGCACCGGTTTTGGCGAGTATAGCTCGAAAGTCAGCCGCATCGGTGAGGCGGCGGCGAGCCGATATGGCAATGGGTTGGGGAGGGTGGTGAATAAGCACGACCCGACTCAGGGACGTATTTGCCAACGCGCTGAGGAGTCGCTCAAGTCGCTCCAGTTGCGCCCGGCCTATCGTCCCTGAGGCATAGAAGGGGACCGTTGCCCGCGCTGTTGAAACGCCGACGAGAGCGAGCGGTCCACAGAGACGAAGGGTTGGAAACTCGGTTGGCAGAAAGCCTGAGGGTAACAGCTCAAGGTCTGGCTGCGTATCCGTTGAGATATGAGAGCGCATATAGTCGCCCCAATACGCCCATGGAGAAGACTCGCTCCCGCGCGTATAGGTGTCATGGTTGCCTGGGATAAGGGAAACGTGCTGTGGGCCACCCAGTTTTTGTAGCCACGGGAGGGAGGCGGAGAACTCGTCTTCGAGGGCAATATTGGTCAGGTCGCCGGTAATGACCACATGGTCCGGCCCTTGTGCGTGCAGATCACTGACGAGTGCGGCCAGAACTTCGGGTCGATATTCCTTGCGCCGCCGTAGAGACCACGACAGGGCGCCCAGGAAGCGCTTGTTTAGAAAGTCTGTCGGTCGCCGGACCCGGACCGGTGTGACGTGCAGGTCTGATAAATGGGCAAGCGTAAAGGCTGGCATGGTGTGTGGCTCCAGGCGACTCTCTTCAATCTATACCACCTCCCTGGCGTATGATAAGACCGTTCACTGTCAGGCTGTGATCCGGGCAGAGCCGTAGTCGAGCGACAGCGTGACGAGGAAGAGCGATATGAAACCGGTGGCAGGAGCCGAGCGCGTTCAGGTGTGGCTTGTTGATTCCACAGTTCACGCTGAGGGTGGGCCCACCGCTCCGGTTGAAGTGTGGGGTCTCTCGCCAGCAGAACGCCTGTGTCGCACCCTCCGCGCTGCGGGTGTGTCTGAGGCGCAGATTGTGACGGGAACTTCCCGTCCTTCGCTTCTCCCTGATAGCCCGCTCCTTGTTTTTCGAACCGATTATGTTCTTGACGAGCGCTTAGTCCGTGCCCTGCTTGAGAAAAGTCTTGAGAACGGCGGTATCCGGAGCTTGGCGCTGGTCGATCCAGATACACACGCCGCAATTGTCGCGGTCGTCACAACCGGGAGTCAGATAGAGCCGCTGCTCCCCTGCCTCATCGCTCCGGCGCTTGTAGGTCATGCGCAGCAGGAACACCTCCCCCGTCGGGTTCCCGCCGACCTTGTTCCCGCCTATTCCTCGGCATTGCGCAAATACGACCCTCCCTATCTCCTCCGGGTGTGTGCGAACTCGCTGACTCAGGTTGAGAATCGCATGTTTCGTGCGTCGTATAAGGGTATTACTGATGTGGTCACCAAGTGGGTCTGGCCGCTACCCGCCCGAGCCGTTACGCGCCTGCTGGCTCGTGCTCATGTTTCTCCCAACATCGTGACCGGGTTGAGCTGGGTACTCGTGGGCTTGACAACTTGGCTCTTTGTTCAGGGACAATTTGGTCTTGGACTCGCGTGTGCCTGGCTCATGACCTTTTTGGACACCGTTGATGGCAAGCTGGCCCGCGTCACCTGCACCTCAAGCCGAATGGGCCATGTACTGGACCACAGCCTTGACCTCGTCCACCCTCCATTCTGGTATCTCGCTTGGGCGATGGGCCTGGCGGGCAACTTTTCTCCGGTCTCGATCTGGTATGACCCGGTCGTGGCGACTATCATTGGCGGGTATATTCTCGGACGGCTCCTCGAAGGGATCTTTCTGTTGGCGTTTCACCTGGAAATTCACTCATGGCGTCCCATTGATTCGTTTTTTCGGACCATCACTGCCCGCCGAAATCCGAATCTGATTTTATTAACGCTCGGGAGCCTTGCTGGGCGTCCCGATCTGGGTTTCTGGCTCGTCGCGGCCTGGACCGTCTGCTCTCTGGGGTTTCACACGCTACGCCTGGGTCAGGCCTGTATCCAACGCTGCCGCGGTCGCCCGATTCAGACTTGGCAGGAAGTAGGGACGCCGGCATGAAGACCAGAGTGTTGGTGCACGGGCTCCCGCGCAGGCCGTATTGGCCGGGAACGATGCTTGCCGGTTGGGGGCGGCTCGTGGACAGGATGGGACGGTCTGCATTCCGGGGCTTCCGTGCGACTGGGTCTTCTCAGTAATTGCCAGGCCGGTCTGAGCCGCGCTTCCCCGACCGCACTCAAGCAGCCTCTTGAGGACGCGCCCGAAGTCGTGCATGTGACGACGCGGTCGAGTGCAGATGTGCCCGAAGCGCTTGCCTGCCTCGCCCGCCAGGGTGTGACCCTCCTTGCAGTGGACGGGGGAGATGGAACGCTGCAACGCGTCTTGACCGAAGTCTTGTCCGGCTCGATCTTTGAGCCACTGCCGGCTATTGCGCCTCTACTTGGTGGACGAACAAATATGAGTGCTGCGGATATTGGCAGTACGGCTTCGCCGGTTACCGGCCTTGTTGCGTTGCGTCACGCGCTACGGACCAATACGCTTGAGCAGCATGTGGTGAGGCGGCCGGTGTTGCGTGTCGACTCCGGCCCAGGTACGAGCCCTCAGTATGGCATGTTTTTCGGCGCGGGTGTTATCCAGCGGGCGCTCGCCTTTAAGCATCAGCTCTATCCCAAGCGGCGTTTACAGGGTCTATTCGGTGCGGGCCTCTTTTTAGGGGGGGCCATCTTGCGGGTGGCGAGCGGTTCCCCCACTGGAATTTTTGCTCCGGATGAGATCGGCCTGGCGTTCAACCACAAGGCCATGACAAAAGAAACGCCCACAGAGAGGCTTGAAACAAAGTCATTTCAACTCGTAATGGCGACCACACTGAAACGGCTCTTCCTGCGTCTCTGTCCGTTTTGGGGAAACGAGAGTGCACCGCTCCGGTTTACCGCCATTAAGGCCAATGCTACGCGGAGCCCGGTTGCGGTCTGGAAGGTCTTACGTGGGCTTCCGCCGCCGCCGTTTGCACTGGACTCGGGCTATTGCAGCCACAATGTTGAGCGCCTGACCCTGCAGATGGATTGCGGTTACACTATTGATGGCGAACTCTTTGAGCCGCAGCCCGGTCGGACCCTACATCTTGCGACGGACCATCGACTCCGTTTTATTCGAGCCTAAGTATGCGAGACGATGTGCCAGCGCCGCTATCGGCCCTGACAGCTCTCTTGGCCCAAGAGTGGACTCAGCCGGTGCCTGAGGCCGTTCAGGTGGTGGCTGCGGAAATCCAACAGCGCCATGCCGAAGTGATCGATGCCGTACTGTTTTACGGTTCCTGCCTCCGCACCCAGCAGACGGCTGATACGGTGCTCGATTTTTATGTTCTCGTCCGCTCGTACCGGTCTTTCTATACCCGACGGCTGCTCAGATGGCTGAACGCGTTGCTGCCGCCGAACGTGTTCTATATTGAGGTCAGGCAGGGTCCGCGGACGCTCCGGGCGAAGTATGCGGTTATCTCGACTGCGGATTTTGAGCGCGCGGCAACTCCAGCCGTTGTCCCCGCTATTATCTGGGCACGCTTCTGTCAGCCGACGCGGCTCGTGTTTGCGCGCGGCGAGGCGGTGCGGAACCGCGTCATACACGCCGCAACACAGGCTACGCTCACATTTCTTTCTCGCGTCATTCCCTTTTTTGCGTGGAATGACGCGAGCCGATCCTTTCCCCTTGCCGACCTCTGGCAGAGGGGGTTTCGAGAAACGTATCGGACTGAACTGCGGACCGAACGGCTGGAAACCATTCGGGCATTATACACAGCGTCGCCGGAGCGCTACGACCGCGTCGCGCAGTTGGGGCTCCAGTCCCTGGAGCAGCAGGGGAGGTGCGTCTGCCGAGAAAGCGATGGACAGTGGTCGGTCGCTATGCCACGGCGGGTGCGCTGGACCGGGAAGGTCAGTTGGGCAGTTCGGGCGACAGGAGCCAAATGCCTGTATGCCGTGCGCCTCTTCAAAACCGCACTCACCTTTGACGATTGGCTACCCTATGTCCTCTGGAAACTGGGCAGGCACACTGGGGTATGGGTTGAGCTCTCAGAGCGACAGCGACGCTACCCACTGCTCTTAGGCTGGCCGGTATTGTTTAAGCTTCTTCGCCAACGTGCTCTTCGTTAATTGGTACAGAGCGGCGACTCCGGCCCATCCGGTCGACCAGACTCCTGAGAGCCGAGAGAATGCCGCGTTCAATGGTCTGCTGATAGACACCGGTAGGGGGCAATTCCGCTCGCAATTGACGATGGAGCCGACCGAGACTGTGGTAGGGGACGTTCGGTAAGAGATGGTGGAGGGCATGGTAGCGGAGACCCACAGGGGCGGCAAGAACGGTGAACGCTGGCCAGCCACACAGATTGACGGAATCGAGCAGTTGTTCGGTCACACTCAATCGCCGCCCCGTATTACCATACCGATGAGCCGCTAACGTCCGGATTTGGTTCACGATCAACATGCCAGACGTCACGACATACCACTGTACGATCCAGACGCCAGGCAACTGTCCTGCGTACCAGCTTACGCCCACCAGCCAGGCAACCAGCGTGGCCGCCCATTCCCGGACGAGCCACTGTAACCGATACTGTTTTCCAGGCAGGGGGCGGCGATACGCCGGATTGATCACCAGGGAGGAGGCCCGCTGAATAACGATCTTTCGTAACGGAGGAATAACAAACGAAAGCGGACCGATGATCCCCCATCGCAGCGGCAACAAGATGGGCACAACGCAGACGCTCAGAACAAACCACACTAGGCCGAGAGGGGTGCCGTGAACGAGCGGTGCATACTCGGGGTCGTCGGCTGTCCCGAAGGTATGAGGTCGGTGGTGATCCCCATGTGAGCCTACATACATGAGACTGGGAAGCATGAAAGGCAGACCGACCAAGGCGTGCCAGGCGTATTCAAAACCAGGCAGTCTACCCCGCTTCTGGTGGGCAATTTCATGAATGAAGAGAGCGGCGCGGAGAAGGGCGAGGAGAGCGGTACTCGTCGTCGCGAGATAGGCCAGAGAGCCGAATGGGTGTTGGACACTCAACCAAAAGGCCGTCCAGCCCAGCAGAGAAGACAGTAAGAGATCGATCCAATAGATGTGCCCCTTGGGCTGGAACGTGGAGGCAAAGCGCTTCCGGACCTGTGCAGCGAAATGCTCGTCTGCTATCTCGCCAAGAAATTCGTTTTGGGATGCCATAGATGAATGCTCCGGTCGTTTGCCTCGGCTCCCCGCTTCCTCCATCATACAGGAGCCTCTATAAGAGCGACCGGAACAGCGTTGTCAAGAGAGCCTTGTAGGGCGATGGGAAATGACGTTATCAATAAATCGTTATTCTGAATAAAACAGTATGGCAGCTATGTTACCCCTTGGTTAAATGGGGGAAATCTGTTATCTAGCGTCCGACCTTACGTAATTCGAGCTACTGTGAGTACCCGAGGGATAACACCACGTGCCCCGCTGGTGAAGGCAGGCACCCGTGTCCTTGTGACCGGAGGAACTGGCTTTATTGGCTCGCACCTTGTTGATGCGCTCATCGAACACGGCGTCCGGCCGCGTGTGCTTGTTCGCCCGACGAGTGATAGCACCCGACTTGCCTGCGATCAGGCCGACAAGGCCGAACTGGTCCGAGGCGCGCTGGAAGACCAATACAGTCTGATACAAGCGGTCTCTCAAGTCGACATTGTCTTTCATCTCGCCGCAGTGACAAAAGCCCACACAGAGGAGGAGTATCTGCGCTCGAATGCCGAGGGAACGCGGAGGCTTGTTCAGGCCATGCGGGCTGCGCAGCCACGCCCACGGCGACTGGTCTATCTGAGCTCACTCGCTGCGGCGGGTCCGGCACGAGATGGGCGGCCGGTTGAACCGGGAGACGAACCACACCCGATTACTGCCTATGGACGGAGTAAGCTCGTCGGAGAACAGGCTTGCTCCGCTGCGTCCGACGCTTTCGAGATTGTTATGCTCCGCGCGCCGGTGGTCTACGGCCCGCGGGAGAAAGATTTCTTTTTGCTTTTCCGTCTTGCGGCCCGTGGTGTTGTCCCGCTACCGGCAGGCCCGGAGAGCGTTGTGCAACTCGTCCATGTTACCGATCTCGTCCAGGCGATGCTCCGTGCAGCCACCATGCCAGAAGCGCGTGGGATCTATCATGTGGCAGAATCACGCTCCTATGGCTGGAGTGAAATTGCCACGTGCATAAGCCAGGCCGTTGGACGTTCAGTCCATATGATTCGTATCCCCCGGTTTCTCGTGCAGATGGCGGCAACGGTGAGCGAAGGAGGGGCTGCCGCCATCGGGCGAACAACGATATTCAATCGTGAAAAAGTCAAGGAACTCCTGGCTCCCGGTTGGCTATGCGAAACCACGCTGGCCAAACAGGAGTTGGGATTTGAAGCGCAGGTTCCGCTGGCCACCGGATGTGTTGAAACCGCAGCGTGGTATAGACAACAGACATGGTTATAGCAAACACCGTCATGAGAGAGACTGTGATAAAACCGGAACCGCGACATGCCGTCCACACCCACAACCGGGGATGTCAGGTAGAGAGGGGAACGGGATGAACCTTTTCGAGAAATGTACTCGTTTTACCCGTGCTCGAGAGGCTCAGGCGACAGGGTATTATCCGTTTTTTACACCGATAGAATCGTCTGAAGGAACTGAGGTTATGGTGCGAGGGGAGTCCAAGGTGATGATGGGCTCCAATAACTATCTTGGCTTGACCCATCATCCCAAGGTGTTGGCGGCCGCCGAGGCCGCTCTCAGACGCTATGGCAGTGGGTGTACCGGCAGTCGCTTCTTAAACGGGACGCTGGACTTGCACGATGAACTCGAAGCACGCTTAGCCCGTTTTCTCAATAAAGAGGCCGCGCTCGTTTTCAGTACGGGCTATCAGACGAATTTAGGTATCCTGGCAACCCTGATTGGGAAAAAAGATTACCTCTATCTGGATAAGCTCGATCACGCCAGTGCGGTAGACGGTTCTCAGCTTGCCCACGGGACCGTGCTGCGCTATCCGCATGGGGATCTTGAAACACTGGAACAGCAGTTGCAGAAGACTCCGCCCAAGGCGGGGAAGCTGATTGTCACCGACGGCATTTTTTCCATGGAGGGCGATATTGCAGACCTGCCGAGTCTGGTTGCCCTAGCCGAGCAGTACCATGCCGAGATTATGGTTGATGATGCCCATTCCTTTGGGGTGTTGGGTCAGAGCGGTGGTGGTACGGCGCAGCATTTTGGTGTCGAGGACCGGGTCGGTCTGATTATGTCGTCATTCTCCAAGTCTCTGGCCGCGATTGGCGGTGTGGTGGCTGGTCCGGAGCCGGTTATTCACTATCTGAAACACCACGCCCGCTCTTTGATTTTTAGCGCCAGTATGCCGCCGCCGTCGGTGGCCACGGTGTTAACTGCCCTGCAGATTATTGAAGAGGAGCCCGAAAGACGTGCGGCCTTGTGGCGCAATACCCGCCGCATGCAGACTGGGCTCAAGAATCTGGGCTATAATATCGGGACGAGTGATACGCCGGTGATTCCCATTATTGTCGGAGATATGTGGTTAATGGGCATGATCTGGAAGGAATTGTTTGACTCCGGCATCTTCACCAATCCGGTTATCCCTCCAGCCGTCCCTGAGAATTCGTGTCGAATTCGGATTTCCATGATGGCAACCCATACCGATGAACAGATTGACTTTGTCTTAGACGTCTTTGCCCGTATTCGGCCCCACATCCAGGTAGAGAAGGTTGCCGTGTAGGAGCGGCTTCCTCTGTTGCGGGCAATGTTTCAGCGAGTGCCGGGCAGCCCCAGTTGTGCCACGCCATAGATGCCCAGAGACGTACGGATAGCCCCGGTCCGTAACCGGCGAGACTTGCGTCATTTCACCCAACTGCCGTGGCAACTGTATAGAAACGACCCGGTGTGGGTCCCACCGCCTCTCTTTGAAGTCAAGAAGCTCCTCTCTCCCCACAAACATCCCTTCCACAGACATGCCGAGGTCCAATATTTTCTTGCCCGCCAGCATGGGCAGGTGGTTGGACGGATCGCTGCCATTATTAACCACCAGCATCTGCGGTTTCACAAGGACTCGGTCGGCTTCTTTGGTTTTTTCGAGAGTATTGACGACCAGAACGTGGCCGACGCGTTATTGACAGCCGCCGAACGCTGGGTCGGTGAACGAGGAATGCACCGCCTCCGAGGGCCGATGAGTTTCTCGACGAATGAGGAGTGCGGCCTGTTGGTTGATGGTTTTGAGACCGCCCCGAAAGTGATGATGCCGCATCATTTGCCCTACTATGCGACGCTCCTCCATACCGCGGGCTATACCAAGGCCAAAGATTTATTCGCCTATCTTATTGATCTGCGTGAGGATACCACGCCCCCTGAGCGCCTCGTACAGGGGGTCGAACGCCTACAGAAGAAACAAGCCATCACTATCAGATCAATCGATCTCCGGCGCTTCACGGAAGAAATCCGGGTACTGCACGCCATCTACCATAGGGCCTGGGCGCAAAACTGGGGTTTCGTGCCGATGACCGAGGCTGAGGTGGACCTGCTTGCCCGCACGCTGCGCCTCGTCGCCGATCCCAGGTTGTGTCTGATCGCAGAACTGGAGAACCAGCCGGTTGGCTTTGCCCTCGCACTTCCAGACTACAACCAGGCTCTGCGACATATGAACGGTAGATTATTCCCGTTGGGCTTCCTGAAGTTTCTGTGGTATAGGCGTCGGATTGATGCCCTGCGGATTCTCCTGCTCGGCACCAATCCGGACGTGCGGATACGTGGCCTTGACGCCATGCTATACCTCAAATTCTGGCAAGATGTCCCAGCCTACGGCTATCGTCTCGTTGAATGTTCGTGGATTCTTGAAGATAACTGGGCCATGCAGCGCGGTCTCGAACGCATGGGTGCTCAGATATACAAAACCTATCGAATATTCGAGAAAACCTTGTAGAGCGAAGGGAGGGGGGCCCGAGCCGACATCCGGCTCAGGCGACGGCTTACTCCTTATCAGCATTGGCGTCCAGCAGGTGCTGCATCTGGGGGTCGAGCTCGACCCCCAAGCCGTCCGCGAGTCGATTCATAAAATTGAACACACAGGTGATGAGGACAATATCGACCACATTCTCCTCACTGAAACCGTACTGTTGTAAGAACTCGAGATCTTCCCGTTTCACCGCCGCCGGGGCTCGGGTCAACTTGAGCGCAAAATCGATCATGGCCCGATCCTGCGCCCCGAGCGGAGCATCCTCCGGGTCGGTCTTCAAGTGCCGAACCAGGGTGTGGTCGCCCGATTCCATACGCAGAAACTCTGCGTGGGAAGAGCGTCAATAATGGCAGTGATTGAGGGCGGACACCGAGGTGGCAATCATTTCTTCGCGTACGCGTCCCAAAGTTGACGCCCCAAATGTGATGCCCATGTTCATCTGCCACACCCCGCGCAACGCCTCTGGGCGCAGCCCCATACAGGCGATGACATTGGCTATTCGCCCACCGCTCATCGGATGTTGACGGACCTCTTCGTACACTTCAGCCAGCCGTCCGGTTGCCTCGTCTTTTGTAAATGTTGTCACCCACGTCATATCGTCCTCCTTCTTGGCAATGCTCTGGTTTATAAAAGAAAGAGACCGCGACAGGACCAGTATCCTTGCCAGATGATATCCGTCCCCCTAGACTGCAATCCGGCCAGCGGAGAACACATGGCGACAGGCAATCAGTTCGGTGGAGGTAGGCGCTTCCTGTATCATTGGTTTCGGCGGGAGACGGTGAGGCGTGCCCTGAAGGTGGCCGGCATCGTGGGACCCATCCTGACCGTGATCAATCAGTACGACCTGCTGTTAAATCTCGACCTCTCCCCCCGGTTGGGTTTCAAGATCGCCCTGACTTTCCTTGTCCCGTATAGTGTTTCGTCTTATTCTTCTGCCAGGGCCTATATGGACAAGGAGCGCTCCGGCTGACACGGGCCGCTGATTCAGGGATAGTGGTGTGCGGGAGTTCCTCTCAATAAGGAGGCTACGATGGTTCGATTTACCGGTGTGAATCACCTGGCGTTTGTGACTGGCGCCATGGATAAGACGGTCCGTTTCTGGCGTGACCTGCTCGGCATGCGTCTGGTCGCCACGATTGGTGAACCAGGCTTTCGGCATTATTTCTTTGAGCTGTCCGAGACCGACACGGTGGCCTTTTTTGAATGGGACGGAGCAGAGCCCGTCCCGCCGAAACGGCACGGTGTTGCCTTCCGTGGTCCGATCGCCTTTGACCATGTTGCGTTTGGTGTTGAGTCTGCCGATGAATTATGGGAACTCAGAGACAAACTGGTGGCCGCGGACTATGAGGTCTCAGGTCCGATAGATCATGGCTTTGTCCATTCGATCTACGCGTTTGACCCAAACGGCATTCCGATTGAGTTCAGCTATAACGTCCCCGGTATCGATATCCGCCGAACGCCGCTCTTTGGTGACACCCAGCCTGCCGTAACCGCCCAGGAGGGGGCGGAACCCCAGCCTGACAAGTGGCCAGCCGTTCTTCGACCCACTCCGCCCGAGCACCGGACCATCAAGAAAGGGGCGGGGAGTGCGCTGGGGGCATACCGGAAGAAGGCCGCACGCTAGGGCTTACCCTACTGCTACACACTGACGGCGGAGCAGGGCGCCTGGGCTTGTGCCTCGGAACGGAGAACCGCGCTAGAACGCCGCAAGGGGCGTTGCCAGTTCCTGCTCAGCCTGTGGATTGACAATGGGGTCGGCGCTCAGGTCCACATCCTTAGCCGCTCGCATGGTGCCAAAGACCCAGTCTGCCACGACGTTCACCACGTTGAGATTCTGGTAGGGATAACGATGGTGAATATAGTGATGGGTATGCACGAATCGAAACGCCTGGGTGCGCTCAATCCAGCGGTTGCGCGGGATGTGCATACAATAGTGGATATACTCGTACAGGGCATAATCGAGGACCAAGGCAAGGAGCCCCCCAACACAGACGGACCAGCCAAACGCCCAGCCGAGGCCGAGTAGGAGGGGCAGATGCAGCCCGATGAGCAGCGGCGCATTCCACCACGCAAAGGTGACCTTTTTGGGATCAACTCCAGGCTGGATATGGTAGGTGGCGTCAGCCCGGAAGAGCCCATGGTGGACGAGGGCGTGGGCCTGGAATGAGTAGGGCAAGGTCAGGGTGTGCATCAAATACTTGTGCAGTGCCCATTCAAAAAAGCTAGAATACAGAACGAGTCCAATAAAGCCGATTATGCCTTTTGCGAGTCCCCAGAGAAGCGGTTCCAGTGTCAATGTGTGCTACCTTTCCTGCATTTCCCTCCCCCACCTCAGTTCTTCGTCTCGCAGACAGAGAAAGGACGCTCTGGGGATGCGGTGTGCAATCCATTCGTGCACTCTAGCGATAGAGCCCTGACTGTATAGAGAAAAGCGGTCTGCCTGGCAATAGCCTCTGTGTTGGGTACTGTCCTATTTCGAACTGTAAGCTACTGTTTCTGTTGGGGGAAAAGCCTCAAATTAGGACAGTACCCTGTGTTGGAGTTGACTGGGCTATCCTGTCCCGATTCCTATCGGCGGGAGATCGTTCATACTTGACGCTCGGGGAGAACTTGCCTAAAGGGTGGAAGCGCCTCAGACCTATTGCTTAGAGCCGGAGGAGGACCTTATGTCCACACCTTCATCGATTCCTATGCAGGACTATTTTGTCGTTTCCGCAGACTGCCATGTGCTGGAGCCGCCCGACCTCTGGGAGAAGCGGATTGAGACTCAATTTCGTCACCGGATTCCGCGTTTGACGGTCGATGCCAATGGGCGGAAATGGCTGGTCGTTGAGGGGCAGGAAAAAAAGCGTATCCGGGACTTTACCCTGAGCGGAGAAGATTTAGAGCGGGCTAAGGGCGGGACCTTTGACCTTGTGCGGCGTCAGCAGGATTTGGCTCGGGACGGGATTGACGCCGAAGTCATTTACCCCAACCGTGGACTGCTGATGTGGACATCGCCCGACCCGGCCATGCAAACCGCCATGTGCCGGGTATGGAATGACTGGGCCATTGAGGTCTTCAACCCAGCGCAAAAACGCTCCATCCCCACCGCCGCCATTGCGCCACAAGATGTTGACACCGCGGTGCAGGAGGTCCAGCGTGTCGCCAAGCTCGGCTATAAAACCGTTTTCCTGCCCGTTACCGTTCCGGACCAGCCCTATAACCTACCGCTGTACGACCCGCTGTGGGCAGCTATCCAAGAAACCGGCATGCCGATGAGCTTTCATGTGGGAACGGGCAAAGACCCGCGTACCGCCTCGGGCAATGGCGGTGCGATTATCAACTATGTTGTCCATGCCCTATCGACGGCGATTGATCCGGTTGTCCATCTATGCGCGTCCGGGGTGCTGGAGCGTTTCCCCGAGCTCAATTTTGTGACCGTCGAGGCAGGGATTGGCTGGCTAGCCTGGACACTCTGGGTCATGGACGAAGGCTTTCACAAACACCACTTCTGGATTGCCCCTAAGCTGTCGATGTTGCCGAGTGAATATTTTCGCCGTCAAGGCTACGCGACCTTTCAGGACGACCCGGTTGGACTGGAGACGCGCAAATGGATTGGTATTGACCGGCTCTTATGGGGGGATGATTATCCGCATCACGAAGGAACTTGGCCGCGTTCGCAGGAAGCCATCGACCGGACTATGGGCGACCTCACTGAGCCCGAACGGCGTCAAGTCCTGGGGCTCAATGCGGCTCAGCTATACGGTTTTGAGCCGCCCGTAGTTCAGGCAGACGCTGAGGAGAGCCGAGTATGAGCGCCGCACGGCCGGAGACGCTGCACCTGGACTGGGGGGAGGCCGAGAAAGTGCCGGCAGACCGGAAGCGCTGGCTGGGTGCGTGGCTGGTCAGTCGAGAAGGGGAAGAGGGCGACTATTTTTACGACGGTCCCAGCGGGCGGCAAACGATGCACCGCGTGCCGCCCGAAGCCATCGGTTTTCGCCTGCGTTGGTATCCGAGTGAAAATGAGGTCAGCGTCAACCTTGAACTCGGTCCTATGGCCAGTGTGGTCGACGACTACTTTTTCGCTGAGCAGGCTGGCCCAGAGCTGACGCTTGCCGTGCTGGAGTTGCTGCCCGAGCAGCGCTGACACTCCATTCTCCGACGGTCACACCGGACACGTCGGGAAGTGTGGAGCGAGTGCCAGCGTATCCTCGCCATATACCCCTGGTAGGCGGAAATAGGGCCGAGCATTCACGGGAGGGGAGCGATGTCGAGTTTGCCAAAGTTTGGAGAGCTGCCGTACGTGGGAGAGACGCAAGAGCGCCATGCCTGGGAGGTCTTTGGGTCGGAAGACCAACTGGGATCCGTGAACCTACTGACGCCAGAAAAAGTCAAACAGGCCGCAAGACTGATTCGGACTGGCCAGGTGTTCAACCTCAGCCTGCCGTTGAATTTCCCCATTACGCTATACGGCGGGTTTCGGAGCAAGGGCTATCGACACCATATTGAAGTTGGTCGAGGCGGTCGTGACGACTATGTTGATAATTTTGCGATGCAGGGTTCGAGCCAGTGGGACAGCCTGCGTCACATCCGCTTTCGCGAGTACGGCTATTATGGCGGTCGGCAGGATGGCGACCTGGACGAAAAGGGCGAACTCGGGATTGAGCACTGGGCACAGCACGGCATCGTCGGACGCGGGGTGCTCCTGGATGGTGCGCGCTACCTGGAAACGCAGCAGACGCCGCTCGACATGACGAAAAAGTTTGAGATGGATGAGGCCTTTCTCGAAAAAGTCGCGCGCGCGCAACAGGTGCAACTCGAACCGGGCGATATCCTGATTCTGCGAACCGGCTGGCTAGAGTGGTATAAAAGCTTAGATGCCACGGGGCGGGAGGAGTTGCGCGATAGTCTGGGTCCTGGCGAAGCGCAGCACGCCTGTCCGGGGCTGGCGGCCTCGCAAGAGACCGCCGCCTGGCTCTGGGATCGACGGATTGCCGCCATTGCTGCAGATAACGTTGCGGTAGAAGCCTTGCCCGTCGATCCGGCAGTTGGCTTTCAGCATCGTCGGCTCATTGCTCTGCAAGGTATGCCTCTTGGGGAGCTGTGGGAGGTGGGGGAGTTGGCTCAGGTCTGCGCGCAGGACGGGAGCTATGAATTCATGCTGGTTGCGATTCCGCTCAATCTACCCGGCGGGGTTGGCTCCCCGGCAAATGCCTATGCGATAAAATAACAGCCCATCGGCACGGTTGCCCGGAGAGGACAGTGACGACGTGAATCGGACGCTCTTTCCCTGCGCCCCTACGACCCTCCTGCTCTCCCTTGTCTACGTTGACTTTCTCGCTGTTTTGCTTGCCCTCGGGCTGGGCTTTGCCTGGCACCAGAACCCCACTGCGTATACCGGTGAAGGCGACCCGATCACATGGCTGTCGTTTGCGCATCTGCTCGTAACTGGCGGCCTTGCTGGCGGCGTATTCTACTGTCGGACGGGTAGTTGCCGAGACTTGGTGGTCTGGCGTCACCCAGCTTTTGTCTGGCTGCTGATTGCCCTTGGATTTCTTTTCCTGGCAGTCGACGAGGTCGCCAAGATCCATGAGTCCCTGGATCGTTTCGTGCACCGGCTCTTGCAACGCCCGGAGACCGCCCTAACTGACCGACTCGATGACGCGATCCTGCTTGGGTATGGGCTGGTCGGAGTGGCCATCCTGTATGCCTACCGCTCCGAACTGATCTCTTATCGACCGGTTCTCCCCCTGGTGACGTGTGGATTCGTCCTGTTCCTCTTTATGGGGTTGCTTGATGCCCTGGTAAATCGTCCCGATGTCTTCCTTCTCATGGGTATCAGTCAGGAGGGAAGCGCCAGCCTGGGAAAATGGCTCGGTGGTGTTGAGGAAGGCTTGAAAATTCTGGCTGAAGCGGCCTTCCTGGGCGCGGCCTACACCTGTCTCTTCCTGACAGCGGAGGCCGATTGCGGAAGGAATCGCGATTGACAAAGCCAGCCTTCCCAGAGTAGCTTTCTCCTGATGGGAAGGGCTCCCGACCGCGCTCTTCAGCAGAGCGAGAGGGAGTGGCTCCAGAGAGCGAGTATGTGTTTCAGATTCCTGAAGAGTAGGCAAAGGAGGGCATTATGAAGACTCGATTTCTCAGAGGGTTTGCTGTTGGGGGGCAGACAATACTGCTCGTTGCCGGACTGTTGCTCTTGCCGCTTTTTTCTCAATCTGGTCAGGCTTCACAGGAACTGCTCGATATGCAGCAAAACCACGGTCAGTGGGTGACTTCGGGCCGGGACTACGCCCTCACCCGCTATAGCAGCCTGGACCAGATTTCCACGCAGAACGCGAAGGACCTGAAGGTGGCCTGGACGTTTTCGACCGGCGTCCTGCGCGGCCACGAAGGCACGCCGCTGGTGATTGGCGACACCATGTATATTGTGACTCCCTTTCCCAATATCGTGTATGCCATCGATCTAGCGGATCCGGGTCATGCCATTAAATGGAAATATGCGCCCGTCCAAAGCGAGGATGCCATTCCGATTGCCTGCTGCGACGTAGTGAATCGGGGCGCGGCCTATGCCGCGGGCAAAATCTTTTTCAATCAGCTCGACGCGCACACGGTCGCCCTTGATGCCGAGACCGGGAAAGAGCTGTGGAAGGTCAAGCAGGGCGACATTAAACAGGGCCAGACCATTACCATGGTGCCATTGGTCGTCCGCGACAAAGTCATTACTGGCATAAGCGGGGGTGAGTTTGGCGTGCGTGGGTTTGTCACCGCCAATCACGTCGACACGGGTGAGCAGGTCTGGCGCGCGTACAGCACCGGACCGGATTCCGAGGTGTTGATTGGTGAAGATTTTTCCTCCCCGTATGACTCGCACCAAGGCAAGGACCTGGGAATCTCAACCTGGAAAGGCGAAGAGTGGAAGCGGGGCGGTGGCACGACCTGGGGCTGGTATAGCTACGACCCCGAACTTGACCTGTTCTACTACGGGACCGGGAATCCGGGGGCCTGGAATCCTGATCAGCGGCCGGGTGATAATAAATGGTCCATGACATTGTTTGCCCGCAACCCGGACACGGGCCAAGCCAAGTGGGCGTATCAAATGACCCCACACGACGCCTGGGACTATGACGGTATCAACGAGAGCGTCTTGATTGACCTGCCGGCCAATGGAGATGGAAAAACCCAGAAAGTCCTGGTCCACTTCGATCGCAACGGCTTTGCCTACAAGGTTGACCGGACTTCGGGCAAGGTTCTGGCCGCGGATAAATTTGGCGAAGTGAACTGGGCCAAAGAGATTAACCTCGAAACCGGTCTGCCCGTCGAAAACCCGGACAAGCGGACCAAAGAAGGGGTGAATACGGAAGGTATCTGTCCTGGTGCCATGGGAACCAAGGACCAACAGCCCGTGTCCTATTCACCCAGAACCAAGCTTTTTTATGTGCCTACCAACCATCTGTGCATGGATTACGAGGGGACGAAAGTCCGCTATATTGCCGGCGTGCCCTACGTTGGCGCTATTGTCAAAATGTTCCCCGGACCTGGCGGGCACCGCGGGGAATTCATTGCCTGGGATCCGGTTGCCGGTGAAAAAAAATGGGGCATTAAGGAAAAATGGTCGGCCTGGAGTGGAGCGCTTTCGACCGGTGGTGATGTGGTGTTTTACGGGACCATGGACGGCTGGTTCAAAGCGATCCACGCCTCGACTGGCGAAGAACTGTGGAAGTTCAAGGCCGGCTCCGGCATTATTGGCGCGCCCATGACCTATCTCGGACCGGACGGCAAGCAGTACGTGGCGATCATGTCCGGGATTGGTGGCTGGTCCGGCCTGGTCGTCGCCGCCGACTTATCAACGGACGATCCGACCGCAGCCCTGGGCGCGGTCGGTGCCTTTGGCGATCTGGGAAAAGACACGAATAAAGGCGGGATGTTATACGTCTTTGCGCTTGAGTAAATGAGCGCTCTCGACCCGCTGTAAAGCCTCTTATGCTCAATCAAACTGAGGGGGGACGACGAGCAGCCCCCCACGCTTCTACCTGTCTCACCCTCCTCCTGCTCCTGTCCGCCTCGCTCTTCTCGGCTGCCGCTTGGGCAACCGAGACCGCAGAGGCGACCAAACCGTTCCGTGTCTGTGCAGACCCCAATAATCTGCCGTTTTCCAACCGGCAGCAAGAAGGGTTCGAGAATAAAATCGCCGCAGTCCTGGCCCATGGGTTGGGCCAAACGGTCTCCTATACGTGGTGGCCCCAACGACGGGGATTCCTGCGCAGTACGCTCAACGCCGGCAAGTGCGACGTGGTCATGGGTCTGCCGGTCGACATTGATATGGTCTTAACGACGCAGCCGTATTACCGTTCGGTCTACGCTTTTGTCTATCCCGAAGATACACCATACGACCTCTCCTCCCTTGATGACCCCGTCCTCAAAGAATTGAAAATCGGCGTGCACCTAATCGGTGATGACTATACCAATAGTCCGCCAGCCCATGCGCTGAGCAAGCGCGGGATTGTGGATAATGTGGTCGGCTACAGTGTCTTCGGCAATTATGCCGATCCCAATCCGCCGGGAAAAATCATTGAAGCCGTCGCCAATAGAGAGATCGATGCGGCTATTGTATGGGGACCGATTGGCGGTTATTTCGCCCAACAGCAAGCTACCTCACTGCGTGTGGTGCCCGTAGCGTCCCAGGAGGAGTCACCCTCCCTCCTCCTCGCCTATGATATTGCGCTCGGCGTTCGGAAGAGCGACGAAGCGCTGAAGAATACGCTCAATGGCCTGCTGACGCAGCACGCGGAAGAAATCCGGCAGATCTTGGTCGACTACAGTGTCCCCGGTATTACCCTCCAACCGACCGAGCCTCACGACTCTCAACAGGGGACGGAAGTGCCCGACCCACAATTCCCTCAAGCTTCCAATGGCCAGCCGACGGAGTCCCGTGGTGAGGCCGGGCAAGAAGTAACCAACGGCCTGGTAAAGCTCAATCCGTATACGGGAAATCCAACGGCGATTAGCGAGGGCGAAGAGCTCTACAAGCTCCTGAACTGCTATAGCTGTCACGGTTTACGTGGCGGGGGAGGCATGGGACCCGACTTAACGGATGAGGAATGGAAGGAAGGCACGGGTGATGACAACCGAGTGATGGACCAGGTCATGACTGGGCGCAATAAAATGCCCGGTTACGATGGGGTGATCACCGAGGAGGAAGCCTGGAAAGTCATCGCCTATGTCCGCACCCTGTACAAAGGAGACCCATCGACCATCGAGTGGTAAGGGGGACCGAGGCTTCATCAGTCTCCCATGATAAATCAGAAGAAGCCGGGGACGGGAGAGCCTGCCTATGTCATGCCCGAATTGTGGGCAAGCCAATCGGACGGGAGCAAAGTTTTGCGACGAATGTGGAACGCCTCTCCTTGTCCGGCCGGTTGGTGAAACGGCACCTGTGCCGTCAGCTCAGTCAACACGAGAGCCACAGTGGTCACCCGCGCCCGCACCGGTGCCTGCGCCTACCGGACGGCGGCAGTTGACAGTTATGTTCTGCGACATTGTGGGATCAACGACCCTCGCCGGTCGGCTTGATCCTGAGGAGTGGCGGGACATCGTTCGGACGTATCAAGAGACCTGTGCTGGCGTGATTCAACGTTTCGGTGGCTATATCGCCCAGTATCTCGGCGATGGGATTTTGGTCTATTTTGGTTATCCGATTGCCCACGAGGATACCGCAGTACGGGCCGTGAAAACAGGTTTGGGCATTCTTGCTCAGCTGGACCAGATGAACAGCCAGCTGCGGCAGACCGAGCGTCAGCCGTCTTTTCGTCCGAGTACAAAAGACACGCCGCGGATTCGGCTGCGGATCGGTATTCATACCGGACAGGTGGTGGTGGGCGACATGGGTGCGGGTGAGCGGCACGAGCATCTCGCACTCGGCGACACCCCCAATATTGCGGCACACCTCCAGGCTATAGCCAAGGCCGATACGGTTGTGATGAGTGCTGCAGTTTATCGGCTCGTCGAAGGTTTTTTTGAGTGTCAGACGCTCGGGCCACACGCGCTCAAAGGCAAGACGACGCCCATCTCAGTCTACCAAGTCATTAGGGAAGAAGGCGCGCAAAGCCGGTTTGAGGTTGCGCTTGAAGCCGGCTTGTCTCCTCTGGTTGGACGAACGAAAGAACTCGCCTTCCTGCGGCAACGATGGGAGGCGGCCAAGGTCCGAGAGGGACAAGTCGTGCTGTTAGATGGCGAGCCGGGTATTGGCAAGTCCCGTCTGGTCCAGGAACTCAAAGAGCAGGTCGCCAAGGCGGGCGAGGCACGCAGAGAATTCCGCTGCTCGTCCTATGCGCGCAACACGGCCTTTTACTCGGTGATCGACCATCTCCAGCGCTGGCTGCAGCTCCAAGGCGATGAGCCCGAAGATGAAAAATTTCGCCGTTTAGAGACGGCCCTGGAAGGGTATCGCCATTTGCCGGAGGAGAGTGTAGCCCTCTTTGCCTCATTATTGTCACTGCCGCTGCCTGAATGCTTCACTCCGCTCAAGCTGAGTCCGGAGCGACAGCGACAAAAGACACAGGAAGCATTAGTCGCTTGGCTGGCTGAAGAATCGGAAGAGAGGCCCCTCCTCATTGTTTGGGAAGACCTGCATTGGGTCGATCCTTCGACGCTCGATCTGGTGCAGATGCTTATTGAGCGGGTTGCTCCGCTTCACCTCTTCGTCCTCCTGGTTTTTCGTTCGTCGGAATTTACTCCTCCATGGCACTCGCGGCCGCCTGTCCACTTGCTGACACTGAACCGTTTGGAGCGTCGACCGATTGAGGAACTCATTACCCATGTCGCCCAAGGCCAACGGCTGCCTCAACTCCTGGTGGAACATATCGCGGCGCAGACTGATGGCGTTCCACTCTTTGTTGAAGAGCTGACGAAAACTATTATCGAGGCTGGCGTGCCTGAAAACGGATGGGAAGGGGCTCCCCACACGATTCCTGCCACGCTTCAGGATTCGTTGATGGCTCGGCTTGATCAACTCAGCAGGACCGCCCGGGATGTTGCCCAAATCGGCGCCGTCCTTGGCCGAGCCTTCTCATATGCCCTGATCCGGGCGGTCTGGCCGTCCGATGAGCAGCGGCTCACACGGGGGCTGGCTCAACTCGTAGAGGCCGAGCTGATCTTTCAAAAAGGTATGCTTCCCCAGGCCCGCTGGGTCTTCAAGCATGCCATGCTCCAAGACACGGCGTACCAGTCTGTGCTCAAGAGTAAACGCCAGCAAATTCATCACCAGGTCGCCGATGTCCTCGTCAAACAGTTCTCCGATATCAGACACCAGCAGCCGGAATTAGTCGCCCACCATTACACTGAAGCCGGCTTGCTCGATCAGGCTATTGGATTCTGGCAGTACGCCGGAGAGCAGGCCGTGCAACGCTCGGCGCACCGTGAGGGCATCGGCCATTTTCTCAAGGGGCTGGCGCTTCTCAACGAACTGCCGGAGACGCCCGACCGGACCCACCGGGAGTTGACTATCCAGACCCGCTTGGGTCCGAGTCTCATGGCGACCAAGGGCTACGCCGCCCCGGAGGTGGAACGCGCATATGCCCGTGCGCAGGAGCTGTGTCAGCAGCTTGGAGAAACTCCACATTCTTTTCAGGTGCTCCGCGGCCTGTGGGTCGTCCACGAGATGCGGGCCGAGCTCAGAACAGCGCGGCAGTTGGGTGAGCAATTACTCGCTTTGGCTCAACACCTGGATGATCCCGACCTGCTTATAGAGGTGCATCGAGCCTTGGGTAATACTTTGTTGTGGATCGGTGAGTTTGCCCATGCGCGAGAGCACCTGCAAAAAGCCCTGGCACTGCATAATCCGGAACAGCATAAAGCCTTGGCGTTTCAATACGGTACAGACCCACGAACCGTCTGTTTGTTATACGAAACGCTGGCCTTATGGGTTTTGGGTTATCCGGAACAGGCCCTGCAGAAGAGTCGGGAAGCGCTGGCAAGGGCGGAAGAGGGGGCCCACCAGCATAGTCTCAGTCTTGCGGCTGCCCTGAACTGGACGGGCCTGCTGCATCAACTCCGCGGCGAAGCAAAGGTGACTTATGAGCGTGCCGTAACTGGAATTGCCTTTGCGCAACAGTGCGGGTTCCCCGATTGGGAGATGATCGGGACGATCTTCCGGGACTGGGCTACCGCCGCGCAATTGCACGACGAAATATCTGTCGAGCAATTGCAAAAGATGATTGCCGCCTGGTGTGCCACTGGAGCGGAGCTCCTCCGCCCCTACTTCCTTGGGCTTTTAGCTGAACAGTACGGAAAGATCGGACGGAGTGAAAAGGGCTTAGCCCTCCTTGATGAGGCGCTGGCAGTCGTCAACACCAGCGCGGAGCGTTTCTCGGAAGCGGAGCTGTACCGATTGCGGGGAGAGCTGCTGCTGGTGCGGGATGCAAACAGGCTCTCAGCGCAGACGAGTACTCCCAGGTCAAACAGTGAGGCGGAAGGTTGTTTTCAAAAGGCCCTGTTTGTTGCCCGTCAACAAGGTGCCAAGTCGTGGGAGTTGCGCGCTGCGACGAGCCTAGCCCAGCAGTGGTGCAAACAGGGCAAACGAGAGAGTGCACGGCGGGTGCTGACAGAGACCACCGATTGGTTTACTGAAGGACGTGAGACGCGGGACTTTCAGGCTGCCCAAGCCCTGCTTGCCGAATTGGTATAACGATTGAGAGGCAATACACTACAATGCAAAAGACACTAGGCATACTGAGCATACTGCTGCTGGGATTCGGGATTACAGCTCACGCCGTCATGGCTCAGGCAATCCAAGAGGAGGACTTGGGAGCGCAGGAAATCCAAGAGGGCCAAACGGGAGCTTTAGGAGGACAGGAAATCCAAGAAGGTCAAGCAGCGGAGGCAGAAGGCATGCCGCAGGCTGTGCCGGAGGAAGCGCTGGCCGAAGCCTTTAGTGCCTGGGTCTATGCGCAGTTACCCGATACCCCGGAGGGTATCGGGGTGGACAGCCAAGGCCACCTGTATGCCTCGCTATTCAATACCGGCGAGATCGTACAGCTCAAAGAGGACGGGCAATACGTCCACATTGCCTGGGTTCCCGCCGAAGCTGACAGCGGGAAGGGCCACGTCCTTGGTCTTGCCTCGGACAAAGATGACAACTTATACGTGGCGTATAAAGCCCGCTCCAAGTACGACCGGGTCGGCGATCCGCGCCACCCTGCCTGCCGGGATGCAACCGATGTAACGAGTGGGGTCTATCGGATTGATGCCGAAACGCGCGAGGTCACACCCGTGGCAACCCGCGGGGATGGCTGGCCCTTTTGCTTTCCCGACGATGTGGCCATTGACGATGTGGGGAATATCTATTTGGCCGATTTAACCTATGCGGGAATTTGGAAAATTACGCTGGACGGCAGAGTCACCTTGTGGTCAGAGCACCCGCTACTCCACTGGTCGGCGACGCCATATTCCGGTTTTCCACTTGGGGTGAATGTCATTGCCCTTGATGCAGGGCAGCGGAATATTTATGCAGCCACCAGTGGCGACCCGCTCGTGCTTCGGATTCCTATTCAGTCGGATGGCAGTGCTGGTGAGCCGAGTGTCGTATCCCGCGGACATAACCTCCTCGACGGTATTGCCTTGGACGAAGAGGGAAATATCTACGTTTCAGAAATTTTTCGGAACGAAATTATTGGCCTGTCCCCCGACGGCAGTCGGCGGGTAGTGGTTGCGAATAAGCAATCCGCGCCGCTGGACGGCAATGCCAGCCTCGTCGTCCATGCAGGCGTACTCTATGTGGCGAATCTGGGTTTTGCTCATTCGCGTTGGCAGGACGCGGACAGGACGGTGGTTGCTATTCAGGGGTTTCCGCGGCCGTCTCAGTCACCGGGGAATTAGGACTCATATCCAGAAGGGCGGGCGTTGCCTGAAAAATCAAAAGAAAAGGGGGCAGGAAAAATCCTGCCCCCTTTGGGTTAGCACGTTGAGAAGTATATGTGGCTTAGTCTCTGCCGTGGCGTAGCAGGTGGCCTGGGGTTGCGCCGGTGCAGTTACCGTCTTCAAAGGTGACGTCGCCGTTCACCATGATCCAGCGATAGCCTTCAGCGTACTGGACGCGCCGCCACTCGCCACCCGGAAAGTCGTGAACGACCTTTGGCTTCTCTGGGGTGAGCTTCAAGTTCTCAAGATCGTAGACGACCACATCTGCTCGGGCACCTTCTTGCAGGACGCCGCGATTCTGGAAGCCAGCGCACTGGGCAGGCATACCGCTCAGGCGATAGTGGGCTTCTTCGAGGCTCATAAAACCAGCGTCGCGCACCATCCATGTCAGCAGGTCCGTTGGATAGGCACCAATGGTGATGAACTTGGTATGCGCGCCACCGTCTGACACCCCGGCCATGCTGTACGGAGAAGACATCAGCTCGGACACATAGTCCTCACGGACATTGCGAGCGGGAGTATAGAATTCGGTCTCCAGATTCTCCTCAACCGCGATATCGAACATTGCGTCTATAACGTGCTTGTTCTCCATCTTGGCGACTTCTTCGACCGTCTTGCCAATGAACTTTTCGAACTTCTTGCTCTTCACGGTTTCAACCGTGAAGTCTTTGAGCGATCCGGTCACGACCGGCGTATGTCCGGTATCATATTCTGCGACCAAAGCCTGGCGAATGGCAGGATTTTTGAGCTTTTCAAGCCGTTCGGCTGGCGTGCCCATGGTCACTTCACGCAGGACATCATTCCCGTCGAACAATCCTGACATATCGGCAAAACTGAAGTACAGCCCTTGACGGAATGTCGCGGTCTGGTTGTAGATCTTGCGCCCGGCTTTGTTGGTCTTTTCCATCCAACGTAGGATGCGGCGATGGATACTCGGCCGGTCGTCACGTGTCGCTGTGGCGTTAAACAGAATTGGGCGACCACATTCATCGGCCAAACGATCGTAGAATCTCATATCGGCTTCAAAGTCCGGGCTGGATTGGGTGAGCTGGATAAAGCCTTCTCCCCGTTCCTTCAATACCCGGCCAAAGGCGAGCACGTCCTCGTCAGCCATGGTGTCCGTCACCATCGGTGTCCCGTCGTAGTCGCGCTGGACAGACACAAAGCCATCTCCCAAACGCTGGGCCGAGAATCCACAGCCACCCACATCCAGGGATTCACTCAGAATCTGGCACATGGTCTGCTTTTCTTTGTCTGTGGCCGGTCGGTTCTTGGCCGCTTCGAGTCCCATGGTCCAGATCATAATCGGCGCAATGGGAACAAAGCTCAGGACGTTGATCCCTTTGGGCGTCCGGTCAAGAAAGTCCAGCCATTCGGGGAAGGTCTCCCATTCCCACTTCATGCCGGCTTTCATGGACTCGTACGGAATAGCTTCGACGCGAGACATGGTCAGCATGGCACGATCACGCATCTCAGGTTTCACCGGCGCGAAACCAAATCCACAGTTGCCGAGTACGATCGAGGTGACCCCGTGCCAGCCAGACAGCGTGACATAGGGATCCCAGTTAATCTGGGCATCGTAGTGGGTATGGAGATCAATAAAGCCCGGCGCAACGATGAGCCCATTTGCGTCCAGCGTTTTAGCCGCATCGCTCGGATTGAGCTTGCCATTCGGTTCGATCTTCGCAATCTTGCCGTCTTTAATACCAACGTCCCCCATAAAGCGAGGAGTGCGGGAACCATCAACAATGGTACCGCCTTGGATAAGTACATCATATTCAGCCATAACTGTCCTCCCTTATCGGTCGAGAAAATTGAACGCTCACTCAGTCTCCATCGAACCATGCCATAGGCCGACTAGGGCTGTCAACACGACATTGCCTATTCTTTGGAGGGTGGCATGCCAGATGCAGGCACGAGGGAGCAGCCCGGCAATAAGGCCAGTAAAACAGGATGAGAAGAGGAACAACTGACGGTGCTGTCCTAATTTGCCAGGTTCAGTATTTGATTTTTCGAGTGCGCAAAAGCTCAAAGTGTCCGAATTAGGACAGTACCCAACTGACTGCCGTGTTGCTTACTCAAGCGGAAGAGTTAATAATATAAATATTCTAGGCTCGTCCGCGGCCAGTGCGAGGTGGAAGGAGGGGGAGAGATGGGTAAAGTGGATGCACGAAGAGCCGGTGTCGTTTTGGGTCTGATATTGAGTATGGGCCTGACGACCATTTGGGTTCAGGCACAAGAGCAAATACCGGGAGACGCCGTAGCGGCGGCTGAAGCTGCCGCGCCACCGTCCGGCCAGGAGGCGGCGGAAGCCGCTGAGCAGACGGGGCAAGCGGAACAAGAACAACCACCGCCAATCCTGACGCTGGCCCTGGCCGAGCAGTTTCTGGACGCTGCCAAGGCAGAAGCCCTCAAACAGGGCTGGACCATGAGCTTTGCCGTCGTCGATGCGAATGGACGCCAGGTGGCGCTCATCCGTATGGATGGAGCCCGTTGGATGACAACCCAGGTAGCCCAGGCAAAAGCCTTTACTGCGGCAACGTTTCGGCGCCCTTCCGCAGCAGTGGAAGAGTTGGCAGAGCAACGCCCGGACTTATTTCAGAGTCTGACTCAGCTAATTAATGAACCCATGCTCCTCGCCGGTGGCGGCCTGCCGATTATTATTGATGACACATTGCTCGGCGGCGTTGGGGCGAGTGGCGGCACTGAGGCTGAGGACATAGACTGCGCCCAAGTTGGTCTGGACGCCATAGGGGCGGAGTAAGGATTATTATGAGGAGCGGACTTTCACGCCCGCCCGCTCCTCTTGCAATAGGAACACTGAGGTCGAGTCGCGCTCGCCCCAACCGCGGGCGAGGGCTTCGATGAATTCCTGCTCCAACAGATTGGCCATTTTCATCGGTACGTCAAACTCCCGGCCCAGGCTTGTGGCGAGCCCAACATCCTTACGGGCGAGACGTAAAGCAAAGCGAACAGTATCGAAATCGCCTTTGAATATGCGTTGCGGCAGGGTGTGGTTTAGGGTGAGTCCTTGGCCCATAGCGCCGTCTGCAATGGCGCGGCGGAGCGCCTCGGGCGCAACCCCGGCCTTCACGCCGACAGTCAGTCCTTCCGCCAGGAGGGCACGGAATCCGTTGCTGACCATATTATGGATAATCTTGGCAATCAGGCCACAGCCAATCTCGCCGACATAGGACACCTTATTGCCAATCGCGTCGAGGACCGGTTTGACTCGCGCATAGATGGCGGGGTCGCCGCCGACCATGACCGCCAGCGTAGCGGCCTGGGCGCCGACCGGCCCGCCGCTGACAGGAGCATCAAGGACATGGACGTTTTGCTCTTGGTAGGCGGTATGAATCTTTCGAATGAGGGTCGGCGAGCTGGTCGAGAGATCGATATAGACAGAGTTGGGGTACGACCCGCGGAGGATTCCTTCTTCCCCTAAAGCGACCGCTTCAACCTCAGTCGGGCCTGGCAGCGAGGTGAAGGTAATCTCACTCGCAGCCGCAACGGCCCTGGGACTGTCGGCCCACGTGGCCCCGTGTGCAAGCTGGGTCCGGGCTGCTTCTTGACGCAGGTCGTATACAGTCACCTCGTGTCCAGCCGCAATGATATGTGAGGCCATCGGACCGCCCATATTACCCAAGCCGATAAATCCCACTCGCATGTCCTTGCCTCCGTTTGCGACGCCCAGACTAGGCTTTCGGTGCTCGTACGGTTACGCCAGAACGTTCTTCTTGCAGCGCGAACGGAGCGGTCGAGTCGCGTTCCGCCCAGCCACGCGCCAGACCCTCGATGAATTCCTGCTCCACGATACTGGCGACTCTGAGCGACACCTCACACTCACGACCCAGTTCGGTGGCCAACCCCAAGTCTTTGCGCGCCCCCCGCAGCGCAAAGCGAACAGTATCATAGTCGCCTTTGAAGATGACTTCGGGAACCATGTAGTTCAGCATCAACCCCTGACCAACTGCCCCATCGGTAACGGCCTTGAGTAACGCCCGGGGTTCCACTCCCGCTTTGACCCCAAGAGTGAACCCTTCGGCGAGGAGAGACTGGAAGCAGATGCCAATCATATTGTGAACGATTTTGGCAATCTCACCGCACCCGATTCCGCCCAGGTAGGAGACCTTATCGCCAATCACGTCGAGGATCGGTTTGACCCGCTCATAGATGGCGTGGTCACCGCCGACCATGACCGCCAGCGTGGCGGCTTGGGCGCCGACCGGCCCACCGCTGACGGGCGCGTCTAACACGTGGACTTTTTTCTCTTGATAGGCGGCTTGAATGGCTCGGATGAGGGTCGGTGAACTCGTTGACAGGTCGATGTAGACCGAGTCCGGTTCCGCGCCTTGGAGAATGCCGCCCTCGCCCAGTGCCACCGCCTCGACCTCTTTCGGGCCTGGCAGAGAAGTAAAAGTAATCTCACTGCTGGCAGCAACCGCGCGGGGACTAGCGACCCACTGCGCCCCGTGCTGTAAGTGGGGGTCCGCTACTTCGCGACGAACATCATAGACGGTGACGTCATGTCCGGCCGCGATGATATGCGAGGCCATCGGGCCGCCCATATTGCCGAGTCCAATAAATCCTATGCGCATGTAATTCCTCCTTTTTGCAACAGGGAGACACGCCATCTTCTCCGAGCCGCCTCCCAAGTGAGTTCCGAAGTTAAGGCCCGGCAGCTAGGCTTGCTTCGTTCCTACGAGACGAAATTTTGGTAACGTAATTTCTGGAGTCACATCATCGAAGGTGACTTCAACCCGCAGACCACAGCCAAGGGCATCATTCTCACAACCAACGACCTGGCTCACAATCTGGAGTCCTTCATCCAGATCAATAAGCGCGACGTTGTAGGGGATGTCGTCGGCAAAGCCGGGATGCCATTGTTGGTGGTAAATGCCATACGAGTAAATATTACCCTTGCCGCTGAGCTGAACCCAGTCCTGGTCCGGACTAAGGCAGTTCGTACAGGCCGGTCCAGGTGGTAGGTGGATATAGCCACAGGCTGTGCAGCGTTGGGCAACGAACTCATGGCGTTTAGCGGCTTGCCAATACGGTTCGTTCCATTTTTCGATTACGGGCAGGGGTTTGTTGTAGTCGGACATGGGCCTTTCTCCGGTTTAGTTTCGCAAAATCAATGCCCCGGCATGCTCGCGTAAGCCGCCAGTGTACGTACACATGAGGCGTTCCACATCCTTGATCTGCCGCGTACCACATTCTCCTCGCAACTGTCGCACAGCGTCACAGGTGTTTTGCCAGCCGACCATATAGGTTTCAGACAATTGCCCCCCGTTGACGTTCAGCGGCAGTTCGCCGCCCAGAGCGATCCGCCCGTCTTGAATCCAGCGCCCGGATTCGCCACGCGGACAAAAGCCGTAATTTTCCAAGGCCGCAATCACTGCCGGGCTATATGCATCCTGGACATATAATGCCTGCATGTCCTGTGGTGTGCACCCAGCCATAGCAAAGACCATCTTGGCGACCGCTTCCTGCTGAAAGCTCTGCATCACCAGATCGGGCGTTTCATACGCGCGAAAGGCCTCTTGGCGACCCATCCCCTGGATATAGACCGGTGGCTTTTTCAGGTCTGTCGCGCGGTCCGCCGTTGTCAGGATAAAGGCGTGCCCACCGTCGGTAATATAGCAATAGTCAAATAATCTGAGGGGCTCCACAATGTAACGGGCACTCATATAATCGTCGAGCGTGATCGGTGTTTGCTGGACGGCTTTAGGGTTCAGCCCGGCATGCGCACGCTGGTTAATCGCAATCGTGGCGAGCTGCTCTTCGGTTGTCCCGTACAAATGCATGTGACGCCGAAAGGCAAACGCAAACGGTCCGGATGGATTAAAGGCGCCGTAGGGTGCGTGTTCTTCGAGCAGGGCTCCACCGAATCTATTCCGATTCGTCTTCTGGTTCGTGCCGTACACCAGCAGGATGTACTGAGCCATGCCCGCGTTGAGCAGCAGGGCGGCGTGCTGAATCATATAACAGCCTGTTGCCCCTGATGCCTCGACCGCGCCCCCAACCCTGGGATTGAGACCGAGCATCAGCCCAACTTTGAGATAATCACCTTGCCTCCCATAGCTGGGCTGCACAAATAGGCCGTCAATATCGTCTTTCTTCAGACCGCAATCTTCTAACGCGGCCCGAGCTGCCTCTATGGCTAACTCGTCGCCAGTTTTGTCCGGGACCGCGCCTTGTTTGGTATCACCCACACCAACAATGCAGACGGTGTCAGACAGTTCCTGAAGCCCCATACGTTCCCCCTCCGGCTCGGAGCGTAGTCGAAGTCTGGGGGAGGGTGCAAGGCGTGTAACGCTCGGACGCTTGACGAAAGCGGACACTGACGGATAAGGCAGGAAGGTCACTCAGGAGGACTTAGTAATGAAAACAATGATTCAAATGGTTCCCTCAATGCCAGTGCGCTCCAACGAAGAACGGCGTGAGTTACGCCCTGTCGGACGCAACGTTGAACGCTATGCCCAGATCATTGACGGCATGGTTGATATCGTGAAAGCCGCGGATGAGCTTGGCTATTGGGGCATGAGCTTTATCGAGCACCATTTCCACTCCGAGGGATTTGAGATGCTGCCCACTCCCGGACTGATGAACGCCTGGTTAGGCCCGTATGCCAAACAGATGCGGATGGGGCAGTTGGGCTATGTCATGGGCACGCAAAATCCGCTACGCGTCGCCGAAGAGACTGCGGTGCTGGACCATATTCTCAAAGGGCGGTTCTTTGTCGGCTTTGCCCGCGGCTATCAAGCCCGTTGGGTCAGAACGCTCGGGCAGCAGTACAACACGCTGCCAACCTTGTCGAACCGCGAGTCTGAGCAGCAGGCCACGGCCGACGATGTCAACCAGGAGATCTTCCGGGAGATGGTCACCATTGTCAAAAAAGCCTGGACCGAACCGAGCTTTTCGTACAATGGCGAGTTCTTCAAAGTGCCGTTTCCGCATGAAGGTATTGACGACTATCCAGCCTATCCGTGTGCCCGGGAGTATGGCGCGCCCGGAGAGATTGACGAGCACAATCGAGTCAGTCGGATCAGCGTGGTGCCGGCGCCTTACCAACGGCCACATCCACCCGTCTTTATTAGTTCATCGGGCAGTGCGGACTCGGCGCGTTGGTCGGGCGAGCAGGATTTTACTTGTTGCTATTTTGCGCCTATGGCCGGGGCACGTGTCCAGGATACCGCCTACCGGGAAGGCGCGGCCCAGCGTGGGTGCACCCTCAGCCCCGGACAGGGGCAGGGCTTGTTGCGCTTCTTGTATGTCGGAAAGACGCGCGAAGCGGCCTACGAGAAAGTGGAAAAATGCATCGTACCGTTTTTCTCGGAATTTGCCTCACACTTCTTCCCGGTTCTACTCAGCGAAGGCAGCGGGTCCATGCTGGAACGGGTACTCAACACAGGGCTGATCGTGGCTGGCACGGTCGATGAGGTCAAACGACAAGTGGCCGAGGTCTACGAGGAGATTCCGTTCGAGTATTTTTCTCTGGTTGCCTACAACGGTCTCGAACCACAAGACCAGCTCCTCGAAGACATCGAGCTGTTTGCCGCCAAGGTCGCGCCCGAGTTTACGTAAGACACTCTACCAAGTCTCTTCGTTTCTAATTCAGTGAAGAAGGAAAGGCGCCCCCATGCGACCTATTTTCCGGCTTCTCCTTTGTGTTGCCTTGTTGCGGGTCTGTGTGGGAGTACGTCCCGCTACGGCAGAAGATGTTGATACCGCGGATTGCTTCAAGACTGATGTAGCACTCGCAACTCAGTTCGTTGCCTGCCGAGCGGCCGCTGAAGCCGGAAACGTAGGTGCGCAGTTCAATCTCGGCTACATGTATAACGTCGGTCAAGGTGTCCCGCAGGACTATACCGAAGCGGCAAAATGGTATCGTCGGGCCGCTGAAGCCGGAGACGCGGTCGCGCAGAATAATCTCAGTATCATGTACCATGAGGGCCAAGGAATCACGCAGGACTATAGCGAGGCAGTAAAATGGTGTCGTCGAGCTGCTGAACAGGGACTCCCTATCGCGCAGAATAAGCTCGGCCATATGTACGACGTGGGTCAAGGCGTCCCGGAGGATGACGCTGAGGCGGTGAAATGGTACCGCCGTGCTGCTGAGCAGGGCTACGCGGACGCGCAGTCCAATCTCGGCTATATGTATAATGTGGGCCAAGGTGTCGCGCAGAATTATACCGAGGCGGTGAAATGGTATCGCCGGGCCGCCGAACAGGGAAATCCTGTCGCGCAGGCCAATCTTGGCCGCCTCTACGAGAATGGCCAGGGAGTTCAGCAGGATTACACTCTGGCTCATATGTGGCTCAATCTCGCCGGGACGAATTTTGAAGAGGCGCGTGAACTGCGCGATACCGTTGCAAAACAAATGACCCCAGCCCAGATCGTCGAAGCCCAGCGCTTGGCACGCGAGTGGGCGGCGCGTAGGCAAGGGGCGGAGTAGTATGGGCTGGGCCGAGAGTGATATGTGGGACTTTTGTTGGGAGTTGAAAATCTTAAAACAAGGAGGATCAGACTATGGTGTATGAGATGCGTGTGTATACGCTGCAACCGGGGAAGGTGCCGGAGTTCCAGGCGCTCATAGAAAAAGAAGGACTGCCAGTCATCAGCAAATACTCCAAACTGGTCGGCTGGTGGTCAACCGAGGTCGGCCCGTTGAACGAGGTCGTCCATATTTGGGCCTATGAGGATATGAACCATCGAGCCCAAGCCCGGGCAGCCCAGGGAGCAGACCCTGAGATGCAAGCGTTCCGTCCCAAGGCCCAAGGCATGGTCGTCAGCCAGTACAACAAAATTCTGACCCCGGCCAGCTTCTCGCCCCTACAGTAGTACTGAGAAAGGCCAGGGTCTGACCCTGGCCGCCTTACATGCAGCGCCGGAGAACATGGCGCAGACGGCAGTCCGTCAGTACGGATGGAGAAAAGTGTTTAATCGGTGAGGCTCGCAATAAACCTGAGCGTTGCCGCTGCACATTCTTCCGGCAGCGCCGCTGCAAGATGATAGGCCGCGCTGGGTAAAACCAGAAGCTGCGAGTTCAGAATCCGCGTCTGCCAGTCCCGCACTGTTTCGACTGGAGCCAGCGCACTTCGGTCGCTGGTGATTACCAGGGTTGGAGCTTGGATTTGGGGGAGCAGGGCAGTGATGTCCATATTTCCGACATAGCGAAAGATTCCGGCCATCACCTGGGGTGAGGCTTTGCCCATGGCGCGAATCCACCATTCCTTCATCGCTGGGCTCACATTGCCCAAACGACGATCCATTGTACTGCGCGCCCAGGCTTCGACCCCGTCCTGTTGAACCTGCGTGAGCCAGGCGTCCGGGCTGAGCGCACTTTTGGAAAGCGTCGCCGGCCCACCGATGACGGTCAGGCTTTTGACCCGATCGGGATAGTCATGGGCAAATTGCATGGCGACGCTTCCACCGATACGCTGTCCCACCACGTGCACGGTCGCAATCTCCAGTTGATCGAGCAGGGCCTGGAGGTCCTGGGCAACGCCGTGTAGAGACCAAGCATAGTCCGCTGGCGGAACAGAAGAGCGCCCGAAACCCCTCAGGTCCGGTCGCAGCACCCGAAACTGCCGGGCCAGACGTGGCACCCAGGCGAACCAGGCCTGGCTCGTATCGGCAACGCCGTGTACGAGGAGAATGGTTTCCGAGGCGGTCCAGGGATCGGTAAAATCGTCGAGTTCGTAGTATAGATCGAGGGACTCATCGATGCGCAGCGTTGGCATGCTATCCTCACGAATCAGGTCGATGGCCGCTACAAATCCTTGACCGCCTCTTCGATCATATCATCCAGCTCCACGGCTTTTCTTTTTTCCATCTCGGTCCGTTGCGCCAGGATGACACCCCACGAGTCGCCCTCGTAGCTGTGGAATTTATCCGCATTCCATAGCTCGGCCCGTTTGAACGACTTTGGGCAGTGGAAGTAGCATTCCTCGACGGTGACTTCGATAGCAAGTTGGGCCGGCCGGCCCCGAGCGCTGAGTTTTTCCAAGAGCTGAGGCTCATCGGTGATACGGGCGCGGCCGTTGATGCGCATGGTCCATTCCTCGCCAGGAATGAGGAAGAGCAGGCCGACGTGCGGGTTCTCCAGAATGTTATTGATACTCTGGAACATTTTGTTACCGGCCCGGTCCGGGAGGTAGAAGGTGTGTTTATCTGCGATTTTGATAAAGCCCGGCGGGTCGCCCTTGGGTGAGGCGTCGCACCGTCCCTGGGCGTCCGCGGTTGAGACAATCACAAACGGACACTGCTCAAGAAACCGTGCGGCCGCTTCGTCGATATAGGGCAGTTTATGCTTGACGGCGAGTTGGTCCGGACCGCCAAAGCGTTCGGCTAACTCATGCGTATTCTGCGGGATACGCTGGGCCGTTGCTGTACTCATAATACCCTCCTTATTGTGCGAGCCAACTCCTGCGTACGATAGGGCAATTTGCAAGCAGATGCAAAGGATTGTACAAAGGCGGCGCATACGGGGAAAGAAGCAGGGAGAGAGACGCGAAAGGGGGCCAAGAGAAGCATGCTGAGCCAGGAACAGTACCAGGAGTCTATTCGACCGCTGGAAGAAAAAATCCTGCTCTTTTTGCGAACGTTTGAGGACGTTCAGGAGAATATACACTTCGGCAAGATCCCGGAGGCGCAGGGACGGGTGAGAGACACTCTTGGTGATTTTTTTGAAACTGTACTCTCCAGTGTTACCAGCCTCGAACCGCTCGAAGAACTCGCCGAGTTTCATGCAGCCTTCTGTGCCACGCTGACACATCTCAACAATTGCAGCACAGCTTTTCTTGACGGAGCGCCGGGGCCAAATTTTGGCGGGGCGTTTGTCAACAGTCGCTTCTCGCTGTGTCGTGGACTGGATTTGTTATACAACCAGCGTGCCCACCTCCCGACGCTCTCCCAATACTGGCTGCTGCCGGAGGCCGTGTCCCAGCGCGATGCCTTGGAGACGCAGGCCGACGGTGTAGTGGAACCGGTCGGTATGATCCATCAGCAACAAACCGAGGAGCATACCGAATACTCGCTATACGTCCCGGAATACTATAGCCCCGACAAATCCTGGCCCCTCATCGTCTGTCTCCATGGTGGGTATGGCCGGGGTGATGACTATATCTGGACATGGCTGCGGCCTGCCAAGAGCAAGGGCTATATGCTACTGTCGCCAAAATCCTTAGGGCCGACGTGGTCCGTCCTGCAACCGCCGGTTGACAGCCGGTCTATCCGGGCCATGTTTAATACCGTGTGTGAGACTTACCACGTTGATCGTGCACGGGTGTATCTGTCCGGTCTCTCTGACGGAGGGACCTATACCTATCTGCTGGGGTTGGATCAGGCCGAACTCTTTGCCGGGATCGCACCTATTGCGGGCGAACTGAGCCCCGCCACGGATGGTATGCTGCGACAGAAGCGAGGCATCACTGTGCCGATCCATGTGATTCACGGGGTGCATGACTTCATCTTTCCGGTTGAAGCTGTTCGCTCATCGAATGAACTGCTCGAACACATCGGCTATAAGGTGAAGTACACCGAGCTGCCCGACTGGAGCCACGCTTTGACCTACACCATCAATGAAACCCTGGTGCTGCCGTGGTTTGAGGGTTTGGAACCAAAAGAACAAAGCTAACAAGGAGGAAACAATGTCCCAGGATATCGAAGCCCGCTTGCAGGCGCTGGAAGCAAAGATTCAGGATTTGAGTGACCGCGAAGCCGTTCGCTCGCTCCGGTTTCGTTATCACGAGTGCATCAACGAGGGGGAACTGGAAGCTATCCCCGCTCTGTTTGCCGAGGATGCCGAGCTGGACTTTGATTATCTGGGCAAGGCCATCGGCCGGGCCGAGCTGACAAAGTTTTTTCAAGGAGTCGAAAGTCTGTTGTCTTTTGTCAAACAGTTTGTGCATAACCACGAGGTTGATGTGCAGGGAGATACGGGGAAGGGCTATGCCTACCTCGAAGCAAAGACCATCTCTAAAGGGGAGGCGTATTTCGTGGCTGCTCGCTATGACGACGAGTATGTCAGACAGAATGGCGAGTGGAAGTTTAAGAAGATGTCGCTCACCCCGTATTTTACCGTCCCTTTCAAAGAGGGCTGGGCGCAAGAGAATCGACTCAAGATGGGGAGATAGCGACCCCTGATCTTTAACGAGAACTACACAGGAGGCACACCATGGCTTACCAACAACTCAGTCTGGACCAGGTGGAAACGGCTGCGACTGGATTCAAAGGTCCAGAGGGCGTAGTCGTTGATCGTGAAGGGAATGTCTACGGTGGGGGAACGGACGGTGTGATCCGCAAGCTGGCGCCGGATGGGACCGTCACGGAATGCGCGCGTACGGGTGGCCGACCAGCCGGGATGGCACTCGACCAACAGGGGAACCTCTTTGTGTGTGATCCCGGTAAGGCCGCAGTGCTCAAAGTCACGCCGGACGGCCAAGTCAGTCTGTTTGCCGATCAGGTTGGCGATATCAAACTCACCCTCCCGAATTTCCCGGTTTTTGATGCCGAGGGAAACCTGTATGTGTCCAACTCGACCGATCTGACATTCGGTAACTTTGATAAGCTGATGGAAGAGCTGCGTAATCCATCACCGAAGGGGACCCTCGTCCGCTTGCGACCGGATGGCCGCGGGGAAGTCGTGTCGACGGGCATCTACTTCGCAAACGGGACGGCGATCGACCCCCAAGAACAGGCCGTGTACGTGCTGCAATCAAGTCAGAATAACTGCATCCGAGTTGCCATGCATAAGGACGGGACTCATGGCAGCCCCGAAGTGTTTGGTGAAGACTTAGGGGCGCTGCCCGATGGCATGGCCTTTGATGTCGAAGAGCATCTCATTATTACCTTACCCATGGTGAACCGCTTGGTGGTGCTCGATCCGAATGGCCACCTGTCTGTTCTTCTTGACGACCCAGACGGGACAAAAACGCAGGGACCGACCAACTGCGCCTTTGGCGGGCCGAATTTTGACGATCTGTATATCGCCCATCTCGAAGCCGACCACGTTGCGAAAGTCCACCTCGGGAGAAAAGGGCATCCGCTATACGACCGACGCTAAGGGAAGCGTTAGCTACTCCTGACCGTATTCCTAATATGCCCCAATCCTCTGCTCAGAGCTTTTGACAAAAGATCAGCTACGGATACACCGCAATGCCGTAACGGATAAAATCTGCTGAATCACCCTGAACGAACCTTCATTCGGCAACCGGCAGTAACAGGTGGAAGAAAAAAGGAAAATTGGCTTTGAATAATTCCTCCACTTCTGCTAGGCCGTCTATTATAGGAGGGGTGATGTGAAATTCGGTCTGCTCATGCCGTTTTGGAATCCGGCTCGCTGGGAGCGGCCTTTTCCTGAACTGTATCAGGACCTGCTGGACCAAATCGTCAGAGTCGAGGAACTTGGCTACGAGAATATCTGGTTGACCGAGCACCACTTCGATACGGATGGTTGGTCGCCTGCGCTGCTGCCCCTCGCTGCCGGTATTGCCACTCGCACGACACGCATCCGGATCGGCACGTTTATCTTAATCCTGCCCTTTCAACATGCCTTACGCGTGGCCGAGGATTCCATCACCGTGGATATTCTGTCCAATGGGCGATTCGATCTTGGGGTGGGTAAGGGCTATCGCAATAAAGAATTTAATGCCTTCGGCTTTCCCCGTGAGCAGCGCGACGCGCGCTTGGAAGAAGACTTGGCCGTTATTCAGGGATTATGGACAAACGAGTCCTTCTCTTTTGACGGGGACTATTATCATCTCACCGATGTCTGTCTCACGCCCCGCCCCGTTCAGCAGCCACATCCGCCGATTTGGATCGGTGCCCGTGGCAAGAAAGCAGTGCAGCGAGCGGCACGGATGGGGTTTCACCTGATGGGTACGGGTGAGGTTGCCCAGCAGCGCGCCTACGATGATGAGTTGGAACGGAATGGCCGGAATCCGAAAGATTACTACTTAGCCCAACTGCGCTGGGTCTATGTAGCAGAGAGTCGGGATAAAGCCTGGGATCTCGTCGGTGAGCATATGCATTATCTCTTTTCCTCTGCCTTTCCGTTGCTCAAAGAAGCCGGAGACCTGCGAGCCGACCGAGCCATGGATCGAGTGCCAAGCGTTGAGGAACTGCGCAACATTGACCCCACCATTCCGGGCGGAGCGCCCATTGTGGGAACCCCGGACGATTGCATTCAAGCCTTGCAACGCTACCAGGACGAAACGCGGGTGACACATTTGGCCATGGGCATGCACCTGCCAGGACTCGCCTTAGATAAGGTGACCGAGTGTCTTGAATTATTTGCTCAGGAAGTCATGCCGTATTTTCGTTCATGAGGAGATCAGTCAGCACGTGAAACCTACTGAGTAAGGGGAAAGAGATGGCAATCGACTGTCACGGCAGAGCCCCTCCGGGCCGGGCATTATTTTTATCTGTCTGAAGGTTGACAGCAGATTTCTCTGAGAGTATGGCGATGATAGAGCATCTGTAAAATCACAAAGGAGGGTAGCATGCCACAATTTGATACAGTGATTAAAAACGGTACGATCGTCGACGGAACGAAGGTACCGCGTTACCAGGCCGACCTTGGTATCAAGGACGGTAAGGTTGCTGAGATTGGAAAAATCAGCAGCAGCGACGGCAAGAGAGAGATTGATGCTAGCGGGCAGATCGTTGCTCCGGGATTCATCGATCTGCACACCCACTATGATGCCCAGTTGCACTGGGATCCGTACTGTACGATCGGCAGTTGGCATGGTGTGACCACCGTCACCATTGGTAACTGTGGATTTGGTTTTGCCCCGTTGCGGCAGCAAGATGCCGACCGGGCCATGCTGGCCTTGTCCCGGACCGAAGCGATTCCGCTGGAGCCCATGCGGGTGTCGATGAAAGTTGACTGGGAGACCTTCCCGCAATACATGGATCGCCTGTCCCGCATGCCCTTGGGCGTCAATGTTTCTCATCTCTTCCCGCTCGCCCCGGCCGTGGCGTATGTGATGGGTGGCTTTGACGACGCCAAGAAGCGCTTCCCCAATGCAGAAGAGATGGCAACCATCACCGGCTTGTATAAGGAAGCCGTGAAGGCTGGCGCCGCGGGCTGGTCCGCCCAGCGTCTGGTGCCCGAGAGCCGGGTGTCTGTGCAGCGCGACTATGATGGCACACCGATGATCACCGACATCCTGCCGGACGATTTCTATATGGAAATGGCCAAAGCCATGAACGAAGTGGGTGAAGGCTGTATCCAGTTTACCCAGTCTGGTGCGAGTGAAAGCACCTTTGGTGTCGATGATGATTTCAGATTCCTGGAAAAGATGACCAAGACAGCCGGTCAGCCGCTGCTGTACAACGCCATGTTAATCAGTGATAAGCATCCCGAGTCTCATCAGGCCCAGTTGAATTGGGTCAATGAAGCGAACGAACGCGGCGCTCGGGTGTTCGGACAGGGCGTCACTGCTCGGGCTCCGGTCCGTATGACCCTGGAAGACTGGAACCTGTTTGATGGCATTCCGGCCTGGAAGGAAGCCACGCTCGGAACGGTCGAAGAGCGGAAAGCCAAACTGTCGAAGCCGGAACTGCGCAAGGAGATGCGTGAGGACTACGACCAGGGCGGCATGGAAACTATGAATGTCGTCTTTGGTGAGTTTGACAAGTTTATTGCGCGCAAGGTTCGCAATACTGAACTCAAACTCCAATACGAGGGCATGTCCGTGCAGCAGATTGCCGAGAAGGAAGGTAAGCACGTCATCGACGCCATGCTCGACCTGTCCGTGGCCGATGATCTGCGTACCGAGTGGGCTGGCCCGGTGTCCAACGCCAACATTGAGGGCTATCGGGAACTGATGAGCTCACCGTATACCCTGCCGGGTGTGTCGGATGGTGGGGCGCACGTGAAGTTCATTACTCCGGCCATCTATCCGACCGAAGTCCTGTCCTGGCTGGTCCGTGAGCAGGGCGTCATGAGCCTGGAAGAGGCGCACTTCCGCCTGAGTGGGATCATGGCTTGGGCTGCGGGCATTAAGGACCGCGGGACGCTGCGTGAAGGCCAAGCGGCTGACATCGTGGTTTACGATATCAATACCGTGAAGGCTCTGCCGGGTGAGATTGCTCACGACCTGCCGGCGAACGAGTGGCGGCGCGTCCAAAAAGCTGAGGGCTATAAGCACATTCTGGTGAACGGGGAAGAGACCTTCCAGGATGGTGAGTGCACCGGGAATACCTCGGGTACACTCCTCCGTAACGGCGTGGCCCGCTAGGCAACCCGCCGAGCGCGTTCGTCCGAGTATCGGAAACAACTAACGGGGAACCGGAGAACTGCTCTCCGGTTCCCCGTTTTTTTGTGTGCTCTGTATCCATAAAGGAGGGATTCAAGATGGAGATACGCACGAATGGGTATGTTTCTGCTGATGGTCACGTGGTTGAGCCGGCGGATTTGTGGACCACCCGGATGGACAAACGGTTTCGTGAGCGCGCCCCACGGGTCGAATCACGCGAGGAGGCTGACTACTACATTATAGAAGGGCTGACCGAGTTCCCGGTGGGCCTTGAAGGCGTTACCATGGAGGAGAAAATACAGGGTCAAGTCACCACCCCCAAAGGCCGTCGGCATGCCGAAACGCGACCAGGCGCGTGGGACCCGCAGCCGCGTCTGGTCGATCAGGAGCGCGATCATCTCCGGGCCGAGGTGATTTATCCGGGTGGGTTCGGCCTCCAGTTCTTCCATGTTCAGGACGCTGAATATCAGCGCGAAATCATTCGGGTCTATAACGACTGGATCAGTGAGTTTTGCTCGGCGGCACCGGACCGCCTGCTGGGATCGGCCCTCCTGCCCATGCGGGGTCCGGTCGAGTGGGCGGTTGAGGAAGCCGAGCGCATCGCCAAGCTGAAGGGGATTAGCACGGTCCTGATCCCGGCCGAGGTGGAACGCTCGTATGCCCACGCCGATTATAATCCCATGTGGGACGCCTTGCAGGACATCGGGCTCCCGGTGGCGACCCACTCCGGAACCGGAACGGGCGAAGCTATTTTTGCCAAGATGGCGCGCCTCGGCACAGGGCTCGGCGTGACCGACAACAAGGTCTTGCAGCCGATGCGCGCCATGGCAGATCTCATCTGGGGGGCTGTCCCGCAACGCTATCCACAACTGCGCTTTGTGATAGTCGAAGGCGGTGTCGGCTGGGTGGCCTCGCTGCTTGGCTTCATGGACCACTGGTGGAACGATCATCGCCTCTGGATGGAACCGAAGCTTGACGAAGCCCCGAGTACCTATTTCAAGCGTCAGTTCTGGGCGACGTTCGAGGATGATCGGGCCGGCATCCTGACCCGCGAATTGGTCGGCGTTGATCGTCTCATGTGGGGCTCGGACTATCCACATACGGAAGGAACCTTCCCCTACTCCCAGGAGCAGATCCTGCGAGATTTTATGGGCGTACCGGAAGCCGAGGTGTACCAGATGGTGACGGGTAATGCGGCGCAGTTGTATGGGCTCGCCGTGCAATAATTGAGCAGGAAACGAGTTGAACCGAGGGAACAAGGAGGAACGATGGAGGTAAGTACCCAAGGCTATGTGTCTGCGGACGGTCATGTTGTTGAGCCAGCAGACCTGTGGACCACACGCATGGACAAACGGTTTCGTGACCGTGCCCCACGGGTCGAAGCACGCGAGGACGCTGACTACTACATTATTGATGGGCTGACACCATTTCCGGTCGGGCTCGAAGGGGCCACCATGGAAGACAAGCTCGCCGGCAATATCGAGACCATGGCGAGTCGGCACGCTGATACACGACCAGGGGCATGGGACCCCCAACAGCGACTGCTTGACCAGGACCTGGACCATGTCCGGGCTGAGGTTATTTACGCGGGAGCGTTTGGACTCCAATTCTTCACGCTTCAAGATGCTGAATACCAGCGCGAAGCCATGCGGGTCTATAACGACTGGCTGAGTGAATTCTGTGCCGCTGCGCCAGATCGGCTGCTTGGGGCGGGCTTACTACCCGTACGCGGCCCGCTCGAATGGGCGTGCGAGGAAGCCGAGCGTTGCGCCAAGCAGGGCCTGCGGACCTTCACGATTCCCGCCGATGTTCCAGATCGTTCGTACGCGACATCGGATTATGAGCGTCTCTGGAGCACGCTCGAAGATATCGGGCTGCCGGTCGCTACCCATTCTGGCACGGGAACGGCCGAAGAGTTTTATTCTAAATACAAACGTATGGGGACAGGCATGGCCGTGGTTGAAATGAAGATGTTCCAGCCCATGCGAGGTTTAGTCGATCTGCTGTGGAGTGCTGTACCACAGCGTTATCCCAAGCTGCGTTTTGTGATCGCCGAGGGTGGCGTCGGCTGGATCGCCTCTATGCTCAGCTTTATGGATCACTGGTGGAACGACCACCGTCGCTGGATGGAGCCCAAGCTGGAGGAATCTCCGAGTACGTATTTCAAACGCCAGTTCTGGGCCACCTTTGAGGATGATCGGGCTGGTATTCAGACCCGCGATATCCTTGGTGTGGATCGATTGATGTGGGGCGCAGACTATCCGCACACGGAGGGGACGTTCCCGCGTTCGGTCGAACAGATCACCAAAGACTTTGCCGGGGTGCCGGAGGGCGAAGTCTATCAGATGGTGGCCGGTAATGCGGCCCAATTATACAGCCTTGATACATAGAGATAGACGCGCTTACGCTCCATAAGGAATGAACGCCATGGCAGGCTGTCTCGACGGAATCAAAGTCCTTGATCTCGGGCGTTATCAGGCTGGCCCCCGCTGTGCGATGGTGCTCAGCGACCTGGGGGCGGAGGTCATTAAAGTCGAAGCACCGGGTGGGGATGAGTCTCGCGGCTTGGGTCGCGTCTACTGGTCCGCGTATAACCGCGGGAAGAAGAGTATTACGCTGAATCTGCGGAGCGAGCAGGGCATCGCTCTCCTCAAGGCGCTTGTGCTCAAAGTCGATATGCTGCTCCAGAATTTCCGACCGGGGGTCATGGATAAAATGGGACTGGGATATGAGACGCTCAAACGGCTCAACCCTGGGCTTATTCTTATCAACGTCTCCGGCTTTGGACAGAAGGGGCCGTACCGGGACCGACCCGCCTATGACCCGATTGGCCAAGCCATGTCCGGCCTCATGGGTTTTACCGGATTTCCCGACGGTCCACCGGTCATGACCAATTCACCCATCATCGATCGGATCACGGCGCTACACGCCACTATTGGGGCGCTGGGTGCCCTCCACCGCCGGGATGTTACCGGAGAGGGACAGTCCCTTGACGTGTGTCTGCTCGATACCGGCTACACGCTGATGGAGATTCCGATCGCCCAATATCTCCTCAGCGGCAAGGAACCACAGCGGCGGGGCAATACTCCGGGTGGTATCGCCCCGTGCAACACCTACCAAGCCAAAGACGGCTGGGTCTATATCCTGGCTGTACCCCAGCATATGTGGGGACGGTTCTGTCGCGGTATCGGCCGAGCAGATTTGATAGACGACGAGCGTTTCTCCAGTATTGCGGGGCGGGCGTCTCACGCGGACGAGGTCAACACGCTGGTTGATGGGTGGGTGAAGGACAAGACTGTGGCAGAGGTGGTACAAGCCCTAGAGCAGGCTGAGGTTCCGGTCGGGCCGGTGCATACCATCCCGCAAGCCGCCCACGATCCCCACCTGTGGGAGCGGAAAATGATGGTTGAAGTTGAGGATTACGAAAAAGGGCGGACGTACGTGCCGGGGCTGACCGTCAAATTCTCGGACACTCCTGGAAAAATCGGACCGATTCCGCAACCCGGAGAACATAATAGCGAGGTGTATTGCGAGTGGTTAGGGCATACGGATGTGGCCCTGACACGCTGGAGAGAAGAGGGGATTATTTAAACCGATGGATAAAAAAGGAGGAACCATGGCAAACGGACAAAAAAATATGAACACGAGTGTTGCCCGGTTTGAAGAACTGCAACCGATTGACTACGCGAGCTTCATCAAGAACTACAAACCTGACGGCACCCAGGGGTATGCGCTGATTGGTCGGGCGGGAAAGACCAGCCCTCCAATTAAGGGCGATCACGGTTTTACCATGGCCATTAACAAGGTCAGTCCGGGCAAAGGCGCCCCGTTGCATAGCCATCCGAAACCCGAGGTGTTTGTGGTGCTGTCCGGTACCTGCGCCTTTTTCTGGGGAGATAAAGGCGAAAATGAGGTCGTCCTCGGACCGTGGGACACGATTTCCTTTCCGCCAGGAACATCAGAGGGGTTTCGGAATGTCGGCGATGAGGAAGCCCATCTGCTGGTTGTCCTGAGCGGATCGGAAGTTGGAAAGGTGACGTTTACGAAACAAAGCCAGACGGCTGAGGCAGCCGGCGTCGAGGCGTAGTGTTTCCGACATCTGGAGAAATAAGGAGGACCCTCCATGGCGACATTTTCAGTTGATCAGGTCGATGTTTTTGGCAAGGGCGTCTTACAGGCTGAGGGAGTAGTGGTGGACAAAGAGGGCAACGTCTTTGGCGGCGGTCGCAACGGCATTATGTATAAGGTCACACCCGATGGCACAGTGAGTGAAGTTGTCACGCTACCCGAGGGGTCCATCCCCAATGGGGTGACCATGGACCGCAATGGCGATCTGGTTTACTGCGATCTAGGCAAGCAGGCCATGATGCGCGTGACCCAGGGCGGAGAAGTGTCGCTGATTGCCGATCAGGTTGGCGCACTCAAGCTGACCCTCCCGAACTTTGCCAGCTATGACGCCGAGGGCAATCTCTACGTCTCGAACTCGAGTACGTCGAGTATTGAGAATGTCCTGGCCGAATTGGCCACTCCCTCACCCAAAGGGGCGCTGGTCGTTATCCGTCCGAACGGGAAGAGTGAAATCGTGGCCGAGGGTATTTACCTGGCCAACGGCACCGCCATCGACCCGAAAGAAGACGCGGTCTACGTGCTGGAAAGCACCCGGAATGACTGTCTGCGCATTCAGATCAAGAAAGATGGCACGTTTGGGAAGCCCGAGGTCTACTCCAAGGATTTTCCGGCTCTGCCCGACGGCATGGCTTTTGACGTGGACGGCAATATGTACGTCACGCTGCCGGCGGTGGTGACGGGCGGGGAAATGGTCCCAGCCCATCAAGTCATCGCCGTTGATCCCAACGGAAACTGGAGCATGTTGATCGACGATTCGGCTGAGGGCAAGAAGCTCAACTTTCCGACGAACTGTGCTTTTGGCGGGCCGGACTTGCAGACGCTGTATATCGCCAATCTCGAAGGTGATCACTTCAGCTGTGTCAAGACGCCCTACACCGGCCATCCGCTCTACCATCAGCGCTAACAGGGGAAGGTGGGCTATGAAGGCAATGCGAGCGCACCAACCTGGAGGACCGGAGCAACTCCGCTATGAGGATGCCCCCGACCCTGAGTTGGGGGAGGATCAAGTTCTCGTCCGGGTCCGGGCGATTGGTATCAACCCTGCCGATTTGGTCCGGTTGTCCGGCAAGCTTGCACCCCTGAAACTTCCCTATATCACCGGTACGGACGTGTCTGGTGAGGTCGAAGCCGTGAGTCCCGGCGTGACACAGGTTAAGGTCGGCGACCGCGTATTTGGCCGCGCAATTAGTGCTGGCTATGCAGAAAAGACGTGTCTGCTCGCCCAAGAGGCGATACCCCTGCCGCCCGCGCTTTCTTTTGCTGAGGGGGCCGCGATCCCAATACCATTTTATACTGCCTATTATGCCTTGCATCATAAAGCCGGGGTGCAGGCGGGAGAAACGGTCCTGGTTTCTGCTGGTGGCGGCGGCGTTGGCGTCGCGGCCATTCAGTTGGCCAAAGCCGCGGGGGCTCGGGTGATTACGACAGTTGGGTCACAGGAAAAAGCAGACCGGACACGCGAACTGGGTGCTGAGGTAGCGCTGAATTATAAACAGCAAGATTTTGCGGTAGAGGTTATCAAACTGACCGAGGGCAAGGGAGTGGATGTCATTATTGAGAATGTCGCCACAGATAACTTGGCTGCCGACTGCTCAGCCGTTGCCAAGTCCGGTCGCATTGTCTTAATCGGTACGGGCACCGGTAAAGCTCCGGACGCGACATTCGGCGTGCTGCCTGCTCTCATCAAAGATATCACCTTCTATGGCATGAGCCTCATTAATGCGGCCCAGGTTATCCCAGAGATGGCGGCCGCACTCACCCCGCTGTTTGCCAATGGCACACTCAAAGCATTGGTGAGTAAGACGTATCCGTTGGCTGAGGCTGCTCAAGCCCTGAATGACCTGCTTGCGAGTAAAGTTTTCGGCAAGCTGGTTCTGACGCCATAAAGAAAGGAAGACTATGGCACTCACCTTAGCACTGGCCGAACAATTTATCGCCGCAGCCAAACACAAGGCCCAAGAGAAAGGTTGGGACATGAGCTTCGCGGTTGCGGACTCGTCCGGGAATCCGGTCGCCCTGGCCCGCATGGATAATGCCCGCTGGCTGACCACCGGGGTTGCCCAGAGTAAGGCGTTTACCGCCGCGACCTTTCGTCGGACCTCGCGCGAGGTAGCAGAACTGGCAGAATCCCGTTCGCAATTATTCGCGAGTGTGTCTGAGATTGTTGGACGGCCGTTATTGTTGGCCGGAGGCGGCCTGCCACTTTCGGTGAACGGTGAATTTCTCGGTGGTGTTGGTGCCAGCGGCGGAACAGAAGATGAAGACATCGAATGCGCCCGTGCCGCGCTCGATGCCATAGGAGCCGAATAGACAGACCGACGGCAACCCACATGGTCCAGCCTCTCAACGTCCTGCTCGTTGGTGCGGTGGGAGACACCGTCATCGAAAAGATAGAGGCGGTTGATCCCCGCATTCGGGTTGCCGATGCACGCGGGAAGTTCGAGGTCGAGTACGCTGAGACCTGGCCAGCAGAATCCGTTCGTCGCTACGTCCCACAATCTCTCATCGCAGCAAACACCTCGACCCGCACCGAGCGGGACGCCCTGCTGGCCGAAGCCGAGGTCATCTGCATTCGCTTCCCTTTCCCGCTCGATCTGCGTGTTCGGGCGCCCCGCCTCAAGTGGCTCCACCAAACACCTGCGGGTGCCTCGAATCTGCGCATGTGTGACATCTGGGGCAGCGATGTCATGGTGACCACGTCGCGCGGCCTGAATAACGCTTTGCCCATTGCAGAATATGTGCTGTCTCTGATCTTTCTCTTTGCGAAGTCCTTGTCCCAGTCTTTTCGTGATCAGAACAATCAGGAATTCGAGCGCCGAGCGTATCGGCCCAGATTGGTCCAGGGAAAAACCGTTGGCATTATCGGCTTGGGTGGCATCGGGCAGGCTGTTGCCAAGCTCGCCAAAGCCGCGGGTATGCGGGTCGTGGCAACCCGGCGCTCAGCAGCGACTCCACAGAGTCAGACCCAAGGCATCGACCAACTCCTCCCACCATCGGAACTAGCGGTTTTGCTTGAGCAGAGTGATTTCGTGGTGGTGAGCAGCCAATGGACGCCAGAAACGGACGGACTCATTGGTGAAGCCGAACTGCACCAGATGAAATCGAGCGCGTATCTCATCAACGTGGCCCGAGGTGAAATCGTTGATCAAGCGGCACTCATCAAGGCGTTGCAGGCAGGCTGGATCGCTGGGGCTGGTCTGGATGTCTACACTGGAGAATTCACCGGGCCACCACCGGAGGAACTCTGGCAACTACCGAATGTTGTCATTACTCCGCATACGTCAGGTGGAACGGATGTCCAGCAGGCCAAGGGCCTGGAATTGTTCTGCGAGAACCTGCGGCGTTACGTCACCGGCCAAGCCCTCCTGAACGTATTGGACTGGGAGCGAGGCTACTAATGAGTCAGCGCCCATCCTCACACGAGTCCTCCACTCAACGCTTCACCGCAATGGCGGTCTCGCCAAATGAATGCGCCAGCCAAGCGTCTGGGTCAGCAAGCAGGTCGTCTGCGTTGTGAGGGCCGAGCGTCAGATTCGCGCACACCAGAACACCGCCGGTCCGTAGCCGTTGATAGAGACCCGTGACTAGCTGTGGGGTAGGCGCGAGGCCATCGAAGAATCCGAGATCGTAAGCGTTTGGGTCAAGACCGTCGAGAACTCTTAGGGCATCGCCGTGGTGGATGTGGACGCGGTTGCTTATCTGATAGTCAATGCAGTGTTGACGGGCGATACGAACGTGCTCGGGATCGCTCTCGATAGTATCGACTTGCGCATTTGGAGCGCCGTGGGCGAGCCAGAGGGCACTGTAACCAAGAGCGGTCCCCACCTCAATAATTCGTGTCGCCTCGACTGCTGCCGTAAGGACGCCGAGTAATGTGCCCTTATCGTACGGGTAGGCCTCGCAGCTATGCTGGGCACGGTGTGCGTTTGTGGTACTCAAGATAGCCGCAAACGGATCAGTCATAGGGGAAGGTGGCATTTGAGCAATCCTCTGACTTTTTCTTCCCGTTCATCATTACACACTATATGCCAAATGCCAGTGGGAGAGATCATTCAATCATATCGTGAGAGGACGTAAGTTTTGGTACTGCCTCAGTTGGAAATATAAGCTCTTGTTTTTACTGGTCAGAATTTTTCAAGGTGAGACAGGTAGTGTCTCAGTTTGAATTCTTTAGTTCTGTATCGCTTGGTTTATGCATCCCCCTAGCGACCGATGCACAGGCATAGTACAGTGCGTACATGTGACCCTTGGGCTGTCCTCAGCCTTGGAGGGCTGAAATCCCAAAAATGTACACAGGTCCTCTCTTCCCTTTTCAACGTTTCTATTCGTGGCTGCTCCTTGGTGCGCTCTTCGTCGGAGGTCTGGTTGGGTGTAGCTCCGGAACGACGCTGAGTGACGTATGGCTGACAGAGCTCTCGCGTCGTGTCTCGCGTCCACCAAAAGTCCACCCCGTTGGTGTTGGATATATTCCGCGATTAACGCGGCGGCAGCCCCCTCTGCTCCCACCGCTGTATGTGCTCGTCCTCCGGCCGCTTGATCGTCGTTCGTCTCTGCACATCCACGAGACCCGGCAGAAAACCATTCCGCTGCCCGACGATCCTAGTGCTCTCATTGGATTCTCCGGTCTGAATTTTGAGGAAGGACAGGTGACCATCGCTCCGGCCGGAAGCGTCCCCGATCTCGGCACATTACGTCACATGGACGCGGGGATGCCGCATCTGCCGGATATCCCCAAGACGTTCTTTACCCTCGCCCGGCTCCCCGAGACCGTGCAATACGCTCTGACCTTGCACTTTCGTGAGGCTGGCATTGAAACGGAAATGTTGCCGTTTCTGTTTCCGGAGCCGCTGGCGGCAGATAATCAGCGGGCGACCTATGCCTTAGGCTGTACGATAGACGAGTTCTCCCTGTTCAGCCTGCGCCGCTATCAACAGGTCCGGATCGGATCGCGTCGGCTCGAATTGCCGGTGCGTGGGCCCACACGCGCAGGGGTATCGCTTACATTGTCCCTATATCAGTTGCCGTCTGGTCGGGCCGTATGGCAAGAGCGGGTCTGGGACGTTATCCACGATCCACCGCGAGGGGGCACGCAACACCGCTATCGCACGGCTGACGATACCCTTACTCTGGCGCTCAGCCGTGCGGTTGGGCGTATTCTGTCGATCCCGAACTTTCAGGCTGCCCTTCGTCTTCCTCATCATGACGCGGCTCTCGCGCAGAAACCGCACAGATTACGGTTCAGCCGCCCGCAGCCGGGCGATCTGCTGACGCACCTCGGCGACAAAAGGCGCTCGGGGGTCTAGTTGAAGAGCCTGCTCATAGGCGGTCACAGCCTCGTTCTTCTGGCCGGTTTGCCCCAGGGCTCGTCCGAGGCTCACATAGGCATAGGCATAATCAGGCTGAAGATGGATCGTCTGCCGCCAGGCCTGCATGGCTCCCGTTAAATTGCCCTGTGCCGCGAGTACGTGACCAATACGATGGTGCACATGGGCTGAGGTCGGGACCAACTGCAAAGCTTGGCGATAGGCTGATAGCGCGTCTTGAGTATTCCCTGCGGCCTCACATGCCCGGGCAAGGTGGATATGGATGGTCGCATCATCCGGATTGAGACGTGCGGCCTCGCGCAAGGCTGTAATTGCCTGCGGCAGCTCTCCGCGTTCCTGGAGTGCAACCCCTATACGATAATGTGCCTCTGCATGGCTAGGGGCTTGGTCTATGGCCTGACGCCACTGGCGAATCGCTCCGTCTACATTCCCTTGATTATAGAGGGTATAGCCTTGCCTGAGATGCTGAGCGGCCGTGTCAGCCCCGGGCGGCGGTTGCGAAGTATCCGGAGATGAGATGCTGGGGGCAGGCGCTGGCAACCTAGAGGCTGCTGGAGGAGTGTCCTTGAGCGGGATAGCCGCTCTCAATCCCTGGGGGGCCGCTGGTAAGGAGGGGGCCTGTGCCGGAACTGCTCTGGCAAGCGCCTCACGTGGTGTGGAGGCAGGTTGCGTTGCCTGACGGAGTGGGGGCGAGGGGGTCTTTTTTACCACTTTTTTCGCTAAAACCGTCGGAGCGGGAGAGACGGACGGCGGTTGTGGAGGGGTGTCCTGAGATGAGTCGACGGGAGCAGGCGTTGGCGGCAGGGGAGCTGAGGTTGGTGGGGCCTTGAGCGGGGTAGCCTCTTTCCGTTCCTTGGTGGCCGCTGGCAAGGGAGTGCCTTGCGCCGGAACTGCTCTGGTAGGCGCCTCACGTAGGGCAGGAGGCGCTGCCTGACGGAGCGGGAGTGGAGGGGGTTTTTTTGGCACTTTCTTCGCCAAGACCGTCGGAACAGAAGACACGAGTGGCGGTTGTGGGGTGTCCTGCGGTGAGATAGTGGAGGCTGGCGTTAGCGACTCAGGGACGGATGGGGGAGTGGCCTTGAGCGGAGTAGCCTCTTTCTGTTCCTTAGCAGCCGATGGTAAGGGAGCGGCCGGTGCCGGACCTTCTCTGTCAGGCGTCTCGCGTGGTGTGGAGACAGGAGGGGTTGCTTGAGGGAGTGGGAACAGAGATTTTTTTGTTTCTTTTTTTGCGAGTACTGTTGGAGCGGGTGACGTGGGTGGTGGTTGCGGAGTGTCCTGAGATGGGCTGACGGGAACAGGCGGCGGCACGTGGGCTGAGATCGGTGGGGCCTTGAGCGGGGCAGTCTCTTTCCGTCCTTTGGCAGCCGCTGGTAATGGGGTGGTCCGCAGTGGAACTTCTTTGTCAGACATCACACGTGGTGTTGAGGCAGGCGGTGTTGCTCGACGGAGTGGAGGTGGAGGGGTCTTTTTTGGCACTTTCTTCGCTAAGACCTTCGGGGCGGAAGATGCGGGCGCTTGGGCTGGTCTAGGGGGAGCGGACTGAGAACTCGCCTTTGGGGCGCGTGCAAAGAGCACCTGGGTGTTGCCCTGCTCAGCGTTGGAATTGCCCACTTCATCTAGCTCGTCCAGGGTGGCGGTCACCACATGGGCCTGTTGTCGGACTGAAAAAGGGGGGAACTGCTCCGCTTTGAGGTCAAGCACGAAACGAGTGTGGCGGGGATGGGAGCCCACCCGGACCCGCGTAATCAGCGCATCGGATGCGGTATACGTAGATGATACTGAGCGTTCGACTTCTCCTCTGACATCGATGACTAAGCGGACCGGTGAGCGTAAGGTAAAGGTGTGGATAGAATCCGGTGGCCGGGAGAAGTGGAGGCTGAGGGTCCGTTGGTTTTTCTCCTGAGCGAGTTGTATCTCCTCCACATACAACTCCGAGGGCCGGGCAAGAGATTGGGCGACACTCTTCCAAGGGGCTATCAAACCCACCCCAGTCCACACAGCAACAAGTAAGAAGGAGACGGTACTTTTCTTCATCGCTCAGGTGTTTCAGCTACGACTCGCGTAAACGCGCGACCCGTTTGCGTATCTCTGCGCACAGGGCCTCGGCATTGTTTTTTTTTCGACTCTCCTCAAACGCTTGTGTAAAACGAACGCAGACTGGTACGGCGTTCTTGTACGTAGACAAAGCGTCTTTCTTTCTGCCCATTTTCTCGAGCGCTTCACCGTAGTTGGCATAGGCATAGGCGTAATGCGGGGCCAATTGTATGGTCTGGTACCAGGCGTTTGCCGCCCCCTGCCAATCCTCTCTCTCGGCGAGTATATATCCCAACCGATTGTGGACATACGGTGCGGAGGGAACCAACTGTAAGGCTTTTTGATAGGTTTCAAACGCCTCCTGCTCTTTCCCCAGCGCCTCGAATGCACGGGCAAGATGGACATGCGCAGTGGCGTTATCCGGCTCAAGCCGAAGCGCCTGCTGAAAGGCAGCCGCCGCCTGGGTGTGATCTTTTTGGTCTCGGAAGGCCAGCCCTAACAGATGATGCGCCTGGGCGGTCTGCGGAGCGAGACGCAGGGCCTCTTGCCACTCGGCAATTGCCTCGTCAACTTTGCCAGCATCATAGAGAATTTGCCCCTGTTCAAGATGATAACGGGCCTGTTGCGATAATGGTCTCGGAGAAGCGAACTGCTCCGGTTCGATCTGGGGGGAAGGGGGGGGCGGAGTTGGGACTGCAGCCACGATCGGAGCCGGGCTCTTGAGCGCACGCTGGGGAGTCGGCGTTGTCTGAGACCGCGAGAAGAGCACCTGGGTCTGCACCGATGGAGAGTCATCGCCTTGTTTCCCCAGTCTGGCAAGAACCTCGGTGGCTCGGTGTTCAACCGAATGCACCGGCACTGTCTGGCCGTTGAGGTCCAAGACAAGGCGCAGGTGTTGCGGATGCGAACCGAGGCGGACGTGGGTAAGGAGGGTATCATCTGCTTGATAGGTACGGGACGGCACGTTTTGTACCGGACCGTGTACATCAATGACGATGCGTGAAGGCGATGAGAGAGAGAAAGACCGGATAGAGTCAGGCGGATGAGAAAACTGAAACAGGACTGTCCGTGCCTCCCCCTCGGTCGTCAGGCGTATTTCTTGTAAGTGCAGCGTAGCGGACTGGGAAAAGGCAAGGGGCGCCCCCAAGACGAGCCAGAGCAGAACCAGACTGGTCCGTACGGCGCTGAAGTCGGTGCGTGTTCTCTGCATGACAACGCTTGACATGGCGGTGCCTATCCGGCCGCAGCCGCTCAGGCGTCCGAGTCTGGGGGGTCGGTGCGGGGACACAGCCGCTGCGAGACGGTAGTCAACTCCTGGCGCACCTCGTCGAGCTGGGTTCCGACGTGTTGCAGCGCCCGCATGATACCCCCACTGTCCGGACGCGTTTCGGGCGTCAGCCCGCCGGATTCGAGCAGACGGCTGAAGACCCGCACGATTTCCTCGGGCGTAATCTCCCCTCCGGGCTGATACCAGCGGTATAACCAGTTGCACATGCCGCTGAAAGCCTGCATCAGCAACCGGGGATTTTCGTCGATGATCTCCCCCCGCTGGATGCCGCTACGAATTTCGTCCTCGATCAGTAGATCGATCTCCTGCTGCATGGTTTCAACGACCTGGACCGTTTCCGGCGGCAGGTTGGCTTCCTGGCGAAACAGCAGACAGAACGACTGGTCGGTGGTGATGGCGGCGATCTGATGCGCCATCACCTGGCGAATCTTTTCCGGACGGGAGAGCGGTCGGGACAGGATTTCCTCCAAGGTGGCCCGATGGCTCTTCAGCGAACGGGTAAAGATGGCGGTCAGCAGCGCGGCCTTGCTCTCAAAATAAGTGTAGAAGGTCACCCTGGAGATGCCGACATGCGCGACAATGTCGTCCAGCTTGGTTTCATTATAGCCGCGCTGGGTAAAGCATTCCGTGGCCGTACGCAGGAGTTCTTCTTCTACGAGTTGGCGCTTTGTTGTCATCCCGGCCTCTGGGCTGAAGATAAAAGATTTTGGCTTGACTGATAAAGAAGATATGTAATAATACTTACCCTAAGTAAAGAAATCTACACAAGAGTAAAGT
>JAJDTY010000081.1 GCA_022826945.1 Candidatus Binatia bacterium
TGGAGTCCCGCCTCCCGATCGGCCACTACTCGCTCCCGCAGATCCAGCGAATACGCGTGCATAGCTCCTCCTAGCTACTGGTTCTGCTCCGCTTAACATGCCTGCCGCCCACCCGCTACTCCACAGTGGAAACTGCTCTAGGTCACCGGGTGCCGCGCGGTACCCGGCCCATCCCTATTTTACGCCTTGGCGGCGAGCCAGGCTTCGGTCGGGGGACTGAAAAGCTTGCCGATTCGGTATCAACTCAAACCCGTCTAGTGCTGGGCAGCCTAGATTCCGAACAGGAGAAATCGTCCAGGCGGCCGGGCGCCCTTAGCTCAGGTTGTTCTCGGTCAGGAAATCGATGACGCCTTGGCTCACTCCTTCCGGATCAAGGAATGGCTCGAAATTTGTACCTTTGACATCGACGGCCTTCGCTTTTGGCATGGCGGCGGCGGTGTTTTGGTGGCCGAGGTAGAGCACATCGTCTGGAGCGCACATCAACAAGGTCGGGCACTTGATGTCCTGAATGAATAGATCGAAGCGGTAATCCCACACGCATCGATAGATCATGCCGCGAACCCTCCAGGCCCGCAGTGCTCCTGAGAACTCGTCGTTCATGTTGTCTAGATCGCGATTACCGCCCAGGTTGTAGATGTAGTCCCAGGTGATTTTGAGGTATTCGGCTTCGTGGCTCGGCCCGACGGAGCCACTGAACTCGTCGCGGTAGGGCGCGGCCTGTTCCTCGGTCAGCAACAGTGCACCGACCATCATGCAAGACAGCACGCGCTCGGGGTAGAGCGACGCCATTTCGGCGGCCATACCGGCACCCGTGTGATTGCCGAAGGCATGGAACTTCTCGATACCGAGCGTATCGAGAAAGTCCATCGTGTATTGGGTGAGCGTACTGATCGAATGGAACTCTGGCGGGTCAAAGGAGCCACCGAAGCCGGGCAGGTCGACCGCAATGCAATGACAGCGGTCGATCAACTTCTCGAGCGTGCGTTCATACCCCTTCGCGCCACTGACGTTCTGATGCAGAAACACAATCGGCGGCTTTTCCTGCGGGCCACCATGGTAATAGTGCATTTGACCACTAGGCGTATCTGCGTAGGCTTTCTTGATCATCACTTCGTGTCTCCCTACGGTCGAGCGTACCGGCCGGTCGCCGCCGGCGCTCAGCTCAGGTTGTTCTCGGTCAGAAAATCGATGATGCCCCGGCTCACCCCTTCCGGATCGAGGTTCGGTTCCATGTCCATACCTTTGACATCGATGGCCTTCGCCCGCGGCATCGCCGCCGCAGTGTTCTGGTGACCCGGATAGAGAACGTCGTCCGGGGCGCAAATCAAGAGAGTTGGGCATTGGATCTTCGGGATGAACTGGCCAAAGGGGTAATCCCAAACGCAGCGGAAGATCATGTCGCGAGCCCTCCAGTTGCGTAACGCCCCGGTGAACTCGTCGTGCATATTGTCGAGATCAAGCTTGCCGCCGATGTCGTAGACGTAGTCCCAGGTCTCTTTCAGGTAGGCGGTGTCGAAGCCCGGGGCGGCGGAGCCGCTGAACTCCTTCCGAAACCGCGCGGATTGTTCCTCGGTAAACAGCAACGCGCCGATCATCATGCAGGACAGCACCCGGTCGGGATAGAGCGACGATATTTCCGCGGACATCCCGGCTCCGGTGTGGCTGCCACAGAGGTGAAATTTCTCGAAACCGAGCGTGTCGAGGAACTCCATGGTGTAGCCAGTGAGCGTACTGATCGAATCGAATTCGGGCGGGTCAAAGGAGCCTCCGAAGCCGGGCAGGTCCACGGCGATGCAGTGAAACTGGTCAATCAGCAATCGGAGGGTGGGTTCGAAGGCCTTTGCGCTGCTAACGTTCTGGTGCAGAAAAATGATCGGCGGCTTTTTCTGCGGGCCGCCGTAGTAGTAGTGCATCTGGCCACTCGGAGTGTCGGCGTAGGCTTTCTTGATCATCTGAGCTTGTTCCTCCGAAACTCCCAAAACCGCCCTCGGTCCCTCCCGGAAAACTCTCGCGGGACTCCGCTCGGCGTCAGAGGGTTGGGGCGCACGGAGCTCATGAGGAGTCTGCTGGAGCTTTCTTGTGGGCCAGCCGCAGGTTTGTGACTTCCACAGCCAGCGAGAGGCCCAGGGCGAAGTAGCTATAGCCCTTGGGGATATGCAGATCAAGGCCGTCGGCTACGAGCGCGGTGCCGACGGCCCATTATGATCTTACGCCTTGGCGGCGAGCCAGGCTTCGGTCTCGGCCAGCGCGTCCTTCAGACGCTGGAGGAGCAGACTGACCTCCTGCTGGGTGATGATCAGCGGTGGCGCCATAAAAATCATATCAGGTCCCATTTCCCGCACCAGCAGCCCGCGCTTCAGGGCCGCCCGACGGACGTAGTCCGCGACGTTGGTCTCGGGCGGAAACGGCTCGCGCGTGTCCTTATTCTGGACGAACTCCAGGGCCGCGATCAAGCCCAGACCCCGTACGTCGCCGACGATGGGCGCGGCGCGCAACTCGGCCAGCCCCTCGTGAAAAAGCATACCCATCCGGGCCGCGTGGTCGACGAGCTGGTCCCGCTCCATAATTTCGAGCGTCTTCAGCCCGGCCGCGCAGCACACCGGATGACCGGAGTTGGTATAGCCATGGGAGAAACCCGTGCCTTCGGGAGCCTGTAGAAAGGTGTCGTAGATTTTCTCGTGCAGGAGTACGGCGCCGAGCGGCAGATAGCCGCTGTTGATGCCCTTGGCCGTGCTGATCATATCCGGGGTGACGCCCCAGTGCTCAATGGCAAACATCTTTCCCGTCCGTCCAAAACCGGTAATGACTTCATCCGACACCATGAGCACATCATATTTGTCGCAGATCGCCCGGATACGCTGGAAGTATTCCGGGGGAAGGGGAATGCCGCCCCCGCCACCTAGCACGGGCTCGGCAATAAAGAAGGCTACGGTCTCCGGTCCTTCTTCGAGAATGACCTTTTCCAGCATATCCGCACACGCCAAGGTACAGGCCGGCTGCGTCCCACACTGCTCACACCGATAGCGGTACGGGGTGGGAATATGCCGCACCTTTGACAGCAGGGGCCCGAAGTATTCGTGCATATGCGGCAGCCCCGTCAGGCTGGCGGCTCCATACGTGGCCCCGTGATAGCTGCGGTCCAGCGCAATCGCCGTGGTCTTCTTCTCCAGGCCGCGCAGCCGAAAATAGAGCCGGCTAACCTTGATCACCGTTTCGTTGGCTTCTGAGCCACCTGAGACAAAAATCGCTCGGTTCAGCCCGTCCGGGGCATGCTGGGTCAATTTTGCCGCCAACTCGATGGAGGGTGGGGTGGAGAAATTCCAGCCGCTTAAATGAAACGGGAGGGTCTTCATTTGCGCGTGAACCGCGTCGGCGATCTCCGTCTGGTCGTATCCCAATCCCACATTGCCAATGCCGGAGCAGCCGTCGAGATACTGATTGCCCTCAGCATCCCAAAGATAGACCCCTTTCCCCGCGACAATGACGGTGAAGTCTCCGTCGGAATGATCCTGAAAGGTCGTAAAGACCGGAAGCTTATGCTGGCGTTCCAGGTCTTGTAACTTCTCAACGTCCAACTCAAAGGGACGCGGGGCGGGCGGCTGCGCGTATGCCTGCTGCTGACTCATATCTTACCCTCCTTATTCCTGAGTCTGGGTTGGGAATGTCAGGCCGAGCGTAAGACCATTACCGGCCAGAGTCAAACGGTGAGTCGGGAACGACGGTGTTCGTCCGCCTTCGTGGAACACGCCTCGACGCCGGTCTGTTTGCAATCTCCTTTCCGCTCAGTCTAGACTCTGTGCAAAGGGAGGAAGAGAGCATGACATCTTTGGCAAACATTCCGATTCACGGAGAGTGTACCCCACAGTTCGTAGCCGTACGCGACGTTTTCACCGCAAGCTTTGTCCGGCAGGAAGAGATCGGAGCGGCGGTGTGCGTGTATGCCGACGGTCAGAAAGTCGTGGACCTGTGGGGGGGCTACTGCGACGAAGCCCGAAACCAGCCGTGGCAGCCCGATACGATCGTGTGCATGTTCTCGGTTGCCAAGGGCATGGCCGCGCTGTGCGCCCATGTGCTGGCCGACCGGGGACTGCTCGATATTGATGCGCCGGTGGTAAGCTACTGGCCGGAATTCGGCAAGCAGGGAAAAGAGCGGATTACGGTCAAACAGGTCCTCGGGCATATGGCCGCTCTGGTGTATACCGACACGGCCCCGCCGGGGGCGCTCTTCGACCCGGAGGCGATGGTCAAGGTGCTCGAAGACATGCCGCCGGCCTGGGAGCCCGGTACGCGCGGAGCGTATCACTCTTCGACCTACGGGAATCTGGTTGGGGAAATTGTGCGCCGCGTGTCTGGAAAGTCTATTGGCCGCTTTTTTCGAGAGGAGATCGCCGCGCCGCTCGGCCTTGACTATCACATCGGGCTGGGCGCGGACGAACTCGAACGGGTGTGTGATATTATTCCCAACCCGGCGAACGAAACCGCGGCCGTGCTGAGTGATCCGACGACCAAGCCCGGCCGGTCCTTTGCCGCTCTGCCCCGGCAAGAGAATGTGTTTAACAGTCTCACCTTCCGCCAAATCGAATGGCCGTCCGCAAACGGTCACGGCAACGCCCGTGCGGTGGCGCGGCTGTTTGGGGCCTTGGCGCGGGGCGGGGAGATCGACGGGGTACGGGTCCTCAGCCCGGAGGCGATTGCCCATGCGGCAGAGCTCCAATGGGACGACCAATGCCTGGTCTGGGGCGATCACTTCCGCACTACCTTGGGGCTGTTGCTGAATACGTCCGACTTCGCCTATATGGGGCCGAACCCGAACAGCTTTGGAACGGCCGGAGCGGGGGGTGCGTGTGGTATTGCCGATCCACGCACTCGTATTGGATTTGGTTACAGTCCGAACTTCATGTGCGCGGGCGGTGGTCTTGGTGATCAGTGTCGGGCTTTAGTTGAAGCCACTTTTGCCAGTATGTGACTGGAGAGCACGGGCGCTCTGCCCGTGCTCCCGAAATACATCTGCCTGCCGAAAAGCGACCTTAGACAGCCCGCCCGTGACGCAGCAAGCCGCCCGGTGTCGCACCCGTGCATTTTCCGTCCTGGAAGGTCTCAACCCCATTCACCAGAATATGGCGATAGCCTTCGGCCTTTTGTATCCGGCGCCATTCGCCGGCCGGCAGATCGTAGGCAACCTCAATGGGCAACAGCTTGAGATTCGGCAGATCGTAGATCACAATATCCGCCGCTAGGCCCTCGCGAAGCGTGCCGCGGTCTTTGAACTGGGCGGCCCAGGCTGGGAGCGCGCTCAGGCGGAAGTGGGCTTCTTCCAAGCTCAGCGCATGCGTATCACGCACCAGCCAGGTCAGCATATCGGTTGGATACACCCCCAGCGTGAGGAATTTGATATGGGCGCCGCCATCGGACGCACCCGGAATGGCGACCGGTGAGCTCATCATCTCCTTATGAATCTGAGCATTCCCGTTGACGACCGGCCCTAACCATTCTGTCTCCAGATTGTCCGCCACACTGATGTCCAGGATCGCGTCGATCACATGCTTATTGTCCCGTTTGGCGATCTCTTCGACAGACAGGTTCAGATGTTTCTCTCGCAGTTCAGGGTTTTTGATCTTGGTCGCCACGAATTTATGCAGCTCACCAAAGATAAAGTCACGCGTCGGCGTCCCCGCGTCGTATTCCGCCCGCATGGCTTTGCGCATGTCTGGATTGGCCAACTTGGTCCGCTTCTCTTCAACGGTTCCCAGCGTTGCCGCACGCCAGGTCTCATTGTCATCAAACAGATTCCAGTCCTTGAAATTAATCGTGAACGGGGCGCGGACCGTTGCTGCCTGGCCGTATACCGGAATCCCTTTTTCCACCATATCGTCCAGCCATCTGAGCTGGGCGCGGAGCGGTTCGACCGTCTGTTCGTGGGCGACAAGAGCATTATAGATCACCGAGTGCCCGCTCTGCTCGGCCAGTTGGGTGTTGAAATTCATGTCGCGCACCATGCCAATGCCTTCGTCATCGGCGGTCGCGCTCGACTGGGTCAACTCAATAAAGCCAATCTCATATTCACCCAGCGCCTCGGCCATAGTCAGGTAGAATTCATCCGACAGAACATCCGAAATCATCGGCGTGCCATCATAGTCGCGCTGGACCGAAGCGCTGCTTTCTGGAAACAGGCGTTGCGCCCCCCAGCCAACAGCGCCGGCGCGCATGGCTTCATGAAATAATTGCACCGCAGTCTGGACTTCCTTTTTATTGGGCAGCCGTTTCTTGGCCTCGGCAAATCCTCCCATCGCATAGGCAACCAGCGGAGTGATGGGAACCAACTGCGAGAGATTGATGCCCAGCGGCAGGCGATCCAGATGGTCCATCCACTCCGGGAAGGTTTCCCAGTCCGGCTTCATCGAGACTTTCATGGGTTCGAGCGGAATGGCCTCGTTGCGCGACAAGGACAGCAGGGCGCGCTCAAAATCCTTGCCATGCACCGGGGCAAAACCAAAGCCGCAGTTCCCGATTGTGACCGAAGTCACACCGTGCCAGCCGCCGATGGAGCAGTATGGGTCCCAATGCACCTGGGCGTCATAGTGCGTGTGGAGATCAATGAATCCCGGTGCAACGATCAGGCCACCCGCATCAATAACCTTCGTCGCATCATGACTCGCAAGTCGTCCGATTTTGGCGATCTTGCCGTCCGTAATCCCAATGTCGGCCTTGTAGCGCGGGACGCGCGTCCCATCGACTATGGTTCCGCCTCTGATAACCGTATCGAATGCTGCCATCCTATTCCCCCTTTGTTCACTCCAGGCCATACTCGTTTTGCCATTGCCCCTTTACTGCGCCACGTAGCCGCCATCCACCGCCATGGGATGGCCGGTCACAAATGAGGCCGCGTCTGAACACAGCCACGCCACGGCTTCACCGATCTCGCTCGGTTGCGCCATACGACCAACGGGTTCTGCGGCGCTAATCCCTTCTGCCATTTCGGGCACTTTTTCAAAGGCGCGTTTGAGCATCGGCGTCTCCACAGCGCCTGGACAGACCGCGTTCACGCGAATGCCGGACTTGGCATATTCAAGCGCTGCGGTCTTGGTGAGTCCGACCACCCCATGTTTGGCTGCGACGTAGGCAGACCCGGCTGGTATGCCTTGTAAACCTGCCACGGAGGCAGTGTTCACAATTGTGCCTCCACCCTGGCTGAGCATCTGCTGGATTTCCGCCTTCATGCTGAGCCACACCCCCTTGAGGTTAATACCGATCACCCGATCCCAGGTTGCCTCAGGATAGTCCGGTGTTGGCACGAAGTCTCCTTCGATGCCGGCATTATTAAATGCGCAGTCCAGCCGGCCATAGGTCTCCACCACGTGCTTGACCATGGCCTCTGTCTCAGCCGCTTGGGATACGTCAGTCCGGATAAAGATCGCTTCGCCCCCAGCGTCTTTGACCAAACGTACGGTTTCTTCGGCGCCTTCGACATTGACATCCGCTACCGCGACTTTTGCGCCTTCGCGAGCAAAAACCTGAGCGGTCGCCCGGCCAATGCCGGTGCTTGCGCCCGTGATTAAAGCGACCTTTCCGTCTAAGAGTCCTGCCATATATGACCTCCTTGTTCTGTCAGAAATACGTGTACTCGATTAGCTCCGCAGCGGACGAAAGAATGCCCGGATTTCTTCGACCAGACGCTCCGGCTCTTCCATTGAGGCAAAGTGTCCGCCTGACGGCATCACGGTCCAGCGCTGAAGGTTGTAATACGTCTCTGCCCACTTGCGAGGCAGGAGGACCACATCCTTGGGGAATACCGCGATGCCAGTTGGTGCACTCACGACCGGCGTCTGATCATGTGACGCCTGCCACAGATTGTGCGCGGCTTCGTAATAATACCGGGCGGACGCTCCAAAACTCTGCGTGACCCAGTATAAGGTCATGGTGGTCAACAGTTCGTCTTTGGTGAAGCGTGTTTCTACGTCGCCGTTACAGTCGCTCCAGGTTCGCCGTTTCTCCAATATCCAGGCACACAGCCCGGCGGGTGAATCATTCAGACCATAGGCCAGGGTTTGTGGCTTGGTCGTTTGCAGGGCCACATAGCCGGTTTCAGCTGTCAGAAAGTGCATGCTACGGTCAAACCAGCCTTCTTCGCCAGGCCCGTACATTGATCGATCAACCATGCTCGTCAGTGGACCAGCAAAGGCGTTGAGCGGCAACATGACATGGGTATGGACCCCAATCACGCGGTCAGCGTATTTATGGCCGAGCTGGGCGGCTATGGCTGCCCCCCAGTCGCCGCCTTGTGTGGCAAACCTGTCGTAACCCAGCACGTCCTGCATCAAGGTCACCCACAGATCGGCCGTTCGCCAATAGTTGATGCCAGGCACGTTGATTGGTGAAGAGAAGCCGTAGCCGGGTAAAGACGGAACAACAATATCAAACGAATCAGCCGCATCGCCGCCATACGCGGCTGGATCGGTCAACGGCCGGATGACTTTGTTGAGATCCCAAAACGTCCACGGCCAGCCGTGGTTCAAAATGAGCGGCATCGGGTTTGAGCCTTTGCCGGGCTCGTGAATGAAGTGGATGGGAATGTCTTCAATCGTGGTCTTGTAATGGGAGAAGGCATTCATCTCGGCTTCGTGGGTGCGCCAGTCGTACTGCTCAATCCAGTACGTGACTAACTCCTTGAGATATGCGCTATTCGTGCCATACGCCCACTCATCGTTAGCAAAATCATGAACCCAACGGGTTCGAATCAAACGCTCGCGGAGGTCGGTTAAGACCTCGTCCGGGATCTGAATGGTAAACGGCTCTTTTGTGGGCATGACCTCTGCCTTTCTCCGCTAACTCCCGACTGGACAATTGTAGACGCGCCGGACATTTTCCCCCAAGACCTGGAGCCGTGCCTGTTCCGGCATCTTTGCCGTGAGGTTGTCCAACTCTTTAATATAGTCCCCCGTATGGTCGGGATGGGGAAAGTCGGATGCCCAGAAGAAGCGATCCGCTCCGAGCAGGTCAACCATGGCCGGCAACGCTTTTTCGTCCGGATCGGCGGAGATCCACACGTTGCGTTTGAAATATTCACTTGGGCGCTCTTTGATCGGCAACGAACGGCCAATGACGCTGTCGTACACCGCATCCATGCGGTCGAGCCAGTAGCTGGCCCAACCTGCACCGACTTCGAGAATGACAATTTTGAGTTTTGGAAATTTCTCAAACGTTCCGTACTGCATAAAACTCGTGAGCGCGTGCCGGGCAGCGTCCGAGGCTGTGACATTCAGAAAGAAGCTCTGCTTACGGACGTACTCCAGATCGTAGCGACCCGGCAGTGCCCACTGGGGTTCGAGGGATGGATGGACTCCTAATGGGACGTCAAGCTCCTGGGCCTTGGCGAACAAGACATCGTGATCCGGGTGGGCATGCGGTTTTCGGGTCATGACAAACTGGACGACCCAGCCGCCTTTGCAGCCGGCTTTGACCGCCCGTTCCAGCTCTTCTGCTGCGGCGTGTGGATCCCCCAGCGAAAGATGGGCCACTGGAATCAAACGGCCTCCACTGTCGGAGCACCAGTCCACGATCCAGCGGTTATACGCCCGGCACATAGCCTGGGCATAGGCGACATCCTCACATTCGGTCTCCCACACCAGATCGAGACTTGGATAAATAATTGCGGCATCGAGCCCCTCTAAATCGAGGCGTTGCATCCGTTGCTTGGCATCCATTGCTCCGAGTAAAAACTCATCACCATAATGTTGACGCAGATTAACCTTCCCTTTCTCTCGCGTCACTTGGCCCATCGACCCAACACTCGAGAAGGCTCCACCGCGGTTGACCCGTGAGGGCTTCCCGCAGATTTCCAAGTAGTCCATGCCCTGATCATCGACCTTTAAGCGTATCGCCGTTGAGCGATATTTGGGATCACAATACGTTTCCCACAGGTCTGCGGCTTCAAGGATATGGCCGTCTGCATCGACAGCTCCCCGGAAGTTGAGTTTATCAATCTGTTCTTCGATGATGCGTGGCATTCAATCCTCCTGTCATGCTGTGCTTACCTCCAGGCGCCCGATTCACTCGATTGATAACCGAGCGTCCGGTAGACGGCATCCACCAGGCTCTGTCCCCGCTCATTGAGCGAAGCGCCTGAGCCCATCCGGTTCATGGTATAGCCAAAGGACATGCCGGCTTTGGGGTCGGCAAAACCAAACGAGCCGCCCGCACCAACATGACCGAACGCCTCCTCAGAGAACAGGACGCTGTCCTGCACGCCAGCCGGCTCCTTGCGGTTGTCCATGGTTTTCATGAAACCCAGAGCAAACCGGGTCGGCATGACCAGCACGGCGTCTCTGCCGGTTGAAGACGATACGCGACCCATCCGAGCCAGGGTCTCGAAGTTGACCAGTTCGACGTCGTTTTTCTTGCCGCCCAGGGCGAATGGCTCATACATGCCGGCCAACCCACGGGCGTTGGTGATCCCGCCCGCACCGCCGATTTCCGCGGCGTGCGCGGCCCGGGTGTCATACTCGGGAACGGCGCCCATATAACCGCCGACGTTGAGGATGGCTAATGCCGCCAGCGTTCCCGGTGTGGCCATTTCCTGAAAGAGCAGGCTGTTCGGGTCGGGCTCGGCGGCAATCATGGGGGCAACCCTGGGCTCTTTGTCCTCGGGTAAACCGATCCAGAAGTCCAGACCAAGGGGCTGGGCGATCTCGTCCCGAAAGAAAGTGCCGAGCGACTTGCCGGAGACGCGCCGAACCACTTCGCCGATCAGCCAGCCATAGGTGAGGGCATGGTAGCCGTTCCGCGTGCCGGGCTCCCAAAACGGTTCTTCTTTGGCCAGAGCGTTGACCATCAGCTCCCAATCCGCATAGGCACCCTGCGGAAGATTTTCACGCACCGCGGGCAGACCGGCCTGATGATTGAGCAGCATCTTGACCTGGATATTTTCTTTGCCGGCCTGGGCAAACTCGGGCCAGTAGGTGGCGACCGGCGCATCGAGGTCGAGCTGGCCGCGCGAGGCCAGAACGTGAGCGCAAATGGCCGTCGCACCTTTTGTCGAGGAGAAGACGATGCTGACCGTCTCGTCGGTCCACGGCGTACCGGTCTCGGTGTTAGCCGTCCCGCCCCACAGATCGACGACCGTTTGCCCGCCGACGGTCACGCACACCGAGGCGCCAACTTCACCCCGCTCCGCAAAATTACGCTCGAACTCCTGCCGCACTTCCTGAAACTTTTGATCGCACGTTCCCTGCACTGCCATGCTGTTCCTCCTTCTTTTGTCCGGACTTTATGCTTCTGCTGTATCAAATCGGAGCGGTAAAGTCTGTGGGCCTCGGACGATGAGCGAGGCAATCGGAGCGACCCGTTCCGTCGCACAGGAGAAAGGCGGACAGTCAAACAGCAGCGCTGCTAACGCATTCTGACCTTCAAGTCGGGCGAGTGGAGCGCCTAAACAATAGTGGATGCCATAGCCAAAGGCGACGTGATCCTGCGGATTGCGGGCGATGTCAAAACGGTCTGGCTCGGGGAATTGACGCTCATCGCGGTTTGCCGATCCTAATAGTAAAAAGACGTTCTGTCCGGCTGGAATTTTGCCGCCTTCCAACTCCACATCCTGGGCCGTCCGACGAAAAATCACCTGAACGGGTGAGTTGTAACGGAGAACTTCCTCGACAAGCGCGGGCACCAGCGCACGGTCTGCCCGAACTTTCGCCAATTCATCAGGATGGCTGAGTAAGGTAAGAACCGCGTTGCCAATCAAGTTTGTTGTCGTCTCGTTTCCTGCCACCAGGATCAATACGGCGAGAGCCAGAATCTCGGCAGCAGACAGCATGTCACGCTCTTCTTCAGCTTGCACGAGAGCGCTAATCACGTCATCTCCTGGACTAGTCCGGCGATGTTCAATCATCTGCTCGAAATAGACTCGCAGTCCGGCCAGGCTCTCTCGGACTGCTGTCCGTTCGGCCTCATCTGTGGGGCGGCTCGTGGCCCTGACGATGTCGTCCGACCAGACCTTAAAGTCATCACGCCGTTCAGGCTCGACACCGAGCATCTCCGCGATGACGATCGTTGGAAGCGGTCCGGAGAACATGGAGACGAGATCACTCTCCGACTGCCCGCGTATCGGTTCGAGCAACTCTTGGATAATCGCCTGCACGCGTGGTTCAAGTGTCCGGATGAGGCGAGGTGTAAAACCTTTATTGGCCAGCTTCCGTAGTCGGGTGTGGTCGGGAGGGTTCATGTCCAGAATCCACGGTACCTCTGGTACTGGATTCAGATCGCCCAAGGCTTCAGCCGTAAATACCGAAGATGAGAAAATTTGCGGGTTCCGCAAGGCAAAGTCCACATCAGCATACCGGCTCAGTGCCCAAGACTGAAAAGGCTCAAGCCAAATGACTGGGGCTTTGTTCCTCAGCTCAGTGTAGTACGGATACGGGTCGGCGGTTACTTCCGGGGAGAGTGGATTGAAGTCCATGGCGAAAGCCCCTCTTTCATGAGTCTAAGCGCTCTCAGCAAACCGTCTCTGCCGCTCACGGAGCAACAGGAATAACGGTAGACCAGCGGAAAATGCCACCAGCCATGAGACTACGAGGCAGATAACAAAATTCCGCGTTCCCAGCGTTCGTCCCTCGGAGAATAACCAGACGTTATACGCGATAAACGCAATCAACAGGTCGAACAGGAGCGAGGCTGTCACCGCGCTTTCCATCGGCACGGTGAAAAAATCAACCAGAAGATTCCCACCTGCGCCCATGTACTGGACGTTGTAGTACATGGGGAGGAGAACTCCCACGATAACCAGAACCGCATACACCTTTTCGCGCGTTGACATACCTAAGCCCTCCTTTTCACACGGCGTTCATCCTTACCCTTTCAACTCCCCGTTTCGTCGTGTTATTGCGCCTGAACTTTCACCACAAAGCCTTCCGGCAGCTCACGCTTACCCGCAATAAAGTCTCCATTAATATCCGATACCCACACGGCGTCATCAACAACGAGGACGCCGGTTGGATTGATAAAGCCTGAGGCAACGAGATGTGGCTGGCCGTCCGCCGTGACCCGATACAGCTTGCCGTCTGTGGCTAATGCCTGAGTCATTGGCACCGGGACTTCCATGTGCCCGGCATCAGTGATGAAGAGTTGCCCGGCATAGGCTGCTGAAGATTCCGGAACACGAGCAATGCCCATCGGACGGGTGAGTCCTTCTACGACGGGCTTGTCATCAACCGTACCATCAGCCGCAATACTGAGCACCGCTCCGGCTCCTTCCTTCACCTCGAGCGCGCCACCTTTTGTGACGCTTACCAGCAAACGCTGACCATCAGCGGAGAAGGCCAGCCCACCAGGGGCCCCCCAGGGCTTGCCATCAAGCGTCACAAAGGGAGTGCATTTGCCATCCGGAGTCAGTTGATAGATGGTGTTGTTAAAGAGAGTCACGGCAAAAAACCGATTCGCAAACGGACTGCCATCCGGCCCAAAACGGGCATCAGCCCCAAAACCACTAATCCCCTGATTCACGTCACCAGCTTCGGGTAGCGTACACACCACGGTTGAGACATCGTCTGAGTCAATGACGACCCGTTGAATAATGTGATTTTTGGTTGCTCCTGGGGCGGCGGTTTCCGCTTGGGCTAAGGTAAATAGCTGTCCGCTTAAGTCGCCAAACCCAGCCGGGGCAATACCGAACCCGGTGACTGGCAGCAGGCGGCCCAACTTCACCACAACAGAGGTCTTCCCATCTTTGCCAATAGCCACAATCTGACTCCCCTTGCCCTCTTCCTCACCGCCGTCATCATTGGTCCAGACGCTATCGTCGTGAGCCATCAGCCAGACGGGATCGTACAGTTGTCCTGGCGGCACCAGGACGGAGGCGCTGAAACCGGACTCCGTCTGAATCTCGGGCGTGGCCAACAAACGGTCCAGGAGTCCCTTGAGTTCGTCCTCGGCAAACGCCAATGGCGTCCCCATGCCGGCAAACAGTCCAATGCTGCAAAAAACACCGAGAATCCTATGCATACATTCCTCCTTTGATCTTGGAGTCCCTTAGAGTTCGACCAAGCGCATGTCCTTGCCCATTGCCTCGTCTGCAAACCACTGCGTGGCCCATTCGGGCTGGCGCAGATTGTCAGGGTTGTGAAAGGGAAGCAGCGTACCAGCCAAGGTCAGGAGCAGCTGTGTCATACCGGAGAACGATGCTCCGGTTACGAGGCCGGCAAGCATTCCCCGGAAGCTCACCCGTTCGGGTGTGCACGCATCAAGACCCTCTGCCGCTATTTCAAAGACATTTTGCAGATGGCGTATGGTGCGCCAAAAGTGGCGTACCCGGTACGCATGACGACCGACAATAGCGTTGTACACATCGATCGCGCAATTGCGATGCTCAAACTCCTCCACGAAGTGCCACAGCATAAAGGCTGTGATGCGTGGATCGCCTCCGCTAAATAAATGCTCGCGCTGCTCT
>JAJDTY010000086.1 GCA_022826945.1 Candidatus Binatia bacterium
AGTCCCGCCTCCCGATCGGCCACTACTCGCTCCCGCAGATCCAGCGAATACGCGTGCATAGCTCCTCCTAGCTACTGGTTCTGCTCCGCTTAACATGCCTGCCGCCCACCCGCTACTCCACAGTGGAAACTGCTCTAGTCACCAAGTTAGCCACCCCGCCTGCCTTGACCACGGCCATGACCAGGATGAGGAGCAGACTCAGCGTCATCATGATGATCTGAGCGCTGTCCGTCCAGATGGAAGCGCGGATGCCCCCGGCCCAACAATAGAAGAGAATAATGGCCGTACTCAGCAGAATGCCGACGTACAGCGGTTGACCCAGGGCGACTTCGAGAGCCATGCCGCCCGCCTTCAGTTGGGCCGCGGCGTAGAAGCTGAGAAAAAACAGGGTCAGGAGACCGATAAAGCGACGCAGCAGGACGCGATTTTCTCCGTTCCAGAAGGTGAGCAGTTCGCCGATGCTCAGAGCCCAGCCGCCGCTGTTCATATATTGCAAGCGGTAGACGGTCAGGGCGTAGACGAGGAAATGACCCAACAGCAGGCCCAGGCCCAGCCAGATGACCATGGTTCCGTTGAGGTAGGCCGCCCCCATGAAACCGGCAAAAATAAACCCGCTGTATTTACTGGCGCTGCTGGAAAAGGCCAGGCTGTAGGGAGAGATGGTCTGGCTGGCCAGAAAATAGTCCTCTTCCGATTTCCGGCTCTCGCGGACGGCAAAAAAACCAACCAGACAGGTGAGGCCGAGCAGAAAGAAGAGGAAGCCGAAGAGCATAACGAATAGTGCTGCTATGGCATAACACGCGGCCTGTCAACGGAGTTTCTCAGCACGGAGAGCGACATTATCCGTTCAGCGGTCGCACGCTAGTTGCCTCAGACCGGTAGCGTGCCAGAGTGTTATCTGATAGCTGACTCTCGACCTGCCCGCCCCCCAGGCAGATAAAGACTCTTTGGAGAAGTCCACTATGAGTGGCTCAGCATCGCATCCCGTTTATCCTCCGGTCTATCCGCATGATCCAATTGAGGAGATTACCCAAGACGTCTTCATGGTCCGGGGCAGTCTCAAAATGAATGCTCTTCTACGGATTTCACGTAACATGGCCGTCATCCGCCATGACAGTGAACTGACTCTGGTAAACCCGGTCCGGTTACATGCCGCCGAGGAAGAGAAACTCCAGACACTGGGAACAATCAAACACGTCATGCGTCTCGGCCCGATGCACGGCGTCGATGACCCGTATTACGTCAACACGTTTCAGGCAACATTCTGGTGCCAGCCTGGTGGTAGCATCTATACCCAACCTCCCATTGGTGTCGAAATGCAGCCCGACGGCCCGCTCCCCTTCCCGGACGCGGAGTTGTTCTGTTTCAATGGCACGTTGCAGCCCGAGTCCGCGCTCGTGCTGCACCGCGGGAGCGGCCTGCTCCTCACCTGTGACGCGCTCCAGCACTACGAGGATTATAAGCACAACAATCTGCCGGCTCGTCTGATTTTACCGTTGCTGGGCTTTCCAAAAACCACCCTGGTCGGCCCCGTTTGGCTGAGGCGGATGACACCCGCAGAAGCGTCGCTCAAGCGGGAATTCGAGCGGCTGTTAATCCGTGACTTCGATGCACTCCTGAGCGCTCACGGGAGTTTTCTGGCACACGGGGCAAAGACGGCGGTCCGGGCAGCCGTTGAGCGCGCCTTTCCCGATGGATAAGGTCGGCGGTCGCCTGACCGTTTACGAATCAGGCAGGGCGGTATACTCCCGCTCGGCGTACGGGAAGCCTTCCAATTCAAAATTGGGCTGCTCGTAGGGCAGGTGTCGGTTGATATAATAGGCGCGAATCTCCGCGATTTTATCCCCACGAAAAACATACCACTCCGCCCCGCGCATGGCCTCGACCGTGCCGGTTGGCGGCGTCCAGGTCATCGTCCACTCGATCACGCATTCATCTCCTTGGACCATCGCATGGTCGCAGGTCCACGTCGCCCGAATGCGCGGCTGCATCTTGGCCCAATAGCCAGCCAGGGATTCTGCACCTCGGATGGGAGCATGATGCGTAAAGTAGTGGACAACATCGTCGGTAAAGGTCGATTTCATGAGTTCCACGTCCGCCGTACTACAGCCGCGATAATACTTCTTTATGGTCTGTACGAATGGGTGTTCCTGAGACATTGTCTTCCTCCTGTGTATCATCGTCGAGAGAATTCTACGTGCCGGACGGCGTCCGTGTCCGGCATCTCCTGAGGCGGCCACTCTTCGAACTGCTCCTCCAACTCTTCGAGCATCTGCTCCTGAAAATGCCCGGCACACATAGACATGCCAAAAAGCATGAGGAGCAAGAGAGCACCGGCACCAACCAGACAGCCCGCGCCCATTTTGACACCACGCAAAAAGTCAGAGGGCATAGGGCTTCTCGCTGTATCACAGCCGGAAACGGGCGGAAATAGCGAAGCGGGTCTGAATCAGTGGGCGGAGCATAAGAGTTTCTCGCGTTGCTATCAGTCTGAGCGACATGGTAGAAAGACGCCCGATGAAGATGCTGGCTTGAGTCAGGAATTCCCGTGCCCCACGCTCAATATATTCTCGCTCTCGATCAAGGCACGACCAGTTCCCGCGCCATTCTTTTTGACCACGCGGGTACCACACGCGGGATTGCTCAGAAGGCCTTGACCCCGCTGTTTCCTCAACCTGGCTGGGTGGAACAGGACGCCAATGAAATCTGGTCGTCACAGGCAGCGGCCGTGACCGAAGTCCTGGCCCGGACGGGTCTGTCGAGCACCGATGTCAGCGCTCTGGGTATCACCAATCAGCGTGAAACCACACTCATCTGGGACCGAGAAACGGGCCAGCCGATCTATAACGCGATTGTCTGGCAGGATCGTCGCACCGCACCGTTGTGCGACATGCTCAAGCAACAGGGTTTGGAGACTTTTTTTCGAGACAAGACCGGCTTGGTCATCGACCCGTATTTCTCGGGAACGAAAATCCGCTGGCTCCTGGACACTGTTCCGGGCGCACGCTCCAAGGCCGAAGCCGGCCGGCTGGCCTTTGGGACCGTTGATACCTGGCTCGTCTGGCAGCTGACCCAGGGGAAGAAGCATATCACCGACGTCACCAACGCTTCACGCACCCTGCTATTGAATATCCGCACGGGAGAGTGGGATCAGGAATTACTCGATGCCCTCCACATTCCCCGCCAGCTTCTCCCCGAGGTGCACAGTTCCAGTGAAGTCTACGCGGAAACGTTAACAGACCTCCTCGCCACGGCCATACCGATGAGTGGGATGGCCGGCGATCAGCATGCGGCGCTGTTTGGCCAGATGTGTACGGCACCCGGCATGGTGAAAAATACGTATGGCACGGGCTGCTTCATGCTCATGCACACCGGCGAGCAACCCGTTCCCTCGCAGAACAATCTGCTCACTACCGCAGCGTGGCGACGCGATAACCGCACCCAGTATGCGCTGGAGGGCAGTGTCTTTATGGCAGGAGCCGTCGTGCAGTGGCTGCGTGATGGGCTCGGCATTCTTAAATCGTCGGCAGAGGTCGAGACCCTGGCGGCCAGCGTCCCGGACACAGGTGGGGTCTATCTCGTGCCGGCCTTTTCCGGCCTTGGTGCTCCACATTGGGACCCCTACGCACGCGGCGCACTTTTCGGTTTGACCCGTGGCTCGACCGCGGCCCATATTGCCCGGGCCGCGCTGGAAAGCATTGCCTATCAGTCCATGGATGTCCTGACAGCCATGCAGGCAGATGCAGGCCTGCGGCTCACCCAGTTGCGCGTCGATGGCGGCGCAAGTGTGAATAATCTGCTGATGCAGTTTCAGGCCGACATCCTCGGCGTGCCGGTGGTTCGTCCGAAGATTGCAGAGACAACCGCGCTAGGGGTCGCCTATTTGGCGGGCTTGGCGGTCGGCTATTGGAAAGGCCCAGGCGAGATTGCGAGTCAGTGGCAGATCGACCGTGTTTTCGAGCCCGACCTGTCGCCAGAGCGTCGGGAGGAACTCAAGGCCGGCTGGGTAAAGGCCGTGGACCGCGCCAAGGAATGGGAACCACCAGACACTGAATAAGGGGAATACACTATGCAAACAGGCAATTTTCGTGGTTTCACCGTCTCGATGCAGGGTCCAGGCATTAGCCTGATTACCTTTAACCAGCCCGAGCGTCTAAACGGGATGACACATCACCTGAAGCGCGGCCTGGTTGAAACCCTCATCCAGGCCCAGATGGATGACGCAGTCCGTGTAGTTATCTTTACCGGCTCGGGACGCGCCTTTTCTGCGGGCGACGATATTACGGGTCGTCCGATTGGGCAGCATGCCGGGCAGGCGCAGGTGCCCGATATTCCGGGCGGACATCATAACCCGACGGGGACGTATAACGGCCTGCGACATCTCTCGCAGCCGCTCAATCAGGCGGTCAGAAATCTGGACAAACTGACGATTGCCGCGCTGAACGGCGTGGCGATTCAAACCGGCTTCTCGCTGGCCCTGGCGTGTGATTTCCGTATTGCGTCCGAGGAGGTCCGCCTGGGCAGCGCGACGCTCCGTTTCGGACTCCTGCCCGACGAAGGCGGCCAGTTTCTGCTCACGCAGTTGATGGGCGTGGGGAAAACCATGGATTTCCTCATGCGTAAGCGGATCGTGTCGGCCCGGGAGGCGCTGGACCTCGGGCTGGTACACGAAGTCGTGCCGCCAGCCGCACTCATGGACCGGACGCTCGACCTCGCCCGCGAGCTCGCCAACGGCCCACAGGTCGCCATGCGGATGCTCAAACGCTCCATCTATAATGCGGCCGAGATGACCTTTGCCCAGTCCCTGGACGAGATTGCCTCGAAAACTGCAGTCTCGGACCATCACCCCGATGCCGAAGAAGGCATGCGGGCGTTTCGGGAGAAACGCTCGCCCCGGTTTAATCGGTGGCTGGAGGAGAAATAAGCGGACTGCTCTATCCTGAGCATGCTATAAGAACCCTATGAGCACCCTACAAATCAAAAACATGCCCGATTCCCTCCACCGACGGCTGCGTCGCTATACGCAAAAGCATCGCTGTACGCTGAGCGATTTTGCGAGTGAAGCCGTCGAAAGGAAACTGGCCCGGCGCGAATTTCATGAACGTCTCGCCCGTCGTCTAAAGACAGACCTCGGCGTATCGGCCGCAGTCCTGCTTGCAGAAGAAAGACAGCAGTGAGATGTACTGCGCTGAAGCGTAAGACAGATAAGGAGGCCAGCCATGTTCGCTGCCACGCTCAATCGTCCGCTCGCCACGACGATCACCGGCTCCCTGCCGCGACCCGAATGGTTTACGCTCAATCTTGCCGGCCGCTCTATGTCCTCAGCCTTGTTGGGTGATTATCAGTTTCACGAGCAGTATATTGATGCGGTTGCCAGTTGTATCAGCGATCAACGCCGGGCCGGGCTCGATATCCTGACGGATGGCGATATGCGCTTTGATCGGGATATCGGCGGGCGGGCGTGGTTTGGCTATATCTTTGATCGGGTGGAGGGCCTATCGCCCGGTGCGTTGCGCTCCCTTCCATTTGGCGGCTCTCCGCGAGAACTCCAGCCCGGCGATATTTTTCATGAGATTATGGTGACCCGCTTACCACCCACCGTCACGGGGCCGGTAAGCGCTGGCAGCCTTGAATACGATATCGCCTGGAAAACCGCCCAGGGGCTGGCCGAACAGCCGGTGAAATTTGGGGCCTGCTCGGCCCAGGTCGTCGATATGCTCGTGATTAATGAGCATTACCGGGACCGCCAAGAAACGATCATGGCCCTCTCCCAGGCCGTTAATGGCGAATACCATAAACTGGCCGATGCCGGCTGCCCCATTGTCCAGGTCGAGGAGCCGTGTTTCCACTTTGTGGAAGATATTGACTGGGAAATTCCGCCTGAGGTCTACGTGGAGGCCTTTAACCTGGAAGTCGCCGGGCTCCGTGACAAAACCGAAGTGTGGTGTCACACCTGTTGGGGGAACCCGTTTGCCCAGAATCTCGGCTACGGCGCGTGCTATAAGCCCGTTTTACCGTATCTCGATCAACTGGAGGTGGACGTCGTAACCTTTGAGATGAAGTTCAACAATTTTGCCGAACTCGCCGATGTTGCCGCCGCCATCGGTAAAGACAAGAAAATCGCTATTGGCGTCGTCTCGCATCGCACCCTGCAAGTCGAAACACCGGAAGAGATTGCCGAGTCCGTGCGCCAAGCCCTGAAGCTGATTGAACCCGAACGCTTAATTCTCAGCACCGACTGTGGGTTTGGACGCCAGGGTATTTCCCGTAAGCACGCCTTCTACAAGATGGTGGCTCTCGCGCAAGGCGTCAACATCGTCCGGCGCGAACTTGGGCTGACCCCCGCCGTCATTCCTGTCGAGGCGAAAAACCTGGCGTATTTGTAAAGTTTGAGAGATATCTTTCTGAGCGAATATCCGAATTGAGAAGCTATGAGTACGGAACATTTCGATGTCCTGGTCGTCGGCGCGGGAATCTCCGGGATTGCCGCCGGCTATCATCTACAGACCACCTGTCCGGGCCGGACGTATGCCATTCTCGAACGCCGCGATACCATCGGAGGCACCTGGGACCTGTTCCGCTACCCCGGTATCCGCTCGGATTCGGACATGTATACGCTAGGGTATCCGTTCCGGCCCTGGACCGACCCAAAGGCAATTGCTGACGGGCCCGCCATCCTTCGCTACGTCCACGAGACTGCTCGGGAATTCGGTATCGATCGCAACATTCGCTTTGGCCACCATGTAAAACGGGCCGCCTGGTCCACAGCGGACGCACGTTGGACGGTCGAAGCCGAACGGACCGATACGAAAGAGCGCTGCCGCTTCACCTGCAACTTCCTCTTCATGTGCAGCGGGTACTACAACTACGACGCAGGCTATACACCGGATTTTGCCGGAACCGAGCACTTTCGAGGCCGAATCGTGCATCCGCAGAAATGGACCGATGATATCGAGTACGCGGACAAGCGCGTCATCGTCATCGGAAGCGGAGCGACTGCGGTGACGCTCGTCCCCGAATTGTCCAAGCAGGCGGCCCATGTCACGATGCTGCAACGCTCGCCCAGCTATATTCTCTCCCTGCCGTCGAAGGACTCTCTCGCCAATGCGCTGCGCCGTTTTCTTCCGAATGCCTTCGTCTATCGCCTGATTCGGTGGAAAAATGTGCTTATCGGAGCCTACTTCTTTTGGTTCTGTCGTCACTCCCCGGAGCGTGCCAAGGCGTTTCTCTTGCGCCAAGTTCGTGCGGCGCTGGGGCCTAGCTATGATGTTGAGCAGCATTTCACACCCCACTACAACCCCTGGCAGCAGCGCCTGTGCCTGATCCCGGACAGTGACCTGTTCAAAGCGATCAGAGCCGATCAGGTTTCGGTTGTGACCGACCATATCGAGACCTTCACCGAGCGTGGCATCCGTCTGCGTTCGGGTAGGACACTTGAGGCCGACCTCGTCGTGACGGCCACGGGTCTCAATCTGCAACTCCTCGGTGGTCTAGCGGTAACGGTCGATGGTGAGCCCGTCGAGTTCTCGAAGACGCTGACGTACAAAGGCGTCATGTTCAGCGACGTGCCGAACCTGGCCCTGACTGTTGGCTATACGAACGCGTCGTGGACGCTGAAATGCGATCTCACCTGTGAGTATGTCTGCCGCCTGCTCAACTATATGGAGGCGAACGGCTATGCGCAGTGCTGCCCGCGCCCCCACGACCCGGATATGGAGCGGGAGCCGTTCATCGACTTCACGTCGGGTTATGTCCGGAGAGCAATCGACGCCTTCCCCAAGCAGGGCATCAAGCTGCCCTGGAGAGCCTACCAGAATTATATGCTGGATGTCTGGACGGTCGCCTATGGTGCACTGACCGACGACGCACTGGAGTTCACCAAGCGCCCGGTTGGACGACACCAAGGTGCTCTAACAGACGATGCCACGCTCCCGGAGCAAGCCGCTGGCTGACCAGCGATTTCCGAGAAACACGCTTCTCTCCGAGGGAAAAGAGAGGCGTACTACGCCATACTCACAATCGCGCGTCCAATAATCTCACCACGACTCAAGGCCGCATAGGCTTCATCCGCCTGTTCCAGGCGGTAGCGCCGCGTAATGGGTTGAGACACGTTCACCTGCCCCTGGGCTGCCAAGGCCAATACCTCGGGCAGGTCGGTGCGGACACGACTGCCGTAGGAGCCCATAAGCTGAATGCCGCGGCGGACCAAACGGGTAATCTCAATGCCCGCAGTTGTCGTGCCGGGGGCAATACCGATCACCACCACCCGCCCCCCATCACGGGTCATCATAAACGCATTCACCACGGTCTCCGGTCGTCCCAAGGCTTCAATAGCCACGTCCACCCCCTGTCCGTTGGTGGCATTGTTCACGGCTGCAACGGGTTCTTCCTGACTGGCATTCACGGTATGGGTTGCACCAAGAGCCTTGACCGCTGCCAACTTATCGTCGCGCACGTCAACCGCAATAATCTGGCCGACCCCAAAAGCCTTGGCGACCTGAACAACGTTTGAGCCCACACCGCCTGCGCCGACGACGGCCACGCTATCACTCGGTTGGATGCGCGCCTGGTTCTTCACCGCGCCATAGGCTGTCATCATGGCACAGCCGAGAATGCACGCGTCGGTCAGGGACACATTGGCGGGAGCGGGAAAGACGTCACTGGCTGGAACAACCGCATATTCGGCGAGGCCGCCCATACTATACATCGCCAAGGTCGAACCATCGGAACGAGAGAGACGACTCTCCCCATCGTAGAGCGTCCCCTGCAGACGGTTCAGGGCGAAGAAGGTTTCACACAGATCGTCCCGCCCCTGCACGCAGTACGCACACACCCCACACGGCATAATAAAGCTACACACCACGTTTTCTCCGGTCCGTGTCGTCTTCACCTCAGGACCGACCTCCTCAACAATGCCAGAGATCTCGTGACCCAGCACACACGGCACGGGGAACTTCACTTCACCCTTCATCACATGCAGGTCGGTATGGCACACACCACACGCAGCGACTTTGACCAATACTTCACCAGCCTTGGGACGGGGTTGCGGAATATCCTCAATAACCAACGGGCCACCAACTTCCGACAGGACTGCGGCTTTCATCTGAAGATACCTCCTTATACGCCTGAGTATCCTATGCCGCGTTGACATTTTCGCCAAGGCGTTTCTATGATTCAAAACGAGAGAAGGGAGGGTTCGTCATGAAGACCGACCGTTTCGGGAACCCATTTGCCGAGGCTCTGCCGTACGCCCGAGGAGCTATCTTGACCAGTACGGAAGATGATTTCTACAAACTTCAGCAGGCGGGACGGATTATCCGACGCCGCATCGATGAGAACGGTTCTGAGGCAATTTTCAATTTTACCGGGCTCGAACATGGCCTGCCGCTCAGCGGAGAAGACGTCCTGTTTGCCCATGATGAAATCGCTCCCGCGCTGTATACGGAGCGGCTCCGCCGGCTGACGCTGGAGCATCTCGGCGGATCTCCGGATCGTCACGACGTCATGCTCTTTAATCGACTCACCGCTGCCACATTGGCGACCCATCTCGTGCTGGTGAAACCGGGCGCTGTCGTCATCGGGGTGTCAGCCAGCCATAGTCATCCGTCCGTCATTCGGGCGGTGGCGCACGTCGGTGCTCGCCTCGTGGATACCAAAGGTGTGGAGGAGTTCACCGCGGTGATGGAACGAGAGAGAGATGTCGCCCTGGTTGTGCTCACGCGGTTAGCGGTGACCTATGAGGCCCTGCCCATTGAAGCATTGCAGCAGATCGTCCGTCTGGCCCACGAGCGGGATATTCTCGTGTATGCGGATGAGGCGGGTGGGGCGCGGGTCGGTCCCGCTATCCTGGAGCAGCCCAAGATGCTCGAACTCGGCGTAGACCTGGGCGCGACCGGGCTTGATAAGTACGGCACCAGCGGCCCGCGGGTAGGCTTGATGGCAGGTGAGAAACAGCTTGTTGCCCGCATCCGGGCTCGCGCCTGGGAGTTTGGGCTTGAGGCCCGCCCCCTGCTGTATCCGGCAGTCATCCGCTCACTGGAAGGATACACACCGGGACGTGTGCAGGCCCTGGTTGATAGCACCAAACAGGTCGCAACCGCTCTGCGGGCTCTCTTGGGGAGCCGTATACACGAAACGCCTGTGATCGCCGAGCTGCCGGCAGACGATATCCTCGAACTGGTCCTGGAGCGGGCCGGTCTGAACGCGGCCTCGCAGGCACCGATTGTTCCGTATGAGGCGGCTGCCGCGTTGGCTATGCTGCTCTTGCGGGATTATGGCATTCTGGCGGTTCATTTCGCCGCCCTGCCACCCGGTACAGCCGATTTCCTGTTCAAGTTTATGCCACCAGACACGGTGGAACGATTCGGCGGGCCCGCCGCCTTCGCCCAGGCTATTGATGCCTCACTGCACAAACTGGCGAGCCAGGTAAACCGGCCCGAACATATTCGGCGACTCCTGTTCGGTTAACACCGTTGCTGTACCGTTACCTCTTCCAAGGTATCCCAGTAGCCTGGGTCGGGCTTTGGAGTTGAATGCAGGAGATGTACAAGATCGGCAAGGGTGCGAGTGGCTGGCTGGACCGGGATGATCCGACAGACCGGCTTCCCGCTCCGCTCAATAACGAACTCTTCGCCCTGATAGTGTACGCGATTGAGAAGCGCAGGAAAGGTACGAGCGGCCTGCGTTGCCGAGATGTGCAATTTCATCCGAATCAGATCATCAGATTCTCGCTCGAACTCAAGGAACTCTCAAGGGCCTGCCTTTTTGGTCCAAGTGCACCACCCCTCAAAACAGCTCCAACTGATCCGCCTTCTTCTTCCCCCGTGCACTCAACTGACTTCGACGACGGTCGAGTAGCTGTTCCTCAATATCGGCCAGATACGGGGAAGGGGACATGGCTTGCACCGTCCCGCGCCAGCGGCGTTTCTTGGCATGACACAGATAGAGTTTGGTCTTTGCCCGGGTGACACCGACGTAGAACAGGCGGCGCTCTTCCTCAAGGTCGGCCGCTTCGGCTTTGCCCCAGGTCAGTGGGAGAATGCCATCTTCACAGCCAACGATAAAGACAACGGAGAATTCCAAGCCTTTGGCGGCATGGAGAGTGAGTAAGGAAATCCGGTCAGCGCGGGGGTCCCAGGTATCGACCTGCGTTTCCAGCGCAAGGGTGGAAAGAAATCGGTCCAGATCATCCCCGCACTCCCGAGCGATGGGTTGCAAGAGTTCAAAGGCCGCTTTTGTCTCCTCTCCTGCCCCGGTGCTCTCAGCTTTTTCACAAGCGGATTCCAATCGTGCTACCAGAACGCCGTCGCCGGGCTGTTCGCGTAGAGTGTCGATCAGTGCCGCTACCCCAGGATGGTCGAGCAGCCGCGTATGAGCGTGTTTCTGAAACGGCATGCCCGAACGGTGGAGGGCCTCAACCACCGCCTCTGCTTGGGCTTCGGTTCGGTACAGCACGGCGATGTCAGAAAAGGAGACGGCCCGGTCTTCGGCGTCTCGGGATCGACCGCTATCGATCGAAAAGAAACTGTGTCCGCCTAGTAGCGTTTCGACTGATTGCACGACGAACTCGGCCTCGGCCTTCTCTGTCCGCGCTTCATGGAGTGTGATTAAACTTGGGGTGTCGGCAAGGACCGGAGTGGATTGCTGCTCAGATCCGGACGGCGCAATGACCTGGGAAGAGAGATGGACGATATTGCTGTCAGACCGATAATTCCGCGTGAGGCGAACCACGTGCGCACCGGGGAAGTCGGTAGTAAACTGGGCGAAGAAACGGACATCCGCCCCACGGAAACGATAAATGGCCTGATCCGGGTCACCAATCGCACAGATATTTCCATCGGGTGGAACGAACAGCTTGATGAGACGGACCTGCTGCTCGTCCACGTCCTGATATTCGTCAATACACACCCATTGGTAGCGCTCCCGGTAGGCGCCGCGCAGGCCGGTGTCGGACTCAAAGACCTGGATCGTGCGGCCAATCAGGTCATCGAAATCGACCAGATTTCGTGCATCCAATTCCTGCTGGTATCGGTTATAGACGTCGGCCAGCCTGGCCTCAGCCGGCACTTGCCCCGTTCGTTTCGCCACCGAAATGGCTGACAGCAGGCTACGAGTCTGGCGGGTCGAAACGCCGAGTGTTTCGCGTAATAGATGTTGACGCTCCGCGTCTGACGCGACCCGAAAGCCGCGCTGGAGACCCGCCGCGTTCCAATGCTCCTGGAGAACGGACATCCCCAAAGCGTGAAACGTAAAAAGCGGGATCGCGTCGGCAACAGCGGGCAGGAGACGGTGTAGGCGTTCTCGCATCTCGTCCGCGGCGCGACGGGTAAATGTAATGGCCAAACAGTGTTCGGGACGGACGTGGTGATTGCGTATAAGATGGGCGATACGATGCGTGAGGGTGCGGGTTTTTCCTGAACCCGGTCCGGCAACGATCAGCAGCGGGCCTGCTATAATCTCGGCGGCTCTCCGCTGGTCATTGTCAAGTCCGGCTAGGATATCTGCGGATACCGCTACTGCTGGGTCTTCTTGGGTCGTAGGAAAAGTATCGGAAGTATGGGTTTGTGCAACGTTCCCCCTTCCCTGCTTTGGGCTGTCCGCTATACGTACGTCAGTCGGCACATTTTCCTGCTTGGTCTGAGTTGGGAGCTTCTCTTTGAACAATGACGCGCCGCTCGTCTTCTGGCGCAGCTCTTCCTCCCGAAACAGCCTGATTGTTCCGTACACGCCGTCATAGCCGGCTTCGCGGATCACTTCTTGTTTGCGCAAACGGGAGATGGCTTCCGCAATAAGCGTGTCGCCACCTTTCCGAATATCTTCCAGCGGAATATCGTTGATCAGTTGCAGTTCGGGACCCAATTGGTTGAGTAAGCCCTCGTAGTGTTGCCCCACCTTCTTACTCTTCGGACCCACATGCAGGAGCTCGGATAATATCTCGGGAAGAGGGACCAAGCTCTGAACCGCACCGGCAGTCTCGGGCTGGGTGTCGTCTTCGCGGTCGGCCAAATCGTCCACCCGGTGCATCACACCAACCGTCAGCGGCTTGCCACACTCAGGACAACGGCCCTCAAGTTGCTTGGTCTGGTGCGGCAGGAGGCGGACCTGACAATTCCGATGCCCGTCCAGGTGATATTTGCCCTCTTCGGGAAAAAACTCGATCGTGCCGTGATACCCCTGTCCGGTCTCCAGGGCGCGACGGATCGAGAAATAGTCAAGCTCGGTATCAAACACACAGGCTTCGCGCCCGAGTTTCTCCGGCGAGTGTGCGTCGGAGTTTGACACCAGCCGGAAGCGATCCAGGGACGACACCCGCCAATTCATCTCCGGGTCTGACGACAGGCCCGTCTCCACTGCAAAGATATGGGGAGCCAAGTCGGCGTAACACTCGTCTATGGCGTCAAAGCCGGACTTTGAGCCCAGCGCGGCAAACCACGGTGTCCAGATATGAGCCGGGACGAGATACGAGCCGGGGTCTGACTCCAGCGTGATTTCCAAGAGGTGGCGAGAGTCCAGCCCCAGGATGGGCCTGCCATCCGACTTCACATTTCCGATCTTGGACAGCCGCTCGGTTATGCGCGCTCCTGCCGAAAAATTCGGAGCGTATAACAAATGGTGAATCTTCCGCGTCTTATCGCCTTTCTTGTAGATCGTTGAGATTTCGACCGAGAGCATGAAACGTGTCGTCCCCTGACACGCCGACGGCAGCATCTGGGCGACTTCCTTTTCCAAGTCGGGTCGAAGGCGGAACAGACCCGGCTCGGCTGGCACCAACTGCTCCCTGAGTTCGGCCTGCCAGACCGGATGGGTAAAGTCTCCGGTGCCGATGACGGTAATGCCTTTTTTCCTGGCCCAGTAGGCGAGGTGTTTCAAATCGCAGTTTTTGCTGGTGGCGCGGGAATATTTGGAATGAATGTGCAAATCAGCGTAAAAAGCCATGGGCCGTCCTCCCCTCCTACCCGATTCGGGGATTATCTACTGAGAGGAGGAGGCAGGTCAACGGCGTGTCTTTCGGAACAGTAGAGGGAGCAGATGTTTCGGGACTTGAGGGCCTCACCGGCCCAGTGTTCTATAGTGTTCGGCCAGCACGCGGGCCACGCATGCGGTTAGCCGTTTCCCCATCGAGAGTTCCAGAAACTCGTTCGGTCCGTGCGCGTTCGAGTGTGGGCCAAGCACACCGGTAATCATAAATTGAGCGGTGGGGAATTTTTCACCCAGCATTGCCATAAAAGGAATCGTCCCGCCCTCGCCTATAGCGCACATGTCTTTGCCGAAAAATTCCTGCGAGGCACTCTGCAAAGCGGTCTCCAGCCACGGGGCGAGCGGAGGGGCGTTCCAGCCGCCAGCCGCCCATTCGGGTTCAAAGGATACCTGCGCACCATAGGGTGGGTCGTGCTCCAGGAGTTGCTGTAACGCGGCTGAGGCCGCGTCCGCGTCCAGGGTCGGCGGAATCCGCAGCGACACCTTGGCCGCGGTAACGGGCCGCAGCACATTGCCGGATTGCTCAAGCGCGGGCAGGCCGGCCGCACCGGTAATTTCGAGTTGAGGCCGCCAAGTCCGGTTGAGCAGGAGCTGGCGGATATCCGACGTCACCGCCTGGGCTCCGGAATGAAAGGGAAATTCTGCTGAGACGGTCTGCCCTAACACGTTCGCGGTTATCCGGGCCTGTTGCAGCCGTTCGTCCGGTATTGCGACCTGAAATTCGGGCGACAGGATTTCTCCGGTGCGCTCGTCTTCGAGGCGGCTCAGGAGTTGACGTAGAATACGAAAGCTCGAAGGAACGATGCCGCTAGCCGCGCCTGAGTGGACTCCTTCGGTGAGTGTCGAGACACAGAGATTTCCTGACACCAAGCCGCGCAAAGAAGTCGTAATCCAGAGTTGGTCGTAGTTGCCGCAGCCCGAGTCAAGGCAGACGACGAAGCTAGGCGTACCGATACGGTCGGCCAAGGCGTCCATATAATAGGGCAAATCCCCGCTGCCACTCTCCTCGCAGGCTTCGATAATGACCACACAGCGGGCAACCGGAACACCCTGGCGCTTGAGTGCCGCAATGGCGGTCAGGGAAGCACAAGCCGCATAGCCATCGTCGGCACCTCCACGCCCGTACAGTTTGCCGTCTCTCAGCACCGGCTGCCACGGGCCGAGCCCGTCATACCAACCATCCATGGGCGGTTGTTTATCCAGGTGACCGTAGAGCAGTACGGTTTCAGACGAATCGCCCGGAACTTCGATAAAGAGTAAGGGCGTACGGCCCTCAAGCTGGACCACCTCAAGGCTTAGACCGGGAACCGCCTGACTGCGAATCCAGCCAGCGATGAGTTCGACAGCCTGGTCCAGATAGCCGTTCGTTTGCCAGTCAGGGTCGTAGGCCGGAGATTGGTTGGGTATGGCCAGGTATTTCGTCAGGGTGGGGATAATACTATTATCCCAGGTGGATTCGACAAATTGCCAGGTTTTTTGGGTATCCATACGGGAATTGTAGCTGGCGGTTGCCAATCCGGTCTAGCCGTCCGGCCCCCAACTCGGTAAGCTGACGGTCTGAAGGAGGTTGACGCTATGGCAGAGCTCGTTGTGTATCACAATCCTGGTTGAGGCAAGTCACGCGGAGCGCTCGATATTTTGCAGGAGCGCGGCGTCGAGTTCGACGTGATTGAGTATCTCAAGAGCCCCCTCGGTCGGGAAGACTTTGAACGCTTTCTGGACCTGTTGCCGGATGAACCCGCGGAACTGGTCCGTAAGGATAAAAAATTCAAGGAACTCGGGCTGAACGCGGACAACTATGTGACGCGCGAGGCCGTGGTCGAAGTCTTACTCCAGCATCCTGAGCTGATGCAGCGACCGGTTATTATCAAGGATCAAAAAGCGGTCATCGCCAGGCCGTCAGAAAAGGTGCTGGAACTGCTAGATTAGCCCTCCGTCGGACGACGCTACGCGAATCCGACCTACACAGGGCACGTACGCTCGGGGACGCCCACCAGGGTATGGGCATTGGCGGAGGTTACCCGGACCGGCACCAGTTCGCCGGGTCTGGCTCCGTTGCCGGGAAAGACCACTGTTTTGAACTGCGGATCTTTCCCCGCGAGCCAGTCTTTTTGCTTCTTGGCCGGCCCTTCAACCAGGACCTCGACAGTCTGACCCACCCGTTGCCGGTTGATCTCCCCCCCAATGCCTTCCTGCAGGCGGATAATCTCCTGTAGACGCTGTCCCTTTTCCGCTTCCGAGAGGGTCTCGCCCCATTTATAGGCCCGCGTCCCCTCGCGGGCCGAATACTTGAACATAAAGGCAAAGTCGTAGCGCACCTCTGCCATAAAGTCGTAGGTCGCACGGAAATCGTCTTCCTCTTCGCCCGGAAAGCCAACAATAATATCCGTAGACAGCGCTAGGTGGGGGATGGCTGCACGCAGCCGGTCCACAAGCGCGGCATATTCCTCTATCGAGTAGCCCCGTTCCATACGCCCCAGGACCCGATTTGAGGCGGCCTGGAGCGGCAGGTGGAGATACGGGACAACTTTGTCACAGGTCGCCACGGCGTCAATCGCACTGGCATCCATATCGGACGGATGCGGCGAGGTGAAACGAATCCGCTCAATCCCATCGATACGCGCAGTCTGGCGCAGGAGTTGGCCAAAATCGACCTCGCCATCCCGATAGGCGTTGACGGTCTGGCCCAGATAGACGACTTCTTTATACCCTTGGTCAACAAGCGCTCGAACCTGGTCTAGCAGCGCCGACGCGGGCACACTGCGTTCCCGCCCGCGAACGTAGGGCACGATACAGAAGGTACAGAACTTGTCGCAGCCCCGCATGATGGTCACCCACGCTCGCACGCCTTCCCCGCGCGCGGGCGCAACATCTGCGTAGGTTTCATCCCGGTCGAGACGGACGGACACCAGCGGTTCATCGGCACTTTCCTGCGCCAGCAAGGCCGGCAGGTTCCGATAGGCATCCGGTCCCAGCACCAAGTCAAGAAAGGGGGCTTTATCGAGCAGGGCATCCCGATGATGCTGGGCCATGCAGCCGGTCAGCCCCAGGACAACACCCGGCTTCCGGGCTTTATGTTTCACCAGATCACCCAGTCGCCCGATGATGCGCTCTTCCGCATGCTCCCGAATCGCGCAGGTGTTCAGCAGGATGACATCGGCTCCCTCCGGCCTAGACGTGGATTCGTATCCCTGCGGTTTCAGCAAGCCCAGGATGAGCTCGGTGTCAGCGATATTCATCTGACAGCCGTAGGTTTCAATATAGACGGTGCGTGTTTCCATATCATTCCTGGCAGAGGATTTTTGTAGCCGTTCCCTGACCGCAACGCAACGGCTATAAAGACAGTCCATTTGTCAGTAAAGGAGCAGACGAGCGTATGATAGAGCGCATTATCTCACTCCTGCCCAGCAGTACGGAAATTGTCTGCGCGCTTGGTCTGCGCGAGCATCTCATCGGCGTCTCTCACGAGTGCGACTATCCCTCGGACGTTATCGGGCTTCCCATCCTGACCGAACCCAAGCTTGATCCCCGCGGGACCAGCGGTGATATCGATACTCGCGTCCGCGAGATTGTGCAGGAGGGGTTGAGCGTCTACCGTCTGCAAACCGAGACATTACAAAGGTTGAAACCGGACCTCATCGTAACCCAGGATCAGTGTGAGGTGTGTGCCGTTTCCCTGCCTGAGGTCGAAAACGCCGTGCAGTGTTTTCTGACGCCGGACGTGACCGTCGTGTCGCTCAGACCGGAGAAACTCGACGATATCTGGACAGATATCGGCCGGGTCGCTCAGGCAACCAATCAGGAAAAAACCGCGCAAGCGCTGATCCAGGACGCAAAAGAACGGCTCCAGAAAATCACGCAAAAGACCCGACATTTACCCCGTCCGCGCGTGGCCTGTCTGGAATGGCTCGATCCCCTCATGGCGGCGGGCAACTGGATTCCGGAACTGGTGGGTATTGCGGGCGGGGAATATGGCCTGGTTGAGGCCGGTGCGCATACACCGACGATGACGTGGGAGGCCCTGGTTGCCTACCAACCAGAGGTCATTGTTATCACTCCGTGCGGGTTCAAAATCCCACAATCGCAGGCGGACCTGCCACAACTGACGGCCCATCCGGACTGGCAATCACTCCCGGCCGTGCAACAGAACCGGGTATATGTGGCGGACGGCAATGCCTATTATAACCGGCCTGGTCCGCGCATTGTGGAGAGTGCGGAAATCCTCGCCGAGACGCTGCATCCGGAAGCGTGCGCCGGTATGGCGGCGCCGGACTCCTATATTCGGGTCTGAGCGATTCTGGCAGTCGTCGGGGAAGGAGCTATCCTTGCGCGGTGTTCCTCTCACTCGCTGGGGTCAATGATCTCAATCTTTCCCTCTCGGAAAGCCTGGCCCCGCTCTTTTACCATGTGGGGATAGCTGTGGTAGAACTGCCCGCCGAGACGCAGAAAGGATTCCACTTCGGTCTCTTCAAGATCGAGGTCTTCAATGGCGCGAACCGCGTCCGCCTGGCTGGTGGCGTTGACTAAAACGTCAAAAATCAGTCGGCTTTCCGCAGTTTGGAAATCATCGCGACTCGGCAGCTCGTCACGGTTCTGCATACTCTCGGGATGGTTATCCAGAAGGTAGCGGAGCGCCTTGAGTTCATGCCGATGTTGATCCAGCTTTCGTATTTTTTCAGGCATGGATATTCCCCTCTGTGCGTTGCCAAGTCGTTCACTCTTGAGTTCAACTAGTATATACACAGGAGCTATGGCTGTGACAGAGCATAAAGGCAAAGCCCATCGCACGGTCCGATGCGCCGTGATCACCCTGAGCGACACCCGGACTGAAGAGACGGATACGAGCGGCAAGCGCATCAAAGACCTTCTGGCTGAGCAGGGTCAGCCCGTTGTTGCGTATCGCATTCTGAAGGACGAACCCGAGCAGATCACAGCGGTCGTGAAGGCCCTGTTGGCCCAGCCCGAGGTTGACGCGATTATCACCACCGGCGGGACCGGTATTGCGCCACGCGATACCACATTCGAGGCGATCCAGGGCCTGCTCGAAAAAGAAATCACCGGGTTCGGCGAGATGTTTCGTATGCTGAGTTACGAAGACATTGGCGCGGCGGCCATGCTAACCCGCGCTACCGCGGGAGTTGCGAACGGGAAAGTCATTATTTCTCTGCCCGGTTCAACCGGGGCGGTCGAACTGGGCATGACCAAACTGGTCCTGCCACAACTCGGCCATATGATGTTCCTGCTACGGGGGGAACGCCATGCACATTAAGTTACGCTTTTTTGCCTCGCTCCGAGAGCGACTCGGCCGCAGTGAAGACAGTTGTGAAGTACCGGAAGGCGCAACGGTCAGGACGGTCTGGGAAGCACTCAAACGAGAGCATCCGGCCCTCGTCGAGGTTGAGCGTTCGCTCGCCTTTGCAGTCGCCCAGGAATACGTTGATGGCGATCACCCCCTGCACGATAACGATGAGTTGGCCTTTATCCCGCCGGTGAGTGGCGGCGCACCGATGGACAGTCGGCTGTCCTGTCGGATCACCCAGGACCCGATTCGCCTGGACGAGTTGACCGCCTTTGTAGCCGACCCCGGCGCGGGCGCAATGGCAACATTTGTCGGCACGACCCGAGACACCAATGAGGGTCGGCGGGTCGTTCGACTGGAATACGAGTGTTATCCCGGCATGGCAGAAAAAGAGATGGAGAAGATCGGGCAGGAGGTCCTGGAGCGCTGGCCAGTGAAAAAAGTCGCCATGCTCCACCGGCTCGGTCGGGTCGATATTGGAGAGGCCAGTGTGGCTATAGCCGTGTCGTCCGGCCATCGCCACGCCGCGTTTGAGGCGTGTCACTACGCGATCAATCAGCTCAAAGAAACGGTCCCGATCTGGAAAAAAGAACTGTACGAAGGAGGCGAGGTGTGGATCGGCTCACAGACGGGGAAAAACGGCACCCTCCACCCGAGCGGAAGCACCGAGCAGTGATTCACCCTAGCGGAACTATGACAATGGATATTCGAACGGTTGGGATTGTTGGCTCAGGACAAATGGGGAACGGGATCGGTCAGGTTGCCGCGCAGGCGGGTATGTCGGTGTTACTCTACGACATCAACCAAGAGATCGTTGACCGTGCGCTGGGGAATATCCAGAAGGGGCTCGTGCGCCTGACAGATCGGGGCAAATTGTCGCTCGATGAGCAAGACGCCATTCTCGGTCGTCTGCATGGCACGGCCGTCCTCGAAGACCTGAGTGGTGCCGACGTTATTATTGAAGCTGCCCCGGAAGACTCCGCCATCAAGGAGGACATCTTTCGACAGCTCGACCATATCGCTCGGCCAGAGGTCATTTTGGCCAGCAACACCTCGTCCATCTCGCTGACCCAACTCGGGGCGGTCACCAACCGACCGGAAAAAGTGATTGGCATGCACTTCATGAACCCGCCGGTCGTCATGCAGCTAGTCGAGATTGTACGCGGCCTAGCCACCGCCGACGAGACCTATACCGTTATTGACGGGTTGGCCAAGAGAATGGGCAAAACCACAATTCAGGCTAAGGACTATGCCGGCTTTGTGGTCAACCGCATCCTGCTGCCCATGATCAACGAAGCGATCTATGCCCTCTACGAAGGAGTGGGCGGTGTGGAGGATATTGACCAGGGCATGAAGCTCGGTACCAACCAGCCCATGGGCCCGCTCGCCCTGGCCGACCTCATTGGACTGGACACTTGCCTAGCGGTCTTGGAGCGCCTGCACCACGGCCTGGGTGACGACAAATACCGTCCCTGCCCGCTGCTGCGCAACTATGTCGCTGCACACTACCTCGGGAAAAAAACAGGCAAAGGGTTCTACGAATATAGATAGGGATTCAGGATTCTTACAAGGCGGCTGCCGCCTCTTTGCAGGCGTCAATATACTCCGCCTCCGCTTGGGCACAGGACTGGGCTCGTTGTTGGTTATCCGGATATAACGACAAGAGAACCTCACCGGTCGCGGCGTAACACGCTTCTTTTGAAGCGTCGTCAAGCCGACGGCAAAACGCCAGTCCACGCTGTGGGTCGGCATGGGTCAAGATGAAATCCTTCACTGCACCGACAAGACACGCTGTCGCCTGTTCCGGGCTGCCCTGCCGACACAGGCTCATGGTCTTCTCGGCATTCCGTAATGTAAAACCGCTCACATCGCGGCCCAGACTCTCATAGCAGACAGGCACAAACGCGGCCGGCGCACTGGCGCACACCTGAAAAGCCTTTGTGAAATCATGCTGCGAAAAGGTCAGGATGGCTGAGGATTGCATCCGGTAACAGGCGCGTTGGTAGGGCTCATCCACCGCGGTGCAGGGATACAGGGGGTCTTCCGGCCGGAGCAAGCTTCTTGGACGGTCGGCGTGGCCCTCATGTCCCTCCTGATGCGTGTGATGGGGCTGGAGAAAGGCTACGACATTCTCCATAAAGACACCGCTGTAGCACGACTCGCGCTCCCAAGGCGAGGCTAAGGAATCGCACCCTTCGAGCGCGGTAGGAAGCTGGTAATCAAAGTATAAGGTGAGGCCGTGCCCCAGGCCGTGCAGACATTGATACTGCAAGAACGTGGACTGCCACGCATCAATCTCCCTGGTACACACCGCTGCGATGGTGTCAGCCCGTACCTCGGACAAACTGCGCAGATAGCCTTCCAGCACGCCGTGGTAACAGCCCGACCAGAACGTCTCCCGGCAGTGGGCAAATGCCTCGGCCACATCCTTATAGTACGCAAATGATGCCCGACCGAGATGATGAGTGTAGGGATGGGCATCACGCAACACATCGGGGTCCTTCCTTGTCAGCGTGTCCAGAGTGGCAAGCGCGTGTTCGGTGCCCTGGGTGCGCAGGATTTTTTCCAGTCCGGTATGGTAACACTGCTGCTTTTGGGGCTGGTGTTGATGCCCCCCGCACTGCCCCCAGAGTTGCTCGGCCTCTTTATTTTCCTGAGCAAAGCTCGGCGGCGTCAAGACACCGACAATCCAAGCGAGCAGGATACCCGACACTATATACCTCATGATCTTCTCCTTGTATCAGGTCCGATACTGAACACGCTCAAGCAGAGCGGAGAGCTTTCGGAACACACTCCAGTGCGCGGGTTGCTGATTCCATGTCACGCGCGCACCCTCAACGCCCCCCAGGGCGGCTAAGCCACGTTGCCCGACCTCGTGGAGTATTTCTCCAATCCCCCACTCCAGGTGTTGGGCAGCACGTTTCTTTTCAAGACTAGCGGTTGCTTGTAGATGCTGCCAGTGCGCACTGAGGGCTTGGCTGAGCGTGCCTATATTCAGATTAGTCGTCGCGCTGACAGCCAGGACCGGACTGTCCCAGGCTGAGGACTCAGGAGAAGCCGGTCGCCGTGCCAGGGCGAGCGCCGCCTGGGTATCGGACAGCGCTTTTTGAGCAAGTTCCTGATTATCGGCCTTGTTCACCGCCAGAATGTCCGGGATCTCCATCACTCCGGCTTTGATAAACTGAAGCAGGTCGCCGGAAAACGGCTGGACGACCAGGACGGTCGTATCAGCGAGGGCAGCAATATCGGTCTCACTTTGGCCTACCCCAACTGTTTCAACCAGGATGACATCACAGCAATGCCGCAGTAGAAACACCGCCGAAAACGCCTCTCGACTCAGGCCGCCCAGACGATCCCGTGCCGCGTAACTGCGAGCATAGACCTCGGCAGATAACTGCATCCGGCCACGATCGCCCAACAGCGCGCCGCCCGACACTTTGCTTGACGGATCGACCGCAATAATGGCGACCCGGCGACCAGCTTGTACCTGCGGCTCAATCAGCCGCGAAATCAGCGAGCTTTTGCCTACACCGGGCGGGCCGGTCAGGCCGACGACATGAGCCGATGCAGGCAGTGTCGAGAGGGTATCCAGGAGTGTGAGCGCTTGGGCTTGACGGTTTGGACGCCGGTCTTCGAGCAGGTTGAGCGCACGCGCAATAGCCTGACGATTAAAATCAATCAGAGCGGCAACAGTGCTGTGGGGTGACTGTGTCACAAACAGAGGCGACGGACAAAAGGTACGGGGCAGCTCGGGCCGCTCCTCGGGATGTGTTTAATATCCTGGCTGAGCCGACCGCTATGCAGACGCCTCGGCCACCTCGACCATGTCAGACAGAATGCGCAGCATCTCAAAATCCTTCGGGGTGTATACCCGTGCAACCCCGGCCTGCCGTAAATCTTCCGCATCATCCTCGGGAATAATACCGCCAACCACAACCGGAACATCGCTGAGGCCCTCCGCGCGCAGACCGGTGAGCACCTCGGGGACGAGGCGAAGGTGGGAGCCGGACAGAATACTCAGCCCGACCAGATGCACGCCTTCATCGCGCACGCTGGTGACAATTTGCTCAGGCGACAGACGAATACCTTCATACACGACTTCCATGCCCGCATCGCGACACCAGACAGCGATTTGCTCAGCACCGTTGGAGTGTCCGTCCAAGCCCGGCTTTCCGATTAGCACCTTGAGCGGCCGACCCAGCGTGGCGGCACTTTTCTGCACCCTCGCTCGCAGTTCTTCAAGCTCTTGAGCAGTCTCCCCATCAACCGTTCGCGCAGCCGCCGCGCCGCCAATACCGGTTGGTGCCCGGAATTCTCCAAAAATATCACGCAGGGTCTGGGTCCACTCGCCCGTGGTCACACCGGCCAGCGCGCACCGAATAGAGGCCGGCATGATATTCTCGCCGTTGAGGGCGGCGGCACGCAGCCCGGAGAGAGCCGTCTCCACCTCTGCCTGATTGCGGGTGGCGCGAAACGCTTGCAGGCGCGCCACCTGATCCCGCTCGGCCGCTTCGTCCACTTTAAGAATAGCCGACGAATCACCGCTGTAGAGGGGAGATTCCGCAGTCTCGGTAAATTTGTTGACACCCACAACAGTATGGTCCCCGGCGGTAATATTACGCACCCGCTCCGTATGGCTCGTCACGAGTTGCTCTTTGATATAGCCGAGGGCCGAAATCACACCGCCCATATCCATCACGCGCTCAACCTCTGCCCAGGCGGCGTTTTTAATCGCGCTCGTTTTTCCCTCAACCACCGTGCTTCCCTCAAAAATATCACCGTACTCCAACAGATCGGTCTCAAAGGCCAGAATCTGCTGAATCCGCAGGCTCCACTGCTGGTCCCAGGGACGTGGCAATCCCAGCGCTTCGTTCCAGGCCGGCAGTTGCATGGCGCGGCAGCGCGCATCCTTGCTGAGCGTCACGCCTAATGCCTCTAAGACAATCCGGGGGATGTTGTTCTCCGGCTGGGCTTCCGTCAGCCCCAGAGAATTGACCTGGACCCCATACCGAAAGCGGCGCAACTTTGGATTCTCAACACCGTAGCGTTCGCGCGTCAACTCGTCCCAGAGTTGACCAAAGGCGCGCAGCTTGCACACCTCTTCAATAAAGCGGACACCGGAATTGACAAAGAAGCTGATCCGCCCGACCGCGGCGGTAAACTCGGCAGCATCGAGCCGCTCGGACGCACGCACCGTGTCGAGCACCGCAATCGCCGTGCACAGCGCGTAGGCGACCTCCTGGACGGGCGTGGCGCCGGCTTCCTGGAGATGGTAGGAGCACACATTGACCGGGTTCCATTTGGGAGCGTTTTTGACCGTATAGGTGATCACGTCGCTCGTCAGACGCAGGCTCGGCTCGGGCGGAAAGATATACGTGCCACGTGACAGGTATTCTTTCACGATGTCGTTCTGCGTCGTGCCCTGGAGGGCCTGAGGCTCCACCCCCTGGCGTTCTGCCGCGGCAATATACAGGGCCAGCAACCAGGCCGCAGTCCCGTTAATCGTCATGGACGTATTCATCTGGTCGAGCGGAATGTCGGCAAACAGGGTTTCCATATCACCAATATGGCAGATCGGGACGCCAACTTTTCCAACCTCTCCGCGTGCCAGAGCGTGATCGCTGTCGTAGCCGGTCTGTGTCGGCAAGTCGAAGGCAACCGACAGGCCAGTCTGGCCTTTACTCAAATTGAGCCGATAGAGTTCATTGCTCGCTTGGGCGGTCGAGTGGCCGGAGTAGGTCCGCATGACCCAGGGCCGGTCTTTGAGTCGGTCTGTTTCCATGTGTCGTCCTTAATCGTCTATGGATTTAAGGTGTGGGGAACAGCTCCCCAGCCCTCAATCCCCAACTCCTATTTCTACCCTACCCGGCGCATCTGTTCTAGAATATCGTAGCCGGTGATGGCCTTGCTCTTGGCCGCCTGTTCGGCCAGATAGGCTGGCTCGACGGTCTCGGCCTGCACCGCCTTGGCCAGGTCCATCAGCGCGATCTTAATGGTCGCCTCGTCGATCATCTCCCCGGTTTCCGGATCGGGCATCGAGCCGCCGCCCTTCTCGTGGTAGAGCTCGAGGACGCGGGAGGCATATTTGACTTGCTCGTCGTTCGGCGTATAGCAGGCGTTGGCAATGGCGGCCTGCTGCGGGTGGATGACCCAGGTGCCGTCCATGCCGAGATTGGCCGCGCCAATGTTTTTCTCACGCAGGCCTGCCTCGATTTCCCTGACCTTTTCTTCAGGGTCGTTTTTCCGCCACAACGGCAGATAGACATTATCAACCGCGTGCAGGCCGGCGGCCTTGGCCGCCACCACCACGGCCTGCTTGGAGTACAGGAAGTTAATGTTCTGGTCTTTCACTACTTCACGAATACCCAGGGTGGCGGCAAAGTCGGCTATCCCGAAGATCAAGCCGGCCATGCGATCCGAAGCGGTCGCAATAGCGTAGGCGTTCACAATGGCCTGGGGAATTTCGATCAGGGATTCGATCTGCACCCGCGATTTCCAGCCGGCTTCCTGTTCGAGCGTATCGAGCAGGCTGGAGACGTATTTGACATCGTCCGGCCCGTGTGTCTTGGGCAGAATAATGCCGTGAAATTTATCCGGCGCGCCTTTCACGATGGCTTCCAGGTCCCCCAGAAAAAACTCGGAGCGGATATTATTGGGCCGCACGGTAATGACTTTCTTGCCGAAATCCAGCGTGTTGAGCGCTTCGACAACACACTGCCGACTTTGTGGCCCCTTGAACTCGTACGGGCAGGCGTCTTCAAAATCCATCATCACATGATCAACCGGTGATTTGACCGGGTCAGCCGCATTGCGGTGAAGCTTCATGCTGTGGCCGGGATAAGTCATTTCAGTGCGGGGAATGACGAAACGGGTTCCCTCATCGACTACGAACATACAGTCCTCCTCTAATGGCAGTCTCTTTCTTGTCGGCGATCTGTCGGGGTCACAAAAATAGAAGGCCCCCTCTATCAGATTCCCGCCCCTCACCCAACCTCCCTAGGCGGATGTTTGTCCGATAAAGAGGGAACGTGCCCTCCAGTCATCCGCAGAAGCGGGACACGTTCCCTCTTTTGTGGTATTTTCTCGGCACTCTTCTACTCTTTCATAAGGAGAACTGCATGCCCGACACACTCCAACAAACCGGCCTGATCGTTGACGCGCTCCAAAAAGTCCGTGATGAGGCGCTCCAGCATGGCCGCAGCCTGACCGACAACGGCAAAGGCATCGACGACCATCAGGTTCATGCCGAGCGACTAGCCTATCTGGCGACCGAAGTCGAAGCCGCCCGCTCCTGCCTGCACTACGCCCGGACCGCCAGAGAAAATAGCGCTGACGAGACCGGCCATACGGCCAATATGGCCTTGGGGTTTGCTGCCGAGGTCGGCCAGCGCTTAGTCGGACAAGTCAGTACCCATATTGAAGATTTCGGGTTTAATGAAGCGTTTCTGAACGACACGCTGGGACAGCCCCAGGTCAAGGCCACCATCCGGGACGGAGCACATGAGAGTCGCTTCCGCACGATCGGTCAGACTGTTTTGGCAACGAAAGGTGTAAATCATTCGTGGTTAGAGAGTGATATCGCGGAAATGACGCGGGATTCGGTGCGTCAGTTTGCCAAGAGCGAGGTTGCACCTATTGCGGAGCGCGTCCATCGCAACGACGAGCTGATTCCGGAATCCGTGATCAAAAACATGTCCGGGTTGGGCTATTTCGGCATGTCGGTACCCGAAGAGTACGGCGGCGGCGGCATGGGTAATCTTGCTATGATTATCACCACCGAGGAGCTCTCTGCAGCCTCACTCGGCGTGGCTGGCAGTCTGATCACCCGACCGGAAATTCTGACCAAGGCCCTGCTGCGCGGCGGTACCGAAGACCAGAAGAAGACATGGCTGCCACCGATTGCCAGCGGCGAACTGATGGTCGCCATTTCCGTAACCGAGCCGGACACCGGCTCCGACGTGGCCTCGGTCAAGTGCCGAGCCGAGCCCGCTACGGTCAACGGACAGAGCGGTTTTGTGATTGACGGGGCCAAGGCGTGGTGCACGTTTGCCGGACGGGCAAATATTATTGCCCTGCTCGCCCGGACAAATCCCGAGGCCAGCTCCGGCGCGCGCGGGTTGTCCTTGTTCATTGTTGAAAAGGACGCCTTTCCGGGTCATTCGTTTGAGATGAAACAGGAGACCGGCGGGGTGCTTCAGGGGGACGCCATTCCGACCCTGGGATATCGGGGAATGCATTCCTATGTGTTGAACCTTGATAAATATTTCGTCCCGGCTGAGAACCTGGTTGGTGGAGAGGCTGGGCTGAATAAGGGCTTTTACTTGCAGATGGCCGGCTTTGCCGCGGGACGGCTCCAAACCGGAGGACGCGCCACCGGGCTCGCCCAAGCTGCGCTGGAGGTCAGCGCCGCCTACGCGGACGAGCGCAAGCAGTTTAAGAAATCGCTGGGAGACTTCCAACTCACCCAGTACAAGCTGGGTCGCATGGCCACCCATATTACCGCGGCCCGCCAGATTACCTACGCCGCCGCACCGGCCATGGACAAAGACGAAGCGGCCACGCTGACCGCGGCCATGGCCAAACTGCTGGCCTGCGACGTGGCGGTCTGGGTCACCCAGGAGGGCCAGCTTATTCACGGCGGCTGGGGCTATGGCGAAGAGTATGCCATCTCGCGCTATGTCGTGGACGCCCTGGTGCTGCCCATTTTTGAGGGCGTCAAGCCTATTCTGGAGCTCAAGGTGATCGCCCGCACGTTGTTGGCCTAGAGCAATCGTACCCTGGGGGCGGGTACATCCCGCCCGGAGCAAGACCTAGAGATTCTTCGTCAAATAGAAGCGCATATAGTGTGCACTGGTTTCGATCTGTCCAGCAAAAGAACTGAGGACGGTCTCCAGTTCCTGCATGTGGAACGGCCGACCAAGGTGGGCCTCCATGGTCTCGCGCTTGATGAGACACTCGGTATCGGTCTCAACCCGAATATACGCATGGTGGTCTTCGACATGCACCTCTTTGTCCGGGTTGTCTTCGTAGATCGCATCAATTGCCGCATCCGCAATATCCCCGGCGCGGAGTACCGGGCCGACTCTGTTGTTGCCTGTCTGTTCGCTCATATCTATACCCCGACGCGCTTTGGCTCTATACCAACGACATCCACATAGATTTCGTCCTGCTCGATTTTGACGGGATAGCGGGCCAGCTCGCAGTCTTGGGGATTGATCCCTTGGCCCGACGTGACGTCGAATTGCCACACATGGGCGCTGCATGTGAGCACCTTGTGACCGTCGAAATCACCTTCGGCTAAGGAGAACTGTTGATGCGGACAAATCCCCTGAATGGCGATGACCTCGCCATTCAGGGGGTAGACCAGGACAACGGGTTGCCCGTTAACCTCGTATGCGGCCATATCGCCCTCCCATACATCGTCGAGGCTACAGACTCGGGTGAACGCCATGCAGGGAAACTCAGTGTAAGTCGAGGGAACGTAAAAACTCGTGTACGGCCTGGGTGGCCGTGGCTGCTGCCTCTGGGCTGTCTGGTAAGGCCCGGCAGTATGCGTCGATGGCCCGTTCGGCCAAGGGGAGCCACTTCTCCACCCAGCCACGGATCACCGCCGCGTTTTCGGATCGTTCGCCCGCAAAGCGGACCAGGGCGGTACCCCAGGTTCTGGAGCGCTGGACATCACGATATTCGGAATCGGCAATCAGGCCGAGCAAGCTGTCGCCCTGCCGACGGCCGGTAGCTGCCAGTTGACGCAGGAGAACCTCGTCGATGGCCAGCTTTGCCACCAAATTGAGCGCGACAAAACTCTCGCCCCAGTCGTAGGTGACCAAAACCTTTTCCATCAGTTCACGAAAGCCTTGCCAGGCCGGGTCATTTTCCCAGGCGGTACGCTCGGCCGTCCCGAATCCACTGTTCGGATAGGTCTGTTTCAACTCGGCGGCCCGATACGCAAGATGGGACACACAGCGCAGGGCATCCGCAGCCTGGTAGGTCGCGCAGTTCCGAATCGTACTCGATGGCACAATCTGGACGAGATAATGCGAGGCCATCTGCACGGTATGAAACGCATAGCGGGCCGGAGTGTACAAGCGCGGCAGGACATCGATCCAGGCGGCATCAAGACCGGCGTCGTACTGGAGTTCGTTGTGCTGGTCGAACAGCCCTTCGATATAGGTCTCCTGGCCGTCTTGCAGGATATTGTAGGCGCGATAGGTGAGTTCGTCGGGGTCGCGAAACTCCTCCCAATCCCGACCGGTGAGAGGAGAGGCATGGCGGTATTTTTTGAACCACTTGGAGAGCGGGATATTCGGCCCCAGTTCAAACGGAGACTCTGCATTCTTGGCGTCGTACATGAGATTGGTTGAGACAATCTCATATTCGCTCGGGCGACGGCGGCGGCCGGCGAGATGACTCCAGGTCCGTAGCGGCTTGAGCGGTTCGGATTTGGTGCTCATGGTCTGGGCTCGGGCGAAGCCGACTCTGCTGCTTCATAAAAGAGTTCGAGGCTCATCATGGGCGTGATGCCGGCCTCTTCAACCGTCATATCGCGCGGAAACGGTTTTTCAGCCCCGACCTTCCGCACCCGCAGCGGCGCGTCCGGCTTCTGGTTCTTCTCGAAACCAATACTCAGCTTGGCGGCCGTCTGACACACTTCATCCATCGTGTTCTCGGTATCGACGATGGAGACGTATAGGACAAATTCCTGGTGTAGATTATGGACAATGGGAATCTGTGCCATACGGACCCTTAGGCGGCCTGGGCCTGCTCTTGGCGGTACTCCTCCAGCCAACTATGACTGAGGGCGTCTTCCCCCCACTCTCCCTCTTTGAGCGAAAAATAGTCGAGCAGCCCTTCGAGGGTCGGTGGCTGGATCATCCCGGCCACCATCCGGTCGGCAACGCTCAGATGATCTTTGTAGCGATCCGGGTTCTGCTGAAAAATCCAGCGGTCCACTGCCGAGCCAAAATGATACAGGCGACCCTCGTGTTCGAGCGGAAAATCCTGCAAGGGCCGACCGGTCTTGCCTGGAGCCCAGCCGGGCGTGCCGGTGATCGGCACTTGGGCCATATTGCAGAGCTGCACCATAGAGGGCAGGACCGTCTCGACCGGACCGTCCTTCAGGAAACGGGCAATGATCGGGTCCCAGAAATGCGCCCCCCAGGTCTCTTCCCAGCCTGGGTATTTCTCCTCCAACCAGGCGCGTTCGGCCCGGCTGATGCCGGGCGGGACATCCCACCAGACCGATTTGTGAAAGGTCCAGATTCCGGCGTGCATCCCGTGGTGGCGCGTATCGAGGTCTGCCAGCATGGTGTCCCAATACCAGGGGCGTTCCAAACCGATATCAAGCAAGGTCCGCTCAAACTGACCAAAGACCCACTCCTGCATGAACTCTTTGAAGGATTTCTCGCGGCGGTCGAGCGGGGTGTAATAGTCCATGGACGGACCAGTCACCGTGGCGAATAGGGTCCAGGCCCGCCATATGGCGATATCAACTAGCCGCTGGGCCTCATCCTTCTTCCCGTTCTCGATCAAGATTTTCACGGCCGGACCGCCAATCTGGGCGTGCCGCGCTTCGTCGGTTTGAATGCTGGAGGCAAGATTGGAAAAGGAAATATCACCGGCCTGGGCGGCATCGGCCGCCAGGCCGAGAAATTGCAGATTGGAGAATCCGGTCTCAAAGGCAAACGTCAGCATCAGCGCCACTCCAACCGCGTCGCGACCGGCCATGATGTCATCGAAAAGATGGCGAGCGGCAACAACTGCCCACTCATTGGTATGCATCGACTTGGTCGCCCAGTCGAACTGCCGACTGCGGTGGACGTGTTCGTGCGGGAAATAGAGCTGAATCTGACCGTGGCGATTCTCGTCCAACGAGCCGAAGGTCGCCATATTGCGCATACCACCGGCCTTGCCAAAGCGGGCCATGCGGGACTCCGCGCTTGATGCCATAGCCTCAAGCGTGGCAAACGCACCATAGTGCAGCTTGAGAATACTTACCCAGCCCGGCTCGGCCTGATCCAAGAAATTGGCTCGCTGGAGCGCGGCTTTGACTGAATACACTCCGGCGTCCTTCTCGCGCTGGGTCCGTACATACTCACGATAGGTGACTTTATAGGGCTCGTCATAGTTTTCCCAGACCTCAAGCGGCAGGCCCAGTGCCCCACTCTGCTCTTCCGGGAAAAGCGCGTCTTCAGAGACATATTTGGGCGTCCAATTGGTGTCGCGGGCAATGTCATACCAGTCGGCTCGGTCCAAGAGCGCCATACGGTGTTCCCTCCTGTGCCAGGCGTATCCGTACTTCTGACGAGGGAAGTATCATAGCCAAGCAGGATAGGAGGAGCAACACGAAGGGGAGGATTTGGCAGCATCCATCACCGGCGAGATGCCAGCAGGGGAATGCTGCCGATGCAGCCCAGCCCGACCACTGTGGTAGCGATCGCCACCAAAATGACCATCTCATAGCCTCCCATTCCCCACACCAGTGCGGCCAGGGTGGGGGCGAGGGCCGCGGCCAGGATGGATGGGATAGCCAGAAAGCCGGAGATAGTCCCGAAATGGGCTCTGCCCAACAGCTCGGCGGTCATCACCGGGCGGAGGATGCTGCTTATCCCAATCCCCGCTCCCTGGAGCACCACGAAGAGCGGGAGCAGCAGGGGAACGACCTGGGAGCAGAGCAGGGCTATTGCCGCACCGCTCATAGCAAGAAAACAGGTGAGAGCGATCCAAAACGTCGAAACGTATTTCTCCACTGCCAACATAGCCAGGCGACCCGCCACCTGCATGGGACCAATGGAAGAGGCTGTGAGGACCGCAGCTTCATCTGACAGACCCCGTTCAGACAACAGCGGGAGGAGATGCGTTATCAGGCTGAAATGTTCTACATAGGCCATGCTGAATGCCACGGCGAGTAGCCAGAAGACCGGTGTCCTGAGCACGCGTGAGGCAGTTCCAGGGTGAGCGCCGATTGGAGCGCGTTGATCGGCTCGGTGTTGATCCGCATGCCGACACGCATTCCAGATGAGGGGAACAGCAACCAGGAGATTGACGCCGGCGACAATGACCACAGTATCTCTCCAGCCGACCCAGCCGACGAGCAGATGGATGCTCGGAAAGGCGAGGGTCCCGGCAAGACCGGCAACTAAGGTGACAAGGGTAATGGCTTTGCGAGCCTTGTCACCCAGGGCATGCGTCAGGATGGAGAAGCACGCCTCGTAGAGCGAGCCGGCCATGGCCACGCCAATGCCGAACCAGAGACAGTAGAATTGCCACGGATGTTCAACCCAGGCGAGGCCGGCCAGGAAGACGCCGCCCAGGGCGGCACTGCCGCTGAAGACGACCCGCCCGAAACCACGGTCTATGAGGCGTCCGGTCACAGGTCCGAGCAGGGCCGACGTAATGAGAGCCAGCGTGAGCGCTCCGGCAAGCTCGGTTTTCGACCAGCCCAGGTCGCGCTCCCACTCAAGCAGCAGCGCGGGAAACGAATAGTAGAGTGCCGCCCAGACCAGCGTTTCCGCAACCGCCAGCGGCCATACGATCCGACGGAAGGTCATGCTGTTGACGCTGTATCAGCCGTCGAGACCGGGTAAAAGGCGAGACAGGCACTGAGTGCCGCTCACTGATTGGACGGTCAGGTATAATGGCTGCGCCGTTTGACGGCTAGTTCACGTTCGAGATAGAAAATCTCGACCTTTTCCCCCACCCCGTCTTTGGGGATGAATTTATGACCACGCAGGATGGTCTCGACAATACCCAGGTCGGGACGACCAGGATATTCATGGGTGCTAGTTATCTCGGTTGAGGCAAAGACAGTATCCCCAACAAAAACCGGTCCCGTGTGTCGGCCGGTCACATAGCGCACATCCCCAACCGCATTATCGCCAACGTCGGGACAGGACAGCCCCAGGCAGAGATTAAACGGAATCCCACCATAGACGATCAACTGACCACCAATATAGCGCTCTGGATTCTGGTCTATCATATACTGATTGGAGTGAACCTGAGAGGTATTATCCAAGAGGGCGGTCCATTCCATGTGCGCGGTGGTCACCGTCCGTCCGCGGGAATGTTCGAGCATGTCACCGGGGTGAAAGTCCTCAAAATAGGTATCATCATTGGCCAGGTGGGCCAGGTTTTCGTAACGCCGACTCTTGTCATACTCCGGCACAACAAGTTCGCAGGGGATATGGGGGATCTCATCCAGGGTCGCGTCTTCGATCTGCGCGGCCATATTATCTTTCCAGATTTGCACCTTGCGTTGCAGGGTCAGCACAATTTCACCGTGCTGGTTCCGGCCGGTCGTCTGGACGTGGACAACACCCCGGTCCTGGTCCCGTGAGGAAGGCTTGACGCCGAGGATGGTCGTCTCAACCTCAATCGTATCGCCGATATATACCGGAGCGCCAAAACGCATATCGCGGTATTCGAGATTGGCCCGCGCGTTTTCCGAAATATCTTCAACGCTCTGGCTGAAGACGATGTTCATCACCAAACCGGGCGGGGCCACCAGACCGCGGAAACCATACTGTTCGGCATAGCGCGCATTTTTCGACAGCGGATTGGTTGTCATGCCGAATTCGGTAAAGGCATTAAACAAGCCTTCGGTTACGGTTTTTCCAACCTTATGCCGAAACAACTGACCAACTGAGAAATCTTCGAGGAAATTACCGCGCTTCTTCCGGATATGCACCCGTACTCCTTTGTGTCCGTTCATCTCAAGGCCGAGAGAAATTCCTGGCGCCCCCTGGCGCTGAGATGCAGATACATATTGTGACGTTTTTGCGCCCCAAGGGTATCCCAGGGCTGAGAAGCATAATTATGACCAGGATAGAGAACGGTCTCGTCTGCCAGTTGTGAGAGCGTTTGCAGGCTCGAGTACATGTCTTCCGGACTGCTGCCCGGCAGGTCGACCCGGCCGCACGAGTTAATAAACAGCGTATCACCGGCCACTAGACGATTCTCGATCAGAAAACATTGTGAGCCGGGCGTATGTCCGGGCGTGTGAATGAACTTGATGGTCATCGCACCCACAGTGGTCGTATCACCGCCCGCGACCTGCACGATGTCGGAATCGGACACACCGACCAGACGGCCGAGGAATTCGGATTCGGCCTTGTGGATATACACCTTGGCTTTCACCTGTTCGAGCAGTTCAGCCACACCCTGGATGTGGGTACCGAACAAATCGCCACCGAGGTGATCTTGGTGATAGTGGGTCACCAGCGCCTGGGTAACGGTGAACCCATCCTGTTCCGCGGCCTGAATGATGGCCGGAATATCCCAGGCGGCGTCGATAACGACCGCTTCACGCGTGGCCGTATCCCCAATCAGGTAGGTAAAATTCTGCATGGGACCAATTTCAATTTGCTTGAAATAGAGGGAAGACTCGGCCATCATTTCCCCTTCCGAGGGCGTTTTTTCGTGGCTTTTTTGGCGCTACGGACAGACTTTTTCGCCCTGCCGGACCGGACAGCCTTTCGCTCACTACTCCGCAGGCCACGCTCCCATAGATACTCCGGCTCTCCCAGCTTTTGGCTCACCCAACGAGAGAGGACGAACAGCAGGTCGCTGAGTCGATTCACATAGGTGAGCGGCCAGGGACTGAGGTCTTCTTCACGCGAGAGGCGCAAGATATCTCGCTCAGCCCGCCGACAGACGGTGCGGGCCTGGTGCAGAAAGCCGCCCACTTTGCCGCCGCCGGGCAGGATAAAAGAGTTGAGGGGCTCCAGGTCTTTCTGACAGGAATCGATGATACGTTCGAGACCCTTCACCTCCTGCTCGCTGACCCGAAACATGCCTTCGTAGGAAAAGTCTGCAGGGGTGGCCAGTTCACTCCCGAGGTCGAACAGCTCATTCTGGAGTTGGCGGAGGATATCGTCCAAATGTTCGGCGGCCGACAACTCTGGCTTCAGATCGTCATTAAAGACTCGGGCCAGACCCACAACCGAGTTCAGTTCGTCCAGCGTCCCATAGGCCTCGATACGAGCCGCATCCTTAGGAATCTTTTTCCCTCCAACGAGCCGGGTCGAACCCTGATCACCCGTCCGAGTATAAACCTTGGTAATGCGGACCATTGCGACTTGGGACTGCGCAGCTCAGAACTGGGGCAATCGCCTCCCTACTTCAGGCTTGGAGGCGCTTATCCAGCGCCGCGTTTTCTTGCCAGAGCGCCTGCGGGAGCCGGTCTCCAAACTGGCGGAAGAATTCGCGTTGCCTCTCCGCGGCATTTATCCAGCCCGGCCGGTCCACACTGAGGAGTTCATCAAGCACCGACGGCGAGACATCGATCCCGGTCGTATCAATGTCGTTGGTATGCGGCAGATAGCCAATTTCGGTCTCGCGAGCTTCGGCCTCGCCGTGGACCCGGGCAATGACCCAGCGCAGCGCCCGCAGGTTTTCTCCAAAGCCGGGCCAGAGGAATTTGCCCTCTTGATTTGTCCGGAACCAGTTCACCCGAAAAATTTTCGGTGGATCGGCAAGCTTTTGACCCATGTTGAGCCAGTGGCCGAAATAGTCGCCCATGTTGTAGCCGCAGAAGGGCAGCATGGCCATGGGGTCGCGCCGGATCTTCCCGACCTTTCCGGTCGCCGCGGCTGTTGTTTCAGAGGCCATCGTCGTGCCGAGTGACACCCCATGCTGCCAGTTGAAAGACTGACAGACGAGCGGAATCAAACCTGCCCGCCGACCGCCAAAGAGAAAGGCCGAGATCGGCACCCCTTGAGGCGATTCCCACTCTGAAGACATGACCGGACACTGGCGGGCTGGCGTCGTAAAACGGGAGTTGGGATGGGCGGCCTTCCCCTCGGACTGTGGCGTCCATGGCTTGCCCTGCCAGTCGATCGCCTCGGCCGGCGGTCCCCCGTCCAGGCCTTCCCAGTAGGGGGTGCCGTCCGGAGTGAGGGCGACATTCGTAAAGATGGAGTTCTTCGTCACAGTCGCCATGACGTTCGGGTTGGTGTGAGAGTTTGTTCCCGGCGCTACGCCAAAAAACCCGGCCTCCGGATTAATCGCCCACAGCCGTCCATCCGGTCCGGGGTGCATCCAGGCGATATCATCTCCCACCGTCCAGACTTTGTAACCCTTCTGGCTCTCCGGTGGGATCAGCATGGCCAGATTCGTTTTGCCGCAGGCGCTGGGGAACGCGGCGGCAATATACGTGGTGCGACCGCTCGGCTCTTCGATGCCGATGATCAGCATATGCTCAGCCAGCCAGCCCTCTTCACGCGCCATATAGCTCCCCAGGCGCAGAGCGAAGCATTTTTTCCCAAGCAGGGCGTTCCCACCGTAGCCGGAACCAACAGACCAGATCGCGCGGTCTTCAGGGTAGTGCATGATAAACCGGCGATCAGGGCTGAGGTCGCCAAGCGAATGGAGACCCTGGACATAATTCTCTGACGAACCCAGACGCTCAAGCGCAACCTTGCCCATGCGGGTCATGATGCGCATACTGGCGGCGACGTAGGGGCTATCCGTGATTTCGACGCCAACCTGACTGTAGGGCGATGTGACGGGCCCCATGATATACGGCACGACGTACAGCGTGCGGTCTTTCATCGCTCCCTGAAAGAGTCTGCCGACTTTTTCCCTGGCTTCCGCTGGGGCCATCCAGTTATTATTCGGACCGGCGTCTTCTTTTTCCCGCGTACACACAAAGGTCAGGTGCTCAGTGCGCGCCACATCTCTGGGGTCGCTTCGGTGTAAATAGCAGTTCGGATATTTCTCCTGATTTAACGCCGTCAACGTCCCGTCGTCGAGCATGCCCTCAATCAGGCGTTGGTTTTCTTCTTCCGAGCCGTCACACCAGTGAATATTCTTTGGTCGCGTGAGCTGGGCCGTTTCTTCGACCCATTGTTCGAGTGGGGTTGGCATAGTCAGGGTGGTCTCCTCTAGATAAGAGTGGATGCTAATACTGAGAACAAAAGATGATAAGTTTTTTTTATATCTTGTCCCAGGTGGAGCGTCAATAATGCTCCTGGCTTAAAGAATAGACTTTTCGGGTAGTTCCGTCCAGTATTGGGAAGGAGGAACACCGGACGGGAACGCACCGGTTCGTCTCCACCGAGAGGTCTGTTGCCTCAGGAAGCTAGGCGTGACTCGCTTCTTCGGACTTGCACAGTTTGAGGATCGTCTCTTTCAGCCGGTCCGGATCGACCGGCTTCTTGAATAAGACGTCCTCTAAGCCTTCCAGACGACTCCGTTTGATCACGTGGTCTTTGTCGTAAAAATAGGCCGTCATCAGGACAACAGGCAGTTGCGGGTAGCGCTCCTTGGCCTCCATGTAGAGATCGTACCCGTCCAGGTCAGGCATCACCACGTCACTCAACACCATGTGGAAGGGGTTCTGGTTGAGAAAGTTCTGATCAAGGATCTTCAACGCTTCAATACCGTTGGTCGCGACCTCAACACTACAACCGTCTTCGGTTAACAAGTCACGCAACGAGTAACACACGCCCAGATCGTCATCGACCACCAGGAGACGCAGGCCGGCCAGGGCCTGGGTTGCTGGCCGGGCACCAAGGGAATGTGGCGCTACCACTTCATCCCGCCCCAGGTCCGCCATCCGAGAACCGTGCAGGTACTCGGTCGTGTCATAGCGCTCGCCGTGGGCCATATCGTCAATCCGCGCAACAATCCCGCGGATCTTTGCCAGCTCGCGCTGGATGGATTCCACCCGTTCCTCCTGGACAACGTATTCTTCGTCCGGAAAACTTTGCGCCATGTGTTTGGTCAGAATATCCAGATTATTAAAGATGACCTCGAGCGGGTTATTGATCCGATGCCCGAGACCGACGGCTAATTCACCCAGCGTCGCTAACTGATCTCGCCGACGGATCTCCCGCAGGTCTTTCAAAAAGCCAACTGAGCCGGCCTCGTTTCCCGCATCATCATAAATAATAGAACCGGAAATAGCGGCAGGAATATGCTCGCCGCTCTTTGTCACGAGCGTGGTCTCGAAATTCTTCACCTTGCCCTTCTCGCCGATCTCCTCGCTCCGCATGGCCTCCATGACGCGACGCGCCTCATCGATGCTCGGGTAGACAGAGGACTGAACCCGTTTGCCGTGAATCTCTTGTGAGGTATAGCCTAGGGTCTGATGCGCCCCATCATTATAAAAAATAATCTGACCCTTCTGGTCGAGCGCAATAACGATATCGAGGGAACTTTCGAGTAGCCGCTCGAAATATCCCGGCGGCAAACGGATCTCACGCAGGTCGCGATGAAAGCCGATCGAACCGATTTCGGCCCCGTTTTCGTCGTAAATAATCGAGCCCGAGAACGAGATGGGGATGTGCTCGCCACTCTTTGCCACCAGGACGGTTTCAAAGTTCTTGAGCTTGCCCTTTTCCCCAATGTCCTCGCTGCGCATCGCCCCCAGCACCCGCCGGGCTTCTTCGAGGCTCGGATAAAGCATGACCCGTTTCCCTTGGACCTCCTCTCGGGTGTAGCCCAGGGTCTTGCTCGCTCCGTCGTTGTAGAAGATGATTTGTCCTCGATGATCGACGGCAATGACAATGTCAAGAGAACTTTCGAGGAGCCGTTCAAAATACACAGAGGAGAGCTGGAACATGGAAGACCACTTACTTGTTCACTCTGCACCGAGCGCTCGGCATCATTCGGAGAGCGATGCTCGGGGGTATTGTTTACATACTATGTTAGGCCGCTGGTTTCCTAATCGTCAAGCCCAGCCTCTTGCCCGCCACTCCCTGGTTCGAGCCAGCCTTCTGCTGAGCCTAGTGCTGCCGTGTAGTCTGGGAGGATGCTACTGGCTCAAATACGAAAAACTCATGCGCACTCATATCCAACTCATGAATGCGATGACCGACAAGATGAACCGGTTCTTGGAAGACAACGACCCGCTGACCCCAGCCATGATGAATGAGTTTCTGTATCCGCTCGAACGGGCGCGGGACTTCTCCCGCATTGTGGCCCAGCGCTACGCCGACCGGCCCTCGCTCGCCGCCTTTAACCAGCTCCTTGACCTGTACCAAAGCCTCGTCACGGAAGTTGACCGACTCCGTGTTCAACCTGGCAGCCTCGATCATTTTCAATCCCAGACCCAGGCAGTCCGAGACCAGGCCGCGCGAGTCGAGGGACTCCTGGATTCCGAATAAGTCAGCCGTTTGGAGGCAAGCACAGAACCTGTTTGTCGTCTGCAAGGCCGGCCAGGAGTTCAGCCACAGTCGTACCGAGGAGGGGATGGACAAACTGTGGCGCCAGCTCAGAGAGCGGTAAAAGCACGAACCGACGTCGGTGCATTTCCGGATGGGGGATCTGCAATTGCGCTTCGCTCACAATCTGCTTGTCAAAAAATAATATATCGAGATCAATTGTGCGCGACGCCCATTTTTTCGTCCGCTTGCGGCCGAGTGCCGACTCAATTTTTTGCAGGTGACTTAGGAGTTGCTGCGGGCTCAACGAGGTCTCCAATTCAACTACGCCGTTGACATACCAGTTCTTCGCCTCCCCAATCGGCTCAGTCTCATACAAGGAGGAACAGCACACGATGGACGTCCGGGAGAGGTCGGCCATCAGATCGAGTGCCTTTTGATAATACGCCTGGCGGTTGCCGAGATTGGACCCGACGCCAATAAAGACCTGGCTACCCATTGCCCCTTCCCCGGTTACGTCTTCCACGAGAACGCCTGCGCGGCCTGCCTCGCAATCTGCTGCCCGATGGCGAGCGAAGCGGTTGCGCCCGGCGAGGGGGCATTCAGCACATGGATGGCGTGCGGCGAACTGGTAATGACAAAATCGTCCACCAAAGCACCATCGGTAGAAATCGCCTGGGCGCGCACCCCGCTGCCGCCCGGCAGTAAGTCCTCTGCCTGCAACTCGGGGAGAAGACGCTGGAGCGCACGCAAAAACGCCGCTTTACTTAGAGAACGGTAGATTTCTCCAAGGCCGGTTTGCCAATATTTGCGCGCTATCGTCCGAAACCCGGAGAAGCGTAGCGTTTCCCATAAGTCTTGAGGGATCAGATCAGCCCACTGATAGCCCTCTCGGGCAAAGGCCAAGACCGCATTCGGTCCGGCTTCCCGCTCCCCGGTCATAGTCCGGGTGAAATGGACACCTAAAAAAGGAAAGGCCGGATCCGGCACCGGATAGATGAGATGATTCACCAGGGCGTGTTTGTTCGGGGCAAGGGTATAATACTCACCGCGGAACGGGACAATCTGTAATGCCGGCTCAGCCCCTGCCATGCGTGCAATCCGGTCACACTGGAGACCGCCACAGTTAATGACCGCCCGCGTTCGGGTAGCAGCGGTGGCCGTCTCCACAACCAGTTGGCCGTCAGTCGAGACAATTTTCTGCACCTGCTGCGCACACTGAATCTCGCCCCCGGCTTCTTGAACCAGGGCAGCATACTGCTCGGCCACCCGTACATAGTCAATAATCCCTGTTGCCGGGACGTACAGGGCTCGGATACCCGCAGCATGTGGCTCAATTTCCCGCAGCCGCTCGGGACCGATCATTTCCAGCCCCGCAACGCCGTTGGCCGTCCCGCGCCGGTGGAGTTCCTCAAGCCGAGGGAGCTCGTCCGCCGAAGTTGCCACAACGACTTTCCCACACCGCTCATAGGGGATATCGTGTTGGTCGCAAAATTCGGCGAGCAGCGCGCCACCGCTCACACAGGTCTGAGCCTTGAGCGAGCCGGGTTTATAATAAATACCAGAGTGAATAACCCCGCTGTTATGACCAGTCTGATGCGCGGCTAGGCGGGTCTCCTTTTCGAGGACTCCCAGTCTGACCCTGGGGTATTGGCGGGTAACGGTCAGGGCGGTGGCTAGGCCAAGGATTCCGCCGCCAATGATGATAAGGTCAAACTGGTCTGCCATCATACACCCAGGAACGACATTCTCTTTCATCTGCCTATACAAAACACACGCGCACTGCAAACCACGCCTATGTTTACTCCCACCCGAGCCGGGCTCAGCGAAATTCTGTACTTTGCCTTGCCGATTATTATGTCGATGGCCTCGTACACGGTAATCGGTTTTGTTGACACCTGGATGGTGGCCCAAGTCGGCACGGCTGAGGTGGCCGCAGCCATGCCGGCCGGCATTATCGCCTATACGCTCACCGCCCTCCCGCTGGGCATTACGCAGTGCGTCAGCACGTTCGCCGCTCAGGCCCTGGGGAAGGAGAGACTCGACGAAGGCTCAATAGTCGCCTGGCAGGGTCTGTATTTGAGTGGGGTGGTCGGTCTCGCGTTCTTCGCATTGTGGCCAGCCGCCCCCCATTTCTTTTCCCCGTTTGGACACGAGCCGGACATTATTGCGCTTGAGGTCGTCTACTTCCGCATCCGGCTGTGGGGCATAGGCTTCTCGGTCGCCATCGGCGCGCTGAGTGGCTTCTTCTACGGGATGCACAGGCCCAAGGTCCCACTCGCCGCCACGGTGATTGCCAATATCGTTAACGTCTGTTTCGCCTACACCTTGATCTTCGGCAAATTTGGCGCACCGGCCCTGGGTCTCAAGGGGGCGGCCCTGGCGATGGTGCTCAGCTTTGTCGTCCAGTTCGCGGTACTCTTTCGGGTCTTCCTCTCCCAGCCGTACGCAACCCAGTTTGCCACCCGGGCGGTCTGGAAGCCGAACTGGGTCGCGACCCGCCGGCTGCTGCACATTGGCCTGCCCGCCGGGACGCAGATGGCTATCGATGTCTTAGGCTGGGGCGTCTTGATTATTTTGATGGTTGGCCAGTTCGGCAAACAGCAACTGGCTGCCAGTAATATCGCCATTCAATACATGACGGTCTCATTCATGCCCACGCTGGGGCTGGGCCAGGCGCTGACCGCGCTGGTCGGACGCTATATTGGAGAGGGTAAGCCCGACCTTGCCGTTCAACGCACGTATGAAGCGTTCTTTCTGGCCATGTTGTATATGGCGCTGATGGGCATGGGCTACGTCCTGTTTCGATTCTCTTTCCTGAGTTTTTTCAGCCAGGACCCGGTCGTCATCCAGGTCGGCAGTACCTTGCTGATCTGCGCGGCCCTGCTGCAAGTTTTTGACAGCATGGGCATTACCTTTGCAGGAGCCCTGCGCGGGGCGGGAGATACGCACTGGATTGCCGGGCTGACGCTCACGCTTTTAGTGTGTGTCTTCACGCCGCTCAGCCTGGGTTCGGTGCTCTTTACCAATCTCGAATCCCTCGGACCGTGGCTGGCTGGTACCATTAACGTCTCTCTGTTTGGCTTGGGTTTATGGTGGCGCTTCTCCCGAGGACGCTGGCGGGAGATTGATATTTTCGCTACGCAGCGTAGGAGGAGAGAGCGGGCAGCCGCTTCCGTGCAGGTCGCAGACTGATGACAACGTCGCCCTCAGATTTACCTTTTCCGTCTCCACCTGACTACGCGCCGTTCAAGGCCGAACCGTTTCGGCTCTCAATGGGACTCATACCGCTCAATCTCAAAGACTGGATCGAGCCCGATGCCCAGTGCGCCGTTGAGCTCAAAGAGAAAGAACGCCTCCTCACCGAACGGCACGCTGAAGTCTTTGCCGCTCTGCCTGAGGCGGATCCAGGTTCGGCTGAAACCTTGGCCCTGCTGGTTGAGCATCTCCCCAGCCGATTTCCAGAATTGTACAAGAGAAGCGGAGATCGGTTCGACAATCTTGCCACCGGCCAGCAGTGGGGGATTCACGGCACGCCTTTACATCCACTCGATCTGGCAGGTCGGCTTATCCAGGAAGATCTCTGTCTCATGCAGCGGCAGGCGCACACCCAGGTCTACCATCTGGTCGGAGCGTCTTTATGCTTTCCGACGCGCTGGCGTTTAGCGGACAAAATTGGCAAGCCACTCAACACGATTCATGCGCCGATTCCCGGCTATGCGGAACAGCTCGCCAGCACTATGGACAAGTTTTTTGACCGGCTGAAAGTCGAGAGGCCCGTCTGGCGACTCAACTGGGCTCTGATGGACGACCCGACCCTTTTTCAGCCGACCAGGAGCAGTCGAAAACGTGCCGACATCACGCCGGAGAATGCCGGAGACAGCATCTGGCTGCGCATCGAACGACAGACCCTCCGCCGTCTGTCGCATACCCGCGATATTCTGTTCACCATCCGCGTCTACGTCAGACCCCTCGCTCACCTCGCCACGCAGCCAGACCACGCCGCTCGGCTTGCCGCGGCCCTGCGCGCCCTCCCCCAGCCCGTCCGGCGGTATAAAAACCTGCCGCCATTTCTTGACGCGGCCTTGGCGTGGCTGGAGCGGACGGCAGAGAAGAAGAGCAACTCTTTCCAAACGTAGTGCACCCATGGAGCAAGAGGAGGCACGCATCTCTCCTTCACGGTCCGACTCCACGACAGTTTACGAGCGCGGCAGCGCCGGGGGATGGAGCAGGGTCTTCGACTTCGCTAGCGCTACGCTCGAACGGAAGGAGGCTCCGTAAAAATGTCGTATCCTGAGTCTTCACGGTAGAGGCTCAAGCGTGTCAATCAGACGACGGGCACACTCGTAGGCCGCCTTTCTATACGTGTCGGGAAGTTGCAACGGCGCCAGCGCTTCGTAATTGGAATACAGAGCAATGATACCGGAGGCTACAGTCCAGCAGTTTTTTCGACTGGCCTGAGGAAAGGCGAGATTGAGCTGAGTGGCCACCACCTGAATAAATTCTTCCATCGATTGACCGAGAAGCTCTTGGATTTTTGGATACTGTCCGGCCTCGACGACGAGCTTTCCGAAAATGATGCTCTCTTCACTCACGCCTGAAGATGTTGGAGAAAAAAGCCATGCTAACAGCTTTTGGGCACGATCTTTCCGCGGGAGATAGGCAACGAGCTTCTCCAGTTGCCCGCTATATTTCTCAACGAGACGTTCAACCAGAGCACTGATGAGGGCAGATCGATTGCCAATATAGTGCCGCAGGATACTCCGTTTGACCCCTGCTTCTTCAGCTACGCGTTCGAGCGAAGACCCTTCTAGGCCGTACTGCAAGACGCACCGCTCAAAGGCGTCAAGAATTTGAGCCGTCCGTTCTTGCGTGAGATCTCTCCGTGGCATCGGTCCTCTCGTCGCCGCCGCTAAGCTTGTTCTACCCGAGCGCTGGCCGGGAGCAAAGACCGGTCAATCTCCGCTTGTGGCTGGTTGAAGAAGAAAGAGTTATATATATTTTCATTATTGACAATCTATTTTCTCCCCTGTAGATTGTCGATATTGACAATTTTAAGAGGAGGACAAAATCATGCTATATAGACAACATCGCGCGCTTACACAAACCTTGAAGAAAGGCGTCAGTACCCTGGGTCTTCTGGCTGGTATGAGCCTCACCCCCATCCACGGTTGGGCAGGGGATCTCACTATAGAAGTGAGAGGGGTACGCAACGCGCAGGGCAATATCATCGCCGTACTCTATGATGAGCAACAGGCATTCCTTGCTCAGGACTGGATGCGCGCAACGGCAAGCGTACAACTCGTCGCACGGGAAGGGACGACACGGTTTACTATTCATGATCTCAACCCAAAGTCCTATGCCGTTGCCGTCCTGCACGATGAGAACGGGAATGCGGATCTCGACCTGCGGGATGCTGTGCCGACTGAGGGCTACGCGTATTCCCAAGGAGCAGGGCAGTTCCAACTCCCTTCTTTTGAGGAGGCGCGCTTCGAGGTTACCAGCAAAGATGCTCCGGTTATCATCCAGCTCATCTATCATCAGCGTTAAGACTCCCAGCGAGTGCTCCTTTGGAGAGAAGCACATGAAGGCTACCAAATGGCGCTCTGTTCTCGGTCTCCTCCTCGTCTATATCGCTGTGTTTCTCAATTGGCAGTGGCTGTGGGGCGTACTGTTCTTGTTCTGGATTATCCCCGATTTTTTTACCGGAGAGACCTCTTTTATTGAGCCTATCGAGCGACAAGAGAATCCTATCCTGTACTGGACAATTCTCCTGACGTGGCTTGTCTTGAGCCTCTATCTGCTGGCGACCCTTTTCTTTGATGAAGGGGTTCTTTTATGAGTACGACCCTAACCATCCCTGTCCTTCCTGTTGAAGCGTATACTTCCCAAGACTGGTTTGAAGTCGAGCAGCGGGTCATTTTTAGTCAGACCTGGCAATTTGCCGGGCTCATCGAAGACCTGGCCGAGCCTGGAGATTATTTGACAGTTCAGGCTGGGCAGAACAATATCGTCGTCCTATGCGACAGGGACAGACAGCTACGTGCGTTTCACAATATCTGTCGCCACCGAGGCACGCCGCTCCTGCGCGCTGCCGGGCGGATTCACGGGGCCATTACGTGTCCTTATCACAATTGGATGTATTCATTTGAAGGCACGCTCATAGGCGTCCCGCAAAAAAGTACTCAATTCCCTGAGACTGATCTCCGGCAGCTCTGCTTGCACCACGCTTCGGTAGAGACCTGGCGTGGGATGATTTTTACGCACTCTGACTCACACGCGGAGCCTTTAACGCGGTGGTTTACCGGCGTGGAGGAATATCTGGGGCCGCACCAGCCCGAAGAGCTAGTCGAAGATGAGAGTGCTCGCACCCGCCATGAGATCAATGCGAATTGGAAAGTTGTGGTCGAAAACTATATTGATGGCTACCACTTGTCTCACCTGCATTCCGATACCTTGTCTATGTACAATCACAAAAAAATTGAATCTGGCTTCGTCGGCCCGCACTTTGTTTTTTATCAACCACTAGCCAAAGACTATTTGGACAGCATCGAGACAAAAACTCGTCTCTCCGTGGGTGACCATATCCCGACAGAGCAACTTGGGGCGTATGTGCCCCTGTTATTTCCGAACCTTGGACTCGCAGAAACAGAGGCGGACTGGTCGATCTTCCATATTATTCCACTCACACCCGAGAAGACGCTGGTTAAAACGCGCTCGAAGTTGATACCTGTGTCCCCGTGGGCTTATACCAAACGACAATGGGCTTCTTGGGAATATTGTCAGTCACAAGGTCAGAAGCCATCAAACACTCAGAATGAGCAAGACCCTCTGGCCTCCGGCGATTTTATGGCGGAGGATATATTTATCTGTGAGCAATTACAGAGCGCTCTTCGGTCCCCCTATTTCGCTGTCAGCGCGACAGCAAAAGACCTGGAACAATCAATCGTACAGTTTCAGAAATTGATCAAAAATTGGGTTGAAAGCAGTTGACACCCCGAACATAACACCGAGTTGTAAAGCATAACGCAAAGCAAGGGACGGGGCTTTTTCTTCCTCGTCGCTCACAGTAAAAGAGAGGCATGAAAGATTTAACACTCTTAGGACGTACAGTGGGCGAACTGCTCAAGACGCATCGCCACACGATTGCGGTAGCCGAGTCTTCAGCCGGCGGTTTGATCTCGGCGGCTCTCCTGACCGTGCCGGGAGCGTCGGCGTATTTTCTGGGCGGCGGGGTGATCTATACCCATGAAGCGCGTCGGTCACTACTGGCCCTGCCCGACGAAGCGCTTGAAGGTATTCGAGCGAGTACCGAGGAGTATGCGCTACGTCTTGCTCATCAGGTGCGGGAGCGTTTTGGGACAACCTGGGGGCTGAGTGAAACCGGAGCAACCGGACCGACCGGCAACCGCTACGGTGATGCAGCCGGGCATGCGTGCTTTGCTGTTGTCGGACCGGTTGAAGAAACGTTGACCTTAGAGACCGGCAGTCCGGACCGGGAAGCAAATATGTGGACATTCACCCAGACCGCCCTTGATTTGCTAACCCAGTCTATTCAAAAAAGCTCCACGTGAGGAGATTTCCATGTCGTGTCGTATTCTCAAAGCACTGAAAACAACGCTCTTCCTCATTTGTTGCCTGAGCCTGCTACCAGCCCCTTCGGTCTGGGCGCAGGGCGGAGTCGGCGTGGGCGGCGACCGGCCCTCGGCCAAGACCCGGCGCTTTCCTTTCAAAGTAGTGGTGACCGGCTTTCTCAATACCGATCCGGCCCCGGATGCCCTAGCGGTCATCCAACTCGGCGTGACCGGCTATCGGGGCGATTTCCAACTCGAAGTCACGAATGTCACCGCGCCCGACTCGCCCCAGCTTACCCCGCGGCAGATTTTCCTGCACCGAGCCGGCAAGAGAAAGGCCGACCTCGATGTGACCGGTCCCCGTGACACACTCGCAAAAATCGCGCAGGCCCAGCCCGGCACCCCACTTGAACTCACCGGCTGGTACGCCCAGCGTGACGGCGAGTTTCGACTCGAAAACGTTCGCATTGTCGGCTTTGAGTAGTCGGGGACAAATAATTGATGGCTCTATGCCATTCCAGAACGCTGTCTATCCTTCTCGTGCTCCTACTGTTGGTTACCATCTGTAGCGTCGTACAGGCTCAGCCAAAACGACCGCTCACGATTCCAGTGAAGCCAAGCAATCCTCAGCAGTCAGCGGCAGTGCAGCCCCTACCCGCGCGGGCAGAAATCCGCCGTGACCTGCACCTGGTTTTGAAAGCTTCGAATCTTTCCGAGCGTCTGGAGCACGACCTGGGTTTTGCCCAACTGCAAGCGAGCAAGCAATTCGAAGATATTGCCCTTGCGTTTTCACGCCTATCGGGCTGATTTCCGGCTCAGTCAGCCTGCTGACGAGTTCCGAGTGTAGTCAGTCGAGACCGATGCTCTGGGGCTAACCCACGTCCGTCGGCAACAGACCTTTCATGACATCCCTGTCTGGGCAGCCGAGTTGGTTGTGCACTTGAACGCCGACACCCAGGTCTACCTCGTCCAGGGGCGCTATATTCCAACTCCGCACAATCTGTCTCCCGACCCGGAGCTGACAGAACAGACGGCATTACAGCAGGCTGCTGACCACCTGGGGCAACCTCTCACTAGGTGTCTCAAATGCCAGGCGACACTCGTGATTGTTGCGGCAGAAGGCAAAGCTCCACGTCTGGCCTATTGCGTCCTGGCTCTCCTGAGTGTGTCCGAGGGGAGGGAGGTCATGGTTGATGCTCAGACGGGCGGGGTATTGCAAAAACTGTCAACTGTACAGAGAAGACGCCAGCCATAGAGACCTTGACAGATAAAGGCGTTCTCGGATAGGTGCCTTTGGAGATACAAACAATATGCATGTAAGGAAGAATGTAGAGAAGCCTGTGTTTTTCCTGGTCAGAATTTTCCAAACCGAGACACTGCCAAGCAAACAATAGCACAAGGCTATGACTGCTCGTCGAAAACACCATCAGAGACAAATGAGAAAAGCATGCGGCTGTGCAATCGCTCTCCTGACGATTTTCCTGCTAAACTGGAATCTGGCCGGTGGCAATACACCGGCATTGTATCTTCATCCCTTAGTTCAGCCCAGCACGCTTGCTCCGGCGAGCGACTCATTAGAGGTTGACCCGGATCCGCGCACAACCGTGTTGGCCCAGCGCCTCAGTCAGCATCTCGCCGGTCTCCAAACGGACGCACCATACACCCCGCCTCCCCAGCTTACTCCCGAGCAGCGCCAGGCCCTGTCCGAGCTTGAGACCCGTTGCCCAGGTGAGGTGTCGGTCAGCCTTCGTCCGTTGGCCGGCACGCCGCGCCAGATCACAGGCGCAGTGTTACAGCAGGCCATACACGGTGTCAGTGCAGTAGGCGATTCGCCTCTCACGACCGCCCGGACGTTTCTCCGCGCGAATTGTGACCTGCTGCGCCTTGACGACCCGAACGCCGAACTTGTCCTCGTTCGTCGGCATACCGATGAGTTGGACCGGACGCATTTGCGTTTTCGTCAACAGTATCAGGGCGTGCCCGTCTGGCCGGCTGATATTATTGTTCACCTCAATCCAGCCGGCCAAGTGGATCTCATGAATGGGGCGTTCGTGCCCACACCAAAAAACCTCAGCACGACTCCAACGCTCGACGAAGCGACTGCGGTTGAGTACGCCCGCACTGGGCTGACTGACGGTGACAAAGCCGAGGTCACCTCCTCCGAACTCATCATCTACGCACCGGGCGACGCCCCGCCCCGCTTGGCCTGGAAGCTGGAGTTGGCCCTCGGTTTGCCCTCCCAGTGGCTGGTGATCATTGATGCCCTCAATGGAGACGAGTTGACGGCCTATAACCAGGTCATGCACCAAGCCCCCCAGCAGGAGTGCGGGGTTTTCGATGACCCGCCCCGGCCTCACCATTTCTCGGTCAGGAATGATAATACTGTTGTTGATCTGTTTGACAATCCTCGTCCGCTCAATATATGGCGGCAAGACTCCACTCGCTGGATGATTGATACCCGTACACATGGGTCCAATTCGGCACATCGGGGTCAGCACGATTGGATTCAGCGCGGTGCTATTTGGGTCCGCGATGCGCAGAACCAGGAAATCCTCTCCGACGCTCCTGTCGTTTGCCAGCAGCATGACCCGCCCCCTTGGCTGCCCGATGCAGTCAGCGCTTCGTATAATTTGTCTCAGGCCTACAACTATTATCGGGATCGACACGGCCGGGATTCGTTTGACGATGATGGCGCATCGATTCATGCGATCGTCCGTTATGGTCAGAACCTTAAGAATGCGTTCTGGTCCCTCGGCTCGAATCTCATCGTCTTTGGCGATGGTCGTCCGTATGCTGGAGCGCTGGACATCGTGGGCCACGAGCTGACCCATGGGGTTGTCGAGCATTCGGCGAATCTGCTCTATCAAGACCAGCCGGGCGCGTTGAACGAGGCGTTTGCCGACATTTTCGGCGAAATGATCGAAGCCCGGACCAGAGGCCGTCCAGACTGGATTACCGGCGGAGACCTGCGCCTCCCAGCCTCTGGCGGCGGTGGCCCGGACCTTGGCCGCCCGATCCGTAATATGGCAAACCCCGGGGCTTTCCTCACGCATCTCGGTCGCCCGTATCCGGAGAAAATGAGCGAGTTTTTTCGTATTCGGGAAAACAACGGCGGTATCCACATCAATAACAGTATTATCAACCGTGCCTTTTATCTGCTCGCAGAGGGTCTTGAAGGATCCATTGGCCTGCGTGCCGCCGAGTTGATTTTCTACCGTGCGCTGACCGAGCATCTGGTCCAGAACTCGCAGTTTACTGATGCTCGTCTGGCCTGTATTGATGCCGCGAAAGAACTCGCACGCTCTGAGAAGTATTCAGATGTAGTCCGGCCAGACGCATTCCAGAAAGTAGCCGAGGCGTTTGGGAAGGTTGAGATTTACGACGTTGGCACCACCCCGAACCCGTCTCTCCCCAGCGTTCGCGGGCCGGATTCCACCCTCTTTGTGTATCGAGATGTCCTGGGCCAGTTTCGGCTGGGCCGGCGGGAAGCGGCCCAAGGCGACGGGGAACAAGGGGTCCAACTGGCTGAGGATATCGTGGTCCGCGCACGTCCCTCTGTCTCCCGTGACGGCAATTTGGCAGTCTTTGTCAATGCCGAAAACGACCTCTGCTTCATTGCAACCAATGGCACTGGACAACAGTGTCTTGAGTCTCCCGACCCGGTTGCGGCGGCGGCCATGTCCCCCGACGGTCGGTTGTTTGGCGTGATCCTGCTGAATAAGTTGGGTAACCCGGATAACACGATCACCATTCTGAATGTGGAAACCGGGGAGCGGCGCACCTTTCTGCTCACCCCTTTTGCCCGTACTGTTCCCGTACCCGACACCCTCCCCTATGCGAGTACGATCAATTTCACCGTCGACGGACAGTGGCTCATCTACGACGCCCTGAGTGCGGCGACCGTCAGCGGCGATGAGGATTATCTGGGCCAGCGTGGCCAGTGGAGCCTGTACGCCTTGGATCTCCAAACGGGCATGGGCTTCCCTTTGATTCCACCCGAACGCGGCGCTCATTATGCCTTTCCGGCCTTGAGTCAGACGAGCGACAATTTTCTGATCTTTGACATGTTTGATGAGACTCGGAATCAATCGACAGTCTATACTGCCAAGCTGTGGACCGGAGAGATGAAGAAGATTGCGACGGTGGAGGGCGGCTTTGGCGTGCCCGGTTTTACTGGCGACGATACAGCGCTGGTGTTCTCTCAACGCGACCCGAGCGTGTCAACCGGGTTTTCCCTGGTCAGGCAACCGCTGAAGGCCGACCGTCTAAGCAAAGAAGGGGAACCATCCATTTGGCTGAAGAATGCCGAGATGGGCGTCATCTACCGCCGCCGTCCATCACGACCGGGCTTAACCGGCAGGTTGGAGAATCCTTCCCACGGCTCATCGCAGAGCGGTGTCGGGCGGTTCTCCGGCTGGGTGTGTATCACCGGACCGGGGGGAGAACCCCCACCCCCCGCCGTGCCCGAAGTGGCAGAGCGGTATTTTTACGACGCGCTTGAGCACAAAGAAAAATCGGTAGACAACCGGGGGAACTGGTGGGCGCGGACCGGCTCAGGGAACAAAACGCACATCAGGGGACAGACGACTGTCCAGGAAGTGGTTGATCAAGTCCGACGTTTCACGATCTCTTACGTGGACGACGGCGGCTACGACCGAACAGAATTTTACGAGACGATTCTGGGCGCAGGCGGGATATTCACTATCGACATCGGTAATGTGCGGCTGAGTTGGACCATTACCGGTTTGTCAAAAAGCACCCTGCCACCGGACCCGCGCCGCCCGGCAGGCACGGTCAGTCCGCCACGGATCACCATTGATGTCGAGCCAGGCGCGACCGTGAGAAATCAGGATGGTTCCCCCTGGAAACCGGTCCCGCTCACCCAGACCATGGATGAGTTGGGCCGGGATATGTACGTGGTGAATATTCTGGAGGACTATATTCCGGGCCGTCTCCCAGTGTCCAGCGTAGAGATTGAAATTAACGACACGACCCGAATTCCGGCTGCGTATGGAACCGAGCGGCGTGATACGACGAGTGTCTGCGGCGATAGCAAGAACGGCTTTGTCCTGCCGTACAACTGGAATCTGCTGGGCGATGGCACGCATACGGTGCGGGCAATCGCCGATGGGGTGGAGTTCGACAGCGCCACGTTTACCGTAACCACCCAGGGAACAGAGTTCCTGCGCGGTGCGGAGCGGTGAGAGCGGCAAATGCAACCGACCTACAGATCAATCGGCAACTCAAGGTATTCGTGATAGATAAAGTCGCGGTGTTCGAGCAGTATCGGCTTCACCGCGGCTTGCACCACCGGATCAGTATTAATATACATGGCTCGAAGGCCGGCCGGCATCGGACACAGCTCGTGCGGCAGCGGTTGGATGAGCGCGGCAAACGTGGCCCAATAAATGTCGAGTGCGGACAACTGGTTGCCGATAAAAAACCGACTGCCATTGTTTTGCTGCTGTTCCAGGCGGGAGCCGAGCGTCGTCACAATGTTGGCCACCCGGGTCGGTGCGGCCTCGGCCTCCTCCTGATTATAGCCGTATTTATTCCCCATATGCGAGGCAAAGGCCCGCGCCGATTCGTCCGCACCCGAGTCGGTCAAGACCGTGTGGAGCAGCATCAGACGTTTGGACCAGCCATAGCCATGCTCGCCGCACAGCTCGTTACAATAGCCGAACATCAGCATCCGCTCCTCGATATTGTCCGGTATCAAAGCCGGGGTCGGCTCAAGGCGCTCAGCCAAAAAAAGCTGCTCTATCCAGGTTGAGCGCGGCGGTTCATCGTTCCAGATCGCAACCGGAGCCGTCGCCTGCGCGGTCCATTCGGTCAGTTCCGTGTTGGGACCGCCGAGTTCCTGACGGACGCGGACATAGGGAATCTTTTTGACGTACAAAATACCCTTGGCAGCCTCGCTCCACGGACCTGGCACACCGAGCGTCAGCACGAGCCGCAATCCGGACAGTGTTCTGGCCTCTGCCACCTCAACAAATTCACCCATGATCTCCCTCCTTATTATCTGTGTGATAAGCGCCAACGATCAGCCCGCCATGTATCTGGACCGTCCGTCGTCACGCCTGATTATACTATACGAGCGGGGAGAGTATACCGATTAGCGGGAAGGGAACAAACCGAGTATGAGGCCCACAGAATCAAGGAGGATTCAAGAACAGAAAAAGCAGGACGCGGAAGCATCCTGCTGAAGTAGAGAGGGGCGGGCTTGAAACCCTGCCCTTCTACGTCCGCCTTTACGCGGCTGCCTGCGCTCGTTGCTGTGCTTGTGGAGCAGAAATGCCCATGGCTCCGAGCTTCTCAATCGACCGCTCACTCAGCAGGCCGACTTTTTCCATATTGCTCCACAGGGCGGCATGAAAATCTTTCTTAAAGAAGGTTCGAAATGCGACATATTCGTTTTTTTTGGCCACTTCGTGACGCATGGTTCGGATGTCTTCTATCTCGGCCTTGGTAAAGCCGACGGCTTCGTAGGCTTCTTGCGGAAACTGCCCCTGCAAAAGTCCAGCGGTTGCTTCGCAGGCAAACTCTTCGACCTCTTTGAGCTCCTGCTCGGATAATTCCTGTATCTGGTCGGGCAGACTCAGCATCCCAAAACCCATGTGGCGAGATTCGTCAGAAAGGATGCGGCGGCAAATCTGGCTGATCAACGGATCTGGGCTGTGGTCGGCCAGCATCCGAAACAGCGATACCGCCAGGGTTTCCGCTACGAGTTGGGTTCCTACGGTCTTGAGATACCACTGTGGCATGGCCAGGACGTGGTCAAACAGGTTCTTGAGGTTGGCGGTCAGCGGATACGTCACCCCGACTTTGTCGTACAGGTAGCGGGCCAGCACCTCTGAGTGCCGCGCTTCATCAGCGACCTGGGTCGCCATAAAAAACTTCGAGTCGATACCCGGAACAACATTGGCAATCTGGCCACAGACCATGAGGGCGAATTGCTCGCCGTACATGAGCTGGCTGATCCGCCAGGCAGAGAAGTGCCGATTCAGGTCGAGTCGATGCTTGTCGTCCAGCTTGTCCCAGTATTTTGTGCCGTAAATATCAATTAACCCATCGGGCAAAATGCCGCAGTCCGGATCGCCCCCGGCGTCCCAGTCAATATCGGTCGAAGCATTCCACTGGTCGCGTTTCGCCTTCTCGTACAGACGGCGCATGTCCTGATCCTGGACATCGAGCAGTTGGGTAAAAATTGCATCGGAGGTGGCCTTCACTGTATGCGTCTGTGACATCAGACACTCCTTGTTTTTTGGATTTACTTAGCAGTTCACTATTAGAACATGTGCGTTCATTTCTAACCTAATATCTCCATCCATGTCAACATGCCTAGACAGCGTATATATCAGGAATCTCGTTTCAGCGCTCCGCATTGGCCGAGCGCTTCAAGCACTTGACGCAGCGTCCAGTCGTGTTCTCCATTCTCCGGGAATCGGTCGGGCAGGCTGAGCCGGCCAAGCTCGGCCAAAGTCTGCTGAGTCCCGCGCGCCATGACGGCGGAAGAGCGTAAGTGTTCCAGTGTTTCGGCCAGCTCACGCATTTCTTCAGCCCGTCTGGCGGCATGAAAGGGATAGGTCGGCACGAGCCATTCCAGCGACTGCATGATTCCTGGAAACAACTCGGTGTAACAGGCGAGCAAATCATCCAGGAAATCATATTCCTGCGCGGCCACAGTCAGTTCACTCAGCACAGCAACCAAGCCCTTATTGAGCCCGGAGAACAACATCTTAAAGGCCGAGGCTTGGCCAATGGCGTTCCCTAAGGGACGCATACGGAGCGATTTCCCGAGAACCGCCTCAAATTCCCGGACGTGCGGACCGCTGACATACACGGTGCAGCGACCCCGCACATCCCGAGCCGGACCGATGATGCAGGCATCGAGAAAGTCACAGCCCACAGCTCGAATCGTCTCGCCCACCTGGCCAACGGTCATGGGAGAGACGGCATTGGCGTCAACGAATACCGGCCTCCGGTTCACCTGTCGCACGGCCTGGGCAAAATCGCGTGAGATCGCTCGGGCGGCCGTTGGAGGAATGATGGAGAGGACGATGTCCGCCTGCTCGACAACCGCCGCCAGGGAATCGAGCTCGGTTATTGCGGCCTGGGCGCTGAGCTGTCGCGTGCGTGAGCTCCGTCCGACCAGCGTTGTCACAACGGCAAAGCCGTCTTCTTTCAGCACACGCCCTACATTGTGGCCCATATCACCGGGGTAGAGGATGCCTATGGCTTGCATCGTCCCTCTCTCTATTAGACTACTCAACAGCGATCACCCCTGCATACCAGAGTCCGACTTCATCCGCACCCCACATTTCGTATCGGATATTCCTGCCGTATGATGGGGCGCATGAAAAGCCTACGAGCGGTCGTGCTGTGTGTCCTTCTCGGGCTGGGTGGAGTCTATGCCTGGATGCAGACCCCCTCCTATTCGGTCTATCACCTCCAACAGGCGCTCAAGACGCGCAACTATGAGACCTTTACGCAGTATGTCGATATCGACAGTGTAGTGAGTTACGCCCTGGAGGATTTGGGACAGAGGGTGCCAGATATCCCGCAACCGCAGGACACGCCGCCGGACTCCCTCGTCGGGCTCCTGCACAAGGGTCTCAAAAGTCTGACTCGGGATGTCCAGGACCTCGCCAAGGCAGGAGTAGCGTTTGCAATACAACAGACCTTTCAAAACTCAGAGCTGACGCTCCCGCAGATCCCGACTGTTGCCCTTATCGGAACGATCATCGGCGGGGATACTCGAGAAGATATCCGCTACTTCTCCGTTCCACTCGATAGCGGCGAAGAGATTGAGATTGGACTCCGCCATACCCCTGAAGGTCGGTGGCGCGTCGTCCGGGTCACCAATGTTCAGGCCTTGCTGAAGGCGGTCTTCAGGGAGTGAGGATGCAAGCCTTTACCTCCGCTCGCTATACCCCACCCATGGGAAATCACTCCTATCCCATGGACAAGTATCGTCTGGTCCCGGAACGGCTGCTGGCCGAGGGTATCCTCATGCCAGAGGAAATCGTTGAGCCACAGCCGATAGCCCTTGAAGACATTCTTCGTGTGCATACGCCGGAATATGTCCACGCCTTTCTGAACGGGACACTGGAACGCAAGGCCCTGCTCCGTCTCGGCCTGCCCTGGTCTCGGCAACTTGTCCACCGCGCGTTTGCCGTGATCGGTGGAACGCTGGGGGCGGCCCGGGCCGCACTGAGAGATGGGATTGCCGCCAATCTGGCCGGGGGCACCCATCACGCCTTCGCCGACCATGGCGAAGGTTACTGTATTTTTAATGACTTGGTCATTGTCCTGAGACGGCTACGGACAGAAGACCGTATCGGTCGTGCTCTCGTTCTCGATCTTGACGTGCATCAGGGGAACGGCACGGCCGCGTTGTGTCAGACCGATCCCGACACCTTCACCTTTTCCATGCACGCGGCCAATAACTACCCCGCCCACAAGGAACACAGCTCGTGGGATATCGCCCTGCCGGACGGCACAACGGGCGAACAGTATTTAGGCCGGCTGGGGGAGAGCCTGCCCGTACTCCTCGAACGAGCCCGGCCGGACCTGATTCTGTACCAAGCCGGCGTGGATGTACTCCAGGGCGACCGGTTCGGAAAACTGGCGCTATCGATGGCTGGGGTTGGCGAACGGGATCGGATAGCGTGCGACTTCGCCCGGCGGGCGGGAATACCGCTTGTTGTCACATTGGGCGGAGGCTACGCGCGAGACATTGACAGGATTGTGACCGCCCACTGTCAGACTATCAGCGCGGCAAAGACTACCGGTTCCTATCTCGGCGTGAGTGTCGGGTGACTCTCCAGGTCTGGACTGAGAGAGCTCCATAAGTCTGCAACAGTAGCAAACGAAATCACACTCACACCCTCATGAAACTGTCCTCTACTCGACTATCAACGGTAGTTCTTCTCCCTGCGCCAGACTCGTCAGAAACGCCCGCAGTTCGTCATCCGACAGCCCTGGCGTATCTGAAGCGGCAAACAGCAGCGCCACATTCTGGTCAGCGGGCGAGAGGCTGGCCAACTGAGCTTGGGCACGGCTGCGGATCACCGGACCGACCAGCCGCGCTAATTCGGACAGAAAGCGAGAGGCGATGAGGATTTTTTCGGCCGCACTGTTTGCCCGGCTCTGCAGGTCCTGATGGACCGTAATCATTCCCGCGTGCAAAACGAGTTCATTGCCATTCAGCGCCCACAGTTCTTTCGGCACCTGGCCCCACAGGACAGTCAGTTCGTCCGTCACCGGCCATAGCGCGGTGTGCAGCAGCGTCGTACTCTCTGCGGCAATCAGACGAACGAGGGCAGCCTTCCAGTCGGGGGAGAGAGCCGGATTGCCCCGCAGGACAGGTTGTACGGGCTGAGGCAAGCGTTCGAGGATCTCTCCCTTTTCATCCAGGACAAGATGATCCTCAAGTGCCTGTCCCAGGATGGTCAGGCTGGCGATATAGCGGCGTTGTCCCTCTTCGGTCTGGAGCACGCGGAGTCGATGGGCTTCGGCCACTAGGTCGGCCCGGTAATAGATATGGCCGTGGTCGTAGACTTTTTCGACGCCGTTGCGCAGTTGCACGCAGGTATGCGCTCCTGGATAAAACCGTTCGTGCGGGGCGGGCCGCCAGTCAACCGCGGTCTCAACCATCGTCATATGCAGAGCGGCCTCTTCGGCCCCCTGAGTGAAACGCTCGCGATTGGCCCCAACCTCCCCACCACAGACGAAGGACTCCCGCAGAGTAAAAAAGAGCTGATCGCTGGGATATGGTCCGTAGTAGCGGAGCGCCTGTTTTTCCTGGTCCTGCCCTAACCGGGCTAGCACGTTCAAGATGGTTGCCCCGCCGCCTGACGGGAGATACACTGGAGCGTCTAACGGCGGGAGGGTCTCCACGTCTTCATACGGGACCGAGCGGAAGAAGGTAAGCGTCCGATCCATCTCAAAGCCGCCCTCGCCAGCCAACGCTCCAATCACGTCGGACCCGCCCCAGCCCAGATGGGACACGGCGCCTCGAACGACGCCGAGAAAGTGGCCGTCCATATTGCGCACCTTAAATCGCTGCACCAGACCATCGGCGTCATAGTAAAAAAGTGAGAGTAAACGTCCGTGGCGATCAAAAGTCCCCAGACGGCGGAGAGCTGAACTCGCGGCAATGGCCGGTAGAAAGAACGTCAGCGTCCCGTGAGCGGAGCGTTCCAGGCAAACCTGCCCGTTCGCATACCAGCGGAAACGGTGCGCCTCGGCGACCGGCTCGGTTGTATTCAACACAGTCCGAAAGAACGCCAAGCGACCCGGCTCGACCAGTTCGGCTTCCAGGGTCTGGAGAGCCAGTTCCAAAACGTCAGCAGGGAGCGGGCTGGTCATACGAGTAGGGGTTCGGTTGCTGAGGCGTGTCTCAGGGCGTGCGTAGCGCCTCAATTTGTGGCGGCGACAGGTAGGGCTCCAGGGCTTCTGGAGACGCTTCACGTACGGCCAGGGGCGAGTCGAACCCCGCAGACACCAGCGTCTTGATCTCTTCACGGTTGAGCCCAGGCAACTGAGCCCGGGCCAACTCCAGGCTCGGCAGATCGACCCCGAGTCGCGCCCGTTCTGCCAGTTCGGACAGTTGTTTGGCCGACGCCCACCCCATGACCTCAGCAATCTCCGCCGCCGCATCCACCAGCCAACTGACCTCATCCGTCAGGCTGAGAATCGTACCGGCATAACACTGACAGCGGTTTTCCAAAGACGACAGTTCGTCTCCATTAATCCAGCCCAGCAGCAGCAGCGAGAGCTTGGCCGACCGAGCCTCCTGGGTTGTCGGCAGCATGCGGGCGTTAAGGAGTTTCTGGAGTTCGTTGCCCGGCTCATAGCCGCGTTCGCGTATCCACTCGCCCACTTTGCTTTCATATCCCCGCCCGCGATGTTCGGCCGACGACAACGGAACCTGCATTTTTTGGCCGTCTTCGGTCAGACTCAGCGCATAAAAGAGTTCCAGCTCGGACACATCGCGGCCCTGGGCAGACTCAAAGAATCGTGCCAGTTTCACCGCGGTTGCCGCACGGATGCCCTTGCGGGCCGCGACCTCTCCCAGCGTTGACGCTTCCAGCCGTCCGTCTTCAGTGCGATTGACAAGCTGCGTGGTGACCAGAACGCTCAGCGCTTGTTCTGCTTCGTCTGAGGCAGGCGCGCGTTTGCCTCGTTGCTGAAATCCGAGATAGGTCAGGTCTAAAAAAGCATGAAGCTCATCGGTCGAAAGACAGATCTTGGAGGCAATCAGGTTCAGGATACGATCCGTGAGTCCGGTCTGGCCGGGGGCCGGGGTAAACTGCTCCTGCTCGCCCATCACATAGCCCCGCCACAAGAGGTCGGCCTGGAACTGATTAGTGGCAATCAAAACGGACCGGCCAAATGCCTCTTTGCCCCATCGCCCTTCGACTTGCTCCGGGCGGCCCCCCAGAGAAGGGGGGGACGACGCGAACCCGAGTCGGCCCGCTCGTCCGGAGATATTTTCATATTCGGCCCAGGAGAGCGGGATTTCAATCGCCGTGCCGGTCCGTTTGTCCGTGTCCCATTTGACGGCCTCGATAAATACCGTGGAGGCGGGCAGATTCACCCCAAAGGCCAGCGTCGTGGTACACGCAATGACCCGCACTTCGCCCCGACGGTAGGCTGCCTCAACAATCGCCCGCTCCGCCGAGGTCAGGTCGGCATGGTGAAACGCTACCCCCCCAGCAAGGGCATCGCGCAGTTGTGCCTTGAGAGAGGTTTCTTCGAGTGGCTCAAGCGCTGCCAGCGCGTCGGCGGCTGGCGTCAGCTCGGAGGCTTCGGCCAGCTCCAGGATGCACTGGACCGTATCCCGTTTACCTTTCAAAAAAATGAGGATCTGCTCTCCCTGCCGCGCAAGATGCGTGACGTGGGCGTATAAGAGTTCACGCGGGTCGTCTGACTCAGCGGGAGCCAGGCGCTCCTCGCCTTCTTCGCCCGTATTATACGTGCGGTAGCGAAAGCGGTCACCGAGCACCACGCCACGGTAGAGTTCAACCGGCCGTTCATCCTGTAAGAGGAGGTCGGCATCCAGCCAGGCGGCGACTTGCTCGGCCTCGCGCAGGACGGCGGAGAGCCCCAAGAGCTGTGGCCGCGGGACGGCGCTGAGGAGTTTGGTCAATGTCAGTTCCAGCCCCGACCCGCGTTCCGGGTCACCCAGCATCTGGAGTTCGTCTACCACGACCAGGGCGACCGTCCGCAGGAGGTGCGGATGACGAACGAGTAACTGGGCGAGTTTTTCGTATACGAGGACGGCCAGGTGAAAGTCCCCGTGTTCGATATCGAGATCAAACTCGCGTCTGTCACGCGTTGCTACCACGACTTTGACGCCATAGGTTCCATAGCGCGTACGAAAGGTTTCATATTTTTCTTCCGCCAGGGCACGAAGTGGCGTTAAATACAGCACGCGCTGGCCAGCAAAGGCGGCGCGCAGAGCGGCCATTTCACCCACAAAGGTTTTACCCGATGAGGTTGGGGAAGAGATAAGGAGGCTACGACCGTCAAACAGCCCGTAGCGCTGCACGGCAACTTCCTGCACGGGTAAGAGAAACTCGCCTTGCTGGCGTTCCCAGATTTCCAGCAGGGTGTCCGGCAGCTCATATTTTCGCAGGTCTCGAACGCGTCGCATATCCCTAGCTCGTCCGTGGGCCCATACTCCAAAGAGTAAACGTATCCAGCGTTGTTGTCGATTGGAAGGACACGTTTACTCTTTCAGTCCCACGGAAAGGGGAAAAGGTGACAGACGAGGTACGAGGAGGAGAGACGCTAGGCGTCTGAGCGTGGTTTCCGCCTTTCTACCCGCCCGAGACGGGCGCTGTTTGCTGCTCCGCAAGCCGCGCCCGCACATAGCCTTCCAGCCCGCCACAGGCCAGCATCTCGATATATAGATCGGACAGGTCCCGAATCGGATAGCGGGTACCGGCGCTCATGGATTTCACAATGCGGTTATTCACATCGATCCGTAGCCGGTCGCCCGCCCGAATTTCGCCCGCTTCCCAGAGGGTCAGCGGCGGCAGACCGATGTTGAGACAGAGCCGAAAGAATGGCCAGGCAAAGGCGGGCGCGATAATGCCGGCAATGCCGAGCTGCTGAAGCGCCTCGGCCGCCTGAATATACTGCTCCCCGGCTCCGACTTTACCCGTTGCCAGAAGAATACTGTCCGAAGAGTAAACGTGTCCAGCGTTATTGTCGATTGGAAGGACACGTTTACTCTTTGCGGCACCCCAACTTCCATCCGCAATACGCTCCACAATGGCCTCACTCGAAAGCGGACTCAGGACAGTCTGCGCTCGGGCTGTGACAATGAGCCGATCCACTTGCATGACGATGCACCACCGGCTAAGCGACAAGCTGCATCCGGGGAATCGCGTCCGGAGAAAACTGCTTGTACGTTGCAGGGCTCAGACCTGAGATGACCCGCTGGCATTCTTCGAGTCGGGTAATAAAATTCTGGAGTTCAACGCCAAGACAGGCGGGCAAGTGTGGAGATATCTTTATCAGTCCCTCGTGCAGCAGCGAGCGGGTGCCTACCAGGTTGCCGCGTTCGAGATGGTAGAACGCGACCGCAATCTGAATCAGCCCTTGCAAGAATTTTTTGATCTCGCCCTGCTCTTGCATCCATTGTGGCTCCAGGACTTCATGCACTTCAAAGAAGAGGTGACGGTTAAAGAGCAGGACACTTTTATGCAGGACCGTATCGAGAGCCGAGGCTCCAGCCTGCCCGGACCAGCCCTCCAGTACCGCTCCGTATTGAAGGAGTTTGGCTCTGACCGCCGGCCAGTCTGCCTCAAAATCCGGCGTGAGCACAGACCGCAGCGTCTCGGCAAGCGTGTGCGAGGGCGGCCCATCTGCGTCTGCTCGGGCGTCGGCGGCAAGACCACGTAACATGGCGGCTTTCGCCACATCGTCCAGGGCTTCAAGCAGCAGGTCGGCTAATGCGTCACGGATAGCAACTTTCATGAGGAGAGCTCCGCAACCGTTGCACCTCCGCCCCCTTCACTCCGGGGAGCCTCATTAAAGGACTCACAGTATGGAGAGTCGGCCAAATATGCCCGGACCGCCCGCCTCAGCGCACCGGTTCCCATACCGTGCACGATACGCACTGACGATTGATTATTGAGGATGGCCTGATCCAGGAAGACTTCCAAACGCGGCAACGCCTCCCGAACCCGCAGGCCGAGCAGATTGATTTCGGGCCGACTCGGTGGCGCGTGATCGACGGCCACCCGAACGCGCGGCGCGGGTTTTTGCTCGGACGTCCGCCGAACCTGGACCGCGGGAACCTCAAACGTTGTCCCACCGCAACGCACCCGGGCTTTATTGCCGTTGAGCGTCAGCAAGGTACCTCGAATTTTCCCACCACGAATCTCGACCTCGTCGCCAATCTGGGGTAGTGGTGTATCGGCGACGGTCTCGGTCCAGAACGTTTGCTCTTTTGCGGCGATCTCCTTGTGCTGCTCGTGCAAGAACCGTGAGAGGTCTCGTCGGGCATCGCTGGTCGAGGTCCGTGGCGTTTGTAGGTTTTTGCGTAGCCGCGCGATGACCTCGCGGCCCTCCTCGCGGACTCGGCGGACCAGCAGCTTTGCCTCGCGCACCTCGTCCTGCCAGACCTGACGACATTTTTCCTCGGTTTCAGCCAGAAGTCGCTCTTGGCGTACACGCTGGGCGGTCGTCTGTTCGCGCTCGGACTGTACCTGGGTCCGTTCACGCTCCAGGCTGACCGAAGCGGCTTCGAGCCGGGTCAAGGCTTCAGAGAATTGACGGGCTTCCGTGGACAGGGCCGCCTCTGCCGCCCGACACACCGCTTCCGGTAACCCGAGACGCCGGGCCATGGGCAGCCCGAGGCTCTGACCCATGACGTCGTACTGGAGTTGATAGCGCGGCTGGAGAGTCTCCGGATCAAAGGCCACGGCCGCAATCTGATAACTGCCGTCCCCCACCGCAAAGAGTTTGACCGGACTTAGATGCGTAGCCAGCGCGAGGGACACCTGGCGGTCTTTCAGAACTGTGAGCAGCCCGTTTGCCAGAGCCCCTCCTTCGGCCGGGTCCGTGCCGCCGCCGGGTTCGTCAAGGAGGAGAAGCGCGGGCTCTGACAGCGTCGCCAGCATCTCCCTGACATTGGTGATATGAGCCGAGAAGGTCGAGAGGCTGTGCTCCAGGGACTGGGCATCCCCAATGTCGGCAAACACGCTCCGAAAGATGGGCAGCTCATTGGCTTCGTCCGTCGGGATCAGAAAACCGGTCTGGGCCATAAGGCAGAGAAGACCCAAGGTTTTGAGGGCGACCGTTTTTCCACCTGTATTCGGACCGGTAATAATCAATCCCCGTTTATCATTGGGCAGGATCACATCGATGGGAACAACTGCGGTGTCTGAGGCCGTCAGCAAGGGATGCCTGGCACAACGCAGTTGAATGGCTGAGCCGAAGTGTGGCTGTGTGGCGCCGTATTTTTGCGCAAACACCACCTTGGCGTGGAGGACGTCGATTTCCGTCAAGGTGGCAAACGTCTGCTGGAGGTGATCGAGGCTCTCGCGCACCAGCGCGGTCAGCCAGACCAGAAGCCGGTGTTCCTCGGCCGCGACTTCTTTCTGGGCGAGCAGTAGTCTGTTGTTGAGTTCGACCGCGAACAGCGGTTCGATGAACACGGTTTCGCCCGATCCGGAACGATCCTGGACGATTCCCGGCAACCGCGCCTGAAAATTTGGCCGGACGGGAATAACAAAACGGTTGTTCCGAATCGTGACAAACTGGTCGGCGACCACCTCCTGGGCCTCGCTTGAGCGCAGGGTGCGTTGCAGGCGGCGTTCAATGTCCTCGCCCAGGCTGTGGACCTGGCGTCGGAGTGAACGCAGCGTTGCACTGGCCTCGTCTTTGAGGCCACCGTTCTCGTCCAGGCAGCGCTGCAGAGCGGTCTCCAAGTCGGGCAGAGCTGGCAGGCGGTCGGCATAGCCTTTCAGACGGTCAAACACTGCTGCGTCTCGACGGAAAAATCTGGCAAGGAGCCGGGCGCGTGTCACTACGGCCAGAACGTCGCGGAGCTTTTGTCCCTCAAGTACGGCACCGCCGTGGTCCGCCTGCTCACAGGTCGGACGGATATCGGGGAACGGTCCGAGCGGCAGGCTCAAGCGTTCTTCCACTAAACGAAAGCACTGCCACGTTCGCTCGCTGTCCTCTTTGACGAACGGCTCGACAACCTGGGGCTTGAGGGCTAGGCAGGCTGCTCGACCGGCGGACGACAGGGCGCAGTCGGCCAGAAGCTGAAGGACTTTGTCAAACTCTAAAGCCAGAAGGTCGCGCTCTCGCATAAGAAACGGTTGCTACGGGGTCTGCCAGGGCGACCCATGCTGCATGTTTTGCACACTCCGCCCGTTCAGCGCAATACAGGCGAGTCCCACGGGACGGGATTCTGAAGTCCGTCATGACAGGCAGCGGTCCAGGTTCGCTTGCAGTCGCTGCCTCCCCTATGCTAGCGAGACACCAGCATAGGAACATAAAGGAGGAAGTATGAGCACCGAGAATGAAGCCCTGGTGACGGAGTTTTGCAACGCCTTGGGCAGTGGAAATATGGATACGGTGGTGTCCTATCTGTCAGAGGACGTATTCTATCATAACATGCCTTGGGCTCCGGTGACTGGCCATGCCGGCGTACGTGAGGTTCTTGATCCTTTTATCGGCGCAAATTTACTGCAAAAGATGGAGATCCCCCACACTGCATCATCCGGCAATGTCGTCACCAACGAGCGCATGGAGACCTGGGTCAAAGGGGACGTTCAGGTCCTGCTACCCGTCCTCGGCGTCTTCACCATCACCGACGGCAAAATTAGCAAATGGTGCGATTACTTTGACAGCGGAACGATCGCCCCGTTGGTGGAAGCCATGCAATAAGCGTCTTTCGGGGTCGGTCAGGGAACAAACGAGACCTTGACCGCTCCCGAGGTTTTCTTGCTGGCGGCTTCGGTCAGGGCCTGTCGGAACTGCTCAAGTGGATACTTACGCGGACGGATCGCGCGCAGGTCTGCCCGCCGGCGTCTCAGGAGTTCGACCGCGCGCACAAACGTATCCTGGCGTTTGCCCCGAAACATCTCGGCCCCATACGTCAGACTCCCGACGATGGTAATTTCTTTCATCCAGGTCGGCGTCCAATCAACACCTTCGGGCAGTGCAGCCAAACCGAGCACGACAACGGCTCCCTGGCCTCGTGCCATGCGCAGCGCCTGGTTGAGCGTCACCGAATTGGTGACCGTATCGTAGACCAGCCGTACCCCACCGGCCAAAACCGCGCCGCCGTTGGAGAGCGGATAGACCTTGGTCTGGGCCAGCTCACCAACCTGGGCCATGACATCCTGTTTTTGGACATCGATAATGTGATCCGCCCCAAGGTGACGCGCCAATCTGGCCTGAAACGGATACTTGGCAATACACGCCACCCGACAGGACGGCTCAACAGCCTTGAGCGCGGCGATATTCATCAGACCAATCGTCCCGGCGCCGATCACCACCACCAGCTCTTTACGGCGAGGCGGATTGTTGAGCACCGCCCGAAGACACACGGCAAACGGTTCAATCAGCGAGGCTTCATCATCATCGATCGTATCCGGCAGGGGCGTCAGCCGGTGAGCAGGGGCAACAAAATATTCGCCCCAGCCGCCACCGGTATCGGGACAGATGCCGATTAACAGTCCGGGGCGCAGCTGACCCTCGGCAATATGTTCACAAATCCCAGGGTTCCCGTTTCGACACTGGGGGCACAGCTTCCGAAAACCCCGTTCCCGACAGCCCAGCGTCGGGTCGATGGTCACCCGTTGACCGACCCGGAGCCCGCGCACCCGCTTGCCCACCGCGGCCACTTCTCCAAACAGTTCGTGACCGGGAATCAGAGGCAGCTCGAAATACGGCTCGGCCGCGGGCATAGGCTTCCACTGCAAAAAGCCCAGGTCGCTACCGCAGATGCCGGAAATTTTACTCCTGACCACCACCCAGCGCTCATTGGGCAGGTCGGGAGTGGGGACGTCGCGCAACTGGAGATTGGCCAAGCCGGGCAAAAAGTCCGGGGCCGGAGGTGCATCTTTCTGGACTGTCTTGGCAAAGACCAGGGCTTTCATACTTCCTCTGCGGTGTTCACGATATGAATCAACTCGTGCGTTTTGCGAACCCGGCCAAAGGCGTAGCTGAAGGCCTGGAGAGCCGCCCGGTGCAGGTCCGAACTAAAGGCCGTGCAGGCATCCTCGACGATGGTGACGTCAAAGCCCCGGTCCGCCGCGTCCCGGGCCGTAGTTTCCACACACACATCCGTTGTCACCCCGCAGATCAGGAGCGAGGTAATCCCCATATTACGGAGCGTCTGATCAAGCATGGTCGAGTTCAGGGTGCCGCTCGATGTTTTGTTCACGACCAGTTCGCCCGGCTGCGGCGCAACACTGTCGTCAATCTGCCAGCTCGGCTCGTCAACCGCGGGAAACATACGCTCACCGATCGTGTCCAGGCTGAGTTGATCGAGCGCCTTCCACATGGGGTTCAAATCCTGGCCGTCCTTCAGGCAGGTGCCAATGGCGGTGTACATAACCGGCATCTGCCGCGCCCGAAAGCAGTCCAGCAACCGATTGATATTGGGAATGACACAGGTGTTGACCCGCTCGCAGTAGGCGGTACTCACCCCTGGGACCAATTTCTCAAAGGTTTGCATCAGCGGGTAGTGGGGGCTGACAAAATAACGCTGCATATCAATCACCAGCAGGGCGGTTTTGTCACGTGCCAGGACAAGCGGAACCTTGTCTTTGAGGCGGATAATTTCAAGAATTTTTTCGTGGTCTGTTGTCATCCTGTTCCCCTCTTTTTTGTCTTGAACAGCCCCCATCCGTGACCGCTCTCGCAGCAGTTTCCAGCCACCACCTTCTCTTCTTTAGACCAAGTCTGGACGGGGGGCAAGAAAACGCGTGCATTGCGGGCGACACGGGTTTTTGTCATGATCGCGCGATAACTGGCACACGAGTTACTAAACCGAGCCCGGATACCCTCAGAAAGGAATACCATGGCACACGTCACGTCACGGGAGTTTGATACGCTGATTCAGCTCTTAATCGAACAGTACGGTCTCAGCGCCTTGCACGCCCGTCTACTGAAGGCCAACGCCTTAGTCTCCCACAAACGTCCCGCGCGCTGGCAGCCCCTCGCCAACCAGCTCTACCAGCTCAGCGCCGGCCTGCGGCGCGAGCACCCCGCCCGGTATGCCATAGAGATGCTCTGGCAGGAGCTGATCTCAGAAACGACCGAAGGCGTCGAACAGGAGACCTTCGACACCTTGGCGGAACGCATTAACGTCTGCCTGACGGAAAAGTTTGGGGTGATCCCAAACCGCCAGACCGACCTCATAGCCGCCCTGGGTGCCTACCACCACACGCTGGCCAGCGTGTCGAGTGCGGATGTCGCCTATATTGAAATTCTGCTCCGCGCCTCAAAGGATGTCGCCCAGTTCCTGCGGGAACATAAGGAGGAGGTTCGTGCCGCGGCCCCCTCAGAGATGGAAGACGCTGAGCCAAGCGACAAGCCCGAGGGCACGTAGACAGAGCATCCGTAAGGATGCCAGTCGGGGCTGTCTGCAACCTACAGCAGATTGAGCTGCTAGTGCAGAGCGGAACACACCACTCCGAAACGTAGTCTTGACCAGGGGCTTTGCTCCTGGTCAAATCTTTGGGGGCTGATACAGGAAGAAACCCACCCCGGCCCTTCGGGCCACCCCTCCAGAGAGGGGATTTTTTGAAACCGGCTAACGAACTACGAGCCAGCTGTATTCTGGCTCTCCACACCCTTTTTCAAAGCACGCACAGTGGAGACGAAACTTTCACGCGCAGCGTTCTTTTGCAGGGCCAGGGGAACCGGCAGGTTGACCTTGTCTTTCAGCGTGCCGGTGTAGGTCAGCAGGGTTTTGGTTCCGTCCGGCGAAGGCGTGAAGCGGTATTCGCCCTGAATGTCGCTCAGTTGGCTTTCGACGCTCCGGATACGGACCCGGTTTTCTCCAGGTAGAAAGGTGAACTGCATACTCAGCCTCTGTGGCTGACCAAGCATGACCATCTCGAAGAGGACGAGCTTCCGGTTGCCCTGGGCCTGAAGGAGGCGAGACACCCGGATGGTCTCGCTGAACTCCGCGCTCCGTTCCGGCTCGTAGAACGCCTGCCAGATATCGGCCAGCGGGGCATCAAGACGGGAGGTGAACTCCATCGTCATGGTATCGGCATGCTTATCGAGCTTCTCGCTGAGGATTTCGGCGACCGGCCCCTCCCATTGCAGCGCCGCGGTTCGCATCCGCTGGAAAAAGAGGCCAGCCCAGACACCCAGGCCAAGCAGCACGAGCGCGCCGATGGAAAGGCCCAGTCGCACCCTGCTCATGCGCTATGCTCCAGGACGGATCAGTAAGCTGGCGGAAGCGGTTCCGCGTTGAGGGCCCCGTTATCCGTTCGGGGGAGAGGCGCGCTGAAGTAGAGGGTTTCATCTCCCTGAATATGCCGCCGCTTCACAATATAGTCTCCGCCCATGGACGGCTTCCACACCCGTTCGGCAATCTCGCGGTTGGTCCCGGTCAGCACATAGGCCAGACCGCCGGTAATACCGCCCAGGGTGGCGTACGTCAGCTTGGCCGGAATGTAAAACACATTGGCCGCGACGGTCGCCGTTCCAAGTCCGGCGTCTTCGAGATAGTCGGGGTTGGCCGACGCGGGCGGCGGAGCAGACAACACCAGCCCCAGCACACTGCCGCACAATAGAACCGATAACGTTTTTCCCATGACATCCTCCTCATCCTTCTGTTCTCACCACACACCCCTCGGGGAGCAACGTGATCAAATGTTGAAAAGCCCGATCGACATAGTGTTTATCTTTAGACTCAAGGGTAATTTTGACCCGGTACTCGGGATCGTTATTCTTCGGATACGATCCGAGCATCACCTCCGGGTACTCGCGCAATGTTTCATTCAGGAACCCGGCAATCACGCTCTCATATTCGCGCGTGTAGAGCACTTTGAGATAGTAGGGATCTGCGGCAAAACGACTTTTGAGCGCGAGGAATTTCTGCCGAAAAATATCCGGGATACCCGGCAGGACATACACATTTTCCACTTTGATCGTCGGGAAACGGACCGCGCCATCTTCAATCAACTCAGCGCCTTCGGGCGCTTCCGCCATCTTGAGGTAGGCGCTGTTTGCCGGCCGGCCGTTGAGATAGGAGCGTAATTTCTCCTCTAGCACAGGGTGGCGAATAACCTGTCGCTCCAAGGCGCACGCGACCCCTTCAATGGTAATGTCGTCATGCGTTGGACCAACACCGCCCGAGGTAAAGACAATATCGAACTGGCGATGGAAATCGCGAACCGTCTCGGTAATGATGTCGAGTTCGTCGGGGATCACGACGACCCGCTTCAGAGTTACCCCAATCTCTCGGAGTTCCTTTGCCAGGAAGGGCGAATTGGTATCGACCGTCTTGCCAGACAGTATTTCGTTGCCAATGACGACGATGCCCGCATCCAGTTCATGCACACTAACACTATAAACCGATTTTCTGCTCGGTGGCAATATGACGGAGAAGATTACCCTGCGTCAGCCAAGCCAATATCGAGCTCCGTCAGGTCTGGAATCTCGCGGACTAAGTATTCCTTTAATTTTTTCTTGAGCCGGCTTTCGAGCTGGCGTACCCGCTCACGACTGATGCCGTACTGGTCGCCAATATCCTGAAGCGTCAGGGGTTCTTCAGCGAAGAGACGTTGATTGAATATCACTTCCTCTTTGCCTTCCAGGGTCTGGGCAAAGTCGGTCAACTTGCGACGAATCAACTGCTGGTATTCGAGCGTCGAGACCGCTTCCTCCGCGTTCGCGCTCTGATCGGCCAGGAAGTCGAGAAAGGTTGTAGACTCGTCTCCCGCATCAAGCGGCGCATCAACCGAGAGGTCCCGGGCCGCCATGCGCTGCTCCATCTCCACGACCTCACGTTCTTTTACTCCCAGGTTGTGGGCGAGCCGTTTTGGCTCGGGGGAATAGCCCTCGGCTTCAAGCCGTTCTTTTTCCTTTTGGAGATTAAAGAAGAGTTTTCGCTGGGCCTGGGTCGTGCCGAGCTTCACCATACGCCAATTGTTCATAATGTAGCGAATGATATACGCTCGCACCCACCAAACCGCGTAGGAGGGAAAGCGTACACCCCGGTACGGATCAAAATGCCGAACCGCATCCATGAGGCCAACGTTCCCCTCCTGAATTAAGTCGAGCAAATTCTGAAACGCCCGCTGATAACTCCGGGCAATCATGACCACTAGGCGTAAGTTTGCGGTGACGAGCCGATAGGCAGCCTGCACATCGCCGTACTCTTTATACTGGACCGCCAACTCGTGCTCCTCTTCGGGCGAGAGCAGGGCATAACGACGGATCTCTGCCATATAACGACTGAGAGAATCCGTGGGGATGAGCGCCGTTTCCATCTTGTCGGCCTCTTCGACTGTGGTGGCGCTGACTTCGATGGGCGGTTCTGACTGCCCTTTCTGCTCGACCGGCACAGAATCCGCCAGTTCGGGTTCGGCAAGAACGGGCACGGCAACGGGCTCTGTATCTTTTGCCACACGTTTTTTCATGAGGACTTTATCACACAGCGAAAACGAGCAAGGGCGACCCCGGCTGCCCCGTGTTTCTCATAAACCACGTCGGACCTGTGCTGGACTCGTATCCCGCTACGCTGCGTCTGATGGGGAGAAGATCGCTGAACACTACAAAGCAAAAGACAACAAGCTACGCTTCTTCAATCGCCTCTTGGGCCTTTTCCTTCCACACTTTACCAGCCGCAACTTCACGCAGGGCGGTCACGACTTCTTTATTGTCCGAGTCAACGAGTCGTGGCGATCCCTTGAGGAGTTCTTTCGCTCTGTGCGCGGCAACGACAACGAGTTCAAATCGATTCGGGATCTGGGCCAGACAGTCCTCAACCGTGATGCGTGCCATTGTGATTCCTTCTTATCCGTTTCACCATTCTGTATCATAGTAGCTTATCATCGGCCAAGAAGGAAGTAAGGAACGGGACCGTTTCCGACCTTGACAAGTCAGACCCGGCACGGTACTTCCGGTCCGGGAGAACGCTATGGGTTTTTGGCAACGTTTTGTTGGCTCTGAGGAGCCGCAGCATAAAGATCCGCAACAGTTAGTCCCAACCCTCGTGGAGAGCTGTCGAGCAGAAAAACAGCTCGCGCAGCAAATCCTCGCCCACGCGGAGCTTGCGCCCCATCAGGCGGGTCAGGATCAACTGCGTGCCGCCGCAGAAGAGCAGGAGCGCATTACCCAGCGTATCCAGGACAAAATCGTGGAGTTGGAGGGCGAGTGGAGTGAAGGAGAAGAGGCTTCACCAAAAGGGGGACACAACCACTGGTCCCGGGTTGTTCACGACCTTGAAGATAGCCAAACTCTGACCCAGCAGTATAACGAGCAGGCCATTTATTGGGACCCAGACCTTCCCGACGCCACCCAGTTCTTTCTCTCCCTAGAGAAAGACAAACAGCGGCTGAACGCTTTTCTGCGCGATATTGCACTTCGGGCGGACCCACACGCGGTTGACTAGCGCTCCGGTATTCGTCACAGCCAGCCCCAAGTTCTATTCGTCGTCTTCTCGGGCCAAGTGATCCAGACTCATCGGACGTGGCGTAAAATGTCCTTGGACCGACGCGGCAGAGGGAGGCGTCCAATTCTGTCCCGAGCTCTGTCCCGGGCGGGGCGCATTCAGCCCCTTTGAGCGCGCATTTGGAGACTGATCCCGGCGTCCCGACTTGTTCCTTCCTCCTCCACCTGACGATTTCAGACGGTTCCCGATAAAACCAACCCGCTCCTCAATCCGTCGGAGTGTGGTCGTTACGGGCTCGATCTGCTCCTCTATATGCTTCCGCAACGTCTCTTGCAGGAGGGCGCCGACCGTTTCTTCGGTCAAGCCGGTTTGAGGCGGATCGACCGGAGGGGCAGAACGGAGTTCCTTGACCTCAGTCACAAGGGCGGTCAAGCCCTGCGAGAGCTTTTCCTCTAAGGTTTCGAGCCGTTGCTGTAAGGTCAGAATCGCGGCATGAACCGCTGGCTCTTCCGTGACAGCGATCTTCTTGGCCGGACTTTTCCGCGTACGGCTGGCCGTTTTCTTCGCACCAGCGGTCTTTTTTGCCGCTGTCTTGCTGGTCGGTTGTGAAGCTGCTGTTGCCATACCGTTCCTTTCTTCTCGTTCACACACCAAGGGGTGGCCACAGAGAAAACAGGGGAATATCGTGGTTAGACCATATTCGTTGAATACTCCAATACTTCCCCAAGTTGACGAATCTTGGTGGCACGGACCGCCCACTCCTGGGGTGGGGCATGCGCAAACTCCTCGATGTGATGACGCAGACTCTTCTCCACAATCTCTACACACCGAGCGGCACACTCTTGTTGCTGCTCACGGCGGCGAGCCTGCATGATCTTTCGCAAGTAAATGATCTCAGCCATAATCTTCGCTCACTCTTGACGCACTACGTTTTGCCGTACGGTATTGCGACGACCCCTGCTCAACTTGCTCCTGGCGCTGCCATCCTCCTTTGGCATACCACTCTATTTGATGGGCAATCCCAAGAAGAATGCGGACGTCGCGGTCTTCCAGTCCAGCTCGGCCAAACAAACGACGCAGGGCAAGCATGATATGTTCGGGGTTATCCTGGTGTAGAAAGCCAACCTGTAAGAGAGCGGCTTTGAGCTTGTCGTACATCAATTCCTGTCGCTCAGAAGACGCGAAGACCGGCTGACCATCATCCGCTGTCTGCTGTGTGCCACGGAAAACAGCATAGCAACACAGCAAGACGGCCTGAGCAATATTCAGTGAGGCAAAGCCAGGATCGGTTGGGATCGTCAGTAAGGTGTGGCAGCACCGTAAATCCTCATTGCTCAAGCCACTGTCTTCTGGACCGAAAACGAGCGCAACACGATTGCTTTTGAGACTGGCGACGATCTCGGTCGCACGGACCTCAAGCGTGCTCGCACCGTCCCGATACAGGCCGGTCCGGCACGTAGTCCCGACAACCAGACCACAGGGACTGACGGCCGCACGCAGAGAAGAGTGTATCTGCATGGTGTCGAGTACATCTTTAGCATGAACCGCCAGTGCATCAGCCTCATCGCGCTGTATCGGGTCTGGATTGACGAGGTGCAAATCAGTAATCCCGCAGTTCCGCATCGCCCGTGCTGTCGCGCCGATGTTACCGGAGTATTTCGGCCGAACAAGAACAATACGTAGATTGACCAAGCTCATACAGAGAGTGATCGACCGCCTCAGGGGCGTTGTGTCAATCCTACTCGGGAAGCCGCGAGATCGCGCGTAGCAGGGGAATAGTCATTCCCCCACGCTATTAACGCTTATTCGCGGAGGCTCGCGGCGTGTGGTCATACGGTCGCTGTTCACGGAGCTGGCGGATAAGCACTTCTCGTTCGACAAATCGTTTGCGACGCCGCCCATCCCCTTCCCGGTAGACGATATCCGCTTCCAGTAGTTCTTCGAGATACCGATGGAGTGGGTAGGATTTCTCTCCCTCTCCTATCCCCTGTAATACCCCACGAAGGCGTTCGAGCCATTCACCATCAAGCTCAATCTCCACTCGCAATGGACGGCCAATGGCGAGCACCTTCGATCGGATGTTCTTCGGCATGCCTGCACCATATTCCAGAGGACCCAGTAGTATTTCCTGATTCCGATACCTTTTGCAAGACCAGTGGAGGAACCGGTCCGTTGACCCTCACTCGGGAATCCATTACAAGTCCAGAAGCATCGCTCCCCCTTTCCTTCCCTAGGGGAATCATCATGAAAATCGTTTCGTTCGGCGATATACATATGGCTACCGCGCACATGGAAACCATCAGCGCGGAGCTCACAAGCGCCGATGTCGTCCTTCTCTCAGGTGACCTGACCAACTTTGGGGGACCACGCGCCGTCCGGCAGGTGATTCGGGCCGCCCAAACATACTGTCCAACAATCCGGGCTCTACCGGGGAATCTGGACCAACCAGAGACAATTGCCTTTCTTCAGACTGAACAGGTCAGCTTACATGGTGAACACCAGTGTTACGGCGAGGTGGCTATCTATGGGTGCGGAGGATCAAATCTGACCCCATTTCAGACGCCGCTAGAGTATACGGATGAAATCTTGTGGCAGGTCCTGCAACGAGCGGTCGCCGATGTTCCATCGACCCCGTGTCAGATTATGGTCTGTCATACGCCACCCTATGCCACACAGCTCGATCGCCTCGTCGATGGAAGACCGGTTGGCAGCCCTGCCGTCCGCCAATTCATCGCGGAAAAACAGCCCCATTTATGTATCACCGGTCATATCCATGAATCTCCGGGAGTCGATATGCTCGGCCGCACAAAAATACTGAACGCCGGCCCTTTTGCAGCGGGCGGGTATATCGTCGCCCGGTATGAGGAGGGCGTACTTGATGTCGAGCTGCGATTCATGTGAGGCCTAAAAGGCAGCGCTCCACCCCGCTCCGATATCAGACCGATTATGGCGACCATCAAGACATGTACCTGGGCTCCAACCGCCCTCGCCGCTCCAAATCTGACACGGCAAGCCACAGGAAAGAAGCCCGGGAGAACGGGCACTGGCTGGTCTGGTCCCGCTTTGGTGCAGCGTCTGCTCTCCCCGGTGCAGAAGGCTGAGGCGCTGGGCATCGACTATCTGCTCGTTGCCCAGCGCTGGTGGGGAACGGGGGCGGAGATTGAGGGCTCTTCATACGACTGTCTGGCAATGACGGATTTCTATGCGGCACATACCGACTCCATCCACCTGATTACCGCCGTTCATCCGGGATTTTTTCTGCCGGCTCCCATTGCCAAATGGAGCGCCACGCTGAGCCGTCTCACCAATGGCCGCTGGTCAATCAATGTGACCTCGGGCTGGCATGAAGCCGAGTTTGGCATGTACGGCGCCGAGCTCATCGAACACGATGAGCGCTACGCACGGACGAGCGAGTTCATCCAAATCCTGCGGGGTGCCTGGACGCACGAAGAGTTTTCGTTTGCCGGGCGCTTTTACCAGGTCGATGGACTGCGACTTGAACCGCGCCCCATCGGCTCCCTTGAGGTGTTTCAGGGTGGACAATCGGAGGCCGCGATGAATATGGCCGCCCACCATTCGAACTGGATGTTCTTAAACGGCGGCCCCCCGGAAAAAATAGCCGGCATCATTGAAGCCGTTCGTAAACGAACCGCAGAAACCGGCCGCCACCTCCGCTTTGCCCTCTACTCCATTCCCCTGTGTCGGCGCACGGATGCGGAAGCAACAGCAGAAATCACAGCGATGATCAGTGCGGTCGACGACACCTTACTGGAAAGCCGCGGAAAGCGGGTGAGTGGCGCGCAAGGCATGTGGGCAGACCGGGAAAATAAGCTCGCCATGCTCGATTCCAACGAAGGCTATGCCAGCGGCTTGATAGGCAGTCCGGATACTGTTTTGCAGCGGATGCAGGAGTTCAGGCAGCTTGGAGTCGATTGCTTTCATCTGACGCTGCACGACGAACTTTTTAACACCGAAGTCTTACCGACGTTGAAACAGCTCCCGGCCTAGTTTATCGCACGAGAAAGGAAGAGTGCTTCGTGTCCCAGCCTTTTCACCACGCCTTACGCACGGCAGCGCAACCCATCTGGGATGCGATTTTTTCTCACCCGTTCGTCCGAGAACTCGGCACCGGCACGCTCAGCCGCGAGCGTTTTCTTTTTTTCGTTCAGCAGGACTATCTGTATTTACAGGACTTCGCCCGCACCCTGTGTCTGGGTGGCGCAAAGGCGGACACACTGGATACACTCCATATGTTCGCCGACCACGCAGCCACTGTAGTCCAGGTGGAACACAACCTCCACACCAACTGGAGCGACAAGCTCGGCCTCACCCCCCAAGACTTGGACCACACCGAACGGACGCCCGTCACGCAGGCCTACACCCGGCATCTTCTGGCGGTTGCGCATAGTGGCAGCCTAGCGGAGATCGTTGCCGCCGTCCTGCCGTGCTACTGGATTTATTGGGAGGTCGGGAAGAAGCTCAACGCCACACCCCCCACCGACCAGATCTACGCAGAGTGGACTCAAGCCTACAGCGGTGAAGGATTCGGCGCCCACGTTCAGCAGCAGCTTGCCCTCATCGACCGTCTGGCCCAGGACAGTTCCGCGGGTGAGCGGCAACGGTGTGAGGAGCATTTCATCCAGAGCAGCCGGTATGAATATCTCTTCTGGGAGCAGGCGTATCGGATGGAGAAATGGCCGATCTAGAGGCCCGAAGAATAGTCCGTAAAAATTCTCGGCCCAACCCGGGGGCCAGCCGGACCATCAGAAGTGCTTGAGCGCGGACTTTCCAATCGGAAAGACGTTGAACCCCAACTCAAACAGCCGTTGATGGTCCAGGATGTTACGACCGTCGAAGAGGAAGGCCGGTTGTTCCATGGACGCAAGAATACGAGCGTAATCGAGCTGGCGATACACCTCCCACTCGGTCAGAATCGCCAGGGCATGCGCTCCCTCCGCCGCAGTATAGGGATCGGATTCAAAGCGCACTCGGTCTCCCATATCCGCCAGATCATCCTGCGCATTGACGAGCGCCTGCGGGTCGGTCACCACGACCTCGGCTCGCTCTTCGGCAAGACCACGCGCAATATAGATGGCCGGAGATTCTCGTGTGTCTCCGGTGTTGGCCTTAAAGGCAAAGCCTAGCAGGGCGATGCGTTTGCCGGCCACTGTGTTGAACATGCTTTCGAGGATGGTCCGCACAAAGCGGCTCTCCTGCCACTCGTTAATTGTGACGACCGACTCCCAGTACTCGGCCACTTCGCTGAGACCGTAGCTGTGACAGATGTAGACGAGGTTGAGAATGTCCTTTTTAAAACACGACCCCCCAAAGCCGACGCTCGCCTTCAAGAACTTTGGTCCGATCCGCGAATCTTTTCCAATTGCGTAGGCAACTTCATCCACGTCGGCCTCTGTTTTTTCACATAAGGCGGAGATCGCATTGATAGAAGAAATGCGCTGGGCTAAAAACGCGTTCGCCGCCAGCTTCGACAGCTCGGAACTCCAGACGTTCGACTCAAGAATATTCTCTCTCGGCACCCAGTTGGCATAAATCTCGACAAGAGCTTGTCTGGCTGCGATCCCCTCGGGCGTTTCTTTCGATCCAATAAGGACGCGGTCGGGAGTTTCCAGGTCGGCGATGGCGCTGCCCTCGGCCAGAAATTCCGGGTTGGAGAGCACCTCAAAACGGATATTCTTCGTATTGGCGTTGAGGATGCGCTCCATCGCCTCAGCGGTCCGAACCGGCAGCGTCGACTTTTCCACCACAATCTTGTTCCGATCAGCGTGTTCAAGAATTTGACGCGCGGTTTTCTCCCAATATTGTAAATCCGCCGCTCTCCCGGCACCCTGACCAAAGCTCTTTGTAGGGGTATTAACCGAGACAAAGATGATATCGGCGTCACGGATGCCCTGCTCGACTTGGGTCGAAAAAAAAAGATTGCGGTCACGCGCTTGCCTCACCACCTCGTCGAGGCCAGGCTCATAGATCGGCAGGTGGTCACTCTGCCAGGCCGCAATACGGGCGTGGTTGATGTCAACAACGGTCACCTTGTACTGGGGACAGCGGGCGGCAATCATGGCCATGGTTGGCCCACCAACATAGCCCGCCCCAATGCACAGAATATCCTTGGCGAATCCCACAGCGCCTCCTTCGCGCACAAAAATAAAGGGGAGCCTGCCCTGCGGCCCCCCTTTATCATACCGGATGCGCTAGGGTCGTTGCTACTTGGCCGGAATTTGAGATGCAGCACCACCAACGGTAACAGGAGCGCCCTGACTTTGAAGCTTAGGCATGACTTCAGAGGCAAACAGCCGCATATTCCGCTCGGTCTGCTCAGGAGGCATCCCCCCATAGCTGAAGACCGCAATCAGATGATCGAAGCCGACTTTTTCTTGCATGGCATGAATTTGGTCGATGCACTGCTCCGGGGTTCCGGCGACTTGGAGATTGACAAAATCCTGCACTCCTTGTTCCGGGGTTGTCGTCTTCGCATTATCGGCAATCACCCCATAGTGCTCATAGCCCTTGACCTGCTTGAGGTGTCCGTCTGAGAAATGGTAGTGGGCGTCGGCCGAGCCCCAATAGCCACCCATATACTGCATGGCACCTTCGCGGGCTTCCTTCTCAGTCTCCCCAACATGGACGAAACTGGCCACAATGGGCGGGACAGGCTCCTTGCCCGCCGCCCGAATGATCTCGTCATGCCGCTGGACATCTTTCGCAACCGCATCCCAGCCGTGCAGCGGTACGGCAACCAATACGCCTAAGCCTAACTTGGCCATCCGCTCGGCCGTATCCGGGCTGACCGCCGCGCCATAGAGGCGCTGTTCCGGGTGGGAAAAGGGTCGCGGCCGGATGCTTGTCTCGGGAATTTGAAAAAACTGGCCCTGGTGTGAAAACCGTTCCTGAGACAGCGCTTTGACGACGACCTCGGCGGCTTCAACAAAACGGTCGCGAGATTCTTCCATGGGAATGCGAAAGCCATCATACTCCACTGTTGCCGCCCCGCGGCCAAAGCCAATGACGATGCGGCCATCGGACAAGAGGTCGAGCATGGCAATTTCTTCAGCAACGCGCACAGGGTCGTGCCAGGGCAAGACAATTACCATTGTTCCCAGTTCGATCTTTTGCGTTCGCCCAGCCATATACGTCAGGAACTGGGTGACATTGGGAACCATGGTATAGGGCGTAAAATGGTGCTCAACACTCCATAGCGAGTCAAAGCACAGATCTTCAGCCTGGTCCGCCAGACGAAGGTCATTCTTATAGACTTCGTAGTCAGACCACCGCTCGCCCGTGTTCTGCATAAAGACCGACATCCCAACTTTCATGATAACCCTCCTTACACGAGTGTCCGTTGGTGTATCCCCGCGCCTCCCCCTTCCATCATAGGCGGGAGGCATTTTTCTCCTTGTGGCTGCTTTGAGGGGGAAATGCAAGGGAAAAAGAAAGAAAACGGAGGCGGGCAAGACGGGGCGGAGACCTGTCTGCCTTAACGGCCGACAGAAGCCACGCCTGGTTCACGTCGCGCGGCATCGTTCTGGCGACGATCGAGCTCAGCCAGGATCTCAAGATGCCGGGTACGCGTCATTCGATACCGGGATAAAAAGACCAGCGCACACAAGAAGAGCACCATTAACCCTGGGCCAACCGCAAGACCCAAAGTGAAAACCTGAGCGTCCGCAACCGTTTCGGGTTCTGCCATGGTCGGGAACTGGATGAGATCAAGGGCCACTCCCGCCAGAAACCCGCCGATACCGGACGCCGCTTTTGCACAAAACGTGATGGTCGAGAAAAAGATTCCCTCTTGGCGTTTTCCGGTCGCAATTTCATTTTCGTCCACGGTATCGGCAATCATGGAAGGAATCAGGATATCGACAGCAACTACCGCAGTGACCAGGAGGATGACATGCCCGGCAATAAGGGGCAGCAGACTCGGATGCCCGTTTTCAGGCAGCAGATCGAGCAGACGCAAAAAAATCAGCAGGGGCCCAAAAAAGATAGCAAAGGCCGCTAAACCGAGAACGACCTGTCTTTTATCAAATCGTTCAGTCAGAGGACGAGTCAGGCAAAAGGCAATGAGGGCGGAGAGAAACAGGCCGAAGGTCAGGAGGCCGATTTCCTTGGTTGAGAATCCCCAGAAATAGGTATTCATATACAGCCACATCACGTCATTAAACCCCCGCCCCCCGGCGGCGAACAAAGAGCCCATGACCAGCATCCGATAAGAGCGATTGGAGAATGCGGCCCATAGCTCGCCGGCAAAGCGACCCAGCGTGAATTTCCGTTTTACCGGTGGCGCCTTCAGACTCGGAATAAGCCCATGCGTCCCAAGCGCGCACGCCAGAATGGTCACGATCATCATCCCGGCACAGACCAGCGCAAATCCTTCATACGCTCCGGGATTCAAGCGACCGTCGGCAAACGCCTCGGAGGGGGCAAAGAAATAAAAATAGCCCATCACAGACGCGCTCAGGCCGCCGGACCAGCCAAACAACAGGCGGTAGCTCACCAGAGAAGTCCGCTCATCATAGTCGGGTGAGAGCTCCGGGAGCATGGCTCCGCTCGGGACCGCGTAGAACGTCATGGCGACGCGCACTCCAACCGCAAAGGTGCATAACCACACGAAGAGTCCGATCTGGCCTAGTTCAGGCGGCTTGAACAAGAGGAAAAAACACACTGCCATAGGCAGCGCGGCCAGATACATGAACGGATGGCGGCGTCCCCAGCGTGAATGAAAATTGTCGGAAATCGATCCCACCAAAGGGTCGGTAATCGCATCGATGCAGAGCGCAATAAAGATCGCGATACCGCTCAAGGTTCCCGAGAGCCCCAGGACTTGATTGTAATAGAAGAGGAGAAAAACGTTGAAGACCGTATTTTTCGTGCCTTCGGAAACGGAGCCGACACCGTAAAAAAGCTTGGTGGCAAACCGGACGTGAGCGGATTGTGGCGGAGCTGAAGCAGGCATGCAGGCAAGAGTGTAGCGGGAGTGTGATGGTTATTATACTCCGCCCACCAGCCGCAGACTCCGCAACCGATTGAGCGCTGCTGCGATTTCGAACCGCCGCGCGCGGGCACGGTCACCGAAGTCGCGGTCGGTAACGGCGTCCAGACCATCTTTCTCTATCTCGGCATCAATCCGGTCAAGCAGTTCGGGAATGGTCTTTTTTCCGTCACACAGCCCGCGGGCGCATTGCAGCAGGACATCGCCGATCATGCGGCACTGGGCGGCATCGACAAGTTGGTAGAGGAGAGAGACGTCAATCTCTTCACTCCCAAACTCAATCGCACGGGTTTTGACGCTTCGGACGCGCTCCTGTTTACGCCCACGCCTGGGATCGAGGCTGCGCGGGTCAGGTCGACGCGGGCGTGAGGCGAGCCAGTGTCCTGGAGCTTGGGGACCGGAGGTTTTTTGGGGTATCTCGTGGGCAACTTCTCGCGCGCGCTGCGTTACATCCTGCGGTCGGTATTCGTCCATCTGGATAACCGTGTCAGCCACATCGAGATAGTCGCCGGCGCCCCCGACAACAAGGACCGACGAGATGTGTTTTTCTTCCCATAACTGACGGACCCGATCAAGATAAGGTGTGATCGGTTCTTTTTCACCGGGCACCAGACGACGCATGCGCGCGTCGCGGATCATGAAATTCGTCGCCGCGGTATCTTCGTCGATCAGCAGGACGGTTGCCCCGACCTCCAGCGCCTCGACAATAGCCGCAGCCTGAGAAGTGCTGCCCGAGGCATCGGCGGTCTCGAACCAGTCTGTTCGGCGACCTAGGGGCAGCGCATTGATAAACGGCCGCAGATCGACCCCTCGCACAGAACGTCCGTCTTCCGCCCGAATACTCACCGCATTCGCCACGGAAACACAGCGGTCTCGGCCATCACCCGGAATATGGTCGTACACGCCGTTGGCCAGCGCCGAGAGCAGGGTCGATTTGCCGTGATAGCCGCCCCCGGCAATCAGCGTCACACCAGCCCGAAGCCCGAGACCGCGCAGCAGACCCACATGCGGGGCGTGGAGTTCAGACGCGAGCGCTTGAGGCACGTCGAGTGGGACCGCCGCATCCATAGGCCGATCATCCGCTCCACTCCGACGGGGCAAAATACTGCTCTCAGCCAGGAAAGCGACCAAGCCATGGTCGTGCAGTTGTTTCCGCAGCGCCACCTGGTCTTCGATACAGTGGACGTGACGTTGTAACGCATTAGGGTCTAAGGCATCAAAGACACGATCAAGAGCTTCGGGCAATCGATGGGTGAGCAGTTGAGCCGCCTCACGCCCCAGAATACGTCGCCCCGCAGCAGGCAGACCCACGCTCAGCCGGACTCGGAGGTCGCCGTTGGGACGGACAAGAACGGCGGTTCGCTCAAGCACCTGTTGACCCACCGCCATGATTTCGAGCAGACCGCTTTTGCCGGAGCCGAGTTTGCCCCGGCCGGCTGAGAGCGTGCGAAGAAGAGCCCGATGCACAAAGTCAGCGCTCGCCCGTCGCGCCACAACTCCGGCGTATGACCAAGCGGGCAGTGTGGCCCGGCTGGTCGGAATATCGATCCGCACACGGCTTGGCGACGCAAAGGGGTCGCCCTGGATATGGTCAAACCTCAATCCATACGAGCCGAGGGTATACGCTTGCCCGCGCAGATCTTTGTAAAATCCATAGGGCCGTCCGTCGATACGTCTGAGATCACTCTCTAACGCGCCGTGGGCTTCAGCCATCTCCCTCCCTCCTCACCCAACGTCCACAGGTATGCAGCAAAGACCGGTAGAGGACATGGGAGGGACTTACCGGTCTCCAGCACCTCCTGCCGTCCCTAAAAAAGAAGGGCGCCGATAACAGCGCCCTTCTCTCTTTGTCAGCTCTCATCCCAGGACCATGGCCCTAGGCTGGTCTTCTTCTCTTAGCCACCGTGCCGGAGCAGCTTGCCGGGAATATTCCCCGTGTTCTGATCATTCTCCAGCGTCATCTCGCCGTTCACCAGAACCGCCCGGTAACCTTTGGCCTTTTGCACCCGTCGCCATTCCTTGCCCGGCAGGTCGTGCACCACCTCTGTGGGCAGGATTTCCAGGTTGTCGTAGTCGTAGACCACGATATCGGCCGGCGCGCCTTCGCGCAGGACGCCCCGATCCTTAAAACCCGCACAGGCTGCCGGCTGGGCACTCAGCCGCCAGTGGGCCTCTTCCAGACTCATCATATTCATCTCACGGACCATCCGGGTGATGGACTCCGTGGAATAGCGCCCACCGCAGAAGAATTTGGTGTGCGCGCCACCGTCGGAGACCCCCAGCAGCGTGGAGTCGTTTACCAGTTCTTTGAGAAACTCGTTCTTCTCGCCAACCGCAGGCGAATAGAATGTCGTGGCCATATCGTCGGCAACCGCGAGGTCAAGCATGGCATCCACGGGATGCTTGCCTTCCTTCTCACCCGCTTCACGCAGGGTCAGGTTTTCCAGGTGCTTCATGTCTTCACGCTTTACCTCAAGAATAATGACGTCGTCAAACGAGGCCGTGACCGCACCAGTCGGGTCGTTCTTGAGACTTGCGCGCCGGGTCGGGTCCGCCAATTTCGACTTCCGCTCTTCTACCGTGCCCATGGTCGCTTCCCGCCACGCCGGATCATCATCCCACAGATTCCAGTCATGGAAGGTGAAGGTAAAACCAGCACTGGTCGAGACCAACTGACCGTAGATGCGCAGGCCCTTTTGGCGGCAGCGTTCGATCCAGGCCAACAGATTCCGGTGACGGCTCGGGTCGGAGTCCAGGGCTTGAATAGCATTGTACAGAATCGGCCGCCCACTGGCCAAAGCCAACTCCTCGTATTTCTGCTCGATTTCCTCGAAGCCGGACACACTCGGGATAAGGGACATTTGGATGAAGCCCTCATTCCGGTCTGCTAGGACTTTCGCGAATTCGACACAGGTTTCCTGGTGCATGATATCCGTCGGCATAGGCGTGCCGTCATAATCGCACTGTACGCTGTCTTCCCCAAAACGTTGGGCTGACCAGCCACAACCACCCGCCGCCATGCCTTCGTGCAGGAGTCGCACCATCTCCCGGTGTTCATCGTCCGTCGGCATCCGCCCCGACTTCGCCTCCTCGCGCCCCATCACCCACACCATCAAGGGGGCAATCGGGACATACGGCAAAATGTTCAAACCTTTGGGCGTACGCTCGACACTGTCCAGGAATTCCGGGAAGGTGACCCAGTCCCAGGGCATCCCGGCCTTCATCGACTCGTACGGAATCGCCTCTGTCCGGGTCATGGTGAGCATGGCGCGTTCCTGATCTTCAGGCGCCACAGGCGCAAAGCCAAATCCGCAGTTTCCGATCACCACGGAGGTGATACCGTGCCAGCCCGAAATCGTCAGATACGGATCCCAGAACAGTTGGGCATCATAATGGGTGTGTAAATCAATAAAACCCGGCACAACCATATGCCCTTCGGCATCGAGCGTCTTGGTGCCTTCGTGTGCCTGAATACGACCAATCTTCGCAATCTTGCCGTCTTTCACACCAATATCGCCTCGATAGCGCGGCAGTCGCGTCCCATCGATAACCATTCCATCTTTGATCACCAGATCATATTCCGGCATAGCGCCCCTCCTTAAAGGCTTAAGATTTTTACCTGCGATCCGGTAGAGTGAACCGCGGTTCATCCAGTGTATATGGTGAAAAACAGTTTAACGCAAGGCTCTTGCGCGGGGGATGCGGGGGAGGGAGTAGTTGATGGCTACTACCCCCTTAGAGTTTCAACAGAGAAAGGGCGCCGTTACTGGCGCCCTTTCTCTCTCCGTCAGCTCTCAGCCTAGAGCCATGGCCCTAGGCTGGTCTTGTTCTCCTAGGCACCGTGCCGGAGCAGCTTGCCAGGAATATTACCCGTATTCTGGTCATTCTCCAGCGTCATCTCGCCGTTCACCAGAACCGCCCGGTAACCTTTGGCCTTCTGCACCCGGCGCCATTCCTTGCCCGGCAGATCGTGGGCCACTTCCATAGGCAAGGTTTCCAGGTTGTCGTAGTCGTAAACCACGATATCGGCCGGCGCGCCTTCGCGCAGCACACCACGGTCCCTAAAGCCCGCACAGGCCGCCGGCATAGCGCTCAGCCGCCAGTGGACCTCTTCCAGACTCATGATATTCAGGTCACGGACTATCCGCGTAATCGCTTCCGTGGAATAGCGTCCACCGCAGAAGAACTTGGTGTGGGCGCCACCATCCGAGACCCCCAGTATCGAGGAGTCTGGGGTGACGAGTTCCTGGAGGTATTCATTCTTCGAACCCACGGACGGGGTGAAGAAGGTCGTCTCCATGTTATCGGCCAGGGCCAGGTCGAGCATGGCATCCACGGGATGCTTGCCTTCCTTCTCACCCGCTTCACGCAGGGTCAGATTCTCCAGATGCTTCATGTCTGCGCGCTTTACATCAAGAATAATGACGTCGTCAAACGAGCTGGTGACCGCGCCGGTGGGGTCATTCTTGAGGGCCGGGCGGCGGGCCGGGTCTGCCAACTTCGCCTTCCGTTCTTCCACCGTCCCCAGCGTCGCTTCCCGCCACGCCGGATCGTCGTCCCACAAATTCCAGTCGGTAAAGGTAAAGGTAAAACCGGCGTCGGTTGAGATTGTCTGGCCGTAGATGCGCAGGCCCTTTTGGCGGCAGCGTTCGATCCAGGCCAACAGATTCCGGTGACGGCTGGGATCAGCGTCCTGAACCTGGATGACGTTATACAGAATCGGCCGTCCACTCACCTGGGCCAGTTCTTCGTAGTGGCTTTCAATAACTTCCATCGGCGCCACACTGGGGATGAGCGACATCTGGATGAAACCTTCGTTGCGGTCACCTAACACCTTGGCGAGTTCCAGACAGGTTTCGTTGTGCATGATATCGGTCGGCATGGGCGTGCCGTCATAGTCACACTGTACGCTGTCTTCCCCAAAACGTTGAGCCGACCAGCCACAACCACCCGCGTCCATGCCTTCGTGCAGTAATCGTACCATCTCCCGGTGTTCATCGTCCGTCGGCATCCGCCCCGACTTCGCCTCCTCGCGTCCCATCACCCACACCATCAGGGGGGCAATGGGTATATATGGCAGAATGTTGAGCCCTTTGGGCGTACGTTCCACACTGTCCAGGAATTCCGGGAAGGTGACCCAGTCCCAGGGCATCCCGGCCTTCATCGACTCGTACGGAATCGCCTCCGTCCGGGTCATAGTGCGCATGGCCCGCTCCTGATCTTCGGGCTGTACAGGGGCAAAGCCAAAGCCGCAGTTTCCAATCACCACGGAGGTAATGCCGTGCCAGCCCGAAATCGTCAGATACGGGTCCCAAAACAACTGTGCGTCGTAATGGGTGTGCAGATCGATAAAGCCCGGCACAACCATATGCCCTTCCGCATCCAAGGTGTTCGTCCCCTGGTGCGATTGCAGGCGGCCGATCTTCGCAATCCTGCCGTCTTTCACACCAATGTCACCTCGATAGCGCGGTAGTCGCGTCCCATCGATGATCATTCCATCTTTGATCACGAGATCATATTCCGGCATAATGCCCCTCCTTTAGGAATTGGAATTTCTGCTCGCGATCCTTCGGATTTGATCGGAGCCTACTCGACCCCATACTGCTAAAACTGACAAGTTACAAGGCTTTTGGGAAACTTTTTGACCGTTTTTCCTCGTTTTCCCACTGACTTTTCTCCATCTGCCCTACTTTTTCCCGTGACGGCGGACAAACGGAACCGCGCGGCCTGAAGGGTTTACTCGGACAATTGCATCCGGATATGGCGCTGGTAGATCTTAGGCAGCTCTAACGGGAGGGACGGGATGTCCTCCAGGACCATATAACGTGACGGCGGACACATCTCGCGCAGATAATCATGGCCGCCCTTATCAATCGTCAGACAGAACGACATGATATTCTCACGCTCGGCCTCGCGCAGGGCCATCATGGTATCGCGCAGGCCGTACATCGGTGCGTTTTCGTCTCGGCCATAGTCCGCATCTTCAGGAAATCCATCGCTCAGGAGGACAAGAATTTTCGCACGGCTGGCAACGTCTTTGAGTTTGCGGGTCGCATGCCGAACGGCCGCGCCCATACGCGTACTGCGCTGGGGCTCCAACCCGCTGATACGGCCTTTGACATCATCCGACAGCTTCTCGCCAAACGCTTTGACCGGATAAAATTCGATATTATACCGCCCGGCGCTGGAAAAGCCGTAGACCGCGTAGGCATCACCGATTTCCTCCAGGGCGGCAGACAATACCACAACCGCCTCTTTGAGGACGTCGATCACCCGGAGGCCGCTCGTTTCGCTATCTCCGTTGTCCGTTTCCTTCTGAATCCTGGCATCGGTCGAAGCACTCAGGTCCAGGAGAAAGAGGGCGGCAACATCCCGCTCCAGCGGCTGTCTGGCCGCGTATAGTCGTGTGGACGGCGCAACCCCGGTGTGCAGATCAACCCGAGCCGCTACGGCCGCGTCCAGGTCTATCACCTCGCCATCTTCCAGCCCCTTGACCAACCGGAACATCTTGGGCCGAAGTTGTTGGAACTCACGTTTAATATTGGGAATGACCTCGCTATAGCGGGTGAGCGTACTCTCAAAGAAGCCGCCCCGGTCGCCGGTCAGTGGGACTTCGTGGAGTTCGCACCAGCGGGCGCGGTAGTCTTCGATCAGAAAATCCCACTCGTCATAGACATAGCGGACTCCCACGACAGAATGCCGGCGACGCAGTTGCTCCTTTTTGCGTTCTTCCTGTTCGGCTGCGTCCTCCTCGGAGTCCAGCGCATCCAGGGGCATCCCATGGATGGAGGCCGGCCGGGTCTGACGGATCTTTTTCTGTTTTTGATGCTGGCGCAGCGTCAAAAGAATCCGCTGCAGAACGGCCTGCTCCCGTTCAGACAGCTCGGGTTCGCCCGTCCCTTGCATCATCCTGTCCGGTGCGCCGGTCGGAACCTCCTCGTCTTTTTGCTGCCTCGATAGCTGCGACGCATATTCGGGCAGGGAAGCATACAACTCGGTGGCCATGAGCAGGCAGCCCGCCACCGTGGCGTCGTGCTCCCAACCGGGTTTCAGCGCTGCGTTCAAATACGGCAAGATCGACTGAATCAGGGGCGGCAGAGTGCGGGTCTGTGACGTGGCCCAGGCTAGGTCTTTTTGCAGTCCGGGATATGCCTCTGCCAGACAAGCGTTGATCCGTTGGCCTTCGACGAACATGAACAACGCCTCAATCTGTTCGGGCTTGGGAAAGAGCTTGCAATAGGCAGCCAGGTCCCGTGGCAGGTGCCCATTCGCCTCGGCCCGTTCCTGGACAAATGCCGGCACCTGCGACCAGATGTCGGCAATGGAGAGATCGTAGGTCCCAAACTCGACCCGTCCCGCCTGATGGGCGGCAAACATGCAATACAGCCGAAAGTTTTCCTCAAAAGTCGAAAACAGGTCAATGCTGGCCGGCAAGGGGAGAAACTCATCTTCGTCTTCAACAATCGCAAACGGAGGTGGGAAGGAGACCTCCCCGATTTCTTGAATACTGACCGCCTCCCCACACAGCATATGCATGAACTTCACCAACGCACTATGCACTTCGGAGAGCAGCACGGCCGGCGACTCATGCCGCAAGACCTGGAAACTGGTCCGGGACTCCAGGGTGAAAAACGCTTCTGCGGCGTGCGGATTGCGCTGCGCGATCTCTTCTCCGGTTTGAATCCAGGTCAACACTCCCTCGGCGCCGACTTCTTCATAGGCGCGGGATAGGGTCCGAAAGAGACGGGCAATCCCGGCAGGAAAAATACGGGCGAGTTCGGCAATCCGCTCCAATACGGACAGTTGTTGGTTCGGCGCCAAGCTCTTGAGCGTGGGCTCCAGAAACGGAATCACGGCCGGCAGCGGTTCCGGATCAAAGGCAGCAACCGGCTGGAGGCAACGCAGCAACACATTCCGTAATGGCTCTGGGATAGTGACCAGGGCTTGAGGGAGGACGTGGTAAATGCCCGCGGCGGCAGCACGCGAATGATACACGGCGGCCCGGCCCAGACGATAGACGCTAATCCGTTCCGAGCGGTCCAGGGCGGTCAGGCCATCCGGGAAACGCACAAAATCGGTCTCTCCACTGACTACTTCAATATCCAGCAGAAAACGGACCCATTCGAGCATCTCCAGCCGGGACAATACCGGCAAAAGTGTAGGAGTTGCCGCGAACATGGCCGAGGCGAGCGTTTCCCCACGCACGCCCAGCGTTGCACTCACGTGCTGGCCCTGTTGGACCCATTCCTGGAGGAGTTCTTCCTTCAACCATACCTGGACAACAGGCTGTTCTATCCGAGTTAGCGCAGCGAGTAAGGTCGAGTATTGCGTGGAAGAGAGTCCCTCCAATGCGGCTTGGAACTGCTGCTGGTCTTTTTCTTCAAGGGTTTTGGGATCGAAATTGGTCATAGTCCTGCCTGTTCTCCCACGATTCGGAGGTACGGGAGAAGCCGCAAACCTTTCTCTGCTGTATCGGAGGGCGCCCGCCAGAGCAAGCAGGCAGCAGGAACATATCCCTTACCAATGGGCAAGAATTTTTTCTCCGAACGTTGTTACAAATTCTTCAAAGGCATCAAAGGTCGGAATAAAAGTGACCTGTCGGACTCCCGCCCGCTCCAGACTCCGAAGCCGTTCCAGTAGGGCCCCGGGTCGGGCCGTCAAGGTGGTCGCCTGAACGACTTCTGGCGTCACAAATCGGGCTTCTTCTTCCCGGACATATAAACAGTGGCCGTCGTGCAGGTCAAAATAGTACGCATCCTTGTCTTGGAGACGTTGCTCCATAAACGCTTTGTATTGGGCGAAAACTGAGCGAAGGGGAACCGGGGCGGCTTCCGGCTCCTTGAGCGTTTCATACAATGAATGCAGGGCGACGGTTGCCCACGGGCCGGCCTGTGCTCTGACTCGCTCAGAATCCAGTTCTTCGTTCGGACCCAGCAGACAGGCCGTGGTAAAGAGCACACGGTCTACATGGTCCGTATTCTTTCCAGCTTTCTCAATACCGGCCTTGACCTGGCGCCAGGCAGTATCAAAGCCTTCGACAGTATTAGTCCGTGAGGTCAGCCAGCCGTCGCCCAACTCACCGGCTAGTCTCATAGCCCGTGGGGCGTTGGCCGCCACATAAATGGGAATTGGTTCGGACGTGTTAATAAACGCGTAATCCTGATGAAAAAACTTGATGCGGCGCGTCTCCGCTCTCTCTTGATACGCGACCTCCTGGTTGCTCAGCAGGCCACGCAGGGTCGCTATATACTCGCGCAGCTCGCGCAAAGAACAGGGCGGCAGCCCCATCGCCCGCCTTGCGCTGTTGCCGGTCCCCAGCCCGAGGATGACTCGTCCGGGGGCAAGCTGGTTGACCGTGGCAATGGCATGGGCAGTCACGGGCGCACTGCGCGTTCCGACTACTGCCACCCCGGTTCCGAGCGTGACTCGGCTGGTGTGCTGCGCTATCAACCCCAAACATAGATATACATCCCCGGCCATCATGGGCGAGTCTTCCACCCACACATGGGTGAAGCCTTTTGCCTCAGCCAGCTTGGCGTGATCGACACAGCGGTCCGGTTTGGGAAATACGAGTACGCCGAAATCCATACCTTCCTCCTCAGTATCCGGCCAAGAGAGCCTACTCGGCCGGCTCGCCGTGTGTCAATGAGAAGCGCGAGGGAGGTGGTTTTCTCGGTTTCTTTCCCGCGGAAGCTGTGGTAGACCAAAAAAAGTAGCGAACCCACAGCGGATAAAGGAGGGCTCGGTCATGACAAAGAAAGGCTTTTCTCATATTGGACTGTCAACGCTCGACTTGGATAAGACGCGCGAGTTTTACGAAGACATTCTGGGCTTCAAGCCGGTTCGCTGCGACACCATCAAGATCAAAGAAGGGGGTCATATTCGGCATATCTTTTTTGATACGGGTCGAGACCAGTTACTCGCTTTTATGGAAGCCAAGGGCATCCCCGGTGTTCCGGTCGAGTACGACGCCGGTATCAACCGGGGGCTCGGTGTCCCGAGCGCCTTCTACCACTTCGCTTTTGAGGCAGGTACGGAAGCGGCGCTCGAAGAAAAACAACGAGAACTGCGGGATAAAGGCGTTGAGGTCTCAGAAGTCGTCGATCATGACTGGGCCAAGTCGATTTACTTTAAGGATCCCAACGGCATGCAGATGGAATACTGCTGCTTCACCCGGGACTTTCACGATGAGGATGCGGTCATGACCGAGCGTTTTGAAGCGCCCATTGCCGCGCTTGGTTTGGAAGAGACACCCGATATCGTTTCCACCAATCCGCCGAGCTAATCTCTCACATCATTCATGACGCGCGGGGCAACCTCGTTGGCACCCCGCGCGTCTAATCTTCGCCCTTCCCCTCCGCCAACATTCTCTCCACCATCGCCTTATAGCCTTTCACTGCGGGCGAGTGATAAAAACGCGACCGGGTGAACGTAGGGTCACCCGCGTAGAACCATTCGTACTGCAACTGCCGGCTGCCAAACTGCTCCCCCAACATATCCCAGGCTAGCTTGAAGAGTTGCACCCGATTTCGCGCCGGCAGGTTTTTACCCTGGAGATAGCGTTCGAGATAGGGCGCAATCTCCGGGTTCTGCAAATCCCCTTCCGTGGGAGTCATGATCAGCCCGCTGCCGCTGACCTGTCGAATCACTTCAGCCGCCCGCATCTGCGCCTGAGGAATAAACACCCACAGCGAGGCCGCAAGCGAACGGAGCGAGCCGCCTTCTTTATGGTTGGTGACAACATTGTGAGCCGCCGCCCGCAGCAGGCCATTAGCAATTTCAACATGGGCCACCAACTCGCCAAGCTGGGACTGGACATGCTGCGCCTTGGTCCGGCCGATTGCCTCAGCCACGGTACAGGCCAGCCCGGCCATGAAACGGAGCTTGACGGTGCCGCGAATAACCGCCTGGAGCAGGGCATAGCCGGGCGCCCGGCCAAGGATGTAGTTGGAAGCCTCGATATCGCCGTTGATAAACACCCGCTCCCAGGGCACCTCGACTGTATCAAAAATTGCGAGGGCATCTTCTTCATCGAAGCGGTACGACAATGGGCGGTCAAACCGACTCCGGCCCGTGTTATAGGCCTCACGACAGATAAACTTGAGGCCCGGAGTATCCATGGGAACGGCAAAGCAGAGGGTATAGGCTTCTTCTCCCGGCTTGCGCGGATAGAACGGTCCCACCCAGAGCTCATTGGAAAAAGGGGCGAGCGTGGAAAGCATCCGGGCACCGCTGACCACGATGCCGTTGTCCGTCTCGCGCACTACGTGCAAAGCCGCCTCTGGATCACGTTGTTCTGCCGGTCCTTTTGAGCGGTCGATCTGGGGGTCAACCAGCGTATGGGTCAGGCACCAGTCCTGATCCCGACAGGCTTCGTAATAGCGAATGGTATTCTCACCAAAGCGGGGCTCACGTTGACCGATAAACGGCGCAGCAATCGCCGCGTCGGTCACCAGAGCGTTCATAAAGTCCGGCATGCGGCCCATCAAGCCACAGGTCACCTCCGCCCGAAATTCCTCGGCACGGACGCGTCGCTCGACATCTTCAACATTGTCCGCCATCAGAAAGGAGAGCCCGACCGGTTGGCCATCCTTGGGTGATGGGTAGGTCAGCGGGGGTTGGTGTGCGGGCTCGTGTTGGAGGTCGTACAGAGAGGCAATGGTATCCACCACGCCTTGGAACGGCGGATAGGTCGTCACATCTTTGACTCGCTCGCCATTCACATAAATGCTCCGCCCATCCCGCAAACTTTCTCGGTATTCTGCACCGGTCCGAATGCCCATGAGTACTCCAAGTTATGGTGAGGAGAAGTGAGAGAAAATTCGTTCTGAGCAACCCTCACCCTGGTCCTCTCCCGGCTAGGGAGAGGGGAACGCAAAAATCACTTCTCTGCTTACTGCCGTAGCGAAGCAATGATGTCCGCCAGACCGCGCTCGTTCTGAGCGAATTCCAGCTTGTCCGTCCCCAGATAGGCGTTGGGCATCCCCGCATATTCTTCTATAGGGTTGTCGCAGTAGACTTCGAGTTCGTTGCCGTCCGGGTCGAGGAAGTAGACGCTCTTGGTTATCCCGTGGTTGACAGTAAAGTTCACCGGCACGTCCTTCGCCTTGAGTTCCTCATAGGCGGCCTTGAGTTCCTCTTCGCTCCGCAACCGAAAGGCAATATGGGCGAGTCCGGCCTGGTCGGGGCGGGGCAGTTCGGCGTCCGGGCCGATCTGGAAGAGGGCAATCTCGTGGTGGTCGCGGGTATGATTGGCCAAAAAGACCCCTTTAATCTCAGGCGTGTCTTTCATGACCTGCATCCCCAGCACTTCGGTGTAGAACTTCTTTGAGCGTTCAAGGTCGCGCACCTTAATCACAACATGGGCAATCCGTTCGGGGCGAATCATACCGACCTCCTTTATTGATGTTGTGGCACAAATCGAAACGGGTCAAATGTATCATCTTCTCGCGGCTGACCAAACAGCTCGACCGCCGGCGCAATCTCGGCGAGCGAGAGGGTCATGTCCATAAGTTGCTGGGCATGGGGCGGCATGCGCTCCAGAGGGAATTGGTTGAGGTACACAAGAATGTCCTCCAGATGCGACAGCATGGCGGTGTAAAAGGCTTGAATGTCCGCCATCTCGCTCGTCTGACGTTTCTGCGTCCGCTCGGCCTCGGTAGCAAGTGCCCAGTCGAGAAAAGGCTGAAGTGTGCTGAACGTTGCGGGCCAGCCGCCCTCCGCCATCGTTGTGCTCCGTTACCGTCCGGCATAGAACCCAACATAATCCTCCACCACGCGATAGGCGTGGCGGACGCAGATTTCCTGATGCTGCAACGGCATATGGGTTTTTGCGCCTGAGGCCAACACGTCCTGTATGTGTTCGAGCGTTGTACCGTCTTCCATAAGAATATCGCGGAGCAATACCTTGCTATACTCCTGGCTGAATTTCTGACCCGCGTCTGCCGCCTTGGGGAAATAGGTATGCGTTTCCCATATCGTCCGGTCTTCGGTAATCGGCCAGAAGTGGTGGGTCAGATAGGTCCCATTGCTCGGGAAAATGGAGAAATTCGGGAAGAGCCAAAAAGTATCAATGGACCAGTCCGACCGTCGGGTAGGATTGACCCCAGCAGGCAGATTATCCAGAGCAATATCATGATCGACCACCACCGAACTCCCGAACTGATAGGCCTTCCCTGCAACCAGAGTCGGTTGATAGCTCAGATTGCCGTACGACGAGGTGCGGCGATGTCGTTCGTAAAGGTCCAGACTCAGGAAGTGGCAATGCGGGTTGGTTCCGCTCGTAAAGGCATCTGCCGCCGATGCCTTATGGCGCACCGGGAGGTGGTAGCCCTCTTGAAAGGCGTCTTGGGCGATTTTCCAGTTGGCTTTAATCTCCGTTCGCCAACAGAAGCGCGTCGCCGAAAGCTCAGGGAATGGATAGCCTTCTAGCCCAGGCACAACCTCCGCCAGGTAGGCCCGCAGCGTTTCGGTCGGATGCGGGTCAAGATGAATGAAGATGAAGCCCGCCCAGGTGTCTACGGCCACAGGGGTCAGGCCAAGCTTATCTTTTTTGAGGTCGCAAAAGCGTGCTTCATCTGGAACAAATCGCAGGTCGCCGTTGAGACCATAGCTCCAGCCGTGGAATTTACACGTAAAGTTCTGACACGAGCCGCTCTGATCCCAGACAATCTTATTGCCCCGGTGGGAACACATATTATGAAAGGCATGGAGCTGGCCGTCCTTCCCGCGAACGACCACGACCGAGGTCCGGCATACCGACAGCGCAACGACAATATAATCGCCGGGGTTCGGAATGCGTTCAATCCGGCCGACGTTCAGCCAGACTTTCCGAAAGATCCGTTCTCGCTCTAAGGCAAAATACTCACGAGAGATGTAGGGCTCGATGGGAATTGGGTCAGTCCCGAGATGCGGATACTTGTCGTTCCAGCGGTCGGCGCTCCGGTCAGGAGCCGCATGCTCTCCGGTGCCGGTCGGCTGCCTGTCCTTCACTGCTCCCTCCCTTTGATCAGGCCACTTCCTCTCGTCACGCCACAAGAGGAACAGGGGGTGCCCCTCTCGAATCGAGGGGAAGCTTTAATCGGCCACCGCGACTGCGGGCTCGGCGTGGACGCGAAAGTCTTCCCGGTGCAATCCCGGCATCACGTCTGCGGCGAAGCGGCGCAGATTTTCTTCCGCCCGCTGTATAGGCATCCCGCCGTATTTGAAGATGCCGATGAAGTGTTCGGTATCGACCTTGCGCTTAATGAACTCGACCTGCTCCAAACACATCTCGGGCGTGCCCACACACTGAAAACTGATGAAATAATCGTTGACCGCCTGCGGCCCCATCTGTTTGCTGGCCTGGCCCATTTTGTCGTAGTATTCGTAGCCCTTCACGCCGGCGTGCGCGCCGTGCGAAAAACGGTAGTGCTCATCCGCCGACTGCCAATAGGCCCCCATATACTTACGGGCGCCGTCCATGGCTTTGGCCTCGGTATCGTCAACATAGACAAAGCAGCCGACAATGGGCTTGACCGGCTCCTTGCCCAGGTTCCGACAAATGTCATTATAGCGTTCCAGCTCTTCGGCGGTGGTGTCCCAGTCGCGCTGCGGAATCACCAACACCCCAAAACCGAGCCGAGCCATAATCTCGGCCGACTCGGGGCTGATGGCCGCTCCATACATCCGGCCCGTAAAGTTGGTGTAGGGCTGTGGCCGGATACTCATCTCAGGAATCTGATAGAACTCGCCGGTATGTGAGAAGCGTTCGTTCATCAGGGCTTTGGTGACTACTTCGGCGGCCTCGGTAAAACGCGCCCGCGAGGTGTCCATGGCCACGCGAAAGCCGTCGTATTCAATCTGTGCGGCCCCCCGACCAAAGCCGAGCAGCAGCCGGCCGCCGGACTGAATATCGAGCATGGCGATTTGCTCGGCGACGCGCACCGGGTCGTGCCACGGCAACACCACAACCGCGCTGCCAAGCTGGATGCGCGTGGTCCGGGCGGCCATGAAAGTCAGGTATTGGAGCACATCAGGCACCATGGTGTAATCATCGAAGTGGTGCTCAACGCTCCACAACGAATCAAACCCCAAGGGTTCAACCAGGTCGGCTAAGCGTTGTTCCTCCCGATACACTTCGTGGTCGGGCTGCGGCCGGCCCAGGTTCTGATGAATGATATCAACACCGACTTTCATGGCTCCCTCCTGGCGTGCGGGGTCGTGTTGCGGCTGCCGCGTGTCTTATCTGTGGGTGGCGACAAAGCGTTTGATGTCGTATCCGTCCACCACGCTGGGTTGGCCGAACTGCTCGACCGCAGGCGCCACTTCCGCCAGGGACAGCGTCAGGTAAAACAGGCGCCGAGCGTCGTCCGGAAGGTCTTCCAGGCCGAACTGCTCCAAATAGGGCAGCACCTCGTCCATGCGCGCCAGCATGGCCTCATAAAAGGCGGTGATGTCTTCCATGGCGCTGGCCTGACGGTGGTCGCTCCGCTCGCCTTCGGTTTCCAACGACCAGGCCATCCATTGCTCCAAATCCCGGAACTGCTCGGGTAAGCGTGCCTCAGGCATGGGAAGCCGCCTCCTTTCCATTGGCAGCAAACGCGCGGTCAACCGGTTGCCCCTTGAGCATCTGGTCAATGACATGGTGGCTGTGGCGGATAAGAATCTCTTCGTCATGCAGATAAAACTCTTTTTTCGCCCCGGACGAGAGCACGGACTGGGTTTCTTCAAAGGTCCGGCCATCTTCCATGATAATATCGCGGAAGATCACGTTGCCGTATTCCTGGCTGAAACGCCGCCCCGGCGTGGTCGCCTTGGTGTAATACTGGGTCGAGGTCCACAGCGTCTTATCCACGCCGATCGGCATGAACTGATGGGTAAAATACGATCCCTGAGAAACATCAACAAAGAACGCCGGGAAGATAACGTTCAGGTCCAGCGACCAGGCCTCGCTCCGCAGCGGATTTACCCCTGCCGGCAGACCGTCCATCGAGAAATCGCTGCGGATGACAATCTCCCCATGCTGGGCCGCCAGTTTGGCCACCGGACTCGGTTTGTAGTCTGCGCTGCCAAACAGCGACATACTACCATGCCGCGGATACAGGGTGACATCCAGGCTGTGGGCGTAGGGGTTGTCTTTGCTGGTAAACGAGTCCGGGATGGAGCGTTTGTGCAAAAAGGCAATATGGTACACTTCCTGAAAGGCATCCTTGATGACTTTCCAGTTGGCGTTCACCTCCGAGGTCCACGA